>CAVSTZ010000001.1:0-1862649 GCA_963731005.1 uncultured Conexibacteraceae bacterium | reverse complement strand
ATCGATCTCGTCGTCGAAGTCGACCCCGGGGGACTCCGAGGACTCGCCGTCGGGGAGCAGCTCGTTCTCCTTCTTGAAGGCTTCGATCTGCTGGACGGTGACCTCCAGCTGGTGCGCGATCCACGCGTCGGTGCGCCCCTGGCGCACCCACGTACGGATCTGGTTCAGATGAGGGCGGAGCGATCGTCTTGCCATACGAAGGTGGCCATCCTAGTCGACAGTCCGGGCGGTACGTCGGCACCGTACGTCAGGCTGCAGTCCGATGCCCGACCTCCCGCACACGACTTCGCACAGGCTTTTGGGACAACGCTTCGTGATCCGACGACGTTCCCGCAATTTGATGGTTTCGCGCTGCTTGCATGTGGGCAACGGCCCTGCGAGACTCGATCGCCCGGTGGCAGGGACGTTGGGAGGCGTCCAACCATGCTCGTACTGACACGAAAGTCCAACCAGAGCATCATGATCGGAGACGACATCGAGGTCTCCGTCCTGTCGATCATGGGCGAGAAGGTCCGCATCGGGATCCAGGCTCCGCGAGACATCCCGGTCTTCCGCAAGGAGGTCTACCTGGAGATCCAGCAGGAGCGCGCCGGGCCGTCGAGGCGCAGCCGCCGGCAACAGCGGCAACGTCCGCGGCGAGGTCGACGAGGCGCTGCGCAAGCTCGGCACCGCGGCCGAGTAGCGCGCGCGCCGGGCCTCAGCCCATGACGTAGTACAGCGTCTCGAACATCGCGACCGTCACCAGGACGGCCGTGGCGACGAGCATGAGGACGAGCAGCCCGAAGCGCATCGAGCCGCGCTTGTGGGTCTTCTCGAGATGGCGCTGTGCGCGCGCGCACGGCTCGCCTCGCGCCGCAGCGCGCTCGGCCTGCTCGCGGTCCTGCTCGATCTCGTCGACGAACGCCCGTTCCAGCTGGGCGAGGCTCTGACGCATGCGCATCCGCCGCGACGAGGCTACCGCGCACAGGCGCTCCATAACCCGCGCCCGGCGCTCGCGCGCCGCGCCGTGCCAGCGCCGCGAAGCGGTCGGCGCAAGCGCGACGTTCGGCGCGATCGTCAGCGTCGGCGCGTAGCCGCCGCGCACCAGCTCGCGCGTTGACGAACAGCCCGTCGCCGGCCGCGGTAGACGTAGGCCAGCAGCCGGCCGTAGCGGTCGCGCGGCTCGGCGTCGGCGACGAGCCGGCACGCGTCCGCCCGTCGACCAGCCGGTGCGTTCTCGGCCGAGGCCGCGCTTGCCGAAGCACTGCACCGGCGTGTCGCGGCTTGACCGACTCGGGCGTGTCGATCCCGATGTAGCGCACGCGCTCCTGGCGGCCGCCGACGGCGCACGAGGATCGTGTCGCCGTCGACGACGCGCACGCACGCGTGCGCCGTGCGTCGAGCCGCGGGCGATCCGCCGCCGGCGTCGGCCGACGCCGCGACCGCAGCCGCGGCCGGCGGCGAGCGAGCGACGACGAGGACGCGCGAGCGGCGAGCGGCGCGACGCATCGGCCGCCGACCCTAGGCGCGGCGCCGGGCGCGACGGGTGCGCCGTCGCGACGCGTCGCACGCCGCGCGCCGCAGCGCTTACGCGATCGTGACCTCGTCGGAGAGGTAGACGTCCTGGATCGCGTTCAGCAGCTCGACGCCCTCGGCCATCGGGCGCTGGAACGCCTTGCGGCCGGAGATCAGGCCCGTGCCGCCGGCGCGCTTGTTGATCACCGCGGTGCGCACGGCCTCGGCCAGGTCGGTCGCGCCCGACGACGCGCCGCCGGTGTTGATCAGCGCCGGCGCGGCCCATGTAGCAGTTGGCGACCTGGTAGCGGGTGAGGTCGATCGGGTGGTCGGTCGTGAGCGTCGTCGTAGACGAGCTTGCGACGTCTTGCCGAAGCCCTTGACAGCGCGTTGTAGCCGCCGTTGTTCTCGGGCAGCTTCTGCTTGATGATGTCGGCCTCGATCGTCACGCCGAGGTGGTTGGCCTGGCCGGTGAGGTCGGCGGCGACGTGGTAGTCGACGCCGTCCTGCTTGAACGCGGTGTTGCGCAGGTAGCACCACAGCACGGTGAACATGCCGAGCTCGTGGGCCTCCGCGAAGGCCTGCGACGACCTCGAGGATCTGGCGCGTCGACTCGTCGGAGCCGAAGTAGATCGTCGCGCCGACGCCGGCGGCGCCGAGGTCGCAGCGCCTGCTGCGACCGAGCCGAACATGATCTGGTCGAACTTGTTCGGGTAGGTCAGCAGCTCGTTGTGGTTGAGCTTGACGATGAACGGGATCTTGTGGGCGTACTTGCGCGACGACCGCGCCGAGCACGCCGAACGTCGAGGCGACGGCGTTGCAGCCGCCCTCGATCGCGAGCTCGACGATGTTCTCCGGGTCGAAGTACACCGGGTTCGGCGCGAAGCTGACGCGGCCGCCGAGTGCTCGATGCCCTGGTCGACCGGCAGGATCGACACGTAGCCGGTGCCGGCGAGGCGGCCGTGGTCGAAGAGCCGCTGCAGGTTGCGCAGCACCTGCGGCGAGCGGTCGGTGCTCGGCGCACGACGCGGTCGACGAAGTCGGGGCCCGGGCAGGTGCAGCTCGTCGCTCGGCGATGCGTCTTGCACGCGTGGTTGAGGAGCGAGTCGGCGTCGTCGCCGAGCAGCTCCTCGAGACGCGATCGGTCGTCAGCTCGTGCGGTGGTCACGGTCGAGTCTACCTCCATCGGAGTCGTGCGCGTCGGTACGCGCCTCGATCGTAGCCCGCAGTCGGGTAGGCTCCCGCGCCAGATGGAGCACCACTTCACCGGGCCGAGCTACACGATCGGCATCGAGGAGGAGCTGATGATCGTCGACGCCGAGTCGCTCGACCTCGTCAACGCGATCGAGTCGCTGCTCGAGGACGGCGCCGACGACGGGCGAGATCAAGCCCGAGCTGATGGAGTCGGTGCTCGAGATCGCGACCGACCCGTGCCGCGAACACCGCCGAGGCCGGCGAGCAGCTGCGCGCGCTGCGCCGCCAGGTGCGCGACGACCGCCGCGCGGCGCGGGCTGACGATCGGCTCGGCCGGCACGCATCCGTTCGCGATGTGGGAGGACCAGCGGATCGTCGCCGCGCCCGCGCTACCGCGACCTGATCTCCGCGCTGCGCTTCGTCGCGCGCCAGGAGCTGATCTTCGGCATGCACGTCCACGTCGGCATCGACGACCCCGACAAGGCGATCCACGTCGCCAACGGCATGCGCGTCCACGTGCCGGTGCTGCTCGCGCTGAGCGCCAACTCGCCGTTCTGGCGCGGCGACGGCACCGGGCCTGGCGTCGACGCGCATGCCGATCTTCCGCGCGTTCCCGCGCGTCGGGCATCCCGCCGACGCTACGGCGACTGGGACGACTACGAGCGCCAGATCGAGTTCATGGTCGCGCAGCGGCGTGATGGAGGACTACACCTACCTCTGGTACGACGTGCGCCCGCACCCGAAGCTTCGGCACGGTCGAGATCCGCGCGCTGCGACTCGCAGACGCGCGTCGAGCACACGCTCGGCGCTCGCGGCGCTGATCCAGGCGATGGTCAAGGAGCTGGCCGAGCACTTCGACGCGGGCAAGCACGCTCGGCGAGTACCCGTGGCAGATGCTCGACGAGAACAAGTGGCTGGCCGCGCGCCACGGCCTCGACGGCGAGCTCGTCGACCTGCCGACCACGCGACCGCGTGGCGACCGGCGCTCGCCCGGCGGCTGCTCGACCGCCTGCGCGAGCACGCGCAGGACCTCGGCTCGGCCGCCGAGCTCGACGGGCATCGACGATCTGCTCGACGCGCGGCAACGGCGCCGCCCGCCAGATCGTCGTCTACGAGGCCAACCACGACCTGCGCGAGGTCATGGCCGAGATCGTCGCCGCACGGCGAGCGCCTGAGCTAGTCGCGCAGACCGCGCCCGGCGGGCTCCGGGGGCCTACAATCGATCGTCGATGGCCGGGACGCCCGACCTCTTCGTCGTCTGCAAGAAGCTGCGGGTCGAGGTCAGCCCGTACATCACCGAGTGCCCGTACTGCGGCACCCGGCTGCGCAAGCGCGCGCCGAAGATCGAGCGCGACGCGTCCGGCGACGCAGCCCGCGCGCGCCGCGGCGTGCGCCGCGCCCGACGCTCGGCCCGCTGCGCGCCGAGCGAGATCCCCGGCATCCGCGGCGATCCGACGCGGCCGCCCGTACGCGACGCTCGCGCTCGTCGTCGCTGTCGCTGTTCGGCTTCCTGGTCGCTGCCGTTCGTCAGCGACGCCGACGTCGCGCTCGTCGGTCGCTCGAGCGGCGACGCGGTGGCGCGTACGTCACCGTCGCCGTTCCTCTACGCCAACGCCTGGTACGCAGTTCGCCGCGCTGCTGGCGATCGGCATCTTCGGCTGGCGGCTGGAGCGGCGCCACGGCCCGATCGCTCGTGCTCGCGCTGTTCGTCGCCTGCGGCGTCGGCGGCGACGCGCTCGGCGCGGCGGCCGGCGCCGGACACGCTGATCTTCGGCGCGCAACGGCGCGGCGCTCGGGCTGCTCGCCGCCTGGGCCGTGCCCGACGTCCTGCGCGCGCCGCAGCGGCGTCGAGCACGACGGCGACCTGCTCGGCACCGCGGTGATCGGCGTGCCGTCGCGCTGCGATGCCGCTGGTCGTTCCGGGCGCCAGCGCGATCGCGGACGTTCGCCGGGCTCGTGGTCGGCGCGCTGGCCGGGCTCATGCTCGTGCGCGGCACCGACACGCCGTGCGCGCACGCGTCGCGCCGCGGCGAGCGGCTGGTGACGTCGTGCCCGACCGCCGCTACACCGCCGAGCAGGTCGACGCCGCCGTCGCGGCGCTCGTCGAGCGACCCCGAGCGCTTCGTCCACGCCCAGGAGATCGTCACCCACGCCGCGCCCGGCCTGCAGCGCGTCCTCGACGAGGCGCTCGCGGACGGCGGCTGGTTCGGCGAGGCCCACGAGGCGCAGATCGCCGGCGTCGCCGTCGATCGACGACGATCCGCGAGCGCGCGTCGCGCGCTGCGCGCGCTGGTCGCCGAGGAGACGCGCCTGGGGATGCTCGTCGGCGTGGCGGTCGGGTTCGAGCTGGCACGCGAGCTGTTCGATCGTCGAACGACGATGCAGAGGAGACGACCTAGCATGGAGATCCGCTTCCTGGGCCACGCCGCGTTCGCGCTGGAGCCGACGGCAACGACCGTGCTCATCGATCCGTTCCTGACCGGCAACCCGAAGGCCGCCGCGACGCGCCGACGAGGTCGCCGCCGACGCGATCCTGCTCACCCACGGCCACGGCGACCACATCGGCGACACGGTCGCGATCGCCAAGCGCACCGGCGCGCCGGTCGTGGCGATCGTCGAGCTGGCCGACGAGCTCGAGCGAGGCCGGCGTCGACCGACGTCATCGACCCCAACATCGGCGGCACCGTCGACCTCGACTGGGGCTGCGGTCGCGCCTGACGCCCGCGTGGCACACGTCGACGACGCCGAAGGGCACCGTCAACACGCCGGCGGGCCTCGTCGATCGAGCTTCGGCGGCAAGCGCGATCTACCACCTCGGCGACACGGCGCTGTTCAGCGACCTCGCGCTGCCGGCCAAGCGCGAGCCAATCGACGTCGCGCTGATCTGCATCGGCGGCCACTACACGATGGACCGCTTCGACGCCGTCGACGCGGCCGAGCTGGTCGGGGCCGACCAGGTGATCCCGTGCCACTACGACACGTTCCCGCCGATCGAGACCGACGCCGCAGGCGTTCAAGGCCGACGTGCAGAGACGCCGGCTTCGCCGAGGTCATCGTCCTCGACCCGGGCGAGACGCACGACGCTATGACCCACGCGATCGTCCTGATCGAGGCCGAGCGCGACGCGCTGACGACGCTCGGCGGCGCGCTCGCCGACCTCGACGGCGTCGCCGAGGCCTACTCGGTCACCGGCGAGTGGGACTTCGTCGCGATCGTGCGCGTGCGCGAGCCACGAGCAGCTCGCCGAGGTCATCACCGGCGGACGATCGTCAAGCTCGCCGGGCGTCGCGCGCACGCAGACGATGGTCGCCTTCGAGGTGTTCTCCGAGCACGACCTCGAGGCGATGTTCTCGATCGGGCAGTGAGGCGCGCAGGCGCAGCGCTCGTGGCGGTCGTCGCGCTGACCGCCGCGGGTTGCGGGGGCGACGACACCACGTCGGCGACGGTCGTGCAGGGGCCGACGACGGCCGTCGGCCCGGCGACCGGGCCCGACGCCACGGTGCCCACGACGACGGTCGTCACGCCGACGACCTCGACGTCCACCTCGACCTCGACGCGTCCGACCGCGACCACCGGCCTCCCGCCGGGCGGCGTCAAGCCGACGACGACCGGCGGCGCGCCCGCCGGCGGGGAGCAGGGGGAAGGCGGCGCCGGCGACGAGGAGGCCGCGCGCGTTCCCGTCACGCTGACGGCCGATGGTGGGGCGCTGTCGCCGACGGTCGTGACCATTCCGGCCTTCTTGGCGATCGAGCTGCAGGTCAGCGCCAAGGGGAGCGCCGAGAAGCTGACGATTGCCGCGCCGGGCGGCGGCACGCTGTCGGTTGCCGCGGGTCAGACGGCGACCAAGCGCCTGGCGGGCCTCAAGCCCGGCGACTACCCGGTGACGACCGCCGGCGGCGGCAAGACGGTGCTGCACGTGGTCAACGGCGGCGATCCCGGGCCCTAGCCGCCTAGACTCCGCACTCGATGCCCGCCGTCCGCCCCGAGTTCGGCCCGACGCTGCCCGAGCTGCTGGGGCCGCGGCTGCGGGTGCTGCCGCAAGTGGTGCGCTTCGGCCTCGCGGCGCTGGGCGGATTGGTCATCGTCGCGATCTTGTACGTGTTGGTCCTGCGAGGTGACGGCGCCGACGCCAAGCGCGCCGTGGTCGTGCGGACGCCGGTCGCCTTCAACTTCGTCTACCGCGCGCCGTTTCACCGGCTCGCGCCGACCTCCGGCGAGCTCGCGCGCGTCGGCAGCAGAGCGCAGTCCTTCGCGGTGCGGGAGTTGCGGCTGCCGTCCTATCGTGGCGACGCCGCCGGCTTTCTGCCGCTCTACGCCGCCCAGCAGCAGGCGCGGATGGCGCGCGAGTACCCCAACTTCGTCTGGCGCTCCGACGGCCGCGCGAACATCAACCAGCAGCAGGGCTTCGAGATCGTCTTTCAGTTCCGCCGTCCCGGCGGGCCGCTGACCTACGGGCGCCGCGTGCTGCTGCTGCCCAGCGTGACCGCGCGCGAGGGTGCCGACCTCCTCGTCACCGCCCCGCGCTCCCCGGCGATCGTGCGCGCCGATGATGTCGGCCACAACGGCGGCCTCAAGACGGCGTTGCGATCGTTTCGCTTCGGCACCGAGCGCCCGTAGCCCGGGCGGACGATCGCCGAGATCGTGTGCTTCGGCACCGAGCGGCCCTGAGGCCGGGCGGTCGGGCCCGGGTGGTCAGTCCTCGGGGATCGAGGAGGTG
This sequence comes from uncultured Conexibacteraceae bacterium, assembly GCA_963731005.1. GTDB lineage: Bacteria > Actinomycetota > Thermoleophilia > Solirubrobacterales > Solirubrobacteraceae > Baekduia. The sequence goes on along the minus strand of CAVSTZ010000001.1, from coordinate 1,855,244 downwards.
GCCGGCGCGGGCGGCACGGTGCTCGGCACCGTGGGGGTCGACGGCACCGTGGACGAGCCGTCGGCGGGCGGTGCCGGATCGGCAGGCGCGGTCGGGGCCGTGGTCGACGGCGTGCTCGGCGCCGGGTCGGCGGGCGCAGGCTGCGCCGGGACCGTCGTGGCGGGCGGTGCGGGATCGGCGGGCGCGGGCGTGATCGCGGTGATCGGCGACTCGGGCTGCGTCGTCGTCGTGGCGCCGGTGCCGGGCTGGTCGGGAAGGCGCGTGTTGTCATAGCCCTCCTGCGTGCCGGTCGGCGCGGTGGAGGAGGGGACGCCGGTCGTCGCGCTCGTGTCGGTCGGGGCGGGCGTCGCCGGGGCCGGGACGGTGCTCGACGGCGCCGCGCTGCTGGGCCGGTCGTCGGCCGCCTGCTGCGCTGCGGTCGGGGACTTCTGCGGCGTGGAGCTGACGGCGATCGGCGCCGGCGCCGGCGCGGGCACCTGGGCGCTGGAGGTGACGACGCGGGGCGGGGCGGAGGCGATGGCTTGCGCGGGTGCGTGCGAGCGCTGGAGGCGATGGTGCTGGGCGTGGTCGACCTCGGCCACGCCCGTCGTGACGATCGCCACGGCGGCGAGGCCGGCCGCGGCCTTCGTGGCGACGGCGCCGACGCCCGCCGACAGCGCGCTGCCCGCGGCCATCGAGCCGCCGGTCGCGCCGCTGGTGGCCGCCGCGCCGCCCGGCCGCGGCCCGCGGCGCCCGAGGCGCCCTGGGCGAACAGGAACTTCTTGAGCAGCAGCAGCGGCCCGACCGGGAAGACGGCGGCCAGCGCCTTGTTGGTCTGGCGCAGCTGCTTCTTGAAGGCGCCGCAGCGCTGGCAGCCGCGCACGTGGCGGCGTACCGGCGCGCTGATGCGCGCCAGGCCCTCGGCCCACTCGCCCAGCTCGTCGCGGACCTCGTCGCAGGTCAGCGCGCGCGCCTCGGCCGCCTCGGCCAGCGAGACCCGCGCGCGGACGAGCAGCGACTTGACCGACGGGACCGTGGTCTCCATCGCCTCGGCGATCTGCTCGTAGCTCAGCGCGTCGATCTCGCGCAGCAGCAGCGCGGTGCGCTGCGTCTCGGCCAGCGTCTGCACGTCGGCGACGAGCTGGCGGAAGTCCTCGCGGTCGTGGACCTTGTCGGCGGTGGTCGTGCCGTGCTCGGCGAGGTGGATGTCCATCGAGTCGACGCCGATGGCGCGTCTGCTTGCGCAGGTGGTTCAGGCAGCGGTTGCGCGCGATCCGGTACAGCCACGGCCGCACGTTGATCGGCCGGTCGTCGGCCAGCATCGCGTTGAACGCGGCGGCGAAGACCTCCTGGAGCACGTCCTCGGCGTCCTCGCGCGGAGCCAGCATGTGGCGGCAGAACGCGAGCAGCCGCGCCTGGTAGCGGGCGACCAGCGCCTCGTAGGCGGCCTGGTTGCCGCGGCGGGTGAGCGCGACCAGCCGCTCGTCGCCCTGCAGTCGCAGCAGCGGCGTCGGGCCGCGAAGACCGGCGGCGCCGGAGTATTTGAGGCTGAGACTTCCACGCGCTGTCGAGACACGGTCGCACCCGTCGGCTTACAACTCACCGGTGTGACCCGAGTTGCGGTGTCCAGTCCAGGACGGAGCCGGATACGCTCCCTGCAGAGGCTCCGCCCGGGTGGTGGAACTGGTCAGACACGGCTGGCTTAAAACCGGCTGCCCGCGAGGGCATGGGGGTTCGAGTCCCTCCCCGGGCATGGGTCGCGGCGCGCGCCGACGCTCGTGCCGTCGAGGGCCTTGGGGCCTCAGACGCGCACGGCCGCCGGATCGCGCGCGGTCGTTCGAGGCCCGAGCGTCGCGACCGCGCCAGGCGCCAGCGCGTCCAGCAGCAGTCGGCGATCTCCGGTCGCCGGTGATCTCCAGCTCCGTGCGGGAGGCGTCGGGGCCCAGGGCCTCGATCCACGCCCGCTCGGGGCCGGCGATTCGGGCATCGGCCTCGGGAGCCGAGCGCTCCGCGATCTCCATCTCGCCGCGACGGGCGGCGAGCACGTAGCGCTTGATGTCGCCGGCGCGGCGGACGACGGTGATCTCGACCATGCCGTCGATCTCGTCGGCGGAGCGAGAGCCCGGGCACGCATGCGCAGGATCGCGCCGATGTCGACGGCCTCGTCGGGCTCGGGCGGTGACCACGCCCAGCGGGAGCCCCAGCGCGCGAGCGCGCCGACGACGGGCAGCAGATCGCGGGCCCGCTCGGTGAGCTCGTAGTCGACGCGCGGCGGCACCTCGCGGTAGCGCTGGCGTGTCAGCAGGCCGTCAGCGACCATGCGGTTCAGGCGCGAACGCAACTGCTCGGTCGAGATGCCGGGCAGAACGCGCTGCAGCTCGACGAAGCGGCGCGGACCGGCGACGAGGTCGCGGACGATCAACAATGTCCACTTGTCGCCGACCAGATCCAGAGCGCGCGCGTCTGGCGCCCACTGGTTGTACGGATGCCGCTTTGGGGGTGGAACGGAGGGAATGGCTGCCTCCCTTTGAGACCGCGTAGATGGGACGGACCCCTCAGCCACCAACGAGGATACCCACGTCAGACCACGGACGCGCCGTTTTTTGGCGGACTTGGACGTCCGTTTGACCCGCGGGTGGTGAGTCGTTGCCGCACAAGCGCTGACGACCGATCTGGAAGTCGGGACATTGTCAGAAGTTGCCCATGTCGTCGAGCGCTGAAGTCCGTTGTGGCACCTGGCGCGGGAGCGCTGGTGCACAGGCATTCGGTCGGTCACCGAGCTGGATGTGCAGCGAACGGGCACGTGCGCTCCGCGCAGGACGCGCATCGTGTCCGGGGAACGCGATCTGGTCGGGAGGCTTACAAGTTCACGAGCCCCGCGAGGATCTGCTCGTCGTAGACCTCCTCCTCGGCGCCCACGTGCAGCGCGGCCGCGGGGGCCAGCATGGGGTAGGTCGCGTCCTGCTCGGCGGCGATGGCCGCGAAGCGACGCGTGGGCAGGCTCTGCTCCTGCGCTTCTGGCAGGTCCTTCTCGAAGCGGGGGTCCACGGGACTCCTCTCCTCTCGGGTGCCTTCACCTCCCGTTCTACGCCGATCCCGCCCAATTGCAAACGCGGTGTCGGCTTTCCCACACTCCGGTCGGTCCATCTTCATAGGAAGCCTCTGAAGGTTCGGCCCCACGTTGTATGACCGCCGAGCTGGCGGACGGGTCCCGCGATCGCGAGGATGGACGGATGAGCACCGAGGCGGAGCAGACGACGCGGGTCCATGGCGGGCGGTTGATCGCCCGACGGCTGAAGGCCCACGGGGTGACCAAGCTCTTCACGCTGTCGGGCGGGCACATCTTCTCGATCTACGACGGCTGCCGGGAGGAGGGCATCGACATCGTCGACACCCGCCACGAGCAGGCCGCGACGTTCGCCGCCGAGGGCTGGGCGAAGGTCACCCGCACGCCCGGCGTCGCCGCGCTGACCGCCGGCCCGGGCGTCACCAACGGGATGAGCGCGATCGCCTGCGCGCAGCAGTCGGCCTCACCGATCGTCGTGCTCGGCGGTCGCGCGCCGGCGATGCGCTGGGGGATGGGGTCGCTGCAGGAGATCGATCACGTCCCGTTCGTCGCGCCGCTGACCAAGCTGGCGGCGACCGCCGACTCGCCCGACGAGATCCCGGGCCTGGTCGATCGACGCGCTGGCGGCGGCGATGGCGCCGCACTCGGGTCCGACGTTCCTGGACTTCCCGATGGACCACGTGTTCTCCGAGGGCGAGGACACCGGCTTGCGACGGCGCGCTGCACGACGTGCTCGCCGAGCCGGAGGCCGAGGGCGACATCGAGCGCGTGCTCGCGCTGCTCGACGGCGCGCAGCGGCCGGTGATCATGGCCGGCACGAACCTCTACTGGGGTCGCGGCGAGCACGCGCTGCGCGAGCTGGCCGAGCGCCGGGGCATCCCGGTGTACTTCAACGGCCAGGCGCGCGGGTGCCTCGCGGCCGACCACGAGCTGTTCTTCTCCCGCGCGCGCGGCGATGGCCTGAAGGGCGCCGACGTCGCGCTGGTCATCGGCGTGCCGATGGACTTCCGCCTCGGCTTCGGCGCGTCGTTCGGCGAGGAGACCGAGTTGGTGGTCATCGATCGGGCGCGAGCCGGCGCGCGCGCATCCGCGGGCGGTCGAGGTGTCGCTCTACGGCGGCATCGACGCGACGCTGCGCGCGCTGGTCGGTGATGGCACGCCCGACCGCACGCGCGACTGGGTCGCGCACCTGCGCGGCAAGGAGACCGAGAAGCGCGAGGCCGAGCGTGTTGAGCTCGACGACGGCCGCGCCCCGCTGCATCCGATGCGGCTCTACCGCGAGCTGGGCGAGATGCTCGACCGCAACGCGATCGTCATCGGCGACGGCGGCGACTTCGTCTCCTACGCGGGCCGGGTCATCGACACCTACGAGCCGGGCTGCTGGCTGGACCCGGGGCCGTTCGGCTGCCTGGGCACCGGGCCGGGCTACGCGCTGGCGGCCAAGCTCGCGCACCCCGACCGGCAGGTCGTCCTGCTCGTCGGCGACGGCGCGTTCGGCTTCAGCGGCATGGAGTTCGACACGCTCGCCCGCCACGGCGTCAACGTCGTCGCCGTGATGGGCAACAACGGCATCTGGGCGCTCGAGAAGCACCCGATGGAGTTCCTCTACGGGTACTCGGTCGCCGCCGAGCTGCGGCCCGAGACGCGCTACGACCAGATGGTCGAGGCGCTGGGCGGCCACGGCGAGCTCGTCGGGCGCCCGAGGACGCTCAAGCCGGCGCTGGCGCGGGCGTTCGAGGCGGCGTGCCCCGGCGCTCGTCAACGTGCTCACGGACCCCGACGTCGTCTACCCGCGTAAGTCGAACCTGGCCTGATTCGAGTCGCGTTTGCGATGCACCGGTCTTCTGGAGGAAGAAGACCCGTGCTTTCCGGTGCGTTGCGAGGGGCGAACGTTGGAAGCCGCCCCGAGGGGCGGCTTCCAAATGCGGCCCCGACAGGACGGGCAGGGGTACGTGCCATGCGGGGGCCTGATTGTCGGTCCGAGCGGCGGGAGGCGCCGATTCGATGCGGCTTCGCTCGGACCTATGCGCCGGAACCGCGGGTGACCGAGCCTGTTCGGCACGTCCACCCATGACCCGACAGCCGGCAGTATCCGCCGCGGGCTCAGAGGGTCACAATCAGACACCCGTCCAGAAGTGTTCCGAGAAGTGGGGATGCGAGGTACAACCGCTTTGCGGCGAAATCGGGAGGTGGGGCAGCCATGCCCTGCTTGACCCCGTCGCTGATGCGAGCGGGGCGGGCGTGTTCCTCAGCCCTCGCCCGTCCCGCCGCAACGTAGCGCCGCGCCGCGCAGGATGTCGTGCTCGGAGACCTCGACCTCGTCGAGGCCGAAGGTCCGCATCGCCTCGATGCAGCAGGATCACGCCGGCGACGATCGTCGGGCGCGCGGTCGGGGTGCAGGCCGGGGACGTGGCGGCGCTCGGCGAGCGTCATGCGCGGCGAGGCGGGCGAGCAGCATCTCGGCGCTGCGCGCGCAGGCAGGCGGTAGCCGTGGACGCGTGCGGGGTCGTAGGGGTCGAGCTCCTGCAGCGATCGCCGCGCAGGAGGTCGCGGTGCCGGCGACGGCGATCGCCCGTGAGCGGTCGTGCGCGCACGCGTCTCCGGGACCGCGCGCGTCGAAGATCGTCCGCGCGCCTCGGCGGCGAGCGCCTGCGAGCTCCGCGCGGTCGCGGCGGGTCGGTGCTGCAGGTGGCGCTCGGTCTGGCGCACGACGCCGGCCTGGGTCGAGACGTGGAAGTCGACGGTCGCGCGCCGTGGCCGACGACGAGCTCGGTCGAGCCGCCGCCGACGTCGATGACGAGCGAGCGGTGCTCGTCGGGTCGGCGTCGGCGCGGTCGCTCGTGGCGCCGAGGAAGGTGAGGCGCGCCTCCTCGTCGCCGGTGATCGTCGCGGGCGTCGAGGCCGTAGCGCTCGTCGACGGTCGCGGTGAAGCTCGGCGCCGTTGGCGCGCGTCGCGCACGGCGCTGGTCAGCACCGCCGGTCGTCGCCGTCGACGTCGTTGTCGTCGATCAGCTGCGCGTAGCTCGTCGAGCGTGGCGAGCACGCGCTGCATCGCCTCGGGCGCGAGCGCGCCGCTGTGCGTCGACGCCCTGGCCGAGGCGCGTGACGGTCGTGCGGCGCTCGAGCTCGGTGACGCGGCCGTCCTCGCCGACGTCGGCGACGAGCAGGCGCGTCGAGTTGGTGCCGATGTCGACGACGGCGACGCGCATGGCGGCGGCTACGCGCGGGGTGGGGCAGCGGCCGCCGGCGAGGCCGGCGAGCAGGTTGTCGACGGCCAGTGTCGGTCATGCGCGCGCGCGCGGTGTGGGTGGCCGAGCCGATGTGGGGGACGACGAGCAGGTTGGGCGCGTCGAGCAGCGGGTCGTCGGCGGGCAGCGGCTCGGGGTCGGTGACGTCGAGCGCGGCGCCGGCGAGGCGGCCGTCGTCGGAGCGCGTGCTGCGAGCGCCTCCTGGTCGACGAGGCCGCCGCGCGCGGTGTTGACGAGGATCGCGCCGGGCTTGCATCGCGGCGAGCGCGTCGGCGTCGATCAGGTGGCGGGTCGTCGGCGTCAGCGGGGCGTGGAGCGAGACGAAGTCGGCGCGCTGGCGAGCGCTGCGTGGAGGTCGTCGTCGCGGCCGATCGCGAGGACGGTCATCTCGAAGCCCGCGGCGCGCGTGGCGACGGCCTGGCCGATCCGCCCGGCGCCGACGATCACGAGCGTCGCGCCGTGGACGTCGGCGCCGAGCCAGCCCTGCGGCTCCCACGTCCGCCAGCGCCCGTGCGCGCACGGCGGCCTCGGCTTCGGAGAGGCGTCGCGCGGCGGCGAGCAGCAGCGCGAACGCGAGGTCGGCGGTCGCGTCGGTGAGCACGTCGGGCGTGACGCCGACGGCGATGCCGCGCTCGCTGGTGGCCGTCGAGGTCGATGTTGTCGAAGCCGACCGCGTAGTTGGCGATCGACCGAGTCGCGGGCGCGGCGTCGAGCAGCGCGGCGTCGACGCGGTCGGTGAGCATCGCGAGCAGGCCGTCGGCGTCGGCGAGCGCGGTCGCGCAGCTCGGTGGGGTGGGGCGGCAGGTTGCCGGGCCAGACGTCGACGTCGTGGCCGGCGTCGCGAGGCGCTCCAGCGCGTTGCCGGGGAGCGCGCGGGTGACGAAGACGTGGGCCATCGTCGACGGATCCTGCCAGGGTGGGGGCCATGTTCGTGGGGACGGCGCGCACCGGCGACGCGGAGGCGCCCGAGATCGTTCCGAGCGACCACTGCGTCGCGCGCTATCGCGAGCGGATGCCGATCCGGGCGCCGGGGCTGGAGGAGGTGGCACGCGCGCTGTTGAGCACGTTGGAGGACGCCATGGTCACCGGCTGGCCGCCGGGTTGGGTCGTGTCTGACCGACCCGTTGAGCTGTGGGCGATCACCGGCGATCTCGCCTTTCCTCTGGCCCCGACAGGCACCCCTGGCCGCTGGCTCGCGGTCACGTGCCTGCGCCGCGGGCGCGACCGCGCGTAAGCCCGCCGACATCGTTCGGAGACGACCGATCCGCTACACTTCGACGTCCGCCGCGGGGTGGAGCAGTCTGGTAGCTCGTCGGGCTCATAACCCGAAGGTCGCAGGTTCGAATCCTGCCCCCGCTATTCGCGAAAGGCCTGGAAATCCGGGCCTTTCGTCGTTAACAGATCGGTCCGTGGTCGGACAATTTTGGCCGGTGGGGCAACGTTTGGGGCAACACGACGTTGCCCCAGGGGTCGGGCGAATCGCTTGGGACTTCGCCGCGGTCGAGCTAGCTTCGCGACAACGTCCTCAACTGGCCTCCGGCCGGCGCAGGCGTCCCATCCCGTAGTTCGCCCCCGCGACCGTTACTAGCGGCCCGGGGGCATGGCCCAGGAGGTATGAACTCCATGGACGACTCGGACCGTAGCGAGTCAGAAGTGCCGCGCGTGGCGATTCCCGCGCAGTTGGTCTTCGCGTTTGAGGAGTGGATCGTCGAGGCGCTGCGGCAGGCGTGCGACGACTTCGCCAAGCCGGAAGCGCGTGCGGCGGTCATCCAGGCCGTTCATCTGCACGACCGGTTCCTCGCCGGGACGCTGACGCCGGCGCAGGTCGCCGAGCTGGCCGCTCGTGCGGCGGATTGGCTGCATCCCAGATGGCCGGAGAGCGTCGAGGATGCTGATGAGGTCGGCCGGCTGCTTGGCATCGCCCGGCAGCTGTTTGAGCTGCGCGATCGCGTCCTGGCCGTGGAGGGCGATCGCGACGATGTCCCACGGCTGGTCACGGTCGATGCCGAGATGCGTGAGGTGTTGCGCTCGCAGACGCTGATGGTGCTGGAGTTCGGTCACGAGCCGTTCGAGGAGCTGCGCGATCTCCAGCCGGCGGAGGTGCTGGCGCTTGCGACGACGTTTCGTGACGCCTTCGCGATCCTTGATGTCATTGGCTGGCTTGCGACGCCGCAGACCATCGCGGTCGAGGTGGAGATCACGCCGAGCCATCTCGCGCAGCTCGAGCACCGGCGCGTCGATCTCGAGCAATCGATCCGCGAGCAACTCGATAGCCGGCAAGGTCTGACCGACCCCGGCGACATTGCCCGCGTCGACGAGTTCATCGAGGCCGACCGGCTCACCGCCGACGGTCTCGTGCGGATCCTTCGCGCTGGCACGGTGGAGCCCGATGCTGGGTGATCGAGAGCCTTCCGACGAGAGCTGGCGGATCGCAGTGCTCTCCCATGTGTTGTTGGAGCATCCCGCGTTGCTGACCGGCGAGGAGCTCCGTCGCGAGCTGCTCGTCGATCGCCAGGACTTCTCCCAGACAGACGCTCACGACCGCGCCGTCCGGGACCTCATCGCCGCCGGGCTGCTGCGTCGCGAAGGCGACAGCATCATCCCGACACGAGCTGCGGTGCACTTCTACGGGTTGCACAGCTGAGCCGGGCTCCCGGCTATACCAACGCCCCTCTCGCCAAGGGTTTCGTGTTGGAGGAGCGATCGATGCTTGGCCGAGTCGTCAAGTAGCGCGATGGGCTCCCGGACATCTGCCACTGCCACTACGGTTAGTGCGTGACCGGACCTCAGCGCATCTCCGCCAACGCGATCGGTGCGCTTAAAGAGGCCCTGACCGTTGCGTTCTGGTTCAAGCCCGACCTCTACAACTACGCGAAGGCGGCGGTTGCGGGCGAGCCGCTATTTCTCGCGGGGATCGAGTGGACGAGCCCGTCGCAGTACAAGCGCGACAGCGTCTCCACGTTTGTCGACCGACTTGTTCGTGAGCAGGATGAGCATCAGGACGTCCTGCTGGCGCTGCTAGTCGACGTGTCCGAGATGACCGAGTTCCCGCAGCTCGCACGCACGGACGATCCGGAGGCCAAGGTGGCGCAGGCGCGCGCCGCTGTTGCACGTCTGAAGGCCGTGGTTGAGCCGTACGAGAAGGCGCTGATGGAACGGCAGGCGGCGAAGGAGCAAATCGACATCGCCAAGCGCGTCGCGGAAGATCGTCGTGCAACAACGCAACGCCTGGCTGAGTTGAAAGAAATGTACTTCGAGGTCATGGCGCTTGCGCCGCAAGCGCGGGGCTACAAGCTCGAGAAGTTGCTGACGTCCGTATTCGATGCGTTTGATCTCGATCCGCGTGGCTCGTTCAAGGTCGTCGGTGAGCAGATCGACGGCGGATTCAGCCTGGACGGCGAGCACTTCCTGCTCGAAGCGAAGTGGCAGAAGGACCCGTCGGCGCGCGACGAGCTAGACGTCTTCTCAATGAAGGTTGGTCGCCGGGGCGAGAATACCCTTGGCCTTTTCCTCTCCATCAATGGCTTTGAGCCAACTGCGATCCAGCTTCACTCGGGCAACAGATCACCGATCATCCTTATGGACGGCGCAGACTTGTTTGCCGTCGTAGATGACCGGATTGACCTGAGAGTGCTCCTTCAGCGCAAGCGTCGCGAGGCATCGATGACAGGTCGAGTCTTCATCGGTGCCGTAGAAGTACTTACCGGTAGTCGATCGTGAGCGTCTACGACGAGATCTTTCCGCCGTATCGAAGCCTCGAGTTCGTCCAAACGGAGTGGTCGAAGGACTGTCCGGCCTCGGGATGAAGACCCCGAGCGCGTTTGGCGCCGCCTGGACCAGGGGGCTTGTGTGAGGCGCACGGTGGACCAACTGCACGCCTGATGATGGGAGTAGAGATCTCACCCTGGATAGTGTTTACTTCCATTCATGCGGACAGATGCCGTCAGTTGGATGGACCGCGGCACCGGGCCGGTCGTCGCCACGCTGGGCGATCGGCTCGAGAGCACCTGCAGTATCAAGCTCGCTGACCAGTGGCTCGAGGGTCAGGGGCGGATCGCCGGCTACCTCACGTTCGAGGCGGCGGCGCGGGCGACGCTGGCTGGGGACGCGGACTTCCTCGTCGTCCCAGGCGCCTACCCGGGGATCAAGGCGATCATCTTCGACGACGACCTCGAGCTCGAGGACGTCTTCAAGGGCGAGCTGCCGCCCATGGTCTTGGTCGAGGCCGCGATTGCGGCGAGCGCGCGCAGCGAGCGCCTGTACCTCCACCCGGCGCTGCACGACCTCGCCGACCAGCTCGACGCCGAGCGCCCGCGTCCGTTCGAGCGCGTCGAGGTCTCCTCCAACGCCGTGGCGTGCGAGCGCGTCGGCGTCGACACGGCCGCGTGGGCGCTGACCAACCGCACGGCGGCGCAGAGCTACGCCGCGCGCGAGCTGCGGGTCATGCGCAATCGCTGGCTGATGCCGACGTCCGTGTTCCGCCGCCGTTCTGGCGAAGACGTCCAAGTCATCCTTGCAAGTGAACACTACGTACTGCAATAGTGAGTGTTAGGAGGGTCATCCCCATGAGCGAGAACAACCGATCAGTTCCGAGATCACAGCCCAACGGAGAGGACGAACGTGACGAGCAACCACACTATGAGGTGCTGACCGACTGCGCGGCGGCGTTGAGCAAGGGCGGGACGAACGCGATGCGTGCGCTGTACGCGCGCCAGCGCCGCCCGCACACCTCGATCGACACCGCCGTCGAGGCGGCGATCGCCGAGGCCCTCGCGTCCGCGCCACCGCACCCATCCGCCGCTCGGCCACACGGCTGAGCGGCATTCCACATCAATGTCAAAGGACCTACGCATGTCACAGTCACAGTCACAGACCGAGTCGGTGGTCGACCGCGTCATCACTGCGGCGACCCATCTCTTGCTGGAGCGAGGACTTCGCCGAATTCGCACCGTGGACGTGGCGAACGCCGCGTCCACCTCCGAGAGCACGATGTTCCGGCACTTCGACTCGCTCGACGCGATCCTCGCCGAGACCTACCGGCGGGCGTGGCGTCGGGTGAACGAGGTCGTCGCCGCCGACGCCTTCAATCGGCCGCTCACCGACGACCCGATCGAGGTCCTGCGCGCTGACATGAGTGCCATTTGGGCGATGAAGGCCGACGAGGAGAGCTCGAAGGCCGCGCTGGTGGCGGTCCTGTTCATGCGCCGGCAGGGGGAGATCCTCGCCGAGGGCTGGGGCGACGCGGCCGACGAGCAGGAGCGCTTCGAGGCCCGGCTGTCCGGGATCGCCAGGTCGATCGTGGCGAAGCGGCTGCCCGCCGGCCGGGACCCTGAGAAGGCGGCGCTGCTGCTGGCCACGCTCGTCCTCAACTACACCGCCACGGTCTGGCTCACCTGGTACTGCATGCCGGTCGCTTCAGACGACGTGACAGACGACGAGCACAATCTCTCCGTCGACGAGGCCGACATGGGGGTTCTGACCCTGATCGACCGTGTCGTCTCCGACACCTCCGTCGCGGTGGAGCTCGCGGAGCGGTTCGATGTCACGGTCGAACGCGACAACGGCCCATCGCGTCCAACCGAGAGCCGATGACCGTCGCTCCGGCCATGCGACGGGTGGCGCTCGTCGTCTCCAAGGGCCTGTCGCCCGGGCAGGCGGCGAACGTGAGCGCGCTCCTGATGGGGCAGCTCGCGACGCTCGACGACACCCTGTACGCCCCGCCGGTCGACGGTGCCGACGGCAACCGGCACGCGGGGATCCGCCACTCCACCGTCGTCCTGCGCGGTGGCTCGGGGCAGATCGCGACGCTGGCGGGCGCCGTGCGCGAGGCGGGGCTGGCGTCGTGCGTGTTCTCGGCCGCCGGCCAGACGCTGAACAACGCCTTCGACGAGTACAAAGCGCTCCTGGAGCGCGAGCCCGACCCCCAACTCGTCGGGGTCGGGCTGACCGGCGCCGAGGGCGACGTCCGGGCGCTCACCCGCAAGTTCTCGGCGCTGATGTGAGGCATGCCGCGCGCGGGCGACATGCCGGTGGTCGGGATCGACGTCGAGTCGGTGGCCGAGGCGCTCGCCCGGACGGCGCCGGCCGACCTGGCGCGCCTGGTCGCCGCGCGCTCACAGACGGGCGTTGCCTACGGCGGGCGCCTGGGGGTCGAGCGCGCGCTCGACGTCGTCGAGGATCTGGTCGGCGCTCCTGGCCGGGTGACCTGGGTCTCGGTCCCGGCCTCCACGCCCGGTGCCGGCGACTACCGCTTGGCGATCCTGCGCGGCACCGGCACGGGTCGCCTGCTCCTCTCGGGCCACGTCGACTGCGTGGGTGAGCCGCCCGGCGGCCTCCCGTGGCGCGTCGACGGCGACCGGGCGTGGGGGCGCGGGACGTACGACATGAAGGGCGGCGTGGTCGTCCTCGCGCGCCTGCTCGGCTGGCTGGCGAGCCGCCCGGAGGCCTACGACAGCGTCTTCGCGCTGCTCACGGCCGACGAGGAGGCCCGGCGTGGGACCCTCCGGATCCCGAACCAGATCGCGGCCCCGGTCGACGCGTGCCTCTGCTTCGAGGGCGGGGGCCCGGAGGTCCCCGGTGTCGTCGTGGTCGAGCGGGCCGGCGCCGGCGTCCTGCGCTGCGCCGTGACCGGCGCGTCCGGGCGGGCCGCCCACCCCGGCGCGGGCCCCAACGCCCTCGTCGCGGCAGCCGAGCTCGTCGGCGTGCTCGCCGCGAGCGCCGCCGGGCACGGGCGGCGCGGCGTGCAGGTCGTGCCCACCCGCCTGCGCGGCGACGAGGGCCAGAGCGTCAGCACGATCACCGCGACGGCGAGCGTCGACGTGATCGTGCGCTGGAGCGCGCTCGCCGAGACGACCGGCGCGGTGGGCGCGATGGTCCGCGGGCTCCCGCGGGCGATCGCCGGATGTCGCGTTGAGCATCACCTCGACGACGGCCACTACCCCGCGATGTCGAGCACGGCGGTCGCGCGGGAGACGCTGCGCCGCGCGGAGCGTCGGCTGGGCCGCGAGCTGCGGACCGAGGCGCGGGCCGAGGGCGCGTCGGACGTCAACCTCCTGTCGCGGCACGCCGCCATGAGCTTCGACGGGCTCGGTCCCTCCGGCGGCGGCGACCACGGGGACAACGAGCACGTGCGGCTCTCGTCGTTCCGCCACGCCTACGCCGTCGCGGCGGCGATCGTGGTGGAGGCGTTGGCAATGACCGACGCTGAGCTCTCGTGAGCGATCTTGTGTCGAAACAGCCTGAGCGTGTAGAAGTACGCGCCGTGACATCACACCCTCCAATCCGGAGCATCGACGACCTCCATCGCGCCTCCGCCGATCAGATCGCCAAGCACCTCGCCTGGGAGGTCCGGCGCCTGATCCAGGAGCAGGAGGCCAGCCAGCTCGAGGTCGCCGAGCGGATCGGCTACGCCAGCTCGGCCGGTGCGTTCTCGCGCTGGCTCAACGGGCGCGACGTGATCCCGCACGCCAAGGCCAAGGCGCTGGATGAGCAGTACCCCGACTTCGGTCACACGCTGCCGGGCCAGTCGTTCACGAGCCTCCGGGAGGAGCTCAAGCAGCGCCGGCAGGGGAGGTTCCAGTCCGACCCGGACCAGATCGACGTCTTCATCGCGTCCCCGATGGCCTCGGCGGGAGGCGCTGAGGACGGCTATCGCAACGAGCGCTCCGCGGCGCTGCAGCTCGCCGAGACGCTCGGCGACTTCTGTGGCTTCGAGCGGGTGCACTACTCCGGCGCGACGATCGAGGGCAGCGACGTGTTCGAGTCGCCCACGCTGTCGATCGAGGCGAACTCGGAGGCGCTGTACCGCGCGCGGTTCTTCGTGCTGCTCGCGTTGGAGAGGCCGGTTAAGCCGTCGGGGATCTACGTCGAGGCGGGCATGGCGCTCGCGCTCCGCAAGCCGTCGGTGTACTTCGTGCCCAACCAGATGCACCTGCCGTGGATGCTGCGGACGATCGGGGAGCACAAGTCACCGCACCTGCCCGAGGTCAGCGTCCAGCCGGTGCACAAGATGTCCCAGGTGATCACGTTGGTGCGTCGTCATCGCCGTGCCCTCTTCACCCGGCTTGAGAGCTAGCCGCGGTCTAAGACACATGACGTTTTTTTTCGATAGGAGCTACGGATCAGCTATGGTGCTTACCCGCTTGATGATGAGCAGTGCCGCGCAGTCAGCGACGCTCCTCGAAAACCGCAAGTTTGCGGTCATGTCCCGCAAGCCGACGGCGCGGGACGGTCTTTCGCGGTCATCGGCGGTCGACGGGCGGGAGGGTGCCGCCGGCCGTCCGCCCACTGCGGTCCGGGCATGGCGATGACGGGGCTCCGGCCGGTTGCGACGATGGCGACCCCCAACGAGGAGCGCTGATGCCCAGCCCGCCCGATGACACGCCACGTTCGTTCCCCTTCCCGCCCGAGGGTGAACCCGAGGACCGTTCGACGCCGGACCTGATGGGCGCGCTGCCCAGCGGGAGCTCGCCGCGCAACCGGGACGCCGGCGGGGCGGGTTCGCGCAAGCCGCGGTTCGCGCCCGAGCGCGTCGACATCCTGCACCGCGGCGCGTGCCCGATGTCCTGCGAGCGCTGCCTGGATCCCGACAGCGTCCTCGGCACGTCGATCTCGCGGGCCGAGATGGTGTGGCTCGTGACGTGGCTTCGCGCCGAGGGCGTCCGCGAGCTCTTTCACCGCTGCGCCGAGGACAGGGCGCTCTCACCGACTCTCGAGGCGGCGCTGGTCACGGGTCGCGATCGCGGCGTGCGCTCGACGGTACGTGGCAACGCGCTCGAGATCGCGCGCCTGCCCCACCTGCTGCCGTTCGTCGACCGCCTCGTCGTGCCGATCGACGGAGGCAAGGATCTCCACGATCGCCTGCATCCGCCACGAGACAACGGGGAGGGGTGGCCGGGCGCCGTATCGGCGATCCACCTCGCGCAGGAGGCCCGTCAGTCCCGCAACTGGTCAGGTCAGCTGATCGTGGAGACGACCGTCAGCTGGCGCAACCTGCAGGCGGTGCCGGAGATCCCCGCCGCCCTGGAGGAGGTCGGCGTCGACCTGGCGGCGCTCGAGTTCGAGCTGCTCGAGGCCGTCCCGGCGTGCCCGCACATCACCGGGCTGGTGAAGGTCATGGGGCCGGCCACGATCTCACCGGGCGAGATCGCGGCTGCCGCCGCGAAGATCCGTCAGCGTCACCCTGGCGTTCGCGTCACCAGCTGGTTCGCCAGGGACCTGCCGCTGCGCCAGCTCGTGATCGCCCCCGATGGCGAGGCATCCGGCATCGGCTTCAAGCAGAACGGCGTCCTGGCCCGGGTGCCCTACGGGCGCACGCTGGACGACCTGCGCACGGCGTTCATCCACTACCAGCGCGACGTGCGCCAGGCCGAGCTCGCCAGGCGTCCGCCGACGAGGATCGACCCGAAGCGCAGGGTCGAGGATCCCCCGCCCAAGCCGGCCTAGCATCGTCGCGACACGAGCCGCGGTGCACTTCTACATGTTGAGGGGCTGACCCCTGGGCGAGCCGCCTTCTGAACCGCGCGCACCGATGCTTGGCGGGCGTTACAGCAGGTCGCGGACTGGCGTTACGGGTTGGTGCGCACGTTGCGGATCGCCGTGCGGGTGACGGAGATGAGCTGCTCGAAGTAGTCGGCACCGCTCGTGTTGTGTAGTCCGGTTGGGATGCCGACGTAGCTGAGATCTCCGGCGATGTCGTCGATCAGTGTTCGGGCCTGGCTGGCGAGCAGGTAGGGCGAGAGCTCGTCGAGCTGTGGCTGTTGCAGCCAGCGCAGGATCCTGGTGAGGGCGCGGTAGGCAGGGATCCAGTCGTAGTGCAAGGGCAGGTCCGGGGTCGAGGGCAGGCGTAAGAGGGTGGCCCAGTCGGCGTGGTGGATGGCGTAGTGGCGGTCGTCGGAGACGCGGACGACGTCGATGACTCCGGCTTCGTGGAGTTGGGCGAGTCCTTCGCGGACGTTGCGCTGGGCGAAGGCGGCGTTGGCGTGGATGACGCCGCTGGAGAGGCGGGGGGCTCGGATGGTCAGCAGGGTGCGGATCGCTTCGGCGCGGACGCCGAGGCCGAGCAGGCGGCGCAGCCGGAAGGCGAAGTTGATCGGGTCCTGTGGGCGAGGTGGCTGGGACTTGCCGGAGGCGCTCAGTGGCGGTCGCGCGAATCCGTGTCGGGAGAATGCGGGCTCGAGCGCCCCGCTCGGCGAGGGAAGGGTGGGGAAGAGTGGCTCGAGTGTGTCGGCATCCGGTGGTGGGGGATCGCCTTGGGTGGGGGGTTGGCGGCGACGTGTGGTGGCGGCCCAGGTCAGCGCGGCCTCGGTGAGCGCGCGGTCGGTGGCGTCGGTGCAGAGGTTGCGCAGCCGGTGGGTGCTGACCAGAGGGGTGTTGAGCGCCAGCCAGTCGAGGACCTCGTCAAAGAGCCGCGGATCGTGGCGCGCGACGTGCAGGGTGAAGAGCAGCAGCGCCTCGGGATCTGTGGCCCGCTCCTCGCGGCGTTTGGGCGCGGCGCCGGAGAGGCCCATCTGCGACCACTGCTCCCACGCCAGCTCCAGGAGTGCGTCGGTGGTCTGGGCTCTAAGCGTC
This sequence comes from uncultured Conexibacteraceae bacterium, assembly GCA_963731005.1. Classification (GTDB taxonomy): domain Bacteria; phylum Actinomycetota; class Thermoleophilia; order Solirubrobacterales; family Solirubrobacteraceae; genus Baekduia. The sequence goes on along the minus strand of CAVSTZ010000001.1, from coordinate 1,838,381 downwards.
GCGACCGTCATCTTGCACTCCGAGATCGGCAAGGGCTCGGGCGAGCGCGTCGTCGAAGGGTCCGGGCATGTTGTGGGTTCGCGCCCAGCGCCCAGCGCGCGGCGGCGCGAAGCTCCTGGTCGGTCGGCGCGAGTTGGCGCAGGTCGGCGAAGTCCCGCGGCTCGCGTCGATCGGCGGCTGCATAGAGCTTGAGATAGATCTGGTCGATACGCGCGGCGAATGACGCTCGCAGCGCCGGGCCGTAGTCGCGGCGGCTGAGCCGGTCGGCGAAGCCGTCGGGTAGGCCGAGGTCGAGCAGGCTGGTCGGGCCGGGGTTCAGCCAGTTGCGATCCAGGCCGAGATCGCGTGCGACCAGGGCGGCCGCTTCAGCGATTGGTGGTGGCAGAGGCTCGGCGGACACCAGTTGCCCGTGCTGTTCCAAGGCGACGATGTCTACGTCTTGCGTGCTGCGCGAGATGGCGTCGATGGCCAGCAGGCCGCTGCCGCCGATCACCACGAGATGGGCCGAGTCCCTGGTGAGGGCGAGCTGTTCGCCGAGCGCAGTGAGGGCGGCGTCGAGCCGGTATGCGTCGATGTCAGACATCCGTGATGCGAATGATATACATCCGTGTCAAGAATGAGGCTTAGCTCCTTCTTTGCGCTCGGTTGCGCTGGCGTGCGGGATGGGAAGCGGCTCGCTTCCGGTTGGCTCGCGCCCGGCGGTCCGCTCTGCTGGTTGCGGCGTGTGCCACCGGACGGGCGCTGTCCCAAGTTGAGGTAGGGGTGTTGAGCCTCTGGGTCGACCTAGTGGGTCGCGCGTTTTGGTTTGGCGGCAAAGGAGTTGGGGGTTAGGCGACGCGGTGGCGGGCTTCGCGTTGGGCGATCGGTCCGCCGCCGTGGGTGTGGTTGCGCAGGCTGATGTAGTCGGCCATGGCCTTGGCCAGGGTGTCCCAGTCGGGATAGTCGGTGTTCTTGATGGTGAACTCACCGATCGCTCCGAAGTGGCACTCGATGCGGTTCAGAAAGCTGGCGTAGGTCGGGGTGGCGACCAGCTCGACGTTGCTGTCTGTGGCCCAGTCGCGGATGTCCTGGGTCCAGTGGGTGGAGATGTTGTCCATGATCAAGTAGACCCGGCGCTTGGCGGGGTAGCGCATCCGGATCGTCTTGAGAAAGCCCAGGACGTCGCGTGCGGCCTTACGGGTACGCAGCCGGCCGAAGAGCCGGTCGGCGTGGACGTCATAGGCGCCGAACAGGTAGCGCGTCCCGCCGCGGCGGTTATAGGTCGCCCGGTGGCGTTCGGGCCGGCCGGTCGGAGCCCAGCCGGCGCCGTGGTGGGGGATCAGCTGGATCGGGCCCATCTCGTCAAAGCACACGACCGGCCCATCATCGGGCGCTTGGCGGTAGAGCCCGAGCACGCGCTCGGCCTTGGCCTTGAACTCGGGGTCGGGGCTCCATTTCCATGACCGGGTGCGCTGAAAGGACAGGCCGGCCTCGTTCAGCAGCGCGCGCAGCCCGGTCGGTGAGAGCCGGGCGATCTGCTGCTCGCCCAGATGCTGGGAGAGCTTTGCGATCGACCATCTGGTCAGCGCCACGCCCTGGGAATCGGGGCGGGCGCGCGCGACACAGACGATCTCGTCGCGCTGCTGGGGCGTGACCTTCTTGGGACGCCCGCCCCGATAGTCAGGGTCTAACGAGCCGAACCCGCGGTCGTTGAACTCGTGGATGACCTTGCGCACATGCTCGGCATCGGTCAGATACAGCTGGGCGATCTGCGGCGCGGCCATCTCGGTCGCCGAGGCCAGCAAGATCATCGCCCGGATCCGCGAGCACCGATGCCTGGCAGCGGTCGCTACACGCTTGAGCTTGCGGGCCTCACCGGGATCCAGACTCCGCACGAACACCTCTGCGGGACGCACCATGACCTCCTCAGATCGGATGCGTCTCTTTTCGACATCACACCGTCATTTCCGGTCTAACGTTTCCGCGAGACCCACTAGGAGCATGTGCGATGCCTTGAAGGTCTTCAAGAGCTGCCTCGGCGTGCGCCTGAACAGTCGCCACGCGCGTGCCAATCACTGCGTGGACTGCGTACTTCTACATGTTGTACGGCTGACGCCTGACCAGGGATGCGTGTCCGTACGAAGACAAATCGGACAACACATTCAGCGCTTCTGCCAGGGGAGGGTTATGTGAGCTCTTTTTCTTTACGGCGCCACAGCCATGTTGCTGGGCGCGGACTTTCCTCTCGGCGGCACGACCGTTTCTCGGTCCTGATCGCTAGCGCCTTCTCTGGTGATGAGTCGGCGGCGTCTGCGGCACTGACCGCGGACGCCCATTGCAGAAATGGTCATCGTGTCCGGCGGCATGTGTGCGGGCGTGCTGGAGTCGCGGCGGAACGTCGCAGGGCCAGCCGTCGTGTACGGCGCTGTCGAGCGCGGGTTGAGGGCGGCGGCCGGCGGTTCTTCCGTCAGGGCTCCGTGCGGGCTTCCGCTTGGGCTTCCTTGCGGGCTTCCCCGTGCGGTTCCTGTTGGCCTTTGCGCCGAACGCCTGGAAGGCCGTGCGGTTGGGCGGCTTGCGGGGTGTCGGGGCGTGGCGACATCTTCATCTACGTGGTACCTCGGGGGTGTCGGCCATGAGGCCGGACTCACCGCGTGATCGCGCGGCCGCTCTGGCCATGGGCGCCGGTGTGCTGGTGCTGCTGATCGTCCGTGGCGTCTCACACTTGGCCGGGGGCGGTGTGTCGCTGGATGCCAGCGTGCTCGTGGCGCCCGTCGCTGGCGTCGTGGCCGTTGTGGCCGGCGTGGTGGTGCTGCGGTGGGTGCTGACGCGTCGGGCGTTGGCCTCGCGGGTGGTGCTCGAGCTGCTGCCCTCGGAGGAGTTCGATCCGACACCGGAGGATGTCGAGCAGCTGGTCGCGGCGCTGGGGCGGGTGCGTCCGCGTGGCGGGTGGCTGACCCGTGCAGCCGGCGCGGTGCGGCTGGAGGTCGGGACCGGTGGCGATGGGCTGCTGCGGATGCGCGTGAGCTGTGCGGGCCGTTCGCGTGGTGCGCTGGAGGCGGCGCTGGCGGCCTATCCGCAGGTCGAGCTGCGCGAGCCGACGACCGACCTCGAAGCGCCGATGACGAGCCGCACGGCGCGGACGGTCCGCGCCCGGCTGATCCTCGCGCGTCCTGCGCGTGAGGCGCTGGCCGAGGCCGGCTTGCAGCCCGATCTGCTTCAGGGCATCGCGGCGGCGGTGGCCGGGCTTGACCCTGGGCGGGGTGAGCGGGCGCGGCTGGTGCTCGATATCCGACCGCTGGCTGCGGGGGAGGCGCGGCGTGTACGTCGTCGGCTGCTGGGCGAGCGTCGCGGGCAGGGGCTCGCGGCGGCGCTGGCCGGTGAGCCGGGGCGTGGGCGGATGAGTGTGGGGGAGACGATCGAGCGCCGTCACGACACCCAGGGCCTGGATCGCAAGCTGGCTCCGCAGCATCCGCTGCTGCAGTTCCAGCTGTGCCTGCGCGTGCAGGCGGTCGATCGGCAGCGGGCGCTTGAGACGACGCGCTCGGTTCTGGCGGTGCTCGACGTGCTTGGGGCGGCCAATCACCTGCGGGCGCGTGGGCTGCGTCACGGTGGCCTGGGGTTCCTCGGTCAGGACCTGCCTTGGCGCCGGCGACGTTTCGATCGACGGCTGGCGTCGGGCCGGTTTGCGGCTCGGCGCAATGACGTCGTCTCGCCGCGCGAGATTCAGGGGCTGCTCAAGCCGCCGACCGTCCATTGCCATGCTGAGAACGTCGCGCGGTCGCACGGGTCGATCCCGGCGCCGCCGCGTGGGCTGGCCGAGTACACAGGCCAGGTGGGGGTGATCCCGCTGGGGTGGGTGCAGACGCGCACCGGCCGCCGCACGGTCGGTGTGCAGGTGGCCGACACGTTCTTTGCCTACATGTCGGGCCGGTCGCGGTATGGCAAGACCGAGACGGCGATCGGCCAGTTCGTCGCGCTGGCCCGCGCCGGCCACGGCGGCCTGTTCCTCGACCCACACGCCGACGCGATCGCCGAGATCAAGACCTACCTCACCGATCCCGGCATCCGCGAACGGGTCGTGGAGATCGACCTCTCCGATCGCAACACCATCAACAACCAACCCGGTTGGAACCTCTTCGGCCTGACCGACCGCACCCCGATCGAGGCGGCCGCTCGGGTGGATGCGTTCGTTGATGCATTGGCGGCGGCGCTGGGCTGGGATGAGCGCAACACGCGAGCGCTGAACCTCGCCACCCAGAGCGCCCAAGCGCTGACCGAGCTGGCCCTCGTATTGCCGCCTGAGGTGGCGCCGACGATCTTCGAGGTCCCGACGCTGCTCTCAGACGACGAGTGGCGTCAGGCGGTGATGCCGCGGCTGTCTGTGGCGACGCGCGGGTTCTTCACGGATCGGTTTCCGTCGTTGCCGGGGGAGGCGATCACCGCGGTGACCAACCTCCTGGACCGCCTCCGGGCGTCACGGTCGGTCGCCGCGCTGCTGGGTTCGCCGGTCTCGACCTATGACGCGCGCCGCGCGATGGCCAATGACTGGATCGTCCTGGCCTGCCCGGGCTCAGGGTCGACCCGTGACCGGCTGGTGGCCAACCTGTTGGTCTACGACGTCCTGCACGCCGCCAAGGCCCGAGCGTCGATGCCGGTGTCGGCGCGGCGGCCGTTCTGGGTGTTCTTGGACGAGTTGCAGACCTATGACGGCCCGAACCTGCCGGCGTTGTTGGAGCAGTCGGCCAAGTACGGCGGGCGGGCGTTCTTGTTCAACCAGAACCCCGAGCGCCTCAGCGCCGCAACGTGGAACGCGGTCTCGACCAACCGCTCGCACCTGCTCTCAGCAGCGGTCAACAGCAAGGCGGCACGGATGATCGGCGCCGAGTGGGGCACCCCACCGGCCCCCGAGGTGCTGACCCGTCTGGATGCCTACACCTACCTGGCGTCGGTGCGTAGCGGCCATGAGGTCTCCCGCGCCTTCCTCGTCCACGGCATCCCCGCCGCCGAGCTGCACGCCGAGCACCGCCACCCCGAACAGGTCCAGGTGCTGGAGGCGACGATCGATCAGACCGCCGGCCGCCAGCCGATCGAGGACCGCCTGGGAGCGATCGACGGTCACGCCGCCCGCATCCGCCAACACCTCGAGCATCAGAGCGACGGGGTGTCGGTGGCGAGGCGCTCGACGGCGCAGCGCTTCACCCAGGGCGAGGTGCGCAAGTGACCGCGCCGACGCTGCCCTCGGCCGCCGGGGCGATGGTCCAGAGCCTCGCCGCGCACCGGCTGCTGACCGCCCGCCAGCTGCACGACCTGCACACCCCGCAGGCCAGCCAGCGCTGGACGCGCGACGTCCTCGGCCGCCTCGTCAAACGCGAGCTGGTGGGGTTCGTGCATGCCGGATGGGGCGCACGGCGCGTGTACTTCCTCACCGCCGCCGGTCACCAAGCCCTCAACCCAACCCGGCCGGCCCGGGCCGACGGTGCGCGGCATGCCGCCAGCGCGCTGAGCGCCCACACGCTCGCGGTCAACGAGGTCGGCGTGGTCTTCGTTGCGGCCGCACGCCGGCGCGGTGATGAGTTCGGGCCGCTGGCCTGGCGCCACGAGGTCGCCCACCTGATCGGCACCGCCGCCGTCGGGCGGCGCAAGGAACTGGTCATCGCCGACGCCGTTCTGACCTACCTGCAACACCTCGATGACGGCGCCCTGGCCTTTCACTACCGCTTCCTCGAGCTTGACCGGGCCACCGAGCCCACCGCTGCGCTGGCGGCCAAGCTCATCCGCTACGCCCGCGTGCACAGCTACACCACCAACAACCACAAGGAGCCCCTATGGCACCAGAACTATCCCGTGTTCCCCGAGATCCTCGTCGTGCTGGACGGCGCCACACGCGCCGCCCTGCACCGCCGAGCCATGACCGTCCAGACCCTCTGTCAGGCCGACCCACAGCTGCGCCGCACACCCGAGGTCGCGATCTCCACCTGCCTGCTGGAAGACCTGGTCCAGCAGGGCCCGTGGGCGTCGATCTTCGAACGCCTCCACGCCGACCGACCCATCACGTGGACGGGCGAGCCGGCATGAACCCCGCCTTGGAGGCCGGGCGGCGCTGGCGTGTGGTCACCGGCGACACCCTGGAGCTGTTGCCGACCCTGCCCGACGGCTCGGTCGACGTGGTCGTCTGCGACCCGCCCTACGGCATCGGCATCGAGAACCGCCACTGGGACGGTGCGGCCATTCGCGACCACGCCCGCCAACACCACGGCCAAGTGTCACCCGGCCGCGCGTTCGAGCTGTGGACCACCGCCTGGGCCGGCGAACTGCATCGCATCCTCAAACCCGGCGGCCACGTCGTCGCCTTCGGAGCCACCCGCACGGTGCATCGGTTGACGTGTGGGTTGGAGGAGGGTGGGCTGGAGATCCGCGACATGTTGATGTGGATGTTCGGCCCCGGCATCCCCAAGTCGCGCCGGCTGCCCCATGGTCAGGCCACGACGCTCAAGCCGTTCTATGAGCCGATCGTCCTGGCCCGCCGCCCACTCGACGAGGCCTCGACAACGGCCAACGTCGAGCGGTACGGCACCGGCGCCCTGAACGTCGAGGCAGCGTCTATCCGTCACGCCGATGAGCCGGAGGTCGTCCGCTGGCCCCCGCATCTGGTGGCCAGCCACAGCGGCCGTTGCCGGCGCGGCCGTTGTGCTTCTGGCTGCGGCGTGGGGGAGGTCGAGCGTCAGCGTCCGGGCGCCAGCCGGTTCATGTACATCACCAAGGTCCGCCGACGCGAGCGCGACGCCGGCTGCGAACACCTCCCCGCCCGCCAGCTGCGCCACTTCCCGACCACCACCAACACCAACAAGCGTCCGCGTCACAACCCGCACCCCACCGTCAAGCCCATCGACCTGATGCGCTGGCTCATCCGGATGACCACCCCGGCTGACGGGCTCGTGCTCGATCCGTTCTGCGGCTCGGGAACCACCGGCATCGGAGCGGTGCTGGAGGGCCGGCGGTTCCTGGGCCTGGAACGAGAACCCGACTACGCGCAGATCGCGCGTGCGCGCATCGCCCACTGGGAGCAGGTGGGCGATGAGTGACACGACGAACGGTCTGCGGCTCATGGTCTCCGACGAGCTGCTCGACGAGATCGCCCTGCGCGCCGCGCGCAAGGTCGCCGAGCAGATCGCCGACGCCCAGCACAACACGTACAACGGGTATCTGCCACCCGCGGCTGCGGCGCACTACCTCGGCGTCTCCCGGCAACGGATCTACCAGCTGACCAGCGCCCGGATCCTGCACCCCGACGGCCGCGACGGCCGCACACCGCTCTACACGCGCAAGACCCTGGACCAATACGTTCGCGACTGCGCGAGCAAGGTCAGATGACAAGCCAGCAGGTCGATCGATCGCGCTTGCTTAGCGGTACAGGTCGAGCTAGCTTCAACGCGTACCTGATGAACAAGTCGGGCGGGCGCCGCACCAACGGCCCCGCCCACGGCCGACGACCGTATGGGGGCCGTCATGCAAGACCAGCCTACCGGGCAGGCCGTCGTGGCCGGCCGGGGTAAGTCGCCTGCGCGCAACAAGCGCGACGACCGCAAGCTCAAAAAGACGGCCGTGCCCGGCATCTACAAGCGGGGCAAGTCCTATATCGTCATCTACCGCGCCGACGGCAAGCAGCGCAAGGAGTCGGCACCGACGATGGAAGCCGCGCGGCGCATCAAGCGCTCACGCGAGACCGACTCCGATCGTGGTGAGTTCCAGGAGCAGTCGCGCGAGACGCTGCACGCCTACGCCGCGGAGTGGATCAAGCGCTACCACGGTAACGGCCGCCGCGGCTTTCGCGAAGGCTCGCGCAAGGAGTACTGGCGGCTGCTCAACAAGTTTGCGCTGAAGTACTTCAAGCCGTCGCTACGCATGACCGACATTACGCCACGTCACCTGGCCGAGTTCGTCGGCTGGCTGGCCGACGACCAACAGCAAGGCAAACACCTCTCCGACAAGACCATCGGCAACGCGACCATCCCGCTACGCGCGCTGCTGTCAACCGCCGTGCGCGAGGGCGTGCTGCGCAACAACCCCGCCTTCGGCCTCGCACTCCCACACCGCGACGACAACGAGATTGACGAAGACGACCAAGACGAGATCCGCGTCTTCACCCGCGAGCAGCTCAAACAGCTCCTGCGGATCGTCGACATCGACCGCTACATCATGTTCATGCTGCTGGCCTCTAGCGGCCTGCGGATCAGCGAAGCCGTCGGGGTGCGCTGGCGCGACCTCTACCTCGATGTCGACCGCCCCTACCTCCGCGTCCGCCGCGCCATCGTCCACGGACGCCTCGAGCCACCAAAGACCAAGCACGGACGCCGCAAAGTCCCGTTGAGCACCACCATGGTCTTGTTGTTCAAGTTCGAGCGCGCCTGCTCACCTGACGCCCAGGACGAAGACCTCGTCTTCCTCTCCAAAGCCGGCACAGCCGTCGACACCGACAACCTGCGCAACCGCGTCCTCAAGCCCGCCGTCAAGGCCGTCGGCGCCGACTGGGCCGGCTTTCACGCCTTCCGCCACACCTTCGCCTCCCTGCAGATCGCCAACGGCGCCAACCTCCTCCAGCTCTCCCGCGCCCTCGGCCACCACAGCCCCGCCTTCACCCTCGCCGTCTACGGCCACCTCCTCGCCAACGAAGAAGCACCCGCACTTGACCTCGAACAGGAACTCGCGCCGCGCGACGACCACGAACGCTCGCCCGCCACCTAGTGTCGTGAGTCGTTGATAGTTGTGCAGTAGCGGCTGATGCTGTCGAGGATCTGGTCGGAGGTCTTGGTCCAGATGTAGGGCTTGGGGTGTTCGTTCCAGGTCTGGATCCAGGCGCGGATGTCGGCGTTCAGGGCGCGCACCGATCGGTGCGCGCCGCGCCGGAGCTTCTTGTTGGTCAGCTCTGCAAACCAGCGCTCGACGAGGTTCATCCATGAGCTGCTGGTCGGGGTGAAGTGCAGCTCGAATCTCGGGTGGGCGATCAGCCACTTCTTGATCGCCGGCGTCTTGTGCGTGCTGCTGTTGTCGAGCACGAGATGCACGGCCAGATCGGCGGGGACCTCTCGGTCGATGGTCTGCAGGAACTTCTTGAACTCGATCGCGCGGTGGCGGGAGTGCGGCTTGCCGATGACCTTGCCGGTGGAGAGGTCCAAGGCGGCGTAGAGGCTGGAGGTGCCGTGGCGCTTGTAGTCGTGGGTCTGGCGCTCGGGCAGACCGGGGCGCATCGGCAGGATCGGGGCGGTGCGGTCCAGCGCCTGGATCTGGGACTTCTCGTCCACGCAGAGCACGACGGCACGCTCGGGCGGATTGAGATACAGGCCGACGACATCGCGGACCTTGTCGACAAACAACGGGTCCTTGCTCAGCTTCCACGTCTCAGAGCGATGGGGCTGAAGCCCGAACGCCCGCCAGATTCGCGCCACCGCGGTCTGGTTGAGCCCGACCTCGGCCGCCATCGATCGCGTCGACCAGTGCGTCGCGTCCCTCGGCGCGCTCTCCAGCGTCTTGGCGATCACCTCCTCGACCTTCTCATCGGTGATCTTGCGCGGCTGCCCCGGACGCGGCTCGTCCAGCAACCCGTCCAAGCGAAACTCCACAAACCGCCGCCGCCAAAGCCCCACGGTGTTGCGATGAACCCCGAGCCGGCCGGCAACCTGCGTGTTGCTCTCGCCACCCGCACACGCCAGCACGATCCGCGCCCGCAGCGACAACGCCGCCGCCGACGTCCGGCGCCGCGTCCATGCCTCCAACGCGGCGCGCTCCTCATCAGACAGCTCGATCGGCACAGCAGCAGGACTCGACACGACCGAATCCTACTACCGCACAGAAACTAACGACTCACGACACTAGCCGAAGTCCGTCACCACCAATACGGGAGCACCCCATGAGCACCATCACCAACAAGCCCACCGCCGCCGACAAGTTGCGCGAGGCCCTGGCCCTTCATCCCGCCAGCACCGCCGCCGAACTGGCCGCGATCTCCGGTCTGAGCCGCGCGACCATCACCAAGCAACTGACCATCCTCAAGGAAGCGGGCGACGCGACCGCGACGGAAGGCGGCCACAACGGCCGTCGAGGTCGCCCCGCGAGCCGCTGGAGCCTCACCGGCCAGACGGAGCGCCCACGCCTACGCCCGGGCGAACTCGACGGTCTCGTCCTTGAACACGTCCGCCACCTCGACGCACCGGTCGGCCCCACCGCGGTCGGCAAGGCACTCGAACGCTCCGCCGGCGCGGTCGCCAATTGCATGGCCCGCCTCACCAAGACCGGCCAGCTCAAGCAGACCAGCGAGAAACCCCGCCGCTACCAGGCCAGGTAACACGGTCCTCCTGTCGGCGATCGCCTCGGGCGACAGCCCGCCCGCGCGCCGCTACCGCGACATTGCTGGTGCAGGGTGCGCTAGATCCCTAGGTGCGAGCCGAGGTCGATGAAGTAGAAGCGCCCCGCCATGTCCATCCACAGCGCCGCCAGGACCATGGTGCCCCCGGTCATCGCGACCAGCGCCGCACGGTCGCCGGCGCGTCGCCAGAGCCAGGCTGCGGCGACGACGCCCAGGGCGGGGAGGAGCGGGTAGGCGTGGCGGAGGAGTAGGACGTCCCAGTGCTGTGAGACCTGGCCGTAGGAGTAGATGACCAGGAACGCGACCGCGGCGAGCGCTGCCAGGCGCGCCAGCCGGGAGCGGTCCTGGATCACAGCGACCGTGCAACTCGCGAGGAGGGCGACGAAGAGCAGCAGCGTCGCGGCTCGCACCCACGGGACCTCCAGCCGGCCCGTCCATTCCAGCGGTAGCACGCCGTCGGGCAGGTCCGCGAGCCGATCGGAGAGCGCGCTCAGCCCGGGTCGGGTGCCGTTGGGGTACATGATCGGCGCGAGCTGGCGCTGGGAAGCCGCATTGGCGGTTAGCGATCCGTATCGATCTACGTTCATGATCAGCCATGGCGCCAGCAGCGCGATCGGGGCGGCGAGGGCGACGGCCGCCCAGACCGGCGCGGAGCGGCGCAGAGCGAACGCGACGAGGACCAGCCCGGGCAAAAGGAAGGTCAGCGCGACCTTGGTCAGCAGTGCCGCTCCTACCACCACGCCGGCGAGCGCGAGCCGGCGTCCGTCTCGCCGTGTCCAAGCCCGTTCGAGCGCGAGCAGCGCGCCGGTCGTCAAGACGAGTTCCAGCGGCGTGTTGGACACGGTGACCGAGCGGACCAGCACGCCCGGCCACAAGAGCACGCCCAGCCCGCCGGCGAACGCGGCCAGCGGCGCCTCGGGCAGCGCTCGGCGCGCGAGGCGCCACAGCAGGGCGGCGGCGACGAGGACGAGCGCGAGGTCAAAGGCGCGCAGGGCGAAGACCTTGTCGCGATGGTCGCCGAAGGTCAGGAACACCGGCGCCGCGGCCAGGTAATACAGCGGCGGCTGCCAGGCCTCGTAGCTCTGGCCCACCGCCCCGGCCTGCGCGAGCCCGGACCGTGTCGGGTGCGCGGTGTTGATCGCCCAGGCCTCCCACGGCAGGGCGTCGACGATCCGCGGCAGCCGTCCGTGCTCGGCGACCTCCTGCACGTAGGCGTAGTGGTGGCGCTCGTCGACCTGCGCCCAGACGTGGAACCGCGCGACGGTCGCCCCGCCGCAGAGCAGGAGGCCGGCGAGCAGCACGGCGACGATGACGCGCCAGCGCCACGGCGCGGTCGCCCACCCCACCACGCGCATGGTCCCCTGAGCTTCCTGCAGCATTGACATCGCTGCTCGAACGGTCAGGAGGCGACGAAGTACCGGAGAAACCTACGTCTTCTCGTAGAACCCGCGGCCGTGGCTGACGCGGCGATCGATATCAAACTCAATTTCATCTGCAAATAGACCATGGAGCGGCGAGCGCTACATCCGAGGCCCCCGACGACTGTCATCCTTCTATGGGAGGGACGGGTGAGTGACGATCCCGCCGCTGCTCGATTGCCTGCGTTGTGACCAAGTACGGCCTCCGCCGAGGACCGAAGCGGAGCGTCTGGACTGGAGCACCCACCAGAGGGTCTGACCGTCGGCCGATTCACGGCCTGACGCGGCATTCGCCGTGGTGTGAGGGTCAGCCTTCCAGTCTCCGTATCAGGCCGTTACCGAGCAGAGCGGCTGTCGCCTGCGGTGGTGCAGCATGCTCGCAGTCATAGGCTCAGCGCTGCGGCTGCCTCAGGGTGATCGCTCGGGTAGCGCTCAGTCGGTGGCCCGAGGTCTGGCCGGTGAGTGTCAGCCGCGCGTGGAGCCGGCCGGTGGTGGCGCGCATGCGCGCGCGTCCGGTCCGGTTCAAGTGGATCGTCAGCGTGCGGGTGATACCGCCGAGGATCGAGAGCCGGGCTGCGCCGATCGTCGCTGCTGGGCGACGCGCGGTCTTTGCAGCGGTGAGGGTGGCGTGGCCGGTGCACCGGCCGGTCGTGCATCCGATCGGGAATCGCACGGTGTAGCTCTTGGTGGCGGTGAAGGAACCTGTCGCCGGCAGCAGGAACGATCCGGAGGGTGCGGGTGGGGGCCCGTTGTGGTTCATGTCGAAGATCTGCAGGCTGCCGCCCGTGGCGTTGGCGACGTAGACATGGTGCCCACTGGCCGCGACCGCGGTGGGGCCCGCGTCGGTGGGGATCGTGCCCAGGGATCGGGGCCGCGTGGGCTGGGCGATGTCGAAGACCTGGAGCGTGTTGGAGGCCTTGTTGGTCACGAACGCTCGATCGCCTTGGACGGCGATGGCGGTCGGGTTCTGTCCGGCGGGCGTTGTGGCGACGATCGCCGGCCGGGCAGGGTCGGAGACGTCGATCACTTTCAGGGCGTTCGCGTTGGCGTCAGCCACGTAGGCGTACGTGTCGCTCAGCGCGATGCCCGAGTACGCCACGCCGCGGGTGCCGCCGCCTCCGAGGCTCACGCGGCCGGCCACCGTTGGGTGTGCGGCGTCGGTCGCGTCGATCGTCTGCAACGTGCCGTCGACAGCGCTGACCACATAGACGACGTGGCCACGCACGGCCACGTCCGACGGCCCGGCGTCGGTCGCGATCTCTCCCCGCAGAGGCAGCGAGACCGGCGACGAGTTCAAATCGACATCGAACGTCCCGGCACTCGCGTCGGAGACGTCGATCACCTCGAGCCGGTCGCTTCCGTAGTCCACCATGTACGCGAACGACCCGTCCACCTCGACGGCCTGAGGATGCGTTCCGACCTGGGTGAACGCCGCCGCCGTAAACGGCTGGTCGGGGCGGGAGATGTCGATCATGCGCAGGTAGTTCGGGTTGGCGGAGTATCCGGTCGTGTAGGCATAGGAGCCCGCGACGGCGATGCCGGAGGTCCCCCACGAGAGTGGCGTTGCGCCGACCAGCGTCGGACGGGCGGGATCGGCCACGTCGATCACCTCCAGCGGCCCGTAGCAGCCTTCGCCGCAGGCATGGGTCACGTACGCGTGATGTCCCGCTACCGCTACGGCTGTGGCGCTCCCGTCGCCGGGACGGCCGAACGTCCCGACGGGCGTGGTCGGCAGCGCGACCGCGCTCGGGGCCAGCGCGAGCATCGCGGCGACCGCGACCAGTGATGCGTGAGACCAGGCAGGTCGTCGGAAGGACATGGACATGGGGGTGCTGCACCTCCGTGACGCGGGGTTGATTGGCGTCGCTGGATGTCAAACCTAACGGCTACCGGTCGGATGAGTTGCGCACAACCGCTTAGTGACCAGGCCGTCGTGGCGTCGAGCGGATCGGACTGATCTCTCACGCTGCGCGGCTGATCGTGCCGGTTTCCGGAATAGGGTGGTTTATCGGGCATCGCCGACAGCTAGGAGACGAGCGTACGGCCCGTCAGCCAAAAAGCGCAGTCCGGCCGTTCAACGACACCCGCTGGCCGGTTGGCCGAGCTCGCGGGGGTTGCCTCTGATCGGCTGCCGCGCCGACGCTCGCCATCACGCCCTCCCACGGACCGACTCACACGGCTCCACGATGAGTACTAGTCTGCGCTCGCTTCTGCAGTGACACCAAGTTCCGCTACGTCTTCTACTGAGCCAGCAAATGCCACCTGCCACGACCAACCGTACGGAGTTGACCAGCGCGGTCCTCCGCTTCGAACTCGTGGGCCTGCCAGCGGTCGTCGTCGACGATCTCACGACCATGCTCGCCACGGCGGCGTGGGCTGTCGGCGCGGCGACGCAAAGGGCCCACGCGGAGATCACAGGGCATCCTCCCGCCTTGGCGTACGCGTCCTGGCCCGAAGAGAACAGGCGTAACTTCGCCGTCGTTCGTGAGATCCGCTACGCGAGTCCCCTCGCACTTGTCCTCGAAATCCCGCCCGCGGTCATGGAGTCGGTCACCGCGCTGGCCGCTCTCATGTACATCATCAAGCGCGTGTTCGCTGCCGATCTCGAAATACGGACGGCTCGTGAGGAACAGCGTGCCCGTTACCTTGAGGCGCGCGCGCGTGCACAACGCGCCCTCGAGGAGGACAGCGACCCCGTAGAGACCGAGTCCCCGCAGCGCTGGGCATACCCTCACGCGGTCCATGGTCGCAAAGCGCTGCTGCTTGGCCGCATCGCCTCGACCCTCGGATACCAGGTCCGTATCCAAGAAAGCGCGAGGCACCGTCCAGGTCGAGAGCCGCCGGATGAAGCTCTCGATACACCGGGGCTCACGGCCGCGACTCGCGCCGCCCGTCGACGTCGCGGACTCCACCCGACGACCACGAACGCCACTCTCGAGGATCAGCGCGACTGACGCCGAGCGGGCTACGGGTGAAGCCGCTCGCCCCTCGTTGCACCGCACCCGTCTCGGCCCCGTCGATTCTTGACCTCCGCCGCACCCCCAGTTGTCAGAAGACCGCGTTATCGCGCATCGGCCGGATACGGCAGGACGCGCGTGCCCGGAACAGGCGACAGCCCCCTTTGCTGGCCGGATGGCGGCGATCTGACGGGAGGCGCTCAGCCTCCCGTCAGACCGACAGAGGTCAGTCAGTCTCAGGACCAGAGCTCTGCGTCTTCGGTTTTGCTCCGGTCTATCGAGGTCTCGGCGGGTGTCGAGGTGGTCGACGATCCCGATCCCCAGATCGGCACGCAGCCGTCGCAACTGCGCGATATGCCCAGCTGTGATCGTTACTTGCACCGTCTGGGTCTGCTGTCCGGGTAGCCAGCCGATCGTGTCGAGCACGGCGAAGGCGTCGCGGAAGGTCGCTGCGAGTGCCAGCAGATTGGTCGCGGCAGGTCGCGGGCGTTCTCGAACTCGCCGCTGGTCAGCGCCAGGATCAGCAGGGTCTGATCGCGCAGGATCTCGCCCAGCGCTGGATCGATCGCAACGCTAAGTTCAGCGCGCGCCGGCCTCACAGGCCGTGTCGATACCGGCGGCGTCTCCCCGTCGGAAGCCAATCGAGGTCCGGGTTGCGGTGGTTCGTCGGTCGCGGGTTCGTGTCCGGCTATGCGTCGGCTGTCTGGCTCCGGTCTCAAGTCCGCGCGCTCTGCGTCGAGGATCGGGATATGGCCGTCATCGCCGAGAACCTTTCGATGTGGGATCAGAGCTACGCGTGGCCCAAGCAGGGTGACGAGTGGTCGGATGCGTGGGGTGGGGTGTCGCATCAGTGGTGGGCGACGCTGTTCCCTCGCTTGCAGGGCTACGTCCCCGCTGAGCGGATCCTCGAGATCGCTCCGGGCTATGGCCGCTGGACGCACTTCTTGAAGGACCTGTGCGCGGAGATCGTCATCGTCGATCTCGCCGAGACCGCGATCGCGCACTGCGCTGAGCGTTTCGCTGAGGACCGTCACGTCAGCGGGCACGTCAACGACGGCAAGACGCTGCCGATGGCTGCCGACGGCTCGATCGACCTCGTCTTCAGCTTCGACTCCCTGGTGCACGTCGAGCGCGATGTCATGGAGAGCTATCTGGGCGAGATCGCGCGGATCCTCACGCCCGGTGGTGTGGCCTTCTTGCATCACTCCAACCTCGCCGCGCATGCCCCGTCGGTCTATGAGGGCAAGAACAACGGCTGGCGCGCGTCGTCGGTCTCGGCTGCCGTCGTGGCGGCGCTCGGTGTCGAGGTCGGCCTCAGCGCCATCAGCCAGGAGCAACTCTCCTGGGGCGGCGTCGACTACCTCAACGACTGCATCTCGGTCATCACGCGTGCCGGCTCGCGCTGGGATCGCGAGAACGTCGTGGTCGAGAACCCCGGCTTCTCCAAGGTCGAGATTGCCATGGCGCTGCAGCGCTCCAAGCTCTACCCGCCGTCGTCGCCGAATGTCACGTTCGCTGCGCTCGAGCTCGGCGACGCGGCGGGCCGCTGAGCCCAACGCGCGCGTCGCGTGTCCCCGACGCCGAAGACGAGATCCCACGACCTGACAGGTCTCCAGCTTGGGCCTCCGTGCCGCCGACAACGGCTGTAGAGAATCGCCCACGCGGAGTCCACGCTCCCCGGCTGCGTCTGACGTTGGTCGGCCACCAATTCGGTATGCAGGCTCTCGCCGTCTATTACACGATGAGCTGCACCGGGCTGCCCCCGCGTGCGACGACATCCTGCATGCATCGAGGCTCGGCACAGCCGGGCCGATCTACTCCCATCTGGCCTGAACGTACGCGCCAAAGAGATGCCTGGATGCATGCAGGTGGACAAACATGTCTGAACCCTCGTCGGCAGAGCCTGCACATCGATCGATGTGGCTCATTGTCCGACCACGGGACGCTGAGCGGGTGCAGCGAGCCGCTCCGTCGGACGCAAACTGGACGGGTGTAGGAGTTTGCATTTGGTCTTGCATTGAATAGTCTGCTGCGTCGTCGGCGGTATGTAGCCCTTAGTGGTTTCGAGAACGGACGTGCCAAGACGTCTCCGCCGGGCAGCGACTCCCTCCCAAGAACGGCTTTCAGCATCATGCGCAAGTTCCGTGGCGTTCGCCGCGTCCTCTTGACCTGCTCGCTCGTCGCCGCCGTCTGCGGCCCGGCCGCGGTGGCCTCGGCCGACAGCACGCTCTACGGCCAGGCGGTGCTGGCCGACACGCCTTTGGGGTTCTGGCCGTTGGATGGCTCGTCGGCGACGTCGGTGGCCGATGCGTCGGGCAACGGCTACACGCTGACCGGCCCGGGAACCGGGGTAGTCGTCGGGGTCACCGGCGGCGGACCGATGGCGGGCGCTGGCGGCATGACGTTCTCCGGTGGCTATGTCGGGCGTGGGTACTTCTCGTACACCAACAACTTCGCGATCGAGCTCTGGGCGCGATCCAATCGCGTCGATGAGCGAGAGGCACTGGTATCTAACGGTTGGGTGGCGACCGATAATTGCTGGCGTGGTGTCTGGGTTGGGGCGCAAGCCGACAGGGTGTTCGGCTATGACGCCAACACCTGTGGCGTCGGTGGATCGACGACCAACGCTTCGATCTTTGCCGGCAGCAGCGATTGGCATCACGTCGTCGTGCAGCGCGCGGCCGGCTCGACGACCGTCTGGGTCGATGGCGTCCAGAAGTCGGTAGCCGACACCAATGCGGTCACGCTCACGGGCGGCAGCTTCCGGATCGGCGGCCTCCACAACGGCACAGCGACGGACTCTTTCGGCCCGTTCAAGGGCGCACTCTCCGAGGTCGCTTACTACAACCACGTCCTGACCAGCACCCAGATCACCAACCACTACAACGCGGCCGTTGGCTCCCCGACCAACACCACGCCACCAACGATCACGCCCACGACGCTCGTTGGTCCCGGGCTCTCGCTGTCGGCCAGCACCGGAAATTGGGTCGGCGCCGGCTTCTCCTATGCCTACCAGTGGCGGCGCTGTGACGCATCCGGATCCAGCTGCACAGACATCGCCGGAGCCACATCGAGCACCTACATCCTGCAGAGTGCCGATGTGGGCAGCACGGTGCGCGTCCAGGTCACCGCGACCAACAGCCAGGGCTCGGCGGTCCAGAGCTCGGCGGCGACCGATGCCGTGGCGGCGCAGACCCCACACGGCCACTCGCTCTACGGCCAGGCGGTGCTGGCCGACACGCCTTTGGGGTTCTGGCCGTTGGATGGCTCGTCGGCGACGTCGGTGGCCGATGCGTCGGGCAACGGCTACACGCTGACCGGCCCGGGAACCGGGGTAGTCGTCGGGGTCACCGGCGGCGGACCGATGGCGGGCGCTGGCGGCATGACGTTCTCCGGTGGCTATGTCGGGCGTGGGTACTTCTCGTACACCAACAACTTCGCGATCGAAGTTTGGGCGCGATCCAATCGCGTCGATGAGCGAGAGGCACTGGTATCTAACGGTTGGGTGGCGACCGATAATTGCTGGCGTGGTGTCTGGGTTGGGGCGCAAGCCGACAGGGTGTTCGGCTATGACGCCAACACCTGTGGCGTCGGTGGATCGACGACCAACGCTTCGATCTTTGCCGGCAGCAGCGATTGGCATCACGTCGTCGTGCAGCGCGCGGCCGGCTCGACGACCGTCTGGGTCGATGGCGTCCAGAAGTCGGTAGCCGACACCAATGCGGTCACGCTCACGGGCGGCAGCTTTCGGATCGGTGGTCTGCACAACGGCACAGCCGCCGCCTCGTTCGGTCCGTTCTATGGGGCGCTATCTGATGTGGCCTATTACAACCATGTGCTGACCGGCACCCAGATCGTCGCGCACTACCACGCTGCTATCGGGGTACCGACCAACACCACACTCCCAACCGTCAGCCCGGCAACGAGCTTGCACGAGTTCGACACGGTTACCGCCGACCACGGCACCTGGGCGGGCACGGGAACCATCACCTACGCCTACCGGTGGCAGGCCTGCACCTCACCGAGCAGTTGCGCTGCGATCAGCGGCGCCACCGGGTCCTCCTACCAGCTCACCGCAGACGAGATCGGCAAAACCATTAAGGTCGTCGTGACCGCATCCAGCTCTCTGGGCTCGGAAGCGGCCACCAGCGCCGCGAGCGCGACCGTCGCCAGCGCCGCGCCATCCAACGCCTCGGCACCGTCGATCTCCGGCACAGCCACCGACGGTCAGACCCTGACCTCGACCACTGGGACATGGTCGGGCAGCGCCACGATCACCTACACCCGCCAGTGGCGCCGCTGCGACGCATCCGGAGCGAGCTGCACCGACATCTCCGGCGCCACCAGCAACACCTACGCCTTGACCTCAGCCGATGTCGGGAGCACCGTCAAAGTCGTCGTCACGGCCACCAACGCGGCGGGCTCGGCAACCGCCGCGAGCACCACAACCGCCGTGATCTCTGCAATCGCACCGGCGAACAGCGCGCTTCCGGCCGTATCGGGCACGCCAACCGACGGCGAGACCCTCACCTCGACCACGGGCGTGTGGTCGGGCAGCACCCCGATCACCTACAGCCACCAATGGCGCCGCTGCAATGCGTTCGGCGCAGGCTGCTCTGACATCTCGGGCGCGACCGCCAGCACCTACACACTCACCACCGACGATGTCGGCGCGACGATTCGTCTCGTGGTCACGGCTACCAACGCCGCAGGAGACGCCGAGGCGTCCTCCGTCGCGACCGACCTCGTCGCCGCGCTACCCGCCGCCAACGTGACCGAGCCCTCGATCTCCGGCACGACCACGGTCGGTCACATCCTCACCGCCGACGACGGCGATTGGACCGGTGAAAGCGTCGAGTTGACCCGGCACTGGCAGCGCTGCAACGCCGACGGCCACGACTGCGCCAACATCGACGCCGCGACCGACGCCACGTATGCGCTCACGACCGCCGATGCGGGCCATCGCCTGCGCGTCGTCGTCCATGGCGAGACTGCGGGCGGCGGCGAGGACGCGGCGTCCGGCGTGACCGACATCGTGGTCTTGCCCGTCAGTGGGTTCGACGCGACGATCGTTGGCGATGCCCGTGTGGGCGAGACGATGCGCGCCGTGCCGGGCGATGTCGTGTCGACCACCCGCCCGACGTTTACCTACCAGTGGGAGCGTTGCGACGCCGTCGGCGCGGACTGCGATGACATCGTGGCTGCCACGACGCATGCGTACATCGCGACCGCCGCCGACGCCAGGGCCACACTCCGCGTGGTCGTCACGGCCCAGACCTCCGCAGGGCCCACGTCTGCGACGTCCGCGGCTACGCCGCTCGTCGTCGCCCCGCTCCCGCAGTCGCTCAGGCTGCCCGCCGTCGCCGGTCGCACCGCGGTCGGCGCGACCTTGACCCTGCTTCCCGGTACGTGGGAGCACGGCGGGGACATCAGCCACGCCTGGCTGCGTTGCGAAGCGTCCGGCTCACCCTGCCAAGCCATCCCGTCTGCGAACGGCACGAGTTACACCGCTGTAGCCGCCGATGCGGGGCATGTCCTGGTCGTGGAGGAGACAGCCACGAGCGATGGGGGCGATGTCACGGTCAGTTCACGGCCCTCGCGGGTCATCACGGTCCCGACGCTGCGCAACCTCGACGCGCCCACGATCACGGGTGCGGCCGGGCCAGAGGGCAGCGAGTTGGTCGTCGACCCGGGAACCTGGGATGGCGATGCGCCGATCAGCTACAGCTACGCGTGGCAGCGCTGCGACGGGGACGGCACGGGTTGCGGCACGGTCAACGGGGCGTCCGGCTCGGCTTACCCCGTCTCACCCAACGACGCGGGTCGATTGCTCCGGGCGCTTGAGGTCGCGACGAACGCGGGCGGGACCGAGACGGCGACATCGGCCACGAGTGCCGTCATCGAAGACGTAGCGCCGGCTGCGGCGGAGGCGCCGGCCATTGCCGGCAAGGCGCGCGTGGGCGAGATGCTGAGCGCCCAGGGTGCGACGTGGACGGGTACCGGACCGCTCGAGCGTGCTTACCGTTGGCAGCGCTGTACGGCCGCGGGTGACGGCTGCGCCGACATCGACGGCGCCGACGCGTCAGACCATGAGGTGCGAGAAGCGGATCTCGGGCATCGACTGCGGGTGATCGTCGAGGCCACCAATGAGCTCGGCGCGGCTCAAACGGTCAGTGCGGTATCGCCAGTCGTCGAAGAGGGGAGCGGCCCGGGAGATGGCCCGAGCGTGGTGATGGCTCCAGTTCTGTCAGGCACGCCGGAGACAGGAGCGACGCTTGCGGTCGATCCTGGTGTCTGGTCGGGTGTCGGTGATATCGCATACACGTACCGCTGGCAGCGCTGCCATGCGCCCGCCGTCGACTGCGACGATGTCGATGCTGCCACGTCAAGCCTTGCGCTCGGCGCAGACGACGAAGGCGCGTTCATGCGAGTGCTTGTGACCGCTGAAGATGACGCCGGCTCAAGCGTCGTCACGCTGACAAGCCCAACATCGGTGCATGCCACCGGTGCTCCGGAGCCGACCGGCACTCCCACGATCGCGGGCACCGCTCGTGAAGGCGATCAGCTCTCTGTCACCACCGGTACCTGGTCGGGCGTGGGCGCGCTGACATTCGCCATCCAGTGGCAGGCCTGTGAGGACTCGTGGGGCGTCTGCCAGGACATTGACGGCGCGACCGGCGCCATCTACGAAGTTGGCCCCGACGACGTCGACCTGTCGCTGCGCGCTGTGGTCACCGCCCGCGATACAAACAACCGGGCCACCACCGTCGTCGCCGCGGCGACGCAATCCGTGGCGCCGGCAGCGCCGGTCAACCGCATCCCGCCCACGATCTCGGGCGATCCCAGCGCTGGCGAGACCCTCGTCGCCGGACATGGCACGTGGGACGGCATCGCGCCGATCATCTTCACCTACCAGTGGCAGCGCTGCGATTTCGCGGGCGACGAGTGCGACGACCTCCAGGATGCGACGGGCACCGACTACGTCGTGTCTGACGACGATGGTGGCGCGACGCTCCGCGTCCAGGTCACCGCCAGCAACGGTCACGGCGATAGTGACGAGGTCTCAGACGCCACCGCCCCGGCCGCCTCGTCGCTAGGCCCGCAGCTGACGACGTCGGTCACCGTGACGGGCATCGCACGGGAGGGCCAGACGCTCGCGGCAGAACACGGCGTCTGGCCCGGCACCGGGACCATCACCTACACCTACGCCTGGTTGCTGTGCGACGACCTCGGCCAGCGCTGCTCACGGATTCCCGACGCCACGGACGCCGAGCTGGCCCTCAGCACGGCCGAGAACTTCGGCACCGTACGCGTGGTCGTCACCGCCCACGACGGTGCGGGCTCGCGCTCATCGACCAGCGCAGCTACCGAGATCGTCGCGCCGGACGAGCCGGCCTCGGGCGACACGTTGCGCAATCTCAGCGTGCCGACCGTGGAAGGCACCCCGCGGGTGGCGTCGACCCTCACCGCCACCCCCGGTGCATGGGACCAGCCGGGCGCGCTGACCTTCGCTTACCAGTGGCGAGCATGCGACGCCGATGGCCGCGGCTGCTCGGCGATCGACGGCGCGACCCAGGCGACGTACGCGCCGTCCGACGATCTGGTCGGTCAGCGCCTACGCGTCGCCGTGACCGCCACGGGCGACGGCTCCTCGATGACGGTTCAGAGTGCCCTGACCGACCTCCTGCTGCCCGGTCTGCCGGTCAACGCGGAAGCCCCGACGATCTCGGGCGATCCGGTCGATGAGTCCGAGCTCACCGCTGACGACGGCACGTGGCAGGGCGCAGCCGACGACCTCATCCGTCAATGGCAGCGGTGCGACGCCGGCGGCCAGCAGTGCGTCGACATCGAAGGTGCGACCGACTCGAGCTACTGGACCTCGTCAGACGACGTCGGCTCAACGCTGCGGCTTCACGTCGTTGCCCATAACACGCAGGGAGAGATGACCGCGACCTCCGAGCCGACCTCGCTGATCGCGCCCCTGGCCCCGACCGCCTTGGATATCCCGTTCACCTCCGGGCTCGCTCGTGTGGATGGGACCTTGACTGCCAGCGAGGGCTGGTGGGATGGCAGCCGGGAGATGACCTTCACCTACGCATGGGCGCGCTGCGACGTGGACGGAGAGAACTGCGCCCCGGTCTCCGGCGCGAGCGAGGCCACATACATGCTCACCTCCGCCGACCTTGGGTCGCGGCTGCGTGTGACCGTGACGGCGACCAACGCCGGCGGCCAGGGCTCGTCAACCTCCGATCCGACAGACGTCGTCGACGCCGCCCACGCTCCGGAGCTCCGGGGCGACGATCCGTCTGTCGATGGCGACCCGCACGACGGCCAGCACTTCACCGCACAGGCAGGCGGCTGGTACGGCATCGACCCGATGTCCTTTGCCTACCAATGGCAGCGCTGCGCCACCGACGGCGACGGCTGTGCCGACATCGACGGGGCTGTCGCCGACAGCTACGACGCGACGGGTGACGACCTCGCCCATCGGCTGCGCGTCGTCGTCACCGCCAACAACCCCACCGGCGCGACCACCGCGACCTCTACGGCGACCGCCGTCCTCACGCAGGCCGACCCCGAGCCGGTCGAGCTGCCGATGCTCACGGGGGTCTTCATCGCGGGCTATGAGCTCAGCGTAGATCCGGGCCGGTGGGGAGGCAGCGCGCCGTCCACCTATGCCTATCAATGGGAGCGCTGCACCACCGCGGGCGAGGACTGCCAGCCCATCGACGGAGCAACCGACGACCACTACACCGCCACCGACGACGACGCGCGCCACGCCGTCCGGGTAGCGGTCACGGCCACCAACACCCACGGCAACGACACCGCCGCGTCCTACCCCACGGCAATCGCGCCACGGACGCCCGAGAACACCGAGCGGCCGCAGATCACCGGCACGCTGCACACCGGGCAGCCACTGCACGTCACCACGGGCACCTGGCAGCACACACCCGACAGCTACAACTATCTGTGGGAGAACTGCGCCGCGGACGGCTCTGACTGCCACACTCTCTACAGCGCCACCCACGCGGACTACACCCCGACGGTCTTCGATGCGGGCCGCCGCTTGCGCGCCACCGTCTGGGCGATGAACGTCGACGCCTGGGACCCGCCCTCGGCCCAAACCGACCTCACCGACGCCATCCCCGGCGCAGTCGCCGTCAACATCCAGCGGCCGTCGGTCGTCGGAGTTCCCCAGATCGGCCAGCCGACCGTCGTCGATCCCGGCCAATGGCTGGCAGACGGTGACATCACCTACACCTACACCTGGCGCTGGTGCTATCAAGACAACCCCGGCACGTGCAACCCGTTCACCCCTCCGGTCGAGTCGCCGACCTACACGCCCACACGCGACGACCGCGGCATGCGGCTACTCGTCACGGTGCGCGCGCACACCGCTGCGGGCGCGACCGATGTCGACTCGACCATCAGCGCACCGGTCGTATCCGGGCCACCACACAACGTCACCCCGCCGACCGTCGAAGGGCCCGCCAACGTCGGCGTCCTGCTCAACCTCGACCACGGCGAATGGAACGACAACGTCGAGCAGATGGACGTCGTCTCGGCAATCATGCAACGAGGACGGCGACGACTGCCACGAGCTCACCACCGAAGACCACTCCTCATACCGCCTCCGCCACGCCGACCTCGACCGCCGCATCCGCGCGACGCTGACCGCCACCAGCCCACTCGGTCAAGAGACGGTGAGCACCGAGCTCACCGACGCTGTGGCCGCGGCGATCAAGCCCGACAACGACACGGCACCGACTATCACCGGCGATGCGACCGTCGGCTCGACCGTGACCGTCGACCCCGGTACCTGGAGCGGCACGCCCGGTGATCTGGACTACAGCTGGCTGCGCTGCGAGCCCGCCGGCAGCCCGTGCCAGCCGATCGCCGACGCCAACGACCAGAACTACGTCGTGCAGCGAACCGACGCCGGGAGCGTGCTGCGCGCGCTCGTGACGATGACCAACGACTGGGGCGGGGTCTCCGTGCGCTCTGACGCAAGCGACGACGTCCCCGATCCGCCCGCGGTATCCAGCCTCATGGCCCCCAGCGTCGGCATCTCGTGGTGGAACAAGCCCACCTACGACACAGCCGTCACGAGCGCCACGCACGGCACGTGGGTCGGGTCGCCGCAGACCATCAACGATCAGTGGCAGCGCTGCGACCCGCTCGACATCGATCCTGAGACCGATGAGATGTCCTGTGCCGACATTCCGGACGCGACCCACCTCGACAGCTATATCCCGGTCGCCGAAGATGTCGGCTTCGCCCTGCGGTTGAAGGAGACTGCCTCCTCCGACGGTGAGGAGCCCGTCATCAGCTACAGCGACCCGACCGCCGATCTCGTGGCTATCGACGCCACGACCTCGCCTGTGATCACGGGTCTCCCCGCCTCCGGACAGACCTTCACCGCCGACGCTGGTGCCAACAACCTCGCCCACCTACCGACGACCATCACCTACAAGTTCGAGCGCGGTACTCCAGACCTCGCCAACGTCGTCGTCCAAGACGGGGACTCACCCACCTACGGGCTCACCGACGACGACATCGGCTTCCGGTTCGCGGTGACCATGACCGTCACGGTGTGGCGTGCCGATTCCGGTGCGCCAGTCAGCGTCACCAACACATACGCCTACAGCGACGACGTCCGGGCGGCGCTGGGGAACGACGCGCCGCCGACGATCTCGGGCGACCTCACCGCCGGAGCCGTGCAGTCGGCCGATCCTGGCACCTGGCACGGTGGGGGCGGGGAGCTGCGCTTCACCTACAGCTGGCAGCGATGCGACGAGGGCGGTACCGGCTGCACCGGCATCGCCGGCGCCGACCAGCAGGCATATACCTCGACGATGGCCGATGTGGGCCACGAGCTGCGCGCCCTCGTCACGGCCGTCCCCGGCGACCAGGACGCCGCGGCCGTCACGGTCGCCTCCGCACCGGTCGGCCCGCTCGTCGTAGGCGACGCACCGGTAAACGTCGACCCTCCAACGATCACCGGCACCGCGGCCGTGCGTGAGACGCTCACCGCCGATCCGGGAAGCTGGAGCGGCAGCGACCCCATCACCTACACCTATCAGTGGCAGCGCTGCGCGGCCGACGGGGAAGACTGCACCGATCTCAAACACGCCGACGTGCAGGCCTACAGCCCCACCGGCGAGGACGTCGAGCAGACCCTGCGCGTGATCGTCACCGCCCACAACGCCATGGGTCAGAGCACGGCGGCTGCCGAGGCGACCGACACCGTCGGCGACGGGGCGGCACCGGGCAGCACCGCCTTGCCGAGCATCACCATGCTCGGGACCGACGGTCCGGGCTCGACCCTGGTCACCGACGGCGGACGCTGGACTGGCGCGGACTCCGCCGACCTGACGTTCTCGTGGCAGCGCTGCGACTGGATCGGGGCCAGCTGCGAGACGATCCCGGACGCCGTGGCCAACAGCTACACCTTGACCACGGCCGATGAGGGCCATCGTCTGCAGGTGACCGTCAGCGCCGGCAACACGGCCGGAAGCGGCCAGGTCACGTCGGACCTCACCGACACCATCGGATCTGCGACCACGACCGCGGCAAACCAGATCGTCTTTCTGGGCGAGCATCGGGCCGACGTGCGCATGGCTGCGAGCGACGGATCGAATGAGCGGGTCGTCACGACGTGCGCGGAGCTGACGGGCGACGACTGCGGCCTCCTGTACCGACCGCGCATCTCCCCGAACCTGAAGATGATCGCCGTCGAAGTGCGAGGGCTTTCCTACACCGAGGACGGAGATGGTGACATCTATCTCCTCAACATCGACGGCAGCGGAGCACGCCACCTCGTCAAGGGCAGCGACCCGGCGTGGAGCTTGGACGGGACCAAAATCCTGTACACCGCCAGCGACGATGGTGGCAGGACGACCCGCGCACAGGTCGTCGGTGCCGATGGGCTGCACACCGACGAGCCGCGGCGACTCGATCCCGACGCTCCGCGGTCGCAGTCGAGTCCGGACGCGGCCAACGATGGCACGATCGTCTATACCGGCCGCGAAGACGGTTTCGGCAAGCCGGGCTCGATCTACCTGCATCGCACCCGTGCCAGCCAGGACACCGAGGTGCCCCTGAGCAGCGAGATCGCCAGTGCGGTCGCGCCGCAGTTCTCCGCCGATGGCACGGCAATCACCTTCCAGGCCGTGTCGCGCGACGACTGGGACGATAGCCAATACGGCCGTACGTCGATCTGGAAGGTCAACCGCGACGGCAGCGCCTTGACACGGATCTCTCCCAACACCGATGACACCTACCTTCCTGCGACGGCCGGAACCGACACCATCATCTATACCGCCGGTGGCTATGAGTGCGTGAGCGGCTCCGGCGGGGGCGAGATCGGCGGCCGCTGCGCGCCGGTCTACTCGTCCGGCACCGTGTGGTCTAGTCACATTGATGGCAGCGATCCCCAGCCGCTGGCCATTTCGCACGCCTACGACGCGTCGCCGGCACCCACGGGCACCGATCAGGGGCGCGGCTGCGGATTTGAGGTCAATGCGAGCAAGAACGAAGACCGCCAACAGGATGCGATCCATCACAAGGCCAAAAACTGGGCAGTCGGGTTCGACCTCGATCCGGCCGCCTGCTCATTCGGGCTGACAGCCTTGTTCCAGTCGGGGCAGCTGAGGGTCACCCAGGCCAGCACGGGGCGCGTCATGTTCACCGGCGACGTGCAATACACCCCTCATCCCGGTGACCGGATCTTGCACCTTCGGTGGCCCTGCACGCCCACGATGGACGGACTACAGAACTATGAGGTGAAGATCGTCGTGTCTGATGGCGGCGAGGCCTGGGACGTGGCCTTGAACAGACCGGAGCCCTTGAAGCCGGCGCGCCCATCCACGAGAACGGTCCATCTGCGCTGCCCAACGACCACCGAGCGCCAGACCTTCGAATATCGGGCCTGGAAGGCGCTCGGTCGCTACAACCCCAAGACCCGGCGCCTGCTGCGAGACGCCCCGAACGTGTCGGCGAGGATCCTCGGCCAGAACATCAGCAACCTGCAGCCATTCAACCCCGGCGGCGCCTGGGACGCACACCACCTCATCCCGTGGGGCGATCCCGCCGGGGAGCTGCGGCTCGTGCAGGCCGGAGCGTTCCGCTGCGGCATGTATCCCAATGACGTCAGAAACGGCGTGTGGCTGCGTAACGCCGGCTACTGGAACGGACGATCCGCGTACACGCAGCTCCACGCACCCGACAACGAGCGTGAGTGGCACCCGCTGACGTACTACGGTCGCTTCAAGCATGGATATTTCGATCGCCTACGCGATGATCTCGTAGGTCACGGAATCGACAGCCGCAAGGGAACCTGCACCAGCCGGACAGCGCTCCGCGCCGCACTTGCAGAGGTTCGCGATCGGCTCATCGAAGGGACCTACCTGCCCAACAGCTGGGAAGACGACTACGTTCCGGGCTCGTGATCGACACGTTGACGTTTGCCGACGCGCTCGCGGCGCGTCTCGCCGAGACGCTGAAGAGCGTGCCCGC
Organism: uncultured Conexibacteraceae bacterium; assembly: GCA_963731005.1. Lineage (GTDB taxonomy): Bacteria > Actinomycetota > Thermoleophilia > Solirubrobacterales > Solirubrobacteraceae > Baekduia. The sequence goes on along the minus strand of CAVSTZ010000001.1, from coordinate 1,810,149 downwards.
GAGCACCCGACCGCGTGTGGACGTGATCGGCCTGGTCGTGCGGTTCGCCGCGTCCGATTCCCGATACCAGGTGGTCGATGTCGCTGCGCGGCTGCGTGACGACGCGCCGTCGAACTGGCAGCCGTCGGCGTTCTCGCTGCGCGGTCTCGGGACCGTCGGCGATCCGGTGTCCGATCCTTCGCTAGCCGGCCTCTGGCGGGAGCACCGGCAGAACATGGCGGCTCGCCCTTGGGATGACGCCGGACCGGCCGGCCAGCCCGGCGAGCTCACCTCTCTGGAGCTCCATCGTGGCGCCTTTCTCAGCGTTCTGCCGACGGCGGCCAGATACCTGCGCCGACGGTTGCGTCGCCAACTCGGCTGGGATACGGGGTTGGTGATCATCGTCGTGACCGACCACGTCGGCGACCAGGTGCTGCTGACCAGCCAACAGCTCAACGGCGATGCACTACCCGCTGGTGCATACGAGTACCTTCGCGACCTCGAGGAGGGACGACGCTCCATCTAAGTCGCCGACAACGTCTGGCCGCGGTCGTCCTGACCGTGGCGGCGTTGCTGACGGGGCTCATCGCAGCGCTTGCGCTGTCGCGCGACGATGATCCTCCGGCTAGCGCGATCGCGGTGGTCCGCGCCTACGTCCGGGCGTTTGACCGAGGCGACGAGCGCTCGCTCTGCATGCTGCAAGCCGTGCGGCAGTCCCAGGCCGAGTGCAAGCGCCTGACCAGCAACAGCCATACGCTCGTAGGCGGAGGCCTGCCACGCTGGACCGACGTAAAGTTGCAGGACGTGCGGGTTGAGTCTGCCCGCGGCCTGGTGCGGGCTCGCGTCAGCCTTCTCTACGCCGAGACCCGTACAAAAACCCTGCGGACGCGGCAAGCGGTCTGGTGGCTGACTCCGCAGGCAGACGGTCGCCCTGCCCGGATGTTGCGTGCTGCAGTGTTGGATACGGAAGCCGTTGGGGTGGGGGCAAGTATCAGCGGCGACGCGCGCCCGTTGACGCCGGCGGAGATCGCCGCTGCGCCGACGCCTAAGCCAGACCTAGGCTGTGGCAGCACCACGCGCAGCTTCTCGGGGGAGATCGTGTCAAAGCAGACGGGTGGTCGACCGCTTCGCGAACTGGGCTGGCTGCGACTGAAGCGGATCGAAGAGGCACCCGGTCCCGACGGCGGACGGTGCCTGCGCTTCCGTACCGCAGCGCCCTGGCAGCCAGCAGCCGTGCTCTACATCACCGGCAGTTGGGGCTCCCGGAGCCGTGAGAACTTCATTGCAGACATCAGCACGACAGTCACCGGCGCCATCAGATTCACCCCAGACCCCGGCGCTGCAAAGTTCACGATAGGAGGCAGCCGCGGCCAGCTTGCCGTTCTGCTCCCTCGCGTGGCATGGCACCACGTCCTGACGCTCTCCATCTCCACCGTGAGCGATCAGGGCGAAGAGCCTCTGATCCCAGAACCGCTGGCGGGCGGCGAACGGCTACAACAGCTCAGACTTCCAACGCGCCACAGTGATGCTCGGCAGACGCCACGCGCGTATCACCGCGCTTGACGGGCCCAGGCTGCCGTCAATGAGCCGCATCCGCGCGTCGAGGCAGAGCGACGACCACGCCGAGGGACGTGAGACACGCGGCCGGATATGTAGGTTTCCGGCGGTGTCCACGAATCCAGCTCCGCTGCCCCTAGCGCAAGGGCCTGGTTCCGGGCAATCCGGCCCGCCGACGCGGTTCTGGCGCGCGATCGCCGCGGCGCTGGTCGTGATCGTCGGCCTGCTGGCGCTGCTCAGCGCGGGCGTCGAGTGGATTGGTGTCGCGGTAGGCGTGGCGCTCGCCGCTGGACTGCGCGCGTTCTTCGTCGACGACACACCTTCTTGACTGGCTCACCGTCCTCGCGATGGTGGCCGGAAGGATCGTGGGCTTCGTGGCCGGCGAGGTCGCAGCTAGGCTAAGCACGAAGGCGCGACCGCACTACGTGACCATGGAGCAGGTCCGGAAGGAGCCGTTCCGTGACCATCTGGTGCTCGCGACCGACACCACCAGCTCGGTGACGGTGCGCCCGCGCGACGGTGGACCGCTGACCAAGGTGTTGTTGCTGTTGGAGCCGGAGGATCAGACTTCCCGACTTGAGCCGTCGCGCCGTTAGGCCCGACGGTCTGATGAGCCGGTGGCTAGATGATCCCCGTGTAGTGGTCGACGTCCGGCGTGGACCGGGGGAGCGCGGGAACCGCACCCCAAGACGCGCGGCTCCATCTCCCGGCCATACACCCCGCCCTGTCGCTCTAGGCTTGCGTGCAATGTCCCAGCCCAAAGACTGGAACCTGCCCGAGGACTGGCTGCGCGCTCCCGACGGCCGAGCGCTCTTTGCCCACGGTGAGCGCCTCGAGACCCGTGCCCGGCAGCTGCTGGCCGAAGCACAGCAGGCCGCCGCCGAGCTCCAGGCGCAGGCGCTCGGCTTGTTTGACCTCAGCGCTCGGGCCGGCAGCGTGGACGGTCTGCTGGCCCGAGCACGGCTGGCTGTCGCCGACGGTGCCTCGTTCGGCTGGGCGCAAAATCTGCTGGCCGAGGCCGGCCGACGCAGTGCCGAGCTGTCTCGCCCAGCCGTCGCGGTCGCCGTCGACGTGCTCGGACCCGGTCTCAGCCTCGATGGCCCCGACACAGAGGTTGAGCGCAGCCCGACCTTCACCGTCATCAGCCCGTATCCCGATCACGCCGCCGCGACCCTCGAGCAGGTCTCCGAGCGGCTGATGGCCGTCGACGAGCACGGCCATCACCACGAACCACACGAGCTCGACGATCTCGAACGCGCCGAGACCTACACCCCCAACTACATCACCCCGGTGGAGGTCTGCGCCTACGGTGCGCGTGTATCACTGGACACCAAGGGCGTGATGTGGTCGGCCATGGGCCGCACCATGGTGCGCCTGATCGTCGACGCCCTCGCCGGCGACGCCGTGCCCGCCGTCGTGGCCGGCGACATCGACAACCTCGACGGCTACTTTCAGGCCTGGGAGCGCACGGATCTCTCCTAGCGATAGTCAGCGTCTGATTGATAGGGGCTCTCGGTCGAGATCGTCGCCGCGACGTCGTTGACTCATAAGGTCGCGTTATCGAGCATCGCGACGAGGACGCGGCAACCGGAATCGCGCGTTATCGGGCGCGCCCAGGAGCGGCGAACCCTCCTACCGAGCGCCGCGGCACTAGCCGTCGCTCGGATTTACCGCCGGGTTGCATTTCGCCCGATCACCACTCAGATGCTCCGTGCGACGGATGCGCTCGACTGCTGGCAATCGTGCCGATTCCATCCGTGATCGTCATCATGCTGAGTGCGATGGCGCGGATGCGCTTCCCATCATGCCCTTACAAGACTCTGACATCATCCTCGACCGCGTTTCCTGGACCGAGGTAGATGAGCTGGTCCGCCGCCAGCAGCGCAGCCGCGAGCGCCATGCGCCGGGCATCTCGATGTACCGCTGGTGGGCGCGGCGGCCGCACGCATTGATCGGCGCGCTGCTCGACGCCGCCTCGGACGACGGGCCCCCGGTGGTGTCCGATCCTTTCAGCGGAGGTGGAACCGTCGCCATGGAGGCGGCTCGCCGCGGGTTGGGCGTGTATGCCCAGGATCTCCATCCTTGGGCCGCGGTGGGTCTGGCCAGCACGCTTGACGGCGCTGACTCCGAGGCCCTCGCGCAGTACGGTCGTCGCTGGCTCGACGGCTTGGCGGGCATACGTCAGCGGCTCTACGGCAGCACCTGCCCGCAGCACGGCGCCGGCGAGGTGCTGCACACATTCTGGGTGCGCACTCGGCCGTGCGCCGCATGCGGGCATACGATCTCTCTGTTTCCCTACGCGTTGTTCACACTGGATTCGCGCACCTCGGACGAGAAGCGCGCCTGGTACGGCTGTCGCGGCTGTGGAGCCGTGCAGCGGGGCTCGCGTGCTCGCCCGCCGCGTCGTTGCCGCGCCTGTGAGGCTCCTATCCCGCCTGCCGATGAGCACTTGCTCCGGGAGGGTCGGCTGAGGTGCCCGCACGATGCTTGTGCCGTCGAGCAGCCGGCGTTCGCGGGCCCGGTCAACTGGCGGCCGGTGCTCGTGCAGCGCTTGTGCGGGGGCGACAATTTGCATTTCGCCGCCCCAACCACCGCCGAGATCGAGCAGGCGACGGCCCCACGCCCGAGCGGGTTGCCGGCCCCGCTTGAAGAGGAGATCCCACTAGGCGTCGAGACCGCCCGCCTGCGGCGGGCGGGTCTCCTTCACTGGCGCGATCTCTATCCGCCACGCCAGCTGCAGTTGTTGCTGGCCGCTGGAGAGGCGGCCGCCCGATGTCGCGACGCGACCTTCCGCGCCCGGCTACGCCTCGTGGTATGCGGCGCGGCGGAGATGGCCGGCTACGCCAGCCGTTGGGATCGTTATTACCCCAAGGCCTTTGAGGCGACCGCCAATCACCGCTTTGCGCTGACCGGCCTGGGCGTAGAGACAAACCTCCTAGCGGATCGTGGCCGCGGCACCCTTCCGCGCCGCCTGAACCATTCGGTTCGGGCGGCGCGCTGGGCGCGCGAGTTCGGGGTGCGGTCTGCGCCGCCGGTCAGCGCGGCCGGGAAGCGCCGGCCAGCGCCCGCTCCTCAGACCGCGCTAGTCGCCCGCGGATCCAGCGCCCGACAGCTTCCGCCCGACGGGTCGATCGACCTCGTGCTTACGGACCCGCCGTACTTCGACGATGTCCAGTACGCCGAGCTGGCTGCGCTCTTTCTCACCTGGGCGCACGCCATCGGCTTGGTTGCGGCGAACGTGCACCTCGACATGGCCGCCGAGGCCGTGGCCAACTCCCGCCGCTCCGCTGGTGTCGACCACTACCGGGCACTGCTGACGCGCATCATGCGCGAGACCGCGCGTACGCTGTCAGCCGACGGCTCCATGATCCTGACCTTTCACAACTCCGACGGCCGCGCATGGTGGGCGCTCGGCTCCGCCCTGGGGGGCGCCGGCTTCCGGGTAGCCGCGTTGGCGGTGGCGCATGCCGAGAACGAGACCGATCACGCCAAGCGTAACGCGAAGGCGTTCAGTTGCGACCTGGTCCTCGAGTGCCGCCTCGGCTGCGACGGCGAGCCGCAAGTGGCTACCGCTGCGCGCGACGGTGAGCCCGGTGAGCTCTTGGCTGCGGGCTTGGCGGTCGCGGGCGTAGCGCGCCGCCCGCGCTGCACCTACGAGACGTTCTGCGACGAGGTGCGGAGCCATCTCGGCGGCGAGCCAAAGCTCGTATCGCTGGCGCAGATCCGGCGCCCTGTCACCGGGGGCCGTGGGGCGTGACCCACGAGGAGCGGATGGTGGCGATCGAGGCCGCAGTCGCCGAGGCGCAGGAGCGGCGCGGTATGCCGTGGCGAGGCTCCTCGGAGCTGATGCCGGTTGTGGAGCTGCCGTTGGAACTGGTGCTGCTCAACCCTCGCAGCCACCGCATCCGCGCCCAACTTGAGTCCCATCAGCAAGCCGATGTCGTGGCACGCGACCCCTGGTCGGCGAAGGCACAGGCGATCATCGCCGGCATCCTGCGCGAACTCAGCGAGAACTTCGAGGATCTCAAGCGCAACCTGCAGGAGGAAGGCCAGCTCGAGGCTGGCATGATGAGTCGGTTTGGCCTCTTGGTCAACGCCAACCGGCGCGCCGTCGCGCTGCGCGACGGCGATGCCGCCCATGTGCGCGTCATCGTGCTTCCCGACGACGCAACTGACCCTGAGATTGACGGACTCGAGCTGCAACTACAAATGCAGCTGGACTTCCGCGAAAGCTACACGTTCACCAACCGCCTGCTGTTCGTCGAAGATCTCATCGTTAACCAGAACCGCACGGTCGACGACGTGGCCCGTGCGCTGAACCTCGCCGCGTCCAGCGATCCACGCGCGCTGGCCCGCGGCAAGGCCAAGGTCGAGCAGCACACGCGCGTCCTAGCAATGATCCGCGCGATCCAACGTCGCAGCGGCGGCTGCGTCCCGCTCACGAGCTTCGATGCCCAGGAGATCGCGCTCGAGGAACTCGACGACCGCCTGCGCGAGGAAGACAACCCTGCCGTTAAGGGTGAGCTTTACGAGATCCGGCTTCTCGGCCTGCTCAGCGAGGTGCCTTACCGCGACCTTCGCCATCTCAGTGGTGACACGCTCGAAGCACACGTGATGCCGCTCCTCGCCGAAGACGACTTGCTTGGTGACATCGTGGAGCACCTCGGCGGCGATCCTGACGGCGGCCAAGAGGATGACGGTCTCGAGGGGCTCGATCTGCTCGATGACGAGCCGGAAAGCGTGATCACCGCTCGCATCGAGAAGATCGTCGCTTTGAACAACCTGATTGCGATGTCGCACGGCAGCGAAGATCTGCTCGTTCCAGCCGCTGACGGCGCCGTGCGTCGTGTCGGCCGCGATCTCGTTGTCACCAGGATCTACGACTCGCTGCGTGCGGCTGCCAACGAGGTCCGTACCACGGACCGTCATGAGGATCAGCTGCAGGCGCCGGCCAACCGTGTCGCGGAGGCCGAGCGCAAGCTCCAGCTGGCGGCCTCGTCCTACGCGGACGTCGCCGAGCGTTCCGGCTTTGACACTCAAGTGTTCACCGCGGCGCTGGACAAAGTGCTCGAGCGACTGCAGGGGCTCGCCGACGCCGCCGGGCACGACCTCGACTGCTGATCGTTCGTGATCGGTCGCGTCACGATCTCCGCGAAGAACCATGGGCGCACGATTCGCGCTGATCGTGACGCGCTGGTCTCTGATGACTTTTGGCTTGTCGCCCGGTCGCAGTGGGGCTCGGGCGGCGACCTCCCCGGGCGGCGGATCGACATGCCGGTGGAGAGCTTTCTCGACCGGCTGGGGTGGCTGGCTCCGGCGTGTCGCGCGCACGGCGTTTCACTGGACTGGGACGAGGCTGCCGAGCGGCTCGTGCGTCGTCATCGCGACGAGCGCCGCGGTCTGACGACGTTCCTCGGACAGCCCCCGGAACCAGCAGACATCGTCGCCGAGCTCAGCCACCCCACCAACCGCTGGAGTGGTCGTCGCGAGCTACGCGATTTCCAAGAGCGTGACCTCGCCCGCCTACTCGCGCTGCCCCACGGTGCCAACTTCTCAGTTCCAGGCGCCGGCAAGACGGCAGTGACGCTCGCGCTCTATGAGCTCGAGCGGCGCCGGGGCCGGGTGTCTCAGATGCTCGTGGTCGCGCCACTGTCCGCGTTCGAGGCATGGCAGGAGGAGGTCGGTATTTGCCTCGAGCCGTCGCCCGTGCTCCATCGTTTCGATGGCGGGCCGATTCCAACCGGTGCCGAGATCGTTGTCGTCAACTACCAGCGGATGCTGCTTTCATTCGAGCGGCTGGCAGACTGGCTCGTGTGCGCCGAGACCCAGCTGTGTCTCGACGAGGCGCATCGCATCAAACGCGGGCGTGCGGGGGAGTGGGGATCGGCCGCGCTGGACGTCGCCTACCTCGCCAGCCGGCGCGACGTCCTGACCGGTACGCCCGCACCCCAGGGCCCGCGCGACCTCGCGGCGCTGCTGGACTTCCTATGGTGGGGGCAGGGACACCAGGTACTGCCCGCCGCCGCGCTGGGCCCGCAGCCATCGCTCGATGTCGCTCATCAAGTCGCCGAGGCGATCCGCCCGCTATACGTTCGCACGACCAAGGAAGATCTCAACCTCCCCAAAATCGACTTCCACGTGCAGCCTGTCCCGTTGGAGGGCCTCCACAAGCAGGTCTACGACGCGCTGCTCTCGCAGTACGCCGGGCGCCAACCCATGGCGCGCCACGAGCGGGCCGGCTGGGCGCGCAAGGGCCAGGTCGTCATGTACCTGCTGGAGGGCGCCACGAACCCGGGCCTGCTCGCAGCCGGCTCCTCCGAGAGTGACCCGGTGGAGTTCCGTCACCCGCCGCTGAAGGTACCGACAGGCTCGTCACTTGGACAGCTCGTCGGCGAGTTCGGCGCTTACGAGACGCCGCGGAAGTTCATCGAGCTAGGCAGCATCGTTCGTGACAACCAAGCGGCGAAGCGCAAGACACTCGTGTGGTCGAACTTCGTGCGCAACCTCCAGGTGCTGGAGAAGACGCTTACTGCCCTGCAGCCCGCCGTCGTGCACGGCGGCATTCCTTCGGAGATCACGCAGCCCGACGCGCCGCGCACACGCGAGGACGAGCTACGCCGCTTCCGGACCGATCCCAACTGCTGGGTCCTGCTGGCCAACCCCGCCGCGATGGCCGAGGGCGTGAGCCTGCACACCGTCTGCCACGACGCGGTGTACCTCGATCGCACGTTCAACGCGGGCCAGTACCTCCAGAGCCTAGACCGCATCCACCGTCTCGGGCTGACGGCGGAGACGCGCGTCACGTTCCTGATTACCGAGGGCACGATTGACGAGGCGGTTGATGCCCGCGTTGAGGTCAAGGCCAAGGCGCTATTCGCCATGCTCGACGACCCCGCCATGCTGCTCATGGCGCTGCCCGACGAGGACGACGTCGGCGACCCGCTCGACCCGACCGACGCCGCAGACGTCGCCGCTCTGTTTGCCCACCTGCGCGGCGATGGCTGAGGCCGCCGTCAGCGTCCTACCGACGTCCCACGAGGTCGACTCGGCATGTCACGTCGCCTCGCTGATCCCCGAGTCGCGGATCGCGATGGCCGACGCGCGGGCCCGCTACCGCACGAGCCGCGACGGGCAGCGGTTCACGGTCGACGGCCTCGTCGCTGGCGAAGAGCTGCTCGTCCGCTTGGGCGTTGCACAGGTCGACTGCGACGATCTCGTGCTCACCGCCGGCGCCGCCACCCTGGCGGCCCTGGGCAACCGCATCGCCATCGTGGCCGTGATCGCACGGCTCCTTGAGCGCGAACCGCCGCCGTGGCTGGTGGGCGCCGCGGGCGGACCCGAGTTTCGACCCGAGCTGATCCCCACCCCCCTACGCAACGAGTTGCTCACGCTCGTCGGCGGTCCGGCGCTGCTCGGCGCACTGCTCTTCGGTGCTGCACGCCGCGCCGAGGACCGCCTGCCCGACGATGCCGGCCAGGCCGCCTGCGAACACGTCGAGGGGGAGTGCCGCCGCGAGTTGTCGTTGGCCGGCGGGCCGGTCGACAACGTGCGCCCGCTCGGGTCGTTCGCTCGCGCGCTCGGCTTCGACCTCGACACGCCAGCACGCCGCCTGGCGATTCACAGTGCGCTGCGCGCGGGCTGGCGCGTTGACGTCCGCCTGACCCGCTCGGAGATCGAGGCGGGGCGCGCCGACGGCTCTTGGGCGCTTGTAGTCTGCCAGCACCAGGACACCGGTCCTCCCACGATCATGGGCTGGTGCGACGCCGCTGCGATTGAGGGGCTGATCCCATGCGACCGCCATCCGCATGGCCGCTGGACGCACGTCAATCTGTCACTGGTGCCCGGCGTGCTGACGCCGGGGCTACCGCCCGTCGTTTGACTCCGCCCACAGTGCCGCAAGTACGACGCCGCCGTCCAAGGGCGCGTCGTCGGCCAGCGCCGCAGCGAGCGCCTGTTCCAATCGCCCGCGCATGGAGGCCGCGTCCTGGTCCGTGTATGGCGGTCGCTTGAGTTCCTCCCAGTTGGGGGCGGTGCGCGCGGCGGAGTCGAGCATGCCCTGCCACTCATCAAGCGCGTCCATCATGGGTCCGCGCCCCGGCGGGCTGGCGAGGTGCGTAGCCGGCAGCCCACTCAGCTCCCGCACGTGGTCGGCGGCGCGCTCGAACGCCGCCTCGTGCTCCGGTCCGCCAGCGCGTGCGATGTGCAGCATCCATGCGGCCGCGCAGCCGCTGAGCGGCAGGGGCAGCCGCGCCGAGGGCGGGCCGAGCAGCAGCTCGAGCTGCTCGAGCGCCCACGACCGTGCCTCCGCGGTGCGCGCTGCTGCAGCCATCGCCGCCCATGCGGCCGGCGCCAGCGCTAGCGTCACGTTGTCATGTTCGGCCCCGCGCTGAAACGGCGGTCCGATCGTCGCCGATGCCGCGGGACCCTGCCAACTCTGTACCCACGCGAGCGCATCGGCAGCACGGTCGGGCGCCAGCAGTGCCATAAGCGGCGCCTGCAACAGCGGCGCGGCCCGCTGTGCCAGGAGGCCCGGGTATTGTCCCGCGCGCACTGGCTCGCCGTCCAGGCCGTCGGTCAGGCGCCGCGCCAGCCGCGTCCGGAAGGCGGCCGGGTCGGCGAGGTATCCGCTCGCGTACACGCGCTCGAAGTCCGCTTCGAACTCGCAGCGCTCGGCGTGACGCCAGACGGCGTCGAGGTCGGGCTCCCGCCAGTCGCTAGCGCCCAACACGCCGGCGAGCTGCTCGGCGTCGAGGCGCGCCTCGACCCGTCGGTGCTGGCTCAGGATGTCGCAAAGCGCCGCTGTGGCATGTTTGCGCTTGGCGGCGCGGTAGACGCGGTAGTTGAAGTGCCCGAAGCTGCGCTTGGCGGCCTTGAGCCGCCCACTTCGGCTGCCACCCTGGACGACGATGTGGAAGTGGAACAGTGGCTTCTCAAAGAGGTCGGTGTCCTGGCTGAAGACCTTGGCTGCGTTGTAGGTCATCTGTCCCGATGGGCGACTTTCGATCTCGAAGATGAACAGCGGGAACCGGTCGCTGTCGGATCGCAGCCACGCCACGTCCACAGGCGCGGGCTCTTCGTCATCGGGCGCGACGTTGTGCTCGTCTTTGACCCGATATTGGAGTGCCTCGCCGAGACGCATCAAGTTCTCGATCCACCGGCGCCCGTCCGGCAACGAATGCTCAGCCATGTATCGGATTGTTCATCATGTCGCCTGAAAGACGGCCTGCGAGTGCCAGTCCAGTAGCTCTCCGGACGGTGCGCACTGCGGATCGTCTGGCGCCCGCAGTGAGCAGCCCTCCAGCGCGTAGTACGTGGCGCCGTCCTTGAACTCGCTGCGTAGCCGCGGGCTGACTAGTAAGCGGCCGTCCGGTCGCGCCGACACGTAGCCCAGGTCGAAGAGTCGGTGCAGGTCGCGCCGCAACGGTAACCCGTTGACGAGCTCGTGCGTGCCACCGGCAGCGAATGGCTTGATGTGTGCGGCCTCCAGCGCCGGCAGCGCATGCTCGCCGGTGAGCGCGCACGCGCCGTCGTAGGCGTCGAAGACCGCCAGCCGGAACGATCCCTGACCAAGGCGCGGCCGGATGACCGTTGGCTTGCCGTGCCGCTGCGCTTCGGCCGCCGGCCGCGCCCACGCGGCGGCGGCGCCGTCGGCCAGTTGCAGGCATCCATGCCACAGCGTGCGGCCGTCCTCATTGTCCAGGTCGATTACGGCACCCGAGAGATTCTGCGGGCGGAAGCTTGCTGGGACCGTTAGCCACGCATCGGGCTGGAAGAACGTGCACTCCGACACGGCGACGCAGCCAAGCAGATCATTGCGTGTCGCACGCCGCCGTGCCAGCGCTGACACGCGTGCCACCAGTTCCGCCTCGCTGGCCACGCCGTTGGCCTCTTCAAAGACCTCCCACGCGCGCCACAATGGCAGCCGGGCGGCACGCGCGAAAAGTCCGAAGCCGCCGATGCGGTTGACCGGTGACTTCAACCTGAAGAAGAACGGCTCACCCGGAGCAAGGGCCGCAAAGCCGCGACCACCTGGTCGCCAGAAATTAACCTCCGTGATCGTCGGGCGCGCGGCCAGATACCGCCACCAGCTCTGGTCGGTGTGACCTATGAAGCCGCGCACCCGGCGCATGATCGCGGTGTGGACCCGATACGTCCACCCTGAGATGCGCGACGGATCGTCCATCGTGCGACCAACGGCGAAGCTCGATACCGCCCGGACTGCGCGGCCATTGCTCGGAACGAGGGGTAGGGTGCGATGCGATTCGACCCGACGGCCGCCCTGGACCAAGAGTCCTGCGCACACAGGGTCACTTGCGCTCCGACGGCCGACCACAGTGCAGAACACATACGCTCCCGTGGGTGCCCGGAGCGAAAGTCCTAGGGGGTAAGAACGGCCTTCGCGTCGAGGGCCACGGTCCCATTCACCGCGGCCATACCGATGACGAACTCGTCGCCTCACTGGAGGTCATCGGGCCAGCGTCGCTGGCCTCTCTGCGTCTGGCCCTCCGCCGCCGTCAGCGCAGTTCGTTGATTATCGCACGCGTGGCACTCGTCGACGTCCCGGAGTCGAAGCTCGCGCGCGAGCCCGACAACTTCCGCGAGGACGTCGAGATCACGCTGTTTGAGCACGACAAGCAGGCGGACTACACGGTCTTCGTCGCAGCCTACGGCGACCCAGAAGACGGCCTCCCTGATATCAGCCGGGTGCAGAGCCTTCTCCATCCGTTCCTGAGCCGTCACGGCGCAACCGTGTCGGTGCGCATTGACGACGACGAGTACGACTACGGTGGGATGTATCAACTCGGCCTCGACATCTCGATGCGGGTCCGGGATCAAACGGTGCGCGATGCCTACAACGTGGCTACCGGCGTGTTGGCGCTGCTCGACGGGCTTGAAGGAGGGCAGCTTGACCGTGAAAAGACCGTCGATCTGCTACGCGGTGGCCGCGTCGACTTCCTCCTCGGCCAGCCCGAAACGGACCGGATGGACTTCAAGCGCATGGGATATGGCAAGACGGAGCACGACAAGCTCGAGTTCGCCAAGGACGTCGCCAGCTTCGCCAACGCGGACGGCGGCGTACTCATCCTAGGCGTCGCTGCCGTCAAGGCAGGGCTGACCGAGACCGCGAGCGCGATCACTCCATGCGCACCCCGAAGTGTGAGTGCGCAGTCGTACAAGGCAACGCTACATCGGCGGATCCATCCGCCGCCGGAGAGGGTCGAGATCTTTTCGGTCCCGCAAGGCGCCGCGGGAGATGTCTGGATCGTCTCGGTTCCACCTCAACCTGAGGAGTACAAGCCATTCCTCGTCCACGGCGCCGAAATCGACGGGAAGCTGACGGATGCCTATTTCTCGCTCGTCGTCCGCCGGGGTGACGACAACCTTCCGACCGATCCCCAGGCCGTGCACGCGCTTCTGGCCGCGGGGCGAGGCGTCCTCCGCATGAGTTCGAGTGGTGATCGCTGACCCGCCCTGGAGAGACGGCCCCATCGGGCCACTGGCGATGCACGGGTGGGGCAACAATGGGGCAACACGCCCCACGAATCCCAGCGAAGTTCGCGTAACTCGCCAACCGCCCGAAACCACCGATTTCCGGGTACTTCGCTAACCCCAGTAAGCGCTAATAAGCTCATCAATACGCCTCATAACCCGAAGGTCGCAGGTTCGAATCCTGCCCCCGCTATTCGCGAAAGGCCTGGAAATCCGGGCCTTTCGTCGTCAACGGGTCGGTCCGTGGTCGGACAATTTTGGGCGGTGGGGCAACGTTTGGGGCAACACGACGTTGCCCTACCACCCTGTCGTAAACCGCAGCGGTCTCCCTGTCGGCGATAGCCGCCCGGTCGGCGCTACGCCGACCTGCTGGTGCGCGTGCGCTAGATCCCCAGGTGCGCGCCGAGGTCGATGAAGTAAAAGTGACCCGCCATGTCCATCCACAGCGCCGCCAGGACCACGGTGCCCCCGGTCATCGCGACGAGCGCCGCACGGTCGCCGGCATGTTGCCAGAGCCAGGCTGCCGCGACGACGCCCAGGGCGGGCAGGAGCGGGTAGGCGTGACGGAGGAGCAGGACGTCCCAGTGCTGTGAGACTTGGCCGTAGGAGTAGATCATCAGGAACGCGACCGCGGCGAGCGCTGTCAGGCGCGCCGTCCGGGAGCGGTCCTGGATCACGGCGGCCACGCAACTGGCGAAGAGCGCGACGAAGAGCAGCAGCGTCGCGGCGCGCACCCACGGGACCTCCAGCCGGCCCGTCCATTCCAGTGGCAACACGCCGTCGGGCAGGTCTGCGAGCCGATCGGAGAGCGCGCTCAGCCCGGGTCGGGTGCCGTTGGGGTACATGATCGGCGCGAGCTGGCGCTGGGAAGCCGCATTGGCGGTTAGCGATCCGTATCGATCTACGTTCATGATCAGCCATGGCGCCAGCAGCGCGATCGGGGCGGCGAGGGCGGCGGCTGTCCAGACCGGCGCGGAGCGGCGCAGAGCGAACGCGACGAGGACCAGCCCGGGCAAAAGGAAGGTCAGCGCGACCTTGGTCAGCAGTGCCGCTCCTACCACCACGCCGGCGAGCGCGAGCGAGCGTCCGTCTCGCCGTGTCCAAGCCCGTTCGAGCCTGAGCAGCGCGCCGGTCGTCAGCACGAGTTCCAGCGGCGTGTTGGACACGGTGACCGAGCGGACCAGCACGCCCGGCCACAAGAGCACGCCCAGCCCGCCGGCGAACGCGGCGAGCGGCGCCTCGGGCAGCGCTCGGCGCGCGAGGCGCCACAGCAGGGCGGCGGCGACGAGGACGAGCGCGAGGTCAAAGGCGCGCAGGGCGAAGACCTTGTCGCGATGGTCGCCGAAGGTCAGGAACACCGGCGCCGCGGCCAGGTAATACAGCGGCGGCTGCCAGGCCTCGTAGCTTTGGCCCACGGCCCCGGCCTGCGCGAGCCCGGACCGCGTTGGGTGCGCGGTGTTGATCGCCCAGGCCTCCCACGGCAGGGCGTCGACGATCCGCGGCAGCCGTCCGTGCTCGGCGATCTCCTGCACGTAGGCATAGTGGTGGCGCTCGTCGACCTGCGCCCAGACGTGGAACCGCGCGACGGTCGCCCCGCCGCAGAGCAGTAAGCCGGCGAGCAGCGCGGCGACGACAGCGCGCCAGCGCCACGGCGCGGTCGCCCAGCCCACCACGCCCGTAGTCCCCTGGGCTTCCCGCAGCAGTGACATCGCCGCTCGAACGGTCAGGCGGCGACGAAGTACCGGAGAACCCTACCTCTCCTCGTAGAACCCGCGGCCGCGGTTGTCACATCCGGTGCTATTGAACTCAAAGTCACCTGTAGCTCGACGCACGCGCCGTGGCGCTGATCTACGACGAGCAGCTGCTGCATCAAGCTAAGCCGGCGAGGAGGACGGAGATGAGCAGACGTCGTGCGTTCGAAGACATCGAGCGCTCAGTGTCCCAGCGCATCAGGCAGGGTGCGCCGGCCGAATGGCCGGTCTCGCGCTACTCGCAGGCGGTCCCATTGCCGTCGGCGTCGAGATCGTAGTGGTCGTCGCCGACCACGGTGATTGGCCCGTTCACGTAGTAGGGACCGTCGCCGCCTCCTCCCTCGCAGTCGTAGTCGGAGGCATTGGGCTTCAGGCACGCCCCCGAGTAGTTGCTGTCGCAGGAGGTGCGTTGGGTGGCCTTCGGCCTGGCCCTCCGCTTCGGTTTCGGCCGCTGGATGTAGGAGTAGATGAAGCGGTCGCCGAGCTTGTTGGCGCACTTCGCTGTCCGACGACCGCCGCGACGAGCCTTGATCACGCATCGGAATGCGACGGCGTCCTCGAAGCCGGCCCGATTCGTGCCGTGGAAGCCCACGCGCCCGATCCCTGGCTTCAGGTAGTGCACATCACGGATCATCGACGCCGAGCCGTCGTGACAGGACACGTAGCCGTCAGCGCGTAGGTGACGATCCAGGATCTGCGGGTCATAGCCTTTGAGGTTGCGACGGATGTGGCAGGTCTTGAGCGCCTTGGTGAACGTGCTCGACCCGAAGTAGTCGACCGTGAGGTAGTCGTCGACCAACTTGAACGACATGTCTCCGTGGCGCCACCTCGCGCCATCCTTGAAGCGGAACTCGCACAGGCCGAAGGCATCGCTGCCGTCCTCGGCGTCTCCTTCGCCAACCTCGTCCTTCGGGCAGATCGACCACTTGCCCGCGCCCTGCGTCCACTTCTTCCCGTAGCGCTTCGCCAGCTCGGCGTTCATTGCCGCGGTCACTTGCTTGGGCACCATGCGCTGGGGCCCGAAGCCGGCAAAGTAGCCGGAGAAGGCGTCACCGGTGCCCAAACGGCCGCCGTTGCCCGTCACGCAGCGGTAGTCGCGGTGCGCGAACGCCGAGTGCGCGAAGGTCGCCGAGAGGGTCAACCCATCGGCGCTGATCTGCGTCGGGGCGGAGACCGAGCTGTCGAAGCCTTCGAGCATGACCGTGGACCGTGGCGGCCCCGGCGGATACGACATGTAGTCCTGCGACGCGACGAGCCGGATCCGTAGTTGCGGCGGACCGTCCGTGCCATCGCCGGTATCTGCACATGCAGCCGCACCGTCGAGTGACAGCGTCGCGCCGGCGTCGTCCCCTGGCGGCATGTTGTACGTGACGCTCGCTGTGACCGTCCCATCCTCGTCATAGTCGACGTGTGCGCTGACGATCTCGACGATGGTCGGCTTGGTGGTCAGCGAGGGCGTCGTGTCCTGATTGTCGATGCCGTCGTCGATCTGCGCAGATCGAACGGCGCCAGACGCCTGCGCGGCGGTCAGCAGCGACACGACGGCAGCCAAGACAGGGAGAAGACGTGCAGCGATTCTCATGGCCGCGGCACCCTACCGCTCAACCGATCTTCATCCCTGGCGCCCTGAGCCGCCGAACGTCTCAACGCATGTTCGACGGCAAATTGGTGCAACACCCCTAACCTGTTCGCTCCCCTCGAGTCAAGGACGAGCGATGACGCGACGCCTTCCATCCATCAAGCGCCTGGCCGACGACTTGCGAGCCATCCCAACCGATCGCCACCACACGGTCGACGACGCGCTCGGCTACCTCGTCACGCACCGCGCCGAGCTGGCGCGCTGGGCCGATGTCGAGGACCTCGCGATGGACGCCTACGCCGACGTCCCCCACCGCGGTACGCGGGCGCTGGTGCACCACCTCGAGGAGGTCCGCCGGGCGATCGCCCGCGAGCTCTACGCCCGCCAGCTGTTCGTCGGCGGTAGCGTGATCGACGACCTGCTCTTCGCCGCGGTCCGCGACGTCTCCGTCGACGATCCGCTGTCGGCGACGCTCGAGTTCCTGCGCGACCGGCGCGTCAACCGGCCCGGCCTCGTCCTGCTGCCCCTGCACGGCTTCGGCCTGGTGGCCACCGACGTCGCGGACGTCTTCTCGAACCGGCGCGAGGAGGTCCTGCGGCCCGAGTGGGACCTCGCCGTCACCGCGCAGACCAACAACATCAACAAGACAGTCACGTGGCTGGAGCGCGCCCGGCTCGCGCTCGGCGTCCGCAAGCCCGCCTCCACCGACCTGCTGCATCACTACGAGCGCAAGAGCGCGAGCTGGCTCAAGCGCAACCCGCTGCTCGCTGTGCGGATGGTCAACGTCGCCGGCGTCACCTACGAGAACCAGCGGCTGCTGATGGGCCGGGTGCGCGCCGCCACCGGCCTGCTCGCGCTCGCGGTGGCCCAGCAGCCGCAGGCCGCCGACGCGTGGGACGGTTTGCTCGCGACCACGCGCCGCAACAACCGGGCGACGCTCGACATCCGCCACTACATCGTGCTCTCCGACCACCCGGCGCACCGTCGGCAACTCGAGAGCCGGATGGTCCCCCTGAACCTCGACCGCGAGGACGTGCTCGAGCTGGCCGACCTCGAGATCTTGCTCGATCCCCGCGCCCGCTCCCGGCGCCCGGCGGCCTACGCGCGGACCGAGGCGGCGGTGGCCGCCGTCTACAGCGGATGGCTCAACTACTCGATGGGTCGCGACGACCTCGGCGCGCGCGGGCGCGTCCATCGCAAGGCGTTCGACTCGCTGGCCTACTTCCGGCGGTCGTTCCACCGCGGCGGTGAGCGCTGGAGCTCGGCGATCGGCCTCGCCGTCGCCCTCGAGATGCTCCTCACCGACAGCTACGGCCGCGGTGTCACCGACCAGATCGTGCGGCGCACCGGCCTCGTCCTGCATGGGACCCAGGGCCGCGCCGGGCACCAGCGGGCGGTCCGCGCGCTGTTCGCCGAGCGCGGGAGCATCGTCCACCGGGGGGACGTCGGCGGTCTCGACCTGCGCCCCGCGCAACGCGCCTACGCCGAGGTCTTCAGCCGCCTCGGGACGCGCTTCGACGAGGTCGACCCCGGCTGTGCCGAGCCGCTGCGGACGCTGACGGGCGACGCGGTCGTGGTCGGGCGCGACGACGACGCGACGGCGGTCGCCGCCTAGGTGCGCGTGCGCGACGACGGAGGTCGCTGCCTGGACATCCCGGCTCGGGAAGCTAGACAGCGCGCCCGACGCTCACGGCGCGCTATTGCGTAGCGCTCCTCACTGACATAGGGTCGCGGCACCCATGCCGCCCGCGACGCAGTCCTCCGACTTGCTGGGCCTGGTCGCCTACCCGCGTGCCGTCACGACGCCCTTCGCCCTCGAGGCGCTCGCGCTCGCCCTCTTCGCCGCACCGCTCACGGCCGGCGGGAAACCCTGATGGCGCTCTGGGGCAAGGTCGCACTAGGCGTCGTCGTGGCATCGCTCATCGGCCTCGGCGCAAAGCACATCTTCGACGGGAAGGACGACGGTCCCGACACTCGTGGCGGGACCGAGGCCAACTATCTGCTCTATGGCCACCACGGGCCGCCACGCGAGTTCCTGTACCTCGATCCCGTGCGCACCCAGGCCTACCTGTCGCAGTTCGACGGTGGACTCGCGGCTCTGGAGAAGTCCACCGTGTCGCAGACCGTCGAGGCCAGCGCGGAGCTGGCGGCCGGGCCGGCCAAGATCGGCGGCAAGCACCAGGCGCAGAGCGCCTATGAGCGGAGCGTCACGCCGACGACCGCCAGCCAGTTCCTCAACCTGGCCGGCTACCTCGACAAGGTCGGGCTGACCACGACCCTCCCGCTGCTGGCCGCCCTGACGAAGACCGGTCCGTCGGCCACCGCGCACGCGGCGGCGTTCCGGAAAGCGTGGGGCGGCGTGCACGAGGGATCGTTCGTCCGCATCCGCGGTCGCCTCACGGTCCCGCCGTTCGTGCGGCTCTATCAGACGCTGCGCAGCGCGAGCCCGGGATCGAGCGCCGCCGTGCACGGGCAGCGGCTCGTCAAGGCGATCGGCGACAACCCCCGCATACCGTTGATGATCAAGGTCGACGAGCGCTCGGGTCAGGCGCCGCTGCGCCTGATCTTCCCGTTGCAGTACTCGCTGCTGGCCACGGAGTCCAGCCTCATCGTCGGTCGCGTCACGATCGTCGGCAAGGTGCTCTACCGCATCCACCCCAAGCGGCGGCCCTACCGGGACCTCGAGACCTGGAATCGCTTCAAGCCCGAGACCGAGGCCGACGCACTCCCCACCAGCCTGTCGACGCGTCTGCGCCTCGATCCGGCCCGCCTGCATGCCGAGCTGTTGAAGTACCGGACGGTCTATGGCCCGGCGGCGATCGTGCTGCCGTTGGCCATTTACAAGTGATGGACACCATGTTGGGCTTGAACATGGTCAGGAGCTGAGGAGCGTCAGATGGCCCGAACGCACGTCATCCGACGTCTGTGGGCGGGCGCCGCGTAGCGTCCCGCCAGAGGTGCACGAGGCTATCGACGGGTTGCCCGACGCGGAGCTTGCGGTGCCGTGATCGGCGATGCGCCAGGTACCGCGTACTTGTAGGAGATGACGGACAGGTGCTCGTCGTCGATCGCCCATGGGTGGAGTTCGTGCAGGACGCCGCCGCGCACGGTGGGGGGAGCGGCCGATCGGTCCAGGACGATGTCACGCACCACGACCAGTGCGTTGTCGGGGTAGGCCTCGTGATGGTGTCGCACCTCCCCGGCGGTGAGCGCGACGGCCTGACCTTGGGACGTGGTGCCCTTGACCTCGACGGTCCGGCGTTCGGCACCGCGGGTGAGCTCGAGGTCGTAGGACGCTCCGATGCGCCGGACCTTCCAGGCTTGCGCGGTGTAGTGGGCGGCTCGCCGGCGGCGTACCGCACCGTCGCGATGTTGCCCAGCTCGTAGCCGCGGCCGAGGGAGTCCTCGCCCAGGTCCTTCAATTCGAGCGGTACGAGGTCCGGTCGTGCGGCGGCCCAGTCGGCGAGGACGCCGTGGGCCCACCGGACCCGGCCGTCGAGGACGTCGAGCGAATTGCGCACCGAGTCGCCGCGCTCGAAATCGGTGGTGCCCTGGTTCAGGGACAGGTAGACCGCGCTGCCGTCGAAGGCCCAGAGGTAGGCCACATAGAAGCCGTTGGTCGCGCTGGGAGAGCGCTCGCGTGAGCCGTACCGCGCCCATGGCACGCGTGTCTTTCGGCCGCTGCCGTCGCGGCCTTCGATCAGGAGGTCGGCGGTCGGGATGCCGATCGCGGTCGCCAGTTCGTCGGCTCGGCCGGTCAGCCAGCGCGGAACGTCGCCGCGGACGAGGCGCCCGCGCTCTTCCATCTCGGGGCTGTTCCTCCAGGTCCACGCCGGCTGGAGTTCAAGGACTTGTTGAAGTTCTGTGTCCATGTCGTGCGACGGCCTCGATCTCCGAGACCGGTCAGCTCGTCCAATAGGCCGCGTCTACCGGACCCTGACGCGACGCGTGACCTGGTCGCTCCCCACACCGGCGCTCCCGGCGAAGCGGGTGCTGACCGAGATGATGGCCTTGGGGTGGTCGGCGAGCCCGGAGAGCACGATTCGTAGGTGCCAGCGACCGTTGAGGATCCGCGCGCGCCGGGTCAAGGTCTTGACGCGCCCATGGACGCGAGTCCCGATCTTGATGCTGACGGTGCCGCGGGCTTGCTCGGCGATCGTGCCCTCGACCGTCATGGCCAGCTTGGTGCAGACCCGCCGCTGTGACCGTGCGATGGTTGCCGATCGGACCGCGCATCGCGTCCGGACGGACCTTGCGCGCAGCTGCTTGATCAGGAGGTGCGCGCGCACCGACGGTTGCGGATGGGGCGCCGGGCCCGGACCGGGCAACGAGCCCGGACCGGCCGGCGGCGTCTTCTCGAAGCGCGCCGTCGGCGTCGTTCCTGCCCCGATCGTGACCTGGCACGTACCGGCCCCTGAGCAGCCCTCCGAGCAACCGGCGAACTCCGAGCCGGCGGCCGGTTGCGCGGTGAGCGTCACCACGGTGCCGTCGTCATAGGAGGCTTCGCAGACGCCGGCCGGCGTCCCGCAGCCGCTGATCCCGGCCGGGCTGGAAGCGACTTGCCCGGAGCCGCCTCCGGTGGTGGTGACCTTCAACGCAGAGATCTTGCCCGTCAGGGCGATCGAGAGCGGTGAGGAAGCCTGGGTGCCGTGGCCGTCGGTCACCGTGATGGTCGGCGTGTAGGTGGCAGACGGCTGGGGACAGGGCGTGCGCACGCACACCGCGGTCATCGGGGTGCCGGAGATCCGTCCGCTCGCCTGGTCGATCGCGAGGCCCGGCGGCAGGCCGGTCGCCGACCACTGGTAGGGCGGCGTTCCGCCGTCGGCCTGGACGACCTCGGCCGCATAGGGAACCTCCACCGCACCCGCCGGCAGCGAGCCACTGGTCAGTACGAGCGGCGGCACGGTGGACGCGGGGTCGAACGTCGTGACGTCGCCGGTCGTCGTGACCGCCGCGCAGAGCGATGCAGAAGCGCACGACACGCTCGTCAACCCGGCGCCCCCGCTATAGCGCGTCGTCCAGTCGGCGCCCGCGTTCGTGGAGGCGAAGATCGCACCGTGGGTGTCGGCGGCCGCGCAGGTCGTGCCCGTGCAGGAGATCGCGATGAGCCCGTTCGCGCCGTCGATGGCCTGCCTGGTGGCTGTCGCTGCGCCACCGGAACCGATCGTGAGGTCGAGGACGTCACCGCCGCCGTCGACGGCGAGGCACGACGTCGTCGAGAGGCAGGCGACCCCGCGCAGCCCGGTCGCGCCGTCCACGTCGGTCGAGGCCCACGCGGAGTCCTCGGTGATCTCCGCCGTGGCGACGTGGACGTTGCCATGGTTGTCGACCTCCACGCAGAACGACGAGGACAGGCAGGAGACGTCCTCCAGGTCACCGCCGCCGACGCCCGTCAGCGTCCAGGTGAGGGCATGGGACGGATCGGTGGTGAAGCGGATGTTGCCGCTTGCCTGCGCGCTCGCGCAGAACGAGGCCGATGGGCAAGAGATGGCCTTCACGCCGAAGCTCGGCGAGAACGAGGTCAGGAAGGCGCCTCCGAGCGAGGTCGCGCGGTACATCTTGCCGCCGCCGTTGATGGTGCCGTCGGCCAGCAGGCAGAGCGTGCTCGTCGGGCACTCGACCGCCCAGCTCGGGCTCTGCCCCGCCGGGCCGCTCCACGAGCTCCACGTCGCCGCCGAGGTCGCGCTGACGTTCGTCGCGTAAAGGGCATTGCCTTGGCTGTTGGCCGCGACGCAGGTCGTCGTCCCGGGCGCACACGAGACGGCGTTCAAGCTGTGGCCGGCGTCGATGGTCTGCGTGTGCGTCGCGTCGTAGCCGATCGAGCCGGCGGCGGCAGGACCGACGCCGCCGAGCACCGACGCCGCCGCGGCGACCACCAAGCACGCGATGACCCGTCCGACCATTCGGTTGATCCTCCTTAGGACGGCCACGTCATGCCGTTCCGTTCCGATCATCACACGACCCTCTCGACCCGTCGAAAACGCGTCGACATCCTACCGGCGCGCGACGCTCACTGCCGACGCCACGCCGTCGTGCGCACACCCGTCCGGGCCGGGGGTGGGCGCCATCGACCGCCGGGCCACGCCCTGGGACGGTCGTCGCAGCATCCCCGACAGCGCGGAGCGAGCGATGGCATCCATGGATCTTCCGTCCGGCCGGGCCGCGGTGGTCAAGCCGAAGGCCGCGGCACCCGCGATCGTCAAGCCGACGTACATCACGTGGGTGACGCTCGCGTTCATGACCACGGCGTCGGTCGCGAGCCTGCGCAGCGCGCCGACGATGGCCGTCTACGGCCTGGCCTGCGTGTTCCTCTACATCGTCCCGGCGATCATCTTCCTGCTGCCGCAGGCGCTGGTCGCCGCCGAGCTGGCGTCCGGCTGGACCGGCGGCGTCTTCCGCTGGGTCAGCGAGGGCATCTCGCCGCGCTGGGGCCTGCTCGCCGTCTGGTGTCAGTTCGCGATGACGATCTTCTACTACCCGACGCTGCTGGGGTTCGTGGCCAGCACGCTCGCCTACGTCTTCAACCCCGACCTGGCCGACAACGGCGTCTACACCGGCGTCGTGATCGTCGTGCGTGTTCTGGCTCGGGGTGTTCATGTCGGCGCGCGGCGGCACCGGCGGGATCGCCAAGCTCGCGTCGAGCGGGCTGCTGATCGGCACGCTGATCCCGGGCGCGATCCTCGTCGATCCTCGGCGTCGTCTACCTGCTCCAGGGCAACGCGTCGGCGGCGCCGATGGACGCCGAGCCACCTGATCCCGCAGTGGACGGGCATCGCGAGCCTCGTGCTGATCGTCAACAACTTCCTGTCCTACTCGGGCATGGAGATGAACGCGGTCCACGTCAGCTCGCTGCGCAACCCGCGGCAGCGAGTTCCCGCGGGCGATGTTCTTCGCCGTGCGGGCTCGTGCTGCTGATCTTCATCCTGCCGGCGCTGGCGATCAGCTGGGTGATCCCGGCCGAGCAGCTCAGCCTGACCGCCGGCGTGATGCAGGCGTTCGACGCGTTCTTCGGCTACTTCAACCTGCAGATGCTCGTGCCGATCGTCGCCGATCGCGCTGGTCTGCGCCTCGGCGGGCGGGATGCTCACCTGGCTGGCCGGCCCGTCGAAGGGCCTGCTGCTGATCGCGCGGCGCGAGGGCTACCTGCCGCCGTTCTTCCAGCAGCAGAACGAGCACGAGATCCCGGTCAACATCCTCGTCGTCCAGGGCGGCGGTCACGACGGTGATCGCGCTGCTGTACGCGCTGGTCCCGTCGGTCTCGAGCGCCTACTGGATCCTCAGCGTGATGACGACGCAGGTCTACCTGATCGTCTACCTGCTGATGTTCGTCGCCGCGGTGCAACCTGCGCAAGCGACAGCCCGACGTCGAGCGCGGCTACACGGCGCCGGCGCTCGACGCTCCTGTGCGTCGTCGGCTTCCTCGCCTCGGCGGCCGCGATCCTCATCGGCTTCGTGCCGCCGTCGCAGTTCGAGAACGGCAGCGACGGCGCCTACGTCGCGGCTGATCCTGGCCGGCACGGTGCTGCTCGGCCTGCTGCCGCCGTGGCTGTTCCTGAAGCTCCGCAAGCCGAGCTGGAAGTCGACGACGAGCCCGCGGAGGTGGCGTCATGAGCCGCCGAGGCACCCCGCGCCGCCAGGATCCGTCGAGCACCGATACGACACCGCTGGATGTACTGGATCATCGGCGGCGTCGTCCTCGCGCTGGTGATCATCGGCCTCATCACCTACAGCGGCGAGAAGGACGACCAGGCAGGCGCAGGAGAAGGCCGCGCAGCTCACGCAGAAGCTCGAGCAGGCCGGGCTGCCGCGTCCCGCAGGACCAGGACATCATCATCCGCGCGCTCGGCAACGACGGCGGCGCCGTCTGCGACAACCCGGCCAAGCGCGCTCGGCAAGGCGACGCTGTTCGACCAGATCGACCAACGGCGCCGACTTCGTCGGGCGCCGGCCGGTCATCGTCGACCGCAGCATCCTGCAAGGGCGAGGCGCTGATCCTGCAGACCTACTGCCCGGACAAGCTGCCAGGAGTATCAAGGACAAGATCGAGGACCTCAAGACCGACGACACGATCAAGGACTAGGACATGGCCACCATCGCCGTCGACGCCCTGCGCTCGGCCGTCACCGAGCTGATGCCCCGGGCACGGCGGGATCTCGCCGAGCTGGTCTCCTTCCGGTCGGTCGCCGACCCGAAGCAGTACCCGCCGCGAGGAGTGCGAGAAGCGCGGCGCACTGGGTGGTCGACGCGTTCGCCGACGCGTCGGGCTGCAGGACGTCACGCACCTCGCCGACGCCCGACGGCAGCGCCGCCGTGCACGGCCACGCCGCCCGGCGCCCGGGGCGCGCCGACCGTGCTCCTCTACTGCCACTACGACGTGCAGCCGCCGCTCGGCGAGGACGCCTGGACGTCCCCGGTGTTCGAGCTGACCGAGCGCGACGGCCGCTGGTACGGCCGCGGCGCGGCCGACTGCAAGGGCAACATCGTCATGCACCTCACCGCGCTGCGCGCGCTGCGACAGCTGCGACGGCGGCTTCCCGTGCAGCGTCAAGCTGATCTGCGAGGGCTCCGAGGAGCAGGGCACCGGCGGGCTGGAGGCGTTCGTGCCCGAGAACGCCGACCTGCTGCGCGCCGACACGATCCTCGTCGTCGACACCGGCAACTTCGCCGTCGGCGTCCCGACGCTCACCACGACGCTGCGCGGGATGACGAGCGTCGACGTCACGGCTCGCGGCGCTGAGCAGCGCGATGCACTCGGGCATGTTCGGCGGCCCGGCGCCGGACCCGGTGGTCGGCCTGATCCAGATGCTCGCCTCGCTGCACGACGCGCGACGGCAACACGACCGATCGACGGTCTCGACAACGACCCAGACCTGGACCGGCGTCGACTACCCGGCCGAGCAGTTCCGCGCCGACGCCAACGTGCTCGACGGCGTCGAGCTGATGGGCGACGGCACCGTCGCCGACATGCTGTGGGCGCGCCCGTCGGCCACCGTGCTCGGGCATCGACGTCCCGCCGGTGATCGGCTCATCGTCGGCCGTGCCAGGCGTCGGCGGCCGCGCGCGTCAGCCTGCGCCTGCCGCCCGGCGTGACCGGCGCGGCGGCCCAGGACGCGCTCGTCGCGCACCTGCCGCGCGCGCGTGCCGTGGGGGCTGCGCGCGCACGATCGAGCGCGTCGCGGTCGGCGACCCGTTCGTCGGCTCGCTGGACGGGCCCGCGTTACGAGGCGATGAAGTGCGGCGATGGAGGAGGCGTACGGCGCGCCGATGACGACCGAGGGCCAGGGCGGCTCGATCCCGCTCTGCAACGTCCTCGCCGACACCTACCCCGACGCCGAGATCATGCTCATGGGCGTCGAGGAGCCGCAGCTGCCTGATCCACGCGCCCAACGAGAGCGTCGACCCCACCGAGATCGAGCACATCGCGCTGGCCGAGGCGCTGTTCCTCGAGCGCTACGCGGCCGCCAAGGCAACGGCACGAGCTCGGTGACAACGCCGCCTGCATCGCACCGACCGCCGGCTGCAGCTCCGGGCTGACGCGCGCGCTCGCCCCCTCTGAGGAGACCGTCGCGCTCCAGCGTTTCCTGCTGGAGCTCGGCGGTGCGCTGAGCCTGGCCGGCGCGGCGGTCAGCGAGATCCAGGAGCGGCTCGTGCGCGTCGCCGCCGCCAACGACGCGGACCGTGCGCGGATCCTCGTCTTCCCGACCGCGCTGATCGTGGCGTCGGGTCCCGAGGACTGGGCGACGATCGACGCGATCCCGTCGCTGGGCGAGACG
The DNA here is from genome assembly GCA_963731005.1 of uncultured Conexibacteraceae bacterium. GTDB lineage: Bacteria > Actinomycetota > Thermoleophilia > Solirubrobacterales > Solirubrobacteraceae > Baekduia. The sequence goes on along the minus strand of CAVSTZ010000001.1, from coordinate 1,784,020 downwards.
CTGCGCCTCGACCAGGTCTCGGCGCTCTACGCGCTCGTCGAGTGCGCTGAGTGTGGCGCGACCGGGCCCGCCGCGGGCCTGGTCGAGCTGCGCGCGATCCGAGAGATGCGCCCTCGCCACGGGCGTGTCGTGACGGTGCTCGCCTACGCGGTGCTGACCATCGGGCTCTGCCTGATCCTGCAGCCGACGGCGACCGACGTGGCGATCGCCGCGGTCCTCGGCGCGATCGTCGGGATGGTGCTGCTGTTCTCGCCCGGGCACCCCTCGCTGACGATCCTGGTGCCCGGGCTCTGCGCGACGCTGGTGTCGGCGCTGAGCTTCGAGGCGGTGACCCACGGGATCGCCGACGACCCCGGGCTGCGCACGCTGATCGCCCCGCTGATCACGTTCCTGCCCGGCGGGATGCTGACGACCGCCACCGTCGAGCTGGCGTCCGGGGAGATGGTCGCGGGCGCCAGCCGCCTGGTCACCGGGGTCGTCCAGCTGTTGTTGTTGTCCTTCGGGATCGTGGCCGGTGCCGAGATCGCCGGCCTGCCGCCTCAGGACGCCGTGCGCGACATCCAGGTCAACCAGCTCGGCTGGTGGGCGCCGTGGCTCGGCGTCCTCGTCTTCGGGCTGGCGGCTGCGGTCTTCTTCTCGGCGCCGCGCGGATCGCTGCCGTGGCTGCTGCTCGTGCTCGGCGTCGCGTGGGTCGGTCAGGTGCTCGGCGGCGAGGTCGTCAGCCCCGAGATCAGCGGCTTCGTCGGCGCGCTGGCGATGACGCCGGTGGCGCTGGTCGTCGCGCGGATCCCGGGCGGGCCGCCGTCACAGGTGACGTTCCTGCCGGCGTTCTGGCTGCTGGTGCCCGGCGCGATCGGGCTGATCGGCGTCGCGACGGTGGTGGGGGACCCGTCGTCGGCCGACGTCGGCGACCTGATCAAGCCGATGGGGTCGATCCTGTCGGTCGCGCTCGGCGTGCTCTGCGGGGTGTCGCTGTTTCGCGGGGCCGACGCCACGTGGGCGTCGCTCATCCGCCGAGCGCGGCCCGGCAATCATCGGTGATCGCGGCGAGCTCGCTCTTGACCTTCTCGGCTTGCGCGGAGAGATCTTCACCTTCCAAGAGCGTGCCGATCGCCGAGGTGTAGGACTTGGCACAGGACTTGGCGACGTCGAGCTTGGACTCGGCCGCCTTGGCGTCGGCCTGGGCCTGCTTGGTCTGGGCCTCGGCGGTGGCTTGGTCGCCCTTGGCCTCGGCGGCGTCGGTCTTGGCGGAGTCTGCGTCCTGTTGGGCCTGGTCGGCGGTCGCCTGGGCCTGGGTGACGTCGCTGTTGGCCTGGTCGAGCTGCTCGGAGGTCGCGCCGAGCGTCTCGTTGACGTCGCTGTAGGCGTCCGAGAGTGCCGCGGCGTTGGTCGTCTGCTGGGCCTGCGCATCGTCGAGGTCGGCGCTCTTGGCGGCGCCCCAGCCGAGCAGCCCGAGGCAGGCGACGACCAGCGCGATCGACAGCCACATCCAGCCCCGGTGGTGGTGCTCGGACTCCGGCGGCTCGGGTGGCGGTGGCGGCTGGGCCTGCTCGGCGTCCGGCGGCGGCTCGACGGTCGACATGGTGTGGATGCTCGCTTGCATGCACCGATCCGGCCACGGTGCCCGCCGGTCGCCGCAGGTGGTGCGGGCACCCGGCGTCACCGCACGCTCGCCGTCGCCTCCCCGTCGGCCACGGTCGGGTGCGCGGCCGGGTCGGGGCTCGCCGACGCGGTCCGGTGAGCGTCGACGACGACGGTCCGTGCGATCCAGTCGTGCAGCCCGCGCCGGCGACCGTCGATCAAGATCATCAAGAAGCCCGCGAACAGCGGCAGCGCGGCGAGCATCAGCGCGACGAACCGCAGCAGCGCCCGGCGCGGGCGCAGCCGCTCACCGGTCGCCGGTCGCACGCGGATGCGCAGCAGCCGGTCGCCGGGCGTCTGACCGGTCGTGGTCCAGAACACGATGAAGTAGCCCGCGACCCAGAGCGCGTAGGCCGCGGCGCCGATGGCGACGGTGACGGCGGTCAGCCAGCTCGGCATGGTGATGATCGAGAGCGCGAGCCCGACGAGCGCCGCGACCGCGACGGCGACCAAGTTGATGATCGCGCCATCGACGCCGAACGCGATCACGCGCGTGACCAGCCCCACGTAGGCCGGTTCGCTCACGGCGTCGCGGGCGCCGGCCCCGCCGGCGCGGGCCGGTGGAAGATCCGGTGGGCGGTGCGCTCCAGGAACGCGTCGGCCTTGCGCGAGCGCTCGCCGACCTCGTCGACGACCTGGTCGGCGAAGCCCGCGCCCTGACCCCTGATCGCGTCGGTGACCGCCGGGCTGCCGGCGATCTCCTCGACCACGTGCCACAGCTGGGCGCTGGCCAGGACGCGGGTGACGGCGGCGTCGAGGAGGGTGCTGTCGAACACGTGGGCGAGCAGGCGCTCGGTCGCCGGGCTGTCGAGGAGCCGCTCGGCGAACCGCTCCATCGCCTCGCTCTCCAGGATGCGCTCCAACTCCGGTCCGGACAGGATCCGCTCGGCGACCTGATCGGCCACGCCGCGGGCCAGCAGCTCGTCGACCACGCGCGTCGTCGCCCGCTCGGCGAGCGTGGTCCCCGCCCGTCCCGCGACGCGCGCTGTGCGGCGACCGAGGCCGAACGGGTCGAGGACATCGGCCATGGTGGTCATCGCTCAGGCGCGCGTCGCGGAGGCGGGGACCGCCGGTCGGAAGGCGCCGCGCTCGCAGACGCCTGACCGGCGGACGGTGAGGGTCGAGCGCTCCGGCACCGGCTCCCAGACCCCGGGCAGATCCGAGAACGGCTCGGAGACGACGAGCCGGTCGTCGGCGCTCAGCCGACCCAGACGGTGGTGGTCGGGGTACAGGCCGCGGATCGCGTCGACATCGGCCGAGACGAACAGCGAGCGCGCCGGTCCTTGGGTCGCGTACCGGATCGCCCAGAGGGTCTCGCCATCGCTGATCCCGAACGTCGCCTGCACCGCGTCCTCGATGCCGGCCGCGTGGGCGACCTCCTCGATCTCGCCGACGGTGCGCTCCATCGCGCCGAGCGGATCGGACTCGAGCCCGTGGGTGAGCGCGAGCGCGAAGATGACCTCGGTGTCGGTCGTCCCCTGGATGTCGGCGAAGCGCTCGGGCGCGGCGGACAGCATCAGCGCGCGCCGGACCGTGGCGAAGCCACCGAGGTAGCCGTTGTGGACGAACAGCCAGCGACCATGGCGGAACGGATGGCAGTTGGTCTGCTGGACCGGTGAGCCGATCGCCGCGCGGACGTGGGCCAAGAAGAGCGGTGACTCCACGTGCGCGGCGAGCTCGCGGAGGTTCGCATCCGACCAGGCGGGCGAGACGCTGCGGTAGACGCCCGGCCCGTCGCCGACCCCGTACCACCCGAGGCCGAAGCCGTCGCCGTTGGTCGGCTCGGCCCCCAGGCGGGAATGGGCGGACTGCTCGACGATCCCGTAGTCGCTCTTGAACAGCAGCTCGTCGACGAGCAGCGGCTGTCCGAGCCAGCCCATCCATCGGCACATGGCCGTGCGCTCCTTCGGTCGGTCGGCTCCTACTGTCGCGTCGGAGCTGCGCGGCGGCAAGGCGGTGGACCGGCGTCCGGAGGTGGGGTGCGCGCCCCCCGCGCCCCCGGCCGCTCAGCCGTCGTCGTGCTCGGCCAGATAGATCAAGGCGGCCTTGACGCGGCGGGCGACATCGGACGGGTCGGTCAGCCCGAGCTTGAGGAAGATCGCGCCGATGTGCTTCTCGACGGCGCGGCGCGTGAGGACCAGCTCGTCGGCGATCGCCTGGTTGCTGTGGCCGCGGGCCACGAAGGTCAGGATCTCGAGCTCGCGGGCGGTCAGCTCGTTGAGCGGCGAGCGCTCCGCGCGGGTGCGCTCGGCCACCAGCTGCTCGACGACCTTGGCGTCGATCACCGAGCCGCCCTGGGCGACCGACTCGATCGCCGCGACCAGCTGGCCGCGGTACTGGATCCGCTCCTTGAGCAGGTAGGCGCGGCCGTCAGAGCCGTGCTCCAGGAGCGCGAGCCCGTAGCGCGGGTCGGCGTACTGGCTGAGGATCACGACGCCGACGCCGGGCTGCGAGGCCCGCAGTGCCGCTGCCACCTGGATGCCCTCGTCGGTGTGCGTCGGCGGCATCCGGATGTCGGTGACCACGACGTCTGGCGACCGGGCCTCGACGGCGATCGTGAGCGACTCCCGGTCGCGGCATTCGGCCACGATCTCGATGCGCTCGGCCCCGTCGAGGACGTGGGTGAGCGCTTGGCGGACGAGGTAGCTGTCGTCCGCGATCACCACCCGGATCGTCCCGGGCGCCGCGTCACGCTCGCCGGAGGGGGCGGCAGCGCCCATAGGCCAACTATCGCGCGTGGCGCGGGTCGGGGTCAATGGGTGCCTGCACGTCACCCGGAGGGTGGAGCATGCCCTTGCGTCGGTCGCGGGACGGGCGCAGCCTCACGGAGACGATGCCCGAGCGTCCGGATGACGATCACCTCGTCACCGTGCTGGCGGTCGACGATCAGCCGGTGTTCCGTCACACCGCGCGTGCGTTGATCGCGGCGACCGAGGGGTTCCAGCAGCTGGCCGAGGCCGCTTCGGGACCGCAGGCCTTGCGCCTTGCCGCCATCTTGCATCCGGACCTCGTGCTGCTGGACGTCCGGATGCCGGGGATGGACGGGATCGAGACGGCGCGGCGGCTCGTCGAGCAGGATCCGCACGTCGTGGTCGTGCTCGTCTCCCTGGAGGCCCGCGTCGACCTCCCGTCGTCGGTCGAGACTGCGGCTGCGGTCGCGCACATCCGCAAGCACCAGCTGACGCCGCGCGCGCTGCGTGCGCTGTGGCGCACCCACGGGCATGCTGATCATGGTTGCTGAATGCTCTGCGTTCGCTGGGCGCGGGAGACCGGGATGTGCCCGGCGACGACGGTGCCCAGGCCCTCGAGGGAGACGACGCCCAGGGTGCCGTCCACCGCCGCGATGCGGTCGCGCATGTTCGTGATGCCCTCGCCGCGTTCCAACGCCTCCCGGTCGGCGCCCCGCCCGTCGTCGCGGACCTCGAAGCGCAGGTCGCCGCCGGTCTCGTCGCGCAGGTGCACCGTCACGTGGCTCGCGCCGCGCGCGTGCTTGGCCACGTTCTGCAGCGCCTCCAGAACACTGAAGTAGACGGCGCTCTCGACCGCCGGCGGATAGCGGCCGATGCCCTTGGCCTGGAGGGTGGTCGGCAGCGGCGACCGGGCCAGCGCGGCGCGCACGGCGTCGGTCAGGCCACGGTCGTTGAGCAGCGGAGGTCGGACGCCGTGGGCGAGCGATCGCAGCTCTTCCAGCGCCTCGTCGGCCGAGGCCTCCAGCTCGCGGATCCGTGCCGCGGCGGAGTCGGGGTCGTCGTGGACCAGGTCCTCGATGAGGCCCAGCTCGATGCGCATCGCCACGAGCCGCTGCTGCGCGCCGTCGTGGAGGTCACGCTCGATGCGGCGGCGCTCGGCGTCGGCGCTCTCGGCGATGCGCGCGCGCGAGTCCTGCGCCTCCCGGGCCGCCGCCTCGGCCTCCTCCTCCAGGCGGCGCTGCTCGACGGCCACGGCGACCAGTCCGGTCGCCACGTCCAGCAGCTCGGGTCGGTCGGCGAGGACCCGATCGCCGGTGAGCGCGCCGACGATCCGGTGGTGGCCGTCGCGGATGAGCCGGAAGCAGCGCTCCTGGGTCGCCGTCGGCACGGGCGTGGGCTCGCCGTGGCAGTCGATCCAGCGCTGCGGCTGATCATGGAGCGGGAACGTGAGCTCCAACGTCGGGTCGGCAAACGCGTCTGCGACAGATCGCTGCAGGGCGGGCGGCGCGCCGCGCACCGACGCGGCCAGCGCACGCACGGTCCGCTCGGCCGCCAGGCGGGAGCGGAAGAGGCCCGCGACGAAGGCGACCGCGATCGCCGGCGTCGCCCAGGCGATCAGCGTGGCGCCCGCCCGGACGAGATCCGCGTCGGCGTCGGCCTGGCGGAAGACGATCAACGTTCCGACCAAGCCGGCGCGGACCATGCCGATCGCGAACACGGGGCTCAGCGCCTCGCGCTGGACGGCGCTGGCATCGAGGATGCGCCGACGCAGCCGGACGAGCACCCCGGCCATGATCGCGAACACGAGGACGCTGCCCGTGCCGAGGAACAGCGGCGCGAACGCCAAGTCCCCGTGATAGAGCGCGAACGCGTTGACCGGGCAGTCGTCGACGCAGCTCGTGTACGGGCTGGGGGTTTGGAAGCTCTCGGTGAGCAGAAGCGTCGGGAGGTAGAAGACCACCACGACGATGCCCATCGCCAGCACGAGGCGGCGGTCGTCGCGACCACGCAATGGCCCGTCGGGGAATCCGAGCAGCAACGCGACCAGCAGCAGCTCCAGCGTCCACCCGGCGGCGCGGCCGACGCTGTAGAGCGTCGGGTCATGGGCCTCGGCCAGCGTGGTCGCGAAGCCGACGACGCCGGCCACCGCCAGCAGGTGCGCGAAGCGCTGGAACGGGACCAGCCGCCAGGCGTAGAACGCGGCGCCCAGCGGTGCGGCGACGATCGCGGCGCGTAGCACGGCGGTCGCGGTGGGGTCGTTGGTCTGCGCAGAGGCGCCCAGCACGCCGGCCACGACCGTCATGCCGAGTGCGGCCGTCCCGGCCGTCGCCAGCGTCAGCGGGCGAACGATGCCGCCGGTGGAGAGGTGCTCTGAGTGCGTCAGAGGTGCGGTCACGGGATGGGCGGTCCTGCGCCCGAACGACCTGGCTTCCGGCCAGTCTGACGAGCGCGAACCTCGACAGGCAACTCACCGTTTTTCGTTCATACGCATGGGCAATCGTCGCGTGGTCGCCAGGGCGAGGAGTGCGAGGGCCGCGACGGCGCCCAGCGCGCGCCGCAGCGCGTCGAGCTCCGCGTCGCCGTAGTCGTCGGCGATCGCCTGCGCCTGGGCCGGCGTCGCGCCGCCGTCGCGCGCCGCCGCCTCGACGTCGGCGACGGGCACCACCGGGATGCCCTTCTGTGCGTGTTGGGCGATCTCCTGGCGCGTGCGCTCCGGCACCCGTGGGTTCTCGGCGACGCGCGCGACGAAGCCGCTGGACAGCGTGGTGATCAGGATCGAGCCGATCAGCGCGGTTCCGAGCGACGCGCCGAGGTTCTGCGCGGTCCCCTGCAGGCCGCCGGCCTCGTTGGTCTTGGCCTCGGGCGACGACGACATGATGATGTTGCCCAGCTGGGAGATCAGCAGGCCGGCGCCCACGCCGAAGATCGCCAACCCGACGGCGAAGGCGGTGCCGTCGAGCTCGACGTCGATCGTGTCGAGCAGCAGTACCGCCGCCGCCACGATCGCGAGGAAGCCGGCCTGGGCGACCCGGCGCGGCGCGAAGCCCGCGGCAAGGCGGGGCCCGGCCAGCGCGGCGATGAACATCGTCACCGACATGGGGAACAGGCGTTTGCCGGTCTCGAAGGCATCGAGGCCGAGGACGACCTGCAGGTAGACGGGCAGCACGAAGAACGTGCCGAGCAGCGTGAGCTGCTGCATGGTCAGGGCGGTGAGCCCGGCGCGCAGCGACGGGATGCGGATCAGCGAGCGATCCAGCAGGGTGTCGGCGCCGCCACGCTCGCGCCGCTCCTCCCAGGCGGCGAAGGCCATCAACAAGCCGATGCCGGCGAGGATCAGGAACGGGACGACCGAGAACCCGAGCGGCGTGATCTCGTGGCCGCCGATCTCCGGGGCGGCCAGCGGCTCGACCCAGCCCCACGTGCTGCTCTTGAGGATGCCGAACACGGCAAGGCCCAGGCCGCCGCCGGCCAGCGCGGCGCCGACGAGGTCCAGGTGCGGCGGGTTCGAGACCGGCAGGTTCGGCAGCACGCGACGGCGCGAGATCAGGATCGCGGCGACGACCACGACCTCGCCGACGAAGACGTAGCGCCATGACAGCTCGGTGGTCACCCAGCCGCCGATCAGCGGGCCGGTGGCGATCGCCGCGCCGGCCGCGCCGCCGACGATCCCGAACGCGGTGGCGCGGCGGGCGCCGTCGTAGGTCGCCACGACCAGCGCCATGATCGCCGGGATCACCATCGCCGCCCCGATGCCCTCGATCGTCGACCACCCGAGCAGCAGGACCGCGAGGTTGGGGCTGACCGCGGTCGTCAGCGAGCCCAGCCCGTAGATCGCCAGCCCGATGGCAAAGCAGCGCGATCGGCCGAGCACGTCGCCGAGCTTGGCGCCCAGCATCATCAGCGACGCCATGACCAAGGTGTAGAACGTGATCGCCGCCTGGACGCCCTGGATCGACGTGTCGAGATCCTCGACGATCTGCGAGATCGAGACGTTCATCACGCTGCTGTCCAGGACCATGACGAACTGTGCCGAGGCGAGGACGACGAGCGGCATCCAGCCCGCGTCGCGCGCCGGCTTGGTCTTCAAGGCCGTGGCTGCGTCGACGGCCGTGGGCACGCGGCTAGGCCTCGCCGTCGCGGACGACGAGCACCGGGCGCCGCGAGTCGTGCAGGAGGCGACGCGTGGTCGAGCCCAACAGCCGTGCCTTGACCGCGCCCAGGCCGCGCGAGCCGACGACGATCATGGCCGCGTCGCACCGCTCGGCCGCGGCGATCACCGTCCGGGCGACGTTGTCGTCGTCGCGGGCCGGCAGCGCCTCGGCGGTCGCTCCCAGCTGCTGGGCCAGGGTGACGCCGGCCTCGGCGACCGCCCCGGCGTGCTCGCGCTGCAGGCGGTCGACGGTCATGATCTCGTCCGGGTTCGGCAGGCCGTAGGCGACGGCACCCGGGTCGGTGGGGGTGAGCATCGCGGTCGTGAAGCTCGGCTCCCAGACGCTGACCACGATCAGGTGGCGGCCGGGCAGCTCCGCGACGGCGACGCGCAGGGCGACCTCGGAGGGCGCGGACCCGTCGAACGAGACGACCACCGGGCGCATGTCGTGGGCCATGGTCTGAGATGAGACCAGCCACGCCGCACGACCGCCGCATGGCCGGCCGGCGTCTGCGCGCGTGTGACCACGAAGGTCGTCGACGTGGGGCCACCACCACGGACACCGGTGCGCCGTGTGGCGCCGCGGGCCGAGCGCGGGGAGGCTGCGACCCATGACCGAGGGCAAGCGCATCGGCGTCGTCGGCGCCGCGTTCCTGGGGCTGGGCGCGATGGTCGGCGCCGGCATCTTCGCGCTGCTGGGTCAGGCCGGAGCGGTCGCCGGGTCGGCGGTGTGGCTGTCGTTCCTGATCGCGGGCGTGATCGCGCTGCTGCTCGGCTATACGGTGGCCAAGCTCGGGGTCCGCTACCCGTCCTCGGGCGGGATCGTGGCCTATCTCGTCAAGGGCTTCGGGACCGGCCATCTGACCGGCGTCGCGTCGTGGCTGTTCTACTTCGCGGGCCTGATCGTGACCGCGATGGTCGCCGTGTCGTTCGGGACCTACGGTAAGTCCTTGTTCTTCGGTGACGATGCGGCCGGCGGGTGGGTCAACGTGCTGGCGATCGCGGTCGTGCTCGCGGCGGTGGTCGTCAACGTCGTCGGGGCCGACGTCGTCGCCCGGGTGCAGTCGCTGATCGTCGTCGCGCTGCTGGCCGTCTTCGCGGTGTTCATCGTCAGCACGTTCACCGAGATCGACTGGGACCGCCTGGCCTGGTCGACCTACCCCTCGACGGGCGACATCGTGGCCAGCGTCGCGTTGACGTTCTTCGCCTACATCGGCTTCGCGGTCATCAGCTTCACGGCCGGGAGCATGCGCGATCCGACCCACGAGCTTCCGCGCGCGATGTACCTCGGCGTGGTCGGCGCGACCGTCTTGTACGTGTTGATCTCGCTCGGGACGTTCGGCGCGCTGTCGCCCGAGGAGGTCCAGCGCTACGGCGACACCGCGCTGGCCCATGCGGCCGAGCCGGCGCTCGGCCAGGCGGGCTTCACGATGATGGCGATCGCCGCGCTGCTGGCCACGGCGTCGTCGGTCAACGCCAACGTCTTCGCCGCGGGCAACATCACCGCGATGCTCGCCTCCCAGCGCCTGTTCCCGCCGCTGTTCGGCCGTCGGCTGAAGCACCTCGGGCCGAGCGGGCCGGCGATCTCCGCCGTCCTCGTGCTGGTCCTCGCCAACCTCTTCGACCTCAGCGCGATCGCCGACATCGGCAGCGCGGTCGCGATGATCATCTTCCTGCTCATCGGCGCGGCGGCGCTGCGGGTCCGCGCCGAAACCGGCTCGAGCGCGACGGTCATCGTCACCGCGATGGGGCTGACGGTCGTCGTCCTGGCGATGTTCGTCAAGAACACGCTCGAGGACGATCCGCGCACGTTCGTCGCGATGGTCCTCATCGCGGTGCTGGCGGTGGCGCTGGATTGGCTGTGGGTCCGGCGGCGCGATCGCGCGGCTGGTGTGCACACGGCTTCGCGAGGGATGCAGGCCCCCCGGTCCTAGCGTGCACGCCCGGTTGCCCCCGCCGGCGCGCCGGCGCACGCTGGAGCCATGACCGACCGGGCCGACGAGGAGCGAAGCGCATGTCGATGATGGACGCGGGGATGCAGCAGCCGAGTGGCACGCGGAGCGCGGCCGCAAGCGGTGCCTATGCCGCTGCCGAGGGCGAAGGCTGGGTGCTGTTCGCCGGGATCATGATGGCGCTGATCAGCGTGTTGAACATCATCTACGGGATCGCCGCGATCGGCGACTCGCACTTCTTCGTCAACGACCAGTCCTACATCATCAGCGGCCTCAGCACCTGGGGCTGGGTGACGCTCGGCATCGGCGCCATCCAGATGCTCGCCGCGTTCTCGATCTGGAACGGTCACCAGTTCGGGCGCTGGCTCGGCATCCTCATGGCCTCGGCCAGCGCGATCGCCGCACTGCTCTCGATCCCCGCGTACCCGTTCTGGTCATTGGCGATCTTCGCGGTCGACATCCTGGTCATCTACGCGCTGGCCGCCTACGGCGGACAGCGTCCCGTGACCGCCGCCTGAGCGCGGGTCCGGTCCTTGGGTGACGGGCCCGCCCGCCCGCCCGACCGACCGCCGAGCCGGGCGGGGGTCAGCTCCAGCGGAATCCCGGGGCGGGCGTGCCCGGGACCAGGGGGCTTTGCGGCAGCTCCGCCGGCAGGTCGGTCATGTTGTAGGGCGAGGGTGCGACGTCGTTGGTGCTGTCGGGGTGAAAGAGCGAGGCGAGCAGCTCGATCTGACCGCGCGCGACGTCGCGTTCGCCCATGCCGCCGCCGTACATGCGCAGGCCGTTCTGCTCGCAGTGGTCATAGATGTCCAACAACGCACGGACGCTGCCGATCCGTGACGGCTTGACGTTGACGATCGTCGTCGTGATGTCGGCCGCCGTGGCGATCGGCGCGTCGAAGGAGACGCGCGCGGTGTGGGGCTCGAGCAGCTCGGTGACCTCGGGGAGGTCGTGGGGGTCTTCGAGGATGGCGTCGGGGAACTGCGTGAGGATCTCGCGGTACATCGTCACGAGCGCGGCCTCGTCGTCGACCTCGATGCCGTAGCGGCCCTTGAAGTCGATGACGTCGACCGTGCCCGTCGCCGCGACCTGCGCGATCAGCGATGCCGACCACGAGGGCTGGGCGTCGAGCTTGAAGCGCAAGTCCGGGTAGTGCTCCAGGCGGCGGCCGATCGTCGCGAGCGATGGCGGGTCGCCGAGCCCGAGCGAGTTGACGAAGCGCACCGGCGTCGAGGTGCGGCCGAGGGCCTCGGCCAGCGAACGGCCGTTCTGGGCGAGGGCCAGGTCCAACGCGGCCGACTCGAAGGCCCAGCGCCGCAGCCGGCGCGCCATGTCCCACTCCGGCGGCTCGGGCCACAGATCGAGACCGGCGACGTGATCGCTGAACGACGCGAGCGTCCACGAGCCCGCCAGCGGCAGCGACGGCGCGAGCGCGAAGAACGATCCGTCCTTGTCCATCATCGTCCCGCCGACCTCCTCGCCGAGCCCCGCGAACCCGTCGCCGCTCAGGTGCAGGAGGTAGCGGCCGTGCTCGTCGGGCTCGCCGGGCTCCAGCACGCGCTCCCAGCGATGCTCGGCGATGGTCAGGCGCAGATCGGCGACGCGGCTCCACAGCGATTCAGGCATGTCCCCAAGACGATGCCCGAGCCGCGGACTCATCGCTACGGCAAGCGGACCGACGCGCGCGAGCAGAAGCAGGGGAGGAAGAAGTCCTAGTTGCACCGTCTGTCGGGATGACATAGCGTCGCTGATCAATGGTTCTCGGGAAGAGGGGTTTACTCGTCCTCGGCGCGGTGCTGGCGGCGGGCATCTTGGCCGCGGTCGCGCTGGGGCAGGACGCCGGGCCGTTCCGGATTGCCGTCACGGTCGCGGTGAAGCCGGACAAGGCCGGGACGCCGAGCCATCCGCGGGGCATCAGGATTGACGTCCGCGAGACGATCGACGCGGCGGACGACACCGCCCCGCCGATGCCACGGTCGGTCGACGTCTGGTTGCCCAAGGGCTGGGTCTACAACGGCGCCAAGTACCCTGCCTGCACGCAGGCCGCGCTGGTGAGCCGTGGGCCCGCCGGGTGCCCGCCGCAGTCGGTGATGAGCCATGGGGCGCCCGCCCACGCCGATGTCGTCGGGATCACCTCGCCGCCGAGGGTGACCGTCATCAACGGCGGTCGAAGCAAGATGTACTTCTTCGTCGTGCTGCAGAATCCGGCGCGCGTCCAGGCGCCGGTGAAGGGCACGCTCACCAAGCCCGGCTCGTCGCGCTGGTCCTACCGGCTGCATGCCGACATCCCGGAGGGCCTGCAGGTGGTCGCCGGCATCCCGATCTCGCTGACGTCCCTTCGCGCGAGCTTCGGGCGCGGCGACTGGATTGCCACGACCAGCTGTCCGAGTGACCACCGCTGGCAATATCGCGTCAAGACCGGCTACCCGTCGGGCGCGGTGGTCACCACCGACGGCGCGATCGCCTGCCGGAGCTGATCGCGAGCGCAGCACACAGCGGTCGCTCGCTCGCTCACGAACGACGACGGCCGGCCGGGCGGCCCGCACGCGCGGGGCCGCCCGGCCGTCGAGGTTCACCTCAGGCCAGCTTGAGGTGCACGCTCGTGGTGGACACGCCGCCGCCCGCGGCGACGGCCTTGATCGTCAACGTCGTGGTCACGTGACCGTGGGTCGCGCGCAGGTGCTTGCGGCCCGTGGCCGTCAGCGGGACCTTGAGCGTGCCCTTGCCGGCCGTGAGCTTCTGCGTCGCGCCGCCCAGCGAGACCCGCTGCTTGCCGAGCTTGAAGCTCAGCGTGGTCTTGGTCGTCGCCGGCAGTGAGAGCCGGACGGTGAGCTTCACGGCGCGGGCCTTCAAGGCCTTGTTCTTGGACAGCGTCCGCGTGCCGAACGTGAACTTCGCGCCCCGCGGCGCGGGCGACGGATGGCCGCCCTGACCCGACGTGGAACCGGAGCCACCAGGGCCGGGGCCGTCCGGGTGGTGGTTGTCGTCGTGGTGGCCATCGTCGCCGGGCTTCGGTCCGAAGCCGAGGCCGCTGAACTGCCACAGCTGCGTCGTGTGGCCGCTCGGCGTGACGAGGAACGGCGGGTCGCTCGGTCCGGCGTTCTCGGGGTCGTTGCCCTGGGCGAAGCCGAAGTCGTTGTCGTCCTGGACGGCGAGGTTGCCGTTCGGGAAGAGGCCGATGCCCTCCGGCTTGTCGTGGGTGTAGCCGAACTGCGTCAGATCGAGGATCTGCGTCTTGGCGACCGGGACGATCCCGGCCGCGTTCTGGGCCTCGACCTGGGGGTCGTCGCCGTTGGCCGATGGGTCGGTCGCGATGTTGGAGGCGTTGGTCAGGTCCGCCTCGTAGATGCGCTTCTGACCCGCGCCGGCGACGTCGGTCACGTTGTCGTGCTCGTCGACCAGCAGGTGGCTGGCGTCGATCGCCGAGATGTCAGAGATGCTGATGTCGGTCTGCTTGACGCCACTGGTCGCGCTCGGCGGATCGAGCCGGTAGGCGAACTCGCCGGTGAGCGCCGGGTGCGCCGGGTCGGTCACGTCGAAGCGCGCCAGGCGCAGCGTGCGGGCGTCGCCCTTGCCGGCGGGCGGCTCGATCGAGGACTGCAACATGCCGAACAGCGTCTTGCCGTTGGGCGTCAGCGTGGCGCCCTCCATGCCGCGGTTCTGCTTGCGAAACGCGAAGGCGCGCGGGAGCGCGTCCTGCGTCGGCAGGACCGACGGGTCGGAGCCGGCGAACTTCGCCGGGTCGGTGGTGTCGGCCGCGATGCTCGCGGTGCCCTGCGGCACGATGCGGTTGAGTAGCGTCCCGTCGGGCGCGACGTGGATCAGCGACGGGCGGTACTCGTCGCCGAGCCAGAAGCCGCCGTCGCGCGGGTCGACCGCGATGCCCTCGGTGTCCAGGCCGTACGGGTCGCCGGTGAGCTCGGTCACGCCGTCGACCGCGAACGGATCCTCGTCGCGCGAGGCCGACTGCTTGAAGGCGCCCGCGTCGGCGGGCAGGCCGGAGGCGGCGCCCTGCGCGGCGGTGACGATCTGCGGCAGGCCGGTGATCTGGTTCAGTGGTCCGGCGGCGACGCCCTTGCTCGGATCCGGATGGGCGGCCATCCAGGCGCGCGCGGGATCGACCGCGCCGGCCTTGAGGTGCAGCGGGATCCGTGCCTGGACACCCATCTGGCCATAGCGGCCGATCGCCACCTTGTAGATGGTGGGCGTGAACGACGGGGCCAGGAACGTGCGCACGGACTTGGCGACGCCGCCGACGGTCACCGTCGGCTGACCGTTGGGCCCGCGGTCGCTGATCGTCCAGTAGTGCGTGTTGTCGATCGGCGCGAACGCCGACCAGCCGCCCTCGACGACCGGTGTGTCGAAGATGCTCGCGCCGGCCAGGGGCAGCGCGCCGCCCCACGTGTCCTGCTCCTGGAGCAGCGGGAGGGCGTGGGCGATGGGCGCGGCGACGGCGCCGGTGGCGGCCATGACCGCCGCGACGAGAGCGGCGCGGCGACGGGAATTCGAGGACAAAGGTGCCTCCGATCGGGGCTTCATGCTTGAGGGATGACGCGCGAGGCCCGCTTCCGAGGGCCACGGAGATTGCGCTGCGCCATTCTCATCGCGCCGATCGCCACGGCCGGTGACCGAGCCGTGAAGGATGGGAGACGAAGTGGTGACCGCGGGGTGACCGCGACGTTGCCCTCGCTGCGCGGTGACTGGTGCTCAACGCCCGCCGGCGTGCATCGACATCGAGGGATCGGGGATGTGGTCGCCCGTCCATCGGCGTCCGCTCCACAGCTCGAAGTAGCCGGGCCGGCGTGACGGGTAGGGGCCCGGCGGGAGCACCGAGTGGTCTGGGCTCTGCTTGACCGTGCCGTCCTCGGCGAGGACCCACACGCCTCGATAGTCCCAGCCGACCGTTCGCTGGCTGTTGGCCGCCCAACGCGGATTCAACGTCAGCCAGAACCCGCCGGCGGTCAGCGTCAGCGTGGTGTAGCCGTGGCGCAACTCGTCGATGTTGCGCCTGCCCGTGCGCCGCCAGGCCCGCAGCACCCATGCACCCATGCCCAGGCCGCAGGCCAACAGCAACGGCGCCGCGATCGCGGACGAGGTATCCACGGCGTCAAGCGCGGGCGGGACCGTGCGCACGAGCACCAGCATCGCCACGAAGATGCCGACGATGCCCCACATGGTCCTGCGCGCCAATCGCCCCGCGCCCGGGCCCGGCAGCGGCGTAGGGGCGCTGTCGGGGACGACGGGCAGCAGCCCTCGGCGCTCGGCGTCCCGATAGCCGTCGATCGCGGGCGGCGGGGTTGTGGTGGGGTCGCTCAGTCCGACCAAATGCCCTTGTCCAGCAGGCCGACGGCGCTGTCGACGCGGTGATCGTTGGTGTCGGCGACGGCGACCTTCACGGTGACCGGCTGGCCGGGGGTGACGGGCACGTCGCAGGTCAGCGGCTTGGTGACCCCGTCCATGCTGGTGGAGTACCCCGACGCGCCGACGGAGTTGTCGATGTAGTACTGGCTGTTGGTGTGGTCGTTGATGCTGTCGACCGACACGCGCTGGCCGGTGCCTGGCACCAGCGCGCAGTTGGTGTCGTTGATGAAGATGGCCATCACGTCGTCCCAGCCCGCATCGACGTACTCCGGATACTCCTCGGAGGCGAACACGTAGCGCACGTGGAGCGTGTGCCCGGTCGGCTTGACGGTCGTCGTGAACGACGCCCCGTCATAGGTGGGCTGGCCCTCGATGAGGTCCGACAGCTGTGCGATGCCGGGCTGGTCCATCTCGGTGTTGGCCACGAAGGCCGGGTCGGCGACCGTGACGTCGGCGGCACGGCCGGTGCTCAGCACCCAGGCTGCCTGACCGGGGGTGAAGCTGTCGGTGTGGCCCCACTGGGCCGCGTCACCGCTGGTCGAGCTCGACAGCTGTTGGATGCCGTCGCCGATGATGTCCAGGCTCTGGCCGGCGGGCGCGGGCATGTTGGGGCAGTCGGAGGGCAGGTACCACGGGCCGCCGTAGGTGACGCTGCCCTTCAGTGCCGGCACGGTGAACGACGCGCTGGCCGACAGGCTGCCCGCCCAGGCCTTGGCGTTGAGATTTGCCTCGCTTTCGAGGCCCATCTCGGTCTTGAGGCACAGGCTGTGGCGCAGATCGGCGTCGCCGAAGACCGGGCCGGTCTCGGCCTTGAGGAGGTTGAGCTTGCCGCCGATGCCCGCGACGGCCCCGACGCCATCGGTGCCTGCCCCTGGGCCGACCGTCAGCTCGCCGCCGATGTTGGTGCCCAACGTCGCCGACCAGGACGTGTCCGAGTTGGTCGGGCCCGCATCGTGGATGAGGCCGCCCTGCGCGCTGTCGTCGACGCCGATGCCGAACTGCCCCTTGGCCCACACGCCGCCGGTCACGGTGTAGCCGACGTTCTTGGTCGACAGCTTGCCGCCGACCGTGATCTCGGCCTTGGGCTCGAAGACCAGCGCGATCGGCACCGGCTCGACCGCGATCTGCTTGACGAACTTCTGCAGGCCGGGCAATGAGCAGGACACGTTGCCGCCGACCTCGATGTCGGCGCTGACCCCGAGCGTCAGCCTGGCCTCGACGTCGAAGGTGGCGGCCAGCTTGGGCGGAAACAGCTTCTTCTGCAGCGAGGCGCGGAAGTGGCCGTCGGGCTTGATGATCGGGTGGATGGTCACCGACCCCTCCGCGCCGCCGCCCCAGTCGCAGTTGGCGAGCAGCCCGCCGGCGCCCGCGGCACGCGGCGAAGCGCCGCGCGTCTGCGCCTGGGCCTGCAGGTCGCTGGAGTCGCCCGCCAGCCCGGCATCGATGTTGTAGTAGTCGAACGCGTCGGCGAGGCCGCCCGGGGCGAGCGTCACCGTGCGGCCGTCGGGGGAGACCGCCGTGACGGTGCCGATGAAGCCGCCCGGCAGCGTCGCGGAGACGGGCAGCGCAAAGCCGGCGCCGATGACGGGGGTCGGTCGTCCGTCGCGCAGGTGGACGGTGACGATGCCACCGGAGATCGCCGGCAGGTCGGCCTCACCGGGCTTGACGAGCGTGGCGCCCGACGACAGGACGTAGGCGGCCACGGTGGGATCCGGGGAGGCGGTGCCGACGCGCGCGGCGACCGGTCCCTCCCAACGGTTCTTGACCTTGGTGAACAAGCTGTAGGTGTACTTGGAGGCGGCCTTCAGGCCCTCGTCGCTCGCGCCGGCGCCACGCACCTTGACCGCGGTCCCCCGCGACGGCGAGGCGGCGGCGCGGTCGCCGACGGTGCGTCGGAGGAGGACCTTGGCACCCTTGGGCGCCGTCCACGCAAGCGTGACACCGGTCTGGCTGATGGCCGTGGCGCGCAGGCCCTTGGCCAGTGGGACCGGTCGATAGGCGATGGTCACCAGCTTGCTCGTGCCCCGGCGGATCGTCACCTCGGTCGTGGCGGCGCGGGAGCGGTACAGGCCGCCGGCGAACAGGACGTCGGGCGCCGTCACGCCGGCCCGGCCGGGCCGGAGCTTGACGGTGAACCTGCGCGAGGTGCCCGCGGGGGCCTTGGCCAGGACGTTGGTCACCTTGCCCGTTCGTACCCTCACGGAGGCGGGGATCCCCTTCGGGGTACGGATGGTGACCACGATCCGGCCGATCTTGGCCGGGGCGGCGTCGGCGACGCCGACCGGGCAGATGGCGGCCAGCAGTGCGCCACAAGCGAGGGCGGTCAGGACGAGACCGATGGTCGAGGCCACGGAAAGGCGAGCAATTCTGCGCATGTTGGTCGGCATTCAACACGCCTGCGGTCGCGCGGCCTACTGAACGATCGGCTAAGGCGAGCGAAATCACGCTCAGAGCGATGGCGGCAGGCTCTCCCACGCGGGCGCGCACCCATCGTGCAGCGTTCGTGCCCACTTCCGGCTGCAAAGGCAACTATGGTTTCTCGGCGGCCCATGTGGAACATCGACAAGACCTGGCAGGGGCTGGCTCCCGGGATGGCGCTCGTCGGGCACTACCAGCGAGAGCTCGAGGCGCAGTGGCGCGAGCCGTTGCGTCAGGAACGTGAGCGGCGCGAGCGGCAGGCGCGGGCCGTCTGGCAGGCGCACGAGGCCGAGCGCGTGCGCGAGCACGACGCGGCGGTGGCCGCGCGCGAGGCGCGCGAGGCCGCCCGACTGGAGCGCGTCGCCGAGGAGCGCGCCGCGTGGGCCGAGCGGGTGCGGCCTGCGCGCGAACGGCTGGCGACGCGGGCTCGCGGCTCGGCGGTGGTCGGCGTGCCGGCGCTGCTGACCGTCCTGGCGGTGGCCGCGGTCGTCGGTGGCGATCTCGTGGTGGTGGCGGTGCTGGTCGCGTTGCTCGCGGCGTCGCCGGCGCTGCTTGCCGGGCTCTCGCTGGTCATGCTGCTGCTCGGCGATCCGGCAAGGCACTCGCGGGCCGAGCCGATGGTCGAAGCGCCCGAGCCCGCGCCGATCCGGGCCCCGAGCCCGCGCCGCCGGTCGACCTGGACATCGTGCAGCGGTGGTGGCAGGAGCTGGTGGTCCCGCGGGCGCCGCCGCGTCCGATCGACGACGGCACGCCAGGTGTCGATCGGTTCTTCGGAGAGCTCGCACAACTGTCTGGCGAGCATCTCGTGATGCGCGAGCTGCTCGTGGCCCCCGGGCTCGACGTCGACGCGATCGTGCTCGGGCCGACCGGGCTCTGGCTCTTCGAGGTCAAGCACTGGAGCGGAAAGATCGTCTGCCGTGACGGTCAATGGGTGCGTCACAAGTACTACGCGTCCGGTGACTACCTCGGACCCGAGCCGATCCCCGACCACCGTCGCTTCGATCGTCAGTGGTTGCGCGAGGCGAAGGCGGTCGACAAGACGCTCGAGTTGCGACTCTCCGGCAAGCGCAAGGTCTGGGTCCCGGCGGCGCGCGGAGGCCTCGTCTTCAGCGACCCCGACGTCGCGTGGGATCTCGACGACTCATGCCAATCGGGCTACGGGGACCCGAAGTTCTGGGTTGACGAGATCCGCAAGGCGTCCGAGCTGAACGACGACTTCCCCCTCGTCTCGCAGCTGAAGGTCCTTGATGCGCTGGTGACCTGGGCCCACCGCCTCGACGATCAGCTGGCCGCGTGCAGCCACGATGCCGAGGCGCTGGCCAAGGACCTGCACGACGAGGTCGTCGCGGCGGCGAGGGACTACGTCTCGGCCGCCGAAGGCGTCACGTCTTAGGGCGGCACATCGGTCAGCCGTCACGCCCCGATGCTCGTCGTCCAGGCCCCGGTGGGGTGGGCGTGCCCCTGACCCGATCGCTGACGTCGAGCCAGCCCATGGCGCAGCGTGAACCATCCTCGGCGAGGAACCGTAGGAGGTCGGCCGCGATCAATGCGATGGCGACGGTGAGGGAGAAGTGTGCCGTCGCGGTCGTTGCGACGCACTTCGCTGCGGTGGTGAGGAAGCCGGTGGTCATCACGTCGGGCCTGGTTCACCGTCGCGTGCTGAAGAAGAAGGTCGAGCTGGTCGGCGGGTGCAGGCCCACGCGCTCGAGCTCCTCGCGGTCGTAGCGGGTCGAGAGGATGCGGATGCCTTGGGGCTCGAGCCGCAGCCGGGCGTCGCGGACCCGCTTGGCCGGATCGAGCTGCCGGCCGAGGGCGACGAGCAGCCAGCGTGGGATCGGCATGTCGAGGCAGACCGAGAAGAGGGCGGTGAGCCTGGCCTGGCCCGAGCGCTCGCCGAGGATGCCCTGCACGGTGGCCTCGGGGAGCGTGAGCAGCGGGTTGCGCAGCTCGTCGGGCATCGGCCGCTCGTGCTCGATCCAGTGGATCGCAGCGCGGCCGGCCTTGCTGAGCGTGCCCTTCGCATCGCGTGAGCGACTCGGGTTCAGCAGGTCCTCGGTGACCCGCACGACCCCGATCGACCACGTGTCCTTCTTCGGGTTGTGCAGGATCATCAAGATGATCTCGCCGATGTTCTTGGGCGCGATCATGACCGTTCCGGTGAGGCTGGTCTTCACGTCGACGTCCTCGCCGGCGATGACCGTGTCCAGCGGTCGGCCCTCGGACCGTCCGCGGGGGAAGCCCGCCGCGGCGAGGAAGTTGATCTCGGTCCGCTTGCCGACGTAGGACTTTTCCTCGGGGTCGACGTCCTCGGCCGTGATGTCGAGCCGGCCGGTCTGCTCCGGGGCGAGGACCAGGATTTTTGCCTCGTGGATCGCTTCGGGCGCGCGATGCGCCACCGGCTTGACCGCCGCGAGAACGCTCGCCGTGGCAGGATCGAGATCGGTGGTGAAGAGAGGTGTTTCGTGCATTGCTCGCGGGATATTGGTCGCCAACTAGGAGCGACTACGAGCAATGTAGCACAGATCGGGATTCGTAAATCCCAGGAGTGAATTCCAGGCGATCGGCGAGGCCGATTCGCGGCTACGCGGCAGCGAGCTCCGGGACGCCGGCCACCCGCTCCCGCTCCAACTCCCGCTCGATGTCGAGGTGCGCCACCAGTGCCTCGGCGATCGCCGCGGCCAGCCGCGGTGGGACGGCGTTGCCGATCTGCTTGGCGACCGTCGTCATCGGCTGCTCGGCGGGGAACTCGAAGTCGTCCTCGAAGGTCATGCAGCGCGCGGCCTCGCGCACCGTGATCGGGCGATGCTCGGACGGGTGCAGGTAGCGGCCCTTCTCGGGCTTGAAGAACTCCGTGCGGATCGTGAACGCGGGGCGCTCCCACCACAGGCGGCCGAAGACGTCGGTCGACCCCGTCTTCTTGCGCAGCCAGCACGCCGGCGTGATGTCGGGCCGGCGCGCGGCGAGATCGAAGCGCCCTTCGCCCTCGCCCGGGATGGTCCGGTAGCGCTCGACGCTGACCGGCCGCGGGTTCCTGGAGTTGTGCCAGTTGCGCCCGTCGGGGACGAGCGGCAGCTCGACGACGGCCTCGCGAAACGTGCGCCACGGAAGGCCCTCGCCGGTGCCCGGCGCGAAGTGTGTCTGCTCGGGGAACGTGGGCGTACCGAGACGGCTGCCGATGGCGATGGCGCGCCGCCGCCGCTGGGGCACACCGTAGTCGGCGGCGTTGAGGATCTGGGCATCGACCTCGTAGCCGCGCTCGCGGGCCGCGTCGGCGAACTCCTGGTACTCGGGCGAGCGCAGCAGCTCGGGGACGTTCTCCATGACGAAGAGCTTGGGCTGTGCCTCGTCCAGGGCGCGCAGGTATTCGCGCCACAGCTCGCGGCGCTCCAGTCCGACGCCGGTCATGTTCAACGGGGAGAAGCCCTGGCAGGGTGGCCCGCCGATCACGACGTCGGCCTGCGGGAACTCCGCGACGTCCTTGATGTCTCCGGCCACCACGTGATCGCCGAAGTTGCGCCGGTAGGTCTCGGCGGCGGCCTTGTCCCATTCGACGGCGAAGATCGACGCGAAACGGCCGGTGTCCTCGAACCCGCGGGTCATGCCCCCGCAGCCGGCGAAGAGGTCCACCACGGTGAACTTGGACTTGGAGAAGCGCGCCATGTGCGCGCGGATGTTAGGAGCGAGTCCGGACAAGCCGAACCAGCTCGGCGATGCGCTCGGCGGCCTGCTCGGGCTCTTCGTGCTCCCAGACGCGCACCGACTCCCAGCCGTGGCGCGCCAAGACCTCGTCGGTGCGGCGATCGCGCGTGCGGTTGCCCTCCAGCTTCGCCTTCCACCACGCCGCGTTGTTGGCCGGCATCGTCGAATGCTCGGGGCACATGTGCCAGAAGCAGCCATCGACGTAGACCGCCACGCGCGCGGCCGTGAAGACGATGTCGGCGCTGCCGCGGAGCTCTGCGACAGGGCGGATGCCGACGCGATAGCGGAGCCCGCGACGGTGCAGCGCACGGCGCAGGGCGACCTCGGGAGCGGTGTCTCGGCGGGCTTGGCGAGACATCCGCCGCCGGACCGCTTCGTTGGCTGGGGCGGGGCGGTGCGTGGACACGGAACCTGGCGCGTCGGACGATAGGTCCTCGTGGGGATGGCGTCGAAGTCGCCGCCGATTCGTCACCGACGCGTGTTGTTCGGTGCGCCGGCCGGTCGCAGGGTCAGGGCATGCACGACGACCAGGCCATCGCCGGCGAGCTCGGCCACTGCGATCACCCGAATTGGGAGCCGTTGCTGGCCCGGGTCGGAGAGCCGCTGGTGGCCGAGTTCATGTGGATGAGCGACATCGACCTTGCTGACGGGGTCGTCGTCCACGCCTACAAGCACATCCTGACCCGCAGGTATCTGCACCTCGCCGAGGACGGGAGGACGCTGGCGCCCACCGCCTCGGGCCGCTACTGCCCGATCGAGCCCTACGACGCGCTTGCCGCGGTCTTTCACGATTGGGAGCGCCTGGTCGGCGATCACCCTGGCAAGGAGGAGCTCCGAGCGGCGCTGCGCCAGGCCTATAAGAAGGCACTCGGGGCGTGATCGGCGTGCAGCCTGAGACAGATCCGAGACGGTCTCGGCGCCCTCGCGCGTCCATGGTGGGGAGGATGCCCTCTCCCCGCCGTGCCGTCGTTGCCGTGCTCCTCGTCCTGGCCGCGGTGATCGCAACCAGCGGGACGGCCCTCGCCGGACCACTGGACCTCGATCCGAGCTTCGGTCCGGCGGGCAGCGGCGGGGTGGTCACCACCGGTGACGCCGCCGGCGGCCGCTGGGCCGCGCTGCACGTCTACCCCGACGGCGCGTTCCTGGCGGCGGGTGAGGTCGGCAACGACAAGGTCGCCGTGACCAAGCGGACGGCCGACGGCGCCCCCGACACGACCTTCGCCGCCGACCAGCCGGTCCCGGGCACGCTCGCCTTCGGTGGTGGGCAGGGCGCGGTCATCCCGACCGACGTGCTCGTCCTCGCCGACGGCCGGATCCTCGTCGCCGCCACCGCGCTCACGGCCACCGCGGGCACCGCGCCCGGCATCGTCGTCGCGCGGCTGACCGCCGACGGCCACCTCGACCCCAGCTTCGCCACCAACGGCATCGCGACGGTCACCACCGCTGCCGGCGGCGTCCGGCTCGGGCACATGGCGCTGCAGTCGACCGGCGCGATCGTGCTCGTCGGCACGCACCCGATCACCAGCAGCGCCGGCGTCGTCGCGCGGCTCACGGCCAACGGCGCGGTCGACGGGACGTTCGCCGGAAGTGGGCAGATCCGCGTGATCATCGGCGGCGCCGCGACGCGTCTCGACGATGTCGCCGTCGACGCATCCGACCGTCTCGTCCTCACGGGTTGGCGGACGACGGGCGGCGTCTCGGCCAAGGGGCAACTCGTCCTCACCCGCTACAGCGCTGCCGGGGTGTTGGACTCGACCTACGGCACCGGCGGCACGTCGGGCTACGTGACGGCCGACCTCACCGGCGCGTCGCCGGCGACCTATGACGTGGAAAGCCGGCGGATCCGTCTCTCGGCCGACGGGCACGCGACGGTCGCGGCCACCGTCACGGGCGCCGGCGCCAATCACCTCCTCGGCCTCGCGCGCTTGACGCCCAACGGCGCGCTGGACCCCAGCTTCGGCACCGGCGGCACCGCCACGCAGGACACGAGCCCCTCGCACATCACCGACGTCGCGGACTTCGCCGTCTCACCCTCCGACGGCGCGCTCACGCTCGCCGGCCGGATGACCGTCGGCTCGACCCAGCAGGTCGCCGTCGCCGGCTTCCACGCCGACGGCACGCCCGACACCACGCTGAAGCCCGGCCACGCGCCGACCGCCAACGCGGCCAACATCACGATCGGCGACGACGGTGACGACGAGGCCTACGCGATCGCGCTGATGCCGGGCGTGAGCAGCGCGCTGATCGCCGGACGGGTCACCAACACCCCGCGCGACACCGGCTTCCTGGCCCGCCTCGGCGGCACCTCCACGCCGCCGAGCCCCACGTTCACCACCACCTACGACCACACGCGCCCCGACCGCCCGATCCGCCCCGGTCAGCAGGTCACCTTCGACGCCACCGCCTCCTCGGACGCCGACGGCGCCATCACCACCTACGCCTGGGACCTCGACGGTGACGGTCAGACCGACCACGCCGGGCCAACCGTCACCACCACCTACAACAACCCCGGCGCGCAGACCGTCCTGCTCAAGGTCACCGACGACGACAACCTCACCGCCACGACCGGCACCGCGCTCACCGTCGCCGCCAACCACGCGCCCGGCGTTGCGATCATCGAGCCACCGACCCAGCCCCAGGCGGGCAAGTCCTTCACCTTGAACGCCTTTGCCGGGGACTGCCGATGGCTCGGTCGTCTCCTACGCGTGGGACCTCGACGGCAACGGCAGCTACGAGACCGAGCACCGGCGCCGACCCGCACATCACCACCAAGTACGACACCGCCGGCCAGCACCTGCTCGGCGTCCGCGTCACCGACGACGAGGGCCTCACGGCGACCAACGCCGACAACCTCAAGGTCGGCGAGGGTCCGTGCGTCGAGAACCCGACGATCAAGATCGAGAAGGCGGTCTTCATCACGCAGGGCACGGCGCAGGCCGGCGCCGGCTGCTTCCACGCCGTCACCGTCGACAAGGCCGGCATCCGCACCGTCACCTACACCACCGACGGCCACTTCCGCCTCAACGGCCTGGAGGTCGACACCCTCCTGACGTCGAAGGCGGTCCTGACCTGGAAGCGCAAGCTCGTCGCCGTCCCGAACAAGAACACGTTCACGGCCGGCGCGACGACGCAGGCGACGCTGACCGCCGCCAACGTCAAGGTCACCGGCACCTACAAGAACACCGACTTCGCGTTCATCGACGGCAAGATCGCGTGGGACCTCGCGGGCGACACGATCGGCGGCTTCAAGGTCGACGCCAACGCCGGCATCGGCGGCCTGCCGCTGAAGGTCTCCGGCGAGCCCAAGTTGTTGGTCAACGGCACCTCGACGCTCGACATCCTCCCGGGCACGCCGCCCGAGCTGCTGGGCAAGACGCCGAGCGCGCCGATGCACGCCACGTTCGGGCCCGCGGCGAACGCGTCTGACCTCGCCCCGTTCTCCTACACCGTCGACGAGATCCCGCTCGGCGTCATCACGCTCGGCCCGGTCGTCATCACCTACAAGGGCGACGGCAACTGGGCGATCTCGGCCAAGGCGAGCATGGCCGTCCCGATGCCGACCACGCTCACGGGCAAGCTCGAGCTCGCCAAGGGCAAGGTCAAGATGGTGGACCTGCAGTTCGAGGGCTCGATCACCGTCGGGCCGCTGTTCATCACCCACGTCGGCCTGACGATCGACTTCGGCCCCAAGGTCACGGCCAACGAGAACTGCGTCAAGCACGTCGGCCTCGAGGACGTCACACCGTATGCCGGTTGGGATCTGCTCGACAAGCTCATCCCGGGCTACAAGGACTACGTCCTGGCCCACGATGGTCCCAACCAGATCCTGTTCCACCAGATGTTCAAGGACTACAAGACGCCGACCTTCGCGCTCTGCGGCTCGATCGGCCTCAGCGTCGCCAAGCTCGTCGAGGCACGCTTCGGCTTCGGCTTCGCCCGCTACCCGAACCCGCTGCCGAACGTCCTGTTCTTCCACGGCGAGGGCACGCTGATCGAGCTCATCAAGGCCACGATCGACGCCGAGATCACGACCGAGGGCTACGTCCACGTCAACGCCGCGGTCAAGGGCGGCTATCCGACCAGCGACCCCTGGATCGGCTGGGACCTCGGCCTCGACTTCGAGTACTTCAAGCAGCAGTTCAACGCCCAGGCCTGGGCGCGGATCACGATCGTCCCGCTCGACTTCACGGCCGGCGCGGACCTGCTGGCCTCCAACAAGGGCATCGTCGGCTGCCTGACCTTCGACACGGTCTTCGGCGACTGGCACCCGGGCGGCGGCGCGAAGTGGGGCCACGGACCGAAGTTGTACCTCTTCGGCTGTGACGTCGACGACTACAAGGTCGTCATCCAGCACGCGCTCTCGGGCGACATCGTGATCGGCCCGCCGATCCACGGCATGACGGCGCACACGGCATCTGTCCGCGAGCTGCCGACCACGGGCCGCGGCAACGACGCCACGCTGGTCCGCTACGCGGGCCCGAGCGCCGTGCGGGCCCGCGCCGCGCAGAGCGCCCCCGACGCGATCGACATCCCGGCCGGCCTGCCCGGCACCGTGATGGGCTTCAAGGGCGACGGCGCCGCGCCGCACGTGATCCTCCACGGTCCCAAGGGCGAGACGATCGACACCGGCGCCGGCAACGCGCCGGTCCAGACGCCCGGCGTCGCCGCGCTCAAGAACCCGACGACGGGCATCACCGAGGTCGTCATCGCCAAGCCGTCGGCCGGGCGCTGGACCGTCGAGGTGGCCGCGGACTCGGCCCGCCTCGTCGAGGCGCTGCAGGCCAACGGCACGCGCCCGGCGACGATCACCGGCAAGGTCATCGGCAGCGGGCAGGACCGCCAATTGCAGTACGCGGTCAAGGGTCTGGCCAAGGGCCAGCACGTCGACTTCGCCGAGGTCGGCACGGCCGCGGGCAGCATCATCGGGCGCGTCGTCAAGGACGGCAAGGGCGTCCTGGCCTTCCACCCGGGCGAGGGCAAGGCCGGCAGGCGCGATGTCCAGGCCATCGTCACCGACATCGACGGCTACGTCGCCGATCGCCGCAAGCTCGGCACCTACACCGCGCCCAACGCGCCGCGGCCGGCGGCGGCGCGCAAGCTGACGCTCACCCGCAAGGGCACCTCGATCGTCCTGAGCTGGCCGCGCAACGCGCTGGCCAAGACCACGCAGGTCGACGTCAAGACGTCCACCGGGCTCAACCTGTCGAAGGTCGTCAAGCGGCCGACCGTCCGGCTGAAGGCGCCCCCGGCGGGCACGGTGCTGAAGATCACGCTCACGGGCACCTCGCGCACCGGCATCCTGGGCAAGCCCGCGCACTTCACGCGCAAGCTCCCGAAGGCCAAGAGCAAGAAGAAGGTCGTCCACCGCCGCTGAGCGCCGGAGGACCGCGCCGACTGCCGGGCCTCCCGGGGGCTACGCTGCGGCCCAATGGCCCCGACCATGGCGGACCGGCTCCGCGCACGCGACGCGGAGCGGTTCGTCGGCCGGACGGCCGAGCTGGCCGTCTTCGACACGCTCTTCGTCGACGACCCGCCCGCCAGCGTCGTGCACGTCCACGGCCCCGGGGGCATCGGCAAGAGCGCGCTGCTGCGACAGGTCGAGCGCCTCGGCGCCGAGCGCGGCTGGTCGCCCTGGCGCATCGACGGCCGCGAGCTGCCGCCGATCCCCGGCGCGCTGGAGGAGATCGTCTCCGCGGCGCAGGTCGAGGAGCGCCCGCTGCTGCTGCTCGACACCTACGAGCGGATCTCCGGCCTCGACGGCGCCTTGCGCACGCGGCTGCTGCCCGCGCTCCCGGCCCGCGCGATCGTCGTCGTCGCCGGGCGCGAGCGTCCCGCGCCCGAGTGGTTTCAGGATGGCTGGGAGCACGTCACTCGCGCGCTGCCGCTCGGGCCGTTCAGCCCCGCCGAGGGCCGCGCCTTCGTCGAGGCCCACGTGCGTGTCGACGAGGCGACGGCCGCCGAGCTGGTGCGCTGGTCAGACGGCTCGCCGCTGGCGCTCGGGCTCGCCTCGGCGATCGCGCAACGCGAGGGCCGCTGGGATGCGCGGCTGCTCGACGACAACCCCGAGCTGGTCGAGGCGCTCGTCGGTCGGCTCGTTCTCGCCCGGGGCTTCGGCGCCGACGCGCCGACCCAGCGCCATGACGACGTCACCGCGGTTGCCGCGATCGCGCGCGTCACCACGGCCTCGATGCTTGCCGACGTGCTGCCGGGGATCGCGCCCAACGGTGCCCAGGCATGGCTGCGCGCGCAGACGATCGCCGAGCCGGTCGGCGACGGCATCGCGATGCACGAGCTGGTCCGCCGCGCTCTGCGCGCCCAGTTGCGCGCACAGCGGCCCGACCGCGAGCGCGAGCTGCGCCGCCGCATCGCCGACCATCTCCATCACCATGCCATCGCCGGCGAGGCGCGCCTGGTCATCGACCTCGCCGAGCTCGTCGAGGACCCCGCGCTGCGCTGGGGCTTCGGCGCCGACGCGGCGCGCCTCCTGCGTCCCGACGGCCTGCGTCCCGGCGAGCTCGACGATCCCCCGGAGCGCGTGCGCGGACGCGCGGGGGAGACGTGGTGGGCGGCGACGCGCGCGCTGGCCGCCGCGGCGCCCGAGCACTTCGTGGTCGCCCGCGACCACCACGACGAGCTTCAGGGACTGGCGATCGCCGCGACACCGCGCGGCGCGTCGCCCGCCGCGCTGGCCGACCCGTTCCTCGGCCGCTGGATCGCGCATGCGCGCGACCATGTGCCCGACGGCAACGCGCTGATCTGGCGCGACGCGCTGGACCTGACGGCCGACGAGGAAGGCGACCTGGCCTCCCGCGTCCTGGCCGTCATCAACACGGCGACGATCCTGCGCTCGGGCCTGCCCAACCCGCGCTGCTTCTACCTCCCGATCAGCCCGGTCAACACCGCGTCGGTCGCCTTCGCGCGGCAGGCCGGCGCGCGCAAGATCGAGGGGCTCGACGTGCTCGTCGGCTCCGTGGTCCACGAGTGCCATGTCATCGACCACGGGCCCGGCGGCGTCCTGGGCGGACTGCGCGCGACGATCTACGCCGAGCTCGGTCTGCCGCGCCCGAAGGCCGACGAGCCCGGGCCTGCAGGCCTCGCGCCCGCGGTGACCGAGGCCGACGTCCGCCAGGCGCTGCGCGACATCGACCGCCCGTCGGAGCTGATGGCGAGCCCGCTCGCCGTGCTGGTCGAGACCACCGCGGACGAGGCCACCACGGTCGCGACCGCCGTGCGCGAGCTGCTGCTGGGCGCCATCGCCGAGGCCTTCGGCGCGGGCCGCGACGAGGCGCTGCTGCGCGACGTCGCGCTCGGTGCCTACAACAACCCCGGCACGACGCACGAGGACGTCGCGTTTGCGCTGCACGTCAGCCGCGCGACCTACTTCCGCCGCCTGCGCCAGGCCAACGAGCGCGTCTGCGACTACGTGCTCGCGGCGGCCACGGCGCGCGCGGCATCGACCGGCTGAGCGTTCCGCCGCGCCCGTGCCCGCGCTTCCGGCGCGTCAGGCCGCCAGGCGGATCGGCGCGTCGTGCACCGTCGCGCCGCTGAACTCGAAGCGCTCCAGCGCCACGGTGTGCGAGCCGCGGACGACCTCGACCAGCACGCCCCACGGGCGCTCGTGGACGCGGAGCGCGGCGCCGGGGTGGCGCCGGCGCAGGAGGTGGATCTCCCGGGCCTGCTCGAGGGTCAGCTCTGCGTCCATGACAGAGATGATCGGTCGGGCGGCTGAAGACCTGATGTGCGTTGTCTCAAGCGGATCTCAAATGATCACGAGTCGTGCCGGCGCGCCGCCCTAGGATGCGGCCCGTGCCCCCGCCGCTGACGACGATCGCGCGCGAGTGGGGCCGGATCGGATGCGTCGGCTTCGGTGGCCCGCCCGCCCACATCGCGCTGCTGCGGGAGCTGTGCGTCGAGCGTCGCGGTTGGATCGCTGCAGGCGACTTCGAGGATGCGATCGCGGCCGTCAACCTGCTGCCGGGCCCGGCCTCCACGCAGCTCGCCGTCTGGTGCGGGCATCGCCTGCGCGGGCGTGCGGGGGCGTTGGTCGCGGGCATCAGCTTCATCGTTCCGGGCCTCATTGCGATCCTCGCGCTGGCCGCCGCGTTCATGGCCGACGACCCGCCGCGCTGGCTGCGCGGCGCGGGCGCCGGGGCGGGCGCCGCCGTCGCGGCGGTCGCGCTGCGCGCGGGGCTCGACCTGGTCGCGCCGAGCTGGGCACGCGCCGATGGTCGACGCGGACCGCTCATCACCTACATCCTGGTCGGCGCGGCGGCCGCCGCCACGCTCGGGCCGTGGCTCGTCCTCGTCCTGCTCGCCTGTGGCCTGCTCTCGCTGCTGCTCGCGCGCCGGCCCGGTCGCGATGCACTGATGTCGCTCGCACCCCTGGCGGTGATCGCGATGGCCGCGGGCGCCACCGGCGGGCTCGCCGCGCTCTGCTGGACGGCGATCAAGGTCGGCGCGCTCTCCTACGGCGGCGGCTTCGTGATCATCCCGCTGATGCAGGCCGACGCGGTTGGCACGCATCACTGGATGACCGACACGCAGTTCCTCAACGCGGTCGCGCTCGGGCAGGTGACGCCGGGGCCGGTGGTCCACACGGTCGCCGCGGTCGGCTACGCGGTCGCGGGCGTCGGCGGCGGGCTGCTCGCGGCGCTGATCGCGTTCTCACCGTCCTTCTTGTTCGTCCTCGGCGGTGCCGCGCGCTTTGACGCGCTGCTGGGTGACCCGCGGGCCCGGGCGTTCATCGACGGTGCGGCGCCGGCGGCGCTCGGTGCGATCCTCGGCTCGGCGATCCCGCTGGCCGGTTCGCTGCAGGAGCCCTGGCAGTTCGCGCTGTTGGCCGCCGCGGCGGTTGCGCTCCTGGCGCGGTGGCTCGGCGTCGTGGCGACGCTCCTGGCCGCCGGTGTCCTGGGCGCCGTCGCCGCGCTCGTCGGCGCGCCGCTGCCCTAGGTCCGCCTGCAGCAGCGCGCGCAAGCGCGACAGCTCACCGATCTCCTCCAGCGACAGCCCGGCCTCGCGCGCCTGCGCAATCACGCGCAGTCGCTCCAGCACCGCGGCCGGATAGCGGATCTGACGCCCGGCGCGGGCGGGCGCGGGCAGCAGCCCGGCCCGCTGGTAAAAGCGCACGTGGGATGGGGCGATCCCCGCGCGCTGCGCGATCTCCGCGACGGTGAGCTGGTCGTCCATGATGTCGCTCAACTGAACCTGATCGAACGTGATCATTGAGCATGGTACGCCTGCTCAGCGGCCTGTCCAGCGCGGATGGACAGCCAGGCGGCAACCCGCCCGCGCGAGCGACGCCCTCAGCTACGGGCGATCAGGCCGTCGACGAAGGCCAGCTTGTCGATCACCGGCGGCGAGAGCACGAACGGGTAGAGGTCGTCGAAGCCGAGGCTGCGGTTGACCGCGTTCAAGGCATAGGTCAACCCGAGCCAGTCGTCGAGCATCGCGCGCAGCCCGCCGGCGCCGGCGTCGACCGGCTCGGCGTGGAGGTCCGGCCGGCCGGTCGGACCGTCGACGCGCACGCCGTAGGCCGCCGCGGTCTGCAGCGTGTCGCGCAGGTGCAGGACGTGGGCGAAGGTCTCGGCCCAGTCCTCGGACGGGTGCATCGTCGCGTAGGCCGAGACGTGCTCGCGCGCCCAGCCCTGCGGCGGACCCTGGGCGTAGTGGCGGTCCAGCGCCGCCTGGTAGTCCTCGCGCTCGTCGCCGAAGAGCCGCCGCGCGACGGTCAGCGCCGCGTCGTTGCCCGTCAGCAGCGGGAAGTAGAAGTGGCCGATCTCGTGGCGCAGGTGCCCGAGCAGCGTGCGGTAGGGCTCGCCCATCTGGACCCGCCGGCGCTCGCGTTGGTCGTCGTCTGACTCGGCGAGGTCCAGCGTGATCACGCCGTCGGCGTGGCCGGTGGTCACCGGCTCGACCGCGCTGGAGAGCAGGTCGAAGGCCAGGCCGCCGTGGGGCCGCTCCTGGCGCGTGGGTATCGGCAGGCCCAGCTCGCCGAGCTCGAAGACCAGCCGGCGCTTGGCCCGCTCGGCGTCGGCCCACTGCGGCGACGCCGTGGCCGTCGGCGTCGTTGGGTCGCGTGCGCGTCAGCGAGCAGGCGAAGCAGAGCGCGCCCGGCGCGTCGGCCAACGCGTTGCAGCCGATCGCGTCGCGGTTGGCGCACGGCGGCCGGTCGGGCTTGGTGACCAGCTCGCGATCGCTCCAGCGCACGCCCAGCCTGGTGCCACAGCGCAGGCACGCGCTGTTCTCGAAGAAGACCAACTGGCCGCAGACGCCGCAGGTGAAGGCTCGCATGACGTGCGACCAACGTACTCGGCGCGCGCCGCGGGCCTCCTACTGCGGCGGGTGGTCGGGATCCGCGCGATAGGCGCGGAACGCCAGCCGCGTCAGGTCGTCCTCGAGCTTGGGCAGCGTCGCGGTGTCGCCGCGGCGGATGGCCGCGTAGATGACCTCGAGGATCCCGCCGGTGACGAACACCGGCGTCAGCGGCGCGAGCCACTGCTCCGAGCCTGGCTCCGAGCGTGGGATGTGGTCGACGATGGGGACGAACGCCGCGATCGCGGCATCGCGGCGGGCCAGGCCGGCCGCGCCGGACCCGAGCACCTCGACGATGCACATGCGCGCGAACGCCGGCTCGGCGGCGAGGAAGCGCAGGAACTCGCCGAGCAGCGCACGGACCCTGATGCGCCAGTTGCTGTCGGAGAGGTCGGTCAGCGCCTGGTCCATCCGATCCATCAGCAGCTCGTTGATGGTGTCGAAGGCGGCGAGGAAGCACTCTTCCTTGTCGGTGAAGAGCTCATAGAAGGTCTTGCGCGAGACGCCGGCGTAGTCGGTGATGTCGGCGACGCGCGTGCCGGCGTAGCTCTTCTCGGCGACGACGTTGGCGATCGCGTCCAGCAGTCGCTCGCGCTGGTTGGAGGCGATGAACGCGCGCGAGAGGCCGTGGCGCCCCTTCGGCAGCGGCTGGCCCGCGGGCGCGGCGCCCGCGGACGCGCCGTCCGTCGACGGTGGCGGTCCAGTGTGGGGATCCTCGGCGAGGTCGTTCATCGCATCTCCCTCAGTCGGTGCCGAAGAGCCGGTCCCCGGCGTCGCCGAGGCCGGGACGGATGAAGCCACGCTCGTCGAGCCCGCGATCCAGGACGGCGGTGAGGATCGGCACATCGGGATGGGCGCCGCGCACCGCGTCGACGCCCTCGGGTGCGGCGATCAGGCAGACCAGTCGCAGGTCGTGCGCGCCGGCCGTGCGCATCCGGGTGAGCGCCGCCGTGGCGCTGCCGCCGGTGGCGAGCATCGGGTCGACGACGAAGACGGTCGAGCTGTCGATGCCGGCGGGCAGCGACTCGTAGTAATCCTCGGGCTGGAGCGTCGTCTCATTGCGCCGCATGCCCAGATGTGCGACCGAGGCGTCGGGCACGTAGCGCAGGAAGCCGTCGACCATGCCCAGGCCGGCGCGCAGGACCGCGACGACCATGACCGGCGTCGGACGTGCGCCGGTGGTGGACTCCAGTGGCGTCTGGACGTCGACCTCACGCGTCGGCACGTCGCGCAGCGCCTCGTAGGCGAGCATCGACGAGGCATCGGCCATCGCGGCACGGAACGCGGCGCGCGTCGTGCCCATGGCACGAAGCTCGGTGACGGCCCTGGCCATCACGGGGTGGTCGACGACACGCAGCCCTTCCATCGCGGGTGTGACGTTATTCGATGCGGGTGTCGCACCGGCGCGGTGGTGGCCGAACGGCGAGGTAGTAGCTTGGCCCGGCGATGCATCCACTTCGCAATGTCGAGCTCAAGGCGCGCGACCACGATCCGGAGGCGACGCTGGCGGCCGCGCTGGCCCACGGTGCGGTCGATCAGGGCGTCCTGACCCAGATCGACACCTACTTCGCCGCGCGCGACGGACGGCTGAAGCTGCGTGAGGAGGATGGGGTCGGCACGCTGATCGCCTACGCGCGCGCCGACGAGGCGGTCGCGCGGACCAGCGCCTATCACTTGGTCGCCGTGCCTCGGACCCGGCCGCGCTGAAGGCCGCGCTGGACGATGCTTTGGGCACGGTGGTGGTCGTGGAGAAGTTCCGCCGGCTGCTGCTGTGGCAGGACGTGCGGATCCACCTCGACGCGGTCGAGGGGCTCGGGACCTGGCTCGAGCTGGAGGCGGTCGCGCCGGCGGGGTCCGATCTCAGCGCCGAGCACCGCAAGGTCGCCGAGCTGCGCGCGGTGCTCGAGATGGCCGACGAGGACGTGGTCGCCACCGGCTACGCGGCGATGCTGCTGGAGCGCGGCGCCGCGACGCCGCGGCTCGTCGACCTCGCGCGCAGCGCGATGGCGCGGGCCTACGCGCCGTACTCGGACTTCCAGGTCGGCGTGGCGCTGCGCGACGAGGTGGGCGCGCTGCACGCCGGCGCCAACGTCGAGAACAGCTCCTATCCGCAGGGCATCTGCGCCGAGGCGGCGGCGATCGGCGCCCTCGTCACCGCCGGCGGCCGCACGATCCGCGAGGCTGTCGTCATGGCCGACACCGACCTGATCGTGCCGTGCGGCGGCTGCCGCCAGCGGCTGGCCGAGCTCGCCGGTCCCGAGACGCCGATCCACCTGGCCGGACCGGAGGGCATCCGCCGGACCGTCACGCTCGGCGAGCTGCTGCCGCTCGCCTTCGACCTGGACCGGGCGCGCGCATGACCGCCGCGGCCGAGGTGATCCGCGCAGCGGCCGGGCCGGACGCGCCCAAGCCCCGCCTGGGCCTCGTGCTCGGCTCGGGCCTCGGCGGCCTGGCCGACGCCGTTCAGGACGCGACCGCCATTCCCTACGCCGAGCTGCCCGGCTTCCCCGTCGGCTCGGTCGCCGGCCACGCCGGACGGCTGGTCCTCGGCACGCTGGCCGGCACGCCGGTCGTCGTGCTGCAGGGTCGCGCGCACCTCTACGAGGGCATCCCGGTGTCCGACCTCGCGGTCCCCGTGCGGACCGTCCGCGCGCTCGGCGCCGAGGCGATCGTGTTGACCAACGCCGCGGGCTCGCTGCGCGCCGAGGTCGGCCCCGGTCGCCTGATGGCGATCACCGACCACATCAACATGATGGGCGTCAACCCGCTGACCGGGATCAACGACGACACGATCGGCCCGCGCTTCGTCGGACTTGGCGATGCCTATGACTTGCCGCTGCAAGCGCGCGTTGAAGGCCGCCGCGGTGACCGAGGGCGTCGACCTCAGCGAGGGCGTCTACCTCGCCGTCGGCGGCCCGTCGTTCGAGACCCCGGCCGAGATCCGCGCGTTCAAGGTGCTGGGCGCCGACGCCGTCGGGATGTCCACGGTTCCCGAGGTCATCGTCGCGCGCCACTGCGGCCTGCGCGTCGTCGCCGTCTCGGCCATCACCAACCTCGCCGAGGGCCTCGGCGACGAGGTCCTCACCCACGAGCACACGCTGGCCAGCGCCGCGGTCGCGGCCGCGGATCTGCAGCGCGTGCTGACGCGCTTCGTCAAGGACTACGACTAGATGGTGCGCCCCACCAAGGAGCTGCTGCGCGACAAGCGCGACGGCAAGGCGCTGACGCCCGACGAGCTGCGGACGATCGCGGCGGGCATCGGCGACGGCAGCCTCAGCGACGCGCAGGTCGCGGCCTTCGCGATGGCCGTCTTCTTCCGCGGCCTCGACGCAACCGAGCTGCCCGCCTTCACGCTCGGCATGCGCGACAGCGGCACGGTCCTGGACTGGTCAGACGTCGACAAGCCCGTCCTCGACAAGCACTCCACCGGCGGCGTGGGCGACAAGGTGTCGTTGATCCTCGCGCCGTTGATCGCCGCGTGCGGCGGCGCGGTGCCGATGATCTCGGGCCGCGGCCTCGGTCACACCGGCGGCACGCTGGACAAGCTGGAGACGATCCCGGGCTACAACGCGACGCCCGACGCGGCGCTGATGGCCAAGGTCGTCCGCGAGGTCGGCTGTGTCATCGGCGGGCAGACCGACGACCTGGCCCCGGCCGATCGCAAGTTGTATGCCATCCGTGACGCGACGGGCAGCGTCGAGGCGATCCCGCTGATCGTCTCCTCGATCCTGTCCAAGAAGCTCGCCGCCGGGCTCGGCGGCCTGGTCATGGACGTCAAGCACGGCAACGGCGCCTTCATGAGCGAGCGCGACGACGCCCGCGCGCTGGCGCGGGCGCTCGTGGACGTCGCGGTCGCCGCCGGCCTGCCGACGGTCGCGCTGCTGACCGACATGGACCGCGTCCTGGGCACGACGGCCGGCAACGCGCTGGAGGTGCGCGAGTCGATCGAGCTGCTGCGCGACCCGTCGAGCGCCGACCCGCGGCTGGTCGAGGTGACGCTGGCGCTGACGCGCGCGCTGCTGGAGCTCGGTGGGCTGGGCGACGCCGACCCGGAGGCCGCCCTGGCCTCCGGCGCCGCGGCCGAGCGCTTCGGCGCGATGGTCGCACGCGCTCGGTGGCCCGAGCGACATGATCGACAACTACGAGCGGCACCTCGATCGCGCGCCGGTGATCCGCGAGGTCTTCCCGGAGACCGCGGGCGTGGTGACCGCGCACGACACGCGCGCGCTGGGCATCGCGGTGATGAGCCTCGGTGGCGGCCGCGCGGTCGAGCGCGACGTGATCGACCCGGCCGTGGGGCTGGACGCGGTCGCGGGGCCGGGGACCGACGTCGGCCCATCGACCCGCGGCGGTCGGCCGCTCGCGGTCGTGCACGCGCGTGACGAGGCGGGCGCCGAGGCGGCCGTGGCCGCCGTGCGCGCCGCGATCACGGTGGGGGAGACGGCGCCGCCCGAGGCCCCCGTCGTCGCCGAGGTCCTGCGATGACCGCCGCCGTCGCCGCCATCCCGAAGGCCGAGCTGCACGTCCACCTCGAGGGCACCGCCACGCCGGAGCTCGTCCGCCGCCTCGCCCAGCGCAACGCCATCACCTTGCCCGACGGCCTCTTCCGGCCCGACGGCGGCTTCGCCTGGACCGACTTCCTGGACTTCCTGCGCGCCTACGACGACGCCGCCGCCACGATCCGCACCGCGCAGGACTACCGCGACATCACCTATGAGTACCTCGCCGCCTGCGCGGCGCAGCGCACGGTCTACGTCGAGCTGATCGCGTCGCTGGACCACGGTCGCAAGGTCGGCCTCGACGACGCCGAGCACCTCGCCGGCATCGCCCAGGGCATCGACGACGCCTATGCCGATCACGGGATCGTCGGCCGGATCATCTCCTCGATCGTCCGCAACTTCGGCGTGGCCGACTGCGAGGACGTCGCCCGGCGGACCGTCGCGCTCGCCCATCCCTACGTCGTCGGCTTCAACATGGCCGGCGACGAGGCCGGCTTCCCCGCCGGCGACTACGTCCGCGCCTTCGCGATCGTGGCCGAGGCGGGCCTGGGCTGCTCGGTCCACGCGGGCGAGCACGCGGGCCCGGAGTCGGTCCGTGCCGCGCTCGCGCTGCCCGGCGTCGTGCGAATTTCTCACGGCGTTCGGGCGATCGAGGACCCCGCGCTGGTCAGGGAGCTGGCCGAGCGCCGGATCGTGCTGGAGGTCTGCCCGACGTCGAACGTCGTCCTCGGCGTCTTTCCCACCTATGAGGACCATCCGCTGGGCGCGCTGCGGGCCGCCGGTGTCCCGGTGACCTTGGGATCAGACGATCCTCCGTATTTCGGGACGACCATCGGGCGTGAGTACGAGCTGGCGCACGAGCGCTTGGGCTGCAGCTTGGCGGACCTTCGCGCGATCACCGAAACCGCGCTGGATGCGGCGTTCTCGGACACTGAAGGTCTGGTTAACCGACCACACCGCCCGGTGGACCTGTAGGTTTGCGCCGCGGCCGAGGTTGGTCGCGCTGTCCCTCAGTAGTCCTGTTCAAATCCAGAGGGAGTACCTCGCAAGTGCGCGCACGTTCCACTCGCCGTGCCATCGCCGCCATCGGCGCCGCCGGCATCCTCATCGTCGCCGCCGGTTGCGGCTCTGACGACAACAGCTCCTCGTCGTCGAGCGACACCACGTCGACCGCGGCCGCTCCGGCCAAGAACGCGATCAAGGTCGGTCTCGTCACCGACATCGGCGGTCTCAACGACCGCTCGTTCAACGCGTTGGCCAACAAGGGCCTGGAGGACTCGAAGTCGACCCTGGGCATCCAGGGCCGCGTCCTGACCTCCAAGTCCAACGCCGACTACGTCCCGAACCTGTCGACGCTGGCCCAGCAGAAGTACGACCTCGTCATCGGCGTCGGCTTCCTGATGGCCGACGCGGTCGACACCGTCGCCAAGAAGTTCCCGAACACCAAGTTCGCGATCATCGACGTCGACGCGACCACCCTGAAGGGCAAGCCGACCAACGTCGAGGGCCTGCTCTTCAAGGAGCAGCAGTCCGGCTACCTGGCGGGCTACCTCGCCGGCCTGTACGCCAAGGACAACAACATCACGACGATCTCGTCGGTCGGCGGTCAGAAGATCCCGCCGGTCGATCACTACATCGCCGGCTACCAGGCGGGCGCCAAGGCGGCCAACCCGTCGATCAAGACGCTCAACGCCTACTCCCAGGACTTCGTCGACCAGGCGAAGTGCAAGGAGATCGCGCTCAGCCAGATCGCCCGTGGCGCCGGCGTCGTCTTCCAGGTGGCGGGCCAGTGTGGCCTCGGCGCGCTGGACGCCGCCAAGGAGAAGGGCAAGCAGGGCATCGGCGTCGACGCCGACCAGTCCTACCTCGGTGCCCACATCCTGACCTCGGCGATCAAGAAGGTCGACGTCGCGGTGGTGGACACGGTCAAGCAGGTCCAGGGCGACAAGTTCACCGGCGGGACCAACACCACGTTCGAGGTCGCCAACGGCGGCGCGGGCCTGGGCAAGATCAGCGCGGCGGGTGCC
Organism: uncultured Conexibacteraceae bacterium; assembly: GCA_963731005.1. Classification (GTDB taxonomy): domain Bacteria; phylum Actinomycetota; class Thermoleophilia; order Solirubrobacterales; family Solirubrobacteraceae; genus Baekduia. The sequence goes on along the minus strand of CAVSTZ010000001.1, from coordinate 1,745,272 downwards.
AAGTACCAGTCGCAGATCGACGACGTGACCGCGAAGTTGAAGGACAACTCGATCACGCCGCCGGACACGGTGAAGTAGGACTCCCCACGTCCTACCCTGGCGCACGTGTCGCCACCTGACGCATCCGATGCCGCGGGGCTCGCGCTCGAGCTCCGCGGCATCACCAAGCGCTTCGGCGCACTGACGGCCAACGACGCCGTCGACCTCCAGCTGCGGCGCGGGGAGATCCACGCCCTGCTGGGGGAGAACGGCGCCGGCAAGTCGACGTTGATGAACGTCGTCTACGGCATGCTCACGCCGGACGCGGGCGAGATCCTCGTCGAGGGCTCCGCGGTCACGATCGGCTCGCCGCGCGAGGCGATGGACCACGGCATCGGCATGGTCTTCCAGCACTTCATGTTGATCCCGGTCATGAGCGTGGCCGAGAACCTCGTGCTCGGCGACGAGGGCCCGCGCAAGAACGGCCTGCTCGATCTTGGGGCGGCACGGCGTCGCACGCGCGAGCTGTCCGAGCGTCATGGCCTGCTCGTGGACCCCGACGCGCGCGTCGCCGACGTCTCGGTCGGCCAGCAGCAGCGCGTGGAGATCCTGCGTGCGCTGGATCGCGGGGCGAAGATCCTCGTCCTCGACGAGCCGACCGCGGTCCTGACCGCCCAGGAGACGGCCGAGCTGGCCGAGGTGCTGCGCGGGCTGCGCGACAGCGGGACCTCCGTGGTCTTCATCACGCACAAGCTGCACGAGGTGCTCGAGGTCGCCGATCGCGTCACCGTGCTGCGGCGCGGCAAGACCGTCGGCACGGTCGAGACGGCCACCGCCGACGAGGCGTCGCTGGCCCGGATGATGGTCGGCCGTGACGTCGTGCTGCGCGTCGAGAAGGAGCCGGGCACGCCCGGCGAGCCGCTGCTGGAGGTCGAGGACGTCCACGCCGTCGACGACCGCGGGCTGCCCGCGGTGGACGGCGTCTCGCTGCGCGTCTGCGCGGGCGAGATCGTCGCGGTCGCCGGCATCGACGGCAACGGGCAGAGCGAGCTGATCGACGCGATCAGCGGGCTGCGCCCGATCACCGCCGGCCACGTGCGCCTGCGTGGCAAGGACATCACCAACTGCACGCCGCGCCAGGCCCGTGAGGCCGGCGTCGGTCACATCGCCGAGGATCGCCACGCGCGCGGCCTCGTGCTCGACTTCTCGCTGGCCGAGAACCTGGCCCTCAACGACTACCGCGAGGGAACGCGCTTCGGGCTGCTCAAGCCGCGCCGGATGCTCGAGGCCGCCGGCCGGCTGCTGGCGGAGTTCGACGTCCGCGGCGGCACCCCGACGACGCCCGCAGGCTCGCTGTCGGGCGGCAACCAGCAGAAGGTCGTGATCGCGCGCGAGGTGTCGGGTAACCCCGACGCGCTGATCGCGGCGCAGCCCACGCGCGGGCTGGACGTCGGCGCGATCGAGTTCGTCCACCGCCGGCTGCTCGCCGAGCGCGACGCCGGCCGCGCCATCCTCTTGTTCTCGCTGGAGCTGGAAGAGGTGCGAGCGCTCGCCGACCGCATCCTGGTCATCTACGACGGGCGGATCGTCGGCGAGCTGCCGCCGAGCGCCTCGGACGAGGAGCTCGGGTTGCTCATGACCGGCGGCGGCAGCGCCCACGTGGCCTCGTGACCGACCTTCCCCCGCCGAGCTCGCAGCCCGAGTACGACCTCGGGCACGGCGCCACCGTCGGCGCTCGGATGTCGACCGCGCTGAGGGCCGGCGGGATCATCACGCCGATCATCACGGTGATCTTCGCGTTCTTCGTCGGCGGCCTCGTCGTGCTCGTCACCGGCCACAACCCGATCGACACCTACAAGGCGATCTTCGACGGCACGGGCCTGCAGTGGCTGTTTCCGTGGACCACGGGCGACGACCGCGCGACCGCCGCGATCAACCTCCAGCAGACGCTGATCATCACGGGCCCGCTGATCCTGCTGGGCCTTGCCGTCGGCTACGCGTTCCGCGCGGGGCTGTTCAACATCGGCGGCCAGGGCCAGTACATCGTCGGCTCGATCGCGGCGGTCTGGTCGGGCTCGTCCTGGGCGGGGATGCCGCACGGCATCCACGTCGTGGTGTGCATGCTGTTGGCCACGATGGCCGGCGCGGCGTGGGCCGGGATCTCGGGCGCGCTGCGGGCGATCACGGGCGCCAACGAGGTCATCACCACGATCATGCTCAACTGGATCGCGATCTGGCTGGGCGTCTATCTCTTCGGCCTCGGCGGCCCGCTGCAGAACGACACCCAGCCCGACGTGCCGATCTCCAACGACGTCGTGCCGGGCGCCAAGCTGCACGTCTTCTGGGGCGATCCGGAGTTGCAGGGCCTGCACATCGGGATCTTCGTCGCGCTCGCCGCGGCAGTCGTCTACTGGGTGCTGCTGAACCGCTCGACCAAGGGCTACGAGGCGCGTGCGGTCGGCTTCAACCCCGAGGCGGCGCGCTACTCGGGCATCAAGGTCGGCAAGACCTATGTGTTGGTCATGGGCACCTGCGGCGCGCTGGCGGGCCTGGCCGGCTCGCTCGACGTCCTGGGCTGGCAGTTCCACCTGGCGACCAACGACATCCAGGGCACGCAGCTGGCCTTCCTGGGCATCGCGGTCGCCCTGCTGGGGCGCAACACCGCGATCGGCACGTGTCTGGCGGCGCTGCTGTTCGGCGCGATGGTCAACGGCACCTCGGTCCGCAACCTCGACCCGGCGGTCTTCGAGCCCGAGCTCGCCCAGAACCTGACGACGGTCATCCAGGGCATGGTCATCCTGTTCGTCAGCGCCGACGTGCTGGTCCTCTTCCTCTACAACAAGCTTCGACGGCGTCGACGGATGGCGGCCGCATGACCGCGAAGCGCCTCGGCTGGGGCGGGGTGGCGCTCGGCCTGCTCGCGTTCCTGATCACGCTGCCGCCGTTCGAGGTCCGCACGGTCGTTCCGTCGCTCGTCATCGCGGTGATCGCGATCGGGCTGGGCGGCGCGGCCATCGACGGCGGTGAGCGTCGCCTGGGCATCGGGGCGATCGTCGCCGCGGTGTTCGGCGCGCTCGGCGGCTATGCGGCATCGCACTCCGGCGTCTCGCACCTGGAGGTCGTCGTGTCCTGGGGCGCGCTGACGGCCGCGATGCTGCGCTACGCGACGCCGCTGACGTTCGCCGCGCTCGGTGGCCTGGTCAGCGAGCGCGCCGGCGTCGTGAACATCGCCCTGGAGGGGATGATGCTCATGGGCGCGTTCTTCGGGGCCTACGGCGCCGACAAGACCGGCTCGTGGGTCGGCGGCATCGTCATCGCCGTGCTCGCCGGCATGGCGCTGGCGGCGATCCACGCGATCTTCGCGATCTCGCTGCGCTCTGACCAGATCGTCGTCGGCACCGGTCTGAACTTCCTCGCGCTCGGCCTCACGGGCTACATGTACGTCGACACCTACGGCGCCAACGGCACGCCCGACAACCTGCCGGCGGTCCCCGAGGTCAACCTCCCGACCGACTCGCTGGGCTTCATCGGCCAGGCGATCAGCCAGCTCAACCTGCTGGTCTGGGGCTCGCTGGTGGCGGTCGTCCTCGTCTGGGTCGTCGTCTTCCGCATGCGGCTGGGGCTGCGGCTGCGGTCGGTCGGCGAGAACCCGAAGGCGGCCGAGACGGTCGGCATCGGCGTCTTCAAGGTCCGCTACGCGGCGGTCATCGCCTCCGGCGCCCTGGCCGCGCTGGGCGGCGCGTTCCTGTCGATCGGCTTCGTCCACTCGTTCTCCCAGAACATGACCGCGGGGCGCGGCTTCATCGCCCTGGCGGCGCTGATCTTCGGGCGCTGGCGGCCGGGCGGGCTGCTCGCCGCGACGCTGCTCTTCGGCTTCTCCAGCGCCCTGGCGCAGCGGCTGCCGGAGTTCTCACCGCAGCTGGCAACGCTCTTCCAGGCCCTGCCCTACCTGCTGACGCTGATCGCCGTGGCGGGCGTCGTCGGCCGCTCGACCCCGCCGGCGGCCGACGGCGTGCCCTACACGCGCGAAGGAAAGTAGGCGCCAAAAGGCACTCAGGCCGCGGGTTCGGCCCCCTGGGGCCGACACCCGCAGCGAACTCGCCCTCCGGGCGAGGCTTCGCCGTCTACCCTGGGACGCATATGAGTCCCACCAGGACATTGCCGCACGTCGACCGCGTCGGCATTCAGGAGCGGGTCGACGCGCTGGCCAAGCGCTCGATCAAGGGCGAGGCCAAGCAGGAGGGGTTGCTGCTGGCGATCTCGATGCTCGACCTCACGACGCTGGAGGGCGCCGACACGCCGGGCAAGGTGCGCCAGCTCGCGGCCAAGGCCGTGACGCCGTCGCCGGCCTACCCGGAGGTGCCGTCGTGCGCGGCGGTCTGCGTGTACCCGACGATGGTACGGGCGGCGTGCGATGCGGTCGCCGGCTCCGGCGTGCACGTGGCGTCGGTCGCGACGGGCTTTCCGGCCGGGCAGACGCCGCTGGCCACGCGCCTGGAGGAGGTCCGCCTGGCGGTCGCCGACGGCGCCGACGAGATCGACATGGTCATCTCGCGCGACGCCTACCTCTCGGGCGACGACGCGCGCGTCGTCGACGAGATCGAGCAGATCAAGGACGCCTGCGGCGACGCACATCTCAAGGTGATCCTGGAGACCGTCGAGCTGGGCTCCTATGACCACATCCGCCACGCCTCGATGCTGGCGATGGACGCCGGCGCGGACTTCATCAAGACCTCGACGGGCAAGGCGGCCGAGGGCGCGACGCCGGGCGTGATCCTGGTGATGCTGGAGGCCATCCGCGACTACGCGCAGCGCACGGGCCGCGTCGTGGGCATGAAGCCCGCCGGTGGCGTCTCGACCTCCAAGGCCGCGCTGGGCGTGCTCGTCCTGGTCAAGGAGACGCTGGGCGATGCATGGCTGACGCCCGACCTGCTGCGCATCGGCGCCTCGTCGGTGCTCAACGACCTGCTGTTGCAGTACGCCAAGACGGAGACCGGCCGCTACGGGCGGGCGGAGGACTTCTCGAGGGAGTGAGCGCATGAGCGAGACGACGACCGCGCCGCAGGGCACCACGACCAACGGCCACGCGCCGGCGCCCGCAGTGGCCCGCGCGCCGTTGCGCTGGGAGTACTCGCCGGCACCGGAGTCCACCGACCACGTCCGCCTGCGCGATCGCTACGGGCTGTTCATCGGTGGCGCGTTCGTCGAGCCGGCCGGCGGGGCCTACGCGCCCACGATCAACCCCGCGACCGAGGAGCCGCTGGCCGAGGTCGCCCAAGCGGGCGCCGACGACGTCGCGCGCGCGGTCGCCGCGGCACGGGCGGCCCAACCGGCCTGGGCGGCGTTGCCCGGGCTGGAGCGCGGCAAGTACGTCTTCCGGATCGCGCGCCTGATCCAGGAGCGGGCCCGCGAGCTGGCGATCGTCGAGACGCTGGACGGCGGCAAGCCGATCAAGGAGTCGCGCGACGTCGACATTCCCTTGGCGGCGGCACACTTCTTCTACTACGCGGGCTGGGCCGACAAGTTGGCCTATGCCTTGCCCGGCGACGGTGCGGTGACCCCGCGCGGTGTCGTCGGTCAGGTCATCCCGTGGAACTTCCCGCTGCTGATGGCCGCCTGGAAGCTGGCCCCGGCGCTGGCGACCGGCAACACGGCGGTGCTCAAGCCCGCCGACACGACGCCGCTGACCGCGCTGCTGCTCGCCGAGATCTGCCAAGAGGCCGAGCTGCCCGACGGTGTCGTCAACATCCTGCCGGGCGACGGGTCGGCAGGCGCCGCGCTGGTGCGTGCCGAGGGCATCGACAAGGTCGCCTTCACCGGCTCGACGGCGGTCGGCCGCGACATCCAGGCCGCGCTGGCGGGCAAGGACATCGGGTTGACCTTGGAGCTCGGCGGCAAGTCGGCCAACATCGTCTTCGAGGACGCCGCGCTCGACCAGGCGGTCGAGGGGATCGTCCAGGGGATCTTCTTCAACCAGGGCCACGTCTGCTGCGCCGGCTCGCGGTTGCTCGTGCAGGAGTCGGTGGCCGAGCAGGTGATCGAGCGGCTGTGGACGCGGATGCAGACGCTGCGCGTCGGCGATCCGCTGGACAAGAACACCGACGTGGGCGCGATCAACTCCGCCGCGCAGCTGGCGCGGATCGGCGAGTTGGTCGGCGTGGGCGTGCAAGAGGGCGCGGGGCTGCGCCAGGTGACCTGCGCGCTGCCCGATCGCGGCTACTGGTTCGCGCCCGCGCTGTTCACGGAGGCCTCGCCCGCGCACCGCATCTCGCGCGAGGAGATCTTCGGGCCGGTGCTCGCGGTCACGACCTTCCGCACGCACGCCGAGGCGATCGAGAAGGCCAACAACTCGCCCTACGGGCTGGCGGCCGGCATCTGGACCGACAAGGGGTCCAAGGCGTTCGAGGTCGCCGCGCAGCTGCAGGCCGGCGTGGTCTGGCAGAACACCTACAACCACTTCGACCCGACGGCGGCGTTCGGCGGGTTCAAGGAGAGCGGCTTCGGTCGCGAGGGTGGCGCGGCCGGCCTGCGCCCCTACGTGAGGCAAGGGGCGTGAGCGACATGCGGGTGGCGGTCGCCAAGACCTACAAGTTGTACGTCGGAGGGGCGTTCGTGCGCTCGGAGTCCGGACGGCACGATGTCGTCGACGGGGTCAACGTTCCGCGCGGCTCGCGCAAGGACGTGCGCGACGCGGTCAAGGCCGCGCGCAAGGCCCAGGCCGGCTGGGCGAAGCGCACCGCCTACAACCGCGGGCAGATCCTCTACCGGGCGGCCGAGGCGCTGGAGTCGCGCGCCGGCGAGTTCGGTGACGACGTCGGCGAGGCCGTCGACGTGTTGGTGCACTACGCCGGTTGGACCGACAAGCTCCACGCGGTGTTGGGCACCATCAACCCCGTGGCTGCACCGTTCTTGTCGCTGTCGACGCCCGAGCCGAGCGGCGTCGTCGCGGTGCTCTGCGGCGCCGAGGACACGCTGGCATCTGTGGTCTCCGCCATCGCCGCGCCGCTGGCCGCCGGCAACGTGGTTGTCGTCGCCCTGCCCGAGCGCACCCCGCTGCCCGGCCTCGACCTCGGCGAGGTCCTCGGCGTCTCCGACGTCCCCGGCGGTGTCGTCAACCTCCTGTCGGGCCGCGCCGACGAGCTCGTTCCGGCGTTGGCCGCCCACCGCGACGTCAACGCCATCATCGACGCCACCGGCGACCCCGAGTTGGCCACCAAGATCGACATCTTCGCCGCGGAGACCCTCAAGCGCACCATCCGCGGCGAGCAGTCCTCCCTCCAGCGCCTCGAGGCGCTGACCGAGCTGCGCACGGTCTGGCACCCCATCGGCGCCTAGCGCCGGGCCATACCCATGACCGCCTTCGGGCAGCGCGGGGTGGGGTTGGCTGGGTGGCGCTCCGTGACATCGCCACCACGCTTCTGTGGTCTGGGGCGTTGGGTGAAAGTTATGCGCTGTGGTCCGCCGTTCGGTTTGTGTGGGCACCGAACGGGCGTCGCGCGGATGGCGATATCACGGATCACCACCTCGGTTCGACGCGTTCGCGCTGCCAACGAGCCGTCGTTCGGACCGTTACGAGATTGCGGCAGAGCGGTGTCGTTCGTTTGCGCCTTGGCCGCGTTGTGGCGTGTGGCCGGCGAGGGTGCGTCTGTTGAGCGAGCGCCGCCACACGTCTTATCGTGGTTTATCAATTCCTGAAAAACCAAGATAAGACGGATAAATACCGGGTGGTGGGCCCGGATCAGCGCGCGGCGGTGGCGCGGGCGAGTCGTGCGGCGGTGCCGAGGACCGGGATCCGGATGCCGTGCATGACGGTCAGGACGACCGTCAGCGCGAGGGCGAGGAGGATGGCGGAGCCCGTCAGCGCGGAGGAGGCGGCGTGGGCGAGGGCGTGGGCCGATGAGCCGCCGTCGGCGCGCTGCGCGCTCGCGAAGACCGTCACCAGGATGCTCAGGCCGAGCGAGCCGCCGAGCTGCTGGGCGACGTTGACGACGCCCGAGGCGGCGCCCGCGTCGTCGGGCGCCACGCCCGCGATGCCCGCGCCGGTCAGTGGCGTCAACGCCATGCCCATGCCCGAGCCCAGCAGGACCAGTGGCACAGCGATGCCGGGGAAGAACGCGGTCGTGTCCGACAGGCGGCTGATCCACAGCATCCCGGTCAGCGCGAGCGTCAGGCCGGAGAGCAGCACCGGCATCGCGCCGACGCGTGCCGTGAGGCGCGGCACGACCTGCACCATCGAGAACATCACCGCCGTCATCGGCAGGAAGGCCAGCCCGGCCTGCAGCGGGTTGTAGCCCAACACGCCCTGCAGGAACTGGGTCAGGAAGAAGAACATGGAGAACATGCCTCCGACGACCAGGACGCGGGCGAGGTAGGCGCCGGACCGCTCGCGGCTGGCGAACAGGCGCAGCGGCGTGATCGGCTGCTCGGCGCGCATCTCGTTGAGGATGAAGACCACCAACAACGCGACGCCGACGGAGAACGACGCGACGGTGACACGGTCACCCCAGCCGTTGGACGCGGCGCCGACGAAGCCGTAGACGACCGCGGTCATGCCGAGCGTCGACGTGATCGCGCCCGTGAGGTCGAAGCGGCCGGGGCGGGGCTCGGTCTCGGGCAGATGGCGCGGCGCCAGGTACAGCACCAACAAGCCCACCGGCACGTTGATGAACATGCCCCAGCGCCAAGAGATCCAGTCGGTGAGCATGCCGCCCAGGACGAGGCCGGCGCTGCCTCCGCCACCGGCGACCGCGCTGTACCAGGCCAGCGCGCGGGTGCGCTCGGTGCCCTCGCGGAACGTCGTCGTCAGCAGCGCCAGCGTCGACGGTGCGGCCAGTGCAGCACCGACGCCCTGCACGGCGCGGGCGGTCAGCAGCCAGCCGGCCGACTGCGCCAGGCCGGCGAGCAGCGACGCCGTGCTGAAGAGCGCGATGCCCACCATGAAGACGCGGCGGCGGCCGAGGATGTCACCGGCGCGCGCACCGAGCAGCAGCAGGCCACCGAAGGTCAAGGCATAGGCGTTCTGGACCCACGAGAGCCCGGCGGAGGAGAAGTGCAGCGCCGTGTGGATCTCGGGCAGTGCCGTGATGATCACCGAGATGTCGAGGACGATCATCAGGTAGGCCGCGAGGATGAGGCCCAGCACCAGGTTGGGGTTGGAGGCGTGCGTGGTCGACCGGCGCGTGGGGGCGCGCCGAGGCAGCAGGGACGTCATGGGGAGTGGTGCTCCTTGGGGGTCGAGCAAGAGGACGCTAAACTGGAGGCGTCCTCCAGAAAGATGATGCGGAGGAGACCTCCGTTTCACCTATAGTAGCGGAGGCAGCCTCCACTTCGCAAGGGAAACGTTGTAGGCGTCTCATGTCCGACACGACAGCCCCGCAGCAGCCGCAGGTCACCGGCCTCGCCGAGCGCCCCAAGCGCGCCGATGCGCGCCGCAACTACGAGAAGCTGCTGACGGCCGCGGCCGACGCGTTCGCCGAGAACGGGACGGCCGCGTCGCTGGAGGAGATCGCCCGCCGCGCCGACGTCGGCATCGGCACGCTCTACCGCCACTTCCCGACGCGCCAAGCGCTGCTCGAGGCGGTCTACATCGACGAGGTCGAGGAGATCAGCCGCAAGGCCAACGACCTCGTCGACCTCGAGCCCTGGGACGCGCTGGTCACCTGGCTGCGCCAGTTCGTCCGCTACGCCGCGACCAAGCGCGCGCTGGCCGACGAGATGATGAACACGATCGACGCCGAGGCGCCGGTCTTCGTCTCCTGTCGCACGGCGATCACCGCCGCCGGCGACCTGCTGCTCGGGCGCGCGCAGGCGGCCGGCGTCGCGCGACCCGACACGAACTTCACCGACGTCGGCCGGATGGTCGCCGGGATCGCGTCGATCCGTACCGCCGATCCCGGCCAGATCGATCGCATCCTCGACGTGGCCCTCGACGGCCTGCGCTACACCGCGCCGGCCGAGTAGCCCGCAGCGCTCGCGCCTCCGCCTGCAGAACCCGTCGACCTGTGACAGGGCCCGGCGTGGTGCGTAGTGTCGGCATGGTGTCCCTCGGTCGTCGCGTCCTGGTCAATCTCGTCGGCGTCGCGCTCTGCGCGGTGGCGGCCGTACCGGTCGCCTCCGCGGCCAAGCCGAAGAAGGCGCCGCGAGCGCACCTCGTCGCGTTCGACTCGTGCCAGGCGCTGGTCGGCTACGCGCATCGCTACGCGGGCGTGACCGGCGGTGGCGTCGGCGTGCCGGTGCGCGCGGTGGGCTCGGTCATGACGCTGGACGAGCCGGTGATGAAGCCCGCCGAGGCCAACGTCGACAGCTCGCCGTCAGCGGTGTCGGCCCCGGCGGCGCCGGGCAGCGGATCGTCGACGCCGGCGTTCTCCACCACCAACGTGCAAGAGGCGGGGATCGACGAGCCCGACGTCGTCAAGACCGACGGTCGCCACGTCTATGTGGTGGCCGGCGGGCAGCTCCGCGTCATCGACGTCACCGGCGACGCGCCGCGGCTGGTCGGCGCGCTCGCGCTCGGCGACGGCGACGCCCATCAGCTGCTGCTTCGCGGCACGCGCGCGTTGGTGCTCTCGACGGTCTCGATGCCGGTCGCGGTCGACGACAAACCGGTGCCGCCGACGAACACGGCCAAGGCGGCGATCGCGCCGCTCCTCGGCCACTCGACGGTTCTGCTGACCGAAGTGGATCTCACCGATCCGGCCGCGCCGAAGGTCGCGCGCACGATGACGCTCCAGGGCAGCTACGTCGACGCCCGCATGGTCGACGGCACCGTGCGCGTCGTCGTCAGCTCGACGCCGGTGGTCACCGGCGACGTGCCGCTGACCGGTGCGCCGCTGCGCACCTTCGTCCCGGCGACGACGATCCGCAGCAAGATCTCGGGCCGCACCTTCCGACGCGGCGTGGTGCCGTGCGATGACGTCCGCCGCCCGGACGCTTTCTCCGGCTTCGGGCTGCTGACGGTCTTGACCGTCGACCTCAACAAGGGCCTCTACAACGTCGATCGGGACGCCGTCATGGCGGGCGCCCAGGCGGTCTACGGCTCCGACAAGAGCCTGTACGTCGTCAGTCAGCGCTACGTCCCCGGGCTCGACAACACGGCCGACGTGCCGGCGTCGCTGCGCACCGAGATCCATCGCTTCGACGCCGGGACCGCGGGGCAGACGACCTACGCCGGCTCCGGCACGGTTCCCGGCCTCGTGGTCAACGCCTATGCCTTGTCGGAGCAGGACGGCGCCCTGCGCGTGGCGTCGACCGACGAGCCGTCCTGGCTCCCCGAGGGCGGCCAGGCGGTGCCGTCTCAGGGCTACGTCACCGTGCTCAAGCCACGCGATGATGGCTCGCTGACCCAGGTCGGTCAGGTCGGCGGCCTGGGCAAGGGCCAGCGGATCTACGGCGTGCGCTTCGTCGGCGCGGTCGGCTACGTGGTCACCTTCCGCCAGACCGACCCGCTCTACACCCTCGATCTCTCCAAGCCCGAGGCCCCGCGCGTCGTCGGCGAGCTGGAGATCCCCGGCTACTCGGCCTACCTGCATCCGCTCGGGGACGGCCTGCTCCTGGGCATCGGGCAGGAGGCCGATGCCACCGGCCGCACGCAGGGCACGCAGGTCTCGCTCTTCGACGTCTCCGACCTCGCCCACCCCGAACGCATCCAGCATGTCGTCTACGGCAGCGGCTCCTCCGACGTCGAGTTCGACCCGCACGCCTTCCTGTGGTGGGCGCCGTCGTGGATGGCCGTCCTGCCGCTGCAGACCTACGACCAGTCGCCCACCGGCCCGACCGGCACGAGCTTCGTCGGGGCGGTCGGCCTGCGGGTCACGGCCGGTGGCATCGGCGAGGTGGGCCGGATCGTGCACGGCACCGCCGACGAGCCCGCGGCGATCGGGCGCTCGCTGGTCATCGGCGACCGCCTCTACACGCTCTCGTGGCGCGGAATGCAGGCCAGCCGGCTCGACACGCTGGCGCCCGTCGCGTTCGTGGCCTTCGACGGATAGTCCGCCGGGCCCGCCCTGACGCGTGCCCGGCGCATGGACGGCGGGCAGGTGGGCACACCACGCTCCATGGCGACAGAGCCGGCACGGTGGAAGGTCCCGGCGACAGCCGAGCAGATCGGTGTCCTCCGTGCTGAGGTGACCGCCTACGCGCGACGCGTGGGGGTGGTCGACGGCCGCCTCGGCGACATCCGGCTCGCCGTCTCCGAGGCCGTCACCAATGCGGTCCTTCATGCCTATCGCGATCGCGATCCGGGTCAGATCCGGGTCGATGCGCGGCTGACCGACGAGGGCTCGCTGCGGATCGTCGTCGAGGACGACGGCTTCGGGCCGCTCCCGCGCCCCGACAGCCCGGGCCTCGGCCTCGGGCTGCCGACGATCGCCTCGGTGGCCGACGCGGTCGAGCTCTCGGCTGGCAAGGCGGCGGGCGCGAAGTTGTCGATGGTCTTCGCGCTGAGCGACTGAGCCGGCGGCTGTGGGCGGTGCAGCGCGACGCCCGCGACGACGAGTCGCCACGCCGAGCGACCTCGGCGGCGCTCGGGATCTGGGTCAGCACGACGATCCCGATGACCGTCGCCATCGCGGGCAGCAGCGACGACCATCAGGCGTAGGTCGCGCGCGGCAGGCGGGCGCAGCGCGAGCTGGTCGGCAGACGTAGGGGATGACCGACGAGCTGAGAGCCGACGCCGACGCCGGCGATCAGCGCGACGGGGTCGCCGAAGGCCGGCAGCGCCGCCCAGCCGGCCAGCGGCGTGACGACGACGGCGGCGACGAGCATCGCGGCGCCCAGGCCGTCGACCCCGTCCAGCGCCGGTCGCTTGGCGACACGGTCGGCGAGCACGATGTAGAGCGCGAACAGCGCGGCGTTGGCGAAGCGCGAGCGCGAGGCCGAGCGGCGCCGCCCGCGAGGTGGACGCCGGTGAGCAGGTAGACGCCGCAGACGGCCAGCGCGAGCGCCGCGAGGTTGCGCGCGCGTCCGCGCGCCGAGGGCGGCCAGGCCGATGACCGGCAGGAACTCGATCGCCGCGACGGTCGCCAGCGGCAGGCGGTCGATCGCGAGGTAGAAGCAGCAGTTCATCAGCGCCAGGCACGCCGCCCCAGGCCGCGAGCAGGCGGCGGCCGTCGCGGTCGAGGTGGCCGACGGCGCGCCACGGACGCCGCCAGAGCGGCGAAGACGAGCGCGGCCGTGGCGATCCGCAGCCAGGCGACGCCGAGCACGTCGACGCGCGCGAAGAGCAGCACCGCGAACGCGGGGCCGAGGTAGTGGAAGACGGCGCTGACGACGAAGTACGCGTGGGGCGGAGGGCGGCGCATGATCGGCCCCAGACGATGGCGCGCCGCGGCCCTGGTCTGAATGGTCGATCGACGGTATCTTCGAGGTCATGGCTTCGATCCCAAAGCTCGCTGCCGTATCGACCGTCGTTGACCTCGACGAGACCGACCGTCGCCTGCTGATCGAGCTCCAGGAGGACGCGCGCCTCAGCCTCGCCGAGCTCGGCCGTCGCGTCGGCCTCTCGCCGCCGGCGGTCGCCGAGCGCGTCCGGCGGCTCGAGCGACGAGGGCGTGATCCGCGGCTATCGCACCGACGTCGACCCGCGGGCGCTCGGCTACGCGCTGAGCGCCATCGTCCGCATCCGCCCGGCGCCGCGCCAGCTGGCCAAGGTCGCCGAGCTGGCCCGCGCCACGCCCGAGGTCGTCGAGTGCCACCGCATCACCGGTGAGGACTGCTTCTTCATCAAGGCCCACGTCCGCGACGTCGAGCACCTCGAGGAGGTCATCGACCGCTTCACGCTCTTCGGCCAGACGACGACGTCGATCATGCAGACCTCGCCCGTGCCGCTGCGCGGCGTGGCGATTTAGGGCGCCCGCGTCGCGAGCACCTGGAAGACCGACAGGAACCCGCTCTCGAACCCGCGCCGCGCCGCACGCAGGTAGAGCCGCCACACGCGCACGCGCTCCTCGCCGCCGAGCGCGATCGCCTCGGGCAGGTTGTCGTCGAACTTGCGCGACCAGTGGCGCAGCGTCTCGGCGTAGTCCTCGCGGAAGCCCTCGACGTGCGTGACCTCCAGGCCGGCGCCCTCCATCGCGAAGCAGATCCGCGACAGGTGCAGCGGCGCGGCGTCGGGGAAGACGTAGCGCTCGGAGAACGGGCCGGCCTCGGGATCGGTGTGGCGCAGGCGCGCGATGCCGTGGTTGAGCAGCCGGCCGCCGGGCTTGAGGAACTGCTGCAGCGCGTGGGCGTAGTTGTCGATGTTGCCCGAGCCGACGTGCTCGACCATGCCGATCGAGGAGATCGCGTCAAACGGCTCGGCCTGCAGCTCGCGCCAGTCCATCACCTTGATCTCGACCCGGTCGGCGACGCCGGCGTCGACCGCCCGCTGCCGTGCCCGCTGTGCCTGCGGCTCGCTCAACGTGATGCCGGTGACGTGCACGCCGTGCTCGCACCGCCGCGTGGACGGCGAAGGCGCCCCAGCCGCAGCCGACGTCGAGGATCCGCTCGCCCTCCTTGAGCCCCAACTTGGTGCAGATCAGCTCGCGCTTGACGAACTGGGCCTCTTCGAGCGTCTTGGCCCCGCGCGAGAAGATCGCGCAGGAGTAGGTCATCGAGTCGTCCAGGAAGAGCGCGAAGTAGTCGTTGGAGACGTCGTAGTGATGGCGGACCGCGGCCTTGTCGCGCAGGATGCTGTGGCGCCGGCCGCGCGGGCGCAGCTCGGCGGCCGGCGGCTTGGGCGGGGCGACGAGGCCGGTCGAGCGGACCGCGGCCGCGGCCAGGCGCGCCTTCTGCTTGGCGTCCAGCGCCGGCGGCTGCCAGGAGTCCAGGAGCTCCAGCGTGGCGTCGAGGTCGTCGACGTCGAGCGCGCCGGAGACGTAGGCGCGGCCGATGCCGAGCTGGCCGGGAGCGCGCAGGGCGTGGGCCAGAGCGGTCGGGGATGTGACGCGGAAGGTGGTCTGCGAGGCGCCGTTGGTCGGGGCGAGCGTGCTGCCGTCCCAGAACGCGATCTCGAAGGGGCGATCGGGCAGCGCACGCCGCAGCTCCTCGCGGAGCGGAGCGGGACGGGAGAAAGCCATGCCCGTAACGTAGCCAACTGTCTAGACTCGCCCGATGCCGCAGGCTGTTAGGGATCCCGAAGAGGCCACCGTCGACCCCACGAGCCCGGACTTCGTCCAGCCCGTGCAGCGGGAATGGCTCGACCGCCTGGCCACCGGAACGGTCACCGTCGTCCCGTTCTTCGCGCTCGCCTATGCGGCCTGGCACTCGTGGCAAGGGCTGCTGCGCTGGAGCGACGTGGTGATCTTCGTCGTCGCCTACGTCCTGACCGGCCTGGGCGTGACCGTCGGCTTCCACCGCCTCTTCACCCACCGCGCCTTCAAGACGGGCAAGCCGCTGCGCGCCACCCTGGCGATCCTCGGCTCGGCCGCGATCGAGGGTCCCGTGACCGCCTGGGTCGCCGACCATCGCAAGCACCATGACTTCTCCGACCAGGTCGGCGACCCGCACAGCCCGCACGTCGAGCACGGCCACGGCTTCTCCGGCGCGCTGCGCGGCCTCTTTCACGCGCACGTCGGCTGGCTGTTCATCCACACCCACCGCGGCGCCAAGGAGCGCTACGCGCGCGACCTGCGCGCCGAGCCGATGATGATGACCATCGACCGGCTCTTCCTGGTCTGGGCGCTCGGCGGCCTCGCCCTCTGCTTCCTGGCCGGCTGGGCGCTGGGCGGCTCGGTCCACGCCGGCCTGACCGGACTGCTCTGGGGCGGCGGCGTGCGGATGCTCGTCGTCCACCACGTCACCTACTCCATCAACTCGATCTGCCACTTCACCGGGCGGCGCGGCTTCGACACGCCCGACCAGTCGCGCAACGTCTGGTGGTTGGCGCCGTTCACCTTCGGCGAGTCCTGGCACAACAACCACCATGCCTTCCCGACCTCGGCGCGCCACGGCCTGACGCGTTGGCAGTTCGACGTCGCCGGCCTGGTCATCGGCACGCTGGAGAAGACCGGGCTGGCATGGGACGTCGTCCACATCACGCCCGAGCGGATGGCCGAGAAGGCCGGAACGCCGGCCTAGACGGCCGGGTTCCGGTCGCGAGTGTTCGCCCAGGGGGCGAAACCTCGCGGGCTACGCCACCGGCTGCAGGTGCCGGTAGGGCTCTTCGCCCCGCAGCGAGCGGATCACGCCCGCGACGACGTTCTCGTCGTTGATGGTCTTGCCGTCGGTGACGGCGTCGACGATCCCGCGCTTGCGCTCGACCAGCTCGGCCATCGTCTCGTCGATCGTCTCGGCGGCCAGCAGGTACCAGGCGGTGACCGAGTCGGTCTGGCCGATGCGGTGCGTGCGGTCCTCGGCCTGATCGTGCAGGGCCGGCGTCCACTCCAGCTCCAGGAACGCGACGTTGGAGGCGCGCGTCAGCGTGATGCCCTGGGCGGCGACGCGGGTGGCGCAGACGATCAGCTGCGGGCCGCCGGGCTCCTGGAACTCCCGGACGGACTCCTCGCGGGCCTCGATCTTGTCGCGGCCGAAGAGGTGCAGCGCGTCGGGGAAGCGCTCGAGCACGGCCTCCTGGATCTCGCGATGGCGGGCGAAGACGACCAGCGGCTCGCCGCTCGCCAGGAAGTCGTGGATCCAGGCCAGCGCGGCGTGCAGCTTGCCGCGAGCGGCCAGCCGCTGCAGCGCGCCGAGCTGCGCCAGGCGCTCGGCCCGCAGCGTCGCGGCGATCTTCGCGTTGAGGTCTGAGAGCTCCAGCGGCTGGGAGCGCAGCCACTCGACGACATCGCGCTCGGCGACGCGGTACTCGCGCTCGTTGTCCAGCGAGACCGGCACGACGACGCGGCGCTTGGCCGGCAGCTGGGGCAGCACCTCGCTCTTCAGACGACGCACGAAGCACGACCGCCGCAGATGCCAGTGCAGGCGCTCCTCGGTCAGCACGCCCTGGAACTGGCGGCTGAACCGCGCGCCGCTGCCGAACTCGTCCAGCCGCCCGATGATCCGTAGCTGGGAGATCAGCTCCTCGGCGTGGTTGAGGACCGGCGTGCCGGTCAGCGCGACGCGCAGCCCGCCCTTGACCACCGACTCGGCCAGCCGCCGCACGGCCTGCGTGCGCTTGGCCCGTGGGTTCTTGCAGTAGTGCGACTCGTCGATGATCACCGCCTTGGAGCGCAACCGCGCGAGCGTCTCGTAGTGCTTGCCGACGACCTCGTAGTTGATGATGGTGATCTCGGCCGTCTTGGGCACCGCGACGCCGCCCTCGACGATCGCCACCGAGCGGTGCGGCAGCCACTTGCGCGTCTCGCGCAGCCAGTTGAGCTTCAGCGACGCGGGGCAGATGACGATCGCCGGGAAGGCATCGTCGGCCTCCATCGCGGCCAGTGCCTGGACGGTCTTGCCCAGGCCCTGCTCGTCAGAAAGGAAGGCGCGCCGTGCGTCCAGGACGTAGCGCACGCCGGCCCACTGGAAGGGCTGCAGCTCGCCGCCGAGCCGGTCGACGATCTCGGTCAGCGGCTCGGCCTCGGTGGCGCGCGAGCGGCGGATCGACGCGGCGGCCTCGGCCGCCTCCTCGCGCAACTCCTCCAGCGCGTGGGCGGCCGGCGCGTCGACCGCGACACCGTGGGCGGCCAGGAAGCCGTCGAGGTGGTGGACGACCCACGGGTCCAGCGGCAGCGAGCGGCCGCCGTCCGAGGTGCCGGGCAGGCGCTCGAAGGCGTCGCCGACCGACGGGTCCCACAGGGTCTCCAGCAGGAACGCCTCACCCTCGACCGAGACGTTGAGCGCCAGCCGCGCGGGCGGTGCCTCGCCGCCGTGCTCCAGGGCCAGGACGCAGCGCAGCGCGGCGCCGTCGAGCTTGGCGCCGCGCGCCTCGCCGATCGCGACCGCGCCCGCCTGGGTCAGCGGTGCCAGCAGCTTGCCGTCGACCTCGACCGACCCCTCCAACAACGCCTCGGGCACCGTGCCCGCGCGCGTGTCGAGGACCCACCAGCCGCGGCCGTCGTAGCGCGTCGTGCGCACGCGGCCGACCCAGCGCTCGCCGACGCCCTTGAGCCAGATGTCGACCTGCGCGCTGGTCGTCAGCTTCGGGAAGCGCTTGAGGACCTCGGCGACGTAGACGGCCGCCCAGTCGTCGATGGGCGCCCACCACTCGCGGGTGTCCCAGTCGAACCGACGATGCGGGATCTGCCGCACGACGGCGACGATGTGCGGGTCATACGGGAATCCGAGGACGACGATCGGCTTACCGTCGGGCCCTCGGCGTAAGTCGACGTTCGGGTCGCCGGAGGCCAGTTCCACCACCTTCAGGCTATCGGCCTCAGCCTGGAAGAGATGAGCCGGCGAAGAGGAAGAACCAGATGGCGAAGAGCACGAGCGCGCAGCTGACGCTGATCGCCATGACCTGCTCGAGCACGCCGCGGTCATAGACCGGCGTGCGCTCGCCGCGCATCGAGCGGTTCCACTTCGCGGGCGCGCGCTTGTCGGGCGCGCGGCCCGTGACGCGCATGTGCATGCGGTTGACCATGCCGAGGAACTTGCCGACGACCACGGCGGTCACGACCATGCCGACGAGCACCAGGACATACGGCCCGAGACTCGGCTGCGTGGAGTCCGTCATCTGCGACGCGATCCACAGCCAGGCGAGAGGGGAGACCAGCCAGACGACGACCGAGCCGATGGCCATGACGACGACGAGGCCGACCCCCGCCGCCGCGTGGCGGTGGGATGGTCTGACGGATGACGACCCGCTGTGGGTGCTCATCGCTTCATCCCTCCTCTCCTCGGTGCCGGGCGGCGTCTGCCGGCGGTCCTCCCCGAGTCTAGGCCCCTGGGGCGCTCGCCACGCCGCCGTGGACGAAGCGCTCGGCGCGGTCCTGCGCCGGACGCTCCGGCACGGTCGGCGCGATATCGGTCCCGCCCGCCCCGTCGTCGCCCGTGCGGGCCACGCGCGCCACGCCCCAGGCCAGCGACGCCATGAACAGCAGCGACAGGGCGAGGACGACCAGGCAGGCGGCGGTCCACAGCCAGCCCGGGATGTCGTCCTTGCGCTCGCGCTGCAGGAGCGTGTGGTCGGCGACGAACGTCCGCGTGAAGCTCGCGGTCGCCGGAACCTCCTTGGCGCCGGGGATCGCCGGGTCGGCCGGCATGTAGATCGGGATGCCCATGATCGTGCGGCCGTTCTGGATCCGGACGACGGTCTTCCAGTCGCCGTAGACCGGCGCGGGCGTGCGGAAGCGGTAGACGCCCTCGGCGACGCGCTCCAGGCGGTCGACCTTCATGCCGCCGTCCTGCCAGGAGGTGACCGTCGCCCACGCGGCGTGGTCGGCGGTGTCGCGCGGGTTCAGCGTGACGGTGCCGACGACGTGCCGATGGGTCGGATCGCCGCCGTCGTTCTTCAGCGCGACCGTGGCGGTCTGGCCGCCGGGCGCGACGGTCGCCAGCCCGTAGGCGGTCAGCGCCGCGATCGCGACAAACGAGCCGATCGCGGCGGTGCGCGCGACGGCCGGGCTCGGCAGCTGGAAGCGCAGGCCGGCGCCCAGCAGACCGCCGAGCAGGCCACCCGCGACACCGGCGATCGGGGCGACGATCAGCGCCTCGGGCACGATGCCGTCGCTCCACGGCAGCGGGAAGAGCTGGCCGACCCACAGCCACTCGGCGGCCAGGCCGACGGTGCCGCACAGCAGGCCGCCGACGGCGCCGAGCAGGACGGGCCGGTTGCGGCCGGTGGCGAGCGCGACGCCCTCGATGCACAGCGCCTCGACGAGGTAGAGCGGCAGCGTCGGCGCGCTCTCGCCGAAGACGTCGCCGACGATCAGCGAGATGGCACCGCGGACGGCGAGGAACATCAGCGCGGTCGCCAGCGCGCCGCCCTTGCCGATCCAGATACGCCCGGCGGTCAGCGCGAGGCCGGCGGCGAGCGCGATCAACATGGGGTGGAACACCATCCGGAACTGCGGGACGCCGAAGTCGAACTCGCCCTGGAAGGTCGAGAGGCCGATCAGCAGGCCGCCCGTCAGGCCGACGCGACGGCTCGCCACCAGGAACTGCGAGTCGCGCAGGCGGTCGGTGGTGATGCCGCGGAAGCGCATGCCCTCGGCCAGCAGGATCGCCTGGCCGATGAGCGTGAGGCCGGCGCCGCCGAAGAGCATCAGGTGCGTCGGGCCCCAGAGCGTGACGTCCTGGCCGAAGAGCCGGTGCCACATGTCGTCCAGCGGGAAGCCGAGCAGCGCGAAGCCGCCGCAGGCCGCGGTCAGCACGCCGCCGACGGGCACGTACCAGTCGCGCGTGATCTTGATCGCGGCGGGGCCGGGCTTCTCCTCGGGCAGCGCCAGCGCCAGGCAGCCGGCCGCGAAGACGCCGTAGAGGCCGACGAGGATCAGGTAGTGGGCGGGGTTGGCGAGTGGGCCCGGGTCACGGCCCTGGTCGATGTGCAGGGAGATGTCCCAGTACATGCCCAGCAGCGCGACGAGCAGTGAGCCGCCGGCCAGGCCGGCCGGCAGGGCGGCCCAGGCGGGCAGCCCGGAGACGCGCTCGGAGAAGGCCGCGAGCCGGCGCAGCGTCTTGCCCTTGCCGTTGCGGAAGCCGAAGATTCCGAGCATCAGGATCGCGGTGGCGACGCCGGCCATGGCGCTGGCGATGGCGATCTGGTCGATCGCGGCACCGCCCGCCGGGTTGGCGGCAGCAGGCGACGCGGCGGCGAGGACGTGCGAAAGTGCCATGAGTCGATGGTACACCGATCCATGTCACATCAAACGCGGTAAGGTCGTCCTGTGTCCGACGTCACGGAGGCACCCGAGCGCGCCCTCGACGATGGGGATCTGACCATCGACGAGCTCGCCCAGCGCACGGGGATGACCGTCCGCAACATTCGGGCCCATCAATCGCGCGGTCTGCTGCCACCACCCGACGTGCGCGGTCGCACCGGCTACTACGGCCCGAGCCATCTCGCCCGCATCGAGCTGATCCGCGAGATGCAGGGCCAGGGCTTCAACCTGCAGGCGATCCGGCGGCTGGTCGACGCCGCGCCGGGCTCCTCGGAGGAGCCGCTGCGGTTCCTGCGCGCGGTCGCCGAGCCCTACACCCAGGAGCAGCCGGAGGTCCTGACGCGTGACGATCTCGCGCAACGCTGGGGCTCGACGGACCCGGGGCTGCTGGAGCGCGCGATCAAGTTGGGGTTGTTGCGGCCGCTCGGCGACGGCTCCTATGAGGACATCAGCCCGCGGCTGACGCGCGCGGGCAAGGAGCTGGAGGCGCTGGGCGTGCCCGCCGCCGTCGGGCTGGAGCTCGCGACGACGATCCGCCGCCACGCCGACGGCGTCGCCCGGGCCTACGTCAAGCTCTTCGTCGAGCAGGTCTGGAAGCCCTTCGAGGAGGCCGGCGCGCCCGAGGATCGCTGGCCCGAGGTCCGCGACGCGCTGGAGCGCCTGCGCCCGCTGGCCGCCGACACGCTGCTGGCGATCTTCGGCGTCGCCATGGCCGACGCCTCCGAAGCGGCCTTCGGCCGCGAGATCGAGCGCCTGCAGCGCCGCCGGCGCTCCAAGCACTGAGCGCGGGCGCGCTCAGTCCTGCCGGCGCGAGATGCGGATCTCGGCGGGCGAGACGACCTTGACGACGACGTGGGCCGCGCGGGTCGGGGTGCCGAGGGTCAGGAAGTCGCGGACGTAGCCGATGTGGCCGCAGAAGGGGCAGAGCAGCGGGGAGGCGGGGCCGAGGCGGGCGCCGGCGGGAGCGACCGGCGCGTCGCAGGCCGGGCAGGCGAGCGTGCCGACGGCGAGCGTGGAGGTGCGTTGAACCCGGCGGATCTCCTCAGGGCCGCCGAGGCCGCCGATCGGGTCGGAGCCTTCGTCGGAGCCGCCGATGCGCCGGAAGAAGCTCACCGCTCCCAGTCCAGGACCGCTACGCGGCGCGCACCGCGGGTTCGACGCCCGCGGCGACGTCGGCGCCGTGGGCGTGTTGGGCGATCGCACCGAGGATCTGCGGCCAGGCGTCGCGCGGCAGGTCGTGGCCCATCCCCGGGATCGTGATCAGCCGGGCGCCGTTGATCGCCTTGGCCGTCGCACGGCCACCCGAGGGCGAGACGAGCTTGTCGGCGTCACCGTGGATCACGAGCGTCGGCGCCTGCACGGCGCGCAGCTCGCGCCGGCGGTCGCCGCTGGCGATGATCGCGCCGAGCTGGCGGGCGGTGCCCGCGGGGCTGGCACCGCGGTCGAAGCTCAGGGCGATCATCGCGCGCAGCTCGAGCTCGTCGCGCTCGAAGCCCGGCGAGCCGATGATGCCCCACGTCTTGGCGCCGCGCTCGATGAATGCCTCGCGGTCGGCGGGTGCCTTGCCGAGCAGCACGGGGTAGGTCTTCAGCGCGGGCTGGCCGCTGAAGCGCGCGCCCGTGTTGGACATGATCGACGTCAGCGAGCGGGTGCGCGACGGATGGCGGGCGGCGACGGTCTGGGCGATCATGCCGCCCATCGAGACGCCGACGACATGGGCGCTGTCCAGCTTCAACACGTTCATCAACCCGACCGTGTCGAGCGCCATGTCGGCCAGCTTGTAGGCCGGGCTCGGGACGCGCCGCAGCGCGATCTCGGTCAGGCCGGGAACATGGGCGCCGTCCAGCCGCGTCGAGCGGCCCGTGTCGCGGTTGTCGAAGCGGACGACGAAGAAGCCGCGGCCCGCCAGGTCCTCGCAGAAGCGCGTGTCCCACGCGATCATCTGCGTGCCCAGGCCCATGATCAGCACGACGGGCGGCGCCGAGGGATCGCCGAAGGTCTCGTAGCAGAGGGTGATCCCGTTGCCGACGTCGGCGAATTGCTCGTGCATCACCCGATGGTACCTCCCCGAACGATCGCGTCTATGCCGCGAGGCGGACGTCCGGATCGCCATCGTCCGGTGCATCGGTGAGCGCCAGTTCAGCCGCCGGCCCGGCGGCCAGCGGCAGGAACAGGTCGACCAAGGCAGGGTCGAAGTGACGGCCGCGCTGGCGCTCGATCTCGGCGATCGCCTCCTCGAGCGTCCACGCGTCCTTGTAGGGCCGCCGCGAGCGCAACGCGTCGAAGACGTCGCAGATCGCGCAGATGCGCCCGGCCAGCGGGATCTCCTCACCGCTCAGGCCTGCCGGGTAGCCCGTGCCGTTCCAGCGCTCGTGATGGGTGCGCGCGATCTCCTCGCCGAGCTGGACCAGCGGCGACGGCGAGCCCGCGAGCATCGACGCGCCGATCTCGGCGTGGGTCTTCATGATCTCCCACTCCTCCTCGTCGAGCCGGCCGGGCTTGAGCAGGACGCGGTCGGGCACGCCGATCTTGCCGACGTCGTGCAGGACCGCGGCGTGGCGCAGCGTCTCGGCGTCGGTCGCGCTGAAGCCCGCGGCCAGCGCGAGCCGCTCGCAGAGGATGCCGATCCGCTCGACGTGCGCGCCGGTGTCCTCGTCGCGCCACTCGGCGGCGTGGGCGAGGCGCCGGACGACCTCGAGCTGGGTGTCGTGCAGCTCGGCGGTGCGCTCGCGCACGGCCTGCTCCAGGACGGCGTTGTGGAGTGCGACGCGGCGGCGCTCGCGGCGCTCGGTCAGGTAGCTGGCGGTGACGGTGCCGACAGCGCTCAGCGCCAGGCCCGCGAGCGGTGCGACCACCGGGACGATCCAGCCCTGCAGGAACGCAAAGTACGCCAGGCCGAGGTAGGCGACCGCCAGGACCGGCGCGGTCAGGACCGACAGCGTCTTGAGGCGCAGCGCGGCGGCCGCGGGGGCGAGCGCGAGCAGCAGGATCGCCAGCACGCCGGCCCAGCCGGGCGCGCTGCGCAGTGGCAGGCCGTGCAGGACGGTCCACAGCGCGTTGGCCTGGACCTCGGGGCCCGACATCAGCTCGTCGCGGACCGTCGGCGTCGGGTGGACGTCCTGCTCGGTCGGCGCGGTCATGCCGACGATGACGACCTTGCCGCGGACCGCGGAGGCGGGCAGGCGATGGTCGCGGACGTCGGAGAAGTGGTAGGTCGGGATCGTGCCGGGCGGCCCGCGGAAGTCGATCCACGCCCCGCCGTGCTCGAAGGCTCGCGGATCGACGCGCTGCCCGAGCGAGCGGGCGGCCGCGACCGCGAGCGTCGGGACGCCGTCGGCCGACGCGCGCACGCGGGCGATCTCGCCGCCGGCCAGGATCGGGAACGTCGCCATCGCGGCCTGCGCGTGGACGCGGGCGAGGTTCGCGTCGCCGCCGAGGACGTTGGTGGCGCCGCGCTCGTCGGTCTCGGTCGTCGCGAGGATCGTGCCGGGGAAGCGGCCGATCGCGTCATAGAGCGCCCCGTCCTCGGCCGGGCTCGTGGCCTCGGTGAACTGGACGTCGTAGATGACCTTGCGCGCGCCGAGGCGGTGCAGCTCGTCGAGGACGCCGGCATGCCACGAGCGCGGGTAGGGCCAGCGCTGCTGCTCGGCGTAGTCCGAGAAGGTCGCGGCGTCGATGCCGACGACCGCGAGGTCGTCGGGTCGGTCGGCCGGGCGCAGCTGGAAGCGCAGTGCGACCGTCGTGTCCTCCAGTGAGCGCGCGGCGTGCGTCGTCCACGCCAGGATCCCGCAGACCGCCGCGAGCAGGCCCGCGAGCAGCACGGCGCGGGTGTGCGCCGGCGAGCGGGGTCGTGTCGGGTCGGCGGAACGGGCCACGGCGGATCAGCGGGTCAAGCGCGCCAGGTGCTGATGGCCGCGGGTGACGAGGACGGCGCGGCCGCCGCGCAGGTCGCGCACGGAGACGGCGCCGGCGACGACGCGGGTCAGCGTGCCCGCGCAGGTGTCCTGCGTGAGCCAGCGGGTGCCGCGGACGGTGGCGACGCTGCCGCGCCCGCGGGTCTGGAAGCGGCCGTGGTCGTCGCTGCCCCACAGGGAGCGGGGCGCCGTCTTCTTGGTGGACTTGCCCTTGTGCTTGGTCTTGGACTTGGCGGCCGCGGCGCGGGCGACGGCCTTCTTGGTGGTGGTGCAGCGCGAGAAGTCCCCGCCGCGCAGCACGAGTTGGACCATGCCTTTGCCGGTCGCGCTCTGGCGCACCTCGAAGAGACCGCCCCAGAAGTGGCCGGTCTGCGTGGCGCCCTTGGTGTCCAGCGCGGTCTTGAGCTCGACGGTGCCGGCGCGCGTGTCGATGACGGTGCCGGTCGGCACGATCTTGGGGGCGCCGAGGTCCAGCGGCGCGCCGGACGGGCTCGTCGCGGTCACGGTGCCCTGGACCGCGGCGACGCCGAGCGTCTGGCCCAGCGACGGCGTGACGGTGGCGGTGGCCACGCCGGGCGCGACGGTCGAGCCGTCGTCGGCGGACGGCGTGGCGCCGTCGTCGTCGGACGTGGCCTTGCTGGAGGAGGACGAGGACGGTGACTTGGCGGTGCTCGGGCCGGTGCCTGCCGAGGGCGAGGTGGTGGTCGTCGTCGAGACGGTCGTGGGCGGCGAGGAGGTGGTGCCGCCGGTGCTCGGGGTGGTGGGGGCCGGCGTGCTCGGGTCGTCGGAGCCGTCGTCCTGGCCGTCGCCCGGGCCCGAGCTCACGTTCGTCGTCTTGAAGCTCACGTCGCGCCCGTAGGCCGTGCTCAGCCCGCTCGTCGCCACGGCGCGCACGTGGTAGGTCGTGTCCGGCGTGAGGCCGCCGACGGTCAGCGTCAGCGTCTGGTTGATGCCGAGCAGCCCGGTGGCGACGGCGGCCGACGTCGTGCCGTAGCGGGTGGTCGTGCCGTACTGCCACACGACGTTGCCGCCGAGGGCCGAGACGCTGACCGTGGCCTGCAGCGTCGCCTGCGTGGTGGCGACGGCCTGCGGGCTGCCGGTCGTGACCGAGAGCGCCAGCGCGTGAGCGGAGGCGGGCAGGGCGAAGGCGGTTGCCGCGGTCGCGAGGGTCGCGACGGCGGCACGGGTCATCCATGACGGGCGCACGTCCATGGAATCGGCACGGAGGCCCAGGCATGGGAGCCCGAACCGCCCATCCGAACGGCTGAGACACGACGATGGCCCTATTTCTGGACGAACGTCGGAGCAGCGCGCCGCTCAGCCCGCGGTGCCGTGTCCGTTGACGAACCTCGTGAGGCGCTGCTTGCCACCGGACGCGACCGGCGCGCCGTGGGCGAAGAGCAGCGCGTCGAAGTCGTGGTCCAGCAGCGCGCGCAGCGCTGCGGTGATGCCGCTGCGGACGCCCTCGGGGTCATCGCCCATCAGGGAGTCCGAGACGAACGCCAGCTCGCCGTCGCCGTTGCGGATCACCGCGTCGGCGAAGAGCAGGACGCCCGGCCCGGCGGCGATGTGAAAGGCGGTGTCCTCGGGCGTGAGCGCGCCGACCTCCAGCGCGAGGACCCCGGGCGCGACCGCGTCGCCGAAGTCGAAGGGCTGGACCTCGGGGCCGCCGTCGGCGAACTCGTGCAGCCCGAGCCGTTGCGCGCGGATCGGGCAGTCGAACGCCGCGGCGAACTGCTCGGCGTGGCGCAGGTGATGGCGGTTGGAGAGCAGGATCGTGTCCGGCCGCCCGTGGCGACCGATCTCGTCGATGCCCTCGTCGGGCACGCGGGGGTCGAAGAGCGCGGCGCCCTCGACGAAGTAGTGCGAGTGCACGGGTTGGCCGAGGCCTTCGTGGAAGGTCGTCCAGTGCAGCACGCCGGGGAGCACCTCATCCATGGGCGTCGCCATACCCGCAGGGCCGGCGGCCAACCGCGGATGCCGCTACCTGGGGCGCAAGACCAGACCAACGGTCAGGACCGGTGCGCGGTCCAGGGCGGCGTGCAGCGTCGGCTCGTCGGGATAGGGCGCGTCGGTCAGGCGCCGGCCCTCGACGCGGACGGCGAGCTCGTCGACGGCGAACGGCCAGGGGTCGAGGGTGAAGGCGTCATGGCTCTCGCCCGCGCGGTCGAGGCTGAAGCCGTCCACGGCGTGCGGCGCCTGATCGCGGCAGAGCGCGAGCGAGAGGCCGTCCCAGACCGCGAGCAGGGCCTGGTTGCGTGCCAGCTCCTCCCGCGTCGCGCCGACTTCGGCCGCGAGCTGGGCCTGCAGCGCGCGCTGGCCGTCGAGGTAGTCGGCGACCGCCCGGGCGATCTCGGGATCGTCGGTGGTGGGCGGAAAGCGCTCGTAGAGGCCGGTCCCGTGCAAGGACACCAACAACGCCGCGTAGCGGCTCTGGCTGAGCACCTGCGTGGGCGCGGCCGTCCAGAGCGCGAGATGCGTGCGGCGGTCGAGCTCGAAGAACTGGCGCGGCAGCCCGCTGTCGGGATGGCGCTCCGGGCGCAGGTCCCACTCGGCCATCCCGATGTCGTGCTGCAGCGCCCCGAGGCAGACCTCCTCGAAGGGCGCCGCAACGGGGAAGCGACCGTTGCCCCACGCCCGGGCGAGTTGCCCGGACAGCCAGGCGTGCGAGGCCTGGCCGATGGCGACGACCGCATCCCCGTCCCGGCGCAGGATCACGTCCTATCGGTAGCGTCCTCGTCGGCCTCGGAGACGCGCTCCTCGTCGGCCTCGCCGTCGACGGCCGTGCGGGCGTCGGACTCGATCTCGGGCGTGAACGCGTCGCCGATCGGGTCGGCGCGACCGCCGCCGTGGCCGGCGTTGTCGATCAGCTGCTCCTCGGCGAGCTCGAAGCCCTCCGACTCGCCGCCGCCGGCCTCGGCGACCGCCTCGAAGGCCTCGTCGCCGTGGGCGTCGTCCAGACGCGGGCCGCCGATGTTGCGTGCCTCGGCCGCGGCGGCGGCCTCCTCGGCGGCGACGAAGGCGTCGTCGGTGTGGACCACGGGCGTGGGCGCCGGGGGCGGCGGGGGCGGCGGGGGCGGCGGGGTTGCGGCGACGGGCGGAGGCGGAGGTGGTGATGCGGGTGCGGTGGAGGCGGGCGCGGGGACCGGCGGGACGGGCGCGGCCGGGCTGTTGGCGCGGCGCAGGCGCCGGAACGCGGCGCCTCCTGCGGCCAGGCCACCGAGGGCGAGGAGTCTCTTGGGGATGCGGGGCATGACGGAATGCGTACCCGATCGCGGCCCTCGGGGAAAGGGCGGCAAGACGGACGGACGACGCGAAGATGGGTCCGGACGGCTGACCATCGAGCAGTAGAGCGATATGTTCCTGGCGTGTTCACGCCTGTCCAGACGCGTCGAACCTTCGAGGAGGCGGCCGAGCAGATCGCGGACAAGGTCCGGATCGGTGAGCTGCGCGTTGGCGACAAGCTGCCCGGGGAGCGGGCCCTTGCCGCGCAGATGCAGATCAGCCGTCCGACGCTGCGCGAGGCGGTCAAGGTGCTCGTCGAAGCGGGTCTGCTGGAGGTCCGTCGGGGCCCGGGCGGCGGGATGTTCGTGGCGACCGACGTCGTCGGCCTCGAGCTCGTGCGTCAGCGTTCGAGCCTGCGCCTCGGCGAGGTCGCCGGCGTGCTGGAGGCGCGCCGGATGCTCGAGCCGCGGGTCGCGCAGCTCGCCGCCGTGCGTGCCACCGAGGATGACTTCGCGGCGCTGCAGCGATCGATCGACTCCATGCGGGCGCTGGTCGACGCGGGTCGCGCGCTCAAGCAGGAGGACCGCTTCCTGCAGCTCGACGTCCAGTTCCACCTCGCGCTGGCGCGGGCCTCGGGCAACCCGACGGTCGAGTCGCTGATGCGGGTCCTGTTCCGTCAGCTGGAGATCGCGCGCGACATGGCCATGCACCTGCCACTGGTGCCGGAGTGGACGATCCAGATCCACGAGCGCACGGTCGCGGCGGTGCGCTCGGGCGACCTCCTGGAGGTCGAGGCGGTCATGGACGAGCACGTCGGCCAATTGGAGCGGACGTGGGAGGAAGAGACCGCGCGGGCGCTCGTGCGGCCCTTGCCCGACTTCCTGCTGCCGGCCGGCTCGCGCACCAAGCCCGTCGTCTAGTCCGGCCGGGCGTTGCGCGCCTGACCAAGCGTTTGGAAGCCCCGTGATCGGTGGTAAGGTCAACTGACCCATTGCGGGTCGGAGACGTGCCCAACCAGGAGAGGGAGCGCCGGACGTGCCACGCACGACGGAGGGGAGCGCCAAGCAGCAGTCGACCGTCGCGACGGAGGCGGGCGCCCCACGCGACGCCTCCACGGCGCCGGTCAAGCTCCATCGCCCGGACGTCTCGCTGACCGACAAGTACCTGCTCGAGCAGGGCACGATCTTCCTCTCGGGCACGCAGGCGCTGGTCCGCGTCCTGCTCGACCAGGTCCGCGCCGACCGCCGCCGCGGGCTGAAGACCGCGACCTTCGTCTCCGGCTATCAGGGCTCGCCGCTCGGCGGGCTGGACAAGGAGATCCTGCGGGCTGGGCGAGATCGCGACCGACCACGCGCTGCACTTCGCCGCCGGGCTCAACGAGGAGCTGGCGGCGACCGCGGTCTACGGCATCGCAGCTGGCGCCGGACTCGGTCCCGCCGACCCGCCGCTGGTCGACGGCGTGACCGGCGTCTGGTACGGCAAGAACCCCGGCCTGGACCGCGCGGCCGACGCGCTGCGCCACGCGAACTTCGCCGGCACCCACCCGCACGGCGGTGCGCTCGCGCTGGTCGGCGACGATCCGTCGTGCAAGTCCTCCACCTTGCCCTCGGCGGCCGAGGCGACGCTGGCGGCGCTGCACATGCCGACGTTCTTCCCGGGCACGCTGCAGGAGGTCCTGGACCTCGGGCTGCACGCGGTCGCGTGCTCGCGCGCGTCGGGGCTGTGGAGCGCGATGAAGGTCGTCACCAACATCGCCGACAGCGCGGGGACCGTGCAGGTCTGGCCGGCGCGCGTCGGCGCCGGTGATCCCGGAGGTCGAGGATCCGGCTCGCCCCGGCCGGCCCTATCGCCACGTCCCCAACGGCAACCTGCTCGCGCCGGTGTCGATGGACCTGGAGCGGTCGCTGTTCGGGGTCCGCGCTGGAGATCGCGCGCCAGTACGCGGCGCTCAACCAGCTCAACCCGGTGACGGTCCCGACGCGCGACGCCTGGCTCGGCGTCGTCGCCGCGGGCAAGGTCTACTACGAGCTCGTCCAGGCGCTCGACGACCTCGGCCTCGACCAGCGCGCGCTGGAGCGCGCGGGCGTCCGGCTGCTGAAGGTCGGGATGCTCTACCCGCACGACCGCGTCGTCGTTGCGCGCGTTCGCGTCAGGGGCTGGAGGAAGTGCTGGTGGTCGAAGAGAAGCTGCCGTTCCTGGAGACCGCGCTGCGCGATGCGCTTGTACGGCACGCCCGACGCGCCGCGGATCGTCGGCAAGCGCGACGAGCACGACGCGCCGCTGCTGGCGGCCGAGAGCGACCTCGACGCCGACGCGATCGCCGTGGCGCTCGCGTCGCGCCTGGGCGGGCGGGTGCGGTTGGACTCCGTCGACGCGCGGGTCGCGCTGATCGAGGCGCGCCGCGCCGCGACCGCGCGGACGGTCCCGACGCTGGCGCGCACGCCGATGTTCTGCTCCGGCTGCCCGCACAACACCTCGACGGCCAACCCCGACGACACGCTGCTCGGCGCCGGCATCGGCTGCCACACGATGGTGCTGCTCGCGCCCGAGGGCAAGGGCACGATCACCGGCATCACGCAGATGGGCGGCGAGGGCGCGCAGTTCGTCGGCATGGCGCCTTCACCGACGGCGTCGCACTTCGTCCAGAACGTCGGCGACGGCACCTTCCACCACTCCGGCTCGCTGGCGATCCGCTTCGCCGCCGCGTCGGGCGCGAACATCACCTACAAGCTGCTCTACAACGACACGGTCGCGATGACCGGCGGCCAGGACGTCGTCGGCCAGCTGAAGATCCCGGAGCTGACGCGCTGGCTCGCGCTCGAGGGCGTGCGCGCAGATCGTCGATCACGACCGAGGACCCGACGCGCTACCGGCGGCGTGGCGCTGGATCCGATCGCCGCGGTGCGCCACCGCGACGAGCTGGCCGAGGCGCAGGCGGAGCTGGCGGCGATCGCCGGGCGTCACCGTCCTGCATCCACGACCAGCACTGCGCGGCCGAGCAGCGGCGGCTGCGCAAGCGCGGCAAGGCGGCCGAGCCGGCCGAGCGCATCCACATCAACGAGCGCGTCTGCGAGGGCTGCGGCGACTGCGGCGACGAAGTCCAACTGCCTGTCGGTGCTGCCGGTCGAGACCGAGTTCGGGCGCAAGACGCAGATCCACCAGTCCTCGTGCAACAAGGACTACTCGTGCCTCAAGGGCGACTGCCCGTCGTTCCTGACGGTCGATCCCGGCGGCCAAGGACGCCGAAGGTCAGCGCCGCCGGCGTGCCCGCGCCGCCCGCCGAGGCGCTCGCCGAGCCGGCGCTGAAGGTCTCGCGCGACGACTTCCTGATGCGGATGCCGGGCATCGGCGGCACCGGCGTCGTGACCGTCTCGCAGATCCTGCAGATGGCGGCGCTGCTCGACGGCAAGCACGGCTACGGCCTCGACCAGACCGGGCCTGGCGCAGAAGGGCGGCCCGGTGGTCTCGCGACGTCCGGATCGCGCGCGACCCGATCGAGGGCTCCAACAAGGCGTCGGCGGGCGCGGCGGACCTGCTGCTCGGCTTCGACGTGCTCGGCGCGGCGAACCCGCAGCAACCTGCTGGTCGCCGACGCCGACGCGGACGATCGCGGTCGTCAACACGCACGCGGCGCCGACGGCGGCGATGGTCACCGACACCGGCGTGCAGTTCCCGGCGCTCGGCGCGCAACGTCGCCGCGATCGGCGCGGCGACGCGCGCCGACGAGAACGTCTACGTCGACGCCGAGGCGCTGAGCGAGGCGCTGTTCGGCGACCACATGCCGACCAACATGGTGCTGATCGGCGCGGCCTACCAGGCCGGCTGCCTGCCGCTGAGCGCCGACGCGCTCGAGCAGGCGATCCGGCTGAACGGCGCCGCGGTCGAGAAGAACCTCGCGGCGTTCGCGCTGGGGCCGCGCGGTCGTGGCGGCGCCGGAGGCCGTGCGCGGCGGTGCTCGAGCGCGAGCCGGTCGCGCCGCCCGCGCCGCTGTCGCGGCGAGGCGCTGCGAGATCGTCGAGGCGATCGGGCGCGTCGCGGCGAGCTGCGGCGGCTGCTGCGAGGTCCGCGTCGCCGAGCTGATCGGCCTACCAGGGCGCGGCGCTACGCGCGCCGCTACGTCGACGACGTCGTCGCGGTCGCCCGGGCCGAGCGCGAGCGCGGCGCGCCCGGCGAGACGGCGATCGCCGAGGCCTACGCGCGCGGCCTGTTCAAGCTGATGGCCTACAAGGACGAGTACGAGGTCGCGCGGCTGCACCTCGACGCCGTCGAGCAGGCGCGGCGTGCGGGGCGAGTTCGGCGCGGGCGCCAAGGTGTACGTGCATGCTCCACCCGCCGCTGCTGCGGGCGCTGGGGATGAAGCGCAAGATCAAGCTGCGTCGCACCGCGGTTCGTGCCGGCGTTCCGGGCGCTGCGCGCGATGCAAGCGGTCTGCGCGGCACGCGGCTGGACCCGTTCGGCCTGCGCCGAGGTGCGCCGGGTCGAGCGCGCGCTGCCGGGCGAGTACCGCGGCGCTGGTCGAGCGCTCGCTGGACCGGCTGACGCCGGTGACGCACGCGCACGGTCGCCGAGATCGCCGAGCTGCCCGACATGGTCCGCGGCTACGAGGACATCAAGCTCGCCAACGTCGAGCGCTTCCGCGCCGCGGCGACCGACCTGGAGGAGCGCCTGGCGCGCGGCGCGCAGACGGGCGGCTTCGAGCTGCCGATGGCGCGGGGGTAGGGGCGGGCGTTTGCGGCCCGGGCGCTGGTGGCGCTCAGCGAATCCAGCGCGGCCGCGCCGCGTGCAGCGCCGCCACGTCGAGCCCGTCGAGCAGGCCCACCGCCACCGGGTCGGCCTCGTCCTCGATCAGCACCGCGCCGCCGGGCCAATAGGGGTGCGGCGCCCCGCCGCGGTGCAGCAGCAGCGGCTCGTAGAGCCAGCAGCCCGTGTTGGCCAGCCGCGGCCGGCCGTCGGGCCCTGACCACAGGGCGACCTCGTCGCCCTCGCGCGGTCCGTTGCGGTGCACGTGGCCGTAGATCACCCACTCCGCATCGACGCCCAGCCGCTGTGCCACATGGGCCAGCGCCGGGTTGGCGGCTCGCTGCATCTGCATACCGAGGACGAGTCGTGCCAGCGGCGCCAGCCGGTGGGAATGCATCCGGCGCACCAGGCTCGGCATCGTCGAGGCCCGCAGGAGATCGGCGGCGCTGTCGGCCGCCGCCGCCAACCGCCGCGGCAGCCAGCCCGTCAGCAGCGACTCGACCCACGTCACCGACGGGCTCCGCGCGCGCTCGTACTCCGACGGTCCCACGGGCTCCCGGACCGCGCTCCGGCGGTGCAGCCCGTAGGCCTGCTCCGGCAGCAGGTGGCGATCGATGTAATGGCCATGGGTCGCCCAGACGCGCTCCGACAGCCACACGCCCGGGGTGCGCACCTCGACCTGCGCGGGCGCCAGCCAGCCGACGACCTTGGTCAGCAGCGCGGTGGCGTCGGTCGGGACGAGCGTGTCGACCGTCAGCCGCGCGCCCTGCGCATGCGCCCAGGAACGGGTCAGCGCACGATCGTGGTTGCCCGGCACCAGGACGATCCGGCGCTCGGGCTCCGATCCGCTCACCGATCGCCCGCAGGATCGGCTCGGCGATCGCCAGCGCCTGGCGCGGTCGCCCTTCGGCCAGCTCGATCACGTCGCCGAGCAGGACCAGGCGATCGATCCCGTCGAACCCGTCGAGCAGGACCGCCAGCGCCTCCGGATGGCGCAGCACGTCGCGGCCGAGGCGGCCGCCGAGGTGCAGATCGGAGATGACGAGGGTGCGCACGCTCACGCCAGAGTAGGAGGCGCCGCCGGGTCGACCAGCTCCCACAGCAGCGTCGACCACCCGAAGTCGTGAGCGCCCATCCCGTAGCCCAGCCGCGCCTCGTAGTACTCGCGGAACCCCTCGCGCGCCACGACGGCCGTCAAGCGCGCGGCGATCGCGTCGGCCTCGGCGTCCAACCCGAGCCGTCGCAGTCCCAGCAAGACGAACCATGCGCTGTTGACCCACGACGGTCCACGCCAGTGGCGGTGGCGGCCCCACCACGTCTCGCGCGACGAGTGCGCCGGGTCGTCCAGCGCGACCGCCGGCAGCGGCACGGCCGGCGCCGCGAAGCCCGGCGCGCGCAGCACCTCGTCGACGAGTCGCTGGGCGATCGCGTCGGGGAGATCGGGCAGGGCGAGCGGTGCCAGTGTGTCCCAGGTGCGCGGGCGATCGCCGGCGGCCGTGGGTCGCGCCGCGCCGCGGACGTCGTCGGCGAACCGACCCCGCCGCGCATCCCAGCAGCGCTCGATCAGCGCGTCGGTCAGCGACGGCCGCCCGAGCGCCTGCTCGCTGAGCGACCACCCGACGTTGGTCAGCACCTCGCAGACCACCGGATGGCCCGCGGCGGCGATGCGCCGCGCGTCGAAGCCCAGCCGCCGGTTGCGCGCGATCAACACGGGGAACAACGGCAGCCCCTGCGCCAGTCGTCCCCAGACGTGGTCGAACTTCGGCGACGCGTCCATGCCGGACTCGTCGGGCTGGATCAGCCACAGCAGCCCGTCGTCCTCCAGCGCGCGATGCGCCCGCAGCCACGCGTGGTGCGCCGCGATGCGCGGCTCGAGCGCCGGATCGCCCACCGTCCACGCCCAGGCCCACGCGAGCAGCGGCGGCTGGATCGTGCGCGTCATCAGGTCCTCGCGCGACGCGATGTTGTAGCGGATCGCCCGCTGCGCGTCGAGCGGATGGCCCCACAGCACCGTGTGGCCGATGAAGCCGTCCGGGTCGGCCGCGGCCAGCAGCGTCTCCAGCTCGGCGCGCGCTCCGGCCGGGTCGAAGCGCCGCCGCACGATCGCGTGAAAGCACGAGTCCCAGTACCACTGCCACGGGTAGCTGCGCGGGCTCGGGACCGAGAAGGCGTAGTGGCGCCCGCGGTAGTCGCCCTCGCGCCAGTTGCCCTCCAGCAACGCGCGGGCGGCGACCGCGACGTCGAACGTCACTGCTTGGGCTTCTTATAGGGCTTGATCGTGAGGCTTGCGCTCAGCGTCGTCACGCCGATGCGGACGGTCACCTTGGTCTTGATCGCGGCGCGCTTGCGCAGCAGCGAACGGACCTTGTTGGTGGCCTTGATCGTCACCTTGACGCGGCCCGCGGTCGGCACGGTGAACGATGCGCTTCCGGCGCTCGTCTTGCCGTAGGCGACCTTGATCGTGCCGCGGGCCTTGGTCGGCGTGGCGATGAGCGAGAGCGCCAGCCGTCCCTTGCGGTCCAGCCGTGCCGTGCGCGTCAGGCCCTTCATGGTGGCCTTGGGCACCTTCAGCACGACCGGTGGCCCGGGCACAGCGGGCGTCACGGGTGCCAGTGGGGCGACGGGCGGGTTGGGACCGGGGTTGTCGGGCGGCGGGTCGACACCGGCCACGAACGTCCGGTCGGCGCCGGCCGCGACGACGGTGCTGTTGCGCAGCGCGATCGCGCGCACGTGGTAGGTCGCGCCGGCGGTCAGCCCGGCGGTCGTGAGGTCGATGTTCTGCAGGCCGCCGCCGGTGGTCAGCGCGATCGCGGGCGATCGGGCTCCGTAGGCGGCGGTCGAGCCCAGCTCGAACGCCGCGGTCGTCGCGCCCGCGCCAGGATCGACCCGCGCGTGGAACGTGGCGGCGTCGGCGATCAGGCCGGTCGGGGCGTCGGTGACCGCGCACGCCGGCGCGGAGGTCTCCAGCGACCACGAGGTCAACGTGCCGGCGCCCTTGTTGGAGGCGTCGGTGATGTGCAGCGTCCACGTGCCGACGCGATCCTCGCCGGCGAAGCGCGCGAGCGGCTCGTTCGGGCGCAGTGCGCCGCCGACGTTCACGTTGGCGTTGCTGAGCTCCTGGATCAGGCGCGTGGCCGCGTCGTCGAGGACGAGCGGCGCCGTCGGTGCGAGGTTGCCCGGCGAGAACGACGTGGAGTTGCCGACGCCCGGCCGCTCGAAGAGGTCGACGGTCGTCCCCGCCGGCGACGTCAGCCACGCGTGCAGGTCGCCGATCCACGGGTGCGTCGCCGCGATCGTCACGCGCAGCGTTGCCGACGCGGCCGTGCGTCGGGACGGTGAGCGTCGACGTCAGTCCACCCGCCGGCTGGTTGTCGGGGATCGCGACGGGGGGCGCGTAGCTGCGCGTCGCGGCCGTCGCGCTGCCGGTGCCTACGGGCAGGCCCAGCGGGATCGTTCGCGGCCCTTGATCGGTGACGACCGCGAGCGAGAGGCCGGCGACGGCCCCGCACCCGGCGGCGGCCGCGACGTGGATGGCGAACGTCGCGGTCGCCGTCGCGCCGGCGCCGATCGTCCCGAGGACGGCGCCGCTCGCCGGCACCGTGACGCCGGTCGTCGTCGCGCTCAGCGTCGCGCGGACGCCGGTCAGCGGCGTGGTGGACGGGTTGACGATCGGCACGTGCAGGACGGTGTCCTGTTCCAGCGCGGCCGAGGTGGCGTCGGGCGCGCCGGCGGCGACGAGGGGCGGGGTGTCGAACGCCGCTGTGGCGTGCGTCGCGTTGGCGCTCGTGGTCGACGCGCTGTAGCCCATGCCGCGCGCGGCGAAGACGCTCCAGATCTGCGCGCGGTGCGTCCCGCCGGTGGCCGTGTCGGCCAGCAGGATCGCGTCGCGCATGTCCAGGAAGGTGGGCTGCTTGGGGGCCAGACGCAGCGCGCCGGTGATCAGCCCGCGCGCGACCGTCGCGCCGACGCTGCGGCGCAGGTCCCACAGCGTCTCGGACCAGATCTCGCCGTCGGCGTGGACCTCGAAGTCGGGATGGCCGGCGGTGCCGTCGACGCGGCCGAGGTCGGCATAGGTGAAGCCGCCGGGGCCGGCGGGCGCCGTGCCCGGGCAGGACGCCGAGACGGCGCCGACCGGGCAGTCGACCGCGTTCTCACGGATCCCGGTGGTCGTGTCGTCGGTGACATAGGCGCCGATCAACTGCTCGCCGGGCGTGGCGGTGTCGGGGAGCAGGCCCTGGGCGGTCAGGAAGTCCAAGGCGTACCAGTCGCTCCAGCCCTCGCCCATCGCCTGGGACTGGCGGTCCAGGAGACCGTTGGCCTGACCGTCGTTGCCGACCAGCCGGTTGGTCAGCCCGTGGGTGTACTCGTGGTAGACGATCGACGCGTCGTCGCCGCCGTTGACCGCCGGGAACGGGTACTTGAACAGGTACATCTGCATGCGGCCGGGCTGGCCGTCGGGCGGCGTGACCATGTCGGCGTTGTTGATGGCGTCGAAGTCGTCGGTCTCGGCATCGAGCGGGTCGTCGCCGCCGGGGCCGCCGACCTCGAAGTTGTAGGACGCGGGGGTGAAGCCGATCGGCGCCTGCTCGAGCCAGTCGTGGAACTTGTTGACGTAGTAGAAGACCTGCGTCGTGACCTGGTCGACGTTCTGTGTGACCCACGGCGAGTCGACGGTCGTGCCGTCCCACGTGCAGATCGTGCTGACGGCCGTCGGGCAGTGCTGTCCGACGGCGACGTGGCCGGACTCGTTGACCGTCGGGTAGTTGAAGTTGGTGGTGCTGGGGTTCGGCCCGACCTCGGTGTCGCTGTCACCGACGCCGCCGATGCCGTCGGGCTCCGACCGATCCGGGTAGGCGTGGACGTTGGGCCCGGTCAGCGCCGCCACCGGCGGCGTCAGCCACGCCGCGAGATCGACGGTGTGCAGCGACCCGTCGCCGGGATGGCCCTCGACGACCGAGGCGTTGGACGCGAAGTCGGTCAGCGAGTGGCGCGTGAGGATCGCGCCGCTCGCCGCGTCGACGAGCACCTCGTAGACGTAGGGGCCGTCGCCGGCGACGGTGAGCTTCCAGGCGAGGTGGTCGCCGTCGGGGTCGGCGAGCGTGACGAGGCTCGCGCGGTCCAGGCCACCGAACTGCGTCGTGCGCGCGGGGTCGGTGCCGACGATGCCCGTCTGGCCGTCGGGCGGGAGGCCGAGGTCGCGGCGGGCGGCGGCGCGGGCGGCCGCCGGCCCGAGCGGCGGGTTGGTGCTCGGGGGCTGCAGGTCGTGGACGGGCGCGCCACCGGCGTTGATGAGCCGCCCGTCGGCCGTGACGTTGGCCGTCAGCGCCGAGTCGTAGGCGCCGATGCCGCCGTCGAGCTGACCGAAGGTCAGGTGCGTCACGCCGTCGGGGGAGACGTTGCGGTCGACGGGCTTCAGCGTCGCGAGGTCCGCGCGGTCGAGGCCGAAGGCGTCGGCGTTGGCGTGGACATAGTCGATGGCGACGGTGGCCGGGTCGGCGGTGCTGGGCCCGGTCAGCAGGCCGCCGGTGCGCGCGACGCTGCGCAGCCCGCCCGTCACGGGGTCGGCGGCGATGACCGCCTGGGCGCCGAGATCCTTGGCCAGCGCCTCGCGCGCGTCGGCGGTCGCTGCCGGAACGGCGGCACGATCGCCGCTGCGTGCGTCGAAGTCCGGCTGGGCCGGCGCGGGAACGGTAGCGATGGCGAGCGCTGGTGCCGTGCCGAGGATCAGCGTGGCTGCCCCGGCCAACGCCAGGGTCGCGATCGCGTGGCTCCTCCTGCGTCCCACGTCGCACGTTGTATCGCGCCTGGCCCTCGCGCGTGGCCATTGTGCGTGCAGAGCGGCGCCGATCGTCGGGGCGATGGGGTAGACCTGACAGCGATGGCCGACGATCCCGCCGCCCACCTCTACGGCCTCGACCTCGAGGAGTTCGTCGGCGTGCGCGACGCGCTGGTCAAGGAGCTGCGGGCCGGCGGTGACCGCGAGGGCGCCGCGGCGGTCAAGCAGCTGGCCAAGCCGACCCGCGCCGCCTGGGCCGTCAACCGGCTCGTCCGCGATCGCCCTGACGAGATCGCCGCGTTGGTGCAAGCCGGCGCCGCGTTGGAGGGGGCGCAGGAGCAACTGCTCGACGGCGCCGACGCCGATGTCCTGCGCGGCGCGGCCGTGGCGGCACGGGCGCTGGTCGACGCGCTGGCCGCCGAGGCGCCGGTCGACGGCGCCGCCCGAGACAAGGTGCGCGCCACGCTGCATGCGGCGACGGTCGACGCCGAGGTGCGTGCGGAGGTCGCAGCGGGGCGGGTGACCAAAGAGCGTTCGGCGGCGGGCTTCGGCGGGCTGGACGCGCTGATCGCCGCAGGACGCGGGCGCGAGGACGGCGGCGCGACGGTGGTGAAGACGGCGAAGCGGCGCGGGACGAAGCGACATACGGTCGAGGCCGAGCAGGAGCGCGACGACGAGCCACCGCCCAAGCCCAAGGGTCCGGACAAACGCGAGCTGCGCCGCCGCCGCGACGCGCTACGCCGCGCGACCGAAGCCGAGGCCGACGCCGAGTCCACCGTCGCCGGCGCACGCCGCGCGCTCGAACAGGTCGAGTCCACTCTCACCGCCCGCCGCCGCGACCTCGAAGAGGCCGAGGCGACGCTCGCCGACGCGCAGTCCCGCCGCGAGCGCGCCGAGCGCGCGGCGCGCGCGGACGCGGGAGCCGGCGACCGGTGAGCAAACTGGATGGCACCTGACCCGCGATATACGCGGGTCAGGCGCCATCGAGTGATGGAGCCGCTCGGCGCGTCGCCGACGGCGGCGGCGCCGGAACGCCTTGGACGGCGATCCCCGGCGCGACGTCGGCGGTGACGACGGCGTGGGCGCCGACGGTGGCGCCGCTGCCGACGGTCACGCCGGGCAGCACGGCCGCGCTCGGCCCGATACGGACGTCGTCGCCGATGGCGATCGGCGCGCTCACGATGCCCTGCTCGCGGACCGGGCGCTCGACATCGTCGAAGGACGGGTTGCCGTCGACCACCACGACCTCGTCGGCGAGCAGGCAGCGGGTGCCGATCGTGATGCGGTCGTGGGCGGTCAGCACGCAGCGCTCGCCCAGCGCGGTGCCGGCGCCGATCGTCACCGATCCCTCCGCGCCGACGTGCAGCCGGCAGCCGTCGCCGAGCGCGACACCGACGCCGAGGACGATCCGACCGCCAGGAGCCACGTCGAAGCGCACGCGCCGACCGATGACGATCGGGCCGGCGTCGTCGCCCTCGACGACAACCCCGCCGCCACGGACCGCACGCGCCAGCCGCCGGCGGTCGCGCCACCCAGGCGCACGCGGCAACGCGGCCGGCGGGGCGACGACGACGGCGTCAACCGCAGGCAAATCGCGCTCAGAACGACGAAGGGCGGCGCACATGGCGCCGCCCATCGTTGCAACTTGCTCGGTGCTCGCGGAGCTACGCGGCGACGCGCAGGGACTTGACGTCCCCGTCGGCCGCGAGGCGACGCAGCGCGCGCTCCTCGGCCTGACGTGCCTTGCTGGGCGGCATGCCCAGACGGCGCGCGGCCTGGACGAGCGTGTGCTCGCCGTCGCCGCCCGTGCCGAAGCGCAGGTGGATGACCTCGCGCTCGTCCTCGGGCAGGCGGTTGACGGCCTCGCGCAGCGAGGTCGCCTCGGTCTCACGCTCGACCTCCTCGTCGACGGTCTCGCCGTCGGCGGGAAGCAGGGCGCCCAGCGCGGTCTCGCCGTCGTCGCCGACGGTCTGGTCCAGGCTGGCCAGGGCGCGGTCACGCTCACGCAGCAGCGCGACCTCGTCGAGCTCCAGCTCGGCCGCGGCGGCGATCTTCTCGTCCGTCGGCGGCTCGCCGTGCTCGGCGGTCAGCTCGCGCTCGACGCGCGCGATCCGGCGCGCACGCTGCGACATGTGGGAGGGCAGGCGGATCGTCCGGCCCGTGTTGTCGAGGCCACGCTGCAGCGCCTGGCGGATCCAGATCGTCGCGTACGTGGAGAAGCGGTAGCCCTTGCGGTAGTCGAACTTCTCGACCGCGCGGATGAGGCCGAGCATGCCCTCCTGGACGAGGTCGTCCAGGGTCAGGCCCTGCCCCACGTAGTGGCGAGCGACGGACACGACGAGGCGCAGGTTCGAGTTGACCAGCAGGTCCTTGGCGTCGAGATCGCCGCGCTCGATGCGCTGGGCGAGCTCGATCTCCTTGGCGGGGTCGAGCAGCTGGTACTGGCTCGCACGCCGCAGAAGCTGGTCCAGCGGGGAGGCCAGGACGTCGTTCGTGAACGTGGGGGTGAGGGTGGAGGGGGTCAACTAAGGTCCTTTCCCGGGTAAAATCCCGATTGCTACAGTCGGGATTCTACGCCAGATTCGTTGCTCACGCAACTGTGCGACGCATCACGGACGCAGAAGTTGCGGTGGGGAGGGAGTTCGGGGGGTTCAGGATCGCCTGCTCCGGCGACCTCCAAACCTTCCCATCGTCCGTTCAAGCGCTCCTAAGGAGTGACGTACTGCCCTCTTCGGCGCTTATCAATACGTCCCCTGCCCGGGTTCAAACGTTACGTTCCACCGCTCTACGGCGCCAATCGCGGACCAGATGGGCGATTTGGCGCGTCAGCCGCGTAGCGCGCGTCCGCGCGGATGCCGCTTTTGGACGGATGTCAGAGCGACCGGTGAGACGTCCAGCCCGAGCGCCGCGGCGGCGCGCCGGGCGATCTCCAGCTGGCCGAGCGCGGTCGGGTGCACGGCGTCGGGGAAGAGCAGGCGCCAGCCGCGGAGGTCGTCCAGATCGACGACCGCCGCGTTCCGTGCGGCGGCCGCCGACCGCACGATCGCGTTGAGCTCGACGACCTTCGCGCCGGCCGGCGGGCGGCCGAGGTCGAGCGGGATGGTCGCGACGCAGACACGGGCCGCGCGGGCGGTCAGGCCGTCGAGGATCCGCGCCAGCGCAGCCGCGAACGCATCGCGAGTCCCAGTCGAGCGCGCGCACGTCGTTGGTGCCGACGCCGACGCAGGCCAGCGCGTAGTCGTCGCGCGCTCGCGGCAGGAGCGCGTCGGCGATCCACGGCGTCGTCGCGCCCGGCTGGGCGAGCTTGTGGAACGGCAGGTCGAGCGCCTCGGCCAGCCACTGGGCCCACGACCGCGGCGGCACGCCGAACGCGCCCTCCTCCGGCCCGCACAGGATCGAGTCGCCGAGCGCTAATACCGCCCCAATGGCCGTCGAGGGACGACTGATGGTCCGTGACGGACCATCAGTCGTCCCTCGACGCTCAGGAGATGGCGGTGGCGTGGGGTCAGGCAAGGCGGCCGGCCTCCTCGGTCGCGGCGCGCAGGCGCTGGGCGTGCGCCGGCCGTCAGCTGGCCCGGGCGCAGGCGCGAACTTCCAGGCGCCGCCGGCGGTCCCCGGCAGGTTCATCCGCGCCTCGGATGCCGAGCCCGAGGACGTCCTGGACCTGGAGCATCACCAGCGGTGCCGGCGAGCGCATCCACAGGCGGATGAGGCCCCAGTCGATCGTCGTCATCGGCCAGCCGCCGCAGCACGCAGCGCGCTCAGCGCCTCGTCGCGCCGCGCCGGCGCCAGCGTCGACCACCAGCCGCGCAGCGTGTCGGTGTCGTGGGTGCCCGTGTAGGCGACGACGTCGGCGCCGTGGTTCTCCAGCCGGTGCGGGCCGCGCGGGTCGTCGGGGTCGAAGGCGAACTGCAGGACGACCATGCCCGGGTAGCCCAGCTCGCGCCGCAGGCGCGTCACCGGCGGCGTGATCACGCCGAGGTCCTCGGCGATGAACGGCATCGGCGCCGAGGTCGCGCGCCGAGCCCGCCGCGAACGGCGCGCGGCCCGGCCCGCGCTGCCACGTCCCGCCGCGCGCGTCGCGGTCGCCCGCCGGCACCGCCCAGTAGGCGACGAAGCGCGCGGAAGTGGTCGATGCGGGCCATGTCATACAGGTCGAACGACGCGCCGGAAGCGCTCGACC
Organism: uncultured Conexibacteraceae bacterium; assembly: GCA_963731005.1. Taxonomy (GTDB): domain Bacteria; phylum Actinomycetota; class Thermoleophilia; order Solirubrobacterales; family Solirubrobacteraceae; genus Baekduia. Next base: position 1,702,723 of record CAVSTZ010000001.1, on the reverse strand, counting down.
CACCAGCGGTAGCCGCGGCGCTGCAGCGCCGGCCAGTCGTAGATCGGGTTGCCCCAGCGCTGCCCGGCGGCGGTGAACGCGTCGGGCGGCACGCCGGCCACGACGCCGTCCAGGAACAGCTCCGGCCACGCCTTCTGGTCATAGGAGCCGGGCGCGACGTAGATCGGGACGTCGCCGATCAGCCCGCACGCCGCGCTGCGCCGCATACGCGCGCAGCGCCGCCCACTCGCGCTCGAAGCGCACCTGGTCGGGCAGCATCCGCGCCGGGCAGCGATGGCGCCCAGAACGCGTGCCGCGCGCGGAACGCGTCGATCTCCTCGGGCGTGACCTCCGCGTCCGGGTTGCTCGAGGAAGCCCGCTCCACGCCGCGAACGCCGACGAGGACTTGTAGGGCGAGCCATAGCGGTCGGGCGGCCCGAGCGGGAGCATCTGCCACCAGCGCTGGCCCGCCTCGGCGAGCCAGTCGACGAAGGCGCGCGCCGGCGGTCCGAGGCGTCCGCCGGGCAACGAGGTCAGGTGGAGCTGGACGCCGCTCGACCGTCGGGAGAGGTGATTCATGCGGCTCGGTCACTGGATTTCTACGTTCGTCTGCCGTCATTCTGGGAAGAGTCGCCACTACGTGCCCACCCGCCCGACCGATCAACCAGCCACCGCGCGCACCGTGAAGAACGGCGGCGCCGACCCGGCGTGCCAAGCCCGCGGCCCCGCCGCGGATCGTCATCTTGGCGCCCGAGCCCGTCCTCGACGGCGGCCGCTACGCCCCCAAGCGCACGGTCGGCGAGTCGGTCGACGTGCGCGCGACCATCTTCGCCGACGGCCACGACGTCCTGCGCGCGGTCGTCAAGGTCAAGGCGCCCCAGAGCCGCAAGTGGCATGAGACGCCGCTCGTCCACGTCGACAAGCACGTCGACGGCGACACCTTCGAGGGCGCCTTCGCCGTCGACGGGCTCGGTCGCTGGGAGTGGACGATCGAGGCCTGGATCGACCGCTTCGCCTCCTGGCGCGAGGAGCTGCGGCGCAAGGTCGAGGGCGGCCAGCACGACCTCGCCGGCGAGCTGAGCGAGGGCGTCGTCCTGCTGGAGGCCGCCGCGCAGCGCGCGAAGGCCGCGACCGACCGCCGCCTGATCCAGCACGCGATCGGCACCCTGACCGACGCCGACGCGCCCGAGGAGGCCAAGCACGACGCCGCGCTCGGCCCGGAGCTCGCCGCCGCGATCGACCGCCACCCGGACCGCGCCGACGTCCGCGGCGCTCGACGACGCCGTTCGCGCTCGACGTCGACCGCGAGCTCGCGCGCTTCGGCTCCTGGTACGAGCTCTTCCCGCGCTCCTGGGGCGGCTTCAAGGGCACCGCCGAGGCGATCCCGCAGATCGCGGCGCTCGGCTTCGACGTCCTCTACCTGACCGCCGATCCACCCGATCGGCGAGCACCAACCGCAAGGGCCGCCAACAACGCGCTGACCGCCGGCCAGGGCGACCCCGGCAGCCCGTGGGCGATCGGCCTGAAGGGCGTCGGCGGCCACGAGGCCGTCCATCCCGACCTCGGCACGCTGGAGGACTTCGCGGCGCTCGTCGCACACGGCGACCGCGCACGACATCGACATCGCGATCGACTTCGCGATCCAGTGCTCGGCCGACCACCCGTGGCTGACCGAGCACCCCGAGTGGTTCCACCGCCGCCCCGACGGCTCGCTGAAGTACGCCGAGAACCCGCCCAAGAAGTACCAGGACATCTACAACGTCAACTTCCAGTGCGAGGACTGGAAGGCCTTGTGGAACGCGTTGCGCGACATCGTGCTCGCCTGGGTCGATCGCGGCGTCAAGGTCTTCCGCGTCGACAACCCGCACACCAAGCCGCTGGCCTTCTGGGAGTGGATGATCCGCGAGGTCCGTGCCAAGCACCCCGACGTGGTCTTCCTGGCCGAGGCGTTCACCCGCCGCGCCGTGATGCGCACGCTGGCCAAGGCCGGGTTCAACCAGTCCTACACCTACTTCACCTGGCAGCAGTCGCGCTGGGAGCTCGAGCAGTACGTCGGCGAGCTGGCCTACGTCAGCCAGGACTACTTCCGCCCCAACTTCTTCGCCAACACGCCCGACATCCTCACCGAGCAGCTCCAGCACGGCGGCCGCGCGGCGTTCGAGTCGCGGCTCGTGCTCGCGGCGACGCTGAGCCCGACCTACGGCATCTACTCGGGCTATGAGTGGGTCGAGCACGACCGCGGTCAAGCCGGGCAGCGAGGAGTACCTGGACTCCGAGAAGTACGAGGCCAAGGAGCGCACGCTGCGAGGGCGCGCCGCTGCTCGGGCTCGTCCGCCTGCTCAACGAGGCGCGCCGCGCCCACCCCGCGCTGCAGCACCTCGCCAACATCACGTTCCTGGACACCCAGCAACGACGGGCTCATCGCCTACATCAAGCAGCACGGACGACGACGTCGATCCTGGCGGTCGTCTGCCTCGACGCGCAGTGGTCGCCAGCAAGGGCTTGGTGCAGGTGCCCGACCACCTCGGGCTGCCGCAGGCCTTCCAGGTGCAGGACCTGCTCGACGGCAGTCGCTACGACTGGCACGTCGGCGGCAACTACGTCGCGCCTGGCGCCCGGCGACCGCCAGGCGCACCTCTTCCGCGTGGTGGCCTCTTGATGACCTACAACCGGACCGCGGAAGAATCCATCATCAAGAGGTCAAACGCCTAGTGGCCACCCAGGCTCGCGAGAGCCCGCAGGACGAGACCCCGACGCGCTTCGAGCAGGCCGAGGGCTCACCGCCGGCGCCCGCCGACGGCGAGCCGCAGGGCAAGCAGCAGACGCTCAGCGCCGCCGACCCGACGCACTGGTTCGAGCGCGACCCGCTGTGGTTCAAGCGCGCGATCTTCTACGAGATCCACATGCGCGGGTTCTACGACGGCAACGACGACGGCTCGGGCGACTTCGTCGGGCTGACCGAGAAGCTCGACTACCTGCAGTGGCTCGGCGTCGACTGCATCTGGCTGCTGCCGATGTTCCCCAGCCCGCTGCGCGACGGCGGCTACGACATCGCCGACTTCTACGGCATCCATCCCGACTACGGGACCGTCGAGGACTTCGAGACCTTCATCCTGGCCGCGCACGAGCGCGGCATCCGCGTCATCGCCGACCTCGTGATGAACCACACCTCGAGCGACCACCAGTGGTTCCAGGACGCGCGCAACGCGCCGGCCGGCTCGCCCGAGCGCGACATGTACGTGTGGTCCGACACCGACGACAAGTACGCCGACGCGCGGATCATCTTCACCGACACCGAGACGTCCAACTGGACCTGGGACCCGGTCGCCGGCCAGTACTTCTGGCACCGCTTCTTCGCCCACCAGCCCGACCTCAACTACGACAACCCGGTCGTCCACGAGCGCGATGCTCGACGTCCTGCGCTTCTGGCTGGACCGCGGCCTGGACGGCTTCCGCCTCGACGCCGTGCCCTACCTCTACGAGCGCGAGGGCACCAACTGCGAGAACCTGGAGGAGACCCACGAGTTCCTGCGCAAGGTGCGCGCCACCGTCGACGAGGAGTACCCCGACCGCGTCCTGCTCGCCGAGGCCAACCAGTGGCCCGAGGACGTCGTCGAGTACTACGGCAAGGGGGAGGGCGACGAGTGCCACATGGCCTTCCACTTCCCGGTCATGCCGCGCATGTTCATGTCCTTGCGCCGCGAGGACGCGACGCCGATGCTCGAGATCCTCGACCGCACGCCGGCGATCCCGCGCACCGCGCAGTGGGGCCTGTTCCTGCGCAACCACGACGAGCTGACCCTGGAGATGGTCACCGACGAGGAGCGCGACTACATGTACGGGGAGTACGCCAAGGACCCGCGCATGAAGATCAACGTCGGCATCCGCCGCCGGCTGGCGCCGCTGCTGGACAACGGCCGCGACGAGATCGAGCTGATGACCGCGATCCTCTTCTCGCTGCCCGGCTCGCCGGTCCTCTACTACGGCGACGAGATCGCCATGGGCGACAACATCTACCTCGGCGACCGCGACGGCGTGCGCACGCCGATGCAGTGGACGGGCGACCGCAACGGTGGCTTCAGCCGCGCCGACTTCGCCCAGCTCTACGCCCCGCCGCTGATGGACCCCGTCTACGGCTTCCAGGCCGTCAACGTCGAGGCCCAGCTGCGGACGCCGACCTCGCTGCTGCGCTGGCTGCATCGCTTCATCGCGCTGCGCAAGGAGCACCCGGTCTTCGGGCTGGGCGACTACGTCCCGCTGCGCACCGAGAACACGCGGATCTTCGCCCACCTGCGGACCTACGCCGACGACGTGATCATGTGCGTGCACAACGTCGCGCGCTCGGCCCAGGCCGTCGAGCTGGACCTGTCGGCCTACGAGGGTCGCCACCCCGTGGAGATGTTCGGCCGCTCGCGCTTCCCGCGCATCGGCGAGCTGCCCTACCTGCTGACGCTCGCCCCGCGCGGCTTCTTCTGGTTCATCCTGGAGAAGCCCGCCGAGCCGAGGTCGAGAGCGACGACGACGATCGGAAGGTCTCCGCATGAGCCCCGTCCGCGAGCTGCGACTGCCCAGCGAGGACGGCGCTGCGCGAGTTCGTCCTCGCCCAGCGCTGGTTCGGCTCCAAGTCGCGCGAGGTCGCGCACTTCCGGCTGCTGGAGACGATTCCGCTGACCGAGCAGCCGCTGGGCATCGGCGTCCTGGAGGTCGAGTTCCTTCCCGGCACGCACGAGCTCTACCAGCTGCCGATCGGCGCCCGGCCCGAAGGCGAGTGGACCGACGGCGTCATCGCCACCAACGAGGGCATGGCGATCTACGACGCCATGAGCGACCCCGAGATGGTCCGTCAGCTCGTGCGCCTGATCGCCGCCGGCACCGAGATCGAGACCGGTCAGGGGACCGCCGAGTTCCGCGCGGTCGGCGAGGCGCCTGGGCGCCGAGGTCGCCGAGGTCCGCCCGATGGGCGCCGAGCAGTCCAACTCCTCGGTCGTGCTCGACGAGCGGCTCGTGCTCAAGGCCTACCGCCGCCTCGGCGCCGGGCCCAACCCCGAGCTGGAGATCCTGCGCTTCCTCACCGAGCGCGACTTCCCGCACATCGCCGCGCTGCGCGGCTGGTACGGCCACTCGGGCCGGCTGATCGACGCGACGCTCGGCATCGTCCAGGACTTCCTGGCGGGCGCGACCGACGGCTGGGACCTGGCGCTCGCCGACCTGCGCGAGGATCCGGCGCGCTTCGTCGCGCGGGCACGCGCGCTGGGCGAGGTCACCGGTCGCCTGCACACCGCGCTGGGCTCCGACAACGCCGACCCGGCGTTCGCGCCCGAGGAGACCTCGGCCGAGGCGCTGGGCCTGCTGACCGCGACCGTCGACGAGGAGATCGAGCGCGTCTTCCTCGACCTTCCCGACGGCCTCGACGTCCTGGCGCCGATCCGCGGCCGCGGCGAGGAGGTGCGCGAGAAGCTGCGGATGCTCACCCAGGTCGGCTCGGCCGGGCGCGTCATCCGCCACCACGGCGACTACCACCTCGGCCAGGTGATGCACACCGCCGACGGCGACTGGGTCGTGCTGGACTTCGAGGGCGAGCCGGCGCGGACGCTGATCGAGCGCCGCCGCAAGCGCTCGCCGCTGCGCGACGTCGCGGGCATGCTGCGCTCCTTCGCCTACGCCGCGACGGCCTCGGCGCTGCTGCACGACGCGCCCGCCCCGGCCGGGCTGGGAGGCGCAGGTGCGTACGGCCTACCTGGACGGGTACCTGGAGGAGACCGACCAGTCGCTGCTGCCGCCCGGACGTGCCGCGGTCGAGCGGCTGCTGGCGGTCTTCGAACTGGAGAAGGCCGTGTACGAGCTGCGCTACGAGCTGGACAACCGCCCCGACTGGGTCAAGATCCCGGTTGCCGGGATCGCGCGCCTGCTCGAGCCCGAGTCGACGGAGCCGGAGGCATGAGCCGCACGATGCAGGACGAGCGCTTCACCAAGGCCTGGCAGCGAGACGCCGAGGCGCTGGCCGCCGGCGAGCTGGCCGACCCGCACGCGCTGCTCGGCGCCGCACGCCGACGGCGACGGTGGCGCGATCGTCCGTGCGTGGCGGCCCGGCGCCGCGCACGTTGTCGTCCATGTCGACGGCGGGATGGACTACGGCTGCGAGCTCGTGCATCCCGCGGGCGTGTGGGTTGCGCACCTGGACGGCGTCACGCCGCCGTTGTCCTACGAGATCGAGACGCGCTACCCCGACGGCGTCACGGTCGCGGCGCCCGACGCCTATCGCCTTCGCGCCGACGGTCGGCGAGCTCGACCTGCACCTCGCCGGCGAGGGTCGCCACGAGGAGATCTACGAGCGCCTCGGCGGTCACCTGCGCGAGGTCGACGGCGTCGCCGGCACGGCGTTCGCGGTCTGGGCGCCGGCGGCGAGGTCCGTCGCGGTCGTCGGCGACTTCAACGCCTGGGACGGGCGGCTGCACCCGATGCGCTCGCTCGGCTCCTCCGGGATCTGGGAGCTCTTCCTGCCCGGCGTCGGCGCGGGCGCGCTCTACAAGTTCGAGATCCGCACCCAGGGCGGCGCGCTGCGCGTCAAGACCGACCCGTACGCGCGGCAGGTCGAGATCTCGCCCAAGACCGCGGCGATCGTCGCGCGCTCCGAGCATCGAGTGGGCCGACGGCGAGTGGGTCGCCGCGCGCGGCGACCAGCTCCAGCACGAGCGGCCGATGTCGGTCTACGAGGTCCACCTCGGCTCGTGGCGACGCGATCCGGAGAATCCCGAAGGGCTGCTGAACTACGCGCAGCTGGCCGACGAGCTGGCGGCCTACGCCACCGACATGGGCTTCACCCACGTCGAGCTGCTGCCGGTGATGGCCCACCCGTTCACCGGCTCCTGGGGCTACCAGGTGACCGGCTACTTCGCGCCCGATCCCGCGGCTCGGCGGGCCCGACGACCTGAAGGCCTTCGTCGACCGCATGCACGAGCACGGCGTCGGCGTGCTGATGGACTGGGTGCCCGCGCACTTCCCGCGCGACGACTGGGCGTTGGCGCGCTTCGACGGCACCGCGCTGTACGAGCACGAGGACCCGCGCCGCGGCGCGCATCCGGAGTGGGGCACGTTGGTGTTCAACTTCGGGCGCAACGAGGTCCGCAACTTCCTGCTGGCCTCCGGCCTGTTCTGGTGCGAGGAGTACCACGCCGACGGCCTGCGGGTCGACGCCGTGGCGTCGATGTTGTACCTGGACTACTCGCGCAAGGCGGGCGAGTGGATCCCCAACGAGCACGGCGGGCGCGAGGACCTCGAGGCCGTCGCGTTCCTCAAGGAGCTCAACGAGGTCCTGCACGCCCGCGAGCCGGGCATCATCTCCGCGGCCGAGGAGTCGACGGCGTGGCCGGGGGTCTCGCGGCCGACCTACGTCGGTGGGCTGGGCTTCGGGTTCAAGTGGAACATGGGGTGGATGCACGACACCCTCAACTACTTCGCGCACGACCCGATCCATCGCCGCTATCACCACCACGAGCTGACGTTCTCGTTGATGTACGCCTTCAGCGAGAACTTCATCCTGCCGCTGTCGCACGACGAGGTCGTCCACGGCAAGGGCACCATCTACTCGCGGATGCCCGGCGACCACTGGCAGAAGCTGGCCAACGTGCGCGCGCTCTACGCCTATCAGTGGGCCCATCCGGGCAAGCAACTGCTGTTCATGGGCCAGGAGTTCGCGCAGGCCGGCGAGTGGTCGGCCGAGCGCTCGCTGGATTGGCATCTGCTCGACGACGGCGGCCACGAGGGCGTCCAGTCGTTGGTGCGTGACCTCAACCACACCTACCGCGACGAGCCCGCGTTGTGGCAGCGCGACAGCGATCCGGAGGGCTTCGCCTGGATCGAGGCCAACGATGCCGAGAACAGCGTCGTCGCCTTCGCCCGCACGTCACGTGACGGTCGCGTGCTGGTCTGCGTGATGAACCTGACGCCGGTGCCGCGCGAGGGCTATCGCGTCGGCCTGCCGCGCGGTGGTCGCTGGCGCGAGGTGCTCAACACCGACGCCGAGATCTACGGCGGCTCGGGCGTCGGCAATCTCGGCGGGGTGGAGGCCGAGGCGCTTGCGTGGCACGGCCAACAGCACTCGGCGGCGATGAGCCTGCCGCCGCTGGGCGTGCTGTGGTTCGCACCGGAGTGACCGCCTCGTCCACGCTTCCCTTCGAGCAGCCGCTCGGCGCCGTGCCCGTCGGCGACGGCCGCGTGCGCTTCCGCGTCTTCTCGCTGGAGCACGAGCCGGTGCTGGTCGTGGGCGAGGTCGAGCACGCGATGGTCGACGAGGGCCACGGCACGTGGGTGGCGACCGTGGAGGCCGCGGCGGGCGACGACTACGCCTACCTCATCGACGGCGCACGGTTGCCCGACCCGCACACGCGGCTGCAGCCGGCGGGGCTTCGCGGGCCCTCGCCGCGTCGTGGACCCGAGCGCCTGGACATGGACCGACGCCGGTTGGGACGGCGTGGCCCTGGAGCAGTTGGTGGTCTACGAGCTGCACGTCGGGACGTTCACGGCCGAGGGCACGTTCGACGCGGTGATCGGGCACCTGGCCGGCCTCGCCGAGCTGGGCGTCACGGCGATCGAGCTGATGCCGATCGCCGACTTCCCCGGCCGCCGCGGCTGGGGCTATGACGGCGTCTACTTCTGGGCCGCGCACGAGGCCTACGGCGGGCCGGACGGCCTGCAGCGCCTGGTCGACGCCGCGCACGCGGAGGGGATCGGCGTGCTGCTCGACCTCGTGCTCAACCACGTCGGCGCGTCGGGCGAGCAGGCGATCCGCGCCTTCGGCGCCGTACTTCACCGACAAGTACTCGACCTTCTGGGGCGAGGCCATCAACTACGACGACGCAATGGTCGGGCCCGGTGCGCGAGTGGGCGATCCAGGCGGCGGAGATGTGGGTGCACGATCTGCACCTCGACGGCCTGCGCCTCGACGCCGTCCACGCGATCTTCGACCAGTCCGCCGAGCACGTCGTCGCCGAGCTGGCGCGGCGCGTGCATGCGGTGCGCCCGGAGGCGCTGGTCATCGCGGAGTCCGGGCTCAACGACCCCAAGGTGGTCCGCGCGGCCGCCGACGGCGGCTGGGGCTGCGACGCCGCGTGGGCCGACGACGTCCACCACGCGGTCCGCACGCTGGTGACCGACGAGCGCGAGGGCTACTACGCCGAGTTCGGCGCGCTCGGCGATCTCGCCCACGCGTTCCGCGACCCGCACATCCACGACGGGCGCTGGTCGGCCTTTCGCAAGCGCCGCTTCGGCGCGCCCGCCGCCGGCTGCCCGCCGGAGCGCTTCGTCGTCTTCGACCAGAACCACGACCAGGTCGGCAACCGCGCGCTCGGCGACCGCCTGCCGCCGTCCGCGCGCCCGCTGGCCGCGTTCTGCACGCTGCTGTCGCCCTACACGCCTTTGCTGTTCATGGGCGAGGAGTACGGCGAGCGCGCGCCGTTTCAGTTCTTCACCGACCACATCGACGAGGAGATCGCCATCGCCACGCGCGAGGGACGCCGCCGCGAGTTCGCATCGTTCGCCCGCTTCGCGGGCGAGGAGGTGCCCGATCCGCAGGATCCCGCGACGTTCGAGCGCTCCAAGCTGACGCGACGCGGTGATCCGGCGCTGCGGGAGTTGTACGTCAACTTGCTACGCGCCCGCCGGCTGCTGCCGCGCGGGTCCGGTCGACGACGTGCGCGCCGACGAGGCCGCGTGTTGGCTGCGCGTCCGGCGTGGGGAGTACGCGTTGGTGATGAACTTCGCGGAGGTCGAGCAGGCCGTCGAGGCGGGCGCGCAGCGTGTCGTGCTCGCCACGCACGAGGCGGTGGCGTTGCAGGGCGACGGCTCCGTGATGCTGCCACCGCTGGCCGGCGCGCTCGTGGAGACCCCGCGATGAGCCGCGAGTGCTGGCCCGGCGAGCCGTTCCCGCTCGGCGCCGTCTGGGACGGGCAGGGCACCAACTTCTCGCTGTTCAGCGAGAACGCCGAGCGCGTCGAGCTCTGCCTCTTCGACGCCGATGGCCACGAGGAGCGCGTCGAGATCGTCGATCAGACAGCTCACAACTGGCACTGCTACCTGCCCGGCGTCGGACCCGGCCAGCGCTACGGCTACCGCGTCCACGGCCGCTACGCGCCGGCCGAAGGCCATCGCTTCAACCCCAACAAGCTGCTGATCGACCCCTACGCCAAGGCGATCGACGGCACCGTCGACTGGGATGCCGCCAACGCGCTGCCCTACACGCCGCCCGAGGACGGCGCGACCGACGACGCCGACTTCGAGTTCGACGACGAGGACAGCGCGCCCGCGATCCCCAAGTGCGTGGTCGTCGACGAGTCCTTCAACTGGGAGGACGACCGCCCGCCGCGGCGGCCGTGGACCGAGACGATCATCTACGAGACCCACGTCAAGGGCCTCACCAAGCAGTTCCCCGGGCTGCCGCCGGAGCTGCAGGGCACCTACGCCGGCCTGGCCAGCGACGAGATGGTCGGCCTACCTCAAGGACCTGGGCGTCACCGCGGTCGAGCTGCTGCCCGTCCATCACATCGCCGACGAGCAGTTCCTGCACGAGCACGGGCTGACCAACTACTGGGGCTACTCGACGGTCGGCTACCTCGCGCCGCACTCGCCCGTACGCGGCCAACCACGAGCCGGGCGAGAACCTCAAGGAGTTCAAGGGGATGGTCAAGGCCCTGCATCGCGCGGGCCTGGAGGTCATCCTCGACGTCGTCTACAACCACACCGCCGAGGGCAACCACCTCGGGCCGATGTTGTCGTTCAAGGGCGTCGACAACGCCGCGTACTACCGGCTGATGCCCGACGACCCGCACTTCTACATGGACTTCACCGGGACGGGCAACACGCTCAACGCGGTGCAGCCGGCGGTCCTGCGGTTGATCATGGACTCGCTGCGCTACTTCGTCCTGGAGTGCCATGTCGACGGCTTCCGCTTCGACCTGGCGAGCACCCTTGCGCGTCAGTTCTACGACGTCGATCGGCTGGGCTCGTTCTTCGACACCATCCACCAGGACCCGGTGCTCTCCCAAGTCAAGTTGATTGCCGAGCCGTGGGACGTGGGGCCGGGCGGCTATCAGGTCGGCAACTTCCCGGTGCTGTGGAGCGAGTGGAACGGCATCTACCGCGACACGATGCGCGACTTCTGGCGCGGTCAGGCGTCGATCGCCGACTTCGCCTCGCGCTTCACGGGCTCCAGCGACCTCTACAAGGACGACGGGCGCAGCCCGTTCGCGTCGATCAACTTCATCACCGCCCACGACGGCTTCACGCTGCGCGACCTCGTCTCCTACAACGACAAGCACAACGAGGCCAACCAGGAGGGCAACCGCGACGGCACCGACGACAACCGCTCGTGGAACTGCGGCGCCGAGGGCGAGACCGACGATCCCGCGATCCTCGAGCTGCGCGCCAAGCAGCAGCGCAACTTCCTCGCGACGCTGATGCTCAGCCAGGGCGTGCCGATGCTGCTCGGTGGCGACGAGCTCTGTCGCAGTCAGGACGGCAACAACAACGGCTGGTGTCAGGACAGCCCGATCTCCTGGTACGCGTGGGACGTCGGCGACGAGGGCCATCAGATCATGGCGTTCACGCGCCGGCTGATCGCGCTGCGCCGCGGCGAGCCGGTCTTCCGTCGCGAGCACTTCCTGGCCGGCGAGCAGTCCGAGCCGGGGCTGCCCGACGTGTGGTGGTTTCGCCTCGACGGGCGTCGCATGACGCGCCGCGACTGGGAGAACCCCGACCATCGCTCGCTCGGCGTCTTCCTCAACGGGCAGGCGACCGGTGCGCGCGATCGCCATGGCGTCAAGGTGGAAGGCGACTCGTTCTTGGTGCTCTTCAACGCCCACCACGAGGACGCGGTCTACAAGCTGCCCGCCGCGCGCTTCGGCACGCGCTGGACGGTGGAGCTGACGACGGCCGCGCCGTGGATCGTGGCCGGTGCGGAGAGCTACAAGGCGCGTGGCGACTGCTACCTGTCGTCGCGGTCGATCACGGTGCTGCGGAGGACCGCGTAGTGGGTGGCCGGGCCGTTGCTCGTGCGCCGTTTCGCGCGACCTACCGGCTGCAGCTCGGCACCGACCTCGACTTCGCCGCCGCTCGCGACCTCATCCCCTACATCGCGCGAGCTCGGCTGCTCGCATCTCTACCTGTCGCCGTCGTTTCAGGCGCGGGCGGGCTCGACGCACGGCTACGACGTCATCGACCCCGGCCGCGTCAGCGACGACCTCGGCGGGGAGGAGGGGCTGCGCGCGCTGGCCGCGACCGCGCACGAGCATGGCATGGGCATCGTGTTGGACGTCGTCCCCAACCACATGGCAACCGACGAGCACAACCGGTTCTGGGCCGACCCGACGCTGCGCGCGCAGTTCTTCGACGTCGATCCCGTCAGCGGCCGCCATCGCCGCTTCTTCGACATCGACGAGCTGGCGGGCGTGCGGATGGAGGACCCGGACGTCTTCGCGGCGGTCAGCGGGCTGGCCCTGCGGCTGATCGCCGAGGGCGTCGTCGACGGACTGCGCGTCGACCATCCCGACGGGCTGACCGACCCCTTGCAGTACCTGCAGCGGTTGCGCGACGGCGGCGCCGAGCACGTCTGGGTGGAGAAGATCCTCGACCCCGACGAGGCGCTGCGCGCCGACTGGCCGGTCTCCGGAACGGTGGGCTACGAGTTCGCCAACGACGTCGCGGCGCTCTTCGTCGACCCGGCGGCCGAGCGGGCGCTGACCGAGTTGTACGCCTCGCTCACGGGCGACGCGCGGCCGTTCGCCGAGCTGGCCGCCGAGGCCAAGCTCGAACAGGCCAGGACGGCGTTCACGCCCGAGGTCGAGCGGTTGCGGCGGCTGTGGCGTGGGCGGGATCCGATTCCGGAGCTGGAGGAAGCGGTCGCCTCGCTGCCGATCTACCGCACCTACGTCGAGCCCGACACGGCGCGCGTCGAGGCCGCCGACCGCGAGGCGCTGGCCGAGGCCGAGCGCCACGGGCTGCCGGCCGCGATCCGGCGTGTGCTGACGCTCGACGACGCCTCCGTGCCCGCCGAGTTCGTGCGGCGCTTCCAGCAGACGACGCCGCCGGTGATGGCCAAGGGCGTCGAGGACACGGCCTTCTACCGCTACGTCCGGCTGTTGGCGCTCAACGAGGTGGGCGGCGACCCCGGGCGCTTCGGCATCGACGTCGACACCTTCCACGCGGCCAACCTGCAGCGGTTACCGCTCAACCTGTTGGTGTCGTCGACCCACGACACCAAGCGCTCGGGCGACGTGCGCGCGCGGCTCTGCGCGCTGACCGCGATCCCGGACGAGTGGGCGGGCGCGGTGCGCTCGTGGTTCGAGGTCAACGCCCCGCTCCGGGACGCGAAGCGCGGTGCGCCCGACGCCGGCCGAGGAGCTGCTGATCTACCAGACGCTCGTCGGCGCCTGGCCGATCGACGCCGAGCGGCTGGAGGCGTACGTCGTCAAGGCGCTGCGCGAGGCCAAGGTGTCGTCGAACTGGATCACGCCGAACCTGGAGCACGAGGCGGCCGTCACCGCGCTTTGCCGTCGACCTGCTCGACCACGGGCCGTTTCGCTACGGCTTCGACACGGTCGCCGCCCGGGTCGCCGAGCTGGGCGCGCGCGTCGCGCTGGCCCAGACGCTGCTCAAGCTGACCGTCCCCGGCCTGCCCGACGTCTACCAGGGCGACGAGCTGTGGGCGCTCTCGCTCGTCGATCCCGACAACCGCCGCCCGGTCGACTGGACCGCCCGCCGCGAGGCGCTCGCGGCGCTGCGCGACGGCGCGCCGCCGACCGGCGAGACGGTCAAGCTGCACCTCGTCGCCGCCGCGCTGGACCTGCGCCGCCGCCGGCCGGAGGCGTTCGCGGACAACAACTACGCGCCCGTCCTCGCCGGCGACGATGTCGTCGCCTTCCTGCGCGGGACCGACGTGCTCGTCGCCGTCGCCATCCGCGACGGCGCCACCGGCGTCTCGGGCTGGGAGCTGCCGGCCACCGCCGCGGGCCGCTGGCGCGACGTGCTCACCGCCGAGGAGTACGACCTTCCCGACGGCGCGACGCTCGCCGGCATCCTCGGCCCGACCGGCCGCGCGCTCCTCGAACGCATCTCCTAGGCGTCGCGTCGCGTCCTGGCCGCCTGGCCAATACCATCCGGCGCGGTGCCATTCCGCGTGTTGGTCGTGTCGTGGGAGTACCCGCCGATCGTCGAAGGCGGGCTGGCCCGCGCTGTCCGCAAGCTGAGCGAGGCGCTGGTCGCCGACGAGGACGTCGAGGTCCACGTCCTCACGCGCGCCGGCGAGCACGGTCCGCTCGACGAGATCCGCCACGGCGTGCACGTCCACCGCGTGCGCGAGCCGCACTACCCGTCGGCGCTGCCGGAGTTCGTGCAGTGGGTCGGGCGGATGAACCACGACCTCCTGGAGCGCGGCCGCGAGCTGGTCGCCGAGCACGACTTCGACATCGTCCACGGCCACGACTGGCTGGTCGCCGTCGCCGCCAAGCGGCTGGCCGACCGCATCGGCGCGCCGTTCGTCGCGACCGTCCACGCCACCGAGCACGGCCGCCATCAGGGCTGGGTCCACAAGCCGCCGCAGTCAGACATCCACCGCACCGAGCGCTGGATGGTGCACGTCGCCGACCAGGTGCTGGTCTGCTCGCACTACATGCGCGGCCACGTCGCCGACGTCTTCGGGATCGACGAGGAGCGCATCGTCGTCGCGCCCAACGGGATCGACCCCGACGACCTGCAGCCCGTCCAGGACCTCGCCGGCCTCCGCGCGCGGTTCGCCGCGCCCGACGAGAAGCTCGTCCTGCTCGTCGGCCGGCTCGTCTACGAGAAGGGCTTCCAGCACGCGCTGGAGGCGCTGGCCGGGCCCGACGGCGTGATCGCGCGCGTCGGCGGCGTGCGCTTCCTGGTCGCCGGCTCGGGCACGCACGAGTGGGAGCTCAAGGACCAGGCGCGCCGCCTCGGCCTGACCGAGCACGGCACGTTCATGGGCTGGATCGGCGACGACGTCCTGCACTCGCTCTACCGGATCGCCGACCTGACGGTGGTGCCGTCGATCTACGAGCCGTTCGGCCTCGTCGCGCTGGAGGCGATGGCGTCGGGCTGCCCCTGCATCGTCGCCGACACCGGCGGCCTGCGCGAGGTCGTCCCCAACGAGCGCGTCGGGCTGCGCTTCACCGCGAAGGACCCGCGATCGCTGGGCCGGATGGTCGAGCGCGTGCTGACCGACGACGCGCTGCGCGACCGCCTCGTCGCGCAGGCCTCCGAGCACGTGCTGCGCTTCGACTGGACCGACGTCGCGCGCCAGACGCACGCGGCCTACCTGTCCCTGCTGGGCGCGACTGCGCCGAGCGCGTCGACGTCCTGACCGCGCGGTCCGGCGAGGGCCTTCGAGCGGCGGTCGCGGACGCCGTCCGGCCATAAATCGAGGAAAGTCGACAGACTTTGTGTAGAATTGTCGGCGATGGCCGATCACCCGGGCACCATGGTCGCGACCGACGTCCACCAGCATCTCTGGCCGGAGGGCTTCGTCGCCGCGCTCGCGCGCCGTGCCGACGCGCCCGCCGTACGCCGCGACGGGCGCGGCTGGACGATCCGGGTCCCGGGCGAGCCCGACAGCCCGTTCGGTCCGGCGACCCACGACCCGTCGGTCCGCGCCGCGGACCTGCGCGCGACTGGGCTGGACCGGGCGCTGCTGTGCATGTCGACGCCGCTGGGGATCGAGGCCTTGGCCGAGGACGAGGCCCGTCCGCTGCTGGACGCCTGGCACGACGGCGTCTTCGCGGCCGGCGCCGCGTTCGGCGTCTGGGGCGCCCTGCCGGTGCACGGAGCGGTCCCCGAGCGACGTCGACGCCCTGCTGGCCCGTGGCGCCGTCGGCGTCTCGCTGCCGGCCGCGGCGCTGGCGAGCCCCGCGGCGATCGAGGCGGCCGGACCGGTGCTCGCCCGTCTCGCGCTACGCGGCGCGCCGCTGCTCGTCCATCCCGGCCCGATCGGCCCCGCGAGCGCTCCGCGCGAGGACGCCGGCGCGGCGTGGTGGCCGGCGCTGACGACCTACGTCGGCGACATGCACCGCGCCTGGCATGCCTACATCGGCTGGGGATCGACCGCGCACCCGACGCTGCGCGTCTGCTTCGCGATGCTCGCCGGTCTCGCCCCGCTGCACGCCGAGCGGCTGACGCTGCGCGGCGGCCCGGCCGGCGCCGTCAACAACCCCAACATCTTCTACGACACGTCGTCCTACGGTCGGCGCGCGATCGGCGCGATGGCCGACGTCGTCGGCCTCGATCAGCTGGTGACGGGCTCTGACCGGCCCGTGGTCGACCCACCGCTGCACTCCCCGCTCGGCGAGCGGGCCGCGGCCGCCATGGCCACCACCAACGTCCACCGTCTGTTGCATGGGAGAAGCGCATGATCCGCCGTCCCCACACCGACCGCGACCTGTCCCGAGCCGAGCTGGAGCTCGCCGCCGTCGACCTGCTGCACCGCCGCGAGGAGTGGGAGCAGCACGTCTTCCACGACCCCTCGGGCGCCCGCACCTACCACCAGCTCGCGCTCGACGACCACGTCGAGGCGTGGCTGATCTGCTGGAGCGACGGCAACGACACGGGCTTCCACGATCACGACGAGTCCCACGGCGCGGTCGGCGTCGCGGCCGGCCACGTGCGCGAGGAGACGCTCGCGCTCGGCGGCGATCCGGTGGTCCGCGAGGTCGGGCCCGGAGCGGTCTTCTCCTTCGACGCCACCGACATCCACCGCGTCCTGCACATCGGCGAGGAGGCGGCGGTGACGCTGCACCTCTACTCGCCGCCGCTGCGGCGCATGGGCGCCTACGAGGTGCTGGCCGACGGGCGGCTGGCGCGCCGGTCGATCAGCGCCGAGCAGGAGCTGGCACCGGCGAGCTGACCACGCGCGCCTGCTTGAATCAGGCGCATGGCCGACCGCGTCGTTGATCACCTGCTCATCGGTGGCGGCATCGCCTCCGCGACCTGCGCCCAAGCGCTGCGTGAGGCCGACGCCACCGGCTCGATCCTGCTCGTCGCGCGCGAGCTCGACCCGCCGTATCACCGCCCGCCGATCACCAAGGGCTACCTGGGCGGCAGCGAGACCAAGGACGACACCTTGATCGAGCTGCCCGACGACGTCGAGGTGCTGACCCGCACCTCCGTCATGGCGCTCGACCCGGCCGCCAAGACCGTCACGCTCTCCACCAAGGAGACCGTCGAATACGGCACCGCGCTGCTGGCGACCGGCGCGATGGTCCGCCGGCTGCAGATCGACGGCGTCCACCTCGACGGCATCCACTACCTGCGCGCGCTCGGCAACGCCGACTCCCTGATCGAGGACGCCGAGACGGTGCAGAGCGCGGTCTGCGTCGGCGGGTCCTACATCGGCTGCGAGAGCGCGGCGACGCTGACGACGCTCGGCAAGCGCGTCACGGTCGTCCTCCTGGAGGAGGAGCCGATGGAGCGCGCGTTCGGCCTGAAGGTCGGCCGCTGGGTGCGCGACGTGCTCGCGAGCCACCGCGTCCAGGTTGTCGGCAACGTCGAGGTCGAGCGCTTCGAGGGCGACGGCGAGCGCGTCGCGCGCGTCGTCCTGGCCGGCGGGCGCGCGCTGGACGCCGAGCTGGTCGTCGCCGGGCGTCGGCGTCACGCCCGACGTCCTGCTCGCGCGCAAGGCCGGGCTGGAGATCGGCGAGCGCGGCGGCGTGCGCGCCGACGCGCGGCTGCGCGTCCACGGCGCCGACGGGCTCTACGTCGCCGGCGACATCGCCGAGTACGACAGCCCGTCGCACGGCGGCGCCGTGATCCGCGTCGAGCACGAGGAACACGCCGCGTCCCAAGGCCGCACGGTCGCGCGCAACATGCTCGGCGCCGAGGCCGAGCACACCGACGTGCCCTACTTCTTCAGCGATCTCGCCG
Organism: uncultured Conexibacteraceae bacterium; assembly: GCA_963731005.1. Taxonomy (GTDB): domain Bacteria; phylum Actinomycetota; class Thermoleophilia; order Solirubrobacterales; family Solirubrobacteraceae; genus Baekduia. The sequence goes on along the minus strand of CAVSTZ010000001.1, from coordinate 1,684,822 downwards.
ACTGGGCGTCGTTCGAGTACGTCGGCCCGGCGCTCGCGTGGGACGACGAGGTGCTCGAGGGCGACATGGCCTCCGGCGCGTTCACCGTCTGGTACCTCGCCGACGGCAAGGTCGCGGCGATGCTCAGCGCCGGCGGCCACGGCGACATCGAGCGCGCCAAGGCGCTGATCGCCTCAGGCGGGACGCTGGACTGACCGCGCGTCGCGGCTAGAGCGTCTTGGTGTCCTCGCCGCCCTCGAGATACTCGAGGTTGTCCTGGTGCTCACCGGCCGACTGCGCGAGCGCGAAGCCGATGAGCCCGTGCAGGAGCAGCGGGAAGATGACGAAGAAGACGACGACGAGGCCGAAGGTGGCCTTGAAGGCACTGAGGGCGAGGACGAGCGACATGCGGCCGGAATCCTACCGTGGGCCGGGACAACCGCGCGGCGCGACGCTGCCATGGCGCGGCGGCAGCCGGATCGTCCGCTCGCCGATGTTGTCGTCCTCGCGCTCCTCGACGATGTCGTCGAGCGGATCGGCGCGGTGCACGAAGGCAAAGCAGCCCTTGCAGGCCGGTGATGCTGATCCAGTTCTCGTGGTAGGTCGACGGGTAGATGTCGGCCCAGCCGGGGGAGACGCCGAGGCGCAGCTCCTTGCGGCCGAACCGCTGGCTGCAGGCCGGGAAGACACGGTGCTTGGGCGAGCGCGCGAACGTGCGCACGCGCTTGAGGTCGCGGAAGCAGTAGGAGAGCTTCGGGCCCGTGCGGATCATGGCGGCGCGCGTGCCGTCGGGGCGCAGCGTCCACAGCTCGAAGCGCGCCGCGCGCCAGTACTTCCAGTAGTGGCCCTGACCGGGGATCGCCTTGAAGTAGACGTAGCCGGCCTCGGGGAAGTAGACCGGCTTGCGCCTGGCGGTTGCGCACCACCTGGTAGGCGGTCGCGAAGCGATAGCCGTTGCGCGTCGCCTTGTCGGTGTGCTCGGCACGCAGCTCCAGCGCTCCGGCGCCGACGTTGACGATGTGGTTGGTCGCCAACAGCCGCAGCGACCTTGCCGGCCTTGCGGACGCGCAGGTCGGCCGGCGGCGCCATCCGCAGGTCCGGGCACTTCAGCGCCAGGTTGGGGTCGTGGCAGGGGTTGGTGTCGGGCACCTCCTCGGTCCCGACCACCTGCCCGCCGGCCGGACTGAGTCCGACGCCGGCGGCCGCCATCGCACCGACGGCGAGGACGGCGAGCAGGGACACGAGCAGGCGACGGACCGGCATGCGGGCGAGGAGTCTGCCGAACGCGTCGGCGCCCCGCGTGGTGCGGTGCCGACCGCGATGCGAGAATCCGCGCCATGCATGTCGTCGCGTTGGGCTTCGGTCTCGGGTTCGTGGTCGCCGCGGCGATCGGACCGATCTCCCTGCTGTGCATCCGCACGGTCCTGCGCGGGGCGCTGGGGACGGGCATCGCGATCGGCGCGGGCGCGGCGGTCATCGACGCGACCTACGCGCTGCTCGGCGCGATCGGCGCGGGCCGGCTGCTGGAGATCGACGCGCTGCGGCTGACGCTCGGCCTCGTCGGCGCCGCGGTGCTCGCGCTGCTGGGGCTGCGGACGCTGTGGTCGGCGTTCCGGGTCCGGCTCGGCGGCGAGAGCGACGACGAGGTCGCCACCCCGGCGCGCGCGTTCCTGACCTCGCTGGCCGCGACGGCCTCGAACCCGACGACGATCCTGTCGTGGGCCGCGGTCTTCGCGGCCGCCTCGACGGCCAGCGCCGTCGACGGCACGGCCGAGACGCTGGCGCTCTGCCTCGGCGTCGGCTGCGGGACGCTGACGTGGTTCACGGTCCTGTCGCTGGGTCTCACCGCGATCCGTGCCCGCGTCGGCGATCGCCTGCTCAAGGCCGTCGACATCGGCTCGGGCGTCGGCCTGCTGCTGTTCTCCGGCGCGCTCGGCGTGCGCGCCGCGCGCGACGCCCAGTAGTCCGTGCCCGGTTACTCCTACCTGCGCGGTAGGATTAGGACCGATGATCTTCACGACCAAGGCGGAGTACGGCGTGCGGCTCCTCGTCGAGCTGGGTCGCCAGCACGACGCCGCCGGGGTCCCGACTCCGGTCTCGCTCAAGGCGATCGCCGAGGCCGAGGCCCTGCCGCTCGCCTACCTCGAGCGGATCGTCGCCCTCCTCAAGAAGGCCGGCCTCGTCGAGGCCACGCGCGGCGCGCACGGCGGCTATCGGCTGACGCGCGCAGCCCGTCGAGATCCACATGGACGAGGTCGTCCTCGCCCTCGAAGGCGGCGTCGCGCCGATGACGTGCTTCGTGGCCGAGGACGGTCAGTCCTCGCACGGCCGCGTCGTCTGCAACCACGAGGCCGACAGCGGCCACGGCTGCGCGACCAAGCTGCTGTGGACGCGCGTCCAGGGCGGCGTCGTCAAGGCCCTGGCCCAGACGACGCTCGCCGAGCTCGTCGCCTTCTCCAACCGCACCATCCCGACCCCCACCCCCGTCGCGGCCGACAGCACGGCCGCGGTGGCCTGAGACCGAGAAAGACACGTACATGGCCGCCGAACTCGAGATCCGCAACCTCCACGTCCAGGCCGGTGACAAGCAGATCCTCAAGGGCGTGGACCTGACCGTCAACAAGGGCGAGATCCACGCGCTGATGGGCCCCAACGGCTCGGGCAAGTCCACCCTGGCCAACGCGATCATGGGCCACCCGGGCCTCGAGGTCACCGAGGGTCAGATCATCTTCCAGGGCGAGGACATCACCGAGGCCGACCCCGACGAGCGCGCCCGCGCCGGCTTGTTCATGGCCTTCCAGTACCCGGTCGCGATCCCCGGCGTGACGATCACCAAGTACCTGCGGATGGTCCTCAACGCCCACCGCGAGGCGCGCGGCGAGAAGGAGATCTCGCTCAAGGACTTCCGCAAGACCGTCGAGGCCGCGATGGAGCTGACCAACGTCCCGCGCGAGTTCGTCTCCCGCTACCTCAACGACGGCTTCTCCGGCGGCGAGAAGAAGCGCCTCGAGGTGCTCCAGCTCGCGCTGCAGCAGCCGCAAGCTCGCCGTCCTGGACGAGACCGACTCCGGTCTGGACATCGACGCGCTCAACGTCGTCGCCCACGGCGTCAACACGATCGCCAAGGGCTCCGACATGGGCGTCCTGATCATCACCCACTACCAGCGCATCCTGCACCTGGTGGAGCCGACGCGGGTGTCGATCATGTTCAACGGCCGGATCATCAAGGAGGGCGGCCCGGAGCTCGTCGAGCAGCTCGAGTCCGAGGGCTACGCCAACATCAAGGAAGCGGCGGGCGTCGGCGCGTAAGGACATGACCATGGCCGCCACCGCCCAGCTCGACGTCCGCGCGCAGTTCCCCACGCTCGATCGTGAGGGCGTCGCCTACCTCGACAGCGCCGCGACGTCGCAGACGCCGGACGTCGTGCTGGCGGCGATGGACGACTACTACCGCCACCACCGCGCGTCGGTGCACCGCGGCGACCTACCCGCTGGCCGTCGGAGGCGACCGACCTCTTCGAGGGCGCGCGCACGCGCATCGCCGCGTTCGTCAACTGGGCCGCGCGCGACACGGTCTTCACGCGCAACGCGTCCGAGGCGCTGAACGTCGTCGCCCACGGCTGGGGCCGCCGCCACGTCGGCGCCGGCGACCGCATCCTCGTCACGCGGATGGAGCACCACTCCAACTTCGTGCCGTGGTGGATGCTGGCGCGCGAGACGGGCGCCGAGCTCGTCGAGGTGCCGCTCGACGCCGAGGGCCTGCTCGACCTCGACGCGCTCGACGGGCTGCTGCCGGGCGCCAAGCTGCTCGCGGTCGCGCACGTCTCCAACGTCGTCGGGACGATCAACCCGATCGCCGAGATCGTGCGGCGCGCGCGCGCGGCCGGCGTCGTCACCGTCGTCGACGGCTCCCAGGCCGTGCCGCAGATGCCGGTCGACCTGGCGGCGTTGGACGCCGACTTCTACGCCTGGACCGGCCACAAGGCCTACGGCCCGACCGGCGTCGGCGTCCTGCACGGCCGCCACGACCTGCTGCTCGACACCGAGCCGCTGATCGGCGGCGGCCACATGATCTCCAGCGTGTCGTTCGACGAGGTCCGCTGGGCCGCGCCGCCGGCGCGCTTCGAGGCGGGGACGTCGGCGATCGCCGAGGTCATCGGCCTCGGCGCCGCGGTCGACTGGCTCGGCGGACTTGGGCATGGAGAACGTGCGCGCCCACGAGGTCGAGCTGACCGCCTACGCGCTGGAGCGCCTGGGCGCCGAGGACGACGTCACCCTGCACGGCCCGCTCGACGCCGAGCGTCGCGGCGCGCTGGTCTCCTTCGCGCTCAAGGGCGTTCACCCGCACGACGTGTCCGAGATCCTCGGCCGTCGCGGCGTCTGCGTCCGGGCCGGCCACCACTGCGCCCAGCCGCTGATGGCAGCACCTGGGCGAGTCGGCGACGACGCGCGCGTCGTTTGCCGTCCACACCGCCCGCGAGGAGATCGACGCGCTCGTCGACGGCCTGGCGGAAGTCCGGAGGATCTTCGCCTAGCCATGGACGACCTGTACCGCGAAGAGATCCTCCAGCACTACAAGCGGCCCCACAACTGGGGTCCGATGGAGTCCCCGGACCTCGAGGCCGAAGACCACAACCCGCTCTGCGGCGATCAGCTCAAGGTGATGCTGAAGGTCGACGACGACGGGAGGGTCGCCGAGGTCCGCTTCGAGGGCCACGGCTGCGCGATCTCCCAGGCGAGCGCCTCGATGGCCTCCGACGAGGTCGTCGGCATGCCCGTCGACCAGCTGCTTGCGCCTCGACCGCGCCTTCGTCCTCGACCTGCTCGGCATCGACATCAGCGCGACCCGCATGAAGTGCGCGCTGCTGTCGCTCAAGGTCCTGAAGTCCGCCGGCCTCGGCCACGAGGTCGACTGGGAGCCCGAGACGCCGCAGGCCGCGGCGCCGGCGGATCCCAACCGCATCTGACAGCCGCGGGATCCAGGACCAATGGGGAGGTCCGCGTGAACGCCTGACGGCGTACGGTCCGCTGGTGTCCCGTCTTGTCGTCATCGCACTGGCGGCCGCCGCCGCCCTCTTGGGCCTGCTGCTGCCGGCCTCCGCGCTCGCCAACCCGTCGATCGCCACGGGCTACGGCCCGTCGTCGGCCACCGACCGCGACGGGACGACGCACCTCGTCTACGGCATCAAGCCGACCGAGAACGTCGACGACCAGATCGGGTACTGCCGGATGGCGCCCGGAACCGACACGTGCCAGGAGGCCATCCGCACGTTCACGCTGCCGGCCGATTGTCATCGCGGCGAGACCGACGAGAGCTACGGCGCCGGCCCGCGCCCGGTCGATCGCCCGAAGGTCTTGATCTCGCAGTTCGGCGACGTGATCCTCGTGACGCACGCGCTCTGCGACTTCTCCTCTTCCAGCAGCACCGGCAACGACGACCTCGTCGTCTACCAGTCGACTGACGGTGGCGACACGTTCGCGGCGCCGGTCAAGCTCGCGCTGCGCTCCTCGATCAAGTCGCCCGAGAACGGCACCTACCGCCGCGTCAACACCGAGTCGGTCCTCGACCTCTCCGACCGGCGCATCGTCACGATCACGTCGCAGGACTGGACGTTCGGCGATGGGTCGGCGTACGGCGGCGTGTTCGTCCAGGGCGCGACGCTCAGCGCCGAAGGCGTCACCTACACGGGTGTCCGTGCGCAGCTCACCGATCCCACCGACGCCCGCAACCGCAGCGGCGGCGGCACCCACCCGACGGTCGTCCAGCGCGGCCCCGGCTCGTTCATCGCCGCCTGGGACGACCCGGACCACCACATCCAGCTGCGCACGTTCGACATGCCCGGCGCGCCGCTGGCCGCGATCAACGACGCCTCGAACTGGCACGCGATGACCGGGCCCAGCGAGACCGGCGTCAACCGGCCGCAGCTGGTCACCGGGCCGCTGGGGACGTTCCTGATGTACCGCATCTCCGACCTCAACAACGACCGGACGCCGTCGACCTGGTGGCTGCGGCGCATCGACGGCACGACGCTCGGCGCCCCGCACCAGATCCCCGATCTCGACCTCTCCGTCCCCGGCGGCAGGGACATCCAGTACTGGGGCGCGGACCCCAACAGCTCGGCCGCCCTGATCGAGGACCAGGCCAACGGCCGCCTGCACTTCGTGCGCTGGCTGCCGTCCCTCAGCGGTGGCTACAACCACGTCCAATACCAGACGTCCGACGATGGGATCGGCTGGAGCAAGAACGTGCTGCCGCCGGGCGCGCAGGACGACGGCAACCACCACGACCTCGGTGGCGCTTCGTACTTCGGCGACAACGGCGACCCGTGGTTCTCCGAGACGACCGGCACGCAGGGCTTCAACGGCATGGTCGGCCAGCCGGTCGACCCCTACGGCTACACATTCGGCGGGATGGTGCTGCCGGGAACGTCGCCGCCCCCGGCGACCGGCGGTGGCGACGGTGGCGGTACCACTCCGCCGCCGAGCGGTGGTGGTGGTGGTGGTGGCACCACGCCTCCGAGCGGTGGCGGCGACACGCCCACGCCCACGCCGCCGGCCAACCCCGAGGACAAGCGCTGTCGCGTCCTGCAGCTCGCCGCGCTCGACGTCGTCGCCGACGCCTGCCTCACGCAGGACAAGGGGGTCTTCATCGCCAAGGGCGGCGTGAAGGTCAACGGCCTGAGCCTCGCGGGCGCCGAGATCCGCTTCGACCCCGCCAAGCTGACGGTGACGTCGACCGGGCCCGTCGACATCTCGATCGGCGCGACCAAGCTGTTTCACGGCACGATCGAGTGGACGATCCCGAAGGGCAACGTCTTCCCGCTCGGCGACCTCGACGTCGGCAAGCTGGGGTCCAAGGTCTTCGGCTTCAAGCTGGTCGGCGACGCCGACGTCCAGCTCGTCCGCGGCGCGGTCGAGGTCCACGCCAGCATCGGCCTGCCCGACCTCCTGGGCGGCGTCAGCGCCGCACTCGTCATGCGCGCCGACAACATCGCCGGCCTCCATGTCCGCGAGCTGCACTTCGGCTTCTCCACCGCCAAGCTCGGCCCGCTGGAGCTCGCCGACGCCGCGCTCGGCTACGACGCCGACGCGAACCTCTGGTCAGGCTCCCTGAAGCTGAACATCCCGCCGGGCATGAGCCTGTCGGCCTCGCTCGGCATCCGCGACGGGACGATCGAGCACCTCAGCGGCGAGTTCGTCCCGCCCGCGCCCGGCTACCCCCTCGACCCGTTCTCGGTCGCCTACCTCACCGCGATCCGCGGTGGCGTGGCGTTCTCGCCGCTGACGTTCAGCGGTGGCGTGACGCTCGGCGCCGGCCCGCCGCTCAAGGAGGAGGGCTCGGACCGCTTCGTCAAGGTGGACGGCGACGTGAAGGTGACGCTGCCCGATGACAAGCCGGTCACGATCCACGGCGACGGCGTCGGCAGCGTGCTCGGGATCCCGCTGGCCAAGGCCTACATCGAGTTCGTCACCGACGGGCACATCAGCGCGGGCGGCAGCGTCAAGGCCGGGTTCGGCCCCGTCAACGTGGAGGGGTCGATCGCCGGCTGGTTCTACAAGGGCGCATTCAACCTGGAGGGCAACGCCGACGTCTGCATCGGGGTCTGCATCGGCGGCGACATGCTGGTGTCCTCCAAGGGCTTGGCCGCCTGCGCGCGCACGCCGTTCATTGACATCGGCGCAGGCATCACCTGGGGCAACGACCTCCTGGCCGGTCTGATCAACCCGATCGCCCTGCTGAGCCGGATCGACGTGATGCCGACCGGCTGCTCGGTCAGCGGCTACCGCGCGACCGCATCGGCCGCGCAGGCCGGCGCCGAGCGATCGGTGACGTTCAGGGCCGGCCTGCCCGCCGGCGTCGTGGGCGTCATCGGCCAGGACGGCCCGCCGCACGTGGCGCTCGTCGGCCCCGACGGCACCCGCATCGAGCCGCAGCCCAACGCGCCGGTCAACGACGGCAAGGCGTTCGCCTTCCAGGCGGTCGCCCAGCGACTGACGTGGTTCGCGGTCAAGGCCCCCAAGCCGGGCGCCTGGAAGATCGTGCCCGAGGCCGACTCGACGCCGATCGTCAGCGTCCGTCAGGCCGAGGGCCTGCCGAAGCCGCAGGTGTCGGCAGGCGTCCGGCGCGGCAAGGGCGGCAAGCGCGTGTTGTCCTACAAGATCACCCCGCAGGCCGGCCAGCAGGTCACCTTCGCCGAGGTCGGCAAGGGGACGGCCGCGCAGATCGGCAAGCCGACGAGCGCTGCCCAGGGGACGGTCGCGTTCACGCCGACGACGGGTGAGGGTGGGAGCCGCAAGATCGTCGCGACCGTCACCCAGCACGGCATCCCACGTGCCAACCTGACCGTCGCGCGCTACGTCGCGCCGCCCCGCGCCCGGCCGGCCAAGCCGCGGGTGACCTTCAAGCGCACGGGCACCAAGCTCACCGTCCGCTGGCACCGCGACCTGCGCGCCAAGCGCTACGAGCTGCGCGCCAAGCTGACCGACGGGCGCGTCCTGCTCCTGCTGCTCAAGCGGCCACAGACGACGATCGCGGCGGTCACGAAGACGACGACGGCGACGGTCACGGTGCGCGGCATCGATGCGGCGGGCGTGGCCGGGCCGCGGGCGCGCGCGGTCAGTCGGGGCAAGGCCCGCAAGGCCGCCGCGCGCGCCGGCGTCTGGGTCGCGGGCTGAGCGACCGCTGGTTTCAGCCGCTCACTTCGGCGCCGCGCCCGCCTTGGCGCGACGCGCGGCCTTGGTGCGCTCGGTGGGGTCGAGCAGCCACTTGCGGATCCGGACGGCCTTCGGGGTGACCTCGACGCACTCGTCCTCGCGCAGCCACTCCATCGCCTGGTCGAGCGACAGGTTGCGGGCGGGCACGAGGCGCTCGAGCTCGTCGGCGGTGGCCGACCGCACGTTGGTGAGGTGCTTCTCGCGGACGATGTTGACGTCGAGGTCGTCGTTGCGGGAGTTCTCGCCGATGACCATGCCGGCGTAGACCTGGTCGCCGGGGGAGACGAACAGCGAGCCACGGTCCTGCATCTGGAAGCAGGAGTAGGAGGTCACCGAGCCCTGGCGGTCGGAGACCAGCGCGCCGGTGGGCCGCGTGCGCAGCTCGCCGTGCCACGGCTCCATGCCGTCAGAGACGCTGTGCGCGATGCCCGTGCCGCGCGTCTCGGTGAGGAACTCGGTGCGGAAGCCGATCAGGCCACGGGCCGGCACGCGGTAGTCCATGCGGACCCAGCCGGTGCCGTGGTTGCTCATCTGCTCCATCCGGCCCTTGCGCAGCGCGAGCATCTGGGTGACGACGCCGACGTAGTCCTCGGGCACGTCGATGGTCATGCGCTCCATCGGCTCGTGGACGGCGCCGTCGATCTCGCGCGTGACGACGCGCGGCTGGCCGACGAGCAGCTCGAAGCCCTCGCGGCGCATCGTCTCGACGAGCACCGCGAGCTGCAGCTCGCCGCGGCCCTGGACCTCCCAGGCGTCCGGGCGGTCGGTCGTTCTCGACGCGGATCGACACGTTGCCGATCAGCTCTTGGTCGAGGCGCCCCTGGATCTGGCGGGCGGTCAGCTTGTTGCCGTCCTTGCCGGCGAACGGCGAGGTCGAGGTGGCGATCGTGACGCCGATCGACGGGTCGTCGACGTGCAGGACCGGCAGCGGCCGCGGGTCGTTGACGTCGGCCAGCGTCTCGCCGATCGTGATCTCCGGGAGGCCGGCGACCGCGCAGATCTCGCCCGGTCCGGCCTCTTCGACCGGCACGCGATGCAGGCCGTCGGTGACGAACAGCTCGGTGATCTTGCCGCGAGTGACCGTCTCGCCGTCGGCGCGACACCAGCCGATGTCGCCCTTGCGGATCGTGCCCTGGCGCACGCGGCAGACGCCGAGGCGGCCGAGGTAGGGGTCGGCGTCGAGGTTGGTGACGAGCGCCTGGGCGGGGTGCTCGGGGTCATAGGACGGCGGCGGGACCGTCTCGACCAGCAGGTCGAGCAGCGGCTTGAGCGACTCGCCCGGGGTGGTCTGGTCCAGCGACGCCGTGCCGGCCTTGGCGTTGGTGAAGACGATCGGGAACTCGAGCTGGTCCTCGGCGGCGTCGAGGTCCAGGAACAGCTCCTCGACCTCGTGGACGACCTCGTCGATGCGCGCGTCGGGGCGATCGATCTTGTTGATGACCAGCACGACCGGCAGCCGGCCCTCCAGCGCCTTGCGCAGCACGAAGCGCGTCTGGGGCAGCGGGCCCTCGGAGGCATCCACGAGCAGCAGCACACCGTCGACCATCGTCAGCCCGCGCTCGACCTCGCCGCCGAAGTCGGCGTGCCCCGGCGTGTCGATGATGTTCAACTTGGTCTCGCCGTACTGGACCGCGGTGTTCTTGGCGAGGATCGTGATGCCGCGCTCGCGCTCCTGGTCCATGGAGTCCATGACGCGATCGGTCAGCGCCGCGCCCTCCCGGAAGGCGCCCGACTGACGCAGCATGGCGTCGACGAGCGTCGTCTTGCCATGGTCGACGTGGGCGATGATGGCGACGTTGCGGAGATCGTCGCGGGTCGCGGAGAAGGTTGGGTTAACGGCGGGCATGCGCCGCAAGAGGCTAGGGGGTCGTCAGGAAGAAGACCCGCCCGCCTGCACGTGCTCGCGTGAGCGGCGGTGAAAGAACGAGGCGAAGGCGCCCGCGACCGACGTCACGACGACCAGCGCGTAGAGCTCCAGGAAGACGTCGAGGAGCTTGCCGCCGGTGCTCAGCGGGTTCGGGAACTGGGAGGAGACCGTGAGCATCTGCGTCGTCGTCCAGAACAGCGCGTCGCCGAACGTCGTGATCTCGCCGCGGTGGGCTTCCAGGGCCCAGGCCAGGGTGCCGCAGAGCAGGTCGAGGACGATCGTGAGGATGATCACGCCGCCGATCCGGCTGCGCAGCTCGGCATGCGCGTCGGTCTGCGCGGTGGCGGTCATTCGCACGCCGCGGAGCACGCGGAGGATGGGGTGATGCACGCCTGCGAGTCTGCCCAGGGCGCCGGACGTCGACGGCGCGGCGCACGTCGTACAGTCCAGCCCGCGAACGCCGGATTTGCGCCTCATGCCCGAGACCATCGACATTTGCCCGATCACCGAGCTTCCGCCTGGCGCCATGCGTGTCGTGGAGTGGGAGGACCTTGAGATCGCCGTCGTCAACTGCGCCGGCAAGCTCTTCGCGATCGAGGACCGCTGCTCGCACGACGACGGCCCGCTGGCCGAGGGCGAGCTGCACCAAGCCGACTGCACGATCGAGTGCCCACGCCATGGCTCGCTGTTCGATCTGCGCGACGGCAAGCCGTTGACGCTTCCGGCCTATGAGCCGGTCGAGACGTTCCCCGTCCGCGTTGACGACGGGATCGTCAGGATCGACGTCGAGTAGGAGCCGGACGCGCCGCGCGTCCCGCCGGTCGGGCGGAACGCGCGGGGTCCTTGTCGGCCGCGGCTACTTGCGCAGCTTGCGGCGCTCGGCCTTCGTCGCGAGGTTGCCGGCGGCGTCACGCGCCGCGATCTCGACGATGACCGTCGAGCGGTTCTTCAGGCGCTTCTTGGTCTTCAGGTGCACGGTCACCGACTTGCCCGCCCCAGCGTTCTTGAAGGACTTGCTGACCAGCAGCTTGCGCTTGGTCGTCCGCAGCCGCACCTTGCCCGAGCAGGCCTCCGCGCAGGTGAAGCGCACGGTGACGCTGCGTCCGGCGAGGGTCACGAGGCCCTTGATCGACACCTTCGGGGCGATGGTGTCGGCCGGCGGCGGCGGCGCGGGCGCGGGTGCCGGAGCCGGCGCGGGAGCCGGCGGAGGCACGGGCCGCACGTACGCGGCCGCGGCGTTGACGGCCGCTGCGGCGTCGATCTGCCCGTAGCCGAACTGCGGGTCGGGCCCGGCGCTGCCGAGATCGTGCGCGGTGCCCTTGAGCAGCGACTCGACCTCGTCGGGGCTGAGGTCCGGACGCACCGACTTCATCAGCGCCACGAGGCCGGAGACCAGCGGCGCGGACATCGAGGTGCCGCTCTCGATCGCGTAGTTGGCCTGGCCGCTGATCGTGCCGGTGTTCGCCGCGTTGTTGCGGAGATCCCAGGTCGACAGGATGTTCGTGCCGGGCGCCGCGACGTCGACCCAGTTGCCGTTCGAGGAGGTGGGGTTGAGCGAGTTGTCGACCTGCGTGTTGGCGATGGCGATGACGCCGTCGTAGGCCGCCGGGTAGATCGGCGCGTTGGGCGAGGACTGCTGGAAGTTGCCCGCTGACGCGACCACGGCCACGCCCTTGGCGCGCAGCGCGGCGATCGCCGCCTGCAGCGGTGGATGGGGGCGCGTGGTGCCGAGCGACATGTTGACGACCGACACGTTCTGGCCGGCCATGTAGCCCAGTGCCTCGGTGACGTCGCCGACGAAGTTCCCGTCGACCGGGTCGGTGCCGTTGGGCGCGAAGCTCGTCCTGATGCGCACCGGGACGATGTTCGCGTCAAAGCCTGCGCCGGAGATGCCGACGGCGTTGTCGGTGCTGCCGGCCGCGATGCCGGCCACATGCGTGCCGTGCAGCGCAGCTCCGGCGGCGGCCTCGTCGTCAGACGCCCGCACGTTGCCGGTGTGGTAATTCGGGGTCCCGCTGCTGGTGTTCCAGGGGTTGCGGATCTTCGTCGACAGCTCCGGGTGGGTCGTGTCGAACTCGCTGTCGATGATGCCGATGGTCGCGCCTGCGCCGGTCGAGCGATCCCAGGCCGCCGGGAAGTTGGCCGCTGCGAGGTGCCAGGTGAGGGCCTCGCCCGTGTTGGGCAGCGGGCCGCCGCTCCACACCGGATCGCGCGGGGTGAAGGCCAGCGAGACCTTCTCACCGCGGGCGACGATGTCGGTCTGCTGGACCTCGGGGTCGGTCTGCAGGTCATCCCGTGCGGCTGTCGGGTCGGTCGTCCCGGGCGGCGTCTCGAGCTCATACCAGCCGATCCATGGGAAGCCGCGGCTGACCGTGAGGTGGTGGCGGGCGGCGATGGCCTGCGCGGCGTCCTCCGAGGACGCCTTGACCATGACGCTGGGCGATGACAGTTCCGGCGCGGGCGAAGAGGCTGGCGTCGGGCCCAAGGTGGATGGCGCGGAGGACGGGGTCCAGGAGTCCGCTGCGGCCGTTGACGCAGCGAGGCCGGAGCCAACAAGGGCAAGGATGGTGAAAGATGAGGCAGCTAGGCGCATGTTGGCCACCCTAAGGACCAGAACTGGCCGGTGAGGCGTCACACCGAAAGACCACCCAATCGTCTGGGCAAGGCGCTTTGCGCCGTACGCAGTTCCGCGTATGGGACGGCGCTCACCCCGCGTTCGCGCCCCTTCCGCGACACAGAGGTTTCGCCCTCGGCCTCGCTAGACTGGCAATACCGATTGCGAGAGTAGGGATTAGCTGATGGCCGCCACACCTGAGTCCACCAAGATCCTGACGCCCGAAGAGGCGTCGCTGCGCAACCTCGGCTCCGATTACACGGAGCGGTACGGGTTCCACGAGGCCGACAACTACCTCTACAAGGCGCCCAAGGGGATCAATCGCGAGGTCGTCGAGACGATCTCGCGGATGAAGAGCGAGCCGGAGTGGATGCTCGACTTCCGCCTCAAGGCGCTCCAGCACTTCATGGACCGCCCGCAGCCGACCTGGGGCTCGCCGATGCTGGCCGACGTCGACTACGACGACATCCACTACTTCGTCCGCTCGACGGAGCGGCCCGAGCCGCTCCTGGGACGACGTCCCCGACGACGTCAAGCGCACGTTCGACCGCCTGGGCATCCCGGAGGCCGAGCGCAAGTTCCTCTCCGGCGTCGGCGCCCAGTACGAGTCTGAGGTCGTCTACCACCAGGTCCGTGAGGACCTGGAGGAGCAGGGCGTCATCTTCATGGACATGGACACGGGGCTCCGCGAGCACGAGGACCTCGTCCGCGAGTACTTCGCCACGATCATCCCGCCCAACGACAACAAGCTGGCCGCGCTCAACAGCGCCGTCTGGTCGGGCGGGTCGTTCGTCTACGTGCCGCCGGGCGTCCACGTCGAGATGCCGCTGCAGGCCTACTTCCGGATCAACACGGAGAACATGGGCCAGTTCGAGCGCACGCTGATCATCGCCGACGAGGGCTCCTACGTGCACTACGTCGAGGGCTGCACGGCGCCGACGTGGTCGTCGGACTCGCTGCACTCCGCGGTGGTCGAGCTGATCGCCAAGCCGGGCGCGCGCATCCGCTACACGACGGTCCAGAACTGGTCCAACAACGTCTACAACCTGGTCACCAAGCGCGCGATCGCCGAGACCGACGCGACCGTCGAGTGGGTCGACTGCAACCTCGGCTCCAAGCTCACGATGAAGTACCCGGCCGTCTACCTGATGGGCGAGCGTGCCCACGGCGAGGTCCTGTCGATCGCCTTCGCGGGCGAGGGTCAGCACCAGGACGCGGGCGCCAAGATCGTGCACGCGGCGCCGAACACCACGTCCAACATCTTCGCCAAGTCGATCTCCAAGGACGGTGGGCGCTCGTCCTACCGCGGCCTGCTCGAGGTCGCCAAGGGCGCGCACGGCTCGAAGTCCAAGGTCGTCTGCGACGCGCTGCTGCTCGACGAGCACTCGCGCTGCGACACCTACCCGACGATCCGCATCGGCGAGGACGACGTCGACGTCGGCCACGAGGCCACGGTCTCCAAGGTCGGCGACGAGCAGCTCTTCTACCTCATGTCGCACGGCCTGACGGAGGAAGAGGCGGGCAAGCTCATCGTCAACGGCTTCATCGAGCCGATCGTCAAGGAGCTGCCGATGGAGTACGCCGTCGAGATGAACCGACTGATCGAGTTGCAGATGGAGGGCTCAATTGGCTAGCGCCGTGGCGGCGTCCGCGCCGCAGCTCCACGTCGAGGTGCCCGCGTTCAAGGGCACGCCCGGCTGGGAGTTCACCCCCATCGACAAGCTGGACCTCACGCAGTTCCCGACCGCCGTCGCGGCAGCGGCCGATGCCGCTCACCCCATGCTCTTCACGCCCGAGGGTGCGATCGGGCCGAGCGATGTCGAACCGACCTCCGAAGGTCCGATCGTCGCGCCGCTGCGCGTCGCGCTGGAGCGTCACGCCGAGGTCGTCGGGCGCCACTTCGGCACCGTCGTGCGTCCCGGCTTCTTCGCCAACGCCAACGCCGAGGAGTGGACCGACGGCACGCTGGTCTACGTCCCGCGCAACACCAAGGTCGACGCGCCGATCCTGATCACCACGGTCCAGGACAAGCCCGGCACGACGCTGCACCACCGCACGCTGATCGTGCTGGAGGAGGGCGCCGAGGCCGAGGTCTGGGACCAGGTCTCCTCCGCACACGGCGAGGAGGCGGTCGTCAACGGCGTCGTCGAGATCGTCGTCGGCGACAACGCGACCCTGCACTACGTCGGCGCCCAGTCGCTGAACGAGAGGACCTACGTCTTCGGTGCGCAGCGCGCCGTCCTCGCCAAGGACGCGCAGCTGGACTGGACGACGCTCGCCTTCGGCGGCGCCAACGGCAAGGTCTTCTTGGAGTCGACGCTCGACGGCCGGGGCTCGCACGCCAAGGTCACCGGCGCCTACGCGACGCACGGCCGTCAGCACGTCGACTACGACACGCTGCAGGAGCACGCGGCGGCAGACACGGTGAGCGACCTCGCCTTCCGCTGCCTCATCAGCGGCCGCTCGTCGGCCGTCTGGCGCGGGATGATCAAGGTCGACCCGGGCGCTCAGCGCATCGACGCCTTCCAGGAGGCGCGCAACCTCTTGCTCGACAAGGGCCACATCGACTCGATCCCCGGGTTGGAGATCCTCGCCGACGACGTCCGCTGCACGCACGCTGCGGCCACCGCCCGGATCGACCCGGAGCAGATCTTCTACCTGCGCTCACGCGGGGTGTCCAAGACGGCCGCCGAGCGGCTGGTGGTCGAGGGCTTCCTCAGCGCGATCGTCGAGCGCTACGACGAGGGCCCGGTCCGCGAGGCGATCGCCGAGGCGCTGGAGCTGCGGCTGGGCGAGGTGCTCGGCTAGCGACTCCGCACATCTCCGCTTCGCCGACGGCCGCCGCGAGGCGGCCGTCGTGCGTTCGGCACAGGAGAGCGGACGTCGTTGGCTTGCCGTACCGCCGCCACGGTGTCCCGCGCGCGCCCGGCGTGCCTTGTGACCATTTGGTGAACGACCCAACGACTTGCTTGACGCCAGGAAACGAATCGGCGTATACAAGAAGCGGAGCGGATGTCCAGACCCCGTGATCGCCTCGTGCGATCATCAATGGACAGCTACGCCTTCAACGGGGACGACGACGCTCAGCGTGGTCTCGCCCCAGCCGAACCCGCCTTCGCCCTCCAGCAGGAGGCGGTCTGGAGGGCTCGGGCGGAGCGGTACCTCTTGGAGCAGGAGCGCGTCGCTCGTGACCGGCGGCTTGACCAAGAGCTTCTGGAACGCCGGGTGCTCCTGGCTCTGCTCGTCGTGCTGTCGCTCGTCGCGGTCGCCTGTGCCCTTGCCGGTCTGCGCGATGGATCGATCGCGGCGGGCACGGCGGGCGGTGTCAGCGCTCTCCTGAATGCCGTGCGAGCGGGAGTTGGCTCCCGAGGTCCGCCCTCACTGTGATCCGAAGCGGCTGAAGGTCTCCATCCCAAGCCAATGTTCGCGAGGGAGACACCTCGATTGTTCCGCGATCGGACGACGCACGGAATCGCGCCGGCAGGCAGCCTGGCGGTGCGGCGTCAGTCTGGGGCGCCAGCCGGGGCGCCGACCGACGCCAGCGCCGCGGCCAGCTCGTCCACGCCGACGTAGTCCAACCCGAGCGCGTGGATCTTGGCCCACGCGATCGTGCCGTCGGCGTCGACGATGAACGTGGCGCGCTGGGTGCCGAGCACGGGGCGCGTCACGCCGTACATGCGCGCCACCGCCTTGTCGGGGTCGGCCAACAGCGGCACGGTCAGCCCGTGGTGCGAGGTGAACTCGCGATGGGACTCCACGTCCTGGCCGGAGATGCCGACGACAACGGCGTCCAACGCCGACATGTCATCCGCACGATCCCTGTACGAGCAGAACTGCTTCGTGCAGACCGGCGTCTCGTCGCCCGGGTAGAACAACAACACGACGCGCTCGCCGCGATGCTCGCTGAGCCGGAACGGCCCATCGGTGCCCACCAGTTCGAAGTCCGGGGCGGTGTCGCCCACGCGCGGTCCCTTGGCCATGACGTGCAACTGTAGAGAACCCGTGGACCAGTGGATCGCCGAAAGTTCAGCTTCCATCGCCGAGCGTGCCGAGCGCGAGCTCGAGGCGCTCGTCGGCGTCTCCTCGCCATCGGGCGACGTCAGCGGCGCGCAGGAGGCCGCGGCCATCGCCGCGGCGCTGCTGCCCGACGGCGCGATCATCGAGCGCGTGCCGTGCTCGTCGCCCGACCACGCCCCCGACCTGCTCGCGCGCGTGCAGGGGACCGGCACGCGGCGCATCCTGCTGCTCGGCCACCTCGACACCGTCGTCGCCCACGACGAGCACCGCGTCGCTCGAACGCGATCCCGAGAACGCCGACCGCCTCTACGGCTCGGGCACCGTCGACATGAAGGGCGGCGACGTGCTCGCGCTCGGCGTCCTGCGCGCGCTGGGCACGCGGCCCGAGCTCTTCGCCGAGATCGCCCTGCTGCTCGTCGTCGACGAGGAGTGGCGCGTCGGCCCGTTCGGCCACGTCGACCGCTTCGCGGGCTTCGACGCGTGCCTGTGCTTCGAGGCCGGCGAGCTCGACGCCGACGGCAACGACGCGGTCGTCGTCAAGCGCAAGGCGGCCGGCACCGTGGAGGTCCTCGCGCACGGCCGCAGCGCGCACTCGGGCTCGGCGCCCGACAAGGGCCTCAACGCGCTGCTCGCGCTCGCGACCGCCGCCCAGGCCGTCGCCGCCGAGCACGACCCGCGCGGCGCCGATCGCCTGACCGCCGTCCCGACCGTCGTGCGCAGCGGCGACGCGTTCAACGTCGTCCCCGCCACCGGGCGGCTGATCGCCGACGTGCGCGCCGATCGCCTCGACGCCTTCGCCGCGCGTGCTGGGCGCCGTCCCCGCCGAGGTCGGCGGCGCGACGCTCACCGAGCGCCTCGCGCGCGAGTGGCCGGGGATGGACGCCCGCGCGGCGACCGCCCCGCTGCTGGAGCGCGCCGGCGAGCTGCTCGGCCGACCCGTCATCGCCGCCCAGCGCGGCGGCGCCAGCGACGCCAGCCACTTCGCGGCGACGATCCCGCTGACCGTCGACGGCCTCGGGCCGCGCGGTGGCGGCAGCGCACAACCCCGGCGAGTTCGTCCTCGCCTCGTCGCTGCGGACGCGCGCGGAGGTTGCCCTGGCGGTCGCGCTCGCGGCGTTGCAGGCGCCTTCATACACGAGTGCGTCCGCGGCCTGACCGCGTTATGACGACAAACCGCCGCAGCCTTCGCTACGCTTCCGCCGTCGTTTGACCAGCCGAATCTCTGGCGAACATCGTCAGGGAGCGGGGGACCCACTGGCCCGAGAGATCGGGCATGGGGCGAATCATCGCGATCAGCGAAGTAGCGCCACTCTCTTGGCGCGAGCCCGACAGCTAACCCCGTAGGCGCCCAAAAGAGAGGGGTAGTTCCCGTTGTCGCGCCTGCCGTTCCGCCTGTCCGCGTTGTGCGTCCTGAACGTGTTCGCTGCTGCTTGTGTCCTGTTCATCCCCGCGATCGCCGGGGCTGACACACCAGTTGCCGCCCCGCAGACCACAGCGCCGGCCGCCACAGCGGCCAAGACGGTGGGGAGCAGGACGCTGCGCAACGGCGACCACGGCCCCCGCGTCAAGGCGCTGCAGACGCTGCTCACCCAAGCGGGCTTCAAGACCACGACCGACGGCAGCTTCGGAGCCACGACGGCCAAGGTCGTGCGCCGCTTCCAGCGCGCCGCCCGCCTGAGGCCGACGGGGGTCGCCGACGGCAGGACCATCACCGCCCTGAAGGGCGCGACCGACGGCTCGGCCACCCAGAACGCCAGCGGCGGCTTCGACGTCCGCTCGACCGTGACCGGCTCCCACCACCTCGGTGATCGCATCCCGCTGCGCAAGGGGATGAGCGGCCACGACGTCAAGATCCTCCAGGACTACCTCAAGCGCGCGGGCTTCACGACCTCGGTCGACGGGGAGTACGGCACCGGCACCGTCAAGAGCATCAAGCAGTTCGAGACCGACCAGCAGGTTGATGTCGATGGCATCACCGACGCGGCCGACATCGACCTGCTGCGCTCCTTGGTCGACGGCGACGACTCCACCGCGACCGGCTCGACCTCGCCGACGCCGGCGGCGCTCACGCCCGGCTCCAAGGCGACCGTCGGCAGCGACGGCCTCGCCGTCGCGCCCGCCGACGCGCCCGACCAGGTCAAGCAGATCATCGCCGCGGGCAACGAGATCGCCAAGACGCCGTACCACTACGGCGGCGGTCACGGCAAGTGGCAGGACTCGGGCTATGACTGCTCGGGCTCGGTCTCCTACGCGCTGCACGGCGCCGGCCTGCTCGACTCGGCGCTGACCTCGGGCGACTTCGCCGGCTGGGGCGAGAAGGGCCCCGGTCAGTGGGTGACGATCTACGCCAACGGCGGCCACGTCTACATGGTCGTCGCCGGGCTGCGCTTCGACACCAGCGGCCGCTCGGGGACCGGCTCGCGCTGGCAGACCGCGTCACGCTCGGCCGGTGGCTACACGGTCGTGCATCCGCCTGGGCTCTAGGCACCAGTTTCCGCAGGGGTACAGGGAGGCGGTGGGCGCTCGGGAGGCGCGCACCGCCTCCGCCGCGGCGCCGCGTCGGATAGAACCCCGCGCGTGACCACGCCCGCCCGCCGTCCCCATCCGCCCGCCTCGCCCGACGAGGAGCTGCTGGGCACCAAGCGCCGCGCGGTGCTCGCGACCCGCACCGAGGCCGAGCGCCTGGAGCGCATCGACCACGATCTCGAAGCCGGCTTCGAGGCGCTGCGCGATCTCGGCCCGGCCGTGACGTTCTTCGGCTCGGCGCGCGTCAGGCCCGAGAATCCGTACTACGCCCAAGGTCGCGAGATCGCCCGCCGCGTCGGTGGCGAGGGCTTCGCGATCATCACCGGCGGCGGCCCGGGCCTGATGGAGGCGGCCAACCGCGGCGCGCAGGACGCGGGCGTGACGTCGGTCGGGCTGAACATCGTGTTGCCCTTCGAGCAGGCGCCGAACCCCTACCAGGACATCGCGCTGACCTGCGAGTTCTTCTTCACGCGCAAGATGATGTTCGTGCGCTACGCGACCGCGTTCGTCGTGCTGCCCGGCGGCTTCGGCACGATCGACGAGCTGTTCGAGGCGCTGGTCCTCGAACAGGTCGACAAGATCCGCGACTTCCCCATCATCTTGGTCGGTACCGCGTACTGGAGCGGCTTGGTGGACTGGATCGGCGAGCGGCTCGTCGCCGAGGGCATGGTCGGCGAGCGCGACGCGGTGCTGCTGACGGTGACCGACGATCCCGACGAGGTCGTGCGCACGGTGTGCGACGCGCGCGACGTGCAGGAGCGCTGAGCGGGGCGCAGAACCGGGAGGGATGTCCTGCGCCGTCCGCGTTCGCGTTGCGCTGCTCGCCCTGCTGTGCGGCGGCATGCTCATGCCCGCGGCGGTGGCCCAAGCGCGGGTCGCGCTGATCGCCACCGGGACCGACGACGCCGCGCTGCTGGACGTCGCGACCGGCAAGATCAGCCGCAAGGTTGCGCTCCCCGGCCCGACCACGGCCGTGGCGGTCACCGGCGACGGCAAGGTGGGCTTCGCGGCCGGCGGCGGCGCGCTGCTGGCCATCGACCTGCGCGGCGCCGACGTCACGGTGCCGTCGACCGCCGGCACGGCACCCAGCGGCGGCGCGATCGCCGCCGACACCGGCCCCAAGCAGTTGGCGGGCGGCGCGCCGATCGTCGCGCTCGGCGTCTCGCCCGGCGGGAGCAACGTGTACGCCATCTCCGGGACGCACCTGCTCCGGGTCGCTGCGCGGACGCTCGCCGTCGACCGCACCATCGCCCTGCACGGCAAGGCGCTCGCGCTCGCGATCTCTCGCGACGGCTCGCTTGCGGCGATCCCGCTGAAGGGCGGCCGGGTCGCGATGGTCGACCTCCGGCGGCCCAAGCTCCTGCGGCGCGTCACGGTCAAGGGCGCCGCCGGCGCGGCGTTCGCCGCCGGGCGCGCCTGGATCACCACCACCGACGGCCGGCTGCGCACGATCACGCCCGGCGCCAAGAAGGCCTCCAAAGGCAAGGGCATTGCCTTGGGCAAGGGCGTTGGCGGCGCCATCGCGCTCTCGCCTGACGGCACCCAGCTCGCCGTCGGCGCGGCGGCCGACGGCACCAAGGCCGCGTTCGTCGACGTCGCCGGCCACGCCGTCCACCACCTCCGCGCCGGCCGCGGGCCCGGCATCCCCGCCTGGGCGCCGGACGGCAGCCGGGTCTACGTCGCCGACCGCGGCGCCGGCACGCTCTCGCTCGTCAGCCCCTACGCGCATCGGCGGCTCGGGACCGTCACGTTGCCCGCCGGCCTCAAGGCGCGCGACGTCACCGTCCAGCCCGGCCTCGCGCTCGTGCTCGGCACCGCGGGTGCCGACGTCCTGCTCGGCACGCGCAGCCCGGACCTGCTCGAAGGCCTGGCCGGCGACGACCGGCTCGTCGGCGGGCGCGACAACGACATCCTGCACGGCGGCGACGGCAACGACGTCCTGCAAGGCGGCCCCTACGACGACCGGCTCGCCGGCGGGGCGGGCGACGACCAGCTCGACGGCTCGTCGGGCAATGACACGATCAACGGCGACGACGGGCTCGACATC
Source organism: uncultured Conexibacteraceae bacterium (assembly GCA_963731005.1). Classification (GTDB taxonomy): domain Bacteria; phylum Actinomycetota; class Thermoleophilia; order Solirubrobacterales; family Solirubrobacteraceae; genus Baekduia. Next base: position 1,663,057 of record CAVSTZ010000001.1, on the reverse strand, counting down.
GCCTCGGGCGGCACCGGCAACGATCGCATCCACGGCGGCGCCGGTGACGATCACCTCGACGGCGGCGCGGGCGACGATCGCATCTACGGCGAGGCCGGCAACGACGCCATCGACGGCGGCAGCTTCGGCAACGACGCGCGCCTCTACGGCGGTGACGGCGACGACACGATCCACGGTGGCCGCGGCTCGGACCGTCTGATCAAGGGCAACGCGGGCAACGACAAGCTCTACGGCGAGTCCGGCACCGAGCACATCCTCGGCGGCGACGGCGACGACCTCATCGACGGCGGCACGGCGCGCGACCTGCTGGAGGGCAACAACGGCTCCGACACGATCGCCGGCGGCACGGGCGCCGACTACCTCGACGGTGGCGCGGGCGCCGATCTCCTCGACGGCGGCGACGACGCCGACGAGATCTACGGCGAGACCGGCGCCGACACGCTCGTCGGCGGCCCCGGCCCCGACATCCTGGACGCGGGCGACGGCGACGACACGATCCGCGCGGCCGACGACAGCGCCGACAGCGTCGACTGCGGCGACGGCAACGACACGGTCTACGTCGAGGCCACCGCGCCGACGCGCGATCGCCTGGTCGACTGCGAGTCGATCGTGCCGATCGCCCCCGAGGCCGCGACCGGTACGACCACCACGTCGCTGATCCGCGGCACGCCGGGCAACGACCTGCTGCGTGGGACCCCCGGGCCCGACTCGCTCTTCGGCAAGCAGGGCAACGACCGGATCTTCGGCGGCGGAGGCGACGACTACGTCGACGGCGAGTGGGGCGCCGACGAGCTGCACGGCGGCGCGGGCGACGACACGATCGCCGGCCGCTCGGGTGACGACCGCATCTTCGGCGACGACGGCGACGACCAGATCACCGGCGACCGCGGCGCCGACCACATCTCCGGCGGCGCCGGCAACGACACGATCTTCGGCAACCTCGCCCCCGACGTGATCGCCGGCGGCTCCGGCGACGACCGCATCAACGTGGTCCGCGGCGAGATCGACACGGTGCGCTGCGGCTCCGGCCACGACATCGTCTTGGCCGACGGCCACGATCGTGTGGCGGCCGACTGCGAGGATGTGCGGCGGTAAGCCCCATGCCCGAGGACGCCCTGCACCCGACGCGCTCCGTGCGCATCCCGCTCGACGAGCTCGTCGTGCGCGCGTCGCGCTCCTCCGGTCCGGGCGGCCAGCACGCCAACGTGACCGCGTCGCGGATCGAGGTCAGCTTCGACGTCGCCGCCTCCGAGGCGCTCAGCGAGGAGCAGAAGCGGCGCGTCATCGGCCGCTGCGGACCGGTCGTCAGAGCGGTGGCCCAGGACGCGCGCAGCCAGGCCCGCAACCGCGAGCTCGCGCTGGGGCGCCTCGAGGAGCGCCTGGCCCGTGCGCTGCACGTGCAGCGGCCACGGCGCGCGACCAAGCCGACGAAGGCGTCCAAGGCCCGCCGGCTGGAGGCCAAGACCCAGCGCGGGTCGATCAAGCGCGCCCGCCGCCGCCCGGCGGCGGAGGATTGACGGCCGCTAAACGGTTTATCGGAGCGTCCGCACGGGAACGTGGTTGTCATGACGGCTGTGACCACCCTTCGCCCCGTGCCTGCCGAGACCACGCGTGCGCCGCTGTCTGACGCGCAAATGCTCGTCGCGTACGCCGAGAGCCGCGATCCGCAGTTGCGCGAGGCGCTCGTGGAGCGCTTCCTGCCGCTGGCGCGCTCAATTGCCAAGCGCTACCGCAAGGCCGAGGAGCCGTTCGACGACCTGCTGCAGGTCGCCAGCCTGGGGCTGCTGAAGGCCGTCGATCGCTTCGACCCGGCGCGCGGCATCGCGTTCTCGAGCTTCGCCGTCCCCACGATCGTCGGCGAGCTGCGCCGCCACTTCCGCGACCGCTGCTGGTCGGTCCGTCCGCCGCGCGAGCTGCAGGAGCGTGCGCTGGAGGTCGACAAGTACCGCACCGAGTTGACCACGCGCCTCGGTCGCGCGCCGTCGGTCCGTGAAATCGGCCAGGCGCTGGAGCTCGACGACGAGCGGGTCCTCGAGGCGCTGCAGGCCCAGCAGGGCATGCGTGCCGCGTCGCTGGACGCTCCGCGCAGCACCCGCGAGGACAACGACGCCACGCTGGCCGACGCCCACGGCACGCTCGATCCCGAGCTGGCGCGCGCCGAGCACCGCGCGACGCTGGCCAGCCTCTTCGAGCGCCTCGACGAGCGCGAGCGGCGCGTGCTGCGCCTGCGCTTCGAGGAGGACCTCACCCAGGAGCAGATCGGCAACCTCGTCGGCGTCTCCCAGATGCAGGTCTCGCGCATCATCCGTGGCGCGGTCGCCAAGCTGTCGGCCGCGCACGGCCAATCGGCCTAGACGCCCCCGGAGACCCGGCCCCACCCAGCCCGCCGCCGGGCTATGGTCCATCCATGAGCGGCAACCTCGCCACGATCCTGACCAACTCGGCCGCCGAGCACGGCGACCGCCTGGCCCTCAAGCTCGACGACGCGGAGTTCACCTACGCGTTGCTCGACGAGGCCAGCGCGCGCGTCGCGACCATGTTGAAGGCCAAGGGCCTGCAGCCGGGCGACCGCGTCGGGATCATGCTGCCCAACGTCCCGTACTTCCCGGTCGCCTACTACGGCGTCCTGCGCGCCGGCGGCGTCGTGGTCCCGATGAACGTGCTGCTCAAGGGGCGCGAGGTCGGCTACTACCTCAAGGACCCCGGCGCGAAGATCGTCTTCGCGTGGCACGACTTCGTGGAGGCGGCGCAGACCGGCGCCGACGAGGCGGGCGCCGAGATCATCGAGGTCAAGCCCGGCGAGATCGAGCCGCTCATCTTCGCCCACGAGCCCGACCCGGATGTCGCGGCCGTCGCCGACGAGGACACCGCGGTCATCCTCTACACCTCGGGCACGACCGGGCAGCCCAAGGGCGCCGAGCTGACCCACGCCAACCTGATGAAGAACGCCGCGACGGCGGCCGGGCTGTTCTCGCTGGACGAGACGGTCGTCGTGCTCGGGGCGCTGCCGCTGTTTCACTCCTTCGGCCAGACCTGCGGCATGAACGCCACGATCGCTGGCGGGCGGCTGCCTGACGCTGATCCCGCGCTTCGAGCCGGCCAAGGCGCTGGAGATCATCCAGCGCGACGAGGTCACGCGTCTTCGAGGGCGTGCCGACGATGTACGGCGCGATGCTGCATCTGCCCAACCGCGATGACTACGACGTCTCGTCGCTGCGCGTGTGTGCCTCCGGCGGCGCGGCGCTGCCCGTCGAGCTGCTGCGCGGCTTCGAGGACGCCTTCGGCTGCAAGGTGCTCGAGGGCTACGGCCTGAGCGAGACCTCGCCGGTCGCCTCGTTCAACCACCCGGACAAGGAGCGCAAGGCCGGGTCGATCGGCACGCCGATCGACGGCGTCGAGATGAAGCTCGTCGACGAGGACGACAACGAGGTCGCCGCCGGCGAGGTCGGCGAGATCGTCATCCGCGGCCACAACGTCATGAAGGGCTACTGGAACAAGCCCGACGCGACCGCCGAGGTCATGAAGGGCGGCTGGTTTCACAGCGGCGACATGGCCAAGGTCGACGAGGACGGCTACTTCTTCATCGTCGACCGCAAGAAGGACCTGATCATCCGCGGCGGCTACAACGTCTACCCGCGCGAGATCGAGGAGGTGCTCTACGAGCATCCCGCGGTCCGCGAGGCGGCCGTCGTCGGCGTGCCGCACGACGACCTCGGCGAGGAGGTCGGCGCGGCCGTCGTGCTCAAGGACGGCGAGGCGCTCGACGCCGACGACGCTGCAGGCCTACGTGAAGGAGAACGTCGCGGCCTACAAGTACCCGCGCCACATCTGGTTCGTCGACGAGCTGCCCAAGGGGCCGACCGGCAAGATCCTCAAGCGCGAGATCGCCGTACCGGAACGCGCCGACACGACCTGATCGACAAGCCTGCAGCGCTGAGGTTCACCGTTCACTCACGGACAAACGCGGTCGATCCTGGTAGGTTGCGCGCGACCGGCCGGGGATGAGATCCGGCGTAGCGCAGTATTTGGAGGAACTCGCTGACATGGCCAGCGGAACCGTGAAGTGGTTCAGTGACGACAAGGGCTTCGGCTTCATCACGCCGGACGAGGGCGGGAAGGACCTGTTCGTCCATCACAGCGCCATCATCGCCGATGGCTATCGCTCGCTCCCGGAGGGCGCGCGCGTCACCTACGAAGAAGAGGCCGGGGACAAGGGTCCCAAGGCCGTCAACGTGCAGCGCGGCGGCGCCGACGCCTGACTGAGGCACGCGAAGGCCCGCTCACCGGCGGGCCTTCGTCGTTCCTCACGACGTGCTCAGTGGTCGGCGACCGTGCCGTCCGGTGGGTCCAGCGGCAGCCCGGCGTCGTGCCAGGCCTGCAGGCCACCGGTCAGCGAGTAGGCGTCGTAGCCCGCCGCGCGAAAGGCCTGGGCGGCCATCAGCGACCGTGAGCCCAACCGGCACTGAAAGACGACGGGCTTGTCCTTGTCGATGGTCGCCGCCTGCGAGCTGAGGTGCTGCAGCTCGATGTGGCGGACGTCGCCGGGGATGCGGCCGGCGTCCCACTCGTACTGCTCGCGGACGTCGATCACCTGCACCTCGCCGGCGTCGAAGCGCTGCTTGACGGTGTCGGTGCTGACTTCCAGCTCGGGATCGGACAACGGGTGCTCGCTCATGATCGGGGGCTACCTCCGATCGTGAGTCTAGGAAAGTCAGGGGGCCGTCAGCACGAACCGGCCCGCGAGGCGGTGCAGCTCGTCGGCGCTGCGGGTGAGCTCCTGAGCGGAGGCCACGATCTCCTGGGTCGAGGCGACCGTCTGCTGGCTGGAGGCCGCGACTTCCTGCGCGGCGGCCGAGGACTGCTCGGCGACCGAGGCGACCTCTCCGACGTCGGCGTCGACGCGCTGGGAGCCCTCGGCGATCGCGCCGATCGCGGCGGCGATCTCGGCGACGCGGCCGCTGGTGACCTCGACGGCCTCGCCGATCTCGGCGAACGACGCGCGTGCCGCCTCGACGGTGGCAACGCCGTCCTCGGTGCTGGCCGCTCCGTCCTCGACGACGGTCACCGCACGCTCGGTCTCGGTCTGGATCTCGGCGATCAGCGAGGCGATCGAGCCGGCCGCCTGCTGGCTCTCCTCGGCCAGCTTGCGGACCTCCTCGGCGACGACCGCGAAGCCGCGGCCCTGCTCGCCGGCGCGGGCGGCCTCGATGGCCGCGTTGAGCGCCAAGAGGTTGGTCTGCTGCGCGATGCCGCCGATGGTGTCGACCATCGAGCCGATCCGCAGCGAGCGCTCGCCGAGCGAGCGGATCGTCCGGGTGACCTCGGCCGACGCGCCGCTGACGGCGAGCATCGCCGCGCTGGCGGCGCCGACGGCGGCGGCGCCGTCGTGGGCCAGCTCCCGTGCGCGGGTGGCCTGGTCGGCGGCCTCGGCCGCGCCGCGGGCGGACTCCTGGGTGGCGTGCGCGACGTCGGTGCTCAGGCCACGCACCTCGATGACGGCCGCGACTTGGCGCTCGGCGCCGGAGGCGACCTCGGCGACGGCACGGGCGATCTCGTCGACCGCGCGTCCGGCCTCGTCGGCGTCGATGACGACGCGGCCGGAGACGTCGGCGACGGTCTCGGCGGCCAGCGACAGGTCGGAGACCATCGAGCGCAGGCCGCCGGTCATGGCCGACAGCGAGCGGCGCAGCTCGTCGCGCTCGGAGCGCGGCTGCAGCTCGCCGGACAGGTCGCCGCCGGCGACGCGGCCGGCGTGGGCGGCGATGGCGCGCAGCTCGACGAGCATGCGCTGGACGGCGCCGGCCGAGCGGCCGACCTCGTCGAAGTCATGGATCAGCAGGTCGATGTCGGGGTTGAGGTCCCCGTCGGCGATCGAGTTGGCCGCATGCGAGATCGCGGTCAGGCGCTTCTTGATCTCGATCTGCGACCACAGCGCCATCGCCACGACGCAGAGCAGCAGCGTGATCGTGCAGATCAGGAACGAGGCCTTGGCGGTGTTCACGCCGTCCCCGAAGTTGCTCGCGTCGATGCTGGAGATCGTGTGCAGGACGATCACGATCTCGGCGCTGACGATCACGAGCAGCGCGACGACGGCCAGCAGGATCCGCATCCGGGTGGATGCGAGTCGGCTGACCTTGGGGGTCCGATCGACCTCGGTCATGCCTGAGGGGGTCGGCAAAACGGTGTGGTTCTTGAGCCCGGGCGGGCTCGGAGATCAGCCCCAGAACAGGTTGAACAGGCCGAACTGCTGCTCGGGGTGCCATGCCACCGCCGGGCCGAGGCGCATGCGCAACGCGTCGTTGAGCCGGACGAAGCGCCAGGCGTGCAGGGCATCGGACGCCGCGTGGTTGACGTCGGGGACGATCAGCGTTCCGGCCGCGGGCCCGCCGGTCGCGGCGGCCATCAGCGCGACGCCCAACTCGGGCGCGAGCGCGGCGATGGCCGTCCCCGCGCCCCACGGCGAGGCGATCGCCCAGCCCGCAAGGCCATGCGGACCGCCGCCGACCGCCACGCCGGCGAGGGGATGGATCGTGTCCAGGACGTTGTCGCGCCGCTCGCCGGTGACCGCTTGGTCGAGCGCCTTGAGGCGCTGGCGGTCGCCGTCGCCGAGGCGCTGCAGATCGATCGGCGGAGCGGCGCCGGCAACCCCGCGCCAGGCGACGGCACGCTCCTCGCAGACGAAGCCGAGCCGCTCGTAGACGGGGCGGCCGGCCTCGGTGGCGTAGAGCAGGACGGTGCGCGAGCCGCGACCGCGCAGCCAGCGGACGGCGGCCTCGGTCAGCGCCGCGCCCAGCCCGCCCCGACGGGCCTCCGGGGCGACGCCGAGCGCGCCGATCCAGCCCGTGTTGGCGAAGGCCGCGCAGCAGGCGACGCCGATGACGCCGCCGTCGCTCTCGGCGACGAGGATCGCCCCGTCGGGCGAGCGGCGCGGGAACTCCAGCAGCCGTGCGACCTGCGTGCCGAAGCCGGCACGGCGCAGCACATCCACCGCCAGGGGGACCTCGCGATCGGTCGCCGGTCGAATGGCCGATGCGAGCCGCACCGGCCGGACCCTACTCAGCGCGCCCGGCGGGCCGCTGTTTTAGTAGCGCGGCGGCGGATCGACGTAGCGGTCGCGGGTGACGACCGTCTCCCGCCGCGAGGCGGCGAAGGTCATGAACAGCGAGATGACCAGGCCGAGGACGCCGACGATCAGCAGGATCAGCCCGACGGTCGCCAGGTTTACCCCGTTGATCGCGTCCGAGACGGCGTAGCGCAGGATCGCGCCCGCGGCGATGAGGAAGAGCGAGGTTCCGATACCCATGGGCCCCGTCCTACCCGGGATGAATACGCTTCATCCCATGAGCACGACCGTGACCGACGTCTACGAGATCCCGCAGGAGCACAAGGACTTCCGCGACCTCGTCCGCCAGATCGCTGTGGAGCGCGTCGCGCCCCGGGCCGCCGAGATCGACGCCAAGGACGAGTACCCGTGGGACATCCGGGAGCTGCTCGCCGAGAACGACATCCTCGCGCTGCCCTACGCCGAGGAGTACGGCGGAACCGGAACCGGAACGCTGATGCTCCAGATGGCGGTGGAGGAGCTGGCCAAGGCGTCGGCCTCGGTCGCGTTGATCCTGATGGTCCAGGAGCTCGGCTCGCTACCGATCGCCCTGTTCGGCTCCGATGAGATGAAGGCGCGGTTCCTGCCCAAGTGCGCCACCGGCGAGTGGTCGCCGGCGTTCTGTCTCTCTGAGTCGGAGTCGGGCTCCGATGCGGCGGGCATGCGCACGACCGCGCGCCTGGACGGCGACGAGTGGGTCATCAACGGCACCAAGTCGTGGATCACCAACGCCGGCGTCGCCGACTTCTACGTGGTCTTCGCCGTGACCGATCGCGAGAACCGCCGCGTGACCGCGTTCGTGGTCGAGAAGGACCGGCCCGGGTTCTCGGTGCCCAAGTACGAGCACAAGCTCGGCATCCACGGCTCGCCCACGGGCCAGCCGGTCTTCGAGGACGTGCGCGTCCCGGCCGAGAACGTCATCGGCGAGGTCGGCCGCGGGATGTCGGTCGCGCTGGGCACGCTGGAGCGGACCCGGTTGGGCGCCGCCGCCCAGGCCGTCGGCATCGCGCAGGGCGCCACCGACTACGCCGTCCAGTACGCCAAGGAGCGCACCGCCTTCGGCAAGCCGATCATCGAGTTGCAGGGCCTGCAGTTCAAGCTCGCCGACATGCAGACGCGGACCGCCGCGGCGCGCGAGCTGCTCTACAAGGCGTGCGCGAAGATGGATCGCGGTGAGAGCGACAAGGCGATGTACTCGTCGATGGCCAAGCTCTTTGCCTCCGACACCGCGATGTACGTGACGGTCGAGGCCGTCCAGGTGCTCGGCGGCTACGGCTACGTGACCGAGTATCCGGTCGAGCGGATGATGCGCGACGCGAAGATCACCCAGATCTACGAGGGCACCAACGAGGTTCAGCGCGTCGTGATCGCACGCCAGCTGGCCAAGTAGTCCCGCGAAGCGACGCTCACGGGCGAGTACGCTGGGCGGGACCCATGTCGCTGCGCCGCACCGCCTTTGCCGCCGTGATCGCCATGAGCCTCGGGCTCACGATCATCGTCGTGCTGCAGAACGGGTTCAGCACGATCGGCATGCTGCGGATTGTCGAGGTGCTCGGGGTCCTGATCGTCGCGGCCTCCGCGCTGCTCGGCGCGATGGCGGTCGTCGGCGTGCGGTTGGCCGACTGGCGCGAGCCCGAGTCCGAGGAGGAGTTCGAGCGCGTTGTGCTTCGTGCCGAGCGGCTGGCGCGCGAGGGTGGCGCCGCCGAGCCGACGGAGGGCGAGTTCCTGGAGCTCGATCCGTATGACGACGCGGACTTCGAGGAGCTGGTCCGCGATGCGATGGACGATTTGCCGGATCTCCTGCGAGCGGCTTTGGATCGCAACGTGGCGGTCGTGATCTCCGACAAGGGCCGGCGCTACGGGGCCTACGGGCTCTACAACGGCGACGGCGCGACGCGCGACGACTACCCGGACAAGATCTTGATCTTCCGCGACACGCTGCGGCGGGACTTCGGGCACGACGCGGATCTGCTGCGCCATCAGGTGATGATCACCGTGCGGCACGAGTTGGCGCATCACATCGGGTTTGATGAGTTGGGCGTGCGGGATCTGGGGCTCTAGGCGTTTCGTCCCTGCTGCGGGCGTTTTGGGTGGGTGCGCGGCGGTGGGATGGTGAGCGGACTCCCGAGACTGGCGTCGTGGGGCGCTGTCGCGGGGCGGGCGCTGGTTGTTGCGAGCGCTTGGGCGGCGCGTCTGTTGGTGGCGTTCCGCGCGGGTGTTGGTCGGGGTGCGGTGCGTGGTCCGTCGGCATCGAGGAAGGAATGGGCCTTCGTGGCGATGCGGGCGTCTGGGGTCGTCCGCCGGCGCCTGGGCCGGCGGTCCGGGGCGTTTGGTGTCCCTGGATGGGACACCAAACGCCCTCATCGATGCGGGGCGTTTGGTGGTGAACTGTTCACCATGAGACGACCCGGATCCCGGCGGCCACACACTCGATCGCACATTGCCCGCGTATATGGCGGGTAACGCGCGCTTCAGTTTGCTCACCGGTCGTCCCCGCGCGGTCAACGCCAGCAAAGGATCCCGCGCCCGGGCGCCGGCGGACGATCCGGCACGTCTCGCATCGCCGATCCGCTCTCACTCCCTCGGTGCCGACAGACCACATTGCACACCGTGACCAACGCCTGCGCTGAACGCCACCGACGCTCGCACGCCCTCCTTGACAACTGTTCCGAACACCGGAACACTTTCGACCAACCATGGCTGTCGCCCGCTCATCCCTCCCCGAGCAGGTCTTCCGGCAGCTTGTCGCCGCGGTCCTCGACGGCCGCTACGCGCCCGGCGACCGGCTGCCGCCGCAGCGCGCGTTGGCGGCGGATCTGGGCGTCAACATGGCGTCGCTGCGGGAGGGCATCAAGCGGTTGGAGCAGCTGCGGCTGGTCGATGTCAAGCATGGCGATGCGATGCGGGTGCAGGATTGGCGGGCGCACTCAGGGCTGGATGTCCTGGCCTACGCGGTCACCGTCGATCCGGCGCTGACCGGTGCGCTGTTCGAGGCGCGGCGGTTGTTGTTGGTCGAGTCGGCGCGGCTGGCGGCCGAGCGGCGGGGGCGTGCGCACGAGCGCACGCTCGTGGAGTTGGCCGAGGCGTTCGCCGACGCCGAGGACGACGCCGCGGCGCAGCTGATCGACCTCGCGTTCATGGCGACGGTCATCGACGCGGCGGGCAACCTCGTCTTCACGTTGATCCTCAACTCGATCCGCGAGCTGTACCTCGGCCACCTCGATCGCTTCCGCCCGATCGTCACCGGCCGCGAGGAGCTGGCGCCGCTGTACCGCCGCGCCGCGCGCGCGATCGTCGCGGGGGAGGGCGGACGCGCGGCGGCGGCGGTGCAGCGGCTGGCGACTGCCCAGGAGCAGCGCATGCTCGACGCCAACGACGCCGAGGACGGCTCGGCGTGATCGCACGTGCGCGTGGCTGTGCCCGTCGCATCCACGAAGACGGCTCGGCGTGATCGCACGTGCGCGTGGCTGTGCCCGTCGCATCCACGAAGGCGGTTCGGCGTGATCGCACGTGCGCGTGGCGGTGTCCTTCGCATCCACGAAGGCGGTTCGGCGTGATCGCACGTGCGCGTGGCGGTGCCCTACGCATCCACGAAGGCGGCGCGGCGTGACGGTCCTCTCGCCGCGCGAAGCGTCGATCTTCGCCTGCGTCGCCGACACGCTGCTGGCGCCTGCTCCGCCGCTGCCGCCGATCGACGCGACCGACGCGGTGCGCGCCTTCGACGCCTGGCTGGCGCGGGCACCCCGCATCAACCGCATGGGGTTGCGCGCGGTGCTGCTGGGACTGGAGCTCGCGCCGCGGCTCACCCGTGCGCGCACGCGCTGGCGTCGGCTCTCCCCGCCGATGCGCCTCGCCGTGCTGGAGCGCCTGGCCCACCGGCCCGGCGGTCGCACGTTGGTCGAGGCCCTACGCGCGTCGGCGGCCGTCAGCTACTACGGCGACGCGCAGGTTTCGGCGCTGCTCGGCTATGTGCCGAAGGCGCAACGACGATGAGCCTCCTCACCGAGCCCGTCACCGGCGGCATCGTCGATGGCGCGCGCATCAGCGGTGAGCGCCATGTGCGCGCGGACGTCTGCATCGTCGGCTCGGGCGCCGGCGGGGCGCCCGTGGCCCGCGCGCTCGCGGAGGCCGGGCGGCGTGTGGTGGTCCTGGAGGACGGTCAGGCCTTCGCCCGGCACGAGCTGACCGCGCGCCCGCGCGACATGACGGCGCTGCTCTACCGCGACGCCGGCCAGAGCGCGACGGCGGGCACGCCGACGATCATGCTGCCCACCGGCCGCGCGGTCGGTGGCACGACGCTCGTCAACTCCGGCACCTGCTTCCGCGTACCGGCCGCCGTGCAAGAGCAGTGGGCGAGCGAGCTCGGGCTTGAGCAGCTCGGGCCGGGAACGCTCGACGACCTCTACACCCGCGTCGAGGAGACGATCGGCGTGGCGCGCGTCACCGAGCAGCTCGCGGGCGCCAACGCGCGGATCGCCAAGCGCGGCGCCGAGAAGCTCGGTTGGTCCGGCCACTTCCTGGACCGCAATGCGCGCGGCTGCGTCGGCTCCGGCGTCTGCGCGTTCGGCTGTCCGACGGGCGCCAAGCAGCACGCGGGCGAGGCCTACATGAACGCCGCGCACGCCGCGGGCGCCACGACCTACACCTGCTCGCGCGCGCGGCGCATCGTCTTCGACAACGACAACAAGACCGCCCGCGGGATCCTCGCCACCACGCGCGGCGGTGGCCGCCTGACGATCGACGCGCCGACCGTCGTCATCGCCGCCGGCACGCTGCACACGCCGGGCTTGCTCGCCGCCGCCGGCATCGCCAACCCGTGGCTCGGACGCAACCTCTCGATCCACCCGGCGACCGCCGTCTGGGGGCTGATGGAGGAGGTCGTCGACATGGCCCGCGGCGTGCCGCAGTCCTACGGCATCGACGAGTTCGCCGACGAGGGCATCATGTTGGAGGGGATCGCCGGACCGCCCGACTACCTCGCGATGGCCGTCCCGTTCTCGGGCGCCGCGCACCGCGAGCTGATGCTCTCCTACCGCAACATCGCCCAGTTCGGGATGATGATCCGCGATACATCGAAAGGTCGTATCCCGGTCGGCAGGTTGGCGCGTCGCGCCGGCCGGCCGATCGTCCGCTATGACCTCAACGGCCACGACGTCGCGACCGTCGCACGCGGGATCGAGCGACTCGCAGAGCTGCTCTTCGCCGCCGGCGCGCGCCGCGTGATCCTGCCCGTCGGCGCCGTCCCCGAGCTGCGCGACGGCGACCTCACGCCGCTTCAGCGCCACACCGTCACCGCCCGCGAGCTCAAGTTGATGGCCTTCCATCCGCTCGGCACCGCGCGGATGGCCGAGCGCGCGGCCGACGGCGTCCTGGACGCCGACGGCGCGCCCCACGGAACGAGCAACCTGTACGTCTGTGACGGCAGCGCCGTCCCGACCGCGCTGGGCGTCAATCCCCAGCTGACCATCATGGCCCTCGCGACCCGACTGGCCGATCGGCTGCTCGCGTGAGAGTCTTCCCACCGCGACACGGAGCACCCCGACGATGTCCTTTCTGATCGATCCACCCTGGTTGTACGCCAACGGCCGCGTCATCGCAGAAGCGGTGCCGCCCGAGCGTCAGCGCCCGCTGGCGCTCGCGACGATCGGCGTCTTCGTCGTCACGAGCATCTCGCTGTATCTCGACAAGGGCTGGACCAAGCCGATCTGGCGCCTCTGCCGCGCGCGCAGCGGTCGTGACTGGATGCTCAACTCCGGCGTCTTCAAGCTGGACCCCGACCGTGCCGGCACGCCGACGCACGCCGTCAGCGCCGCGATCTTCGCCACCTACCCCTTCTGGCTGTGGCTCGGGCTGCGACACGGTCAGGACTGACGACCCGCTTCCCCTTCTTCGGGGCGGCCGGCGGCTATGAGTCCTTCTACGTGCGGGCGGTCGACCCCGAGCGCGCGCGCTCGGTCTGGCTGCGCCACACCGTCCACCAGGCGCCCGGCGAGGCGCCGGTGGGCTCGATCTGGCTGACCGTCTTCGACGGCGATCGGCCCGCGCCGCTGGCCTACAAGGAGACCTCGCCCGAGCCGCAGGTCGACGGCTGGCTGCGCGTGGGGGAGAGCAGCTTCGGCCCCGACGGGGTGCATGGCAGTGCCGGACCGGCGATCTGGGACCTCACCTGGACCGGCGACGAGCCGCCGCTGCGCCACCTGCCCAAGTCCTTCATGTACTCGGCGCCGCTGCCCAAGACCAAGCTGGAGAGCCCGCGGCCGCACGTCGCCGTCAGCGGCAAGGTGACGTTCGGCGGCGAGGTCATCGAGCTCGACGGCTGGCCGGGGATGATCGGCCACAACTGGGGCGCCCAGCACGCCGAGCGCTGGATCTGGCTGCACGGCGTCCTCTTCGAGGATCGCCCGGACGATTGGCTCGACATCGCGCTCGGGCGCATCCGCGTCGGTCGGGTGCTCACGCCCTGGGTCGCCAACGGCGTGATCTCGCTCAACGGCGAGCGTGTCCGCATCGGCGGTCTGGGCGCGCGGCTGCACGCCAACGAAGGCCCATCACATCTCGATCTCAACCTCCACGGCCACGACGCGCGCCTGCGGCTGACCGTCCACGGCAACCGTCCCCAGACCGTCGTCTGGCGCTACGCCGACCCCGACGGCGGCGAGCACCACGTCGCCAACTGCTCGGTCGCCGAGCTGGAGGCCGTCGTCATCCCGCGCGACGGCCCGGCCGCCACGCTGCGCACGACCTACGGCGGGACCTACGAGCTGGGCGCGCGCGAGGTGCCGGCCAACCTGCCGGTGCAGCCGTTCCCGGACCCGTAGCCCTCGGGCTCCAAGCATCCCTTGCCCCGCGAGAATCGCCCTCCGGGCGATTGCTCGCCCGCGTGCAGGGCGGCCCTCTGGGCCGTCACTGCACGCGCAGCCAGGCGAGCACGGCGAGCACGCGCAGATTCCCGCCCGCGGCGGTGTGCAGGCCGAGCTTGCCGAAGATGTTGGTGACGTGCTTCTCGATCGCGCCGTCGGTGACGACCAGGCGCTGGGCGATCGCGGCGTTCGAGAGTCCCTGGGCCATCAGCTCCAGGACCTCGCGCTCGCGCGGCGTCAGCTCGTCGAGTGGGTCGTCGGCGCGGCGGCGGGCGAGCAACTGGCGGACCACCTCCTGGTCGATCGCGGTTCCACCCTCGGCCACGCGCGTGACCTGGGCGACGAAGTCCGAAGGGTCGGCGACGCGGTCCTTCAGGAGATAACCGACCGCGCCGGCGCCGTCGGCCAGCAGCTCGGCGGCATAGGACTCCTCGACGTACTGCGACAAGACCAGCACCGGCGTGCCCGGCACGAGCTGCCGCGCCTCCAGCGCCGCGCGCAGCCCCTCGTCGCGCTGGGACGGCGGCAGCCGCACGTCGACGATCGCGATGTCGGGTCGGTGCTCGTCGACGGCCGCAACCAGCGCCGGCCCGTCGCCGACCGCGGCGACCACCTCGTGGCCGTGCGCGGTCAGCAGCCGCACGAGGCCATCGCGGAGCAGGACGAGATCCTCGGCGATCACGACACGCATGGCAGCTCCGCTCGCAGCACGGTCCCGGCACCTTCCGGGCTGACGACCAGCAGGCGGCCGTCGAGCGCCTCGACGCGCCCGCGCAGCCCGGCGATTCCGGTTCCGGCCGACTCGCGCAGCCCGCCGCGCCCGTCGTCGGTCACCTCGACGGCCAACAGCATGTCCTTGACCTCACCCGTGATCGCGCAGTGCGATGCGCCGCTGTGCTTGGCCACGTTGGTCAGCGCCTCGGCGATCGTGAAGTAGGCGGCCGACTCGACCGCCGCCGGGAGCCGCTCCGGCAGCTCGATCGCGACCGTGCATGGCACCGGGCAGCGCGCTGCCAGCGCGCTGACCGCCGCGTCGAGACCGCGATCGGTGAGGATCGCCGGGTGGATCCCACGCGCGAGGTCACGCAGCTCGACCAGCGCGGTCTTGGCGTCCTCGTGCGCGCCGGCCAGCAGCGCCGCGGCGGCCTCGGGGTCGCGTTCGAGCTGCTCGCGCGCCATCCCGATCTCCATCGCCAGCGCGACCAGCCGCGCCTGGGCGCCGTCGTGCAGGTCGCGCTCGATCCGGCGCAGCTCGCCGGCCGCCGCGTCCACGGCGCCCGCGCGCGAGACCTGCAGCTCGGTGATCCGCTCCTGCTCCTCGCCCTCCAGCAGCACCTGGGCGAGCTTGGCCTGGACGAGCGCGCTGCCGCGCAGGACCCACGCGCCGAGCACCGCCGCGGGCGGCCCGGCGATCGCCGCGAAGACGATCATCCAGCCGACCGAGCGGATCGTCGTGATGCCGACCTCGACGCCGTCGGGCAGCGACCACGCCCATAGCGGCAGCGTCAGGAAGCCGAGGCCGACGCTGAACGCGGTGACCCCCGCGACGAACGACGCGGTGCCGACCCCGAACATCAGGATCAACCACACCAACTCGCGCCACGTCATCGGATCGGTGATCCCGTTGCGCACGCGCTGCAGGAGCGTGTCGCCGCGCCAACGCCGTCGCGACAGCGGGATCGGCACGCCGGTCAGCTGCCCGCGGAGTCGCTCGCCGTTGGCCCACCACTGCGTGATCCACATGTCGAGCAGGAGCTTGGGGATCCCGATCAGCGTGATGATCAGCAGGATCGACAGGCACGGCCCGACGAAGAAGAAGGTCAGCGCGAAGATCCCGGAGGCGAGGCCGAGCGCGATGTAGGCGAGATCCCGCCACGGCGTGGCGGTCAGGGGAAGCTTGGCGATGCGCCAGAACACTGCAGGCAGGATGACCGGCGCGGCGGCGGCGCACAATCCAGGCCCCCGCCCGGACAGCAGTGGGGGAATCAGCAGCGGCTTCCGCTCTACAGTGCGGTACGCCCATGATGATCGTGATGAGCCCGCAGGCCACGCAGCCCGAGATCGACGCCGTCGTCGCGCGCCTGGAGACCACCGGCGTGCACGTGCGGGTGATGCCCGGCGAGCTGACAACCGCGATCGGGGCGATCGGCGATCCCGAGGGCGTCCGCGAGCTGGGCCTGGAGGGGCTGGGCGGCGTCGACCGCGTCGTGCCGATCTCGCGCCCGTACAAGCTGGCGTCCTCTGAGCTGAGCCACCACGAGGCCACGGTCCTCGACATCGCCGGTCGCACGGTCGGCGGCGGCAAGACCTTCACCTTGATCGCCGGGCCGTGCACGGTCGAGACGCGTGAGCAGACGCTGGCCGTCGCGCACGCCGTCAAGGCCGGCGGCGCCGCGATGCTGCGCGGCGGCGCGTTCAAGCCGCGCACGTCGCCGTTCGCCTTCAAGGGCCTCGGCGTGCCCGCGCTGGAGATCCTGGCCGAGGCGCGCGCGGAGACCGGGCTGCCGGTCGTCACCGAGCTCCTCGACAGCGCCCACGCCGACGCGATCGCCGAGCACGCCGACGTGGTCCAGATCGGCGCGCGCAACATGCAGAACTACGCGTTGCTCGAGGTTGCCGGCAAGCTCGGCAAGCCCGTCCTGCTCAAGCGCGGGTTGTCATCGTCCTTGGACGAGCTGCTGATGGCCGCCGACTACGTCCTCAAGGAAGGCAATGAGGATGTGATGCTCTGCGAGCGCGGCATCCGGACCTTCGAGACCGCCACGCGCTTCACGCTCGACCTCGGCGCCGTCGCCTGGCTCAAGCTGCACACGCACCTGCCGGTGATCGTCGACCCGTCACACGCCGCCGGCGACCGCCGCCTGGTCGAGCCGCTGTCGCGCGCGGCCGCCGCGGTCGGGGCCGACGGCATCATCGTCGAAGTGCACCAAGATCCCGAGCACGCGCTCTGCGACGGGCCGCAGGCGATGTTCGCGTCGGGCTTCGACGCGTACGCGCGCGATGTCGCCGCGCATGCGCAACTGCTGGGCAAGGTGCTGGCGTAAGGCATGTCGCGGCGCCGATGACCGAGCGCAAGTCGCTGACGCCGCGTGTCATCGAGGCCATCGAGGCGCGCCTGCGGCGGCGGCTCTCCCCGCGCATGCTGCGCCGGGCCTACCGGGCCGGATATCTCGCGCTGCGCCCGTGGTGGTTTCTCACGCGACCGCACACCATCGGGATGAAGGCCGTCGTCTGCTGTGGCGACGAGGTGCTGCTCGTCCGCCACACCTACGCGCGTCGTGACCAATGGGACATTCCCGGCGGCTACGTGCGCGCGGGCGAGGATCCATCGGTCACGCTGCGGCGAGAGCTCAAAGAGGAGCTGGGCATCGAGCCGCTGACGGTCGTGGAGATCGCCGAGGTGGCGTCGCGCTTCGATCGCAAGCGCGAGCGGATCCACGTCTTCGCCGTGGAGGTCGCCGCGGGGGTCGAGCTGCGGCCGTCCGAGGCCGAGATCGCCACCGTGCGCTGGGCGCGCCACGACGCGCTGCCGCCCGACGCGACCGTCTTCGCCCGGCGGATGATCGCCCGCTCCTACTGGGAGATGTTCCGCTAGGGTTCGGGCCTGGTGATGGCCCGCCGGGCCACTACCATGTACTGCGTAGGCCCCGTGGTGTGCGACCGCCGGGGGATAAACCTGCCCGTGGTGTGCGACCGCCGGGCTTCATCTCCGAGAGGATCATTTTCAATGCCCGAAGCCGTCATCGTCGACGCCGTCCGGACGCCCGTCGGTCGAGCCTTCAAGGGCTCGCTCGCCTCGTTGCGCCCCGACGAGACCCTCGCGTTCGTGGTCGATCAGCTGCTCGAGCGCAACCCCGGTGTGGACCCGACCACGGTCGAGGAGCTCATCGCCGGCTGCGGCTTGCCGCAGGGCCTGCAGGCCAACAACATCGCCCGCATCGCGGTGCTGCTGAGCGAGAAGCTCGACGCAGACCACCAACGGCGTGACCGTCTCGCGCTACTGCGCGTCCGGCCTCGACGCGATCCGCGCCGCCGCCAACGCGGTCGTCGCGGGCCAGGGTGACGTGTACATCGCCGGCGGCGTCGAGTTCGTCTCGCGCTACAACGCCGCCCAAGAGGCCGCCCACCCCGAGGATCAGAACGAGAACCTCCAGGGCAACAACGGCCAGCCCAACGCCTACATCGCGATGGGCCTGACCGCCGAGAACGTCGCCGACAAGTACGGCGTCTCGCGTGAGGACCAGGACCGCTACGCCCAGCGCTCGCAGGAGCGTGCGGTCGCGGCCCAGGAGGCCGGCGTGTTCGACCGCGAGATCGTGCCCGTCACGCTCGCCGACGGCACGGTCGTCTCCAAGGACGACGGGCCGCGCGCCTCGTCGACCTACGAGAAGCTCGCCACGCTGGAGCCGGCCTTCAAGCCGGGCGGGACCGTGACGGCAGGCAACTCGTGCCCGCTCAACGACGGCGCGGCCGCCGCGCTGATCATGAGCGCCGAAAAGGCCGCGGAGCTGGGCCTCAAGCCGCGCGCCCGCATCATCACGGCCGCCACGTGGGGCAACGAGCCCGAATACATGGGCGTCGCGCCGATCGGGGCGATCAAGAAGGCGCTGGACCGCGCCGGCATGAGCGCGTCGGACATCGACATCACCGAGCTCAACGAGGCGTTCGCGGCGCAGGTGCTGCCGATCGCCTCAGAGGTCGGGATCGATCTCGACGACCTCAACCCGCACGGCGGCGCGATCGCGCTCGGCCACCCCTTCGGGATGACCGGCGTGCGCATCATGACGACGTTGCTCAACGACCTCGAGACGCTCGACAAGACGATCGGCCTCGAGACGATGTGCGTCGCCCAGGGCCAGGGCGAGGCCCTGATCGTCGAGCGCCTGAAGTAGATCGGTGAACCGGCGCCCATGACCTACACGTTGAAGCCCATCGACGACGCGTTCTTTCAGACCGCGCCGATCGTGATCCCCGCCACGCTGGAGCTGCCCGCTCCGGTGCAGCAGGTGTGGGACGCATTGGGCAGCGACGCGATGTGGTCGTGGGCGCCGATCATCGACCAGCTCGTCTGGACGACCGCTCGGCCGCAGACGGTGGGCGCGATCCGGCGTCTGCGGCTGTTCAAGGCCGTGACGATCGAAGAGGAGTTCTACCGCTGGGACGTCGGTCACCGCGCGACCTTCCGGGTGACGCACCAGTCGCGGCGGATGTTCGACGGGCTGGCCGAGGACTTCGTGCTCGAGCCGAGCGCCGGCGGCGGCACGCGCCTGACCTGGACGATGGCGGTCGCGCCACGCGGGTTGCCGGGCGCGGCGTTCGTCGGCCGCCTGGCCCCCGTGCTCGCGCGGGGCAACGCGCTGGCCATCGGGGGCATCAAGAAGATCTTGTAGGTCTTCGTCGGCCGGCTGCGCTGGTCGAGTTGTCGGGCACTGTGCCGGTCAAGTCGACCAGCACCGTCAACGAACGTCGACGGAAGGATCCGCGCCGTGCGGTGTCTTGCGCGGCATGGGGAACCTGCTCGGGTCGGTGTCCAAGGCTGCTGCCGTGCTGCTGGTCGCGTGGGGATGCGTGCCTGCGGCCGCGATGGCGGGCGATCATCCGGTCACGTTCCCCTTCGACGCGTCGCCGGCCGCGTACTCGCCGTCGAACATCGAGGCCGCGGTGGGGGACACGGTCACGTTCAGCGGCGCGTTTGCCAGCCATCCGCTGGTGTGGACCGACGGCGACTTCGCCACGCAGCCGGACGGCACGACGAACACCTACACCTTCACCCACCCCGGGACGTTTGAGTTCCACTGCCAGATCCACGCGACGATGGTCGGCAGCGTGCACGTCGCCGGCAACGCCTTCGCGACGCCGGACTTCAGCTGGGCGCCGACGAGCCCGAAGACCGGGCAGGCCGTGACGTTCACGCCGGGCGCGTTCACCGATCCGGACGGCACGGTGGTGCGTTACGAATGGGACCTCAACGGCGACGGCAGCTTCGAGGCGGTCGGCTCGGCGCCGTCACGGACCTACACCTCGGCCGGCAGCTACCACGTCGGGCTGCGCTACGTCGACGACAGCCACGAGACCTCGCCCGTGACGGTCCACGCCGTGACCGTCGCCCAGGGGCCGACGACCGGGGGCGGCGGCACCGGGGGCGGTGGCGGCGGTGGGACGGGCGGCGGAGAGACAACGCCTCCGACCTCGCCCAAGCCCGGGGGCTCGGCTCCGGGCTCCGGCTCGGGCACCACCGGCGGGTCGACCACCTCGCCGAGCGGTGGCGAGCCGGGCACGGGCACGGGCACGCCGGGCACGACCGCACTCCGTGTCCGCCTCGGCGCCCGGGCCCTGACCTTCCGCTCCGGTCACGCACGCGTGACCGTCGTCCTCAACCTCTCGGGGTCGACCAAGGCGACGCTGCGCGTCGGCAAGACGGTGATCGCCACCGGCAGCGCGAAGCTGCGCGCCGGCACCCGCAGCGTCCGCCTGACGCTCACCAAGGCCGGCACCCGCACACTGCGTCGCGCGCACGGCGGCGTGCGCGCGACGCTCACCGTCGTCGCCCGCCGCAGCGCCGGCGCCAAGACGACGACCGCGCGGCGGACGCTGACCGTGAAGCGCTAGCCATCAAGCGCGCAGAACCCGCGATATGGACGGGTTCCACGCGCTTCACGTCAGGGGTCCACGATGGCGGGCTTCGAGGGCGCGCGCCCGTGAACCGCGTCGCCCCCTACCGCGGCGCCATCCGGATCGCCCCGTCCAACCGGATCGTCTCCCCGTTCAACATCGGGTTGACCACGATCTGCTCGGCCAGCTGCGCGTACTCCGACGGACGGCCCAGGCGCGGCGGGAACGGGATCGTCTTGCCGAGCGATTCGCGCGCCTCTTCCGGCAGCGCCGCCAACAGCTGCGTGTCGAACAGGCCGGGCGCGATCGTGTTGACGCGGATCCCGTACTGCGCCAGGTCGCGGGCGACCGGCAGCGTCATGCCGACGACGCCGCCCTTGGAGGCCGAATAGGCGACCTGGCCGATCTGGCCGTCGAACGCCGCGACCGACGCGGTGTTGACGAGCACGCCGCGCTCACCGTCGGCGTTGGGCTCGTTGCCGATCATCGCCGCCGCGGCCAACCGCAGCACGTTGAAGGTGCCGATCAAGTTGATGGCGATGATGATCTCGAACGGCTGCAGCGGGTGCGGGCCGCTCGAGTTGGCGACCTTCTGCGCCCAGCCCGTGCCGGCGCAGGTCACGGCGATCCGCAGCCCACCGTCGGCCGCGGCGGCCTGCTCGACGGCGGCCTGCACCTGCGCCTCCTCGCGCACGTCGACCTGGGCGAACGACGCGCCCAGCTCCTCGGCGACCGCTTGCCCCTTGTCGGCGTTGACGTCGGCGATCGTCACGACGGCGCCCGCCTCGGCCAGCCGCCGCGCGGTCGCTTCGCCGAGTCCCGAGGCCCCGCCGACGACCAGTGCACCACTTCCGGAGATGTCCATGGCCGGGGACCCTATTTCCTCGGTCAGCTCGTCGGCGTCGGCGCCCGCACGAGCCCATCCTTGCCCGCCGCCTTGGACCCGCGCAGCGCCTTGTCGGCGCGCTCCAGCAGCTCGGCCGGACCTTCGGGCTCGACCCACTCGGCGACGCCGCAGGAGACGGTGATGCCCTCGTGGCTGCCGTCGGGGCGGGCGATGTGGATCTCGCGCAGGACGCGCAGCGCGCGGGTCGCGGCGATGTCGGCGCGGGGACCGCGGACGTTGGGGAGGATCACGACGAACTCGTCGCCGCCGTAGCGCGCGACCTGGTCGAAGCTGCGGTACTCGGCGCGCAGTGCCTCGGCCACGTGGCGCAGCAGGACGTCGCCGGTCGGGTGGCCGTAGGTGTCGTTGACGCGCTTGAAGTCGTCGAGGTCGAGGATCGTGACGGCCAGCGGCGTGTTCTGGCGGCGGGCGCGCGCGATCTCCTCTGACAGGCGCTCGCGCATCGCGCCGTGGTTCAGGCAGCCGGTCAGCGGGTCGATCGCGGCGGCCAGCCGGGCGTCGCGCAGCGCGATCGCCGTGCCGGCCAGATCCGACAGCGCGCTCGCGGTGTGCAGGTCGGCCGGGTCCCATGCGCGCGGCTCGCGCGAGCCGAGCAGGACGACGGCGCGCACGGTATCGCCGGCGGCCAGCGGCAGGACCGCGGCGGACTGCAACCCGTAGGCCTTGACCAACTGCTGGCGGCAGGGCACCGTCGACGCGGGCGTCGGCGACCGTGACGGCCTGGCCCGCCTCGGCGACCCAGCGCAACGCGTCGGGCAGGTCGTCGGGGCGCAGGACGTACTCGTTGGAGCCGCCGTCACGCATCACGACGATCCCGTGCGCCGGATGGCCGGCGGCGAGCACGATGACGTGCGCCTGGTCGATCCCGAGGATCGTGACGAGCTCCTCGCCGAGGGCGCGTTGGACCGCAGGCAGGCCCGCGTCGCGCTGGGCGAGACGCGCAAGCCTCTCCACGCTCTGCAGGAGCCGCTGCATCCAGGTTCTGTTTCGCTCTCGTCCGGTCGCGGCGCTGATCTGCAGGTCATCCGTGCCTGGGCGCCGCTCGACCGGGAGCGAACAGTCTAGAAGTGGAGCTTCGCGGGCGGAAGGGGAGCTTCCGCCCCTTCTGGCCAGGTTCGATCAGCTCTGGACGCGCGCCAGGTTCAGCGCGAACAGTCCATCCTGATCGGTGAGGCTGTCGACCAGCTCCATCCCGGCGGCGGCGAGGTCGCCACGGATGCGCTCGGGCGTGAACTTCGCGCTGATCTCCGTGCGCAGCTCCTCGCCGGCGGCGAAGGTCACGTCGCAGGCCGAGCCGGCCGACCAGCACGCGCTGCGGGCGCCGTGCGCGCAGGCGCATCTCGATCCACTCGCGGTCGCGGTCGAAGAACGCGACGTGGTCGATAGGCGTCGGGCGTCGAAGTCGGCGTCCAGCTCGCGGTTGAGCACCGTCAGGACGTTGCGGTTGAACGCCGCGGTGACGCCCGCGGAGTCGTCGTAGGCCGCCTCGATGACGGCCGGGTCCTTGACGAGGTCGGTGCCGAAGAGCAGGTAGTCGTCGGGACCGAGCAGCTGCGAGAGCGTGCGCAGGAAGCGCCGGCGGCTGCCCGGCGTGAAGTTGCCGATCGTCCCGCCGAGGAACGCGACGATGCGAGGGCGGCCGTCGACCGGCGCGGGGACGTGCTCGAGGTGGCGCTCGAAGTCGCCGACGATGCCGTGCACGCGCAGCCCGTCGAACTCCTCCACCAGCCGCTGCGCGCTCGCGCGCACCATCGACTCGGTGACGTCGATCGGCACGTAGCGGTCCAGCGTGCCGGCCTCGTGCATCGCGGCGAGCAGCAGGCGCGTCTTGGCGGCGGTGCCCGAGCCGAGCTCGACCAGCTCGGCCGCGCCCGTGCGCTGCGACGATCTCGGCGCGAGCGCTCCTCGCAGGATCGCCCGCTCGCAGCGCGTCGGGTAGTACTCGGGCAGCTCGCAGATCTGGTCGAACAGCTCGGCGCCGACGCGCGTCGTAGAAGTGCTTGGGCGGCAGCTCCTTGAACGGGCGGGTGAGCCCGTCGAGGACGTCGTCGGCCAGCGTGCGGTGGTCGCCGCCGCCGAGGAACGACTCAATGACGATGCGTTGCTCGGCGGTGCAGGTCGCTGCGGTGATCGAGTCCATCAGGATGGGTCTCCGAGGTCGCGGGCCAGCCGCACGCCGGCGAAGATCTGCCGGCGCTCGGGGAGGTCCCAGTTGCGGAACGTGCGGTGGCGACGCGCGGATGCGTCGCCCACGAGCCGCCGCGCAGGACGCGGTAGCGGTCGCCGAAGAAGACCTCGGAGTACTCGCGGTACGGAAAGGCCTCGAAGCCGGGATAGCCGCCGAAGGTCGAGGCGGTCCACTCCCACACGTGCCCGACGCCGTCGAGGCGGTCTGACAGCCTTCTCCCACTCGGCCTCGGTGGGGAGCCGTGCTCCGCACCACCGTGCCAAGGCCTCGGCCTCGAACAACGAGACGTGGCAGGCCGGAGCGTCAGGATCTCCGGCCGCCACGGATGCGTGGTGGGTGATGTCGTACTCCTCCTTCCACGCCCAGCCCTCGTCGGACCACCACTCGCGGCGCACGTAGCCGCCGCCCTCGACGAAGCGCAGCCAGGTCGCGTTGGTGACCGGCCGCAGCGCGATGCGCGAAGGCGTCGACGTCGACCGCGTGGCGCGGCCGCTCGTTGTCGTAGGCGAAGACGCCGTCGCGGGCGCCGAGCGCGTGGGTGCCGGCGGCGACGTGCGAGCCAGCCCTCCGGCGTGCTCAGCGGCGGCAGAGCCGGCTCGCCGGGCGGCAGCAGGCCGGCGATGGCCATCGCCTGGCGCATCGTCTCGGTGTGCTGCAGCTCGTGCCGGAGGACCATCTCGTGCAGGACGGGGTCGGCACCCGTGATCTCCAGTGCCGCGAGCGTGCGCGCCCGTACCTCGGCGAGGTAGACGCAGCGCGTCGTCGTAGCCGAGGATCTCCAGGTCGCCGCGCACCGCGCGCGGCGTCTCGAACGCGTCGTAGAGCGCCGCGAGGTCGGGGCGCAGCAGCGCCATGCCCGCGTGGCGATGGACGAGCCAGAGGTCCTCGTAGGCGGCGATGTGTCCGAGGTCCCAGACGAGCGGGCTCATGATCGGCGCGATCTGCCGTTCGAGGTCCTCGGTGCTGAGGTGCGAGACCAGATCCAGCGTGCGCTGGCGCACGGCGGCGAGGTCTTGAACCAGGTTGGCGGTGTGGGTGACCGTCATGGCTGGGGATCCGTCATGCCCGACCGGGCAGACGTTACAACGTCAGCCGACCGGGTTCTGCTGCTCGTCGCGGATGACGTGCATCACCGCGTTGATGAGCGCCAGGTGCGTGAAGGCCTGGGGGAAGTTGCCGAGGTGGCGGCCGGTCGAGGCCTCGAGCTCCTCGGCGTAGAGGTCCAGCGAGGAGGCCAGCGACAGCAGGCGCTCGCAGAGCTGGCGGCCGCGCTTGCGCTCGCCGATCTCGAGCAGCGCGCTGACCAGCCAGAACGAGCAGATCAGGAAGGTGCCCTCCTCGCCGCTGAGGCCGTCGTCGGTCTCGTCGGTGCGGTAGCGCAGGACGAGGCCGTTCTCGGTCAGCTCGTCGGCGATCGCCATGACGGTGTTGCGCACGCGCACGTCGTCGTGGGGCAGGAAGCGGACGAGCGGGATCAGCAGCAGCGACGCGTCGAGGTTCTTGGAGCCGTAGTACTGGGTGAAGCGGCCGTGCTCGTCGACGCCGCGCTCGCAGATCTCGGCATGGATCTCGTTGGCGACCAGGCGCCAGCGATCGGCGAGCTCGTTCTTGCCGCGGCGGGCCGCGAGGCGGGCGCCGCGGTCCAGCGCGACCCAGCACATCAACTTGCTCGAGACGTAGTGCTGGGGCTCGCCGCGCGACTCCCAGATGCCCTGGTCGGGCAGGCGCCAGGAGGCGATCGCCTGCTCGACCTGGTCGTGGATGACCGGCCACAGCCGCGCCGAGTTGTGCCCGTACTCCTTGGCGTGCAGCCAGAAGGAGTCGAGGACGGCGCCGAAGACGTCGTTCTGGCGCTGGTGGTAGGCGTCGTTGCCGATCCGGACCGGCTGCGCGCCCTCGTAGCCGGTGAGGTGGTCGAGCGTCTGCTCCTCCAGGACCCGCTCGCCGCCGATCCCGTACATGATCTGCAGCGCGCCGTCCTCGTTGCGGCCCAGGTCGGCGACGAACTGGATGAAGTCGTCGGCCTCCCAGTTGAGGCCCGAGCGAGTGCAGGCCGCTGAGCGTGAAGGTCGCGTCGCGCATCCACGTGAAGCGGTAGTCCCAGTTGCGCTCGCCGCCGGGCGTCTCGGGCAGCGAGGTCGTCGGCGCGGCGACCAGCGCGCCGGTCGGCGCGTAGGTCAGGCCCTTGAGCGTCAGCGCGCTGCGCTCCAGGTGGTTGCGCCAGCGATGGTCGGGGAAGTCGGCGTCGGCCAGCCAGCCGCGCCAGTACTCGCTCGTGGCGGTGAGCGCGGCGGTGGCCTCCTCGGCGGTGCGCGGCCCGTCGAGCAGGCGCGACCACGAGAGCGCGCAGAAGCGCGTCTCGCCCTTCTCGAGGCGATGGCGCGCGCGGGCCAGGCCGCCCTCGATCCCGAGGTTGAGGTCCGACATCAGCCGCAGCGTGCGCGCCGCCGTCGGTGGCGTCGAAGGCGTAGGGGTCGTTCGGGACAGTCGACCACGTCGCGGGGACGCGGCCGTAGTCGAACATCGGCTCGCAGAGCAACTCGATCTGGGCGTTGCCGTGGATGCAGGTGATCGTGCGGACGAGGACGTGGTGGGCCTCGTAGTCGGTCGGCGGGCGCGTGTGCGCGGTCGTCGAGCCCTGGGTGCGCTCGCGCCAGCGGCCGATGACGAGCGCGTCGCGGACGACGACCCAGCCCGTCGGCGTCATCCACGTCGTCTCGAGGATCATCGTGCCGGGCTCGTAGCGGCGGCCGGCGGGGACGCCCATCGCCGACGGGCCGAGGCGGAAGCCGCCGGCGGAGCGGTCGAGGATCGCGCCGAAGACGCTGGGGGAGTCGAAGCGCGGCGGGCAGAGCCACTCGACCGTGCCGTCGGGCGCGACGAGCGCGCCGGTGTGGCAGTCGCTGAGGAAGCCGTAGTCGGCGATCGGCGGGAACGCGGAGCGGACCGGGGTGCGCTCGACGAACGGGGTCGTGTCCCGGACCTCGACGAAGCCGGGGTCCATCGCGCCCGCGCGCGGCGGGGAGTCGTCGGCGTCCGGTGAGACCGGAGCGGTGGCGATGTCGATGTGCGGATCCATGAGTGGTTCTCTGGGTGATCGGCCGCGGGGGACAGGACCGCAGGGGTGATGTGGTAGCCGCCCACAGTATCGGCGCGCGGGCCGAACTCCTGCACGAAGACCTGCCCGGAAGGCCTACCCCTGACGAACCCCTAAGGGTGGGGTTTCCCCCCGTCGACGACGCCAGGGGCCCGCATGGCGCGGCAACGCACCGCCGACGATCCTCCCGGCCATGACCTCCTCCTCCCCGCCGGCACCCGATCCCCACGGGCCCGGCTTCCCTTCTCCTCCGTCGTCGGGTGTCGCGTCCTCCCCCTCCTTGGCCGCGCGCATCGGCCGTTGGAGCACCCGCCACCGTGGCAAGGCGATCGCCGGCTGGCTCGTCTTCGTCGCCCTTGCGCTCTTCGTCGGCAGCGCCGTCGGCACCGTCACCCCGTCAGACGACAGCAGCGGCCACGGCGACTCCGCCACCGCTGATCGCATCGTCAACGGTGCCTACCCCGATCGTGCCGGCGAGACCGTCCTGGTCCAGGCGCCGGCCAAGAGCGGGACGACCGCTCGTGATCCGTCCTTCCGGGCGACGGTCGGCGATGTCGTCAAGGGCGTCTCGGCCCAGCCGGGCGTCGTCCACGTCAAGTCGCCCTACGGCGCCGGCAACACCGGGCAGATCTCTGCTGATGGTCGCTCGGCGCTCGTGACGTTCGACATCAACGGCGACAGCGATCTCGCCGAGCAGCGCGTCGACGCCGTCGAGACGGCCGTCAAGGCTGCCGGCGACCAACATCCCTCGATGTTCGTCGGCCAGTTCGGCGACGCCAGCGCCGACAAGGCGCTCAACAAGGCCTTCGGCGACGACTTCGCGCAGGCCGGGATGCTGTCGATCCCGGTCACGCTGATCATCCTCGTGCTGACCTTCGGCGCCTTGGTCGCCGCCGGCGTGCCGCTGCTGCTCGGCGTCACCGCCGTCGTCGGGACGATCGGCCTGCTGGGCCCGATCAGCCATCTGGTGTCGCTCAACGACTTCATCAACGAAGTGGTGTTGTTGGTGGGGTTGGCGGTCGGCGTCGACTACTCGCTCTTCTACCTGCGCCGTGAGCGCGAGGAGAAGGCCCGCGGCCACTCCTCCAAGGACGCCGTGGCGATCGCCGCCGCGACGTCGGGCCGCGCCGTGCTGATCTCGGGCGTGACGGTCATCGTCGCGATGGCCGGGCATGCTGCTCGCCGGCGACTCGACCTTCACCGCGCTGGGCATCGGCGCCATGTTGGTGGTCTTCGTCGCGATGATCGGCTCGGTCACCGTGATCCCGGCGCTGCTGTCGGGCTCGGGCAAGTGGATGGAGCGGGGCCGCATCCCGTTCCTGGGCAAGCGCATGAGCGCCGCCCGGACGCGTGACATCGACAGCGGCGGGCGCGCGTGGAACTTCGTGCTCGACCGCGTGCTGCGCCATCCGCGTCGTCGCGGTCATCTCGGCGAGCGCGCTGCTGCTGGTGATGGCCTCGCCGGTGCTGCACATGCACACGGCCGACAGCGGCACCGAGGCGATCCCGCGCTCGCTGCCGATCATGAAGGTCTACGACAAGATGCAGGCCGCGTTCCCCGGCGGCGAGATCCCCGCCGAGGTCGTCATCAAGGCCAAGGACGTCACGTCGCCCAAGATCACGGCCGCGGTCAAGCAGCTGGAGCGCGACGCGCTCGCGACCGGTCAGGTCAAGGAGCCCGATCGACGTGACGGTCTCGGCCGACAAGACGGTCATGCAGATCAGCCTGCCGATCCTCGGCACGGGCACCGACAAGGCGTCCAACGACGCGCTGGCGACGCTGCGCGGCGAGGTCGTGCCGAAGTTCGCCGACGCCGCGCGGCGTCAAGGCCTACGTGACGGGCATGACCGCCGGCTCCAAGGACTTCAACGACCTCATGAAGTCCCGCTGGCCGATCGTGTTCGGCTTCGTGCTGAGTCTCGCGTTCCTGCTGCTGCTGATGACGTTCCGCTCGATCGTGATCCCGATCAAGGCCATCGTGTTGAACCTGCTGTCGGTCGGCGCCGCCTACGGCGTGCTGACGTGGGTCTTCCAGGACGGCCACGGCGAGAAGCTCCTGGGCTTCGAGTCCACCGGCGTCGGTCACGAGCTGGCTGCCGATGTTCCTGTTCGTGATCCTCTTCGGGTTGTCGATGGACTACCACGTGTTCATCCTCAGCCGGGTCCGCGAGGCGTTCGATCGCGGCATGAAGACCGAGGACGCGGTCGCGCACGGGATCAAGACGACGGCCGGCACGGTCACCAGCGCGGCGATCGTGATGGTCGCGGTGTTCGGGATCTTCGCGACCCTGAGCTACCTGGACTTCAAGATGATGGGCGTGGGGCTGGCGACCGCGATCCTCGTCGACGCGACGCTCGTCCGCGCCGTGCTGCTGCCCGCCACGATGAAGCTCCTGGGCGACTGGAACTGGTACCTGCCGCGCTGGCTGGAGTGGCTGCCGTCGCTGGGCCACGAGGAGTCCGTGACGGTGGGCGCTCCGGTGCCGGTCGAGGACCGCGAGCGCGACGAGGACCGCGAGCTCGTCCCGGCCTGATCCAGCCCCCGCTCAGCGCCCCGCGTAGTCCTCGTCTTCGCGGTGGCGCTGGGCGCCGGTCTCGGTCAGCGACCAGGTGCCGTCGGCGGCCGGCTGCGCGAGGCCGTCGGCGGCAAGGGAGGTGAGGTTGAGGGGTGTGCGCATGTCGGCGCGGCCGCGGCCGATGGCCTCGTCGATCGCGGCGACGGTGACCGGGACGTCCGGCTCGCCCCCGGCCAGCTCGGCCAGCGCGGTGAGGACGTGGAGGAGGTCGCGGCGGCTCATCGTCACATGGTCGCAGGCGGTCGAAAACCGGCCGCAAACGGGGCATTTTCGTACCGGTTCGGCCGTCGCAACCGAAAACTGGGCCATCAGGGGGGCGAGTTGGTCAGCGGTGCTTTAGTGTCGCCGCCAATGGCTTCCCGACGAACCCTCATCGCTCTGTCCATCTGCGCCGTCGCGGGCCTCTCGGCGCCTGTCGCCCACGGCACCGTCGCGGCCAAGCAGAAGTGCGATCCGAACTACAAGGGCCGCTGCCTGAAGCCCAACGTCAGCGACTACGACTGCGCGGGCGGCAGCGGCAACGGTCCGTACTACGTCTCAGGCCCGTTCCGGTCGGTCGGCAACGACCACTACCGCCTCGACGCCGATCACGACGGCATCGCCTGCGAGCGGTAGCGGAGGCGCGGGCGGGCGGCCCGGCTTACGCGGCGATCAGCGCCGGCCGCGCGAAGCTCGCGGCGCCCGGGATGATCGGCGCCGCGTCGACGCCGTACCACTGCTCCAGCAGCGAGCAGTAGACGCCGCGGAAGTCGCTGGTGACCTTCACGTTGCTCGTCGGGGTCCAGCGAGGTGAGGCCCGGGAACTCGCCGACCATCTGGCCGGCGGCCTTGGTGCCGATCAAGAACGAGGCGCCGGCGGCGCCGTGGTCGGTGCCGCCGGCGTTCTCCTGCGGGCGCCGGCCGAACTCGGTCCAGACGTGGATCAGGACGCGGTCGGCGATGCCGCGCGCCTCGATGTCGCGCTGGAAGGCCAGCAGCGTGTCGCAGGCGTTCTGGACGTCGCGGCCGATCGTGTTGGCCTGGTCGGAGTGCGAGTCCCAGGAGCCCGGCGCGTCGACGGCGACCGCGCGGACCGGCACGTTGGCGGCCAGCATCGAGGCCAAGACCTCCAACTTGCGTCCGAAGTCGTCGGTCCCGTAGCTGGTCGCATGCGGGACGGCGTTGCCCTGGTAGGGCAGCAGCGCGGTGCGGATCGAGTCGACCTCGGTCGCCACCAGCCGCGCCTGGCCCAGCGCCGGATCGCTGGTCGGCAGTGCGCCCAGTCCCCCGATGGCGCCGTACATCGGCGCGAGCACCGGGTTGCCGACGCCCGGCACGTAGAGGCCGAACTGATCGGGTCGGTACACCGCGGCGACCGGCACCTGCGCCGCGGCGAGCCCCGGCGACAGGTAGGAGTTCATCGACAGGCCCTGCAGCGGGTTGTCGGGCACGCCGTGCTGGTCGAGGAAGCGGCCGAGCCAGCCGAAGTTGCCGTCGACGCTGAGCTCCCCGACCTCCCAGAAGTGGCGGCTGGTGAAGTGCGACTGGTTGGGGTGGTCGTAGCCGATCGCCGGCATCACGGTGACCTTGCCCTCGCCGTGCAGCGTGCGCAGCGAGTCCGCCGCGGCCGTCCACTGCAGGGTGGCGTCCTCGGTGAACGTGCGCGTCGCGTCGGGGTCGGTCTTCAGCGTCGGGCGTAGCGTCGCGTACTGGGCGTCGCCGACCGGGGCGAGCACGCTGAGCCCGTCCATCCCGCCGCCGAGGAAGACCGAGACGAGCACGCGGCTCGGGTCGCCCGCCGCGTTGGCGATGCCCGCCTCGAGGGCGTCGATGCCGAGCTTCGAGCCGCCGTAGACGGCCAGCGCGCCGCCGAGGCTGCGCGAGAGGAAGGTGCGTCGGCTGAGGCCCGTGCCGGCGGGTGCGGGCATGCCCGCCTCGATCGCCGGCAGGCCGGCGCCGGCGCTGGCGGCGGAACGTTGCAGGAAGCGCGCGCGGGTGAACTCGTTGCAGCAGTTGCGGGGGGCCATAGGGGTTGTCTCAGCAGGTCTGGGCGTCGGCGGAGGTCAGGATCAGCAGGCGCAGCGCGTTCTGGCGCATCGCCCGGTAGGTGCGCTTCTGGGTGGCGTTCATCGTGCCCGGCAGGACGCTGTCGGCGAAGGCCTTCACGTTGGCCGCGGTCTCGGCGCTGAGCGCCGGGTTCCCGACGGCGGCCAGCGCCGCGGCGACCGCGGTCGCGCCGTCCTCGGTGTCGGGGTAGGTGCTCGGCGCCGAGGTCTTGACCTGCGTCGGGGCCAGCGCGACGCCGGTCACGTGCCAGCGTCCACGCCACGTCGAGGTGTCCATCCAGCGCGTGTCGTCCCAGCCGCTGACGTTCGGCGGGCTCGAAGAGCGTCTGGCCGGTCTCACCGCTGAGGTAGGCCCACTCGTCGGTGTCGATGGGCCGCCCGAGCGCGCGCAGCAGCCCGGCGTTGGCGACCACCGGCGGCTTGACCATCGCCGGCCCGTCGAGGAAGACGGGATGGCGGAAGATCAGCTCCAGCACCGGCGCGACCTGATAGCCGGAGTTGACGTAGGCCGCCTGCAACGTGGCCTGCGTCGGGCCGTCGGGCGCGACCGGCACGAAGTAGGACCACAACTTGGTCACGAAGAACGACGGGTGCAGCGGGTTCTGCAGGCAGAGGTTGCAGACGTCCTGCCACGAGAAGTTGCCCGACGTGCCGAAGATCGTCTTGGTCGTGTTGTCGTGGCGCGTCGCGTCGAAGCGGAAGTTGGCCAGGCCGACACCGTCGACGTAGTCGGCGACGCCAGCCGGTCAGCGCCTTGGCGGCCTGGCGGATGTCGGTCTCGGTGTAGGCCCCGCGGTCGGCGCCGAGCGTGAACAGCTCCATGACCTCGCGGGCGTAGTTCTCGTTCGGCGAGCCCTTGCGGTTGTCGATGCCGTCGAGGAAGGCGAGCATCGCCGGGTCGACCGTGACGTCGCGCAGCAGGTTGGCGAACGAGCCCAGCGCCGAGCGGCGGAAGAGCGCGTTCTGGCCGAGCAGCAGGTCGATCTGCACCTTGTCGCGGTTGCAGGCGAACCAGTCGTGCCAGACCAGCGCCATCCGCTCGACCAGCGGCTGGTCGCTGCGGACCATGCGGTCCAGCCACCAGAGATGGTCGTGGCCGTAGAGGTCGTAGGGCTGCAGCGCGCCGCCGTCGCCGTCGTGGGGCGCGGGGCCGACGAGCGTCGCCTCGCCGACCGGGTGGACCAGCTCGGCGATCGCCGCATCCAGGCCCATCGCCGCGACGCGTGCGACGTCGCCGGGCTTGGGGCCGAAGCCCGCGCGCCACAGCAGGCGCTCGGCCTGGCGGGCGGTCATCGGGACCGCGGGCGGCGGGGTCCACGAGCCCGACGGATCGGCGGGCGGGTTGGGCGAGGGGCCGGCGCCCGGGTCGATCGGCGTCGACGGCGGGAAGGCCGGCGCGGTGGGCTTGTAGCCGGTCGGGGTGGGCGCGGGCTTGCGCACCACCTTCTTCTTCTTGACCGGGGTGCAGACCTTGACCCGCTTCTTCTTGCCGTGCACCTTCTTGGTGACGGTTTTGCAGTGGCGCTTGGGGGCGGCCTTGTGCTTCTTCTTGACCGGCTTGCGCTTCTTGGCGTGGACGGTGGGCATGAGCGCGGCACAGTGTCCAGATGCGGACATCGGCCCTCGTACGGACGTCCAGCGCCGTGATCCGCTCGGCGCTCAGAGATTCCAGGCGCGGATCACGCGAACCTCGCGCTCGAACCCCAGCCGGCACAGCGCACCGGTTCCCAGCGCGAGCCGGCCGGCGAAGCTCGCCGGCTGCTGCGATCCAGCGCGCGGCGAGCACGCGCAGGACGTGGCCGTGGGCGACCAGCGCGACGTCGCCGTCGACGGCGAGCGCCTCGGCGATGACGCGGTCGGCGCGGGCACCGACGTCGTCGGGCTGCTCGCCGCCGGGCACGCCGTCGCGCCACAGGTACCAGTCCGGGCGCGTCGTCGCGGATCTCGTCGGTGGTGATGCCCTCGTAGTCGCCGTAGTCGCACTCGAGCGAGGTCGTCGCGTACCTGCGCCTGCGTCGCCGAGGCCGGCCAGCGTCGCGGTCTCCCGCGCGCGCTGCAGCGGGCTGACGAAGACCGCGGCGAACGTCGTGACCGGCGAGCGCGCTCGGGCAGCGTCGCGGCGTGCGCGCGCCCCTCGTCGGTCAGCGGGATGTCGGTCCGGCCGGTGTGGCGCCCGGCCTTCGACCACTCGGTCTCGGCGTGGCGGATCAGCCAGACCTCGGCGGCCATCGGCCTAGGCCGGCAGCGCCGCGTTGTCGGCCATGACCAGCAGCTTGGCGCGGTCCAGCAGCGACGCGGGGTAGGTGCGGTCCGGCCCGGCCATGACGCGCGCCAAGCGCCTCGGCCTTGCCCTCGCCGGTGACCATCAGGACGATCCGGCGCGACGCGTTGAGCTTGGGCAGCGTCAGCGTGATGCGCTCGCGGCGGCGGCTTGGGCGAGTCGCTGATGCCGGCCGCGACGCCGTGGGCGCCGAGCAGCGGGTGGTTGGGGAACAGCGACGCGGTGTGGCCGTCGGGGCCCATCCCGAGGTGGGTGATGTCGAGGATCGTCGCCGTCGAGCGCGCGGCTGTACTCGATCGCGCCCTCCGACGGGCCCGAGCGTCGCCGGGCATCGGGTGCCAGACGCGCGCCGCGCGCGCGCAGCGCGCTCCTTGACCTGGCCGTGGTTGGACTCCGGGTCGTCGAGCGGCACGCAGCGCTCGTCGCCGTACCAGAGGTGGACGTCGCTCCAGTCGTCGAGCTGGCCGTCGAGCAGCTCGTAGCAGCGCAGCGGCGTCGTGCCGCCGGCCAGCGCGACGTGGGCGACGCCGCGCGCCTCGCGCGCGTCGCTGCGATCGCCGCGACGAGCGTCGCGCGCGGCGTGGCGCGCGACCGCCTCGGCGTCGGGCTGGCGGACGACGCTGGACGGGCATGGCTGACTCCTCGCTGGCGCCGCGGCGTCCAGCGGCTGCTGGTGCGAGCGCGAGCTCCTGGTCGGCGCGGATCACGTGCATGACCGCGTTGATCAGCGCGAGGTGCGTGAACGCCTGCGGGAAGTTGCCGAGGTGGCGGCCGGTGCGCGGGTCGATCTCCTCGGCGTAGAGCAGCAGCGGGCTGACGCGTAGCGACGAGCAGCTTCTCGCACAGCTCGCGGGCGCGCTGCGCGTCTCGCCGATCTCGGCCAGCGCCGACACGAGCCAGAACGAGCAGATCGTGAACGTGCCCTCCTCGCCGGTCGAGGCCGTCGTCGGTCTCCTCGACGCGGTAGCGCAGCACCAGGCCGTCCTCGGTCAGCTCGTCGGCGATCGCCAGGACGGTCGCGACGATCCGCGGGTCGTCGGCGCGGCAGGAAGCGCACGAGCGGCATCAGCAGCAGCGAGGCGTCGAGCGCGTCGGTGTCGTAGTGCTGGGTGAAGACGCCGCGCTCGTCGACGCCGTTGCTCGCAGATGTCGGCGTGGATCTCGTCGGCGGCGGCCTGCCAGCGCGTCGGCGCGCTCGTGGTCCTCGCGCAGCCGCGCCAGCCGCGCGCCGCGGTCGCAGGCGACCCAGCACATGACCTTCGACGACGTGAAGTGCTTCGGCTCGCCGCGCACCTCCCAGATGCCGCGGTCGGGCTCGCGCCAGTGCTCGATCGCCGCCTCGACCTGGCGGCATGAGCATCGGCCAGACGCGTCTCGGGCAGCTCGTCGCGCGACTTCGTGTGCAGGTAGACCGAGTCGAGCATCGCGCCCCAGACGTCGTGCTGCTGCTGGTCGTAGGCGCCGTTGCCGATCGCGCACCGGCCGGGCGCCCTCGTAGCCGTCGAGGTGGTCGAGCGTCGTGCTCGGTCGAGCTCGCGCTCGCCGCCGATCCCGTACATGATCTGCAGGTCGTCGTCGCCGTCGGCGACGTCGGCGATGAAGTAGAAGAAGTCGTTGGCCTCCCAGTCGAAGCCGAGCGTGTAGAGGCCCCAGAGCATGAACGTCGAGTCGCGGATCCAGCGAGTAGCGGTAGTCCCAGTTGCGCTCGCCGCCGGGCGTCTCGGGCAGCGACGTCGTCGCCGCGGCGACCATCGCGCCGGTCGGCGCGTAGGTCAGGCCCTTCAGCGTCAGCGCGCTGCGCTGCAGGTAGCGCGCGCCACGGGTGGTCGGGGAACTCGCCGTGGGCGAGCCACTCCTGCCAGTAGTCGGCGGTGCGCACGAGGCGGCTGTAGGCCTCGTCGTAGGTCTGCGGCGCGCGCGTGCTCGGACCACGACAGCGCGACGAACGGCGATGTCGCCCTCGCGCAGCGTCGTGCGGGCGCGGGCGCGCGCGGCCCTCGAAGCCGAGGCGCAGGTCGGTCGTCAGCGTGCAGCTCGAGGTCGCAGCCCTCGGCGCCGTCGCGATCGCCTCGTGGTAGCCGTCGCCGGTGTACTCCCACGTGCGCCGGCGTGCGCGCCGTAGTCGAAGCATCGGCTCGCAGTCGAGGTTGCATCTGGACCGCGCCGTTGACGCAGCGCAGCGTGCGCAGCAGCACGTGGTCGGCGTCGTAGTCGGTCGGGCGCGCGGCGGTGCGTGTGCGAGCGCTCGTCCTCGTGGTGCCACGGGCCGATCAGCAGCACGTCGCGGACGATGATCCAGCCGCGTGCGCGTGCCCCAGGTCGTCTCGAGGACCATCGTGCCCGGCAGGTAGCGCCGGCCGGCCGGGCACGTCTGCGTCGGCCGGGCCGAGGCGGAAGCTGCCGGCGTCGCGGTCGAGGATCGCGCCGAAGACGCGCGGCGAGTCGAACCGCGGCAGGCACATCCACTCGACGTTGCCGCTCGGCGCGACGAGCGCGCGTCGTCTCGCAGTCCGACAGGAAGCGCGTAGTCCGCGATCGGCGGGAACGGGCTGCCGCCCAGCGGCACGTCGCCGACGATCTGTCTCATCGCCGGGCGATCAGCTCCGCGTCAGCTCGGCAGCGCCCTGCGCGTCAGCGCCGGCGCGTAGGTCGGGTCGCGCAGCAGCGCCTGGCGGATGCCCTCGCCGAGGATGCCCGGCCTCGCCGCGCGAGGCGCCGAGGATCGTCCACTCGCGCTCGGTGCCGCGCGTGTGGCGGTAGCGCGGCGCGCAGGCCGCCGGGGCCGCGGTCCGAGCGCGAGCGAGCGGCCCGACGGCCGTCTCGAGCGTCAGGCCGGCGAGGCCGCGGCACCTGCAGCGTCGGGTCGGGCTCCAGCGCGCAGCTCGATGTCCTGGCGGCGGCGCGTGGGCCGAGCCCTCGCAGGCCGCCGCCGTGGCGCCATCAGCGGGCTCGGGCTGCCAGTCCAGCCGCGACGCCAGCCAGCCGAGCAGCAGCAGCGCCGCCGCCGCCGAGTCGGGGTGGTGGCGGATCGTCACCGAGCGAGATCGTGCGCAGCTCGGGGCGCAGCGGCGGCGGGTCGAACGTCGCGGCGATCCGCTCGCGCCACGGCGTCGAGCGCAGCCACGCGAGGTCGACGACGTAGGCCTTGTCCGAGAGCTCGCGCGCGCGGTGCGAGCGCGTCGGCCGGGTCGGGCTCGTCGACGCGGTCGAGCAGCACGATCTGGGCCAGGTCCAGCAGCGCGTCGACGGCCTCGGCGTGGCCGTGCGGCGACCAGACGCAGCGTCAGCAGGTCGGTGACGACGAGCGGGTCGACGATGCGGTCGAGGTGCGGCGAGGTGGCGCGTCGCCGCACTCGACGACGATCGTCTCGCGCAGCAGCCCGATCTCGCCCGGCGCTGACCTCGCGACGGCGCCGCGATCGTCGCGACCGCGTCGAGCGTCGTGCGCCCGGGCTCGACCGAGCAGACGATCGTGCGCGACGGGTGGTAGCGCCCGACGCGGCGCAGCCGGTTGGCGATCTCGCCGCTCCACTCCTTGTCGACGATGCAGACGAGGTTGAGCACGCGCGCCGGCACGTAGCCGGCGTTCTCGCGGTGGATCTGCGACAGCGAGGCGCGCAGCGCGGCCTCGATCGCGCCGGGCTTGGTGTCGCTGCGCGCGCCAGACCGTGTCGACGGTGGCCATCAGTCGCGCCTAGATCGCGCGCCAGCTGGGCGCCGTGCTCGAGCAGCCTGTCGGCCTCGGCGGGCCCTGCGTGCCGGCCTCGTACGGTCGGCAGCGGCCCCGGCGTCGTTCTCCCACGCGTGACGATCGGGTCGCAGATCTCCCACTGCGCCTCGACCTCGTCGTTGCGCGTGAAGAGCGTCGCGTCGCCGCGCATCGCGTCGAGGATCAGCCGCTCGTAGGCCTCCGGCGACTGCGACATGAACGAGTGCCGTAGAGGAACTCCATGTTGACCGGCCGGATCCGCATGCGCGTGCCGGGGATCTTGGCGCCGAGCGAGAGCGACACGCCCTCGTTGGGCTGCATCGTCAGGACAGCTGGTTGGGCCGCACGCCGACCGAGCCGTCCTGGCTGAACGCGAGGTGCGGCACCGGCTTCAGCGTGACGGCGATCTCGGTCACCTTGCGCGCCAGCCGCTTGCCGGTGCGCAGGTAGAACGGCACGCCGGCCCAGCGCCAGTTGTCGATCTCCAGGCGCAGCGCCGCGTAGGTCTCGGTGTTGGAGTCCGCGGGACGCCGTCCTCCTCGAGGTAGCCCGTGACGTCCTCGCCGCCGACGGTGCCCGGCGTGTACTGGGCGCGGACCGCGATCGCGTCGACGGTCTCGGCCGTCGGCGTGATCGACCGAGCGCAGGACCTTGACCTTCTCGTCGCGGACCTCGTCGGCCGTCGAAGTGCACCGGCGGCTCCATCGCCACGTAGCACAGCAGCTGGAGCATGTGGTTCTGGACGAGGTCGCGCAGCGCGCCGGCGTTGTCGTAGTAGCCGGCGCGCGTGCCGATCGCCGAGGTCCTCGGCCGCCGTGATCTGGACGTGGTCGATGTAGTTGCGGTTCCACACCGGCTCGAACAGGCCGTTGGCGAACCGGAACGCCAGCAGGTTCTGGACGGTCTCCTTGCCGAGGTAGTGGTCGATGCGGAAGACCTGGCGCTCCTTGAAGACCGACAGCACGCGGTGGTTGAGCTCGCGCGCCTCGGCGAGCGTCGTCCCGAACGGCTTCTCGATGATCGCGCGGACCTCGGCGCCCTCGTGGCGGTTGAGCTTGTGCTTGCCGAGCTGCTCGATGATGACCGGGAAGAACTCCGGCGCGGTCGACAGGTAGAACGCGCGGTTGAGCGGCTGGCCGGCGTCCTCGTCGAAGCCGTCGAGGTGCTCGCCCAGCGCCTCGTAGACCGAGTCCTCGTCGAACGTGCCGCTGACGTAGCGGACGTTTGCGAGCAGCTCCTTGAGCACCGTCTCGTCGGGCTCGCGCGCGGCTGAACTGCCGGATCGCCTCGGCGGCCTGCGTCGCGGAACTCGTCGTCGGCTCATCTCGCTGCGCGACGAGCCGACGAGGTTGAAGCGCTCGGGCAGCGCGCCCTCGTGCGCGAGGTTGTAGATCGCCGGCAGCAGCTTGCGGCGGGCCAGGTCGCCGGTCGCGCCGAAGATCACCAGCGTCGTGGGGTGGACCGGCAGCCGCTCGAGCCCTTCGACGAGCGGGTTGTCGGGCGTCTCGCCCAGCTTGACGTCGGTCACCTGGATCCCTTAGCCGTCGGCCCGGCGCTGCACCGCGTGGCCGCCGAACTGCGCTGCGCAGCGCGGCGTTGACCTTGGCGGCGAAGTCGCCGCGGCCCGCGAGCTGAAGCGCGCGAACAGCGCCGCGGTGATGACCGGCAGTCGGGATGCGCTTGTCGATCGCGTCCTCGACGGTCCAGCGGCCCTCGCCGGACTCGGCGACGACCGGCTCCAGCGCGGCGAGGTCGTTGCCTTCCTGCTCGAAGGCGTTGGCGGCGAGCTCGCAGAGCCACGAGCGCACGACCGAGCCCTGCATCCACAGGTGGGCGATCTTCGCGTTGTCGAGCTCGAACTCGGACGTCGTCGAAGAGCCCGAAGCCCTCGGCGTAGGCCTGCATCATCCCGTACTCGATGCCGTTGTGCACCATCTTCACGTAGTGGCCGGCGCCGGTCGGGCCCATGTGGCCCCAGCCCGGGCCGTGCTCCTCGGTCGGGCGGCGGGGCGAGGATGTCGAGGAACGGCGCGAGCCGCTTGATGGCGACTGTTGGGGCCGCCGACCATCATGCAGTAGCCGACCTCCAGGCCCCAGACGCCGCCGCGAGGTGCCGACGTCGACGTAGTGGATGCCCTGCTTGCTCGAGCGCCTTGGCGCGGGCCATGTCGTCGGTCCACTTGGAGTTGCCGCCGTCGACGATCGTGTCGCCCTTGTCCAGCAGCTTGGCGAGCTTGTCGACCGTCTCCTGGGTCGGGTCGCCGGCCGGGACCATGATCCAGACCATGCGCGGCGCGCTCGAGCTTCTTGACGAGGTCGCGCCAGCGACTTGGCGCCGACCGCGCCGCTTCTTGGCGGCGTTGCCGACGCGCCTTGCGTCGAAGTCGAACGCGACGACGTCGTGGTCGGAGTCGCGCTTGATGCGAGCGACCATGTTGCCGCCCATCTGGCCGAGGCCGATGAAGCCGATCTGCGCCATGGGTTAGAGGTTCTCCTTGATGGTGCGCAGCGCCGCGACCGGGTCGCCGCGGAGCACGATGCGCTCCGCGGGCAGGCCGTGGTCGCGCAGGATGAGCAGGTCGCCGTCGGCCTGCGCGCGCTTGAGGGTCTCGAAGGTGTAGCGGCTGCGCCGGGGATCGTCGACGTCGTCGTCGGCCGTCGTGCGAGCAGCTGCAGGAACCGCCCCGTCGGCGGGCCGCCCTTGTGGAGCTGGCCGGTCGAGTGCAGGATAGCGCGGGCCGTAGCCGAAGGTGGTGGCCATGGTCGTGCGGTCGCGGATCAGCGCGCGCAGCTCGGCGACCTCGCCGTCGAACTCGGGCGTGGGCGGCGACGTAGCCCTGATCGCGACGTAGGGCGGCGGGCGCGGCGGCGAGCAGCGTCGTGAGCGCGTCGGCCTGAGCCTCGTCGATCGCGGGCGGCGTGTCCATGGACAGCACCTCCTTGGTCTTGTCCTTGGCCTCCTGCACGTTGGGCTGGTCGAACGGGTTGATCTCCAGCACCCAGCCGACGACCGCGGTCGCGAACTCGAAGAAGAACATGA
This sequence comes from uncultured Conexibacteraceae bacterium, assembly GCA_963731005.1. GTDB lineage: Bacteria > Actinomycetota > Thermoleophilia > Solirubrobacterales > Solirubrobacteraceae > Baekduia. The sequence continues at coordinate 1,622,639 of CAVSTZ010000001.1, read as the reverse complement.
TGCGCCCGAGGTCGGCGGCGCCGTGCGGCGCGCGATCGTGATGCACCGGCTGGCCGGCCTCGGCGAGGCGCGCGGCGACGTCGTCGTCGTCGAGCGTCGGCGTCGGCGTCGCGCGTCGCGCAGGTGGACGAACACGCGGTCGCTCGCCGTAGGCGCTCGGGCGCGCCGAGCGGCTCGTCGGCGACCGGCAGCACGCCCTTGCCGTGCTTGCCGGTCGACTCGGCGATCAGCTGCTCGACCCACAGGCCGAAGGACTCGATCGGCGCGTCGACGACGAACGTCAGCTTGTCGCGGCCGCGCGAGCGCGAGCTCGCCGAGCGCGCAGCCGAGCCACAGGCCGGGGTTGGCGGCGGGATCGGGGTTGCGCAGCGAGGCCTCCAGCGTCCGCCGCGCCGTCCAGCAGCGCGCGCAGGTCGACGCCCAGCAGCGCCGCCGGCACGAGCCCGAAGTACGACAGCGCGCTGTAGCGCCCGCCGATGTCGGGGTCGTTGAGGAAGGTGCGGCGGAAGCCGTGCTCCTCGCCCAGCGCCGCGAGCGCCCGAGCCCGGATCGGTGACGGCGACGAACTGCGCGCCGTCGCCGCCCGTCTGCTCCCAGAAGTAGTGGAAGGCCGACAGCGTCTCGATCGTCCCGCCCGACTTCGAGGAGACGACGAACAGCGCCTTGGTCGAGGTCGATCTCGGCCTCGACGTCGCGCACCGCGTCGGCGTCGGTCGAGTCGAGCACGTGCAGGATCAGCCCGTCGGCGTGCGTGCCGAACGAGCGCCGGAAGACCTCGGGCGCCAGCGACGAGCCGCCCATGCCGAGCACGACGGCCTCGGTCAGGCCGTCGGCGTGGGCGGCCTTCGCGAAGGCCTCGAGGTCGTCGACCTCGGCGAGCAGGCGGTCGTGGACGTCAGCCAGCCGAGGCGGTTGGCTGACCTCGGGCTGGCCCGCGGGCGCCCCAGAGCGTGTCGTCCTGCGCCGAAGATCCGGCGCGCGACGTCGTCGGCCTGCGCGCGGGCCAGGCGCGCGTCGATCGCCGGCTCGTACAGCGCTCGGGGATCGATGCGTCGATCGCCGCGGGGGTCGCGGCCATCGAGGCCATCGCCTTCGCGCTTGGACTCGATGCCGTCGAGCAGCTTGCTCCATCGGCGTGACGAACGCGTCGATGCCGTCGCGCAGCAGCTTGTCGGTGACGTCGTCGAGGTCGATGCCCGCGTCGGCCAGCGCCTTGAGGTCGGCGGCGGGTCGATCCGCACGCGCGGCTCGGTGACCTCGCTGTGGTCGCGCCGCGGCCTTCAGCGTCGCCATCGGCATCGTGTTGACCGTCTCGGGCGCCGACGAGCTCGTCGACGTACAGCGTGTCGGGGTACTTGGGGTTCTTGACGCCGGTCGACGCCCACAGCGGGCGCTGCACCGGCGCGCCGGCCTCGCGCAGCGTCGCGAAGCGCTCGCCCTCGAAGACCTTCTGGAAGCGCCTGGTAGGCGGCGCGCGCGTTGGCGAGCGCCGGCCGTGCCGAACAGCGACGCGTCGGCGTCGCCGAGCCTCCAGGCGCTTGTCGACCTCGGTGTCGACGCGCGAGACGAAGAACGACGCGACGGAGTGGATGCCGGCGACCGGCTTGCCCTCGTCCAGGCGGCGCTCCAGGCCGCGCGATGAACGCCTCGATGACCTTCTCGTACTGCGACGACCTTGAACAGCAGCGTCACGTTGATGTTGATGCCCTCGTAGAGCGCCTGCTCGATCGCCGGCAGGCCCTCGTCGGTGCCCGGGATCTTGATCATCAGGTTGGGGCGGTCGACCCGGTCCCAGTACTCCGGGCCTGCGCGATCGTCTTGCGGTGTCGAAGGCGAGGTCGGGGTCGACCTCCAGCGAGACGTAGCCGTCGTAGCCGTCGGTCTCGTCGTAGACCGGGCGCAGGACGTCGGCGGCCTCCTGGACGTCCTGGATCGCGATCGCCTGGTAGATCTCGCGCGCGCGTCGGCGCCCTCGTCGGCGACAGCTCGGCGATCTGCTCGTCGTACTCGGTCGAGCCGAGGATCGCCTTCTCGAAGATCGCCGGGTTGGAGGTCATCGCCGCGCAGGCGAGTCCTCCTCGACCAGCCGGCGCGAGCTCGCCGCCCTGGGTCAGCGATCGCTGGATCTGGTCGAGCCAGATGCTCGTGCCCGCCGCGGTCAGGCGCGCGAGGCGCTCGTTGACGGATGCGGCGCTGCTCATGGTGTTGCCTCCTAGGTCTCTGCACTCGATCCTACGACCGATCGCGGAGGGCAACCCGGCAGTTCACGAGTTGAGCACTTCCTGGCCGGCCAGCAGGGCCGCCCCGCGGACGCCGGCCTGTGGCCCGTAGCGGGCGAGCCGGATCTCGGTCCGGGTTCCCACGCCCGGCAGGACGAACCGCCGGGCGACCGCGCGCGCGGGCTCCAGCAGCAGCTCGCCGGCCGCGCTGACGCCGCCGCCGATGACGACCTGCTCGGGATCGAAGACGTTGATGGCGTTGGCGATGCCGACGCCGAGCCGCTCGCCGAGGATGTGGATCGCCTCCAGGCCAGAGGCGTCCCCGGCGCGGGCCGCGGTCACCACGGCCGGTCCGTCGTCGAACCCGCGCTCGCGGCCCAGCGCGTCGAGCGCGCGGCCGGCCGCGAGCCGCTCGAGCGACCCGGGCTGCGGCGCCTCGTCGGCGTGCGGCGGCGCGCCGGCCGAGAGGTCGGCGCCGACGAGCTGATGGCCGAGCTCGGCCGCGCCGCCGGTCGCGCCGCGGTAGATGCGTCCGCCGATGACGATGCCGCCGCCGACGCCGGTGCCGATCGTGAACAGGACCAGGCTCTGGGCGATCTGGTTGAGGTCGTCGTCGTGGGCCTCGGCCAGCGCGGCGACCGTCGCGTCGTTGTCGACGAAGACCGGGAGCTTGAGGCGCTCGGTGAGGATGCGGCGCAGCGGCACGTCCTGGAGCGGCACGTTGACCGAATGGCGCGCGGTGCCGGTCGCGAAGTCGATCACCGACGGCACGCCGATGCCGACCGCGTCGGCGGGGCCGGCGGCCTCGATCAGCTCGGCGAGCTGGTCGATCAGCCCCTCGGAGCTGTCGAGCACGGTCGGGCGCAGGGTCGGCTCGGAGAGCTTGGCGCCCTCCAGCACCGCGACGGAGACCTTCGTCCCGCCGACGTCGACCCCGATGAATCGCTGTGCCATCGCCTCGGCACCTTCTCACGCCGGCGATCGGGCCGCGTGGACGGGCTATTGTCGCGACCGATGCCGCCTCGCTCGCCCGTCGACGACCTGGATCTGGTCGAGCGTGCACGTGGTGGGGACGAGGAGGCGTTCGCGCTCCTCGTGCGGCGCTACTCGCCGATGCTGCTGCGCCTCGCGCGGATGTACGTGCCGACCGACGCGCTGGCCGAGGACGTCGTCCAGGAGACCTGGGTCGCGGTCGTCCGTGGCCTGGAACGTTTCGAAGGGCGCTCGTCGTTCAAGACGTGGCTCTTCCGGATCCTGGTCAACCGCGCCAAGACGCGCGGCGTGCGCGAGCACCGCTCGATCCCGTTCGCGTCGGTGGGCGGTGGCGCCGACGAGGACGGCGACGAGGGGCCGACGGTCGACCCGGCGCGCTTCACCTCCGAGGGCGCCTGGACGTCGGCGCCGGCCGACTGGCGCGACGATCCGGAGGCCGCGCTGGACTCCGCCGAGGCGCTGCGGGTCGCCCGCGCGGCCATCGACGAATTGCCCGAGCGCCAGAAGATCGTGATCACGCTGCGCGACCTCGAAGGGCTGTCGTCGGACGAGGTGCGCAACGTCTTGGACCTGACGGAGACCAACCAGCGGGTCCTCCTGCATCGTGCGCGCACCAAAGTGCGCAAGGCGCTCGAAGACTGGAACGCATCATGAGCTCGCGACGATGGCTTCCCTGGCGCAGGCGACCGGCGACTTCCCCGCCCGGTGGCTTGGCCTGCCGTGAGCTGGTCGAGCTCGTCACCGAGTACCTCGAGCATGGGATGGACGCGCGCGATCGCGCGCGCTTCGAGGCCCACATCGCGGGCTGCGAGCACTGCGGCGCCTACTTGGAGCAGATGCGCGTGACGTTGCGCGTCGTTGGACACCTCGACCCGGAGGCGTTGGAGCCGGAGGTCGAGCGCGAGCTGCTCGACGCGTTTCGCACGTGGAAGGCCGGAGGGTGATGAGCGAGGTCCATGAGGTCGACGTGGTGGTCTTGGGCGCCGGACCGGCGGGCGAGGTCATCGCCGGGCGGCTGGGCGACCGCGACCTGCAGGTCGCGATCGTCGAGGACCGGCTGGTCGGCGGCGAGTGCTCCTACTGGGCGTGCATGCCGTCCAAGGCGCTGCTGCGTCCGGCCCAGGCGCTGGCCGAGGTCCGGCGGGTGCCGGGTGCGGCGGAGGCGGCGACGGGCACGCTGGATGTCGCGGCGGCGCTGGCGCGGCGCACCGCGGTCGTCCACGGGTTGGACGACAGCGGGCAGCTGCCGTGGCTCGAGCAGCGCGGCATCCTGCTCGTGCGGGGTCACGGGCACCTCGCGGGCAAGCTCGTCGTCCACGTGGGCGAGACGATCCTGCGCGCGCGCCGCGCGGTCGTCGTGGCGGTCGGCACGGCGCCGCTGATCCCGCCGATCGACGGCCTCGCCGAGGCACAGCCGTGGACCAACCGCGAGGCGACGGTGACCGACGCGGTGCCGGCGTCGCTGATCGTCATCGGCGGCGGGCCGGTGGGCGCGGAGCTGGCGCAGGCGTTCGCGACGCTGGGCTCCGACGTGACGCTGCTGGAGCGCGAGTCCCACATCCTGGAGCGCGACGAGCCGTTTGCCGCCGAGCAGGTGGCGGCCGGCCTGAAGGCCGATGGCGTTGACGTCCTGACCGATGTGCGGGCGCAATCGGTGGTGCGCGGCGAGGACGGGCGCGTGACGGTGAAGACCACCACGCACGGGACGCTGGAGGCCGACGAGATCCTGGTGGCATCGGGGCGCCGGCACCTGACGGAGGACCTGGGCCTGGAGGCCGTCGGGCTGGATGGGTCGGCCGAGCCGATCGAGGTCGGCGACGACCTGCGCGTGGCCGGCCACGACTGGCTCTACGTCGTCGGCGACGCCAACGGCAAGTCGCTGCTGACCCACGAGGGCAAGTACCAGGCGCGCGCGGCGGCCGACCAGATCTGCGGGATCGACGCGCGCGTGCGGGCCGCCGGCCCGCCCCCGCGGGTGACGTTCACCGAGCCGCAGGTCGCGGCGGTCGGCCACACGCTCGACAGCGCGATCGCGGCGGGCCTGCGCGTGCGCGCGGTCGACGTCCCGACCGACGGAACCGCGGGCGCCTCGTTTCACGGCAGGGGCACGGGCGGCACGTCGCGGATCGTCGTCGACGAGGATCGCGGCGTGATCGTCGGCGCGACCTTCGTCGGCGTCGACGTCGCCGAGTGGCTGCACGCGGCGACGATCGCCGTCGTGGCCGCGATCCCGCTGGACGAGCTCTGGCACGCGGTGCCCGCCTTCCCGACGCGCAGCGAGGTCTGGCTCAAGTTGTTGGAGTCCTACGGGATGTAGCATCCTCGCGGCATGAGTCGCGCGCCCCAGATCTCGACGGCCCCGCCGCCCCTGGCCGCGCGGCTGCGCGATGTCGCCGGCTCACCGGTCCGCGAGATCCTCGCGCTGACCCAGCAGCCCGGCGTCATCTCGTTCGCCGGCGGCCTGCCGGCGCCCGAGCTCTTCGACGCGGCCGGCCTGCGCGCGGCGTTCGCCGCCGCGCTGGAGGACGAGGCCTATGGCCGCACGCTGCAGTACTCGACGACCGAGGGCGACCCGGCGCTGCGAGCGGCGATCGCCCGGCGCATGGTCGCGCGCGGCCTGGCCACCGAGGCCGACGACATCCTCATCACCAGCGGCTCGCAGCAGGCGCTGACGCTGATCGCGGCCGTCCTGCTGGAGCCGGGCGACGCGGTGCTCGTCGAGGAGCCGTCCTACCTCGCGGCGCTGCAGTGCTTCCAGATGGCCGGCGCGCGCGTCGTCCCGGTGCCGTGCGACGACGACGGGCTGGACCCCGAGGCGCTGGCCGCGCTGGTCCGCCGCGAGCGGCCAAAGCTGCTCTACACGGTCCCGACCTTCCACAACCCGACCGGGCGGACGCTGCCGCTCGAGCGTCGCGCCGCGCTGGCGCAGGCCGCCGCGCGCCTGGGCCTGTGGATCGTGGAGGACGACCCCTACGGCGAGCTGCGCTACCGCGGCGAGCCGATCGCGCCCGTCGCGTCGCTGGACGGCGCGCAGGACCGGACGATCGCGCTGTCGACGTTGTCGAAGGTGTTGGTCCCCGGCCTGCGGATCGGCTGGCTGCGGACGCCGGCGGCGCTGCGCCGCGCGCTGGTCGTCGCCAAGCAGGCCGCCGACCTGCACACCTCGACGATCGACCAGGCCGCCGCCGCCCACTGGCTGCAGCACTGCGACCTCGACGCGCACATCGCCGGGCTGCGCGCCGCCTACGGCCCGCGCCGCGACGCGCTCGTCGACGGGCTTGCCGCAGACGCTGCCGGAGGGCTCGCGCTGGACGCGGCCCGACGGCGGCATGTTCGTCTGGGTGACGCTCCCCGACGGCTGGGACGCCGACGCGCTGCTGGCCGACGCGCTCGCCCGCGAGGTCGCGTTCGTCCCCGGTTGGCCGTTCTTCCCCGGGCCGCCGGACCGCGCGACGCTGCGCCTCTCGTTCACCACCCACACCGTGCCCGAGATCGCCGAAGGGCTCGATCGCCTGCGTGGCGCCGTGGCAGACCGCCGGTAGGTCCGTCACGCTTGCGGGCGATGGAGCAGATGGAGGGCATCGCCGAGGCCGACGCGCACCTGGGGCGTCCGATGCCCTTGCCACAGATCGTCTTGCCGTTGCCGCGCTGGGTCGAGGTCTGCGCGGCCGGTCCTCGCGGCGTGGAGATCTCCTGGAACCTCGACGACTCGCGCGCCGACCAACCCGGACGCGTCGCCCTCTACGCCGGCGTCGACCCACCGCCCGCCCACGAGCTGACCGACGCGACCGCGCCCACCGCGGTCGCCGACGGCGTCCTGCACCGCGAGGCGCCCCTGACCGAGGCCCAGCCGTCGCTGCGGCCCGTCCACGAGCTCTGCTGGCAGCGCGACGGCCTGCACCTGCGCCTCACCGCGCAGGGACCATGGGCCGTGAGCGCGCTGGTGGCGATCGTCCAGAGCGTGTGCTGAGCGAGCGGACGCCGCGCGGGCCGGCCGCATAGGCTCCCGCCCATGGCCCAGACGATCGGACCGGACCGCAACCTCGCGCTCGAACTCGTGCGCACGACCGAGGCCGCCGCGCTGGCCGCCGCCCGCATGGTCGGGCTCGGCGACAAGATCGCCGCCGACCAGGCCGCCGTCGACGCGATGCGCCTCGTGCTCGGCACCGTGAGCATGGACGGCATCGTCGTCATCGGCGAGGGCGAGAAGGACGAGGCGCCGATGCTCTACAACGGCGAGCAGATCGGCGACGGCTCACCGCCGCAGGTCGACATCGCCGTCGACCCGCTGGAGGGCACGACGCTGGCCGCCAAGGGCATGCCGAGCGCGCTGGCGGTGATCGCGCTGTCCGAGCGCGGGACGATGTTCAACCCGGGCCCGATCGTCTACATGGAGAAGCTCGCCGGCGCCGACGACATCGCCGACCTGCTCGACCTCGACCGCCCGCTGACCAAGACCATCGAGTTGGTCGCCGAGCGCCGCGGCGTCGAGATCGGCGACATCATGATCGTCTCGCTGGAGCGCGACCGCCACACCGAGACGCTCAACGCCGTCCGCGAGCTCGGCGCCCGCGTGCGCCTGATCCAGCACGGCGACGTCAGCGCCGCGATGCTCGCGGTCTCCGAGCGCTCACCGGTCGACCTGCTGTGGGGCATCGGCGGCACGCCCGAGGGCGTCATCTCCGCCGCGGCGATCAAGTCGCTGGGCGGCGGCCTGGTCGGCAAGCTGTGGCCGCGCGACGACACCGAGCGCCAGGCCGCGATCGCCGAGGGCTACGACCTCGACAAGCAGCTGACCCAGGACGACCTCGTCAAGGGCGACGACTGCTTCTTCGCCGCGACCGGCGTCACGGACGGCGACATGCTCCAGGGCGTCCGCTACCAGGGTGCGCGCAGCGCGACGACCGAGTCGCTGGTCATGCGCTCGCGCTCGGGCACCGTCCGCCGCATCCACGCGCGCCACGACCGCACCAAGCTGCGCGCGCTGGTCAGCGGCCGTTACGGCTGATCAGGAGCGTTCCCGCGAGGGCGCGGGGGTGTCGCGCGCGGCGGGCACGCGGTACTTGCCCGTCACCGACTTCTCGAGGTCGCGCCGCGCCAGCCGGCGCAGGAAGCCGTGCGTGACGATCACGTGGATCCGCGACTGCGTGTTGGAGTACAAGAACCGCCCGAGGCGTGAGGCGATCGCCGGGTAGAAGTTGGCGACCTCGACCTCGACGTGGATCCGCTCCTGGCCCGCGACGTCGCAGTCCAGCCGCCGCACGTCGATCTCCAGGTAGCCGTCGCCGCCGCGGCCCGTGGCGGCGACGAGCACGCCCTTGTCGATCCGCCAGCGCACGATGCCGCGATCGGCCTCGGTCTCGTACTCGGGCGCCTGGAAGGTCAGCAGCTTGAACGGCTTGAAGAGCAGGCAGACGTAGCGCTCGCTCGTCGGTGTAGTACACGCGGATGATGCCGAGCGTCGCGTGGCTGAGAAACGACCAGTAGGTGCGCGCGAGGCGCTCGAGCGTCTCGGTCGACCACAGCTCGCCGAAGCAGCTCGTCGGAGAGGACGATGTCGGCGCCCTGGATCGAGCGGACCGCGCCGTCGGCGTCGATCTTGGTGTCGTCGGTCGGCGTACGCACCGTGACGCCCTGCGATGCGATGGGGGCCGTCGAGCAGCTGGCGCACGAGCGCGAGTGCGGCGACCGCGAGCACGGCGGCGAGGACGACCAGTGGGGCGATCATCGTCGATCGCAAGTTACCCGTCCAGGGCCGCGCGCACCGCGTCGTCGAAGCCCAGCGGGGCGTCGTTGAGGCCGGCCGGCGGCGGCTCGCGCACGACGGTCTCGGCGCTCAGGCCCTCGACCAGCGGCTTGACGAGGCCGAGCTGCACCGGTGTCACCAGCGCGACCCAGTAGGACGACAGCCGCGGGGTGAAGAGCGGAACCGGGAGCAGCAGCGGTTGACGGCGACCCTCCACGGCGGCGAAGCGCCGCAGCATCTCGCGGTAGGTGAGGACGTCGGCGCCGCCGAGCTGGACCTCGGCCGGGGCGTCGTCGCGCACCGCGAGCGCGGCGAGCGTGGCGACGACGTCGCTGGATCGCCACCGGCTGGCTGCGGGTCTCCAGCCACTTGGGGGTGATCATCACCGGCAGGTGCTCGACCAGTCCGCGCAGCATCTGAAACGACGCGCTGTCGGCGCCGACGATCATCGCGGCGCGGACGTGGACGAGCTCCGGCACCGCGTCGGCGAGCACCTCGGCGACCTCGTGGCGGCTGCGCAGATGCTCGGAGCTGCCGTCGCCCGCGCCCTCCAGGCCGCCGAGGTAGACGGTGCGCGCGACGCCGGCGCGCGCCATCGCCGTCGCCGAAGGTGCGCGCCGCGCGCCGGTCGCGGGCGGCGAAGTCCTCGTCGCCCTCGGCGCCGCCCATCGAGTGCACGAGGTAGTAGGCGACGTCGGCGCCGGCCGCGGCCTCGTCGAGCCCGGCGCCGGTCGAGGACGTCGCCGCCGATCGACCTCGCGCGCCGTCGGGAAGGTCGGCGCGATCGGGGTCGCGGACGACGCAGCGCACCTCATGGCCGGCGTCCAGCAGGCGCGGGAGCAAGCTGGCCGCCGACGTAGCCGGTGGCGCCCGTGAGCACGATCGTCTTCTTCTGGACCGGGAGTGCGGGAGCGGGCACGCGACGGGTACGGGCCTCGACCACCGAGCCGATGACCTCGTCGTCTTCGGCCCTCGTACTCATCCGTGGTTGCAGGGAACACTCAACAACCCGTTGAACCTGCATTGCGGATGCCGAGCAAGGACCGCGCAAGGACATGAGCACCGATCTGGCCATCAAGGACGTCGCGGAGCGCACCGGCATCGCCGCCGGGACGATCCGCATGTGGGAGCAGCGCTACGGCTTCCCGGCGCCTGAGCGCACGCCGTCGGGCTATCGCCGCTACACCGAGGACGACGTCGACGCCCTGCGCAAGGTGCTCGCGCTGCGCCACCGCGGGCTGTCGGTCCCGGCCGCGATCTCCGCGCGCCCAGGACACCGGTGGCGCGTCGGACCATCCGTCGATCTACGCGGCCGTCGCCGGCCAGGACGCGGCGGCCCGGCCGCTGATCCTGCGCAAGTCGACGCTCGTCGCGCTGTCGCGGCGATCGAGCACGAGGCGCTCGCGCTGGCCGCGGCCCCGATCGTCTTCGGCGCGTTTCAGCAGGAGCGCTTCTATCGGCGCGTCGAGCGCCGCTACCGGCGCCTCGCGCTCCACGCCGACGCGGCCGCCGTCTTCGCCGACTTCCCCGCGGCGTGCGCCATCCCGACGGCGCGCCGGCCGAGATCCCGATCGGCTGCGACGACGCGCTGGGCAACGAGTGGGCCGTCATCGTCGACGCGCCCGGCTACGCGGCCTGCCTGCTGGCCTGGGAGCAGCCCGGCGTGACCGAGCCGGGCGGTCCCGACGACCGCGACCGTCGCTTCGAGGCGATCTGGACGATCGACCCGCAGGCGACCCGTCGCGCCGCGCAGGTCGCCGCCCGGCTGGTGGGCCGTGCCGACGCGCCGTTCGGCGAGCGGCTGCAGGAGCTGCTCACCGACCGGCCGCTTGCGCTGGAGGAGCCGGCGCCCGCGCTCACGGCGCTGACCAACCGGATGGTCGCCTACCTCGAGGCCGCCGACGGCGCCTAGCGCCTAGATCGGCTCGAGGACGACCTCGCTGCCGGCCGGGAGCGCACCGTCGCCGCGCGGGACGATCGCCAGCGCATCGGCGGCCAGCAGCGACGACAGCACATGCGATCCCTGCGGTCCCGTCGGCTCGACCGCGCCGTCGGCGCGCCGACGCACGCGCACGCACTCGTCGCGGTCGGGATGGCGCGGCACGTCGACCGCCAGCGCGGCACGGGTCCGGGGCACGGTCGCATCGGCGCCCTGCAGCGCGTTGAGCGCCGGCCGGGCGAAGAGCAGGAACGTGACGTAGGCCGAGACCGGGTTGCCCGGCAGGCCGAAGACGAGCTTGCCGTCGCGCTCGCCCAGCCAGGTCGGCTTGCCCGGACGCAGGGCGACGCGCCACAGCAACTCCCGGACGCCGAGCTCGGCCAGCGCGGGCTTGACGTGGTCGTGGGGGCCGACCGACACGCCGCCGGAGAGGATCAGGACGTCGGCGGCCTCGAGCGCCTCGCCGAGCACGGCGCGGGTCGCCTCCGGGTCGTCGATCGCGTGGCCGCGGCCGATGACCTCGGCGCCGGCGCGCGCGGCCAGCGCGGCGAGCGTCGGGCCGTTGGAGTCGTGGATCTGCCCGGGCCGCAGTTGGGCGCCCGGCTCGACCAGCTCGTCGCCCGTCGTCACGACCGCCAGCCGGGGGCGCGGCGCGGCCAGCACGGCCATGCGGCCGGCGCCGATCGCGATGCCGAGCTGCGCCGGACCGATCCGCGTGCCGGCGCGCAGCACGATCGAGCCGGCCCGCAGATCGTCCCCGGGCTCTCGCACGTTGCGCCCGGGGGCGACGGCCTCGCCGAGGACGACCGCGTCGCCGTCTACCGCGACGAGCTCGATCGGCAGGACGCCGTCGGCACCGGCCGGCAGCGCGGCCCCGGTCGAGATCCGGATCGCCTCGCCGTCGATGATCGTGCCGCCATATGGCTCGCCCGCGCGCGACTCCCCGGCGATCCGCAGCCGCTGGTTGGCCTGCCCGGCGCGCACCGCGAAGCCGTCCATCGCGCTGTTGGCGAACGCGGGCACGTCGTGCGCGGCGACGACGTCCTCGGCGAGCACCAGGCCGAGCGCGTCGGGCACGTTGACGTTGGTCGGCGTGAGCGGGCGGACGGCGGCGAGCAGGATCGCGCGGGCCTCGTCGATCGACGGGAGCGGGGGCACGGCGCCATTGTGCCCCGTCGACCGTTCAGTCTTGCCCCTGAGGCGACTCAAAACGTCGGGTGCGGGTGCAAAGATGCCCGCTCCATGGATGGAGCCGGACACCACGGTCGTCGCCCGCGACCGGTCGCAGATGCCCCTGGCGTCGATGCGACAGCGGTCGCGAAGGCGTGGCTGCTCGCCCTCGTGGCCGATGCCCCGCTCGCGCAGGCCGGTGCCGTGCCCGCGGCCGAGTTGGCGCGTGGCGGTCCCGCCTTGTGCTCGGGCATCCTGGTCGCGCTGGGCTCTGACGCGGAGCTGGAGCGCCTCGTCTCCGGTGCTGACGGTCGCGCCCCGCTGGGCGCCGCTGCCGGCCGACTGACCGGCGCGCGGACCGCCGCCGGCCTGGCCGCGGGCGTCGAGGCGCTGCGGGCCGCCACCTGGCGCGCGCTGCGGGCCGAGCTGCGCGATCCGCTGCCCGAGCTGGTCGCCGATCTCGCCGACCGTCTCGCCTACGTCTGCGCGCGGGTCACCGAGGCCTCGCTGAGCGCGCCGATGGCCGACGCGCCGGGCCGCAGCGGCCCACTGGCCGAGGCGCTGTCCTCGGCGCCGGTCGCCGAGCCGCCGCGCGCCGAGCCCGGCGCGCCACGCCACGAGGGCATCCGCGCCTTCGCGCCGGCCCCGCCGTCGCGCGACGGCGGGCCGACCGTCGATCCGCTGCGTGAGGCCGCCGAGCGCGCGGCCGCGGCCGCCGAGCCGCCGCAGGCCGCCGCTCATCCCGACGCGCCGCCTGCGCCGCCGCCCGCCGGCGTGCAGATCGTCGACCTTCCGGCGCCGCCCGCCGATCTCGATCCGCTGACGTCGCTGGCCGAGGAGTTGGCCGCCGCCCCGCCGACGGGCGTCGCCGGCGCTCCTTCGCACGAGGCGATGTACGCGCCGGCCGCCGACGCGCCGACCGTCACCCGCCTGCGTCGGGTCGACACGAGCTGGGAGGACGTCGCCGATGCCGATCCGCCGTGGCTGGCCGCGATCTCCCGCCGCCTCGAACGCCGCGTCGTGGACGGGCGGTCGTTCGCCGTCTTCGTCGTCGAGGTCGACGACCTCGATCGCCTGCTCGCCTCCCAGAGCGGCCGTGAGGTCGCCATCGCGCTGGAGACCGCCGAGCGCGGGCTGACGGCCGAGTTGGCCCCGGCCGACCTCGTCGTGCGCGAGCGCCTCGGCCGCTGGTGGCTGACGAGCCCCGACCGCGATCCGTCCGCCGCCCGCGATCTCGGCACCCGTGTCGCCGCGGCGATCGCCCGCGCCCAGTTGGGCAGCGCGCCGCTGTCGGTCTCGATCGGCGTGGCCACCTGCCCGGTGGATGGGGAGTCGCTGGAGACGTTGGCCGGGCGGGCCGACGAGGGCATGTTCGCCGCGCGCGCCGCCGGCGTGGCGCTGGCGTAGGTCCGTTCGGCGGGCCGGTACCGCGGCGCGACGAAGCGCCCTACCGCGCTGCAGCAGACGCCGCGACAACCGGCGCCGGTACCGAACGCACCGCCCCGATCGTCGCCGTCGTCGTCACGCCGATGGCGCGGGCGGTCGCGGCGGTCAGGTCGTAGCTCGTGCCCGGCCGGAACGGCCCGCGGTCGACGACCGGCACGGTCACCGTGCGACCGTTGTTGTAGAGGTCGACCAGCGTCCCGCAGGGCAGCGTCTTGTGGGCCACGCCGAGCAGCGCGTGGCTCATCCGCTTCCCGCAGGCGGTGCGGTGCCCGTAGAAGCCCGGGCCGTACCAGGTGACCTTGGCGCGTCGATAGAGCGTGATCGCGCGGCCCTGGACCGGGGTCGGGCCCGCGGCGCTCGCCGTGCGCGTGGCGCTCATCGCCTGCGTGGCGAGGATCGCGCGCACGGTCGTCTTGCCAGTCGTGTCGACCTGCCAGACCGCGTCATAGCTGCCGTCGCCGGCAACCGTCGCCGTGGTGGCGGTCATCCAGCCGGCGAGCGGGTCGAGCCGCTGGACGGCCACCGCGTCGCCGGGATGCGAGCCGGCCACGACGCCATGCAGCGTGACCGTCGCGCCGACCAACTGGCCGAGCGGGGCGGTGAGCGTGGAGCCGTCGGCGAAGACCGTCGGCGCCGATGGGTCGTCGTAGCTCAGCCCGCCAGGGGACGCCGCGACCGGCGCGGACGGATCCGCGGTCGAGGCATCGGCCGCGACCGCCATGGCGGGAGCAGCGAATGCGAGGCCACACAGGGCGGCGCCCAGCTTCAGAAGGTTCGTCGTCGACAACGTCTGTAGGTCCTCATCCAACGGCCTACGGGGTGAGCTGACGGGCTCGCGCCGGATGACGGCGCTACAGGCCAGGAGGCCCGATTCGCCCCGGTGGATCGCGAAACGCCGCGCTCCACAGGTGGTTCCCCCGCTCCACACGCCCGAGGTGGCGTGCGAACTCGGCTGACGGCGCGGGAGCATAACAACGTGAGGGAATCGACGAACTCTTGTTCGCAGGAGTTCTCGCTCCGAGCGCGAAACACAGGCGCTGCAGAACGCCGGCGATGCGGCGTTTCCGGTGCGCTATGACCCCCTTTTCCGGAGGACCATGATCAAGCAGGCAGGGACGGCAGTCGCGTTGGCGGCGGCCATCGCGCTCGGCGCGACGGGCGCCACGAGCGCCGACACCTACACCGTGCGCGGTTGTGCGGCGGGCTGGGAGGCCCACGCCGACCAGGGCGCCGCGGCAACCGACGCGTGCGCGACGGGCGGCGGGCTCACCGCGCAGCTCATCGGCCCCGGGCCGTGGGACGGCGGCACGTTCGCCTTCCATCGCTTCACCGCACCGGCCGGCACGCGGATCGCGCGCGTCACGGTCGGTCGCGTCACGCAGGGGATGCCGGTCGGCTCGGTCCGCTCGTTCTCCTACACCTTGAGCGCCGACGGCAAGACGATCGAGGCCTGCGCCCCCGGCCCGACCGACACCTGCACCGGCGAGCTCAACAGCCCGCTGGACGCCGTCGGCCTCGACGCCGCCGCCGTCCTGTTCTCCTTCGGCTGCGGCGCCGACGACCCGAACGTCTGCGCCGCGGTCAACGGCGCCGTGCCGCAGGCGACGATCACCAACCCGCAGGTCGTCCTGCGCGACCCGGCGCCGCCGACCGTGACGGCCAAGGCGATCACCGACAACGGCGAGAAGACCGGCCGGCTGCGGCTCACCTACGCGGCGAGCGACGTCGGCGGCGGCGTCTACCGCACGGTCGTGCGCGTCGACGGCAAGGTCGCGGTCTCCGATCCGGTTGGCGGCCCGTGCGCCGACGTCGATCCCGCAGACGGCGACGACTACGAGTTCGGCACCCCGGCGCCGTGCCCGGCCACCGCGACGCGCGCGGTCGACTTCAACGTCCTCAAGCTGCCGCTCGCCGAGCACGCGGTCGAGGTCGCCGTCGAGGATGCGGCCGGCAACAGCACGACGGTCTACGGCCCGGTCGTGCTGCCGCACCGCAACGGCGACGTGGCCGGCGGCGACGGCAAGACGGGCGCCGGCACAGGCACCGGCGTGGGCGGCGCGAGCACGACGCCGGCGAGCGGCAAGCACGCCAGGCTCGACGCGTGGTTCGTGGCCAACCGCAAGCGCGCGATCACCAACCGCTACGGCCGTCGCGTCGTGGTGCGCGGGATCCTGCGCACGAAGGCCAAGAAGCCCGTCGGCGGCGCGCGCCTGGACGTCTACCACGAGGTCGGCGGCAAGCTGCGCAAGCTCGGCAAGACCGGCCTGAAGACGCGCCCCGACGGTCGGCTGACGCTGATCCTGCCGCTCAACCTCGACACGCGCCGGATCGTGCTGGCCTACCGCGCCTTCCGGCCGGGGCCGATCACCAGCCAGATCGGGCTCAAGCTGACGGTCCGCGACGGCAGCGGCAAGCTCGTGCGGCGCACCTAGCGGCACCCCGACGGGGGTGGGCCTGTTGCGCGCGATCATGTCGCGTCGGACGGGCCCACCCGTCGCGGTGCATGACGGTCAGGGCTTGGGCAGGCGCTGCAGCGCCTGCTTGAGCGCCTGGCCGCCGAAGGTCAGGCCGATCTGGGCGAGTTCGCCGACGGCCTGCACGGTGGTGGCGAGCAGATCGCCGCCGCCCTGGCCCGAGGAGGACCCGGGCGACGCCCAGCCCGCGGGCGGTGGGGGCGGGGAGGAGGAGGTGGCCGACGGCGGCACTGCCTGCTCGGTGGCGGCCGCCACCTTGGGCCTGGCCGCGGCGGCCTTGGGCTTTGCCGCGGCCCGCGGCTTCGCGGCCGCCTTGGCCTTCGGCTTGGCGCTCGCCGCCGCGCTCTTGGCGGGCTTCTTCGCCGTGGCCTTGGGCTTTGCGGAGTCCTTGGCCGCCGCCTTCGGCGTCGCCGCGGCCTTGGCCGGCGACGCCTTCTTCGCCGCCGCCTTCGTGGCCGGCCGCGCGCCGTTGGCGGCCGGCTCGGCCGCGGCCGTGCTCGCGCGCTTGGCGCTGCGTCGCGTCGGCCGGGCGCGGGGCAGGCTCGTCAGGACGTCGCGATCCGCGGGGCTCATGGACCGAATGCTCCCATGCCGGCGTCCGGACCGGCACGCAACGGGCAAGTTCCGCGCTCGTTGCGCGTTTGAGAAGTCGCCGGCGAGAGTTCAGGAGGCGGCGCGCGCAGCCGATGCTCAATGCCGAGCACCCAAACCTGGAAACAAACGAGGACCTGGCGCGTAGTTGCCTTGAGAACTCCGTCGGAGCGTCCGCACTGTCCCGCGAATGTGTGACGGCGATCACACAGCGTTGCTGTGACCGAAATCAGCGACTACCCTGGAGCTTATGTTCGGACAGTAGCGTCGCTATTGCTGACGCCCGGCTGATTCCTGAACCGTCCTCCGTACCCCGATAACCCCCTGCCGGCGACGCCACGCCGGTGAACTTGAACGGACGTCGATGTCAGTAGTTGAACTGCAGGAACTCGAGGAGATCAAGGGCCTTCTGGCGCGCGGGCAGGTCACCGGCGTCTTGACGTTCGCCGAGATCGCCACGGCCGTCTCCGAGTTGGATCTGGACGAGTCAGACGTCGAGGACCTGCACGGCTTCTTCGAGAAGAGCGAGATCGAGCTCGTCGAGGAGATCGACCCCGCGTCGACGGCCGCCAACGAGGTCGAGCGCGCGCCCGACAAGCGCACGCGGCGCAAGTCGACCAAGGCGCTGGACCTCCGTCCGGACATGACCACCGACAGCCTTCAGCTGTTCCTGAAGGACATCGGCAAGGTCCGGCTGCTCACCGCCCAGGAGGAGGTCGATCTCGCCAAGCGCATCGAGCGCGGCGACCTCGACGCCAAGCAGAAGATGGTCGAGTCCAACCTGCGCCTGGTCGTCTCGATCGCCAAGAACTACCGCAACCAGGGCCTGCCGTTCCTGGACCTGATCCAGGAGGGGACGCTCGGCCTGGTCCGCGCCGCCGAGAAGTTCGACTACCGCAAGGGCTTCAAGTTCTCGACGTACGCGACCTGGTGGATCCGCCAGGCGATCGCGCGCGCCCTGGCCGACAAGGCCCGCACGATCCGCATCCCGGTGCACGTCGTCGAGAAGCTCAACAAGATCGGCCGCGCCGAGCGCAAGCTCGTCACCGAGCTGGGTCGTGAGCCCACCGCGGAGGAGATCGCCGACGTCACCGGCATCGATCCCGAGGAGGTCGACTCGATCAAGCGCTCCGCGCAGGCCCCGGTCTCGCTGGAGAAGCCGGTCGGCGACGAGGAGGAGTCGGAGTTCGGCCAGTTCATCGCCGACGAGCGCGCCGAGTCCCCGTACGAGCGCGCCGCCGAGATCCTCACCAAGGAGGCGCTGCGCGAGGCGCTGGAGAACCTCTCCTACCGCGAGCGTCGCGTGCTCGAGCTGCGCTACGGCCTCGGCGGCGAGCACCCGCGCACGCTGGACGAGGTCGGCCGCACGTTCAACGTGACGCGCGAGCGCATCCGCCAGATCGAGAACCAGTCGCTCAAGAAGCTGCAGTCCCTCGCGGAGGCCCAGAAGCTCCGCGACGTCGCCTAACGCGACCCCGCGCCCGAACACACTGTCTGAACGGAAGGCCCCGCCACAGCGGGGCCTTCCGCGATCTGGGTCCGCTCGAAGACCTGTCCAGAGCCACGCAACACGCCTTCACCCAATCGAGGGATGACCGATCACCCGGGCGTGTCCTTCGATCTTCACCGTGCCCTGGCGCGGCTCATCGAGCTGAACGGCTCCGACCTGCACCTCAAGGTCCCGTCGCAGCCGCTGTGTCGCGTCGACGGCGATCTCGTGCCGATCCCCGGCGCCGAGCCGCTGTCGCGCGCGAGGACACCGACGGCGCCGTCCGGCATGATGCTGGGCGACGACGCCGTCAAGCTCGACGAGTTCGACAGCGACGGCGAGGTCGACTTCGCCTACGCCGTCGCCGGCCTCGCGCGCTTCCGCGTCAACGCCTTCCGCCAGCGCGGCTCGGTCTCGCATCGTCATGCGCGCGATCCCCTACGGCATCAAGACGATCGAGGAGCTCGACCTCCCGCCGGTCATCCGCGACCTCGCCGAGGAGGAGCGCGGCATCGTCCTGCTGACCGGCACGACCGGCTCGGGCAAGTCGACGACGCTCGCGGCGATGATCGACCACATCAACTCGACCAAGGCCCGCCACGTCGTGACGATCGAGGACCCGATCGAGTTCCTGCACGTCGACAAGCGCTCGGTGATCAACCAGCGCGAGGTCGGCATGGACACCCAGAACTTCAAGAGCGCCCTGCGCCGCGTCCTGCGCCAGGACCCCGACGTGATCCTGATCGGCGAGATGCGCGACGAGGAGACCGTCCAGACCGCGCTGAGCGCGGCGGAGACCGGCCACCTCGTGCTTCTCGACCGTCCACACCGTGGACGCCGTCGGAGACCGTCAACCGCCTGATCGAGTTCTTCCCGCCCCACATGCACAACCAGGTGCGCGCGATGATCGCCGGCACGCTGAAGGGCGCGGTCTCCCAGCGCCTGGTGCCGACGTCTGACGGCAAGGGCCGCGTCGCCGTCTGCGAGGTGCTGCGCATGACCGGCCGCGTCAAGGACATGATCATGGACCCGCAGCAGACGGGCCGCCTGCCCGAGGTCATCGCCGACGGCGGCTACTACGGCATGCAGACCTTCGACCAGGCGCTGCTTCCATCACCTCAAGGCCGGGCGGATCACGATGGACGAGGCGATGCAGTTCGCGTCCTCGCCGCACGACTTCAAGCTGCTGGTCGCCGCCGACGGTCGCAAGGGCACCACGATGGACGACCTCACGCAGGCCGAGGACCAGCGCGGCGAGCCCCAGCAGGGCTCGGTCCTGCGCTAGCCGATCGGGCGGTTCGCCGTCCCGGCAGGGCTACTTCACTCGGTATAGTTATGGGCGCATGCCCGTAGATCCCACATGTCCGGTCTGCCAGACGGCGGACATCATCTGCGGGAAGTGGACGTTGTTGCTGATCCGCGATCTCGCGGAGGGGCACTCGCGCTTCTGCGAGCTGGAGCGGTCGCTGGCCGGCATCTCGCCGCGCACGCTGTCGCTGCGCCTGCGCGCGCTGGAGGACGAGGGCATCGTCGAGCGCCAGACCTTCGGCGAGGTTCCGCCGCGCGTCGAGTACGCGCTGACGGCGAAGGGCGAGGCGCTGCTGCCGATCATCGAGGACATGCGCTCCTACGGCGCGCGCTGGCTCGGCGGCGAGTGCGGTGCAGTTGACGACGCACCCGTCGTCGTCGCCGCTGCGATGGCCTAGCGAGAGCGTGGGCGACGGGCTGTTCGCCCGCCGCCCACTTTGTTGCCCCTACCAGGCGTGTACCCCTACGTCCTGTGTCGGGAAGATCACAGGCTGTAACGCCCCTGTGTCCGGGAACTTGCGGTCTCATTCGCAACATCCGTGAGCCCGTCGGGTTCCTGCTGCGATGGTCCACCGCGCCGTGCAGCACGGAAGCCTGCAGGTCTCGCGAGGCGCGGTGGCTACTGTGAGCCGCTTGGACGCTCCGTCGCTCACGCGGCGGCGTGCCCTGACGCTGGGTGCCGCCGCCGGTCTGTCCTCCGTGCTCGCCCGCGCCGTACCGACGGCGTGGGCGCGTGGCGTTGCGCGCTCCGCGCTCCTTCGGGCTGGCCGTCGCGCCCGGTGACTTCGACGCGCGTGGGCGCTCCGCGGTGCTGCGCGCGCCGGCGCGCTTCGACCTGCTCGGCGCGCGCGGCGAGGGCCGCGCGGGCCTCGGCCTGGAGGTACGGGTGCGCCCGCGGGGACGGGCGTGGAGCCCGTGGGTCCCGCTCGGCGACGGCCACCATCATCGCCCGGACACCGGGACCGGCGCGCACGCGTCGGATCCGGTGTGGGCGGGCGGCGCCGACGAGCTGCAGCTGCGCGCGGCGCGGCGGCCGCGCGGCGCGCTGCAGCTGCACTTCGTCACCGTGCCGGCGGCCGCCAAGCGCCGCGGCGCGCGGGCGTCCGCGTCTGCGGCCGTGGCGCACGCCGCGCAGGCCGGGCGCGCAGCCGGCGATCATCCCGCGCGCCGCGTGGGGTGGCGACGCGCGTCAAGCCGCGCGCCGCGCCGAGCTACGGCGACGTGCAGGTCGCCTTCGTCCATCACACGGTGTCGGCCAACGACTACGCGCCCGCAGGACTCCGCCGGGATCGTGCTGGCGATGGCCAAGTACCACCGCGACACCAACGGGTGGAACGACTTGGGCTACAACTTCGTCGTCGACAAGTACGGCCAGATCTTCGAGGGCCGCGCGGGCGGGATCGACCAGGCGGTCATCGGCGCCCAGGCCCAGGGCTACAACAGCCACTCGACCGGCATCGCCAACATCGGCACGTTCACCGACGTCGGGCAGAGCGACGCCGCGCTCGACGCGCTCGCCCGCCTGATCGCCTGGAAGCTGCCGCTGCACGGCGCGCCGGTGACCGGGCAGATCGTCCTGACCTCGGGCGGCGGCGAGCTCAACCGCTACAAGTCGGGCACGCCGGTGACGCTGCGAGCGCATCTGCGGCCACCGCGACGGCGACGCGACCGAATGCCCGGGCGACCGCGCTCTACGCCCAGCTGCCCGCGCTGCGCACGCGTGCCGCGGCGATCGCGCCGGCGGCGCCGGTCGGCGTGGTCGGGCTGACGATGGATCCGCCCGGCGCGACATCGGTCGTCTACGGCGAGGCGCTCGCGCTGACCGGCGCGCTGAAGCGCGGCGACGGCAGCCCGATCGCCGGCCAGCGCGTGCTCGTCCAGAAGCAGGGCACGAGCGGGTGGGTGACGGTCGCGCGGACGCAGTCCGGCGACGACGGCGCGTGGACCGCGTCGGTGCCGTGGCGGGCGGCGGGGCGAGTGCGTGCGCGGGCGGCGGTGACCGGCGCGACCGCGGCGGCCACCGAGGGCGTCCAGGTCGGCTGCACGCCGGCACTGTCGGCCAAGGCGCGGACGACGCGCATCAAGGCCGGACGCTCGCTGGCGGTCTCCGGCACGGTCCGGCCCCTGGCGCCGGTCGTCGTGACCGTCGAGAAGCAGGGCAGCGACGGCAAGTGGCGCAAGGTCGCCACGACGACGATCCGTCCGCGCCGTGCGCAGTTCACGGCGGCGGTCGCGCTCAAGCGTCCCGGCCTCTACCGCCTCACGCCTCGGACCGGCAGCGGCGCCGCGAAGGCCTCGGCCGCGGCGCTCTACGTGCGTGCGGTCCGCAAGGCGTCAGCGGTCACCGGCGGCAGCGCCGCCGGCGTCTGAGCCGCTTTACAGGCCGAGGGGATGGCGCACCTTGAAGGTGCGGCTGCTGCGCGGTGCGGCCTGCCAGCGGGTGCCGGCCTGCTTCTGGCCGCTGGTGTCGAAGCGCAGGCCCGCGACGACGAGGTAGGTGTGGACCTTGTTGGCGTAGATCGTGATCCACGCCCCAGGACCCGCCTGGCCCCAGCGGGCGAGGCCGGTGGAGTCGAGCGTCGTGTCGAGCAGGCCGGCGCCGTGCAGCGCGAAGGAGACCGAGCCCGAGCAGTCGTAGGCGCTGTCGTCGAAGGACTGGTGGCCGCCGCCGTACTTGTAGGGCAAAGCGGCGATCGCGTTGCCGGCGGCGATCAGGGCGACGACCGGCGCGGGCGCGCCGGCGGGGGCGACGGCGAGGCCGTCGGTGCCGACCGTCGCGGCGGGGGTGACCGTCGTGCCGGGGGCCGCGGTGCTCGCCGGGGCGGCGGAGCTCGCGATCGGTGCCTGGGCCACGGTCCCGCGGGGTGGGCCTGTCGGGTAGGACGTCCCGCCCGTCGTCGACGCCTGGGCGCGCGCGGGCAAGACCACGAGGAGGGTGGCGAGGACGAACGCGGCGGCGGTACGGCGGGACATCAGCTGCACCGGTCTTCGGCGTCGCCCCTTGCCGTTCCTGAGCTGAACGCGGCTATGCACGGCCTCGGCGCGCGAAGCTGCAGGCGGCGCACGGCGCTCGGACGGGCTGCAAGGCGTCCTGCACCACGCAGGACAGCGGCCGCGCGGCACGAACCCGACCGGCATGCGCAACCGCCAGCTGCACGCCGCGCTTGCCGCCTTCGCCGAGGAGGCCGCCTTCCAGCTCGCCTCCGACACGGCCGACGGCGCCGAGGTCCCGTTCGAGGTCGTCGAGCTCGGAGGCAGCCGCCGCGAGGCGCCGCTGTACTGCTACCGGCCGCTGACCGCGAGCTTCATCGACGAGCGCCTCTCGATCCTCGGGCGCCTGCCCTCCTACGCCCCCGCGGTCCACGCGCTGGCGGCGTGCGGTGGGCTCGACGCCTACCTGTCGCGCGCGGCGAGTCGCAGTTCCCCGCCCAGCCACGCGAGCGCGCCGAGCCGCGCTGCGTCTCTTCCTGACGCGCGTCTTCGAGGAGGCCGAGCGACTTCGTGCTCTCGCGCGAGCGGCTGGAGCGCGCCTACGAGGAGCTCGAAGGGCTCGTCATGGACGGGCGCGCGCTGACCGAGGTCGTCGCGCCGATGCTGGGCCTCGCGCTGATGTCCGACGAGATCGTCCTCGGCGACGGCCTGACGCTCGTGCGCGCCGACGCCTGCGAGGGCGCGCCCGCCGACGCCCGTCGCGAGCGTGAGGACGGCCATCAGGTCGTGCTCGCCCGCCTGACGTGGGAGGCCGCGCCCGGCGACGAGGCGCCGCTGCGCCACGCGCAGGTCCGGCTGCGCCGCCTGCTGACCGCCCTGCGGCTCTACGACGCGGCGGGCATCGTGCTCGCCCGCACCGCCTGGACCCGCACCGGCGGCAGCGCCTGGTAGCCCTTCGCGATCGCCGCCGGCGCCGAGCCGCGCGGCGTCTGCGTGATCCCCGCCCAGCAGGAGGACGAGCTGCGCGCGTTCTTGTCGCTGATCGGCCGCCGCACGCCGCGCAGCGGCGAGCTGGCGTGGGCGCTGCGCCGCTTCGAGCTGGCCAGCGACCGCCCGCGGCCCTCCGAGGCGCTGACCGACATCCTGCTCGCGCTGCGCGCGCTGCTGGAGCCCGAGGGCCCGCAGACCGGCCGCCTGGCCGGTCGCGTCGCCGCGCTCTGCGCGCTGCCCGAGTCCCGCGCGCAGGTGACCGAGCGCATCGCGCACCTCGTCGCCGCTGGAGCGCTCCGTCGTCGCCGGGCGTCGCGCCCGAGGATCACGCGCTCGTCAACGCTCGTCGACGAGCTCACCGGCTGGCTGCGCGCGCTGCTGCGCGACGTCCTCTGCGGCCATCTCGACTCCGACCTGCGCGCGGTCGCCGACGAGATGCTGGCCGAAGAGGACCACCGCCAGCGGACGGTCGTCTAGCGGCGATCGCCTCAGCGCTGGGCGCGGGCGCGCTCGGCGATCCGCCGCGCGATCGTGCGCGCGGCGGCGAGGATCCTGCCGTCTTCGTCGACGGCCGGCTCGTAGGCGGTGAGCGCCGCGGCGAGGACGGTCGCGTGGTCGAACGTGGCGTCGATCGCGGCCAGGACGGTCTCCAGCGATGGGCCGCCGGGCGCGGCGAGCGGTTGGCGTGGCCGACGGAGATGTCGAGCACGTCGAGGTCGACGTGCAGGTAGAGACGCTGCGGGAGCGCGCTGATCGCCGTGGTCGCCGCCCAGGCGTCGAAGGCGCCGGGCGCCGTGCGCAGCGCGCAGCGCCGCGAGGCGGTCGCGCTGGTAGTCGGCGAGGTCGCGGACGCCGAGCAGGGCGACGCGCTGCTCGGCGATCGCCACGGCGTTGGGGATCGTCGCGTGCTGGGCGGGCCAGGCCGAGCCGCTCAGGATCGACAGCGCCATGACGTCCATCGAGCCGCTGATGTTGTCGTCGGGCGTGTCGAAGTCGGCGTGCGCGTCGAGCCAGACCGCGCCGTGCGGCGCCGCAGCCCGCCACCGTGCCCGTCGCGCTGATGCAGCCGCCGGCCAGCACCAGCGGGAACGCGCCGCGGGCCAGCGCCGCCCGCGACCGCCGCCTCCTGGGCGCGGAGCAGGTCGAAGATCCGCGTGACCTCGCCGGTCGACGGGTCGGCCGCCAGGATCCGCTGGACGGTCGGCGCCCAGCCGGCGGCCGCTCAGCGCACCGTGCAGCGCCGCGTCGCCGGCCAGCAGCGCCGCGCCGGCGCCCATCCCGATGTCGGGCGAGCCGTGCTCGAACGGCCACGCGATGACCGCGAGCGGCGGCCCATCGCTCAAAACGCCGCCTCGCTCCAGCAACATGCTTCGCTCAGCACCCTCCGCGAACAGATGCCGGTGCACGGCGACCAGCCCGTCGACGTCGTGGACGTCGCCGTCGAGGTGCGGGACGACGATCGGGTCGTCGTCGCCGAGCTCGGCGCCGCAGCCGCGCGATCGGCGCGCGCGTCGCGGTGCGGCGAGCACGCGGAGCTCGCCGCAGCGTCGCGCGCGACCTTGCGCGCCAGCGCCGCGTCGCCGCCCAGCTCGCGCGGCGAGCGCCGCCTCGTCGACCTCGTCGTCGCCGTCCGGCGCCAGCGGGTGCACGCGGTTGACGATCAGGCCGCCGAACGGCATGCCCGCCTCGCGCAGCTTGCCGCGGAAGAAGATCGCCTCCTCGACCGGCTCGCGCTCGGGCGAGGTGACGATCAGGAACGTCGTCGCGCGGGTCGGCGCAGCAGCGCCTTGACGCCGGCCGCGCGCTCGCGGAAGCCGTCGATCAGCCCGCCAGCGCGCGGAAGAAGACGCGCAGGTCGTCCAGCAGGTCGACGCCGGTCACGCGCTCGCAGCACCGAGAAGACGACGCTCGTCCCGCGGCCCATGACCTGCGCCGCCAGCCCCGTCGGCGCGCAGGAACAGCCGCAGCGCGCGGCCCTCGAAGAAGCCGGTCAGGCGGTCGGGCGCGTCGAGGAAGTCCAGCGCGTTGCGCGACGGCGGCGTGTCGAGCACGAGCACGTCGAAGCGGCCCGACGCGGTCGAGGTCGTAGAGCTTGGCGACCGCCGTGAACTCCTGCGAGCCCGGCGACCGCGCTCGACAGCTCGCTGGTAGATGCGGTTGGCGAGGATCTCGTCGCGCGTGCGCGTCGTCGGGCGCCAGCCGCTCGATCAGCTCGTCGAACGTCGCGCTTCGGGTCGAGCATCATCGCCCACAGCTCGCCGCGCGATCTCGATGCCGTGGCCGGCGAAGCGCTCGGCGTCGACGCGCCGCGGCTCGTTGCCGAGCTCGCTCGAGCCCGAGCGCGTCGGCCAGCCGCCGCGCGGGGTCGATCGTCACGACGCGCGACCCGCGCGCCCGCGCGCCGCCAGCCCGAGCGCGATCGCCGCCGACGTCGTCGTCTTGCCGACGCCGCCGGAGCCGGCGCAGATGCACGACGCGCTTGCCCTCGAGGCGCTCGCGCGAGGTCGCTCACCGGACCAGCTCGTCGCGCCAGCGCGCGCGAGCGCGTCGGCGCGCCGAGGCCGTCGGCTCGAAGACGAAGCGGCAGCGTGCGGCACCTCGACGCCGGCGACGCCGCGGCGCAGCCGCGCGAGCTGCGCGCGCTGGGCCGCGCGCGCGCGCGGCGCTCGGCCGCGCGGCGCGCACCGCGCGCGAGCCGCCGGCGCGCGCCGTCGCCAGCGCCGCGCCGTCGGCGCGCGCGTGAAGCGCGTCGGGCAGCACGCCGTTGACGACGACCGCGGCCGAGCGCTGAGCCCGAGCTCGTCGCGCAGCGCGTCGCGCAGCGCCGAGCGTCTCGTTGACCGGCATCTCCTCGCGCGCGTGGCGACCGCGACGATCGCCGGTCTGCTCGCGGGTCGGCGAGCATCGCGTCGATCATGCGCGCCCTGGCGCGCGATCGGCCCGCACGCGCGCGGCGTCGGCGAACGTCGCGCGGCGCGCGTCAGCACCGCGACGCCGTGGCCGGTCGCGGGCGCGTCGACGATCACGAGGTCGTAGGGATGCGGCGCCCGGCGTGCGGCGCTCGGGCTGCGCGAGCTCCCAGACCTTGCCGACGGTCAGCAGCTCGCGCATGCCCGGCGTCGCCGCGGCGAGGTAGGCCGAACATCGCGGCTGGAGGCGAGCAGGTCGGCCAGCGCCGCGCGGCAGCTGGTCGCGCAGGTACTCCTCCAGCGCGGCCTCGGGGTCGATCGAGATGTGGTGCAGGCCCGGCGCGAGCTCGCGCTCGTCGAACGTCGGCCCTCGGGCGCGTCGCGTCGGCGAGCGCCCGCGAGACGTCGTCGCGCGCGCGCGACCTCGGCGACGATCGTGCGCAGCCCGCGGCGCGGCGCCGCCAGCCCAGCGCGGCCGCGACGGTCGACTTGCCGACGCCGCCCTTGCCGGTGACGACGAGCAGCGGCTTGGTCAGGAGCTCCCGCATCTCGCCCGCAGGACCCTACTGGCGTCCAGAACCGGCTGGACAGGCTCAAGCCGGCGGACGACCGGTCGATGCGACTCTGACCATGTCCGTTTCGCCCAGCCTCCCGCATGGAGCACCGTCGCTGGCCGAAGTCCTGATCACCCGGACCTTCGCCAAGCCCACGAACCCGTTCGTCGACGGCGAGTTCCTCCAGGCCCTCGAGCACGCCGACGACGGCGAGTCGCCGGCGGTCGCGCCCGTCGCGCCGGGCTCCGGGGCCCACATCGACGTGCGCGCTTAGCCCACACCGCCGGGAGGAATCGCCCGGCCCGCTGCGAATACCGCCCCGATGGGTCCCGAACCGACCACGACGGAGCCTTCCGTGAACGGGAGATCGCAGCATGAAGGTCATCGCCTTCGCCAACCAGAAGGGCGGCGTCGCCAAGACGACGACGACGCTGAACCTCGCCGTCGCGTTCGCCGAGAAGGGCCACCGCGTCCTGTGCGTCGACATGGACCCGCAGGGCAACCTGACGATGTCCCAGGGCATCGACCCCGACACGCTCGAGACAGTCGATGTACGACGTGCTCGTCCACCACATGCTCGATCCGCGAGGTGATCCGCAAGCGCGAGATCGACATCGCCTGCGCGTCGATCGACCTCGCCGGCGCCGAGATCGCGATGTCGACGCAGATCGGCCGCGAGCGCTCGCTGCAGAAGGCGCTCAAGCCGATCGAGGACGACTACGACTTCGTCTGCATCGACACGCCGCCGAGCCTCGGGCTGCTCACGATCAACGCCCTGACGGCGGCGGACAAGGTGATCGTCCCCGTGCAGTGCGAGTATCTGTCGATGCGCGGGCTGATCCAGCTCCAGAACACGCTGCAGATGATCCGCGAGAACCTCAACCCGGACGTCGAGATCGAGGGCATCCTGCCGACGCTTGATGGACACGCGCACCGTCCACGCCAAGGAGGCGATCGAGATCCTGGAGGAGAACTTCGGCGACCGGGTCTTCGCGTCGCGGATCAAGAAGACGATCCGCTTCGCCGAGGCGCCCGTGAAGGGCATGTCGGTCCTGAAGTACGAACCGGACGGGATGGCCGCCCAGTCCTATCGCGATCTCGCGAAGGAGGTTCTCGCCAATGGCAAGCGGTAAGCGCGCGAGCATGCGGGAGGGCCCGCTGGCGGCGCTCTTCCGCCGCACCGACGAGGACGCGCGCCGAGGCCGCGCCGAGCCGGCGACGCCGCAGGCGACGCCGCCGCTCCGCAAGGCACGTCCGAGCGCCGACCCGCCGCGCCCGACTGACGGCCCGCCGCCGCCGAGCCGCCGCCGGCGCCGATCCGCGCGAGACGCGGCTACCCGCATCCGTCGCTGGCGCGCCGATCCGGAGCCCGAGGTCGCACGAGCGCCGCGCGCGCCCGTCGCCGCAGGAGCGCCTGCGCCACGCGTTCTGCTCCGAGCTGCCCGACGACATCCTGGCCCCGCCGGTCGCCGCGCCCGCCGCTCCGGCAGCCGCGCGCCGCGGCTCCGGCTCCGGCTCCGGCGCCGGCCGCGCCTGCCGCGGACCCCTACGCCCGCAGCTCGGCGAGCTACGACGAGTCGCCCTGGGGCGCCAAGGTCGCCGGCTCGCCGGTGATCCGCGTCGTCGGCGTCGGCGGTGCCGGCGTCAACGCGGTCAACCGCATGGTCGAGGCCGAGGTCGAGGGCGTCGAGTTCCTCGCCATCAACACCGACCTGCAGTCGCTGCAGCAGTCGACCGCCGACATCACGCTGCACATCGGCCCGCAGGTCACGCGCGGGCTCGGCGCCGGCTCGAACCCGGACCTCGGCCGCCAGGCCGCGATGGAGGAGTACGACCGCATCAAGGCGCTGCTGAAGGGCAGCGACATGGTGTTCATCGCCGCCGGCGCCGGCGGCGGCACCGGGCACCGGCGCGGCGCCGATCGTCGCGCGCATCGCCCGCGAGATCGGCGCGCTGACGGTCGGCATCGTCACGAAGCCGTTCGGCTTCGAGGGCACGCGCCGCGCGCGAGCAGGCCGAGGTCGGCATCGAGGCGCTGCACGACGAGGTCGACACGCTGATCGTCGTCCCCAACAACCGCCTGCTCAGCGTGCTCGACAAGCACACGTCGATGGTCGACGCCTTCCGCGTCGCCGACGACGTGCTGCGCCAGGGCGTCCAGGGCATCTCGGACCTCGTGACGCTCCCGGGCCTGATCAACCTCGACTTCGCCGACGTGCGGACGATCATGTCCGACGCCGGCGCGGCGCTGCTGGGCATCGGCATGGGCACCGGCGACAAGCGCGCGATCGAGGCCGCCGAGCAGGCCGTCTCCTCGCCGCTGCTGGAGACGAGCATGGAGGGCGCGCGCTCGATCCTGCTGTCGATCACCGGCGGCCGCGACCTGTCGCTGTGGGAGGTCAACGAGGCGGCCAAGGCCGTCGCGGAGGCCGCCCACCCGGACGCCAACATCATCTTCGGCGCGATGGTCGACGAGAAGCTCGAGGACCAGGTCTGGGTCACGGTCGTGGCGACCGGCTACGGCGACGCGCCCAAGCGTCGGCCGAGCCGCGGATCGAGGAGCCCGGGCGCGGCGAGCCGCGCGTCGAGCGCCGCACGCCGCGCGGTGACCGCGCAGCGCGAGCCGATCGCGGTCCGCCGCGGCGGCGTCGTCTCCGACCTCGACGTCCCGGAGTTCCTGCCGCGCCGATAGACGCCGCCGACACCGTGCAGCACGCTTCGAGGGCCCGCGCCGATCGCGGGCCCTCGGTCGTTCGGGTCGCGCGGTCAGGCTGCCGGGGCAGGCCTGATGGCGGCTTGGTGTCAGGATCGGCTGATGGAGGGGATCGTCGCCGCCGGGCATCCGGTGACCGCCGAGGCGGGCGCCGCGCGTGCTGCGCGCGGGCGGCAACGCCGTCGACGCGGCGATCGCGGCGATGCTGGCGTCGTGGGTCGCCGAGCCGCTGCTGACCGGGCCGGGCGCCGGCGGCTACATGCTCGTGGCCGGCGCCGGGGCAGGAGCCGACGCTGCTGGACTTCTTCGTCGCCGCGCCGGGCGCGACGGCGAGCGCGCGCGCCGCTGCTGCCGATCGAGGTCTCGTTCGGCGACGCGATGCAGATCTTCCACGTCGGCGCCGCGTCGTGCGGCGTGCCGGGCACGCCGGCGGGCCTCGAGGAGGCGGCGCGCCGCTGGGGCACGCTGCCGCTGGCCGACCTCGCCGCGCCCGCCGCGGCGCTCGCGCGCGACGGCGTCGCGCTGAACGCGCCGCAGGCCTACGTCTTCGAGATCCTCGAGGGGATCCTGCTCTCGACGCCGCGAGGCCGCCGCGCTGTTCGCGCCCGGCGGCCGCGCGCTGCGCGAGGGCGAGCGTTTCGCTCAGCCCGAGCTGGGCGACACGATCGAGCGCCTCGGCGCCGAGGGCGCCGCGCCGTTCTACACGGCGACATCGCCGCCGCGGTCGTCGCCTGGGTCGCGCGCGCGCGGCGGCATGCTGACGGCGCGCCGACCTCGCCGGCTACGAGCCGATCGCGCGCGAGCCGGTGCGGGTCGCCTACCGCGGGCGCGACGGTCGCTCACCAACCCGCCGCCGTCGGCCGGCGGGACCCTGCTCGCGCTCGCGCTGGCGCGGCTCGACGCGCAGCCGGCGGGCCGCCGCCGTCGCCGGCCGACGCTCGTCGACGTGATGGAGGGCGCCCAGGACGCGCGCACGCCGGAGTTCGTCGACGGGCCTCGCCGAGCCCGGCTTCCTCGAGCGCTTCCTGGCCGCGCAGCTGGGCTCGACGACGCACATCTCGGTGCTCGACGGCGACGGCCGCGCGTGCGCGGTGACGTGCACCAACGGCGAGGGCTCCGGCCTCGTCGTCCCCGGCACCGGGCATCCACCTCAACAACATGATGGGCGAGGAGGACCTCAACCCGCTCGGCTTCTCACCGCGCCGCCGGGCCGGCGGATGCCGTCGATGATGGCGCCGACGGTCGTGCTCGGCGCCGACGGCGAGGTCGAGCTGGTCGCTCGGCAGCGCGGGCTCCAACCGGATCCGCTCGGCGATCCTGCAGACGATCGTCGGCGTCGTCGACCACGGCCTCGACGCCGCGCGCGGCGGTCGAGGCGCCGCGCGCTGCACTTCGAGGACGACGTCGGTCTACGCCGAGCCGGGGATCGACGCTGACGGCGCTCGACGCCGGCCGGCCGGACGCTCGCGCCGTTCCGCGCGCGCAACCTGTTCTTCGGCGGCGTCCAGGCGGTCGAGCGCGACCGCGCGACCGGCGCGCTGACGGGCGCCGGCGACCCGCGCCGCGGCGGCGGCGCGGCGCGGGCGTGACGCCGCTGCGACAGGATGGCCGCTGCATGTCGCCCCGCCGCCTCGTGGTCCTCGCTCGCCGTCGCTGCCGCCGCCGTCCTGTCGGCCGGCTGCAGCGGCGCCGCAGCCCGCCGATCTCTTCGTCGTGCAGCGCACCGGCTCGATCCCCGGCGCGCGGCTGACGCTGCGCATCAGCGACGACGGCGGCGCCTACTGCAACGGCAGCGGGCGCCAGGAGATCACCTCCGCGCAGCTGATCACCGCGCGCGAGATCCGCCGCGAGCTCGACGGCGACAAGAACGACGAGGAGAAGCAGGTCGGCCTCGCCGCCAAGCACCTCAACCTGCCGCCCAGGCGCGATCACGTCGCTGAGCTACCGCGTCCGCAGCGAGATGGGCACGGTCGCCTTCAGCGACACCTCGGCCGGCCAGCCGCAGACGTTCTACCGCCTGGCGAAGCTGACGCGCGACGTCGCGCGCGGCGCCTGCGGCCTGGCGCGCTGAGCCGAGCGATCCATCAGCTCCGCTGATGGCAGCGCCAAGACATCGTCATCGACGCTGGGGCTGGCGACGTGGCACACTCGATCGGTGACCCCGCGCGCCTGGCTCTCGCTCTCGTTCACCGCCGCGCTGTGGGGCGCGTCGTACATGTTCATCAAGGTCGCGCTCGACGACGGCCTGTCGGAGGGCTTCATCATCTGCGCGCGGACGATCCTCGGCGCGGCCGTGCTGGCGCCGCTGGCGATCCGCTGCGGCGCGGTGCCGATGATCCTGCGCGCCGCCGCGGCTGGGCGCTGGCGCTGGCCGCCGCGCAGGTCGTCGTCCCGTTCGGCCTGATCACCTTCGGCGAGAACCACGTGCCCTCGGCGCTCGCCGGGATCCTCGTCGCGACCGCGCCGCTGTTCGTCGCGCTGCTGGCCGTCAAGTTCGACCCGGCCGAGCGATCGCACGGCTGGGGCCTGGTCGGCGTCGTGCTCGGGATGGTCGGCGTCGTGCTGCTGTTCGGCGTCGACCTCAGCGGGCGACGCCGAGACGCTCGATCGGCGGCCTGATGGTCGTCGGCGCGGGCGCTCTGCTACGCGGTCGCGGTGCTGATCGTCAAGCGCGGCTTCACCGGCGTGCCGCCGGTCGGCGTCGCGGCCTCGAACCTCGTCATCAGCGCGGTCGTCTGGCTGCCGGTCGCCGCTGCTCTCGCTGCCGACCCACAACCCGGGCGCCAACGCGGTGCTGTCGATGATCGCGCTCGGCGCCGGCGGCACCGGCCTGGCGTTCCTGTTCTTCTACACCTGATCGCGGAGATCGGCCCGGCGCGCGCGTCGGTCGTCGCCTACGTGGCGCCGGCGTTCGCGGTGATCTACGGCGTGATCCTGCTCGACGAGGACGCTGACGCTCGGCGACGATCGGCGGCCTCGTCCTGATCCTCGCGGGCTCCTGGCTGGCGGCGTCGGGCCGCCTGCGGGCAGGCCGGAGGTCGAGGCCGAGCCGGTCAGCCGAAGCGAACCTTCCGTTCGACCGCGGCTGCGCCGAGGCTGGCTTAGCCGAAGCGGACCTTCCCGTTCGACCGCGCCCGAGCCTGCGCGCGCTCGATGAAGTCCAGCCGCTTGACCGCGGCGCGGAACAGGCGGGTCAGCAGCGCGCAGCCGCGCGTTCTCGGAGCGCAGGTCGAGCAGCCCCTGCTTGGCGTCAGGCCCGAAGTCGACGGTCGCGGCCATCTCGTAGGCGGTCAGCGGCTCCAGCAGCTCGGGCTCCAGGACCTTGTCGGTCGCCTCCTCGACGAGGCTGCCAGTAGGCCGCGTGGGCGGCCTCGACGATCGGCGCGTCGGCCGGCTCGTCCTGGTCGTCGAGGAACTCGACCGCGCCCGCCGGATAGACGTGGTCGAAGTGCTCCTCGAGGATCCGGAAGGGCCGCGTGCCGCGCGTGAGGATGTTCAGCCGCGCCGTCCTCATGGCGCTCCAGGACCTCGGTGACCTCCATCGCGCAGCCGTTGGCCTTCAGCCCGTCGTCGGCGGCCAGACGATCCCGAACTCGCGCCCGTCGCTCCAGGCACTCGTCGATCATCGCCTTGTAGCGCTCCTCGAAGATGTGCAGCGGCACGAGCTCGTGCGGGCAGCGCGACGATGCCCAGCGGGAAGAGCGGGAAGTCCGGTCGTTGCTCGCCCATAGCGCGATTGTAGGTTGAGCCGGGCGCTGCGGTGCGCCGTATGAGCGCGTAGTGAGCGCCACCGCCATCGTCTGGTTCCGCCGCGACCTGCGCGCTCCACGACCACCCGGCGCTGAGCGCCGCGTGCGCGCGACCACGAGCGGGTCGTCCCGCTCTTCGTGCTCGACGACGCGCTGCTGCACGGGCGCTACGCGCAGCCCGGCGCGGGCGCGCTTCCTGCTCGGCTGCCTGCGCGCGCTCGACGCGGACCTGCGCGCGCGCGGCTCCGGGCTGGTCGTCCGCCACGGCGCGCCGGAGGACGAGGTGGTGGCCGTGGCGCGCGGAGGTCGGCGCGCGGGCCGTGCTGTGGACCAGCGACGTCGCGCCCTACGCGCGGCGGCGCGACCGCGGGTCACCGAGGCGCTGCGCGAAGCGGGCGTCGAGGCCGAGCCGCACGGCGGCGGCTACCTCGTCGACCCCTCGCGGCCGCGGACGCAGGGCGGCAAGCCCTACACGGTCTTCACGCCGTTCTGGCGCGCGATCGCCGAGCGTGCAGCGCCGCCCGTGCACCGCGCGCCGACGGCGCTCCCGCCGCTGCCACCGTCGCTGCGCAAGGGACGGCATCCCGTCGGCCGCGGCGCTGAGCGTCGACGACGCCGACGTCCCCGAGCCGGTCGTCGAGCCCGGCGAGACCGCGGCCCGCGCGGCGCTGGCGCGCTGGCTGCGACGGCCGACCTCGACCGCTACGCCGACCGCCACGACGCGCTCTCGACCGGCGGCACCTCGGTGCTCTCGCCCTACCTGCGCTGGGGCTGCCTGTCGGCGCGCGAGTGCGAGGAGCGCGCGCAGCGCCCGGCGGCGCCGGCGCGGCGGCGTTCATCCGCCAGCTCGCCTGGCGCGACTTCTACGCCCATCAGCTGCTGCATGTACCCCGAGCAACGTCGCGACAGGAGTTCCAGGAGCGCTACCGCCACGGCCTGCGACTGGGCCGACGACGCCGAGGCGCTGGCGGCCTGGAAGGCGGGCCGGACCGGCTATCCGCTCGTCGACGCCGGCATGCGCCAGCTCGCGCAGACGGGCTGGATGCACAACCGCGCGCGGCTGGTCGTCGGCTCGTTCCTGACCAAGGACCTGCACATCGACTGGCGCGAGGGCGAGCGCCACTTCGCGCGCCTGCTGCTCGACGGCGAGCCCGCGCAGAACAACGGCAACTGGCAGTGGATCGCGTCGGTCGGCGTCGACCCCGCGCCGTACTTCCGGCGCCTGTTCAACCCGATGCTCCAGCAGCGCAAGTTCGACCCCGACGGTCGCTACGTGCGCCGCTGGGTGCCCGAGCTGGCGCGACGTGCCCGACGCCGAGCTCGCCGAGCCGTGGACGATGAGCGACGCCGAGCAGGCGCGCGGCGGGCTGCGTGATCGGCCGCGACTACCCGGCGCCGATCGTCGACCACGCGCACGAGCGCGAGGTCGCCAAGCAGCGCTACGGCGCGGCTACTTCTGCGCCGTGATCATCAAGTTGTAGAAGATCGCCGACGGCAGGCGCGGCTCGAGCAGCACGCGGTCGACGTGCTGCAACCCGACGTAGCCGCGGAAGGCGTACATCTTCCACGCCCACGGCACGGTCTCCGGGTCGGCGGTCGCCTCCAGCGCGCGGTTGGCCCAGCCGAACCAGTTGGCCAGCAGCTCCTCGCCGCGCACGTGGACGTCGGCGAACGCGGCGGCGCGCGCACCGGCGGCGAGCTGCTCGGGCGTGAAGGCGTGGACGTCGACCATCGACTCCAGCTGGTGGTTCTCGGCGCCGCCGTCGAGGTTGCCCTCCGACGCCGGCCGGGCGCGCATGGCGCGCCGCCACGCGGGCGCGACGCGCGTCGCCGCGCGCTTGGGCACGTTGGCGATGCGGTCGCCGTGGTGCGACGGCTCGCCGGCGAAGACCGCGACGCCGCCGGGCGCCAGCACGCGGTGGATCTCGCCGCCACGCCTGGTCCAGGTCGGGCAGGTGGTGCAGGACGGCGTGGCCGAGGACGAGGTCGAAGCTACTCGTCGGCGAACGGCAGCGCCTCGGCGTCGGCGATGCGCGCGTCGACGTCCAGGCCCAGCGCGGTCGCGTTGCGCTCCAGCGCGTCGACCATCCCCTGGCGAGATGTCGCTGCAGGTCGCGTCGGTGATCACGCCCGCCTGCAGCAGGTTCAGCGAGAAGTAGCCCGTGCCCGCGCCGAGCTCCAGGCTGCGCGCGAACGACCGCAGGTCGCCGCCCAGCGCCTTGCGCAGCTTGCCCAGCACCTGCGTGCGGCCGGTCTCGCCGAAGTCGATGCCCCACTTGGCGTCGTAGTCGGCCGCGGCGCCGTCGTGGTAGCGGGTGTTGACGTCGCGGATCTCCTCCGCGGTGGCAGGGGCGGGGCTCATAGGTCGCGGCATGCTAGCGACGGCCCGCCGGCGGCGGGTGTCCAGGAAACGTCCAGGTCGGTGGGCTTGAGCGCCTTGAGACCTCCCGGACGAATGGACGATGGAGAGATCGGGGCCCGTGCTCCACCGTGTTGGCCGGGACAGGAACCGCCGCGGCACGGACGTCCGCGGCGCAGCACGACAAGCAGGGGATTCGATGTCACGGAAGATCCGCGCGGCGTTCGCCGTCGCGCTGGCCGCTGCCGGCCTCACGGGCTGCGCCGGCCTCAACGGCTACTCGGTGCGGGACGAGAGCGCCACCCAGCAGGACGTCATCGGCGACGTCGTGCACGTCGACGCCACGCTCTGCCTCGACGAGGCGGGCGAGTTCACCACCAACACGGCGGCGGCCTTCAGCCCCGGCCTGTCGATTCCCGCCAACGGTGACGGCGGCTGTGACACCGAGCCCCACCAGGCCGGCTTCGCGGAGGGCTTCGCCGACAACGGCGGCGTTCAGTTCTTCACGGCCTTCCTCGTGCCCGACAACGCCAAGGCGCCGGCGACCGCGACGGCCACGCTGCCCTCCGGCTTTGACGCCGACACCGTCACCCTGACGCGCAAGCCGAGCCTCGACGAGACGCTGCAGCACACGCGCCCGGCGCCCGCCGGTCAACAGTGGGTCGGCTACATCTCGCCCGTGGTCGGACAGGCCGCCCAGCCCGGCGAGGGCCTGCCCGAGCTGGCGGCCGGTCTCCAGCACATCGCCGCGAGCGACGCGCCCCCGGCCTCCGAGGGCGACAGTGACTGGTCGGTGGCCGCCGACTTCACGCCCGCCCGTGGCGACGGCGGCCTGCCGGCCCCGGCGAGCTTTGCCCACGCGGTGCTCGGCGGCATGCGCATGGCCTTCCCGGAGTCGATCTATGACGGCGTCGACCCCCGCGGGCTGGATGCGACCGGCAGCGAGACCTTCGGCCTGCAACTGCTCGACTCGCGTCCGGTCGACTGCCAGGAGTACCGCGGCTTTCCCTACGACACGATCTACGGTGTCGATCTCGAGGGCCAGGAGACCAACAGCCAGGGCCTGCCGCTCGTGCCGACGACGCTCTGCGGGCGCATGTCGACCGGCGACACGCTGGCGCTGAAGGACCTGCGCGGCTCCGGCGGCGAGGCGACCGTCACGCCCGGCGCCACCGCCACGGTGCCGTTCACGCTGCGCTACGTCGGCGACGCCGGCCCCTCGTTCGCGCTGAGCGCGAGCACCGCGCTGCCCGGCGCCGCGGTCTCGCCGTCGCCGGCCGTGCTGACGCCCGCCGCGCCCGGCTTCCAGGACGCGAGCGTCACCGTCGCCGTGCCGGCCGCCACCGCGCCCGGCGCCTATGCCGTGACGTTGACCGCCACCGTCGGCGGCCAGGTGCGCACCGCGCAGGGCACCGTCAACGTGACCGCGCCGGCGGGTGCCAAGGCCACGCCGGGCGCCGATCAGGATGGCGACGCCGACGGCGTCACGGGCGCCGGCACGGTCGCTCCGCCCTCGCGCACGCGGATGCTGGAGTTCCGCGGCTTCGATCGCAGCGGCGTCGGTCCGGACGGCAAGTCCATCAACCTGGGCGACGTCCTCTGCCACAAGACCGAGGGCTCCTGCGGCTGGGTGACCGTGCAGCTGACCGTGCGCTGGGAGCAGCTGCACGCCGGCGCCGAGGCGGCCCGCGCCGCTGCCCGCGGGCGCGTGCGGATGGTCACCATCGGCACGGCGCGGCTGAGCGTCCCCGCCCAGGGCCGCCGGCGCGTCAAGGTCACGCTGCCGCCGGGCGTGCTCAAGCGGCTCGCCGACGGCGAGATCCTGCACGCGGTCGCGGCGGTCCGCCCGGCGCGCAACCGCGTGCCGCTGGTGCATCGCATCGCGCTGCGGCGCGGCTGAGGCCTGCGGCGAGGCGGGCACCTGTAGCGTGCCCGCCTCGTTCATGTCTGACCAGCCTTCCGAGCCGACCACGCCCCAGCTCTACCTCCAGCGCGACCAGCCCGACGGGCGTCCCGCCGCTGGCCCTCACCGGCGAGCGCACGCTGCCCGACGTGCCGGAGGAGAACTACTGGTACCAGCGCCACCTGATCGTCTACGAGTGGATCCGCGATCGGGTCGCGGGCCTGAAGGTCATCGACATGGCCTGCGGCGAGGGCTACGGCAGCAGCGTGCTGTCCGGGCGGGCGGCCGAAGTCGTCGGCGTCGACGCCAACCCCGAGGCCCACGAGCACGCGCGGCTGCGCTACTCCTCGCCGACCGTGCGCTTCGCGCGCGACCTCGTCGAGACCTTCGCCGAGCCGGCCGACGCCGTCGTCTTCCTGCAGACGATCGAGCACGTCCAGAACCCGGACGAGATCCTGGAGCGCTTCAAGGCGCTGATCGGCCGACAGCGGCGCGCCCGCCGTGTACGTCTCGACGCCCAACGTGCTGACGCTCGCGCCCGAAGGCGCCGAGAAGTCCGGCAACCCGTGGCACGTCAAGGAGTACCGCCCCGAGGAGTTCCACGCGCTCTGCGCCGCGCACTTCTCGTCGGTCGAGCTGTACGGGTTGTTCCACGCCCGCAAGCTGGCCGTCCACGAGTTCGCCATCAAGAAGCTGCGCTGGGACGACGTCCACCAGGGCCTGCGCATCACCAAGCCGTTCTACGACTGGTTCACGCCGGCGATCTCGGTGCGCGGACTTCACGCTCACGGCCGACCGGCCGCTGGAGCGCGCGCTGGACTTCGTGGCCGTCTGCCGACCATGACCGCGAGCAGCGGTCGCCTCGCGATCGTCCTGCACTCGCACATGCCCTACGTCGAGGGCTTCGGGACGTGGCCGTTCGGCGAGGAGTGGCTCTTCGAGGCGGCGGCGACGGTCTACGTCCCGTTGTTGGAGGTGTTGGAGTCGCGCGCGGCGCCGCTCACGCTCTCGGTCACACCGGTCCTCGCCGACCAGCTCGCCGCGCCCGGCGTCCACGAGCGGCTGCTCAGCTTCCTGCGCGACCTGCGCGTCACCACCCACGCGCTCGACGCCGAGGGCTGCCGCGCGGGCGGCGAGCCGGCGCTGGCCGACGCAGGTGGAGCGCGCCGGCGCCGACTACGCGCGCGCCGCCGACGCGTCTCGACGCGCTCGGCGCCGGCGGCCTGGCCCGCGGCCTGGCGCGCCACGCGGCGTGGACGTCGCAGCGCGACGCACGCCGTCCTGCCGCTGCTGGCCACCGACGCCGGCGTGCGGCTGCAGCTGCGCGCCGGGATCGAGGCGCATCGGGCCCGCGGCGCCGCGGCGGGCGCGCCACCCTGGCGCGGTGGCCTCTGGCTGCCGGAATGCGCCCACGCCCCGTGGCTGCATCCGCTGCTGGAGGAGGCCGGGGTGCACGCGACGTGCGTCGACCTCACCGACGTCCTGCCCGACGCGCTGACGCCGCTGGCCACCAGCGACGGGCCGCTGCTGGTCCCGATCGACCGCACGGTCGATCGAGTTGGTGTGGAGCGACGGCGGCTACCCGGCCGCCGGCGCCTACCGCGACTCGCACCGCAAGACCGTCCACCACCACCATCCGTGGGCCAACGACGGCGCCGTCTATGACCGCGACCGGGCGCGCGAGCAGGCGGCGATCGACGCGCGCGACTTCGTCACGCGCGTCGCGGAGCGGGTCGCGGACGGCGGCCTGTCGGTCTGCGCGCTGGACACCGAGCTGCTCGGCCACCACTGGTACGAGGGCCTGGACTGGCTGGCCGCCGTGCTCGACGCGGCGCCGGCGCGTCGGCCTGGAGATCGTCGGCCTCGACGACGCGCTGCGCGACACCGCCGTCGTCGGCCGCGCCCGACGATCTGCCGACCACGAGCTGGGGCACGCCGCGGACGCTGTGGACGTGGGACGGTCCGCAGGTCGCCGAGCTGGCCTTCGCGACGCGCGCGGCGGAGCTGCGCACGGTCGCCGCGGGCCTCGCCGCCGGCGCCGATGCCCGCGCGGTCCGCGAGCTGCTGGCGCTGCAGTCCAGCGACTGGGCCTTCCTCGTCACCCGGGACATCTCGGGCCCCTATCCGCGCGAGCGGGCCGCGGCGCACCTCGCGGCGCTGGAGGCGGCGCTCGCCGCGCCCGGCACCCAGAATCCGGCATTACGGGATCTCGCCCCCTTCGCGAATCCGACGATGCTGCTCGTTCCGTGAAAAGCGTTCGGGCAGGAGTGACATTCGCCGTCATTCTGTCCGCGCGATGACGATGATGTGCACCCATGGCCGGCGTGCACGCGCAGCCCCTCCCGCTCGCGCTCGATGAGCGGCAAACCCTGGCGTCGCTCGCCGAGCACGCGCTGGCGCCCGTCGGCGAGCGCCTGACGCTCGCGGCGCGCCACGGCGGGTCCGGCCGCGGCACTGCCGAGTGCCTGCGCGACGTCATCGACGAGGCCGAGGCGCTCGCCCGGATCTTCGAGGCGTCCCAGGACGGCGCCATCGACGTCGCCGACCCGCTCGTCCGGACCTGGCTCGGTCGCCGCCGCGACGCGCTGCTGGCCCTGCTGCGCGACGACCGCGCGGCGCTCTACGACTCGCTCGCCGTCCGTCATGCGGCCGCCGAGCCCGACCTCGAGCCGGCCATCGCCCAGCGCTGGCGCCTGGTCGACGAGGATCTCGAAGAGCTCGCGCTGGTCGCGCGCCTCTTGAGCGACGCGCTGGACTAGGTCCAGCGCAGCGAGTCCGGCGCCTCGCGCATGCGCAGCACGCGCGCCGGCGCGCCCGCGACGACGGCGTCGGCGGGAATGTCCTTGGTGATCACGGTGTTGGTGCCGATCACGCAGTTGTCGCCGACCGTCGCGCCGCGCAGGAAGCACGCGCCGTAGCCGACCCAGACGTTGTGGCCGACGCGCACGTCGCGCTTGTAGATGCCCTGCAGCCGCACGGGGCGCTCGACCTCGACGACGCCGTGGTCGAAGTCGATCAACATCACGCGGTCGGCGATGATGCACTCGCGGCCGATCGACACGTGCTGGAAGGCCGAGACCGTGCACTCCTGGCCGATCACGGTCTTGGCGCCGATCTGGCACTCGCCCTCGTGGACGCGGATCTTGCAGCCGTGGCCGAGCCACGACCAACGACCCAGGTGCAGCACCGCATCCGGGCCGACCTCCAGCGAGACGCCGGGGCAGATGAACGCGAGGCCGTCGAGCTGCAGCCGCCCGCGCAGTCGCAGCTTCCAATAGCCCAGCCGCGCGACCAGCCGCGCGTACTTGAGGTTGAACATGCCGTTGCGCCGGGCGAAGCGCAGCAGCGCCAGCGGGCCGCCGGCCAGCGGCGGCGGATCGCCCCGGTAGTGCAGCGGTGGGGCGGGCGCGGACGCGATCACGGGCGGGGACAAGACCGGTTCCACGCCCGCGGAGGCTAGCGCGGGGAACCTGATCCCGCGCTGCGGCGAAGAAGGAGAAGATGGCCTCCATGCTCAACGCCGAGGGCACCGCCTGTGCGGTGCGCAGCGACGCCGCGATCATCGCGGCCTCGCTCGGTGACCCGCAGGCGTTCACGCTGCTCTTCGAGCGCCACTTCGGGGTGATCGACCGCTGGCTGCACCGCCGCGTGGGCGCGCCGCTGGCCGAGGACCTCGCCGCCGAGACGTTCACCCGCGCCTTCGATCACCGCGGGCGCTTCGACCAGTCCTACGCCGACGCGCGGCCGTGGCTGTTCGGCATCGCGGCCAACCTCGTGCACGACCATCGGCGCACGGAGCTGCGGCGGCTGCGGGCGCTCGCTCGCGTGCAGCGCCAGGAGCCCGGACCGGAGGACAGCGCGGCCGCGGCCGACGCCCGTGCCGACGCCGCGGTGGCCGGTCCGGCCATCGCCGCCGCGCTCGCGGACCTGCGCAGCGAGGAGCGTGACGTGCTGCTGCTCGTCGCGTGGGCCGGGCTGGAATATGACGAGGTCGCGCGGGCGACCGGCGTGCCGATCGGCACCGTGCGCTCGCGCCTGCATCGGGCGCGGCAGCGGCTGCGGATCGCACTGGGAACCGAGGACGAGGCGGAGGGCGAGGCATGATCGACGAGTTGGAGCTTCTCCGCGGGTGGGAGCCGCCGCGCGGCGACCGCGACGGAGACGTCGTTCGCAAGCGCGCTCGTGCGCGGCTGGCCACGCACATCGCCGCCGCTACGGGCCCCGCGCCGCGACGTCACCGCCCGCGCTGGTGGCTGATCGCGGTGCCGGGCGCGCTCGCGGCCGCTGCCGTCGCGCTCGCCGTCGTCCTCTCGGTCGGGTCCGGCGTGCAGGAGGGCCGCGTGGCGCCGGCGCCCGCCACCGCCGCCGAGGCGCTCGACCAGGCCGCTGACGCCGCAGAGCGCCAGCCCACGCCCGAGGCGTTCCCGCGTCCCGACCAGTTCTTCTACACGCGCTCGCGCTCGACCTACCTCTCCTGCAGCTTCGGTGCGACGCACCGCTTCTGCGCGCTGGCCCAGCAGCGTCGCGAGGCGTGGGTCAGCGAGCGTCGGCGCGGGTCGGAGACGACGCGCGTCCTCGGGCACCGCTGGCCGTCGGCCGCCGAGCAACGCAAGTGGGTGGCGGCCGGGCGGCCATCGGTGGCCGGTCAAAGTCAGGGGACGTTCCGCCTCAGTCCCAATCGCGCGTTTTACCTCGGCAACGAGCGGTTGTCGGGCGAGGATATGCGTGCGTTCGACGCCCAGGGCGACGCGCTCTTCCGCCGTCTGCGCGACGGCGTCGCGCCCGGCCAGGGATCGTCGCCGGCCGGTGAGGTCTTCACCCAGATCGGCGACGCCCTGCGCGAGCAGCCGGCACCGCCGAAGCTGCGCGCCGCGCTCTACCGCGCGCTGAAGGACGTCCCCGGTGTCCGCTTCACCCCCCGCACGCGCGACGCGCTCGGCCGTCCCGCCGTCGCGGTCACACGGACCGAGGACGGCACGCGGCGGGAGCTGCTCTTCGACCCGGTGACGTCG
Source organism: uncultured Conexibacteraceae bacterium (assembly GCA_963731005.1). GTDB lineage: Bacteria > Actinomycetota > Thermoleophilia > Solirubrobacterales > Solirubrobacteraceae > Baekduia. The sequence goes on along the minus strand of CAVSTZ010000001.1, from coordinate 1,580,144 downwards.
GCGATGCTCGCCGAGCGCGAGGTCATCGTCGGCGCTCGGCCCATCCAAGGCTTCGTGGCGCCGGCGGGCACCGTGATCGCCGACGCGGTCTATGAGCAGCGCGGCGTGGTCGACCGCGTGGGTGAGCGGCCCTAGTCGGGCAGCGCGGCGGCGAAGCGCTCCAGCGCGTCGGCGTCGCGCCACGGTCGGCCGTGGCCGAAGACGGTCAGCGACGGGCGCAGCGCCGCGACGCGGCGGATCGAGGCGCGGTTGCGCTCTGGGTCCGGCGTGAACTCCCGCGGCGGCTCGTGCAGGCCGGGGCGACCGGTCATCGGATGGCGGCCGAAGAGCACGTCGCCGGCGATCAGCACGCGGTCGGACTCGCGCCAGTAGGAGAGGTGGCCGGGGGAGTGACCGGGCGTCTCCAGGGCGACGAAGCCGGCGTCCAGCGCGTCGCCCTCGCGCAGCTCGCGGTCGACCGCGAGGCCCGGGCCGGCCCAGTGCTTGAGCTGCCAACGGGTGATGACGTTCGACGGCGCCAGTGGGCCGACGGCGCCGCTGCGCAGTGCGTCGGCCTCGGCGGCCGGTCCCCAGAACGGCACGCCCAGGGCGGCGACCAAGGCGGCGCTGGCGCCCTGGTGGTCGCAGTGGCCATGGGTGACCGCGTGCGCGGTGACCGGCAAGTTGGTGGTCTTGACCGCACGCAGGATGCGCCGCGCCGCGTAGCGCGTGCCGGCGTCGACGATCACGCCGCCCGCCATGTAGATGTTGATGGCGAACGGTGGGAGGCCGGGGACGTGGCGGAGGCCGGGAGCGAGCTCGTACATATTGGCCATACGGTGCCGTATGGCAACGCGCTTGTCAATACGCTCCCGTATGGTGATGGTCGGATGACGCCCGACAACCTCGACCGCGAGCGCTGGGAGCAGGCCGCGCTCGACGCGCTGGAGCGCGGCGGCCTGGCCGCCGTGGCCGTCGAGCCGCTGGCGCGCGAGCTCGGCGTCACCAAGGGCAGCTTCTATTGGCACTTCCGCACGCGCCAGGAGCTGATCGCCGCGACCGTCGCGCGCTGGGAGCGCCACCACGTCGTCGGCCCGTTGAACCAGGTGGCGACGATCGAGGATCCGCGCGAGCGGCTGCTCGCGCTGCTGGGCAAGGCGTCGGCCAAGCCCCCGTCGATCTTCATGGCCATGCTCGAGGCCGCCGCCGGCGACGCGACGGTCCACGCTGCGGTCGTGCGCGCCGCCCAGCTGCGCGTCGCGTTCATGGCCAAGGCCTTCGGCGAGCTCGGGCTGAGCCGCGCGCGGGCCCGGCGCCAGGCGCTGCTGGCCTACAGCACCTACGTCGGGCGCGCCCACCTCAGCCGCGACGCCCCTGAGCTGCTGGGCGACCCCGACGCGCTGGCCAAGCACGTCGCCGAGCAGTTGATCCCCTGAGTCCGCCATCATGCGCGGTCCATGTCGCAGGCCCAGCAGACCCTCGCCCAGCGCCTGCTCGACGGCGACAAGCGCGCCCTGGCGCGCGCGATCACGCTCGTCGAGAGCGACGACCCCGCGGGCTGGGAGCTCGTCCGCGAGGTCTACCCGCACACGGGCAACGCGTCGATCGTCGGGCTGCACCGGCGCGCCCGGCGCCGGCAAGTCGACGCTGATCGGCGCGCTGACCAAGCTGCGCCGCGAGCAGGATCGCGACGTCGCCGTGCTGTCGATCGACCCGTCGTCGCCGTTCACCCACGGCGCGCTGCTCGGCGACCGCATCCGGCTGACCGAGCACTTCCTCGACCCCGGCGTCTTCATCCGCTCGATGGCCAACCGCGGCGCGCTCGGCGGGCTGAGCGAGGCGGCGCTGCAGGCCGCGCTGCTGATGGACGCGGCCGGCAAGGACGACGTCTTCCTGGAGACGGTCGGCGTCGGCCAGGCCGAGGTCGACATCATCGACCACGCCGACACCATCGTGCTCGTGCTGATGCCCGGCTCGCGGCGACTCGATCCAGGCGCTGAAGGCCGGGCGTCATGGAGATCCCCGACATCATCGTCGTCAACAAGGCCGACCACCCGCTGACCGACACGATGGTCCGCGAGATCCGCGGCGTGCTGTCGCTGGCGCCGCAGCGCGGCTGGCGCGTGCCGATCGTCAAGACCGAGGCCCACAAGCGGCGACGGCGTCGCCGAGCTGGTCGCCAAGCTCGACGAGCACCGCGCGTACATCGAGGCCGAGGGCACGCTCTCGGAGCGCCGCAAGCGCAACCTGCGCAGCGAGGTCGTCGCGATCTGCACCTTCCGCCTGCGCCGCCGGCTGGAGGAGCAGCTCGACGAGGACGACGACGTTCGCCGAGCTGCTCGACGAGGTCGTCGCGCGCCGGCTCGACCCGGCCACGGCGGCCAGCCGGATCCTCGAGCGCCTCGACGCGGCCGCGGCGCGCGCGCGAGCGACGACTGACGACGCGGGTCAGAGCGTGCGTCGCCAGCAGCGCGACGCTCGCCGCGAGCGTGACGGTCGCCAGCGCGATCCGCGGTCCGCGGCGACGAAGCGCCGCGGCCCAGGCGCTCAGCGCCGCCAGCGCGGGCAGGGCCGGGACCATGTGGCGGGCTGGGACCAGACGCGTGCACCGCCGTCCAGCGACGGTGCCGCGAAGATCGCGGTCAGCGCGACGGCGGCGACGATCAGCGCCAGGAACGCCGCGGTGACCTCGACATCAACCTGGTCGAAGACCGCGACCGCCAGGCGCTCGCGGCGCGACCGCCACAGCAGCCACAGCGCGACGAAGGCCAGCAGCGCAGAACGGCGACCACACCAACAACCCGGCGTGCGGGTCGAGCCACGTCGTCGCCAGTCGCGGCGCGCGCGCCAGGTGGTCGGCGACGCCCGACGCGCCGGTCGCGCCGCCGCGCGCGACGTCGTGGGGTGTCAGCCCGCCGAAGAGCCGGTCGCTCACCGTGACGTAGATGACGGCCGAGGTCAGCACGACCTCCAGCGCGACGAAGCCCGCCAGCCCGCGTTGGCGGCGCCGCAGCCAGCGCGCGAGCGCGACGGCGACGACCGCCGCCGGCGCGATCAGCTCGGTCGCCAGCCACGGCAGCGCCGCCACCAGCGCCGCGCCCCAGAACGCCCAGCGACCGTCGTCGGCTCCTCGCGCACGCGCAGCGCCAGCAGCGCGGCGCCGGCCAGGCAGGCCGCGCCGGCCATCGCGGGCGCGACCGCGGTCGCCGCGCCCAGGGCCGGCGGCGAGAGACCGACGACCAGCGCCGCGCGCGTCGCCCACGGCTCCGGCACGAGCGCGCGCCCCAGCGCGGCGGCCAGGCAGAACCCGAGCGCCGCGATCAGCGCCAGCCAGAGCCGCACGCCCGTCGGTCCCGCCGACCGCGTAGGCCGGCGCGATCAGCAGCGTGAAGCCGAGGCCGACCGGCTCGACCAGCCGCCCGTCGGTCGGCGCCGCCGCCGGGCGCAGCGGCCCGGAGTACCAGTCGCGCCAGGCGTGGCGCGGCGTACTCGTCGCGCAGGTCGACGTCGCCGTCGGAGACGAGCGACTCGGCGGCCAGCAGCCGGTGCGCCTCGGGCGCGCTGAGCGTCTGGCCGCCCGGCCCGCCGGGCATCGCGAGCGTCAGCGCGTAGGCGGCGAAGAGGACGAGCCACAGCGGCAGGGCGCGCCGCGATCGCGGTCACCGGCCGCGCGGCGTCCGCGCTCAGCGCGCTCGGCCAGCGCGACCAGCGTGCGGACCATCACGCCCGTCCCGCCCTTGGGCGCGTAGGCGCGCCCCGAGTCCCACGCGGTCCCGCAGATGTCGAGGTGCGCCCACGGCACGTCGCCGGTGAAGCGATGCAGGAACTCCGCGGCCGTGATCAGGCCGCGCCGTGCGCAGCGGCGACTGGTTGGCGACGTCGGCGGTCGTGCCCTTGACCAGCTCGGCGTAGCGCTCGTGCAGCGGCATCCGCCAGATCAGCTCGCCCGCCTCGTCGGCCGCGCCCGCGACCTCGTGCCGCCCAGTCCTCGTCGTCGGCCCAGAAGCCCGAGTAGACCTTGCCGAGCGCGCTGACGATCGCGCCGGTCAGCGTCGCGACGTCGACGAGGCGCTCGGCGCCCGAGCCCGATCGCGTGGTGCAGGCAGTCGGCCAGCACGAGGCGGCCCTCGGCGTCGGTGTTGTCGATCTGGACGGTCAGCCCCGACGCCGCCGTGACGACGTCGCCGGGCTTCATCGCGCTGCCGCTCGAGCAGGTTCTCGGTCGCGCCGACGACGCCGACAACGCGGACCGGCAGCGCGCAGCGCGGCGATCGCGCCGAGCGCCTCGATCACCGCGGCGCCGCCGGTCATGTCGTACTTCATGTCCGCCATCGACCCGGCCGGCTTGATCGAGATGCCGCCGGAGTCGAAGGTCACGCCCTTGCCGACGAGCCCGAGGACGGGGCCGGCGGCGTCCGCCGGCTCGTAGCGCAGCGTGATCAGCGCGGGCTCCTCGTCGGAGCCGGCGGCGACCGCGGCGAACGCGCCCATCGCCGCGCGCCGACGATCTCCGTCGCGGCCGACGACCTCGCACGCTCAGCGTCGCGTGCGTCGGCCGCGATCGCCTGCGCCCGCGCGCCCAGCGCCGTCGGCGTCATGTCGTTGGCCGGCGTGTTCTGCAGGTCGCGCGCCGCGTTGACCGCCTCGGCGACGATCGCCGCGCGCGCGACCTCGGCCGCCTGGTCGACGTGGTCGGAGACGATCAGCTCGGCGATGCCGGCGGCGCCGTCGTCGTCGCGCCGACTTGAACGCGGTGAAGCGATAGGCCGCCAGCAGCGTGCCCTCGACGACCGCCCGCGCCGGCGGTGCTCGCGCGCCTTGTGCGGCAGCTCCCAGCAGACGATCTGCGCGCCCGAGCTCGCGCGCGCGGCCGTGCGCGGCGGCCGCCGCGAGCCGCGCCCCTCGGCGTCGAGCTCGTCGCGCGCGCCGAGCCCGACGAGGATCCAGCGCTTGCCGTCGGCGTGGGTCACGGCGAGATGGCATGGGCTTCGTCCTGCGCCTCGCCGGCGTCCACGAGCGCCTGCAGCGCACCGCCGTCGACGTCGTGCGGCGACGCCCTCGCCGTCGACCAGCGCCGACGACGATGGTGTCGGCCGCGGTCGACGCCGCGGCCTCGGTGGTGGCGGTCACGCGCATGGCGCGGCGACGCTACTCGTTACCGTTCCGGGCCCAATCCGTCCTGACCCGACTCCAGAGACCGAGACCTCCTCATGCCCAAGACCGTCATCCTCGGCGCCGCCCGCACCCCGATCGGCAAGCTCGGCGGCGGCCTGTCCACCGTCGACGCCACCGAGCTCGGCGCGGCCGCCATCACCGCCGCGCTGGAGCGCGCCGACGTCGCGCCCGAGCAGGTCGACCACGTCGTCATGGGCCAGGTCATCCAGGCCGGCCAGGGCCAGATCCCCTCGCGCCAGGCCCAGATCAAGGCCGGCATCCCCAAGGAGGTCTCCTCGGAGACCATCAACAAGGTCTGCGCCTCCGGCCTGCGCGCGACCGTGATCCTCGACCAGGCGATCCGCGCCGGGCGACGTCGAGGTCGGCGTCGGCGGCGGCATGGAGTCGATGTCCGGCGCCCCGTACCTGCTGCCCCAGGCGCGCTTCGGCTACCGCATGGGCGACGCCAAGGCGCTCGACGCGATGGTCCACGACGGCCTGACCAACCCGTTCACCGGCAAGCAGATGTTCGTCGAGGCGACCGAGATCGGCGACGAGCTCGAGCTCACGCGCCCCGACCTCGACCGCTGGGCGCTGCGCTCGCACGAGCTGGCGCTGGCCGCGATCGACGACGGCCGCATGGCCGACGAGATCGTCCCGTTCACGGTCAAGGGCCGCAAGGGCGACACCGTCGTCGAGGTCGACGAGGGCCCGCGCCGCGGCTCGACGCTCGAGGCGCTGGCCAAGCTGCCCGGCCTGGTCGGCAAGGAGGGCTCGCACACCGCCGGCAACTCGCCGGGCGTCAACGACGGCGGCGGCGCGCTGGTCGCTCGCCACCGACGAGTGGGCCGCGGCCAACGGCAAGGCGGTCCTGGCCGAGATCGTCGGCCACGCGCAGTTCGCCAACGACTTCGCCTACCTCGCCACGACGCCGGCCGGCGCCGCGCGCAAGGCGCTGGACAAGGCCGGCCTGCAGCCGGGCGACATCGACCTGTGGGAGATCAACGAGGCGTTCGCCTCGGTGACGCTGAACTCGATCCGCGATGCTCGGCATCGACGAGGACCAGGTCAACGTCAACGGCGGCGCGGTCGCGCTCGGCCACCCGATCGGCGCCTCGGGCGCGCGCATCCTCGGCGCGCTCGTGCACGAGCTGCGCCGGCGCGGCGGCGGCCTCGGCGTCGCGGCGATCTGCTCCGGCGGCGGCCAGGGCGACGCCGTGATCCTGAGGGTGCATGGCAACGGGGCGTGCGCACGAGGCCCCTAGGGGAGGCGAGCCGGCGAGCGGCGCCGCCTTCTTCGACCTCGACCGGACGCTGATGGCGGGGTCGTCCGGGTTCTTCTGGGCGCGCGCGCCGCGAGGCGCGGGCATGATCTCGCGGCGGCGCCTGGCGCGCGACGCGTGGGAGAACGTCAAGTTCCGCCTGCGCGGCTCGACCGACGAGAGCACCGACCGCGTGATGGCGCGCGTCGGCGCGATGCTCGAGGGCCGGCGCGTCGTCGACCTCCAGCGCCTCGGCCCGCAGGTGCTGGCCGGCGTGCTGCCGCGCCTGTACCCGCAGATGCTCGAGATCGCCTACGACCACCAGGACGCGGGCCGGCCGGTCTACATCGTCACCGCCGCCACCCAGGACATGGCCGAGATGATCGCCCACGTGCTGGGCTTCGACGGCGGGCTGGGCACGCCGCTCGAGGAGGTCGTCGACGGCCGCTACACCGGCCGCTCGGCCGGCCCGTTCACCTACCGCGAGGGCAAGCCGATGGTGATGCGCGAGCTGGCCGAGCGCGAGGGCATCGACCTGAGCCGAGTCCTACGCCTACTCGGACTCGGAGTCCGACCTGCCGATGCTGCGCGCCGTCGGCCATCCGGTCGCCGTCAACCCCGACGCGCGCGCTGGCGCGCGTCGCGCGCGAGGAGGGCTGGGACGTGCTGCGCTTCGAGCGGCTCGGCGGGCGGCTGAAGATGCTCGGCGGCCTGGCCGCGCGCGGCGCTGCTCGGCGCGCGGCGCGGCGCAGGCGGGCCGCGAGCCGCGCGCGCGCGAGGACCGGTGAGGCGCGTGCGATGAGCCTCCACGAGCTGACCGACGAGCAGCGCGAGATCCGCGACCTGGCGCGGCGCTTCGCCGACGAGGAGATCGCGCCGCACGCCGCGGCGTGGGACCGCGAGCACCGCTTCCCGCGCGAGGTCTTCGGCGCGCTCGGCGAGCTGGGGCTGATGGGCGTGTGCGTGCCCGGTCGAGCACGGCGGCGCGGGCGCCGACTTCCTGTCCTACGTGCTCGGTGCTTGGAGGAGCTCTCGCGCGCCGACGCCGGGCGTCGGGGTGACCGTCGCGGTCCACACCAGCGCCGGCACGCTGCCGATCCTGGCCCACGGCACGCCCGAGCAGATCGACCGCGCTCGTCCCGCCGCTGGCCCAGGGCCACGAGCTCGCCGCCTTCGCGCTGACCGAGTCCGGCAGCGGGCTCGGACGCCGGGCGCGATGCGCACGCGCGCCGGTCGACGGCCGCGCTCACCGGCACCAAGCAGTGGATCACCAACGGCTCCTACGCCCACACGCTTCATCGTCGTTCGCCAAGGACCCGGACGAAGCCGTCAGCGCGTTCGTCGTCCGCCGCGGCGCGCCCGGGCTTCAGCGTCACCCGCGAGGAGGAGAAGATGGGGCTGAACTCCTCCTCGACCGCCGACCTCGCGCTTCGAGGACACGCCCGGCGAGCGCGCTCGGCGCCGCGCGGCGGCGGCATGCGCATCGCGCTCTCGACGCTCGACGGCGGCCGCATCGGCATCGCCGCCCAGGCCGTCGGCATCGCGCAGGCCGCGCTCGACGCTCGCCGACCGGCTACGCCAAGGAGCGCCACGCCTTCGGCGCGCCCGATCGGCGGCTTCGGCGCGATCCAGCAGAAGCTCGCCGACATGCAGACCGAGATCGAGGCCGCCCGCGCGCTGGTCTGGCGCGCCGCGCGGCTGAAGCAGGCCGGCCAGCCCGCACACGGTCGAGGGCGCCCAGGCCAAGCTGTTCGCCTCGCGCGTCGCGCGCCACTGGACCGGCGAGGCGATCCAGATCCTCGGCGGCTACGGCTACACCAAGGAGTTCCCGGCCGAGCGCTACTACCGCGACGCCAAGGTCACCGAGATCTACGAGGGCACGAGCGAGATCCAGCGCCTGGTCATCGCCCGCGCGCTGCTCGGCGAGGCCGCCCGCTGACCGATGGCGCCCCTGCGCATCGATCCGATCGCCGAGGCGCGCCGCCACTGGGAGGAGCGGTGGGGGCCGAGCCGTCGCGGCCGATGGCGGCGGTCACGTCGATCATGCGCGCCCAGCAGGTCCTGCTGGCGCGCCTCAACGAGCTGCGTCAAGCCCCACGGCCTGACCTTCCCGCGCTACGAGGCGCTGATGCTGCTCTCCTACACGCGCCGCGGCGAGCTGCCGATCGGCAAGCTCGGCGAGCGCCTGCAGGTCCACCGCACCTCGGCCTCGTCGATCGTCGCCGCGCTCGGCCGACGACGGCCTCGTGCGTGCGCGTGCCCGTCCGAGCGCGACGGCCGCGCGACGCTGGCGGTCATCACCGACGCCGGCCGCGCCGCCGCGCGCGCGGCGACCGAGGCGCTCAACGCCGGCCGAGTTCGGCCTCGGCGCGCTGGCGCCCGACGAGCAGGAGGGCCTCACCACGCGTCCTGCGCACCCTGCGTCTCGACGCCGGGCGACTTCCTGGCGTAACATGGCCGCCTCCACGAGATATGAGGAAGTCCTCCTAAATGGCCACCCAGCAGCGCCCCGTCGTCCCCACCACCCACGAGGAGTGGCTGGCCGCCTACGGCGCCACCCCGAGCGCGACGCCGAGTTCATCACGCTCTCGGGCGAGGAGATCAACCCGCTCTACACGGCCGACGACGTGGTCGCCGTCGACGCAGACGGCAACGATCGCATCGGCGTCCCCGGCGGCTTCCCGTTCACGCGCGGCGTCTACCCGTCGATGTACCGCGGCCGCCTCTGGACGATGCGCCAGTTCGCGGGCTTCGGCACCGCCGAGGAGACCAACGAGCGCTTCCACTACCTGCTCGACCACGGGCAGACGGGGCTGTCGCACCGCGTTCGACATGCCGTCGCTGATGGGCCACGACTCCGACCACGCGATGTCGCTCGGCGAGGTCGGGCGCGAGGGCGTCGCGGTCGACACCGTCGTCGACATGGAGACCTCTTCGAGGGCATCGACCTCGGCGAGGTCAGCGTCTCGATGACGATCAACGCGCCGGCGGCGATCATGCTCGCCTTCTACGTCGTCGCGGCCGAGGAGCCAGGGCGTGCCCGCCGAGCGCCTCGGCGGCACGATCCAGGCCGACATCCTCAAGGAGTACATCGCCCAGAAGGAGTGGTGCTTCCCGGTCGACCCGGCGATGCGCCTGCTGGGCGACATGATCGAGTGGTGCACCGCAGACGATGCCGCGCTGGCACCCGGTCTCGATCTCCGGCTACCACATCCGCGAGGCCGGCTCGACCGCCGCGCAGGAGCTCGCCTTCACGCTCAAGGACGGGCTGACCTACGTCGAGCAGGCCGTCGACCGCGGCCTCGACGTCGACGACTTCGCGCCGCGCCTGAGCTTCTTCTTCAACGCGCAGATCGACTTCTTCGAGGAGATCGCCAAGTACCGCGCCGCCCGCCGCATCTGGGCGCGCGAGCTGCGCGACACCTTCGGGGCCAAGAACCCGCAAGTCGTGGCTGATGCGCTTCCACACGCAGACCGCCGGGCGTCAGCCTGACCGCCCAGCAGCCGCTCAACAACATCACCCGCACGGCGATCGAGGCGCTGGCCGGCGTGCTCGGCGGCACGCAGTCGCTGCACACCAACTCCTACGACGAGGCGCTCGCGCTGCCGACCGAGGAGGCGGTGCGGATCGCGCTGCGCACCCAGCAGATCATCGCCCACGAGACCGGCGTGACCAACACGATCGACCCGCTCGGCGGCAGCTACTTCGTCGAGGCGCTGACCGACCGAGATGGAGGCGGCGGCCTACGACTACTTCCGCCGCATCGACGAGCTCGGCGGCATGGTCGAGGCGGTCAAGCAGAACTTCCCGCCAGCGCGAGATCGCCGACGCGTCCTACGAGCTGCAGGGCCGCATCGACCACGGCGACCGCGTCGTCGTCGGCGTCAACCGCTACACCGAGGGCGACGACGCGCCACACGCCGCTCCTGCGGATCGACCCGGCGCTCGAGCGCAAGCAGATCGACCGCGTCACCGCCGTCAAGGGCCGCCGCGACGTCGGCGCCCGTGCGAGGCGGCGCTGACCGCGCTCAAGGACGGCCGCGGCCACGAGCGACGTCAACCTCATGCCGCCGCTGCTCGACGCCGCGCGGGTGCACGCGACCGAGGGTGAGATCATCGAGGCCCTGCAGGAGGTGTTCGGCTCCTACACCGAGACCCCGGTGTTCTGAGCCGTCGCCTGCGCACTCCAGGAGGAGACCCGTCCCATGAAGAAGCTCATCGCCGCCGTCGCCGCCACGGCGCTCGCCGCCGGCGCGCTGGCCATCCCGGCCTTCGCCGCCACCAAGACCGTCCAGGTCAAGGACAACAAGTTCGTCGCCAAGCTCGATCACCGTGTCCAAGGGCACGACGGTCAAGTGGGTGTGGAAGGGCAAGGCCCCGCACAACGTGACCGTCACCAAGGGCCCGGCGAAGTTCAAGTCCACGACCCAGGTCAAGGGCAGCTACTCCAAGAAGCTGACCAAGAAGGGGACCTACACCATCGCTGTGCACCATCCACGCCCCCGGCATGAAGATGACCATCAAGGTCAAGTAGCGCGCTACTCGAGGTCCAGCTTGAGCTGGCCGGTCGGCCGGAGCCGCTTGACGCGCGGCTCCGAGTCCGGCGCGCCGGCGCGCTTGTACACGGTGACGACGTCGCGCGGCGAGAGCGGCGCCGAGGGCCGTCCGTCGCACCGCTCGATGGCCAGACGGCCGAGGCGCACGCCCGCCACGACGGCATGGAAGCGCCCGGTCGCACCGCGCGCCAGGACCACGTCGCCGACTTCGATCTCCGCCATCGCGCCGCGCAGCCTATCCGTCTGGAAGCGCGATCCTGTCGCTGAGCGCTACGATTCCGCGCGCCTCCGGACCGTCACCGGCCGGAAGGAACCGACCATGTCTGCCGCCGCCACCCAGCGCAAGATCCGCGTCGTCGTCGCCAAGCCCGGGCTTGACGGACACGATCGCGGAGCCAAGATCATCGCCCGCGCCCTGCGCGACGCGGGGATGGAGGTCATCTACACCGGGCTGCATCAGACGCCCGGAGCAGATCGTCGAGACCGTGATCCAGGAGGACGCCGACGCCGTCGGGCTGTCGATCCTCTCGGGCGCCCACATGACGCTCGTGCCGCGCATCGTCGAGCTGCTCGCCGAGCAGGGCATCGACGACGTGCTGGTCACCGTCGGGGGCACGATCCCCGCCGACGACATCGCGCCGCTCAAGGAGCTCGGCGTCGCCGAGGTCTTCACGCCGGGCGCGCCGACGCAGGACATCATCGACTTCATCCGGTCGGCCGTCGAAGCCGCGCCCCGACAGGGCGTCTAAGACAGCATGCGGGCCGGATGCATACGCAGGAGCAGTGCGGTTACCGCGCCCGATTGACTCGTCAGTCAACGAAGCGGGTACCATCCGAATCGTTCGTTCGCCAGAGGAGGCCCTGACACCGTGAAGATCTCCGTGTTGGTCAAGGAAGTCCCGGACGCCGCCGTCCAGAAGCGCATCGACCCGAACTCGGGTCGCATGGATCGCAGCGGTGAGAAGAACCTCAACCCGTATGACACGCACGCCATCGAGGCGGCGATGCAGATCAAGGAGGGCGGCGCCGTCGCGGTCGACGAGATCGTCGCCGTCACGATGGGCCCCGAGACCGCCGTGCGCGCGCTGCACAAGGCCGTCTCGCTCGGCGCCGACCGCTCCGTCCACCTGAGCGACCCGGCCCTGGCCGGCTCCGACGTGGCCGCCACCGGCTACGCGCTGGCCCAGGTGCTCAAGCGTGAGAGCCCCGACCTCGTCCTGCTCGGTCAGCAGTCCGACGACGGCGAGTGCTACACGATCGGCGCCGTCGTGGCCGAGCACCTCGGCCAGCCGTCGCTGACCCAGGTCATCAAGCTCGACATCGCCGGCGACGAGCTCACCTGCGAGCGTCAGGCCGAGTACGGCTACGACACCGTCAAGGTCAAGCTGCCCGGCCGTCATCTCGGTCGGCGACGCGATCAACGAGCCGCGCTACCCGTCGCTGAAGGCGATCATGGGCGCCAAGAAGAAGCCGCTGGACACCGTGTCCGCCGGCGACGTCGAGATCGACGCGTCGCAAGGTCGGCGGCGACGGCTCCAACGTCGCAGTGCGGCGACTTCAAGGCTCCGCCGTCCAAGTCCGCCGGCCACGATCATCGAGGACGAGGACACCGACGACACCGTCGAGAAGATCGTCGCCTGGCTCGACGAGCGCAAGCTCCTCGCCTAGCCGACGGCTGAGAAGAGAGGAACCACAGCGATGAGCAACATCCTGGTCTACGCGCTCCACTACGAGGGCGCCTTCAACAAGAACTCGCTCGGCGCGGTCGCCGAGGCCTCCCGCCTGGCGGGCGAGCTCGGCGGCGAGGCCCACGCGGTCGTCGTCGGCGGCGGCGTCAGCGACGAGCTGGCCGCCACGCTCGGCAAGTACGGCGCCAAGAAGGTCTTCAAGGCCGACGGCCCCGAGGGCCTCGCCGGCCCGGTCATCGACGCGATGGGCAAGCTGTTCGACGGCGGCGACTACCAGTACGCCCTCTTCGGCGGCGGCCTGCTCGGCTTCGAGATCGGCGCCGGCCTGGCCGCGCGCATCGACGCCGGCGTGACGATGGAGGTCACCGGCGTCAACGTCGTCGACGGCAAGCTGTCGGCCGAGCGCCCGATCCTCGGCGACTCGTCGATCTCCACCTCGCGCTACAAGGACAAGGGCATCATCATCGGCCGCCTCAACGCGTTCGAGGTCAAGGAGACCGGCGCGGGCGACGCCCCGGTCGAGAGCATCACGACCGAGCTGTCGACCCAGGCCCAGCAGGCCAACATCGTCACGCGCGGCGAGCAGCGCGGCGCCGACGTCGACATCGAGGGCGCCGAGCATCCTCGTCGCCGGCGGTCGCGGCCTGGGCAAGGCCGAGGGCTTCCAGCTCGCCGAGGACCTGGCCTCGGCGTTCGGCGGCAACTCCGCCGTCGCCGCCACGCGCGCCGTGGTCGACGCCGGCTGGTACCCCTACGCGGCGCAGATCGGCCAGACGGGCAAGACCGTCGCGCCGAAGCTGTACCTCGCGGCGGGCATCTCCGGCGCGATCCAGCACAAGGTCGGCATGCAGGCCTCGGAGAACATCGTGGCGATCAACAAGGACGCCAACGCGCCGATCTTCGAGTTCTCCGACCTCGGCATCGTCGGCGACCTCAACAAGATCCTGCCGAAGCTCACCGAGGCGGTGAAGGCCCGCAAGGGCTAGCGCCATGAGCGGCTCGCAACGGCAACGGCAAGGTCGTGCCGGCGGCATACCCGCCGCCGGTCGACCCGCAGCAGGAGTTCATCAAGCGCGACGCTCGACGACGAGGACGAGCGCATCGAGGTCGGCGTCGCCATCGTCGGCGGCGGCACGGCCGGCCTGGCCACGGCCAACCGCCTGCTGCAGCTGCTGGCCGACGATGCCGGCGAGACGATGCTCGAGCGCCTCGGGCGAGGTCCCGGTCGCCGTCATCGAGAAGGCCAAGATCTGCGGCGGGCACAACCTGTCCGGCGCGGTCATGCGGCCCGGGCCGCTGCAGGAGCTGTTCCCCGACCTGACGCGCGAGGACTGGCGCAAGGAGGGCTTCGCCTTCGGCGAGGTCCACAAGGAGGCCGTCTACCTCACGCCCAGCGCGAAGATCGCGCTGCGGATCCCGACGCCGCCGCCGTTCAAGAACCACGGCAACGAGGTCATCTCGGTCTCGGCGCTGGCGCGCTACCAGCAGCGCCTGGCCGAGGAGGCCGGCGCGTACGTCCTGACCGAGACCGCGGCCACGCAGCTGCTCGTCGAGGACGGCCGCGTCGTCGGCGTGCGCTCCGGCGACAAGGGCCGCGGCAAGGACGGCGAGCCGCTGGGCAACTTCGAGCCCGGCACCGACATCACCGCGCAGTTCACGGTGCTGGCCGAGGGCTGCTGGGGCCACCTCACCGGTGCCGCGATCCGCGAGTTCGACCTCGGCCGCGGGCGCCGAGCCGCAGGTCTGGGAGCTCGGGGTCAAGGAGGTCTGGAAGGTCCCCAAGCCGCTGGACCGCCTGATCCACACGATCGGCCCGTGGCCGCTGAAGCTCTCGTCGAAGTACGGCCAGATCGGCGGCACCTGGATCTACCCGATGAAGGACGAGAAGACCGGCGACGACCTCGTCTCGATCGGCTTCGTCGTCGACCTCGAGTACGCCGACGCCACCACGTCGGCCCACGACCTGCTGCAGCAGTTCAAGACCGCACCCGCTGGTCCGCGAGATCCTCGAGGGCGGCGAGCGCGTCGGCTGGGGCGCCAAGGCGCTGCCGGGCGGCGGCTACTGGTCGATGCCCAAGCTGACGATGCCGGGCGCGCTGCTGGTCGGCGACGCCGCCGGCATGGTCGACACGCGTCGCGCTCAAGGGCGTCCACCACTGCATCAAGTCGGGCATGCTCGCCGGCGAGGCGATCTACGACGCGCTCAAGAACGGCGAGACCTCGCTGGAGTCCTACGAGGACGCGGTCGAGGAGTCGTCGATCGGCAAGGAGCTCTACGAGGTCCGCAACACGCGTCAGCCGTTCCAGAAGGGCTTCCTGCACGGCGGCCCGCTCGTCAACCTCGCGATCGATCGACCAAGGGCAAGCTGCCCGCCGGGCGCTGGCGTGGCACCGCAACGACAGCAGCCGATGTTCATCGGCAAGACCAAGGACAGCTACCCCAAGCCGGACGGCAAGTACACGTTCGACAAGCTGTCCTCGGTCTTCATCACCGGCAACGCGACGCGCGACGACGCGCCGAACCACATCCGCGTGCAGAAGAACGTCCCGCGCGAGGTCGCCGAGACGTGGAAGTGGATGTGCCCGGCCGGCGTCTACGAGATCCCCGACGACGCGCCCGAGCACGGCAACGTCGACGTGATCGTCAACTACACCAACTGCGTGCAGTGCGGCGCGATCACCGCCAAGGGCGGGCGCCTGACGACGCCCGAGGGCGGCGACGGGCCGCTGTACCAGCAGACCTGAGCCACGCCCGCCCAGCGGGCCGGGTCTCAGTTGCAGTGCGGAGAGGAGGGGCGCCTGAATGGCGCCCCTCTGCGTTCCCGCACCGCAACCTCGCGGCCGTACGCTTGTTCGTAAGAACGCATGCGTCGTCCCGCGCTCATCGCCGTGCTCGTGCTCCTCGCCGTCGGCGGCGGGGCGGCCCAGGCCAGCGCCGACAAGGTCACGCTGTCGGCCAAGACGACCACCTGCACGACGGGCGCCGACGACGCGTCGCGCGCCGCGGCGTTCACGGGCTCGATGCCCGCGGCCGCCGCAGACCAAGCGCATGCAGATGCGCTTCGTGCTGCTCCAGCGCAAGGGCACCGGGCCCAAGGGGATCTTCAAGCGGATCGCGGTCCCGGGCTGGAGCGGCTGGGTGAAGTCCGATCCCGACCGTCAGGGCTTCGTCTTCACCAAGCGCGTCGAGGCGCTGACGGCGCCCGCCGGCTACCGCGCGGTCGTCACCTTCCGCTGGCTGGACGCCACGGGCCACGTCCAGCGCACGCACGACGCGCACGACGCCGATCTGCGAGCAGCCCGACCCGCGTCCGGACCTCGTCCTGGGCGGCGTCGACGGCACCGCGACCGGCGAGGGCACGGCGGCCTACACGCTGTCGATCGCGCAACGAGGGCCGCGCCGACGCCGAGCCGTTCGCCGTGACGATCACCGTCGACGGCACCGTCCCGCGCCGGTCACGCTCGGCCCGATCGTCGCCGGCGGCCGCCGACCGGCACGCTCGCCGCGCCGCGGTGCACGCCGGGCAGCACGATCACGGTCAGCGTCGACGTCGCCGACACGGTCGCCGAGAGCGTCGAGGGCGACGACGCCGTGCAACGCGCCCTGCCCGCTGGCATAGCCGAGCGGCTCCGGAGGGTCGCGTGACGCTACACTCAGGGAGATCATGAAGACCGAAATCCATCCCGAATACGTCGAGTCCCACGTCACCTGCACGTGCGGCAACGACTTCTACACGCGCTCGACGCAGGCCGAGATCCACGTCGAGATCTGCTCGGACTGCCACCCGTTCTACACGGGCAAGCAGAAGCTCGTCGACACCGGCGGCCGCGTCGACCGCTTCAAGCGCCGCCAGGCTCGCGCCGCCGGCACGAAGGACTAGCTCCAGCGCGATGCCGGACGCACCGGCTCCACCGACGGCGCAGCAGCAGCCGTCGGGGACGGTGCGGCCGGCCATCCGCCGAACGCCTCGAACGGTCAGGCCGTCGCCGTCGGCGACGGCGCGTTCGCCGGCGACCTCGTCGCGCAGCGCGACGCGCCCGTCGGCGGCCAGGCCGTCCTCGAGGGCGTGATGATGCGCGGCGTCTCGACGTGGGCCGTCGCCGTCCGCAAGCCCCTGCCCGAGCAGCTCGAGGAGGGCGGGCTGGAGACCGACGAGATCCCGCTCGGCGAGATCGAGGTCGCAGACCATCCGCTGACGTCGGTCCTCAAGACGCACCGCCTGCTGCGGCTGCCGATCATCCGCGGCGTCGTCGCGCTCGGCGAGTCGCTGGCGATCGGCTTCAAGGCGCTGGGCATCTCCGCCAACGCGCAGCTGCCCGAGGACGAGAAGGAGATCTCCGGCGGCGTCTGGGCCGGGCACGGTCGTCGTCGCGCTGGTGCTCGCGATCGGCCTGTTCTTCGTCGTCCCGGTCGGGCTGACGAGCCTGATCAAGGACCAGCTGCGACTCGTCGTTCCTGTTCTGGCTCGTCGAGGGCGTGCTGCGCACCGCGATCTTCCTCGGCTACCTGCTGGCTGCTCTCGCGGCTGCGCGACCTGCGCCGCGTGTTCGAGTACCACGGCGCCGAGCACAAGACGATCTCCTGCTACGAGGCCGACCTGGAGCTGACGCCCGAGAACGCGCAGCGCTTCTCGCCGCCTGCACCCGCGCTGCGGCACGAGCTTCCTGCTCGTCGTGATGATCGTCGCGATCTTCGTCTTCGCCCCGATCGGCCTGCCCGCCTGGTACTGGCTGGTCGCTGACGCGCATCGTCGGCGTGCCGCTGATCGCCGGCATCTCGTTCGAGATCATCAAGTTCGCCGGCAAGCAACCGCCGCCGCGGCTGGGTGCAGCGCGGTCATGTGCGCCCGGCCTGCAGCTGCAGAAGCTGACCACGCGCGAGCCCGACCTCGACCAGCTCGCCGTCGCCATCGCCGCGATGAAGGCCGTGCTCGCGGTCGAGAACCCGATGGGACGCCGACGGACTGGCTGGAGCGGCGTGGGCAGCTGGAGCGTCGGTCGCCTGAAGCACGGCGACGGCGCGCAGCCTCGGCCGCGTACCCTCGAGCTCGTCGCATGATCGAGTCGCTCGTCGAGCAGATCGAGACCCGCTTCGCCGAGCTCGGGCGCCTCATCACCGACCCCGAGGTCATCGGCGGATCGCCAGCGCTACGCCGAGGTCGGGCGCGAGTACCGCCGCCTGGAGCCGGCGGCCAAGCTGGCCGAGGAGTGGCGCCACGCGCACCGACGACGCGGCCGGCGCGCGCGAGCTGCTCGCCGAGGGCGAGGACCCCGAGGTGCGCGAGATGCTGCGCACGCTCCGAGGCGCGCATCGAGGAGCTCGAGGAGGAGATCCGCCTCGCGATGGTCGAGCCCGACCCCAACGACGACAAGAACGTGATCGTCGAGATCCAGGGCGGCGCCGGCGGCGACGAGGCCGGCCTGTGGGCCGGCGACCTCTACCGGATGCTGACCCGCTACGCCGAGCGCCGCGGCTTCAAGACCGAGCCGCTGGACGTCGGCGACGGCAAGTACACGTTCGCGATCAAGGGCGACGGCGCCTACTCGGTCTTCAAGTTCGAGGGCGGGACGCACCGCGTCCAGCGCGTGCCCGGCCACCGAGTCCCAGGGGCGCATCCACACCTCGACCGCGACCGTCGCCGTGCTGCCCGAGGCCGAGGACGTCGACGTCCAGATCGACCCCAACGACCTGCAGATCGACGTCTACCGCTCCGGCGGCCCGGGCGGCCAGTCGGTCAACACGACCGACTCGGCGGTGCGGATCACGCACAAGCCGTCCGGGATCGTCGTCTCGATGCAGGACGAGAAGAGCCAGCTGCAGAACCGCGAGAAGGCGATGCGCGTGCTGCGCGCGCGCCTCTACGAGCGCGCGCTGGCCGAGCAGCAGGCCGCGCGCCGCCGACGCGCTCGCTCGCAGGTCGGCACCGGCGACCGCGCCGAGAAGATCCGGACCTACAACTACGGCGAGCGGCGCGTCACCGACCACCGCATCAAGCTGACCGCCCACAACCTCGACGCGGTCCTGGAGGGCGAGCTCGACGAGTTCACCGCCGCGCTGCAGGACGACGAGAAGCGCCGCGGCCTGGAGGAGCAGGCCGGCGTAGTGACCTCGCCGTTCGCGGGCACCGGCGTCCGCGAGGCGCTGGACTCGGCGCTCGTCGCGCTCGGCCGCCAGGGTCGAGACACCCGCGGCTCGACGCCGAGGTGCTGCTCGCCCACGCGCTCGGCGTCGACCGCGCCGCGCTGTGGCTGGACCCCGACCGCGAGGTCGACCGGCGACGCCGCGCGCGGTTCCGCGACGCGATCCGGCGGCGCACCGTCGAGCGCGAGCCGGTCGCCTACCTCGTCGGCCGCAAGGGCTTTCGCCACCTCGACCTGGACGTCGACGCGCGCGTGCTGGTCCCGCGCCCGGAGACCGAGCACCTCGTCGAGGCGCTGCTGGAGCTGCCGCCGGGCGCGCGCGTGCTCGACGTCGGCACGGGCAGCGGCGCGATCGCGCTGGCGCTCAAGGACGAGCGGCCCGACCTGCGCGTCAGCGCGTCGGACGTCAGTCGCCGACGCGCTCGCGGTCGCGCGCGCCAACGCGCGCGCGGCTGCGGGCTCGACGTCGCCTTCAGCGCAGGGCGACCTGCTCGACGGCGTCGACCCGACGCTCGACGTCGTCGTCTCCAACCCGCCCTACGTCGCCGGACGGCGATCGCGCGTCGCTGGCGCCCGAGGTCGTCGCGCACGAGCCGGCGCCTGGCGCTGTTCGCGGGCGCCGACGGGCTCGACGATCCGCGCCGCTGCGTGACCGCAGGCGGCGGCGACGCGGCGCGACGATGCTCGCGCTGGAGGTCGGCGCCGGGCCAGGCGCCGGCGGTGCGCGGCGCTGATCGTCGCGGCGGGCTTCCCGGAGGTCGACGACGGTCCCGACCTCGCGGGCATCGAGCGGGTCGTCGTCGGGCGCGCTGATGATCACCGCCGATCACGCCGCCACCTTCGAGCGCTGCATGGCCGTCGGCGGCGTCGCGCTGTTCCGCGCCGACACCGTCTACGGCCTGGCCTGCGACCCCGACACCGACGAGGCCGTCGAGCGCCTCTACGCGCTCAAGGGCCGGCGGCCGGACAAGCCGGCGCGCGGTCATGTTCTTCTCGCTGGAGCTCGCGCTCGCCGCGCTGCCCGAGCTCGGGCCGCGCACGGTCGCGGCGCTGCGAAGGGCTGCTGCCCGGCGCGGTGACGCTGCTGCTGCCCAACCCCGCGCACCGCTTCCCGCTCGCGTGCGGCGCCGGACACCGAGACGCTCGGCCTGCGCGTGCCCGCGCTCGGGCCGCGCCACGGCCGGTCTGGCCGGCGTGCGCTGGCCGGTGCTGCAGTCCGCGCCAACCTGCGCCGGCGGCGCGGAGGCGCGCACGGCTGGCCGACGTGCCGGCGGCGATCCGCGCCGGCCGTCGACCTCGTCCTCGACGGCGGCGAGCTGGCCGGCACCGCCTCGACCGTCGATCGACCTGCGCGCGCTTCGAGGCCGACGGCGCGTGGGACGTCGTGCGCGAGGGCGCGGTCGCGCGCAGCTGCGTCGCCGCGACGCTCGACGGCCTCAGCGCCTGACCGTCCGCCACCGTCGAGGGACGACTGATGGTCCGTCACGGACCATCGTCGTCCTCGACGCGATGCAGGGACTGTCGTCCCCTTCGTGGCGCTTCGCTGTACATTGCGCGCCACATGGTCATCGCCGTCGGGTCCGACCACGCCGGGTTCCACCTCAAGGAGCACGTCAAGGACGTGCTCCTGGCCGCGGGCCACGAGATCGTCGACGTCGGGACCGAGACGCCCGACTCGGTCGACTACCCGGCCTACGCCGAGCAGGCCGCGCGCCTGGTCGGCGCCGGCCAGGCCGAGCGCGCGGTGCTCGCCTGCGGCTCGGGCGTCGGGGTCGCGATCGTCGCCAACAAGGTCGCCGGGGTCCGCGCGGTCAACGCGCACGACCCGTCGGAGGTCGAGATGGCGCGCCGCCACAACGACGCCAACGTCGTGACGCTGTCGGGCGCGCGGCTGGCGCCCGCCGAGGCCGACGCGATCGTCGAGCGCTTCCTGCGGACGGCCTTCGAGGGCGGTCGCCACGCCCGCCGCGTCGGTCAGATCGCGGAGCTGGACGGCTCCGCCGTTCAATCTCCGATCGTCGGCTGATACCGTCGGAGGCGTCGCGACTGGCGCCACGGGAGGAACCGACCTCCGGGAAGCGACACCTTGAGTTCTGCCGCGCGCCTGGGCATCCATCGGAACCGCTAAAAGGAGCCTGCCGCCGTGTCTCCGATCTGAGCCCCGACTTCTTCAACCGTCCCGCTCGCCGAGGTCGACCCCGAGGTCGCCGAGGCCATCGGCCACGAGCTCGACCGCCAGCAGCGCACGCTCGAGATGATCGCGTCGGAGAACTTCGTGCCCCAGGCGGTCCTCGAGTGCCAGGGCAGCGTGCTGACCAACAAGTACGCCGAGGGCTACCCGGGCAAGCGCTACTACGGCGGCTGCGAGTACGTCGACATCATCGAGCAGCTCGCGATCGACCGCGCCAAGGCGCTGTTCGGCGCCGAGCACGCCAACGTCCAGCCGCACGCCGGCGCGCAGGCCAACACCGCCGTCTACCACGCGCTGCTGCAGCCGGGCGACACGATCATGGGCCTCGTCGCTGCCGCACGGCGGCCACCTCACGCACGGCATGAAGATCAACGTCTCCGGCCGGCTGTACGACATCGCGCCCTACGAGGTCGACCGCGAGACGTCGCTGATCGACATGGACGAGGTCGAGCGGATCGCCAAGGAGCGCCGGCCGAAGCTGCTGCTCGCCGGCTGGTCGGCCTACCCGCGCCTGCTGGACTTCGCGCGCTTCCGCGCGATCGCCGACGAGGTCGGCGCGCTGCTGATGGTCGACATGGCCCACTTCGCCGGCCTCGTCGCCGCGGGCCTGCACCCGAACCCGGTGCCGCTACGCCGACGTCGTCACCTCGACGGTCCACAAGACGCTCGGCGGCGCCGCGCGGCGGGCTGATCCTCTGCAAGGAGGAGCACGCCAAGAAGATCAACTCGGCGGTCTTCCCGGGCCAGCAGGGCGGCCCGCTGGAGCACGTCATCGCCGGCAAGGCGGTGGCGTTCAAGATCGCCGCCAGCGAGCTGTTCCGCGAGCGCCAGGAGCGCACGGTCGCCGGCGCCCAGGCGGTGGCGGAGGAGCTGCTGAAGGCCGGCCACGGCGTCAACGTCCTGACCGGCGGCACCGACGTGCACCTCGTGCTCGTCGACCTGCGCGAGTCCGAGCTCGACGGCCAGCAGGCCGAGGACCGCCTGCACGACATCGGCATCACGGTCAACCGCAACGCGGTCCCGTTCGACCCGCGCCCGCCGATGGTCACCAGCGGCCTGCGCGTCGGCACGCCCGCGCTGGCCACCCGCGGCCTGCAGGTCGACGACTTCGACGAGATCGGCGAGATCATCGCCACCGCGCTGACGCCCGCCTTCGAGGCCAAGCGCGACGAGCTGGCCGAGCGGGTCGCGGCGATCGCCGACCGCTACCCGCTCTACGAGCACCTGAGCGCCGGCGCGACGGCGTAGGGAGGCGGTGGCGCGGTCGCCGGGGCGCCGGGCGCCGGGGCGCTCAGCGCGTGGCGTTGGTCGCGGTGCGGAGCGTGGTCCGGCGGCACCGAGGGAGTGAGAGCGGAGCGGCGCTTCGGGCGTTGGACGGTCGTCCGCCGGCGCCGCGCGCCGGGGTCCGTGTCGAGCAAAGGCTCCATGACGCCCATTGCTCGACACGGACCTCACTCCGTCTCGAAAAAAGTACCCATGCGGTCCTTTTGTCGAGACCGACGCACGCGGACGCCCCGGAGCGTTGCGCACCACCTTCGACGCTCACTCCCTCGGTGCCGACAGACCACGGTGCGCGCGACGACCAACGCCTCGCACTGCGCGCGACCACGCCGCGCGCCTAACCCTGCTCCGCCACCGCACGCGCCAGGATCGCGGCCATCCGCGCCGCCTGGCGCGCCGCATCGTGCTCGTCCGCCGCGGCGCGCGCGGCCGGGTTGGGCACCGGGAACGTCGGCGGCGCGCGCCAGCGCCGCGGTCAGCGCGGCCGGATCGGCCGGGTCGACGAGGACGCCGGCCGCCGGCGTCACGAACTCGGGCGGCCCGCCGTTGACCGTGGCCACGACGCTGCGCTCCGCCGCCATCGCCTCCAGCGCGGCGAGGCCGAAGGGCTCGACCAGCGACGGCTGACAGAGGACGTCGCAGGCGGCGACCCACGAGGGAACCGCCGCGTGCGGGACGCGGCCGACGACCGTCACGTCCGCGCGACTCTCCAGCGCGCCGCGCAGCGGGCCGTCGCCGACGAAGGTCAGCGAGCCGCGGCCCAGCCGCGCGAACGCCTCGGCGAGGCCGACGACGTTCTTGCGCTCCACCAGCGAGCCGACGCAGAGGAAACGCGGGTGCCCGCCACCGCCACCGCCATCGCCACCGTGCCGGCCGCCGCGCTCATCGCCACCACCCTCCGGCCACTCCGCGGCCTCGACGCCCGGCGCGAACTCCGCCAGGTCGACGCCGAGGTCGCAGACCTCACAGGTCAGCCCCGCGTAATGGCGCTCGAGCCGCGCGGCGAGCCAGCGTGAGTTGGCGATCACCGCGGCGGCGTCGCGGACGACCGGCCGCGTGAGCGCGCGCAGTGGCGCGCGCTCGAGGTTCGCGACGTCGGTGCCATGCGCCATGACGACCAGCGGGACGCGTGCCGCCCGCGCCGCGGCAAGGCCCGCGGCGCCCGCGGGGAACAGGAAATGGGCGAAGACGACGTCGGGCTTGCAGCGCCGGGCGGCGCGCACCGCGTCGGCGACCAGCCGCGCGTACTTGGTCGGCGCGCCGCCGCGCCGGCCGAGGGCCGCGACCTCGACCTCGTGGCCCAGGGCGATCAGCTCGCGACGCAGCGGCAGCAGGAAGGCGCCGAGGTCCGGGTCGCCGGCGGTGGGCCACATCTGGGTGACGAGCAGGATCGCGCATCGCGCACCAGCCTTGCACGCCGCGCCGGGGAATACCCTCTGCGGCGATGACGGAGCTCGACGCGGTCTACGCGTTCGTCGCCGCGTTCGCCGTGGCCGTGACCTTGACGCCGCTGACGGCGCGCTTCGCACGTCGCGTCGGCGCGGTCGACCAGCCCAAGGCCCGCGGCCTGGGCCGCGAGTCCACGCCGCTGCTCGGCGGCCTGGCGATCTTCGCCGGCGCGCTCGTCGCCGGGCTGCTGTTCATCGAGACGACGGCCCGTACCCACGACCGCTTCGTCGGCATCCTGATCGGCGCCGCGCTGATCACGCTCGTCGGCGCGGTCGACGACCGCTTCGACCTGCATCCCGCCGTCAAGCTGCTGGGCCAGGTCGACCGCGGCGGTCATCCCGGTCGTCGGCGGGGTCGAGGTCACCAACATCACGCTGCCGTTCCTCGGCGCGATCGACTTCGGCTCGGCCGGCGGCCCCGTGACCGTCATCGGCCTCGTCGCGATGATGAACGTCGTCAACTTCTCCGACGGCGTCGACGGCCTGGCCGCGGGCGTCTGCGCGATCGCGGCGGCGGCGTTCGCGATCATCGCCTTCGACCTGGACAGCAGCTACGCGGCGGTCCTCGCCGCGTGCACCGCCGGCGCCGCCGCCGGGTTCCTGGTGCACAACTTCCCGCCGGCCTCGATCTACATGGGCGACTGCGGAGCGAACCTGCTCGGCTTCCTGCTCGGCTGCATCGCGGTCGAGGGCGCGGTCAAGACGCAGGCGGTGCTCGCGCTGGTCATCCCGCTCGTCGTCCTCGCCGTGCCGTTCCTGGACACGACGTTCGTCGTCCTCAAGCGCATGAAGTACCGGCGCAAGGTCTACATCGCCGACGCCAACCACTTCCACCATCGCTTCAACCGCATCGGCTTCAGCGAGCGCAAGACGCTCATCTACCTGTACGCGTGGACGCTGCTGCTCGGCGGCTTCGCGGTCGCGCTGCGCTTCATCCCGTACTCCGACAACCACGGCAACCTCAACACGGGCTGGTCGATCGTCGTCGGGCGCGCTCGCGCTCGCTCGTCGCCGCCGCGAGCGCCTACCTCGTCTACGTCCTGGAGATCCTCAAGCTCCGGCGCCTGAGCGCCATCCGCATCCGCCGCCTACGTCCCGACGCCGCCGAGACCGAGGTCGACGAGGACGTCGAGCGTCAGATCGAGACCGGCGAGTTCGAGGCGATCAAGGGCGGCGACCGCTGAGCCCGTACACGGTGCCGCGGTAGATCCGGACGACCGCCTCGACCATCTCGGCCTGGGGCAGCGGCTCGTCCTGGACGAGCTGCTGGTAGAAGGTCCGCTCGACCATCCAGGTCAGCGCGAAGGCCGTGGCATAGGCGCTGCCGGCCGGGAGCTGGTCCTCGAGCTCGATGCGGCGGGCGGTCGCGTCGACGAAGCGCGAGAGCAGGCCGCGCCAGAACGTGGCGATGTCCTCCTCGTAGGTCGACACCTCGACGATCGCGCGGATCAGCACGCCGTGCTCGCGATAGAGCTCGGCGATCCGCGTCAGCGCCTCGCGGATCTCCTGCTCGGGATCGTCGCCCTCACCGGAGAACCAGATGTCGGCCTGGGCGTAGAGCAGCTCGGTGACGTCGCTCGGTCAGGCGCATCAGCAGGTCGCGCTTGTCGCGGAAGTAGAAGTAGAAGGCGGTGCGCGAGATGCCGGCGCGCGGTGGCGATCCGCTCGACGTTGAGGTCGGCGTAGGACGAGCCCTCGGCGAGCAACTGCCTCGGTGGCGCGCAGCACCGTCGGCCTGGATGCGCGCGCGCGCTTCGCCGGGCCCTCGCGGTGCGCGACGGGCGTGGCGTTCGGGGCTCCTCGGCGGCCATCAGGCTCCACGATAGCCGCCCGGCTGACACCCTGTCAACCGACCTTGACACCCTGTCAAACGTCTGTCAGGATCGCCGTATGGCCAGCCTCCTCGACCTCACCTCCCAGGGCGACGTCGCCACGATCACCGACGAGTCCAAGCTGTCGCAGGTCGTCAGCTGATGACGCCCCAGCAGCTCTACGAGCTGTGGGAGCGCCAGCCGTGGCAGTCCCACACGATCGACTTCACGCAGGACCGCGAGGACTGGGCGGCCCTGTCCGACGGAGGACAAGGACCACGTCGTCTGGTTCCTGTCGTCCTTCTTCATCGGCGAGGAGCGCGTGACGACGCAGTTCGGCGGCCTCGTCGGCGCCTACGAGGACCAGAGCGAGGAGGCGTTCCTGACCACCCAGCAGGTCGACGAGGCACGCCACGCCCAGCACTTCAACCACTTCTACACCCAGGTCGTCGGCTACGACGGCAGCTTCGAGGACCGCCTGGACCGCGCCCGCGAGGATCTCAACGACGCGTTCAAGGTCCTCTTCGACGAGGTGCTCGTCGACGCCAACCGCCGCCTGCTGGCCGATCCGCACCGACATCGAGGCCAAGGTCGACTTCGTCACCACCTACCACATGGTCATCGAGGGGACGCTCGCGCTGACCGGCCAGGACACGCTGACGCGCGTCTTCGAGGGCCGCGGGATCCTGCCCGGCTTCCTGGAGGGCTTTCGCAAGATCTCCCAGGACGAGCACCGCCACGTCGCCTACGGCACGTGGTTCCTGCAGCAGAAGGCCCGCCAGGACCCGGCGCTCGCGCAGCGCATCGTCAAGACGCTGCAGGAGCTGATCCCGATCGCGGCCGGCGTGCTGACGCCGCGCGGCTTCGATGTCGGCGAGGAGTACGAGATCCTCGGCGTCCGCAGCGACGAGGTCCACGGCTTCGCCTTCCAGGCGCTCACGCGCCGGCTCAAGGTGATCGGCGTGTCGCTGGCGCCGGCGCCCGAGGACGCCGTTCCCGCCTAGCCGCGAAGTGCCTTCTGGTCCAGCGCGCGGACCGGCGGCTTCAAAGATCGCGTTTGGAGGTCGATCCCGGCGGGTATGCGCCGCGCTCGCCTCCTCCTGCCCCTGACCCTTCTCGTCCTCGCGCTGCTGCCCGCCGCGGCCCACGCGAAGATCGCCATCGGCATCGCCGACAACAAGCCCGACATGTTCACCGACGCCCGCTTCCAGGAGCTGCATCTCGGCTACGCCCGCCTGGATCTGCGCTGGGACGTCTTCTCTGACGCGACCGCGACCGCCCAGCTCGAGACCTGGATGGCCGGCGCCCGGGCCAACGGCGTGCGGCCTTTGGTCACCTTCGACCGCTCGCCCGCACGCATCTCCTACAACCCGACGCCCCAGCAGCTCGTCGCCTCGATGAAGACGCTGCGCGCCCGCTACCCGTTCGTTACGGACTTCTCGTCGTGGAACGAGGCCAACATGAACAAGAAGCCCGAGATCGTGGCGAAGTGGTGGCTCGCGCTGCGCAAGGCCTGCCCGACGTGCAACGTGCTCGGCACCGACCTGCTCGACAAGGCCAACATGATCCCGTGGGCCCAGCGCTTCGTCGTCGCCGCCGGCCGCACGCCCAAGGTCTGGGGCCTGCACAACTACGTCGACGCCAACACGATGAGCACGAAGACGACCCGCAAGCTGCTCAAGGCGATTGGCGGCAACATCTGGTTCACCGAGACCGGCGGCATCGTCCGGCGCACCAACAACAGCAAGTTGATCTTCCCGACCGGCACGGTCCGCGCCGCGAAGGTCACGAGCTTCATCTTCGGCCGCCTCGCCAAGATCAGCCCGCGCATCCAGCGGGTCTACCTCTACCACTGGGACACGGGCGTCGGCGGCGGCCCGACGTGGGACTCCGGCTTCGTCGGACCCGACGGCGAGGCCCGTCCGGCACTGTCGGTCCTGCAGGGAGTGGTGGCGCGCGGGGCGCGATAGCGTTCCCGCCTCATGCGCCTGATCCGCACCGTCCTGCTCCTCTCGCTGCTCGCCTCCGCCGTCGCCCTCGGCGGAGTGACGGCGGCCCAGGCGAAGGTCGCCATCGGCATCGCCGACAACAAGTCCGACATGTTCACCGACCCGCGCTTCACGGCGCTGAAGGTCAAGTACGTGCGGGTGATGGTGCCCTATGACGCGATGCACGACTTCGCGCAGCGGACCTGGCTGGACGGCTGGATGGCGGGTGCGAAGGCCGACGGCCTGACCCCGCTGGTGACCTTCGACCGCTCGCGCAAGCGCACGTCGCACAACCCGTCGGCGGCGCAGATGGCCACGTCGCTGAAGGACGTGCGCAAGCGCTACCCCTTCGTCAAGGAGTTCGCCACCTGGAACGAGGCGAACATCAACAAGCGGCCCGAGACGGTGGCGCGCTGGTGGCTGGCGATGCGCAAGGCCTGCCCGAGTTGCACGATCCTCGGTGCCGACCTGTTGGACCGCAACAACGTCGGCACGTGGGCCCAGCGCTTCGTCAAGGCCGCCAAGCGGACCCCGAAGATCTGGGGGCTGCACAACTACACCGACGCCAACACCCTGAAGACGGTCGGCACGCGCAAGCTGCTGGCGGCCGTCAAGGGCGCGGTCTGGTTCACCGAGACCGGCGGCGTCGTCTCGCGCAACAACGGGTCGGGCATCGCGTTCCCGACGGGCGCAACCCATGCGGCCAAGGCCACCAAGTTCGTGTTCTCGACGCTGGTCAAGCTCAGCCCGCGTGTGCAGCGCGCCTACGTGTATCACTGGGACACGGGCGTGGGCGACGTGCTGACGACGGCCGACGACGACCGGACGTGGGACTCGGGCCTGATCGGCCCCGACGACAAGCCGCGCCCGTCGCTGGCCGTGCTGCAGACGCTGCTGGGTGTCCGCCCGTCGTGAAGGCCGGTTAGCCGTACTTGCCAAGCTCCGGAGGCCGCGGTACGGTCTCCGGACTTCTCCTACAGATAGGTCATCAAGACCTACATGATGGGAGGAGGGACCAGTATGCGCGTCGCTCGACGAGACATCCTTCCCACGATGCACCAGGTGGCCCCGGCCACCAAGACGGTTCACGCCGTCTGGGGCTCTCGTGGCCGCTCTCCGTCGTCGCTCGCGCGCTAGGTCCTGTTCACCAGTCCGCGGGCGCCCGCCGCCCGTAAGACGCAGCCTCCCAAGGCCCGCAGTCTCAGGGCGGTGGCCCCTTCTCGATTCGATCGTAAGGAGCACCACCGTCATGCCGTTCCAGTTGCACAACGAGTACGCCAAGGCCACCGCTCCGCGCTTCGGCGTCCCGGCGCGCCACGAAGCGCAGGCCCATCGCGCCGAACCTCCCCCCAGATGGATGCGCGCGCAGGTCGCGCGGGTCCTGGTCGGCGCGGCCGAGCGTGTGGACCGCGAGGCGGCCCGCCGCGCGATGGCCTGAGGAGCTGACCCCCTCCACTCCGGGGCTCGCCTCGGCCGTGCCAAGATCGCGGCCCCGCCCACCCGAGCCGGCTCAGCGGGATCATCCGGCCTCTCGGATGGGTACCTTGCCTGGACGTGAGCCGTCCGGCCCCCGTCCGCCTGCTCGTCGCGCTGATCGCGGCGGCGTTGTTGATGCTCCCCGCCTCGGCGAGCGCGCTGGTCGTCGGCATCGGCGACCAGAAGCCCGACATGTTCAGCGACCCCGCCTTCGCGAAGCTCGGCGTGTCGCGCGCGCGCCTGGCGGTCTCGTGGGATGCGATGGAGCATCCGTGGGAGCAGCAGGAGGTCGATGCGTGGCTCGATGACGCACGGGCTGCGGGGGTGACGCCGTTGATCGGCTTCGGCCATTCGCGCGTGAACCGTCGTCAGCTGCCGACGCCCGCGCGCTTCAAGTACGACTTCCGCCAGTTCCGCGCGCGCTATCCGTGGGTGACGACGTTCGCCACGTGGAACGAGGCCAACCACTGCGGCGAGCCGACCTGCCACCGCCCGCAGCTCGTGGCGGCCTACTACCGCGCGATGCGGCGCGAGTGCCCCAAGTGCACCATCTTGGCCGCCGAGATGTTGGACATGCCCAACATGGGGAGCTGGATCGACGCCTTCCAGAAGCACCTCGGTCCGCACGACGCCCCTCGCTACTGGGGGCTGCACAACTACATCGACGCCAACCGGCTGCGCACGAGCGGGACGCGGACGATGATCAAGCACGCCAAGGGCCAGATCTGGTTCACCGAGACCGGCGGGATCGTCGGCCGGCGCAACAAGGCCAAGGTCAGCTTCCCGGAGTCGGCGGCGCACGCGGCGATCGCGACGCGCTGGGTCTTCGACGAGCTCGTGCCGCTCAGCCGGCGCATCACGCGGGTCTACCTGTACCACTGGAACGCGGTCCGCGGCGACAACTGGGACTCGGGGCTGGTCGACGCCCACGGTCGCGCGCGGCCCGCGCTCAAGGTCGTGCGCACCGTGCTGCGCGCCGGGCAGGCGCGCGAGCGCCGGCGGGCGCTGACGTCGTCGTTGCCCTAGCGGGTCTTGGTCGCGGTCAGCATCTCGAGGCTGCCCCAGACCGTCCGCAGGCGTGCGTGCGGTGGCGCGACGGCAAAGCCCGCCTCCGCGATGAACGTCGGCAGCGCGCCTGCGGCGTGGTCGCGGGTCGTGGCGAAGCCGTCGATGAGCTGCAGCACGAAGAAGGCGGTGCGCATCAGCGGATCCTGCGGGCGGCCCCAGTCGGCGACGTGGAGGCGGCCATCGGGCTTCAGGACGCGGGCGGCCTCGGCCAGCGCGGCGCGCTTGGCGGCGGGGGCGAGGTGGTGCAGCAGGAGCGAGAGCACGAGCGCGTCGGCGCTCGCATCCGGCTCGGTCAGCGCGGTGGCCAGGCCCTCGGACCAGGTGATGGCGGTCGATCCGGGCTTGGCGCGGGCGAGCGCCAGCGCCTCGGGGTCGCCGTCGACGGCGGCGATCTGCGCGTCCGGGCGCGCTGCGGCCAACGCGATCGCCAAGGTGCCGGTGCCACAGCCGACGTCGAGCACGCGCCCGCCCTGCGGGAGCCCGTCGCTGACCGCGGACAGCAGCCGCGGCCGGAACGTGGACTCGCGCATCGTCAGCGTCATCACCGGGTCATAGAGCCGCGTGAAGGCCGCGCGGCCCGCGGCGGGGATGTAGCGCTCCTGGGTCATGAGAAGCGCCGCAGGCGCAGCGCGTTGGCGACGACGCGAGACGCTCGAGAGCGCCATCGCGGCGCCGGCGATCACCGGGTTGAGCAGGCCGACCGCGGCGAGCGGGATCGCGGCGACGTTGTAGCCGAACGCCCACGCCGAGGTTCTGCTTGATCGTGCGCAGCGTCGCGCGGCGAGAGGCGGATCGCGTCGGCGGCGGCGCGCAGGTCGCCGCGAGACGAGCGTGAGGTCGGAGGCCTCGATCGCGACGTCGGTGCCGGTGCCGATCGCCAGGCCGAGGTCGGCCTGGGCGAGCGCGGGCGCGTCGTTGACGCCGTCGCCGACCATCGCGACGACGCGGCCCTCGGCCTGCAGGCGGCGGATGACGTCGGCCTTGTCGGCCGGCAGCACCTCGGCGATGACCTCGTCGATGCCGACCTCGGCGGCGACGGCGCGGGCGGTCGTCGCGTTGTCGCCGGTCAGCAGGACCGGGCGCAGGCCGAGCGCCTGCAGCGCGCGCGACCGCCTCGGCGCGACGTCGGCTTGACGGTGTCGGCGACGACGAAGACGCGCGGCGCCGCGCCGTCCCAGCCGGCGGCGATCGCGGTCTGGCCGCGCGCCTCGGCGGCCGCGGCGGGCGGCGTCGAGCTCGGGCGGGCAGGTGCAGCGCCCAGTCGGCCAGCAGCGCCGGGCGGCCGACGACGACGCGCGTGGCCGTCGACGACGCCCTCGACGCCGAGGCCCTCGCGGTTGGCGAAGCCCTCGACCGCCGGCAGCGGCGCCGTCGGCCGCGCGCGGCGCGCGGCGATGGCCTGGGCGATCGGGTGCTCGGAGGCGTCCTCGAGCGCGCCGACGAGCCGCAGCGCCTCGTCGCGGTCGACGCCGTCGGCGACGGCGACGTCGACGAGGCTCATCCGGCCGGTCGTGACGGTGCCGGTCTTGTCGAGCACGATCGTGTCGACGCGCGCGGGTGGACTCCAGGACCTCGGGGCCCTTGATCAGCAGGCCGAGCTGGGCGCCGCGGCCGGTGCCGACCAGCAGCGCCGTCGGCGTCGCGAGGCCGAGCGCGCACGGGCAGGCGATGATCAGCACGGCGACGGCGGCGGTGAACGCGAACGCTCGCGCTCTCGCCGGCGCCGAGCCAGAAGCCGAGCGTGGCGACGGCGAGCGCGATCACGACCGGGACGAAGACGCCGGAGATCGCGGTCGGCGAGCCGCTGGACCGGCGCCTTGCCGGTCTGGGCGTCGCTCGACGAGCCGGGCGATCTGCGCCAGCGCGGTGTCGGCGCCGACCTTGCGTCGCGCGGACGATCAGGCGGCCGCCGGCGTTGACCGTCGCGCCCGCGACCTCGTCGCCCGGGCCCGACCTCGACCGGCACCGACTCGCCGGTCAGCAGCGCATGTCGACGGCGCGAGCGTGCCCTCCTCGACGACGCCGTCGGTGGCGACCTTCTCGCCGGGGCGGACGACGAAGCGGTCGCCGACGGCGAGCTGCGTCGATCGGGACGCGGCGCTCGGCGCCGTCGGCGTCGAGGACCGCGACGTCCTTGGCGCCGAGCTCGAGCAGCGCGTTCAGCGCGGCGCCGGCGCGGCGCTTGGCGCGCGCCTCGAAGTAGCGGCCGGCGAGCAGGAAGGTCGTGACGACGCCGAGGCGGTCTCGAGGTAGATCTCGTCGGCGCCGCCGCCGAGCTCGGGATCGAGTCGAAGCGTCATCCGCATGCCGGTCATGCCGGCGTCGCCGAAGAACAGCGCGTACAGCGACCACAGCCGAGGCGGCGAGCGTGCCGAGCGAGATCAGCGTGTCCATCGTCGCGGCGCCGTGGCGCAGGTTCGCCCACGCGGCGCGGTGGAACGGCCACGCGCCCCACAGCACGACCGGGCGTGGCGAGCTGCAGCGACAGCCACTGCCAGTTGTCGAACTGCAGCGCGCGGGATCATCGACAGCAGCAGCACCGGGAGCGACAGCAGCGCGGAGAGGATCAGCCGCGTGCGCAGCGGCGCGAGGTCGTCGGACGCGTCGGCCTCCGCGTCGCCGACCGGCGCGCCGTCGGCGGCCGGCAGCGACGCCGCGTAGCCGGCGGCCTCGACGGCGGCGACGAGCTGCTCGGGCGCGACGCTGCGCGGGTCGAACTCGACGCGTCGCCTTCTCGGTCGCGTAGTTGACCGTCGCGCGTGACGCCGTCGAGCTTGTTCAGCCTGCGCTCGACGCGGTTCGCGCACGAGGCGCAGGTCATGCCCGGTGATCGGCAGCTCGACGTGGTCGACCGAAGGGGACAGGGTGGCCATGAGCCCACCGTAGCAGATACCCCCCGGGGGTTATGAAGATGTCGCGACCGACAGCGTGCCTCCTCGTGTCAGACTCATGACCGACGCCGCCGGCACCGCGCAGCGTCGCTGCGCGACATACGCCGAAGGCCTTCATCAAGGCTTCGCGAACGCAGCAGCCGGAAGGGTTCCCTAAGGTTGGGCGGCTGCTTCATTACCCGTGCGCGCGTCAGACAGTTCGCGCCGACTGTCACGAAGTTGTTACAAAGTCCGAAATTTCGCTAGGCTCCCGCTTGCCGCCAAGGAAGCACATGTCCCCGCTTCCGGAAGGGTCGCTCTCGCAGCAGCGTTCGCGAGGCGTTCCAGTCTTCGAGCAGGTCTCGCCCTCGCGTGCCCTGACGCCATGAACGTGCCCTACGAGCATCTCGCCCACGACCCCTTCGCCGACGACGCCCAGCGTCGCGGCTCCCGGGTGCGCTGATGATCTTCGTCAAGTACCTCGACCTGGTGATCCTCGCGATCGCCCTGCCGGTCTTCCTGATCGCCGGCTGGCCGATGCTGGGCTACGCCGCCGCCGCGTTCGCGTGGCTCGTGCAGCGGGCGATCAACGACGTCTTGGCCCGTCGCGCGGCCGCCTCCGACGATCTCAAGACGGTCGCCGGGCTGACCGCGGGCTCGATGATCGGACGCGGATGGCTCGTAGCCCTTACGATCTTCGGCGCCTACCTGATCGCCGGGAGCGATGACGCAGTCGGCCTGTCTGCCGCCGTCCTCGTCGTCATCCTCTTCACGGCGTACTTCACCGTCTCCCTGATCCTCCGCCCGTTCGAGAACCATCGAGAGCTGCCTTCGTGACCAAGCGCGCTGCCATCTTCCTCACCCCGCTGATCGCGCTCCTCGCGAGCCCGGCCGGCGCGTTCGCGTTGAACATCAACGACGAGTACCGGCCGCAGGACGAGTTCGAGCTCAAGAAGTGGGTCGACCTCGGCGTCTTCAGCATCAACAAGGCCGTCCTCTACGTCGTCCTCGCCGCGGGGTTGACCTGCTTCACGATGATCTACATCGCCAAGCGGATGCAGGACCGGCCGAACAAGGTGCAGACGGCGGTCGAGGCGGCGTTCACGCTCATGCGCGACAACATCACGCGCGGCAACATGGACGACAAGATGGCCGCGAAGTGGTTCCCGTTCATCGGGGCGCTCTTCCTCTTCATCTGGTTCTCGAACATGCTCGGCTACCTGCCGCTGCCGACGAGCCAGGAGAAGATCGACATCTTCGGCGTGCACATCCCGGCCTTCGCGCTGTTCGCCGCCACGGCGAACATCTCGGTGCCGCTCGTGCTCACGCTCGTCGTGTGGCTCAGCTACCACGTCGAGGGCATCCGGGCCAAGGGCGTCGTCGGCTACCTGAAGTCCTGGGTCCCCGCCGGCGTCGAAGGCGCAGCGGCCGGCCCGATCTTCGTGATCGAGGTCATCTCGCACTTCGTCCGCCTCGTCAGCCTCTCCGTTCGTCTCTTCGCGAACATCCTGGCCGGCCACCTGCTGATCCTGTTCATGGGCGGCGGGCTCGTCGTGCTGCTGAACCTCTCGATCTTCGGCTCGGTCGTGCTCGGTCTGGTGACCGGCACGATGGCCGTGGCCTTCTTCATCTTCGAGGTCGCGCTGGTCGCGACGTTGCAGGCCTTCATCTTCGCCACCCTTACCGCGATCTACCTCGGCGGCGCCGTCGCCGCCGAGCACTAACCAAGGAGACACACCGTGGACCTGTCTGTCATCAACCAGGTGACCACCCTGGCCCAGACCGCCGTCAGTCCTGACACCGCGCAGGAGTACGGTCGCAAGGCCGGCAAGGCGATCGCGCTGGGCATCGGCGCCGGTCTCGGCACCATCGGCCCGGGCGTGGGCGTCGGCTTCATCTTCGGCAAGGTCATCGAGTCCGTGACCCGCCAGCCCGAGATGCGCGACGAGATCACGTCGATCCAGTGGCTGGGCTTCGCCCTGACCGAGGCGATCGTCTTCTACGCGTTCATCTTCGGCCTCATCGCCTTCTTCCTCGGCTAGGCACGGATGCTGACCGGCCTCATCACCGCCCTTCCGCTGGCTGCGGCAGACGCCGCGAAGGACAAGAGCAGCAACTTCCTCGTCGAGCCCCGACATCGGGCTCATGATCTGGACGCTGATCGTCTTCTTCGTGACGTTCCTGCTGCTGCGCAAGCTGGCCTTCCCGCGCATCTCCGAGGCGCTGGAGAAGCGCCAGCACATGATCGAGGAGTCGATCGACACGGCGCAGCGCACCAAGGCCGAGGCCGACGAGATCCTGGCCGAGTACCGCGAGCGCCTCAAGGAGGCTCGCGCGCCAGGCCGAGGAGATCGTCGCCCGCGCCCGCAAGGCGGCGGAGGCCACGGAGCGTCAGAGCCTCGAGGCCGCCAAGGAGTCGCGTGAGGAGCTGCTGGAGCAGACCCGCCGCGACATCGAGGCCGAGACCCGCCGCGCCATCCAGGAGATCCGCAAGGAGGTCGCCGACCTCACGGTCGCCGCCACCGAGGCGGTCACCCGCAAGACCCTCAACGAGGACGACCAGCGTCGGCTCGTCGAAGAGGCGCTGTCGGAGCTCGACTTCTCGGCCCTGGGGGAGCGCCGCTAGATGGAAGAGATCGCCCAGGTCTACGCGCGGTCCCTCTTCGAGGTCGCCAAGGAGCAGGACAAGCTCGACGTCGTGCGTGAGCAACTCGGCCAGTTCGCCGAGGCGCTCGACGACAAGCCACGACCTGACCATGTTCTTCTTCGCCCCCTACTTCTCCACCGAGGAGAAGAAGCAGGGCCTGGGCAAGCTGCTCGACGGCGTCGATCCCGCCGTCGAGAACTTCCTCCAGCTCCTGATCGAGAACCACCGGATGCCGGCGATCTTCCGCGTGCGCCGTGCCTACGAAGTGCTGTGGGAGCACGAGAACAAGCGCCTGCCGGTCACCGTCACCTCGGCGGTGGCGCTGGACGAGACCACGGTCAAGTCGCATCGGCGACGCCATCGGCAAGCAGACCGGCCAGCAGATCGAGCTGACCTCGACGGTCGACCCCGACGTTCTCGGTGGTCTGATCGTCCGTGTCGGGAACTCCATCCTCGACGCCTCCATCCGCAACCGCCTCGAGAACCTCCGCCGCAGCGTCGCGCACGCCTAGCGCGACGCATCGAGCTCCACCTTCCAAGGAACCCGAATCGCATGCAGATCAAGCCCGACGAGATCACCTCCATCCTGAAGTCCCGCATCGAGGGGCTCGACCAGGGACAGGCCGAGCTGACCGAGGTCGGCACCGTCCTCTCGGTCGCCGACGGCATCGCCCGCATCCACGGGCTCGAGAACTGCATGTCGTTCGAGATGCTCGAGCTGCCCCACGACGTGACGGCGCTCGCGCTCAACCTCGAGTCCGACAACGTCGGCGCCGTGCTCTTCGGCCCGTGGGAGAAGATCGTCGAGGGTGACACGGTCAAGCGCACCGGTCACCTCCTCGACATCCCGGTCGGCGACCAGATGCTCGGCCGCATCGTCTCCCCGCTGGGCATCGCGCTCGACGGCAAGGGCGACATCGAGGTCACCGAGCGCCGCCCGGCCGAGTTCAAGGCCCCGGGCGTCGTCCAGCGTCAGCCGGTCACCCAGCCGATGCAGACGGGCCTGAAGGCCGTCGACTCGATGATCCCGATCGGCCGTGGCCAGCGCGAGCTGATCATCGGCGACCGCCAGTCGGGCAAGACGGCGATCGCGATCGACACGATCATCAACAACAAGGACTCAGACCTCGTCTTCGTCTACGTCGCGATCGGCCAGCGCATGGCCACGGTCGTCGGCATCGCCGAGACGCTGGCCGAGGCCGGCGCGCTGGAGAAGACGATCATCGTCGCCGCCGCGGCCGACGAGGCCGCGCCGATCAAGTTCCTGGCCCCGTACGCCGGCGCCGCGATGGCCGAGTACTTCCTCTACAAGGGCGGCCACGCCGTCGTCACCTACGACGACCTCACCAAGCACGCGTTCGCCTACCGGCAGATGTCGCTGCTGCTGCGCCGCCCGCCGGGCCGCGAGGCGTACCCGGGCGACGTCTTCTACCTCCACAGCCGCCTGCTGGAGCGTGCGGTCAAGCTGTCCGACGACCTCGGCGGCGGCTCGATGACGGCGCTGCCGATCATCGAGACGCAGGCCGGCGACGTGTCGGCCTACATCCCGACCAACGTGATCTCGATCACCGACGGTCAGATCTTCCTGGAGCCCAAGCTCTTCAACTCGGGCGTGCGCCCGGCCATCAACGTCGGCATCTCGGTGTCGCGCGTCGGCGGCAACGCGCAGATCAGCCCGATGAAGAAGGTCGCCGGCCGCCTGAAGATCGAGCTGTCGCAGTACCGCGACCTCGAGGCCTTCGCGCAGTTCGGCTCCGACCTCGACCCGGACACGCAGCGCACGCTGGCCCGCGGCGCGCGCCTGGTGCGCACGCTCAACCAGAACGAGCGCGAGCCGCTGCCGGTCGGCGTGCAGGTCGCGCAGGTCTACGCCGCGACCAACGGCTTCGTCGACCGCATCGACGTCGATCGCATCGGCGAGTTCCTCGACGGCCTCGTCGCAGCGCGCTGCGCTCCGAGTCCCAGGAGCTGCTGGACAAGATCGCCGGCGGCGACTGGTCCGACGAGACGCAGAAGGCGCTGCAAGGACCTCGATCTCGACGTTCGCCGACGACTTCGGCTACGACCTCGACGAGGAGGGCCAGCCGCTGTCCGAGGGCGAGAGCGACCGCATCAAGGAGCGCTCCGCCACGCCGCCGACGGCAGCCTCCGGTGACGAGTCCGCAAGCGACGAGGCCGAGGCGCAGCCGGCCGGGGCCACCGCGTAACGCATGTCGCAGCGCGACGTCAAGAACCGGATCGCCTCGGTCCAGAACATCCGCAAGATCACGCGGGCGATGGAGATGGTCGCCGCCGCCCGCCTGCGTCGCGCGGAGCAGCGCATCGAGCACCTGCGTCCCTACGCCGGGGCGATCCGCCGCATGACGCGCCAGGCGGCCGAGGCGGCGGGCGGGGAGATCGGCTCGCTGCCGATCCTCAACGAGCACGAGTCCGAGAAGCGCGTCGCGCTCCTGCTCGTCACGGCCGACCGCGGCCTGGCGGGCGCGTTCAACTCGCAGATCATCCGCGCCGGCATCCGCGCCGCGCGGCGAGTACGAGGAGCAGGGCAAGGAGGTCGTCTTCTGGGCGACCGGCCGCCGCGGCGTCTCGTCGCTGACGTTCCGCGGCCGCGAGCCCAAGGGCGCCTTCACCGGCTTCACCGACCGCCCGGCCTACGCCAACGCCCGCGAGGTCGCCGAGGACCTGATGGCCGCCTACATCGACGACAAGGTCGACAGGTCGAGATCTTCTACAACGGCTACGTGTCGCCGCTGGTCCAGGAGGTGCGGCGCGAGACGCTGCTGCCGCTGCAGCAGGCGACGATCCTCGAAGGCACCGAGACGTGAGACCGAGGGCGCCGAGAGGCGACGACCGGTCACCACGCGCTGGTCGAGTACGAGCCCGACCCCGCGGCGATCCTCGAGCGCCTCGTCCCCGACTACGTGGAGATCTCGATCTTCCGCGCGCTGCTGGAGTCCACGGCCTCCGAGCACGGCGCGCGCATGACCGCGATGCGCAGCGCGTCGGAGAACGCCGGCGAGGTCATCGACGACCTGACGCTCGAGATGAACCGCGTCCGCCAGGCGGAGATCACGCAGGAGATCATGGAAGTCGTCGGCGGCGCTGAGGCGCTCACCTAGACTCCCGATCAAGACTTAGAACGTTCCAGGAGAACCAGAGATCATGGAAGCCAGCACCACCGCGCGCCCCACGGCGCTGACACGGGCGAGAAGAACGTCGGCCGCATCGAGGAGATCCAGGGCGTCGTCATCGAGGCCGTCTTCCCCGACAAGCTGCCCAACATCTACAACGCGATCCGCGTGAAGCTCCCCGAGGCCGCCAAGGCCGAGGAAGGCGCTCCGGCGAGGCCGGCGCGGAGTGGCTGGTCTGCGAGGTCCAGCAGCACCTCGGCGACGACCGCGTCCGCGCGGTCGCGATGGACACCACCGACGGCCTGGCCCGCGGCCTGGAGATCGAGGACACCGGCGGCCCGATCTCGGTGCCCGTCGGCGAGATGACGCTCGGGCCGGATCTTCAACGTCCTCGGCGACGTCATCGACGAGGGCGAGCCGCTCGAGGTCAAGGAGCGCTGGCCGATCCACCGCGCCGCCCCGACGGTCGAGAACCTGACCCCGACGACCGAGATGTTCGAGACCGGCATCAAGGTCATCGACCTGCTCGCGCCCTACGCCAAGGGCGGCAAGGTCGGCCTGTTCGGCGGCGCCGGCGTGGGCAAGACGGTGCTCATCCAGGAGCTCATCCACAACCTCGCCTCCGAGCACGGCGGCCTGTCGGCCTTCTGCGGCGTGGGCGAGCGCTCCCGCGAGGGCAACGACCTCTGGCTGGAGATGACCGAGTCCGGCGTCATCGACAAGACGATGATGGTCTTCGGCCAGATGAACGAGCCCCCCGGAGCGCGCATGCGCGTGGCGCTGACGGGCCTGACGATGGCGGAGTACTTCCGCGATCAGGGCGGCCAGGACGTGCTGCTGTTCATCGACAACATCTTCCGCTTCGTGCAGGCCGGCTCCGAGGTCTCCGCGCTGCTGGGCCGGATGCCGTCGCAGGTGGGCTACCAGCCGACGCTGGAGTCCGAGATGGGCCAGCTGCAGGAGCGGATCACGTCGACCCGCAACGGCTCGGTCACCTCGGTGCAGGCCATCTACGTGCCGGCCGACGACCTCACCGACCCGGCGCCGGCGTCGGTGTTCGCCCACCTCAACGCCACGACGACGCTGTCGCGGTCGATCTCCGAGAAGGGCATCTACCCGGCCGTCGACCCGCTGGACTCGACGTCGACGATCCTCAAGCCCGACATCCTGGGCGAGGAGCACTACAACGTCGCCAACCAGGTCAAGAGCATCCTGCAGCGCTACAAGGAGCTGCAGGACATCATCGCGATCCTCGGCATCGACGAGCTGTCCGACGAGGACAAGGTGCACGGTCCAGCGCGCCCGCAAGATCGAGCGCTTCCTGTCGCCAGCCGTTCAACGTCGCCGAGCAGTTCACCGGCACGCCCGGGCGCGTACGTGCCGATCGGCGAGACGATCCGCTCGTTCCAGGAGATCCTCGACGGCGACCACGACGACCTGCCGGAGTCGGCCTTCCTGCTCAAGGGCACGATCGACGACGTGGTGGCAGCGGCCAAGGGCGACAGGTAGCCGATGGCCCGCACCACCTTCACCGCCGAGGTCCTCACCCCCGAGGGCGAGGTCTTCAACGACGAGGTCGAGATGGTCTCGACCCGCACGTCGGTCGGCTCGATCGGCATCCTGGCCAACCACCAGCCGCTGCTGGGCATGCTCGAGCCGACCGAGCTGCGCCTCTACAAGAGCGAGACCGACATCGTCCGGCTCGCTCAGGGCGAGGGCTACGTGCAGGTCTCCGAGCGGCCGCGTGCTGATCCTGGTCGAGGAGGCGAGCGATCCGTCGTCGCTGGACGTCTCGGCGCTGCGCGAGCAAGCTGCAGACCGCCGAGCGCGAGCTCGAGCAGGCCGAGGACGGCTCCGAGGCCGCCCGCGTCGCCGAGCGCGACAAGCGCCGCACCGAGGCGTTCCTCACGCTCGTCGAGGGCGGCGGCGAGCACTAGCTCGCGCGGGTTCGGGCGTGGCGCTGACGGTCTCCAGCGCCGCCTCCATCTCGGCCAGCGAGCGATCGTTGGCGTGCTCGAGCGCCTCGAGCTCGGCGTCCTCGAAGACGCCAGTGAAGAGGCCGTCGCAGTTCTTGCAGTGCAGCGCGAGCAGGAACAGGCCCTCGTCGATGAGCTCCAGCAGCGCAACCGGCACGATGAACGGCTGCCCGCAGGCGGTGCATGTCTCGGCTCCGGTGTGCTGGTCCATGCTCACGTGAACGGAGCCCGCCCGGAGAACTTGCGGCGAAATGGACGCTTGATCGGCGAGTGACGAACTACCCGCCGGTGCATCGTGCGCTCAGCGGGCGCGCTCGATGCCGGCGGCGCGGGCGCCCTCCGACAAGGCCTCCAGGCCGAAGGCGGCGACGGGCCCGAGCGCGCCGGTGCCCTGCAGCCGGCCGGCGGCCGCCGTCCGTGCGCCCCAGGCGAGCATCCCGGCGGTGAAGTCATAGCCGTTGACGCCGGCCAGGTGCGCTCGGCCGACGACGTGTCCGCGGTCGTTGCACGCCTCGGCGACGATCACCGAGCCCGACGCGGCGCGGGCCTCGGCGTCCGGCCCGCCGGTGGTGCCCTTGACCGTCCGGCCGACGACCTCGCCGAGCACGCCGCGGACCAGCGGCACGCGCGTGGCGACCGAGAGGCCGAGCGAGACCGCGCGCAGCGCGTCGGAGGCACCGCCGAACCAGCCGAGGTAGACGTCGACGTCGCGCAGCGCCGGGATAGGACTGCGGCAGCGCGAAGTGCTCCGAGGAGCCCGCGGAGATCGCCCTTGCGCGTACGGCCGTCGAACCAGGAACGACCGCCCGCGGCGCGCCGCCGCGCTCGGTGACGATGCGCCCGCCGCGCCAGGCGAACGACGGCTCCAGGAAGCACGCCGGCCGCCGACGCGCGCGTGCCGCCGCTCATCGCCGTGCCGCGCCCGTCAGGAAGTAGCCGATCGCCACGCGCGTCGCAGCATCGGCCGCGGCGGCGTCGCGCAGCGCCAGCGCGCCCGCGAGGTTGCCGGGCACCCAGTCGTAGCCGATCGCCGTCAGCAGCCCGCACCCCGCCGCCTCGGCGCGCGGGCCCCACCGCTCGAAGACCGCGCGGATGAACGGCGTCTCGCCGGTCGAGTCCAGGTAGTGCGCGCCCGCGTCGATCGCGGCCTGCACCGCCGGCGCGCCCCAGCGCTGCGAACGGCCCGACGCGTCGAGATCAGCACGTCGCCGCGCTCCACGAGCGCGCGCACGCTCTCGGGTCGGCCGACGTCGGCGACCGCCCACTCCAGCCCGCCGAGCTCCTCGGCCAGCGCGCGCACGCGCGCGCCGTCGCGGGCCGCGAGCACCGGGCGCTCGCCCGATCCCCGCCAGCGCGCGCGCGGTGAGCTCGCCGGTGTAGCCGGTGGCGCCGAACAACACGATGCGGCCTGCCATGGCGCCACCCTACTGCGCGGGCCGACGGCCCGCGCTCGATACCCTGGGCCGGATGGACGAACGCGTCCTCGCCGAGCGCCTGATCACCTACGACACCGTCGACGCTGCGACGGCCTGCGCGCGGCCGCGGGCTTCGTCAAGGGCTGGCTGGAGTCGCGCGAGCTCGAGGTCGACGAGCCTCGACCACGACGGGCTGCCCGTCGTGATGGCCGACGTCGGGCGCGCGCGACTGCAGGACCCGCCGACGGTCATCCTGCACGGCCACCTCGACGTCGTGCCCGCGCACGCCGGCCAGTTCGAGCCCCGCGTCGAGGGCGACCGGCTCATCGGCCGCGGCGCCTACGACATGAAGGGCGCGCTGGCGGCGATGATGTGCGCGCTCAAGGACGTCGCCGACCAGCGACGCACGTCCGCGTGCGCTTCGTCTGCGTCCCCGACGAGGAGTCCGAGGACGTCACGCAGCCGCTCGACCGACGTGCTCGTCGCCGAGCGGCTGCGCGGCGACTTCGCGCTCACCGGCGAGCCGACCGACCTGCACATCGGCGTCCAGGCCAAGGGCGTGCTCGCGGTCCGCGTCGTGGTCAGCGGCGTCGCCGCGCACGGCTCGACGCCGTGGCTGGGCGACAACGCGATCCTCAAGGCCCACGACGCCTTCCGGCGCATCGAGACGCTGCCCTTCAGCCGCGAGTCCTCCGACCTCTTCGACCGCCCGTCGATCAACCTCGCGCGGATCGAGGGCGGCGACGCCTTCAACAAGGTCCCCGACCGCTGCACGATGGACGTCGACATCCGCTACCTGCCCAACCAGGACCCGGGCGAGATCCTCGCCCAGATCCGCGCGATCCCGGACCTCGAGATCGCTCAAGTCCTTCACGCGCGCGCCCGCCGTCGTCTCGCGCCGCAACCCGTACGTGCGCGCGCTGCGCGACGCGCTCGGCCGCTCGATCGAGGGCGAGGCGCTGTCGATCGGGCGCGACGGCGCGTCGGACGCGATCTCGTTCCTGGAGGCCGGCATCCCCGCCGTCGAGTTCGGCCCGGTCGGCGGCGGCCACCACGGCCCCGAGGAGTGGGTCTCGATCGCCTCGCTGCGCCGCTACCGCCAGGCGCTCGCGCGACTTCGTCGCGC
Organism: uncultured Conexibacteraceae bacterium; assembly: GCA_963731005.1. GTDB lineage: Bacteria > Actinomycetota > Thermoleophilia > Solirubrobacterales > Solirubrobacteraceae > Baekduia. Next base: position 1,536,935 of record CAVSTZ010000001.1, on the reverse strand, counting down.
TGCTGCCGGCCTGGCTGGAGCGCGAGGGCGACCGACGGGCCCGACCTGCGCGCGGTCGAGGGCGGCCTGGCGTGAGTCGTCGCAGGACGACCGGCCCCCGCGCGAGGGGCTGCGCTTCCTGGCTGCGCGCGTTCGCGCTGGCGTGCTGCTCATCGTGCTGCTGACCGCCGGCGGCGACCGCGACGGCGGCGCTGCTGCAAGATCAAGACCGAGATCGCGCCGCCCGACGGACGCGCCGGCCGCCGATCGCCGACCCACGAGCGTCACCGAGGCCAAGCCCGGCAAGCCGCAGACGATCCTCGATCCTCGGCTCCGACCGCCGCTTCGTCGACATCAAGAAGAACAACCCGCTGCTCGAGCACAGCAACCCGGCGCGCTCGGACACGATCATGCTGGTCCGCCTGGACCCCGACCAGGAGGCGACCGCGGTCCTGTCGATCCCGCGCGACCTCAAGGTCCTGATCCCGGGCTACGGCATCAGACAAGATCAACGCCGCCTACTCGCTGCGGCGGCGCCGACGCTGACGGTCAAGACCGTCAAGTCGCTGCTCGGCGAGGACTTCAAGATCAACCACGTCATCAACGTCAACTTCGGCGGCTTCCGCGAGGTCGTCGACGCGCTGGGCTGCGTCTACGTCGACGTCGACCGCCGCTACTACCACTCCAACCTGGGCCTGCCCGTCTCCGCGCACTACGCCGAGATCGACATCGACCCGGGCTACCAGAAGCTCTGCGGCCAGCGACGCGCTGGACTACGTGCGCTTCCGCCACGCCGACTCCGACATCGTGCGCGCCGCGCGCCAGCAGGACTTCCTGCGCCCGGCCAAGGACCAGATCGGCGCTCGGCGCTGATCGACGACCGCAGCGAGCTGATCAAGATCTTGCAGCGCAACACCCAGACCGACGCGAGCCTGCGCTCGGTCAAGGGCGTGCTCAAGCTCGCCAAGCTCGCGATCTTCTCCGCCGGCCATCCCGTCGCCCAGATCAAGTTCCCGCCCGTCTACACGGGCGATGCGGCGACCGGCGAGTACGTCGAGGCCTCCGAGGCCACGCTGCTCAAGCTGCGCAACGAGTTCTTCCACGCCTCGCCCGAGGTCAAGAAGCACTCGACCACGGCCAAGAAGAAGACCAAGAAGCAGCCAAGGCCGCCGGCGGCAACGCCCGCGTGGCCAAGGCCCGGCTGACGCGGGCCACGCGGGCGGGCGAGGACCTCGTGGCGCGCACGGTCGCCGGCCACCGCCTGGGCTTCCGCCTCTACTTCCCCGCGCGCCTGACCCCGAACGGGCGCTACGCCAGCACGGTCAACGACGGCACGACCACCGACGCGACGCCGCGCGTCTACACGATCCGCGACCGCGCCGGTCGTCCGCACAAGGCCTACCGGCTCGTCGTCCTGGAGAACATCCAGGAGGGCAGCTACTACGGCGTGCAGGGCACGACCTGGAAGACGCCGCCGCTGCTGGACGACCCGACGTCGACGCTGACGGTGCACGGCCGCACGCCTGCAGCTGTTCAAGGCGGGCAACCGCCTGCGCTACGTCGCCTGGAAGCGCAAGAATGCCGTCTACTGGGTCTCGAACACGCTGACCCTCAGCCTGACCAACGCGCAGATGCTCGGCATCGCCGGCTCCCTCACCCACCTCGGCTCGTGAGCGCCACCCCGACCGACGAGCGCCCACCGCGCCTGGCGTGGGGCATGTACAAGCGCTTCCTGCTGGCGGCGCTGGTCGTCGTGCTCGCCTCCAGCGCGGCGCCGTCGCGACCGCCGTGCTGCTGGAGATCAAGGACGACGCGGACATCTTCCTCAGCAGCGGCGGCGGCAAGCTCAAGCTCGATCAAGGACGCGCTGGACGACGTCGACGCCGGCGGCCCGCAGACGATCCTGCTGCTCGGCTCCGACCAGCGCTACGTCGACATCAAGGCCAAGAACCCGGTCCGCTCGGACACGATCATCCTCGCTGCGGCTCGACCCGTCCAAGGGCGCGACCGCGGTGATGTCGCTGCCCGCGCGACCTCAAGGTCCACATCCCCGGCCACGGGACCGACAAGATCAACGCGGCCTACGCGATCGGCGGGCCGACGCTCGTCGGTCAAGACGATCCGCAGCGCTGCTGCACATCCCGATCAACCACGTCGTCAACGTGAACTTCGGCGGCTTCCGCCGCGCGGTCGACCGCCTCGGCTGCGTCTACATCGACGTCGACCGGCGCTACTTCAACGACAACAGCCCGCCGTTCGGCGGCGGCGGCAACTACGCGACGATCGACGTCAAGGCCGGCTACCAGAAGCTCTGCGGCCAGGACGCGCTGGACTTCGTCCGCTACCGCCACTTCGACACCGACCTCGTGCGCGCCGCGCGCCAGCAGCAGTTCCTGCGCCGACGCCAAGGACCAGATCGGCGTCGGCAAGCTGTTCAGCGACCGCAAGGCGCTGCTGAAGATCTTCGGGCGCTACACGCAGACCGACATCAGCGTCCGGCGACGCGATCCTGCGGCTGCTCAAGCTCGCCTTCGAGTCGGCGCAGAAGCCGGTCCAGGAGGTCCGCTTCCCGGGCGACATCGCCGGCGACTACGTGACCGTCACGCCCGACGCACCTGGCCGCGGTGACCAAGCGCTTCATGAACGCGACGCCGGTCGAGCAAGCCGAAGTCCGACGAGAACGGCACCGTCAAGCAGGCCGCGTCCAAGAAGAAGGGGTCGTCCAAGCGCAAGGTCGAGACGCGCGCTGCCGCCGGGCGTGCAGGTCGCCGGCCTGGGCGCCGAGGACGAGGCCGTCGAGCTGGCGCACCAAGCTGCCGTTCTCGGTGTACTACCCCAAGGCCGCGATCCCCGGCGCGTCGCTGCTGCCCGACCACAGCCGCGCCTACGACATCTTCGACCGCAGCGGCGACAAGTACCGCGCCTACCGGCATGGTCTTCAAGACGATGCGCTCGGCCAGTACTACGGCGTCCAGGGCACGAACTGGCAGGGTCCGCCGATCCTCGACAACCCGAGCGAGCGGCGCCGCATGGGCGGGCGCACGCTACGAGCTGTTCTACGACGGCAGCCGCCTGCGGCTGGTCGCCTGGCGCACGGGCAAGGCCGTCTACTGGATCTCGAACACGCTGCTGTCGAGCGCTGGCCAACCAGCAGATGCTCGCCCTCGCCAGATCGGTCGGCAGGATCCGCTGACGGCGCGCGTGGCGCGCGGCGGCGGCTCCGCTAGCCTCTCGCGCTTCATGGCAGCAGCGTGAACCCATCGGCGTCATCGGCACCGGCTACGTCGGCCTCGTCACAGCGGCGGGCTTCGCCGAGCTCGGCAGCGACGTCTACTGCATCGACATCGACGCCGACAAGATCGAGCGCCTCAAGCAGGGCGAGATCCCGATCTACGAGCCCGGCCTCGACGAGCTGATCGCCAAGCAACCGCGAGCGGATGCACTTCTCGACCGACATCGCCGACGCGCTCGAGCACGCGCGGCTGCTGTTCGTCGCCGTCGGCACGCCGCCGACCTACTCGGGCGACGCCGACCTCAGCGCCGTCCACGCCGTCGTCGACGCGATGCCGGCCTCCGACCATCACGCGCTCGTGATGAAGTCGACCGTCCCGGCGGGCACCGGCGACTCGATCAAGCGCCTCTTCGCGCGAGACCGGGCAAGGACGGGCTTCCGCTACGTCTCGTGCCCCGAGTTCCTCAAGGAGGGCTCGGCGGTCAAGGACTTCCTGCAGCCCGACCGCGTCGTCGTCGGCGACGACGGCGACTGGGCCGGCGACGCCGTCGTCGAGCTCTACGCGCCGCTCGACGCGCCGCTCGTGCGCACCGACATCGCCAGCGCCGAGATGGTCAAGCTCGCCTCCAACGCGTTCCTGGCCACGAAGATCTCGTTCATCAACGAGATCGCCAACGTCTGCGAGGAGACCGGCGCCGACGTCGTCGAGGTCGCCAAGGGCATGGGCCTCGACGACCGCATCGGCCCGAAGTTCCTGCAGGCCGGCCTCGGCTTCGGCGGCTCCTGCTTCCCGAAGGACGTCACGGCGCTCAAGCAGCTCGCCGGCAACTCCGGCTACCACTTCCAGCTGCTCAACGCGGTCATCGAGGTCAACGAGCTGCAGAAGCGCCGCGTCATGGGCAAGCTGCGAGAAGCACCTCGGCTCGCTGGTCGGCAAGCGCGTCGGCCTGCTCGGCCTCGCGTTCAAGCCCAACACCGACGACATGCGCGAGGCGACGTCGCTGGTGCTCAGCGCGCGCCTGCAGGCCGCGGGCGCGACGGTCGTCGCCTACGACCCGATCGCCGAGGACGAGGCGCGCAAGCTGATCACCGGCGATCGAGTTCGCCGCCGGCGCGCTGGAGGCGGTCGACCGGCGCCGACGCCGTCGTGCTCGTCACCGAGTGGGACGAGTTCGAGGAGCTCGACTTCGCGGCGGTCGCCGAGAAGATGGCGGGCGACCTGCTCATCGACGGGCGCAACGCGCTCGATCCCGACGGCCGTCGCGCGCCGCCGGCCTGACCTACGAGGGCGTCGGCCGAGGCTCCTGAGCATGCAGGCCGTGATCCTCGTCGGCGGGGAGGGCACGCGCCTGCGACCGCTGACGTCGCGGCAGCCCAAGCCGGTCATCACGCTCGTCGACCGGCCGTTCCTGGTCTACATGCTCGAGTGGCTGCGCGGCCACGGCGTCGACGACGTGATCCTCTGCTGCGGCTTCGAGCCCACGAAGGTGCGCGCGGCGCTCGGCGACGGCGAGGCGCTGGGACTGCGGCTGCGCTACGTCGAGGAGCCCGAGCCGCGCGGGACCGCCGGCGCGCTGAAGTACGCCGACGAGCAGTCGCCTCGACGAGCGCTTCCTGATGCTCAACGGCGACGTGCTGACCGACGTCGACGTCACCGCGCAGCTCGCCCAGCACGAGCGCGACCGGCGCGGTCGGGACGCTCGGCCTCGTGCCGGTCGACGACCCGTCGGCCTACGGGCTCGTGCTCTGCGACGCGGCGCACGCGGTCACGGGCTTCCTGGAGAAGCCGGCGCCGAGCGAGCTCGACGGACGACCCTATACATCTCCGCCGGGCATCTACGTGCTGCGAGCGCTCGCGTGCTCGACATGATCGACTCCGGGCGCAACGTCTCGATCGAGCGCGAGGTCTGGCCGCGCGCTGGTCGGCGACGGCCTCTACGGCTCGCACGCCGACGGCGCCTACTGGATGGACATCGGGACGCCCGAGCGCTACCTGCAGGGGACCTTCGACATCCTCGAGGGCAACGTCCGCACGGCGGCGCCGCTGGCAGCGGCATCGGCGCCGGACGTGACGATCGCGGCGCGGCGTGCCGCAGCGTCGGCGAGCGCTGCGTCGTCGCTGGGCGCCGGCGTGACGATCGGCGAGGGCGCGCGCGTGGAGCGCTCCGTGGTCCTGGACGGCGTGACCGTCGGGGCCGGGCGCGGAGCTGACCGACTGCATCGTGGCGGCGGGCGCGACGATCGCCGAGGGGGCCGTCGTGCGCGGCGGCGCGGTGATCGGCGAAGGGGTCCGCGTCGGGCGCCGGCAACGTGCTCGCGGCGGGCATCAAGGTGTTCCCTGACACGGATCTGCCGGCGGGAGCGATCAAGTTCTGATGGAGTGCGTGCATCGGATGCACCAGGGGATGAGAGGCCAGGCATGACGATCACCAACTTGGAGCTCGACCGCGACAGCATCGGGCGGATCGACACGACCGACCAGCTGACCGACGTGCTGGCGATTCCGGAGCACCTGCGCGACGCGCTGTGGAAGGTCGAGTCCGCGCAGCTGACCGAGTGGGACAGCCCGGCCGGCCTGGTCGTCGCCGGCATGGGCGGCTCGGCGATCGGCGGCGCGCTGGCGCGCGCCGCGCTCGGCGACACGGCCTCGCGGCCGATCCTGTCGGCGCGCGGCCTACGGCCTGCCGCCGTGGACGACGCCCGACACGACCGTCCTGTGCGCGTCCTACTCCGGCGACACCGAGGAGACGCTGGCCGCCTACGAGGCCGCCGGCGCGCTCGGCGCGACGCGCGTCGTCGCCACGAGCGGCGGCCAGCTGGCCGAGCTGGCGCGCGCCGACGGCGTGCCGGTGATCCCGGTCGCCGGCGGGCTGCAGCCGCGCGCGGCCGTCGCCTACATCACGGTCGCCGCGCTCGAGGTCGCCGCGCGCTGCGGCGCTGGGCCGCGCTGTGCCTCCGAGATCGACGTCGCCGCCGAGCACCTCGAGGAGCTCGTCGTCGAGTGGGGCCCCGAGGCCGCCGAGGACTCCGAGGCCAAGGCGCTGGCGCGCGCGCTCGTCGGGACCGTCCCGGTGATCGACGGCGCCGGCTCGACGGCCCGATCGCCTACCGCTGGAAGACGCAGTTCAACGAGAACGCCAAGATCCCGGCGTTCTGCGCACGAGCTGCCCGAGCTCGACCACAACGAGCTCGTCGGCTGGGCCGGCGCGGCCGAGCTCGGTCGCTTCGGCGCCGTCTTCCTCGAGGACAGCGACACGCATCCGCGGATCGCCGACCGCGTCGAGCTGACCGAAGGCCTGATCCGCGACGCCGCGGCCCAGACCTTCCGGGTCCCGACGCGCGGCACGACGTCGGTCGAGCGCGTCTTCTCGCTCGTCCTGCTCGGCGACCTCGTGTCGGTCTACCTCGCGGTCCTGCGCGGCGTGGACCCGGGGCCGGTCGAGCTGATCGAGCAGCTCAAGCGCCAGTTGGCCGAGCGGTAGGCGGACAGGCGGGCGCTGGCCGCCCAAACCTTGACACGACCGTGGTAAGGTTGGGGGCGTTGACGGACGCCCTCACCATCCACGAGGCGCCGAGACGACGGGCTGGTCGCCGCGGATGCTGCGCTACATCGAGCGCAACGGGCTGATCGAGCCCCAGCGCTCCGCCGCCGGCTACCGCCTCTACGGCGCCGGCCGAGCTGCAGCGCCTGCGCACGCTGCGGAGCTGCTCGGCGACTACGACCTCGGCCTCGGCGACATCGGCTTCGCGCTGCGCCTGCGCCGCGAGCAGCCGCCTTCGCGACGCGGTGGAGGCGTGGTTCGAGGCCGAGCCGCAGCGTCCGGCCGACGTTCCCGCCGACGACTGGCTGCGCTTCGAGCAGGAGAAGCACGAGAAGCTGCTGGCGGCCGTCCGCGCCCGACAGCCCCAACCCACACCGGAGACCGCATGAGCGCCACCGAGGCCCGTACCCACACCGACTTCAAGGTCGCCGACCTCTCCCTGGCCGAGTTCGGCCGCAAGGAGATCCGCCTGGCCGAGCACGAGATGCCCGGCCTGATGAAGACCCGCGAGGAGTTCGCCGCTGCGCAGCCGCTGAAGGGCGCCCGCATCATGGGCTCGCTGCACATGACGATCCAGACCGCCGTGCTGATCGAGACGCTGACCGCGCTCGGCGCCGAGGTCCGCTGGGTCTCCTGCAACATCTTCTCGACCCAGGACCACGCCGCGGCCGCGGTCGCCGTCGGCCCGGACGGCACGCCCGAGGATCCGCAGGGCGTGCCGGTCTTCGCCTGGAAGGGCGAGACGCTGGAGGAGTACTGGTGGTGCACCGAGCAGGCCCTGACTGGCCGCGGCGACCCGGACCTCGGCCCGAACATGATCCTCGACGACGGCGGCGACGCCACGATGCTCGTCCACAAGGGCATCGAGTTCGAGAAGGCCGGCGCCGTGCCGAACCCGGCCGACGCCGAGTCCGAGGAGTTCCAGATCTTCCTGACGCTGCTGACGCGCAGCGCTCGCCGAGGACCCCCGGCAGTGGACGAAGATCGGCGAGGACATCCTGGGCGTCACCGAGGAGACCACGACCGGCGTGCACCGCCTCTACGAGCTGGCCCAGCAGGGCGAGCTGCTGTTCCCGGCGATCAACGTCAACGACTCGGTCACCAAGTCGAAGTTCGACAACCTCTACGGCTGCCGCCACTCGCTGGTCGACGGCATCAACCGCGCGACCGACGTCATGCTCGCCGGCAAGACCGCCGTCGTCTGCGGCTTCGGCGACGTCGGCAAGGGCTCGGCCGAGTCGCTGCGCGCCCAGGGCGCCCGCGTCATCGTCACCGAGATCGACCCGATCTGCGCGCTGCAGGCCTCGATGCAGGGCTACCAGGTCGCCCGCCTCGAGGACGTCATCGAGACCGCCGACGTCTTCATCACGACGACCGGCAACAAGGACATCATCACTGGTCGACGACATGGCGAAGATGAAGCACCAGGCCATCGTCGGCAACATCGGCCACTTCGACAACGAGATCGACATCGCCGGCCTCGAGAAGGCCGCGGCATCGAGCGGATCAACATCAAGCCGCAGGTCGACGAGTGGGTCTTCCCCGACGGCCACACGATCATCCTGCTGTCCGAGGGTCGCCTGCTGAACCTCGGCAACGCGACCGGTCACCCGTCGTTCGTGATGTCCAACTCGTTCACGAACCAGACGATCGCCCAGATCGAGCTGTTCACCAAGAACGGCGACTACGACAAGCAGGTCTACGTGCTGCCCAAGCACCTCGACGAGAAGGTCGCGCGCCTGCACCTCGACGCCGTCGGCGTCAAGCTCACCGAGCTGCGCCCCGAGCAGGCCGCCTACATCGGCGTGCCGGTCGAGGGCCCGTACAAGCCGGACCACTACCGCTACTAGTCGCTGAGCGATATCGCTGATCCGGCGCTCGCGGACGCGGGCAGGACGAGGATCGCCTGGGCGGACGCCCAGATGCCCGTCCTGCGCTCGATCCGCGAGCGCTTCGGCGAGCGAGCGGCCCGCTGGAGGGCCTCACGCGTCGCGGCGTGCCTGCACGTCACGGCGGAGACGGCCAACCTCGTGACGACGCTCGCTGCCGGCGGCGCGCAGGTCGCCCTGTGCGCCGCCAACCCGCTGTCCACCCAGGACGAGGTGGCCGCGGCGCTGGCGACCGAGGACGGGGTCGCGGTCTTCGCCCGTCGCGGCGAGGACCTCGACACCTTCGCCGGGCACGTCGCCGACGTGCTGGACCGCACGCCGCGGATCACGATCGACGACGGCGCCGACCTGCTCGTCACGCTGCACGCCGCGCGCCCGGACTTGTTGGGGGACTTGCTCGGCGGCACCGAGGAGACGACCACCGGGCTGGTGCGCCTGCGCGCGATGCAGGCCGACGGGCGCCTGGCGTGCCCGGTCCTGGCCGTCAACGAGGCGCGGGCCGAGCGCGTGTTCAACGACCACTACGGCACCGGCCAGTCGACGCTCGACGGCATCCTGCGCGCGACCAACCTGCTGCTCGCCGGCCGCACGGTCGTCGTCCTCGGCTACGGCCCGACCGGCCGCGGCATCGCGCTGCGCGCCCGTGGCGCCGGTGCCCAGGTCGTCGTCTGCGAGGTCGACCCGATCGCCGGGCTCGAGGCGCGGATGGAGGGCTTCGAGGTCATGCCCGCGCTGGAGGCGGCCGCGCGCGGCGACGTCTTCATCACCGTCACCGGCGCGCCGGCCGTCCTGGGCCGCGCGCACTTCGAGCGCATGAAGGACGGCGCGGTGCTCGCCAACGCCGGGCACTTCGACGTCGAGATCGACCTCGCCGCGCTGCGCGAGCTCGGGGGCGACGGCACGCCGGTTCGCCCGCTCGTCAGCAGCACGTCCTCGCCGACGGCCGCCATCTCAACCTGCTGGCCTCCGGCCGCGTCGTCAACCTCGCCGCGGGCGAGGGCCATCCGGCGTCGGTCATGGACCTCTCCTTCGCGCTGCAGGCGCTGTCGGTCGAGCACCTCGCGGCCGCCGACGGCACGCTGCCCGACGGCGTGCAGCCCGTGCCCGACGACATCGACCGCGAGGTCGCGCGGCTCAAGCTCGCCGCGCTCGGCGTGCAGCTCGACGAGCTGACGGCCGAGCAGCGCCGCTACCGACGTTCCTGGGAGTAGGGTTTCCGCGACCTTCGGGCGCTCTGTCCGTTGGAGTGGTCAGGTCCCGTCATCCCGGATTGCAGCACGGAGGTTCGCATGTCGTTTCCGCTCGGCCGCTACTTCGCCTTGCCGGCGCTCGTCGCCGCGTTGGCCCTTCCCACCGCTGCCGCCCAGGCAGACACCTTCTGCGTCGGCGCGCCGTCCGGCTGCCATGGCGTGGCATCTGCCTCACTGCAGGCCGCCCTCGACGATGCCGCGGCGCTTCCGGGCGCCGACCGCGTCGAGCTCGACGGCAGCGCCCCCGTCCACGGCTTCACGATCATTGCGGGCAACGTGGTCGAGCTCGTGGGCGTCGGCGAGCCGACGATCGAGGCCGACGGTGCCGACCCGGTGACGATCGACGAGCCGCAGGCCACGGTCAGCGGCGTGGACATCTCCACGCACGGAAGCGGGGCGCCCGCGCCGGTCCAGCTGCGCCGGGGCACGATCGCCGGCTCCTCCATCGTCAACGGGACCACCGGCACCGCCGTGCGCGTGGTCGACGGGACGCTGCGCACCACGCGCGTGGCCTCCTCCGGCCTCGACGCGGGCGCGGTCGGCGTGCTGGCCGACGGCGGCACCGCGACGCTGGAGGACACGAGCGTCGAGTCCACCACCGGCATCCTCGCCGACGCAGCGACCTTGACGCTCAACCGCGTTCGGGTGAAGGCGGGCATCATCCTCACCGCGGTGCCCGCGGGCGGCAGCGCGCTGCGCGTCACCGGTGGCAGCACCGTCACCGTCGACGACTCGGCCTTCGCGCTCGCCGGGACCCCCGGCGACGCGGCGATCGACGTGCGCGCCACCACCGGCGCGACCGCGGTCACGCTGCGCAGCGTCACCGTGCAACCCGATCCCCACGACAACCTGCCCGCCATCGCCCAAGGCGTGCGCGCCGCATGCAGCGGCGGCACCGCCGACGTCGAGCTGCTCGACACGGTCGTCAGCGCCTACGCGACCGACCTCGTGAGCAACGGCCCGGGCTGCGTGATCGATCGCCAACATGCCGCCTACGCCACGGCCGAGGCCCACGACGGGGCCATGATCGACGCCGGCAGCTTCTTGTTCGACGTACCGGTCCTCGGGCGCACCTGGGTCGAGCCGGCGCCGACCTTCGGCTCGGTCCTGATCGACCACAGCAGCGGCCGGCCGGTTCGCGCCGGCGAGACCGACCTTCGCGGCCTGCCGCGCGTCGTCGACGGCTGGCGCGACATCGGCGCCTATGAGTACCAGCACCGTGCGCCGCAGTTCGAGTTGGAGGGCGGCACCGAGGCGGTCGTGGGCAGCGTGCAGGGCTTCGTCGCTCGCGGCGAGGATCCCGATCGCGATCCCGTCACCATCGCCTGGACGCTCGACGGCACGCCGACCTCGGTCCGAGACCCGAGCTCCCCCTCGGTGTTCCAGCCCCGGTTCACCTCGCTCGGCCACCATGTCGTCGGCCTGACGGTCAAGGACGCCTCAGGCCTCGGCGCGCAGTTCGAGCGGGACGTGGAGGTCGTGCCCAAGCCCGGCGGCGATCCGCCCGCGGTCGGCAACGCTCCCGTGAGGCCTGCGGTCACGGCCACGCTGCTCAGTCGCCGGCTCGGCTCCGGGACCCTGCGCGTCAGGGTCACCTGTCGGCGAGCGGTGGCCTGTGCCGGGGCGGTCGGCCTCACGGCCAAGTATCGCCGCGTCACGGTGAGGCTCGGGTACGCGCGGTTCCGCGTCGGTGCCAACGGTACGGCTGTCGTGCGCGTCCCGGTCCGAGCCGCCGCGCGGCGGTCGCTGCGCCGCCACCGCGGGCTGACCGTGCGGGTCGCCGTCCTGCACGCCTCCGGCTGGCCGTGGGTGGCCGGCCAGGGCGGGCGCGTGCGGCCCTAGCCGGGCCGCCCTGCGCGGGCTTGCGGCGCGCGCAGGAGTAGGTTTCCGCGCGTGGACGGGTTGCAGGCAGCGATCGAGAAGATGCGTGCCGAGGGTCTCGGGGACGCCGCGGTGGAGAGCTTCGCGCGTCAGTACGAGCGGCTGGCCGCGGGGGAGACGGGCACGCTGGCCGAGGCCGACATCGAGCCGGTCGCCGAGCTGCCCGACGCCGAGGCGCTGACCGCCGAGGCGGGCACTGGGCTGCTCGACCAAGCCGTCGTCATCAAGCTCAACGGCGGGCTGGGCACCTCGATGGGCATGACCAAGGCCAAGTCGTTGCTGGAGGTCAAGGACGGGCGCAGCTTCCTGGACCTGATCGCCGAGCAGATCCTCGACCTGCGCGAGCGCAGCGGCGCGCGGCTGCCGCTGGTCCTGATGAACTCGTTCGCGACGCCAGGCCGATTCGCTGGCCGCGCTGGACCGCTACGAGGACCTCTCGGCGGGGCTACCGGTCGACTTCGTCCAGAACAAGGTCCCCAAGCTGTGCGCCGACGACCTCGCGCCGGCGCAGTGGCCCGGCGATCCGGCGCTGGAGTGGGCGCCGCCCGGCCACGGCGACCTGTACACCGCCCTGGTCACGCTCGGGCATGCTGGAGGCGCTTGCTCGACGAGGGCTACCGCTATGCCTTCGTCTCGAACTCCGACAACCTCGGCGCGGTGCTGGATCCGCGCATCCTCGCCTGGTTGGCCGAGCGCGGCGCGCCGTTCCTGATGGAGGTCGCCGACCGGACCTCGTCGGACCGCAAGGGCGGGCACCTGGCGCGGCGGATCTCCGACGGCGGCCTGGTGCTGCGCGAGATCGCCCAGACGCCCGACGCCGACGTCGACGCCTTCCAGGACACGTCGCGGCACCGGTACTTCAACACCAACACGCTCTGGGTCGACCTGCACGCGCTGCGCGACGTGCTGTCGGCGCGCCGGCGTGATCGACCTGCCGATGATCGTCAACCGCAAGACGGTCGACCCGGGCGACAAGTCCTCGACCCCGGTCATCCAGCTCGAGACCGCGATGGGCGCGGCGATCGGCGTCTTCGAGGGCGCCGCCGCGCTGCGCGTGCCGCGCTCGCGCTTCGTGCCGGTCAAGACCACCAACGACCTGCTGTCGCTGCGCTCCGACGCCTACGTCATCGGCGACGGCCGCGCGGTGCACCTCGCACCCGAGCGCGACGGCGTGCCGCCCTTCGTCGACCTCGACACCGACCACTACAAGTTGGTCGGCGACTTCGACGCGCGCTTCGCGGCCGGCGCGCCGTCGCTGGTGGGCTGCGACGGCGCTGCGCGTCGTGGGGCGACGTGACGTTCGGCGCCGACGTGACGGTGCGCGGCGACGTGACGGTCGTCGGACGTCGACGCCATCCCCGACGGCGCCGTCCTCGAGGGCTAGCGGGACTGCTCCATCGCGCTCGGTCGGGGTGGGCCTGTTGGGCGCGATGTGCTCGCGTTGAACGGGCCCACCCTCGGGCGGTTGCTAGGCCGGCTTCTCGATCGCCGCCGCCTCGGCCGCGTCGGCGAGCCGCTCCTCGCGCTGCTGCTGGCGCTCGGACTCGTTGAGCGCGCGGACGAAGAGGTAGGCGAGCGCGATGCCCATGACGATCGACTGCTCGATCGCCATGATCGCGCCGGCCAACGCCTGGTCGTCGGACGGGTGCAGGCCCCAGACCTGCGGGCGGTGCTCGTAGAAGCTGTAGAGGGAGCTGGGCGCGAACGTCAGGAAGATGCCGAGCAGGCCGACGAAGACCTTCGTCGAGGCCATGTAGGCCACCGGCGCCAGGCCGGTGAGGTGCCGGCCGCGGACGGGGGAGAGCAGGTGCCACCAGTACAGGAGGCCGGCGCTGAGGAAGCACGTGTGCTCGAGCACGTGGATGGCCGAATGCGACAGCGCGGCGTCGTACATGAACGGGATGTGCCACAGCCACATGAAGCCGACGTAGAGCCCGATCGCGAAGACCGGATGGGCGATCGGCCCCAGCGCGCGCTCGAGGTCGAGCACCTGCCGGGCGACCGGCCGCAGCAGCACCTTGCTCAGCCCCGCGATCAACAGGATCGGCACGAAGTCCAGCAGCAGCACGTGCTGGATCATGTGCATGAAGAACACCTGGTCGGCGAGCGTGTCGACCGGCGAGATCAGCGCGACGGCCAGGCACAGCACCCCGCCCAGCCACGCCAGAAGCCGGCCGACCTCCGCGCCGCGCGTGCTGCCGCTGGCCCGCACCCGACGCCAACGCCGCACGTAGCCGATCGTGAGGACCACGCAGATGACGATCGGCCCGGGGGCCAAGGAGAACGAGGTGTCGGCCGCGGTGGCGAGCACAGTGCCGCGATTGTGTCACCGGGCAGGATCGGCGCGATTGGACGCAGACCCGTTGCACCAGGCCCGGCAGGCTGGCTGGGTGCTCGAATCGCTGCTTGCCCTCCTCGTTCCCGCCGGTGTGTGTCGCCTGCCGGCGCGCCGGTGATGTGGCGCGCACGGACCCGCTCTGTCGTGCCTGCCGACAGGCGCTGCCGTGGCTCGGTCCGTCGCGCTGCGCGCGCTGTGGGCTGCCGGGGCCGTGTGGCTCACGCTGCCCGGCGCGGGCGCAGGCGTTCTCGGGTGCGTGGGCGCCGATGGCCTATGCGGGCGCCGTGCCGGCGCTGGTCAACGCGCTCAAGGAGCGTGGTGCGGTCGGCTTGGCACGGCTGATGGCTGCGCAGATCGCCGCCACCGCGCCACCCGGGCAGTGGGCGAGCGGCCGCACGCCGCGGCGCGCTGGTGCCCGTACCCGCCGATCCGCTGCGCCGCCGGCGCCGCGGCGTCGACCATGCGGCGCGACTGGCCGCCGAGCTCGCGCCGCGCTGCGGGCTGCCCGTGGCGCCGGTGCTCGCCCGCCCCATGGCTCGCGGCGGTCGCCAGGCCGGCCGCTCGCGCGCGCAGCGTCTGGCGGCCGACAGCTTGGAGGTCGTCCTGCGGACCGGTCGGGCCGGCCCGGCCGCGGTCCCGGCGGTCGCGATCGTCGTCGACGACGTCCACACCACCGGCGCCACGCTGCACGCCTGCGCCTTGGCGTTGCGGGTCTCCGGCGCCACCGACGTGCGCGCGGTCACCTACGCGCGGGCGCTGCGGGATTGACGGCGAGAAGACCGTGCATTGCCGCAAATTCGTCGACCGCCGTTGCTGTTGTCGGCCTCCGGGAATACCTTTGGGCGTACCTAGAGATCCCAGCCCCAGGAGGGCCGCATGCAGATCGAGGTCAAGGGCCGCCACATGACCATCTCGGACGAGATCCGGGAGCACGTGGAAAAGCGCTTCGCCAAGGTGGGCAAGCAGGTGTCCGAGCTCGCGACGTTGGAAGTCGAGCTCATCCAGGAGCAGAACCCCTCCAACCCGGAGGCGTTCCGGGCCGAGGTCGACGCTCCGGGTCAAGGGCACGACGCTGCGCGCCTGCGACGCCTCGCGCGACATGGCCCACTCGATCAACCTCTGCGCCGACGAGCTGGCGATCCAGGTCAAGCGCCACCGCGACAAGCGGCGCAAGCGAAGGGAGTCGCGCGCCGCCGCTCTGCACCCGCCGGGCATGGCGCCGGACACGGGCGGCGGCATCTCCGCCGCGATGTAGCCGCCGCGCCACGGCTTGCCGCCGTGGCACGGTGAAGGTGCGCGGGACGGGCCGAAGTTGGCCGGTCCGTCCCGACCGCGCGCTGCTCGCCGACTACACTGAGGCGCATGGGTCTGCTCGACCGCGCGCTGAACATCGGAGAGTCGAAGCAGTTCCGCCAGCACGAGAAGCGTGTGGCGCGAATCGCCGACTTCGAGCCCGAACTGGAGCTCGAGTCCGACGAGGAGCTCACGGAACGGATGGACGCGCTGCGCCAGCACGTGCGCAGCCAGCCCAACGACGACAAGATCGCCGCCGCCCTCGACGAGGTCCTGCCGGAGTGCTTCGCGATCATCCGCGAGGTCGGCCGGCGCACGATGAGCATGCGCCACTTCGACGTCCAGCTGATCGGCGGCATGGTGCTGCACGGCGGCAAGATCGCCGAGATGCGCACCGGCGAGGGCAAGACGCTGACGGGCACGCTCGCGGTCGTCCTCAACTCGCTCGCCGGCAAGGGCGTCCACGTCGTCACGGTCAACGACTACCTCGCCAAGCGCGACGCCGAGTGGATGATGCCCATCTACGAGGCGCTGCGGCGTGACCGTCGGGATCCTGCAGAACAACATGGATCCCGAGGACAAGATCGAGGCCTACGCGTGCGACGTCACGTACGGCACGAACTCCGAGTTCGGCTTCGACTACCTGCGCGACAACATGGCGCAGTCGATCGAGGAGAAGGTCCAGCACGGCGGCCGCATCGCCGAGGACGGCAAGCCGTTGGCGATGCACTACTTCGCGATCGTCGACGAGGTCGACAACATCCTCATCGACGAGGCGCGCACCCCGCTGATCATCTCCGGCGCAGCCCGAGGCCGCCGCCGACCACTACGTCAAGTTCGCCAAGCTCGCCAAGGTGATGACGCTCGGGCAAGACGCCCGAGGGCATGGACCCGCGGGCGCGCAAGGACTTCGTCGCCGACTTCGACTTCGAGTTCGACGAGAAGCACAAGACCGTCGCGGTCACCGAGCAGGGCGTCGCCGAAGGCCGAGAAGTTCCTCGGCATCGACCACCTCTACCGCGCCGAGAACGGCCCGCTGGTCAACCACCTGATCCAGTGCGCTGAAGGCCGAGTCGCTGTACAAGCGCGACGTCGACTACGCGGTCGTCGACGACGAGGTCAAGATCATCGACGAGTTCACCGGTCGCATCCTCGACGGCCGTCGCTGGTCGGAGGGCCTGCACCAGGCCGTCGAGGCCAAGGAGGGCGTGCGCCATCCAGGAGGAGAACCAGACCCTCGCGACGATCACGCTGCCAGAACTTCTTCCGCATGTACTCCAAGCTCGCCGGCATGACGGGCACCGCGCTGACCGAGGCGACCGAGTTCATGAAGATCTACAAGCTGCCCGTCGTCCAGATCCCGACCAACCAGCCGATGGTCCGCGAGGACCGCAACGACCAGGTCTACAAGACCCGCGACGGCAAGTGGACGGCGCTGCTCAGCGAGATCCAGGACGCGCCACGCGCACGGCCAGCCGGTGCTGGTCGGCACGATCTCCGTCGAGGTCTCCGAGATGCTCTCGCGCCGGCTCGACAAGCTCGGGCATCCCGCACACGGTCCTCAACGCCAAGCCCGAGCACGCCGCGCGCGAGGGCGAGATCGTCGCCGAGGCCGGCCGTCCCGGCGCGGTGACGATCGCCACCAACATGGCGGGCCGCGGCGTCGACATCAAGCTCGGCGGCAACCCCGAGCACCTGACGCAGACGCGAGCTGCGCAACCTCGGCCTCACGCCGCGGCGACCCCGACTACGACGAGCGCTACGCCGAGATCCTGCCCGACGATCGAGGAGCGGATCGCCGCCGACCGCGACAAGGTCCTCGAGGCCGGCGGCCTCTTCATCTGCGGCACCGAGCGCCACGAGTCGCGCCGGATCGACAACCAGCTGCGCGGCCGCGCCGGCCGCCAGGGCGACCCGGGCGAGTCGCGCTTCTTCCTCTCGCGCCGAGGACGACCTCGTGCGCCTGTTCGCCGGCGACCGGATCTACAAGATCCTCGACAAGCTCGGCACCGTCGACGAGGACGGCAACGAGGAGCCGATCGAGGCCGGCATGCTGTCCAAGCAGATCGAGAAGGCGCAGAAGAAGGTCGAGGAGCAGAACTTCCTCATCCGCAAGCGCGTCCTCGAGTACGACGACGTCATGAACGAGCAGCGCCGCGTCGTCTACGCAGTACCGCGACGAGGTGCTCGAGGGCCGCGACATGGGCGCCGGTCGCGCGCGAGAACGTCTCGGACGTCATCCGTCGCGTAGTCGACGAGTACACGGTCTCGCGACTTCATCGAGGACTGGGACCTCGACGGCCTCTTCACCGCGCTGGACGACATCTTCCCGGTCGACTTCGGCCCCGAGCGGCTGGATCGCGTCAACGAGCGCGCCGAGCTCGTCGACATGCTCGTCGACGACGCGCAGCGGCTCTACGAGCGGCGCGAGGAGGAGCTCGGCGACGAGCTCATGCGCGCGCTGGAGCGCTACCTGCTGCTGCAGATCATCGACAACAAGCTGGCGCGAGCACCTCTACGACATGGACTACCTGCGCGAGGGCATCCACCTCCGCGGGTTCGCGCAGATCGATCCGCTCGTCGCCTACAAGAACGAGGCCTACGAGCTCTTCACCGACCTGATGAACTCGATCTGGGCCGACTTCGCCCGGATGATCTTCCACGTCGAGGTCGAGGTGGAGGGCGACCGACGCGCCGGCCGATCCCGCAGCCGGCCGCAGGCGGGCCGCGCGCCGTCCAGTACACCGGTGGCGTCGGCGACCCAGCAGCCCAGCGCGCTGCAGGCCGCCGCGGCCGCGGGCGGCTTCGTCGACGCGTCGAGGCGATCGAGAGCGCCGGCGGCGGCGACGGCCTCGAGCCCGAGGACGCGACCCCGATCGTCCAGCAGCGTCGCGTCGACGAGCACGACACCATCGGGCGCAACGACCCGTGCTGGTGCGGCTCGGGCAAGAAGTACAAGAAGTGCCACGGCGCCTAGCGCTTCATGGCGACATCCGACCGACACACCCATCCCGCAGCGGCATCGCCGCGATCCAGGCGAGCTTCGACGCTGCTCGCGACAGGCACCGATCCCGACGCGCTGGCCGCGTCGATCGCGTCGCTGGAGCAGCAGATGGGCGAGCCGGCTTCTGGGACGACCCGGCGGCCGCGGCGAAGGTCAGCGCCGAGCACGCGCGCGCCACGCGCAAGCTTGAAGTCCTTCCAGGAGCTGTCGAGCCGACGTCGAGGACCTCGAGGGGCTCGTCGAGCTCGCCGAGGAGGACGACGAGCTGGCCGACGAGCTCGAGGAGCAGCTCGCCTCGCGTCGAGCGCGCGCCTCGGCGCGCTCGAGGAGGAGCGGCTGTTCTCCGGCCCCTACGACGCGGGCGACGCGCTGGTCACCGTCAACGCGGGCGCCGGCGGCACCGACGCCCAGGACTGGGCCGAGATGGTGCTGCGCATGATGATGCGCTGGGCCGAGTCGCCGCGGCTTCAAGGTCGAGCTGCTGGAGGCCAGCGCGGGGGAGGAGGCCGGCATCAAGTCCGCGACCTTCCGCGCCGCGGGCGAGAACGCCTACGGGCTGTTCAACGCCGAGCAGGGCGTCCACCGGCTCGTGCGGATCTCGCCGTTCGACTGCGCCAGCCGCCGCCAGACGGCGTTCGCGGGCGTCGAGGTCGCGCCGGTCATCGAGGACGCCGGCGACGTCGAGATCGACGCCGACGACCTGCAGATCGACACCTACCGCGCCTCCGGCGCCGGCGGCCAGCACGTCAACAAGACCGACTCGGCCGTGCGCATCACGCACCGCCCGTCGGGCATCGTCGTGCAGTGCCAGAACGAGCGCTCGCAGTCGGCCAACAAGGACACCGCGATGAAGATGCTGCGCGCCAAGCTGCTCGAGCGCGAGGAGCGCGAGCGCCAGGAGGAGATCGCCAAGCGAGAAGGGCGAGACGCTGGACGTCAACTTCGGCTCGCAGATCCGCTCCTACGTCCTGCACCCGTACACGATGGTCAAGGACCACCGCACCGACCGCGAGATGGGCGACGCCCAGCGCGTGCTCGACGGCGACCTCGACGGCTTCGTGCGCGCGTACCTGCTCAAGGCCGCCGGCGCAGCTAGGCTCGCTCCGTGAGCGAGGCGTCGACCCCGAGTCCGGCCCGTCCGAGCAGCCGACCGCGCCCTACCTCGACGCGGTCGTCGCCTACGGCTTCCGCGGTCCCGGGCGCTTCCACGTCCCCGGCCACAAGGGCGGCCCGGGCGCCGATCCCGGGCTGCGCCACGCGCTCGGCGACCGCGCGCTGGGCTCGACATCCCGCAGGACATCCACGGCATCGACGTCGGACCCTCGCCGACGCCCTACGAGCGCGCCGAGGCGCTGGCCGCCGAGGCCCACGGCGCGGCGCGCACGTGGTTCCTGACCAACGGCGCGACGCAGGGCAACCACGCGCTGTGCCTGGCGCTCGCGCCGCTCGGCGCGCACGTCGTCGCGCAGCGCAACTCGCACGCGTCGATCGTCGACGGCCTCGTGCTCAGCGGCGGGCTGCCGTCGTTCGTCGCGCCGGCCTACGACTCCGAGCTGGGCATGGCGCACGGCGTGACGCCCGGCGGCGCTGGACGCGGCGCTGGCCGCCGATCCGCAGGCGCGCGTCGCGTTCCTCGTCTCGCCGACCTACTACGGGATGGTCGCCGACGTCGCAGGCGCTGCGCCGAGGTCGCGCACGCCGCGCGACGTCGCGCTGGTCGTCGACCAGTCCTGGGGCCCGCACTTCGGCTTCCACCCCGACCTGCCCGAGAGCGCGCTGAGGCTCGGCGCCGACGCGGTGCTGACCAGCACGCACAAGATCGTCGGGTCGCTGACGCAGAGCGCGATGCTGCACGTCGGCGCACACCGGGCGCATCGACCCCGGCGCCGTCGGCCGCGCGATCCGCCTGGTGCGCTCGACGAGCCCGTCGTCGCTGCTGATGGCCTCGCTCGACGGCGCGCGCCGCCAGCTCGCCGTGCACGGCGAGGCGCTGCTGCACGAGACGATCGCGGCGGCGGCCGCGCACCCGCGCGAAGCTCGCGACGACCCCGGGTCTGGCGATCGATCGCCGAGGACTTCGTCGGGCGCCGGGCGTCGCCGACTACGACCCGCTGCGGATCGTGCTCGACGCGCGCGCGACCGGCTGCACGGGCTACGAGGTCGCCGACGCGCTGCGCAATGCCTACGACGTGCAGCCCGAGCTGGCCACGCGTCGCGACGATCGTCTGCGTCGCTCGGCGTCGGTCAGCCGGCCGGAGGCGCTCGTGCGCCTCGCCGGCGACGTCGACGAGACCGTCAAGCGCATCCGCCGGCCGGGCGCGCCGATCCAGGCGCTGGTCCGCGGCCCGGGCGCGCTGAGCAACGAGATGGTCGTCGCGCCGCGCGACGCGTTCCTCGGCGTCAGCGAGGTCGTCGCCGTCGACGACGCCGTCGGCCGCATCTCGTGCGAGTCGATCGCCGGCTACCCGCCGGGCATCCCGGCGCTGCTGCCCGGCGAGCGCATCACGGCCGAGACGGTCGCCTACCTGCGCGAGCTCGTCGCGTCCGGGGCGCGCCTGCACGGCGCGGCGGACCCCACGATGGCGACGATCCACGTCCTCGCAGGCAGCTAGCGCAACGCAGTGCGCGGGCCGTGCGAGCGAGCCCCTGGGCGAGCTCGCGCCACGGAACGAGCCCTCTGGGCGAGGCTCCGTCAGAACCGCAACAAGGCGGCGATCGACCCCTTCATCTCGATCGCCTCGTCGTCGACGGCGAGGTAGCGCACGCGCGCGTCCTGGCCGAAGGCCCGCCCGACGGCGGCCTCGACGACGTTGTCCACCACGTCGGTCATCGTGCCGTCGGCCGGGCACTGGCCGCCGGCGCTGACGCCCATCCAACCGCACTGGGGGCAGCGCGTGCCCTTGGCGGTGAAGCCGTCTTGGATGACAAGCGTGTCGATGCGCCGCTCGTGCACGGCGGTCAGGACGTCGCCCAGTCCGCTCACCGCGCGGCCGCCCTTGCCCAGGCCCTCGTCGATCTTGGCCAGCAGCTCGGCGTCGCGGCGCGCGGTCAGGTCGTCGAGTACCGGTCGCGCGGCGGCGAGCACCGCGTCGGCGCCCGAGCTCCACACGTCGATGTCGACGTGGCCCTTCAGGCACTTGGCGACGTCGGCGTGCAGGAGCGACTTGAGCTGGCCGGTGGTCTCCTTCGGCCCGCCGAGCAGGATGCCCGCGACGCGGACGTCGCGCAGCCGTTGCGCCAGCTCGGCCGCGACGCCACGAAGGTGGACGTCGACCTCCTTCTCGACGCCGCGCTCGTAGCGCTTCTCCGAGCGGCCGTCCTGGTCGTGGCGGTCGGAGTCGACGCGACCCAGGACGTCGTCCTCCTGGCGCCACAGCTCGACGAGCCCGTCGACCGTGCCGGCCAGCAGGCGCGCGTGCTTGCGATCGACGAGCACGAGCCACCACAGCTCGCCGGTGCCGATCCGCGCCAGCGGCTCGACGCAAGGGGTCTCACTGATCGCCACCTTGTGGTCAACCGGACGCGGCAGCTTGAGGATCTCGAACAGCCCGGCCGGCTGCGAGGCGAAGACCGCGAGCGCGCGCGCCTCCTTGGTGTCGACGCCGTTGCGCATCGCGGTGCGGACGCGCTCGAGATCGGCGTGCAGCGAGGCCCGCTCGTCCTGGGTGAGATCGGCGGAGTCGCGGATCGTCCGCGCGGCCGCGTCGAGGACCGAGCTGATCTCGGTCGCGCGCGCGGGAGGTGTGGCGAACTCGCGCGGGTCGAGGTTGATGAAGACGCTGAGGACCTTGCCCTGCGCGCTGCGCGTTTCGGCCAGCGCACGGAGACGGTCGGTCGTGATGTCGGTCGCCATATAGCTCGACGCCTACCCTCTCACACCCGCCAGGAAGCCCCGGCGGGTGCGAGAGGGACGTTCGGCTCAGGCGACGAGCTGCGGTGCGGCGGCGGCGATGACCTCCAATGCCACGCCGCCGTCGTCACCGCCCGTGGCGCGCACGTGTGCGCCGTCGGTCAGGGTCCCGGCCAGGATCGCCCGGGTCAGCTCCTTCTCCAGCGTGCGGCGCACGTGGCGCTGCAGCGGGCGGGCGCCGAACTCCTCGTCGAAGCCGTCGCGGGCCAGCGCGCGCGACGAGCGCGTCGTCGACCTCCAGCTCGATGCCGCGCTCGGTCGTCAGGCGCTCGGCGACGCGGTCGACGATCTGGCGCGCGATCGTGCTCGCACCTGCTCGGCGCGCCGAGCGCGTCGAAGGTCACGATCTCGTCGATCCGGTTGAGGAACTCGGGCAGGAACGCCGCCTTGGCGGCCTCCAGCATCCGGCCGTCGGCCTGCGCGGGCGCCGCGGCGGTGAAGCCGATGCCGCGCTTGGCCTTGCCGGCGCCGAGGTTCGACGTCATCACGATCACCGCGTTGGTGAAGTCCACCGTGCGGCCCTCGCCGTCGGTCAGGCGACCGTCGTCCATCACCTGCAGCAGCACGTTCCAGACCTCGGGGTGCGCCTTCTCGATCTCGTCGAGCAGGACCACGCTGTACGGCCGGCGGCGCACCGGCTCGGTCAGCTGGCCGCCGTCGCCGTAGCCGACGTAGCCGGGCGGCGAGCCGATCAGCCGCGCGACCGTGTGCGGCTCGCGGTACTCGGACATGTCGATCCGGACGAGCGCCTTCTCGGTCGCGAACAGCCGCTCCGCGAGCGCCTTGACCAGCTCGGTCTTGCCGACGCCGGTCGGGCCGAGGAACAGGAACGAGCCCAGCGGGCGGTCGCGCTCCGAGAGGCCCGACGCGGGCGCGGCGGATCGTGTCGGCGACGACCTCGACGGCCTCGTCCTGGCCGACGACGCGCGCGTGCAGGTCGTCCTCGAGCTCGTTGAGCCGCTCGCAGCTCGCCGGCGACCAGCTCGCCCACCGGGATCCCGGTGCGCGCGGCGACGACCGCGGCGATCTCGGTCTCGCCGACGTCGGGCGGCGACGCGGCGTCCGCGCTCGCGCGCTCGCGCATCGGCCTGCGCTCGAGCCGCGCCTTGATCTCGGCGGCCTGCTCGTAGTCCTCGGCCTCGACGGCGGCCTTGAGCTGCTCGCGCAGCGCGGCCTCGTCGACGGGTCGCGGCGCGGCGAGGCGCAGCTTCGCCGCGGCCTGGTCGATCAGGTCGATCGCCTTGTCGGGCAGGTGGTACTCGGTGATGTAGCGGTCGCACAGCCGCGCGGCGGCCGTCGAGCGCCTCGTCGTTGATCATCACGCCGTGGTGCTCCTCGTAGGCGCCGCGCAGGCCGCGCAGGATCGCCACCGTGTCCTCGACCGCTCGGCTCCTCGACCGTGACCGGCGAGAAGCGCCGGGCCAGCGCGGCGTCGCGCTCGATCGTGCGGTACTCGGCCAGCGTCGTGGCGCCGATCATCGCGCAGCTCGCCGCGGGCGAGCAGCGGCTTGAGCATGTTCGCGGCGTCCATCGCGCCCTCGGCGTCGCCGGCGCCGAGCACGGTGTGCAGCTCGTCGACGAACAGCACGATCTTGCCGTCGGCGGCGCTGACCTCGGCGAGCGCGGCCTTCAGCCGCTGCTCGAACTGGCCGCGGAACTGGGCTGCCGGCGACCATGCCGCACAGGTCGAGCGCGACGATGCGGGTGCCGCGCAGCGTCTCGGGGACGTCGCCCTGCGTGATGCGCAGCGCGAGGCCCTCGGCGATCGCGGTCTTGCCGACGCCGGCCTCGCCGATCAGCACGGCGTTGTTCTTGCGCCGGCGGGCGAGGATCTCGACCGTCTGGGCGATCTCGTCGTCGCGGCCGATGACGGGGTCGATGCGGCCGTCGCCCGCGTCGCGCGGTCAGGTCGCGGCCGAACTCGTCCAGCGCGGGCGTCTTGGAGGCGTCCTTCTGCGGGGCCGGCCGGGTGCGCGTCTGCTGGGCGCCGCCGTTGCCGAAGACGGGCTGGCCCATGGGGACGCCCGCGCCGTTGCCGGCCGCCGCCGGGCCGAAGCCGGCCTGGCCGAAGCCCTCCATGAGGTCACGGGCGCAGCTCTCGCACATGACGGCGGTCTGGCGGCCGCTCTCGGTCTGGACGACCATCTGGAGCGTGCCGGGGCGTTCTGCGCAGATGGAGCAGGGGACGGTGGGGGTGAAAGGCTGGTCGGGCATGTTTCCTAGGGCTTTGAGTAGATGGAAACCTCAGTCAAGAAGGCTCAAGTCTAGCGCCCGTGAGAGACTGCCTTCTGTGCTGCTGGACACCTACCGCGCAACCGGCGCCGATCTGCCCTTCGGGGATCCGCGCCGGCCCCACGGCGTCGCGATGGAGGGCTGGTTCTGGCGGATCACCGCGCCGCAGCAGGGCGTGGTCGTCGTGGTCCTGGCCGGCGTGAACCGCGACCGCGACGGGCGGGCGTGGGGGACGGTCGGGCTGGCGGCGCATCCGGGCGGCTTCTCGCGGGCGATCGCGGTCGACGACGCGGCGGTTGTCGACGGCACGGGGGCGATCCGGATCGGGAGCGCGTTGCGGGCCGACGCGCGGGCGGGATCGGTCGCCGTCGACCTCGGCGCCGACGCGCGGCTCGACGTCGTCCTGGAGGCGCCGGGTCGCTGGCCACGACGGCTGTTCGGCGGCCTCGGCGCCGCACAGGCGATCCCGGGGCTCAGCCAGTATTGGCATCCCTGGCTGCTGCGTGCGCGGGTGCGCGGCACGGCGGTGATCGACGGGCGCGAGATCGACCTCGACGGGGCCGTGGCCTACGCCGAGAAGAACTGGTCCAACGGCGGCTTCCCGGAGACGTGGTGGTGGGGCCAGGCGCACGGCTTCGCCGACGATCCGGACGCGTGCGTGGCCTTCGCCGGCGGCCGTGCGGGCGTGGGCGGCGTGCGGGTCGTCGCGACCTCGCTGGTGGTGTCGGCCGGCGGCGAGCTCGTGCGGCTGGTCCGCCCGCTGCAGCCGCTGCGCGTCGCGGTCGACGACGACGGCTGGCGCTTCTCGGGCCGCACGCCGGGCGGCGTGTCGGTCGAGGTCGAGGGCCACGCCAACGGCACGCCACCGCACCTGCTCCCGGTCCCCGACCCGGCCGCCCGGCGCCACCGCGAGGGCGCCGCGGCCCAGCACCTGGCGGGTGAGCTCCACGTGTCCTTGCGGCGCCGCGGCCGGACCATCTTCGCCGGGACCTCCGTCCTCGCCGGCCTCGAACGCGGCAGCACCTGAGCGCCACCACAACCCTCCAAGCGCGTCGAGGGACGACTGATGGTTCTCTACGGACCATCAGTCGTCCCTCGATCGCCGCGGGGGAGTGCTGGCAGGAGGTGTCAGGTCATCTCGGCGGCGCGGGTCGCGCGGGCGAGGGCCTCGCCGCCGATGAGGCGCTCCCAGGGGCCGACGACGGTCCACAGCGCGCGCAGGCGCAGCGCCGCGCCGCGGTCGACGGGCGCCACGCGGGCCTCGGAGAGCAGGGCGCTGCCGCCGTCCGGATCGTCGACAACCCAGTGGGCGAAGAGCACCCGGACCGTCCCCGGCTGCGCCCACGCCGCGAAGGCGGGCGCGTCCTCCACGCGCGGGTAGTCGCGCCGCAGCGTCCAGATCCGCCCGACGAGCCCGGAGATCGACCAGCGCTCGCCCTCCTCCAGCACCGTGAACGGCGGCGCGGCGAAGAGGCCGCGGAACGTCTCGCCGGGCGGCAGCCCCGGGATCCGCCAGCGCACCAGCCGACCCAGCGGGCCGGTCGCGTCGACCGCCAGCGCGCCCGCGGCCTCCCACAGCCGATCGGCCGGCGCGGCCGTCGCGCGTCGGTGGCGGGTGCGGATCGCCGGCTGCGGCAGCCACGTGTCGAGGTCGAAGGGCAGGTCGTCGGCAGGCAAGCGACACCTATCCTCCCCGACCTATGTCCCTGGATCCCCGCTTCGTCGCCGATGTCGTCGCCCGCGCGCTCGCCGAGGACGTCGGCGCCGGCGACGTGACCACGCAGGCGACCGTCCCGGACGGCGCGCGAGCGGTCGCGACGATCACCCAGAAGGCGCCCGGCGTCGTCTTCGGCCTCGAGGTCGCCGAGGCCGCGTTCCGGCAGGCCGACCCGACGCTGCGGATCGAGCGGCTGTCGCCCGAGGGCGTCTGGCAGGAGCCCGGGACGCTCGTGCTGCGCGTGACCGGCGCCGCGGCCGCGATCCTCACCGCCGAGCGCACCGCGCTGAACTTCCTGCAGCGCCTGAGCGGCGTCGCGACGCTCACGGCGCGCTACGTGCGGGCGATCGAGGGCACCGGCGCCAAGGATCCTCGACACGCGCAAGACGACGCCGACGCTGCGCCCGCTGGAGAAGGCGGCGGTGCTCGCCGGCGGCGGCACGAGCCACCGCTTCGGCCTGTTCGACATGGTGTTGATCAAGGAGAACCACGTCGCCGCCGCCGGTGGGGTGGGCAACGCGGTCCGCGCGGCACGCGCGCGCCTTCCCGGATCTCCCGCTGGAGATCGAGGCCCAGACCGCCGCCGAGGTCCGCGAGGCGCTGGAGGCCGGCGCGCCGCGGATCCTGCTCGACAACATGACCCCGGACGAGATGCGCGCGATCGCCACCGAGGTCGCCGGCCGCGCCGAGCTGGAGGCCAGCGGGAACATCACCCTGGACACGATCCGGGCCGCGGCCGAGACCGGGGTAGACTTCGTGTCGGTCGGAGCGCTCACGCACTCCGCACCCGCCCTAGACCTCTCCCTGATCCTGGAGCGTCTGCCATGAACCTTCCCATGGCCCCGAGCCCCACTGTCCCGCAGGCCCTGACGGCCGACGAGATCAGCGTGCTGACCTCCGAAGTTCGCGCGCTCGCCGCCGAGCGCAACGCCGTCATCCTGGCCCACAACTACCAGGTGCCCGAGGTCCAGGACGCCGCCGACTACGTCGGTGACTGCCTCGGCCTCAGCCGCCGCGCGGCCGATGTCGACGCCGACGTCATCGCCTTCTGCGGCGTGCACTTCATGGCCGAGACCGCGTCGATCCTCTCGCCGCAGAAGACGGTCCTGATCCCCGATCTGGACGCCGGCTGCTCGCTGGCGGACTCGATCACGCCCGAGCAGCTCACCGCGTGGCAGGCCAAGTATCCGGGTGCGGTGACCGTCATGTACGTCAACACGACGGCCGAGATCAAGGCGCTGACCGACTACTGCGTGACGTCGTCCAACGCCGTCAAGGTCGTCGAGCACATCTTGGCCGAGCACGGGGCCGACACGCCGATCCTCTTCGGTCCCGACATGTGGCTCGGTGCCTACGTCGAGAAGGAGGTCGGCCGCGCGCTGCACGTCTGGGACGGCGAGTGCCACGTCCACGCCGGCATCCGCCCGACAGACATCACGACGATGCGCGCCGAGCATCCCGACGCCGACTTCCTCATCCACCCCGAGTGCGGCTGCTCGACGCAGGTCATGGAGTACGTGGCCGCCGGCGACATCGCCACCGAGGGCGTCCACATGCTCTCCACCGGCGGGATGCTCGACTACGCCAAGGAGCACGCTGGCCAGGGTGGCACCGCGATCATGGCGACCGAGACCGGCATGCTCCACCAGCTCCGCCTGGCCGCCCCTGACGTCGACTTCGTCGCCGCCAACGAGCGCGCCTCCTGCAAGTACATGAAGATGATCACGCTGCCCAAGCTGCGCGACTGCCTGCGCGACCTCAGCGGCGAGGTCAAGGTCGATCCGGCGCTCGCCGAGCGGGCGCGGGTGCCGATCGAGCGCATGGTCGCGATCGGCTAAGCGGGGCCCCGAGCGGCCGGGTCCCGCTGGAGGCGGACGAGCTTCCTGAGCGCGGCGAGGACATCGCTGCGCCAGCGGCGCTCCAGGTAATCGTTGGTGCGCCCGATCGCCGGCGGGACGTCCCGCGCGGGGCGGATGCCGTCGGTGAAGATGACGGTCCTGGCGCGACGTTCGTCGCAGAAGTGGCCGTAGGCGGCGGGGCGGTTGCCGAGGATCCGGGGGGCAAGCCCGCGCTGCTCCATCCACCGGTCAGCGGGCGTGGAGACCCACGGGCCGACGACCGGCCAGCAGGTCGAGATGTCGACCTTCGCGCCGGCCCAGTCCTGGACGTCCCAGATCGAGCCGTCGAGGTCGGCACCGCGGAGGTCGGCGCCACGCAGCGTCGCGCCCGAGAGGTCGGCGCCGCTGAGGTCGGCGCGCTTGAGGTCTGCGCCGTCGAGGTCGGCGCAGGTGAAGGTCACGCCCACGAGGCGCGCGTCCTTGAAGACCGAGCTCTTCAGCGTCAGCCCGTTCATCCGGGCGCCTTCGAGGTTCTTCGCGCTGAACGACCAGCCCGCCAGGCCGCGAAGCTGCTCGGCCTCCTTGGAGGACAGGCGGTCCGGCGAGCTGCAGGTGTGCCCGTCCCAGGTCAGGCGGCGCGTCGGCGGTGGGTCAAAGCCGGTGAGGTTGGCAGAGAGATTGACACGACTGAGGAACTCGGCCCGCGCCGTTGTCTCGTCGAGCCGTGACCGGACCCACTGCTGGAGGCAGAAGACCAGGACGGCGACGCCCGCGCCCGCAAACAGCGCGTTGCCGATGCCCAGCGAGATGTCGGCGGCGGTCTTCGGGTCTTCACGCTGCTTGAGCGCGGTGCCGTAGGCGGCGACCGCGGCGGTGAAGCCCAAGCCCGCGAAGATCAGCAGCAGCCAGCTCATCGGACGGCGAGGCGCCGACCCTCGCAACCCCGGAGCGCCATGAAGGCGTCAGCTGATCAGGTCCCGCGAGCGAAGTCAAGATTGGAGCGGTTTGAGCAGGGTTGAGCGCTACTAGGCGGCGGGCGCGGCCTCGCGCTGCGCCCAGCCGTGCTGGAGGAACTCCAGCAGCGTCTCCGGTGGCTGTGCCCCGGAGGCGCCGTACTTGCGGTCGATGACGAAGCAGGGGACCGCGCTGATGCCGGCGCTGTGGGCGGTGCGCTCATCGTCGCGCACCTCCTCGGCGTAGCGCTCGGTCAGCAGCAGCTCGCGGATGTCCTCGGCGGGCAGGCCGACCTCGACCCCCAGCGCCTGCAGCGTGTCGTGGTCGCTGATCAGCGCGCCCTCGCTGAAGTAGGCGCGAAAGAGACGCTCCTTCATCGCGTCCTGCTTGCCGTGGGCGGCGGCGAGGTGGACGAGCCGGTGGGCGTCGAAGGTCGTGCCCGAGCGCACGCGGCTGAAGTCGATCGTCAGGCCGTCGGCCGCCGCGGCAGCGGTCAGATTGGCGTCCATCTCGGCGACCTCCTCCAGCGTGCGCCCGTACTTGCGCGCGATCCGCTCGGCGTGGCTGCCCTCGCGCTCGGGGGGCGCGTCGGGGTCGAGCTCGAAGGAGCGCCACAGCACCGTGACCTCGTCGCGGTGCTCGAACCGCGCCAGCGCCGCGGCGAAGCGCGCGCGGCCGACGTAGCACCACGGGCAGGCGATGTCGGACCAGATCTCGACGAGCATTCCCGTCGAGGCTAGCGCCGCCTCGCCTGACCTACGGCGTGTCGTCGACCAGCGCGACCACGTCGAAGACGGGCGCGCCGTCCTGGTCGCCGGAGAACTCGGCCTCGTGGACCCAGGCGCCGGATACCAGCGTCTCGTCGAGGCAGGGATCGCCGGAGCTGTCGTTGTCGTCCTCGCCGTCGGTGGCGTCGTCGGCCGGCGCGTCGTCGGCGACGCGCAGCGCGGCGGTCGCGGCGGTGGCGTCATCGTCGCTGTCGTCCGAGGACGTGGTCGCGTCGTCGGCGTCCTCGTCGTCGACGCTGTCGTCGTCACCCGTGTCGTCATCGTCGGCGAGCGCATCGTCGTCGGCGGCCGTGTCCTCGGCGGCGCTGTCGTCGTAGCCGTCCTCGTAGGCCGCGGTCGGGTCGCACGCGACGTTCGTGCCGTCGTCGACGATGCCGGTCACGACCTTGCCCGTCGGTGGCCAGGCGCAGCGCGAGGACGCCGTCGGCGAAGGAGACGACCTGCCCGGCGTGCTCGTCGCCGTCCTTGATGCCGTCGTCGTCGGAGTCGGGGTTGCCCGGGTCGTTGGCGGTGCGCTGCTCGGCGAGGTTGCGCAGGCCGTCGTGGTCGGCGTCCTCCTGCGCGTCGGGCTTGCCGTTGTGGTTGGTGTCGCGCTTGCCCGGGTTGGTGTGGGCGCGTTGCTCGGTCGCGTTGTCGAGCTTGTCGCCGTCGCGATCCTCGGAGCCGTCGTCGACGCCGTCCTGGTCGCTGTCGACCTTCTTGGGGCTGGTGTGCGCGCGGTACTCGGTGAGGTTGGTCAGGCCGTCGTGGTCCGGGTCGGCGACGGCGGACTCGCACGTGGTAGCGCTTCTGGAACTTCGCAGGGAGCTTGGGGGAGGAGGACTTCTTGGCCGAGGCGGCGGTGGGGACCGCCAGGGCGCAGAAGGCGACCGCGCACAGCGCCAGCAGGCGCGAGGGGGCGTGAGCAGCGAGCATGGTCCGTGCTTCGGGCCTGCGGGGCCGGTGGTTGACGAACGGACCGGAATCTGGCCGCGTGTCGGCCGGCGAACCTCCTCAGTTCTGGGGAGGCGCTTCGATCAGCTCGATGCCGTGCTCGGCGACCTGGCGCACGATCGGCAGCGTCTCGCGCCGACGGACGAACTCCTCGGGCGTGTAGCAGTGCACGTCGGCGGCGGCGCCCATCTCGGCGGCATCCCACAGGCTCCCGGCCTGGTAGACGCGCTCCAGCCACGGAACGCCGGCGAAGTACTCGGAGATCAGGAGCGCGACGTACTCGGGACCGCGCTCGCGCTGGGGCGGCGCGCCACGGATGTCGAGCACCCGCGCGCCGCCGACGATGACGCGCTCCAACGGCCAGCGTCCATCGACACGCTGGACGTACCGAGCCAGCTCGCGCTCGTTCAGCATCTCTGCCACCGCGGCCACGAGGGTTGACTGTGGCAGAACGAGCGGCGCAGTGCCACCCGTTCTGCCAAACGGACTAGAACTCGTCCTCGTCGTGCGGCCCGACGCAGGCGACGGCCGCCGCCTCGGGGTCGACCTTGCGGGCCACGGCCGCGACGTCGTCGAAGGTGACCGCGTCCAGCGCGTCGATGGCCCGGTCGGGGTCGATGTCCTCGCCGAAGACGATCGCCTGGGTGGCGGCGAAGCGCGCGACCGCGTTGGTGTTCTCGAAGGCCAGGACGCGGCGGCCCGCAGCGTAGGCACGAGCGCGCTCGACCTCCTCCTCGGTCGGCCCGTCGCGGTGCAGCTCGGCCACGATCTCGCGCATGCGCGCGTAGGCCTCGGCGGTCTTGGAGGACTCCAGGCCGGCGCCGAGCTGCAGGATCGCGGCGTCTGACAGCGCGTGGTCGATCGAGTAGACCGAGTAGCAGAGGCCGCGCTGCTCGCGGATCTCGTCGAAGAGGCGCGAGCCCATCGAGCCGCCCAGCAGCGTCGAGTAGATCGTCAGCGCGGCGCGCTGGGCGGGATCGGTCGCGTCGACCGCCGGCGCGTACATCAACCGCAGGTGCGACTGGTTGGAGTCGCGGCGCTCGACGAGCTTGTCGAGCGTCAGCTGCGGGGTCGGCTCGTAGGCCGACGGGACGCCCAGCGTCGGGAAGCGCCCGAAGAGCTCACCCGCGGCGCCGTTGGCGGGTACGTGGTCGACGTTGCCGACGATGAACGCGCCGCCGCGCTCGCCGGCCCAGCGGCGCTCGCGGAAGGCGACGATCGCCTCGCGGCTGAAGCTGCGTAGGTGCTCCTCGGGGCCCAGGACGGTGCGCCCGAGCGGATGCTCGCCGAACGCCGCCTTGTCGATCAGCTCCTCGGCGACGGCCGACGGCTGGTCCTTGTAGCGCTGGATCTCCTGGATGACGACGCCGCGCTCGCGGTCGAGCTCCTCGGCGTCCAGCAGCGGACGGCCCACGAAGTCGGTCAGCAGGTCGATGGCCTCCAGCGCCGCCTCGGCCCGCACGGTGATGTGGAAGGCGACGAGGTCGTGCGAGGTGTAGGCGTTGAGCGTGCCGCCCATGCGCTCGGCCGTCTCGTTGACCTTCTTGTAGTGGTCGTACTTCTCACCGCCCTTGAACACGAGGTGCTCGAGGAAGTGCGCCATGCCGTTCTCCTCGGGCCGCTCGGTGCGGGCGCCGGCGTCGAAGGCGACGAGGATCGTGACCGCGCGCGTCCCCGGCAGGGCGATGCGGTGCAGCGGCAGGCCGTTGGCGAGGGTCTCGCTGGTGATGATGGGCACCCCACGCAATCTAGCTTGCACGCGGCCGTGCACCGGCAGGGATCGGCGCGCCCGGAGCTAACGTCAGTCAGACCATGGCGATCGTTGAACGCCACAAGGCGGAGCTGGAGCGCAAGGCGGGGCCCGGGGAACGGGCGCCGTCGGTCATCGAGTTCCGCGGCGTGTCGAAGTCCTACGGGCCCACCAACGGGGGGCTCGAGACCGCGTCGTTCTCGATCCAGCGAGGCGAGTTCGTCTTCCTGGTCGGGTCCACGGGCTCGGGCAAGTCCACCCTCATGAAGCTGCTGATCAAGGAGATCGAGCCGACGTCGGGCACGATCCGCGTCGCCGGTCGCGACCTCGCCGAGATCACGCGCAAGAAGGTCCCGTTCTACCGCCGCAACATCGGGATCGTCTTCCAGGACTTCAAGCTGCTGCCCGACCGCACGGTCTACGACAACGTCGCCTACGCGCTGCAGGTCACCGGTCAGGGCCGCAAGGAGATCCGCGCCAAGGTCCCCGACATCCTGCGCCTGACCGGCCTGGCGACCAAGCTGCACTCCTACCCCGACCAGCTGAGCGGTGGCGAACAGCAGCGCGTCGCGGTGGCGCGCGCGTTCGTCAACCACCCGCCGCTGCTGCTGGCCGACGAGCCGACCGGCAACCTCGACCCCGAGACGTCGGTCGGGATCATGCAGTTGCTCTACCGGATCAACCGCACCGGGACGACCGTGCTGGTCGCCACGCACGACGCGACGATGGTCGACCGCATGCGCCGTCGCGTGCTGGAGCTGCACCAGGGCCGGCTGGTCCGCGACGAGGACAACGCGGGCTACGACGCACCCACCGACATCAACACCGCCGAGTTCGGCGCGCTGCTGCGCGAGCCGTCGCCGGAGCCGCGACGGGCGCGCACCCAGCGCGAGGCCGACGCGGCTGAGTTCGACGACATCTTCCCCGACGCGAGTAGAACACCATGAAGCCTGCCTTCTTCGTCAAGGAGGCGTTCCGCTCGATCTCGCGGAACGCGATCCCGTCCTTCGCCGCCATGGCCTCGGTGCTCGTCACCGTGCTCGTCCTCGGCGTCTTCATCCCGGTCGTCCAGGCGACGACCGGCGCGGCCAACGAGGTGCGCGGCCGCGTGCTCGTCGACGTCTACCTCAAGAAGGACGCGACCAAGCAGGACGTCAGCCGCGTGCAGGCGCTGCTGGGTCGCACCGACCACGTCGGCAAGGTCCAGTACGTCTCCAAGGCCCAGGCCTACGCGCAGGAGAAGAAGCGCAACCCCGAGGCCTATGAGTTGCTCGGGACCAACCCGCTGCCCGACACCTTCCGGGTCACCCCCGACAAGCCCGACAACGTCGTCGCGCTGCGCAACGTGCTCGCGCCGACCGCCGTATCGGGCCCGCCCACCCGGCGGGTACCGATCGACGGCGCCATCGACCAGGTCAAGAACCGCAAGGACGAGACCACCAAGATCCTCACCGCCACGCGCGTGGTGAAGCTCGCCATGGGCGGCCTGGCGGTCCTGCTGATCATCGCCTCGATCCTGCTGATCTCCAACACCATCAGGTTGAGCCTCTTCTCGCGCCGGCGCGAGGTGGAGGTCATGAAGCTCGTGGGCGCGACCGACTCGTTCATCCGCTGGCCGTTCGTGATCGAGGGCATCGTCCTCGGCGCGCTGGGCGGGATCGTCGCGGTGCTCCTGCTCGGCGTCGGCAAGGTCGCGTTCCTGGATCCGCTGGCGTCGGACTTCGCGCTGATCGCCGCCCCTCAGACGATCGGCTTCGCGCTGCTGGCGATCGTGTTGTTGGTGGCCAGCGTGGGCGTGAGCGCGATCGGCTCGAGCCTCTCGCTGCGCAAGTTCCTGCGCGTCTGAGGAACGCTCGCCCAGGGGGCGAGGTTCCTTTGGCGGGTGTTCGCCCAGGGGGCGAAACCCGCGGGCCGTTTCGTCGTAGGCTGGCGGGATGGAGCTCCAGGACCGGTATGCCACCGTCAACGGCGTGCGCCTGCACTACGTCGAGGCGGGTGAGGGGCCGCTCGTCGTCCTCCTGCACGGCTTTCCCGAGTTCTGGTGGACGTGGCGCCATCAGATCCCGGCGCTGGCGGAGGCGGGCTTCCGCGTCGTCGCGGCCGACATGCGCGGCTACGCCGAGTCCGACAAGCCGCCGCGCTGGCAGGACTACCGCATGGAGATCCTGGCCGCCGACATCGCCGCGCTGATCACCGAGCTCGGCGAGGAGCGCGCGCACGTCGTCGGCCACGACTGGGGCGCGGCTGTCGCCTGGGGCGTCGCCACGTTCCATCCCGAGCGGGTGAACCGTCTCGCCGTCCTCAACGTGCCCCATCCCGAGCGGATGCTGCACACGTTGCAGACGTCGCTCGGGCAGCTGCGGCGCAGCTGGTACATGTTCTTCTTCCAGATCCCGTGGCTGCCCGAGCGGCTGATGCGCTGGGGTGGGCGGCGCACGCTGGAGAGCCTCTACAAGGAGGCCAAGCCGGGCGCCTACACCGCCGAGGACGTCGCGCGCACCGAGGCGGCGCTGATGGGCCCCGACGGGCTGCGCGGCCCGATCAACTACTACCGCGCCGCGCTGCGTCAGTCCCCACGCCGCGCGAAGGCGCTGTTCAAGCCGATCCCGGCGCCGGCGCTGGTCATCTGGGGCGAGCAGGACCGTCACCTGATGGCCAAGATGGCCGACCCCGACCCGCGCCTGGTGCCCGACGTGCGCGTCGAGCGGCTGCCGAACGCCAGTCACTGGGTCCAGCACGACGAGCCCGAGCGCGTCAACGCCTTGCTGGTCGAGCATCTTCAGCGCCGGCCCTAGCCTGTCTGGCACATGATCCGCCGCGCCCTCGCCTCACTGGTCCTCTGCCTGATCCTGCTCTGCGCCGGGATCTACCTCGGTGGCCATCCGTCCGCCTTGCCGGGCTTCCTGCGCGACCCGCTGGTCGGCGACCAGGACACGCGGGTGGTCAACGAGGCGATCGACACCGTCAACGACACCTACTACCGCAAGATCCCCAAGAAGGATCTGGCCAACAAGGCGATCGCCGGGATCGTGAGTTCGCTCGACGACCGGTTCTCGAATTACTTCGATCCCAAGTCCTACGCGAAGTTCCAGCTCCAGCAGAGCGGGGAGTTCGCGGGGATCGGCGTGCAGATCACGCGCACCGACGGCGGGCTGCGGATCGTCGAGGTCTATGACGGCTCGCCGGCGCAACGCGCCAAGCTCTCGCTCGGCGACGTCATCGTCGGCGTCAACGGCCAGTCGTTGCGCGACAAGAGCAGCGATGCCGTCGATCGCGCTGATCCAGGGCCACATCGGGACCGACGTCAAGCTGACGGTCAGCCGCCACGGCAAACGCCGCGACGTCACGCTGCGGCGCGACACGATCACGGTTCCCGCCGTCACCTCGGCGCAGCGCACGATCAAGGGCAAGAAGTACGCCGTCGTCCGCCTCGACCAGTTCTCCTCGGGCGTGCACGGCGAGGTCGACGGTGCGCTGCGCAAGGCGTTGAAGGGCGGGGCCAAGGGCGTCGTCTTCGACCTGCGTGACAATCCGGGCGGCCTGGTCACCGAGGCGCAGCTGGTCGCCAGCGCCTTCTTGTCCGACGGCAAGATCGTCACGACCAAGGGACGTGCGGTGCCGTCCAAGACGCTCAGCGCGGTTGGCGATCCGGTCGCGCCCAAGATCCCGCTCGTCGTCCTGGTCGACCGCAACAGCGCCAGCGCGGCCGAGATCGTCGCGGGCGCGCTGCAGGACCGCAAGCGGGCGACGCTCGTCGGCACGCGCACGTTCGGCAAGGGCGTCTTCCAGGAGGTCCTGGAGCTCTCCAACGGCGGCGCGCTGGACATCACCGCGGGGCAGTACTTCCTGCCGTCGGGGCGCAACCTCGGTGGTGCCGGCGTCTCGACGGGCAGCGGCCTGACGCCGGACGTCGCGGCCAGTGACGACCCCAAGACGCCCAAGGTCGACGAGGGGCTCGACAAGGCGCTCGACGTGCTGGCCGCGAAGGCGATGAGCCCGCGGGGCGGCCCGCGGCAGGGGCGGCGGCCGCCGCGCGAGTCCGGCAGCGCCGGCGCTGATGGCAGCGGCGAGCGCTTCACCGTCGGCGTTTTGGCCAAGCGCGGGCGCCTGGTCGTCGCCGAGCCGTTCTTCGACACGCGCGGCCGCCAGGGCATCCCGGTCGATCCGGGGCGCAACGGGCGGCCGGGGGAGCTCGTGCTCGTCCGCAGCGGCGGGCGGGCCAAGGGGCACGCGAAGATCGCGCGGGTCCTCGGCAAGCCCGATGTGGCGCGCGACG
The DNA here is from genome assembly GCA_963731005.1 of uncultured Conexibacteraceae bacterium. Classification (GTDB taxonomy): domain Bacteria; phylum Actinomycetota; class Thermoleophilia; order Solirubrobacterales; family Solirubrobacteraceae; genus Baekduia. Next base: position 1,500,129 of record CAVSTZ010000001.1, on the reverse strand, counting down.
TGATCGAGGCGCTGATGCACGATCGCGGGCTGCGGCGCGCGTTCCCGCCGGGCGTCGAGCGGGCGGCCACGGAGGCGGTGGAGCGGGTCGCCGAGCAGGACCCCGCCGCGGCGAGCCGGCGCGACCTGCGCGGGTTGGCGACGTTCACGATCGACCCGTCGTCGGCCAAGGACTTCGACGACGCGATCAGCGCGGAAGCCCGACGGCGAGGGCGCATGGCGCATCTGGGTGCACATCGCCGACGTGAGCGCGTTCGTCCGGCCTGGCTCGCCGATCGACCGCGAGGCCTACCGGCGCGGGACCTCGGTCTACGTGCCGGGGGCGGTCGAGCCGATGCTGCCCGAGGTCCTGTCCAACGGCGCCTGCTCGTTGGTCCCGGGCCAGGAGCGACTGGCCGTCACGGTCGAGCTGGACCTCGACGGGGCCGACGTCGTGCGCAGCGCCTTCTATCGCTCACGGATCCGTAGCGACGAGCGGTTGGACTACGACCGTGTCGACCGGATCTTCGCCGGTGAGGAGGAGGCGGCCGCGCCGTGGGCCGAGCCGCTGGCCGCCGCCCGCGCCGCGTCGGCCGCGCTGCGCGCGCGCCGCGATGCCGCCGGCGCGCTGGCCGTCGAGTCGGTCGAGCCGGAGTTCGCCTTCGACCGCGCCGGCCACGTGGCCTCCTCGGTGGGCTCGGTGCAGACCGAGTCCCATCAGGTGATCGAGCATCTGATGATCGCCGCCAACGAGGCCGTCGCGCGGCTGCTCTCAGAGCGCGACGTCCCGGCGCTCTACCGGATCCACGAGCGGCCGGAGCCGGCCGCCGCCGAGCGGTTGCTGGAGCAGCTCGAGACGCTCGGGGTGCCGACGCCGCCGGCGCCGGAGAACATCGCTCCGGGCGATGCGGCGGGGATCATCGCGGCGGCCTCGCAGCTCGTCGCCGAGGAGGTCCGACGCCGCGGTGGCAAGGGGCGCTTGGGTCTGACCTCGCTCGTGCTGCGGTCGTTGAAGCAGGCCAAGTACGCGCCCGAGAACAAGGGCCACGCCGGCCTGCACTCGACCGCGTATGCGCACTTCACCTCGCCGATCCGCCGCTATCCCGACCTCGTCTGCCACCGCGCGCTGCTGAGCGCCGTCGGCGGCGGGGAGGAATCGCCGCGGGCGAACACCCTGGAGGAGGCGGCCGAGTGGACCTCGGGCCGCGAGCGCGACGCGATGCAGATCGAGCGCGCGGCCGACGACGTCGCCCGGGCCTTCCTGCTGGAGCGCGAGCTGTTCGAAGGGCGGCTGCCCGCCGCGTTCGAGGGCGAGGTCGTGGGGCTGGTCGGCGCGGGCGCGTTCGTGGTCTTCGGCGACGGCTACGAGGGCTTCCTGCCCGCGCGCCGCCTGCGCGGCGACTGGTGGGAGCTCAACGAGGTCGGCACGATCCTCATCGGCGAGGAGTCGGGCGCGACGCTGCGCATCGGCGATGTGGTGCGGGTGGTCGTGCGCAAGATCGAGGCGCCGCGAGGGCGCGTCGAGCTGGACGTGGCGCCGCGGACGCCGGCCTAGCGACGGCGGGGTCATCCGCGTCGCCCCGGTGCTCGGCCCGCGACCGTCGAGCGCTCAGGCGCGGAGGTAGTGGCGCAGCGCGCGTCGCGCCGCGGGCAGGCGGCGGCCGGCGTCGAGCTCGCGCACCGCGATCTCGGCCGTCATCGCGGCCAGCAGCTGCGCGGCGGCGGTTGCGTCCGGCCAGCCCATCGCCTTGAAGCTCGGGACGGCGACGGCGGCGAAGCGCTCGTGGCGGGTGGCCATCAGGGCCGAGAGCGCCGGGTCGGTGCGGGCCTCCAGCGCCAGCGCCTTGACGGCGCGGTCGCGCAGGCAGACGTCGAGGTAGGCCTCGGCGCCGCGCACGAGCCGCTCGGGGCCGTTGGGCACGTCGGTGACCGCCGTCCCGACCGCCGCGTCGACCTCGGCGTGGAAGCGCGCGTGGAGCGCATCGACGAACGCGTCGCGATCGGCGAAGTGCACGTAGAACGTGCCCTTGGCCAGGCCCGCCTCGGCCACGACGCGGTTGACGCTCAGCCCGGCCAGGCCATGCTGCTCGGCCACGGCGATGCCGGCGTCGAGCAGGGCGTCGGCGGTGGGGTGGGCGGCTACCGGCATCGACCGCGAGGCTACATGACCGATCGGTCAGGGATCAGATCCCGTTCCGAAGGGGGCCGTCGGTGGTGACCGATCGGTCATTGACGGTGACCGACCGGTCGGTCATGATGCTGGGCCATGCCCTTCCTTGAGACCGCCTCCGGCCCCATCGCCTACGACGAGCGGGGCGAGGGTCCCGCGATCGTCCTGCTCCCCAGCGGCGCGCACGACCGCCACGACTTCGACGAGCTGCGCGCGCTGCTGCCCGACGGCCTGCGCACGATCGCGCTCGACTGGCCCGGCCACGGCGAGTCGCCGCTCGGCGACGGCCCGGCGACCGCGATGCGCTTCGCCGACATCGCCGAGGAGCTCGTGGAGCGGCTCGCGCCCGAGGGCGCGGTCGTGGTCGGCAACTCCGTCGGCGGCTTTGCGGCCGGGCGCCTCGCCGCCCGCCGGCCCGAGCTCGTCCGCGGCCTGGTCCTGATCGACGGCGGCGGCTTCGGCGGCCGTCCGCCCCACGTGCGCGCCTTCTGCGCGCTGATGGCCCAGCCGTGGTTCCTGCGCCGGATCTATCCCGCCTTCTCGGCCCGCTACATGGGCGCCCGCACCGACGCCGATCGACGCGCTCGCGACACCGGCGTCGCCACGACCCGCCAGGACCCGGGCCTGCGCGCCGTCACCGAGTTGTGGCGCAGCTTCGCCTCGCCCGAGCACGACCTGCGGGAGGAGGCCAAGGCGATCACGGCGCCGACGCTCGTGCTCTGGGGCCGCCATGACCCGGTGATCCCGTTGAAGCTCGGCCGCCGCGTGGCGCAGCTGATCCCGGACGCGCGCCTGGTCATCTTCGACAGCGGCCACGTCCCGCACACGACCGACCCGGCCGGCGTCGCGGCGCAGCTGGTCTCGTTGTGCGAGCACCACCTAGACTCGATGCAGCATGGCCAAGGGCAAGAAGCGCAAGGTGGCGCCCGGTGACATCGCGAGCAATCGCACGGCGTCGCACAAGTACGAGTTCCTCGACAAGTACGAGGCGGGTCTCGTGCTGCAAGGAACCGAGGTCAAGGCCCTGCGCGAGTCCGGCGCCCAGCTCAAGGACGGCTTCGCCTCGATCCGCGACGGCGAGATCTGGCTCTACAACGTGCACATCCCGCCCTACGCCCCGGCGTCGCGCGACAACCACGAGCCCGAGCGTCCGCGCAAGCTGCTGCTCAACCGGCGCGAGATCGAGGCGATCTCCGGCCGCACGATCGAGCGCGGCCTGACGCTCGTCCCGACGCGCCTGTACTTCAAGGACTCGCGCGCCAAGGTCGAGATCGCGCTGGCCAAGGGCAAGGACCGCTTCGACAAGCGCGAGTCGCTCAAGCGCAAGGACCAGGAGCGCGACGTCCAGCGCGCCCTGCGCGACGTCGGCCGCTGAGCGAGTCCTACAACGTGCGCTCGAGGTGCGTCGCCGACAGCGCGCCGGCCAGCACCACGATCAACAACAGGTAGGTCGCGCCGATCATGATCCGCTGGCGCCGCTCGATCGCGTAGTACTCGCGCACCGCCGGATCCGCTGAACGGAACTGCTTGAAGCGGTTGTAGGTCTGGTAGATCGAGACGACGGCGATCAGGATGATGATCGGGTTCGGGATCGTCAGGACCAGCACGACCATGCCGAAGACGCCCAGCAGCCAGACCCACGGGCTCAGCGCCGCCGCCGCGCGGCCGCCGTCCAGCGGGCTGATCGGCAGCAGGTTGAACAGGTTGAGGAAGAACCCCGTGTAGGCCAGCGCGCGCCAGAAGTCCTCGCCGGTGAAGCGCGTAGACGATCAGGCAGGCCAGCGCGCCGACCGAGCCCAGGATCGGTCCCGCGAGGCCGATGCGGGCCTCGGCCGCCGCGTCGCCGCCCAGCGACTTGGCCCAGATCAGCGCGCCCATGAACGGGATGAACAGCGGCGCGCTGACGTCCTTGACGCCCTCGCGTCGCAGCTGGATGACGTGGCCGTACTCGTGCACGAGCAGCAGCAGCACGAAGCCGACGCCGAACTTCCAGCCCCAGATCGACGCGTAGGCGACGATCGAGACGGCCATCGAGCCCGCGGTGACCAGGAACTTCACCTTGGTCAGCGCGATCAGGACGAGCTTGATCTTGCCGAAGAACGCGACGATCGCGACGCCGATGCCACCGAGCCGGCCGAGCCAGCGCGCGGCGCGGGGCCTGGGCCGGGCCCAGGCCCTCCGGCGACGCGGGGGCGTTGGTGCTCAGCGGCGGATCGGAGGCGGGGGCGCTGGGCGGGATCCAGCGATCGTCGGTCACGCAGCCGAGTGTAGGTCGAGGCGCTCACGCCGCGGCGAGCCAGGACCTCCTCGGCGGCCGCCTCGGCCTGCTCGAGCTGGCGCCTCGACGAGGTCCAGGCCCGCGTCCCAGAAGCCGGGGTCGGCGAGGTCGACGCCGACGATCGCGCCGAGCTCCTCGGGCGACTTCGAGCCGCCGGCGCGCAGCAGCTCGAGGTAGCTTGGGCACGAACGCCTCGCCCTCCTCGACGTAGCGTGCCGTAGACCGCACAGCGCGAGCAGCTGCCCGTAGGCGTACGCGTAGACGTAGCCCGGGCGTGCCGATGAAGTGCGGGACGTAGGACCACCACGTCCGGTAGCCGTCGGTGACCTCGACGGCGTCGCCCAGCAGCTCCTCCTGCGACTGCGTCCACAGCTCGCCGAAGCGGTCGACGGTCAGCTCGCCCTCGTCGCGCCGCGCGGTGTGGACGAGGTCCTCGAAGCGGTTCATCGCGACCTGGCGGAAGACCGTCGCGATCGAGCCCTCGATCGACTCGGCCAGCAGCGACAGCCGCGACTCCGGCGTCGCGGCCTGCGTCGAGCAGCCGCGCGAAGACGAGCGTCTCGCCGAACACCGACGCGGTCTCGGCCAGCGTCAGCGGCGTGTGCTGCTCGAAGACGCCGCGCGTCGCGGGCGAGCGTCGGCGTGCACGCCGTGGCCGAGCTCGTGCGCGAGCGTCAGCACGTCGCGGCGCTTGTGCGGTGTAGTTGAGCATCACGTACGGGTGCACGCTCGGGACCGTGTAGGCGCAGAACGCGCCGCCGCGCTTGGCCGGGCGCGGACGGGCGCGTCGATCCAGCTCCTCGTCGAAGAAGCGCGCGGGCGCCGTCGCCCAGCACGTCGGAGAAGTCGCCGAAGGAGTCCAGCACGAGGTCCTTGGCCTCGTCCCACTCGACGGACTTCTCGTCGCTCGACGTCGACCGCGGCCATGCGGTCGTAGTCGGCGAGCCGGTCGATGCCGAGCAGCTGCGCCTTGAGGCGATACCAGCGGCGCGGGAGCTCGTAGCGCGTCGCGGACGGCCTCGACCAGCGCCTGCGACCGACTCGTCGGAGGCCTCGTTGGAGAGGTTGCGCGCCGAGAGCCAGTCGGGATAGGTGCGCAGCCGGTCGTCGGTCGCCTTGTCGGCGAGCAGCGTGTTGAAGATGTAGCCGCGGGTGCGCAGCGCCGGCTCCAGCGCCGCGGTGACGCGCTCGGCGACGTGCGGCGCGCAGCGTCGCGGTCGGGCGACATCAGGCGCGAGAGCGCGACGTCCAGCGCGACCGGCTCGTCCTCGCCGTCGAGCGTCGACCGTGATCGCGCTGGCTGACCTCGAGAACAGCCGCGCCCAGGCGTCGCGGCCGGTGACCGACTTCTCGGTGAGGATCTTCTCCTCGGGCTCGGTGAGCAGGTGCGGGCGGTAGCGGCGCGCGGTGCGCAGGTGGTGGCGCGCGCGTGTCCAGGCCGTCGGCGGCCAGCAGCTCCTCGGCGCGCTCGTCGCTCAGCGTCGGCCCACTCGAGCTCGAAGAACAGCAGCTGGGTCTCGATCGCCGTGCCCTTCTCCTGGACGCGCTGCAGCAGCGCGCCGATGGCCGGGTCGGCGGTGTCGACGGAGAAGCGCAGCATCGCGTAGGTGCCGGCGCGGCCGACGAGCTCGGAGAGCTCGGCCAGCTCGTGATGGCGGCAGCGAGGCCGGGGCCGTCGAGCTCGGCGACGTTGCCGGCGTAGCTGCTCGGCGAAGGCGGCGGCGCGGCGGTCGGCCTCGGCGAGCAGGCGGTCGGCGCCGGCCTCGCCCTCGCCGTCGACGAGCGGTTCGAGGTCCCAGGCGACGCTCTCGGATGCGGTCGTGGTCATGCCCCCACGATATTGCGCCGACGGAGCGGGGCTCGGCGCGGTTCGGGTCTTGACTTGCGGGAGCGAGGAGGCGTACCTTCGATGGCAAGGCGCGGGACCGGATTCCGTGCAAGAGCGAGGCCGCGAGGTGCGAGGCCGCGCCACCCGCCGTTCACCGCTGCCTCTCGGGGCGCGAGCGCGAGCAGGTCCTCGACACAGACCGGTCCCGCGTCTCCTTTCGCCGTGACCGCGCGCCTCACCGATCGCCTGGTTCTGCGCCGCTGGCGCGTGGAGGACCGCGAGCCCTTCGCCGCCATCAACGCCGATCCCGAGGTGATGCGCTTCATCGGGACCGGCGCCGTGCTGGGACGTGGCCTGAGCGACGAGCTGGTGGTGCGCTTCGAGCGCGAGTGGGAGACACGCGGCTTCGGGCTCTGGGCGTTGAGCGCGCGCGATGACGTCGAGGAGCGGCTGCTCGGCTTCTGCGGCCTGACGGTGCCGATGTTCCTGCCGTCGGTGCTGCCGGCGGTCGAGGTCGGGTGGCGGCTGGAGCGCGGCGCGTGGGGGCGGGGCTATGCGACCGAGGCGGCGCGGGCAGCGGTGGCCTTCGGCTTCGAGGAGCACGGGATCGAGGAGATCCTGTCGATCGTCGATCCGGGCAACGAGCGCTCGTTGCGGGTCTGCGCGAAGCTCGGGATGACGGCGCGTCCCGACCGCACGCACCCGGCGACGCGCAAGCGGGTCCACGTCTTGGGCGTCCGGCTACACTCGTGAGCGACACATCCACACGGGGACGACAGGCTTCGACGTGGTCGGTTCCGTACGGATGGTCGCGAGCCGAGGTCCCGGAGGCCTCGTAAAACACCGGGAAAACCATATGTGCGGACTCTCACGAGTACGCCCTCGCCGCTTAGTCTTCGACTAGGTGGGTGAGGTTTCGGCCCCGGCCTGCCGGCCGCTGGGTGTTCGGAATCAACATGTCGGCTCACCCGGGGCGATACGCCCCTGTCAATCCGGGGACATCTTCAGGGGGCTGGTCTCCCGCCACCCCGTCGGCAAGGCGATCGGGAGACGAGATCAGAGTGCCGACTACGCTCGTAGAAGCCGTTCGTACGCGATTGCGGACGTGGGTTCAATTCCCACCGTCTCCACCTATTGCATGAAGGTCGAACCCCGGTCCTCCTCAGAGGGCCGGGGTTCTTTCTGCCCCGGGTTGGACTACTCGACTGACGTCTTCGTGCTGGACGCGAGACAGTACAAAACGCGTTGCAGCAGGCCCGCCGACCAGGCCGCTCACGGTCCCAGCAGTGCCGCGGGAACGACAGCGATCCCGTCGGGGCGGCGATAAGCCTCGGTGCCGGAGGTGATGACCACGGCGTCGAGCAGGTCCGAGCCGAGTTGCTGCTGCAGCCAGCGGAGGTGGGTCACGTCGTGGTCGCCGGCGGTGGGGCGCAACTTCACCTCGACCGCGATGACACGGCCATCACCGCGCTCGACGATGAGATCGATCTCGCGCTCGCCGGCGATAGGAGCGCAGATGGCCGACGGTGGCATCGCGCTGCCTGCGCGTACACGCGCACCGACTGGGTGACCAGCGACTCGAAGAGTGAGCCGAGGAAGCTCCCGTCACGATGCGCGGCTCCGGCCGGCTCATCGCCGGCCAGCAGGCTCTGAGGTGTCAGCCCAAGGAGTGTCGTCGCGAGCGCCGGATCGGCGAGGTGGTGCTTGGAGGGTTCGGTCAGGCGGGCGATGTGGTTGCGCGTCGGCTTCCAACCTGGCAGTGGGTCGAGCACGTACAGGCGCTCCAGCACGTCGCGGTAGGGCATCACCGTTGTGCGCGCGGGCTTCTCCGACTCGCCGCCAGTGGCCGCGTCGCGCACCTTCTCCCAACTGGCCGTCGTGGCGGTCGCGGCTGCGTAGGCGGTCATCCACCGACGCAACGCGGCCGGGTTGCGCGGCTGATGGCCGAGCTCCGGGAAGTCGCGGTCGATCACCCGCTGGAGATAGCCGTCCAACTGCGCTCGTCGCAGGGTCACGGGCAGGCTACGCAAGCCGGGAAACCCCGATGCGAACAGCTCTTCGGTGTAGTCGGCCAACCCGAACGAGCTGGTGCCCTTGATCGCCGGCCGCTTGCCGGCCAGCAGCTCCCGCAGGCTGACGGTCGCGTTGCCCGGCCAACGCTCCGCGAGCGTCAACGGTCGCATCCGCAACGCGATGATGCGGCCGGCGCCTGTGTGCATGCCCGTGCCCTTGGGCGCGAGCAGCCGGTGAGGAGAAACGGCCCTGGCGGGTCGTGGCGATCGACGGCGCGACGGACACGGTCCCAGACCGGGGGATGGTGCTGCCACTCGTCGATGAGCACTGGCGCCGGCTGCGAGAGCGCCAGATCGATGTCGGCCGAGACGATCGCGAGATGTGACTCGTCGTCGAGCTCGTAGGAGGTGAGGGCGCGCTCGACGGCGGACGAGGTCTTGCCGATCGCTCGAGCTCCTTCGAGAGCGATGGCGATGGCGACGCCGGGTGCAGACTCCAGGTAGGCGTCCAACTCGTCATCGACGATGCGACGGTGATAGCCGGGACTGGGTGGCACGGCACGTAGACTACAGTTTCTCGGCCTCTTACGCTACAAATTCTCGGCGTCCTACGCTACAAATTCTCGCTTGCCTGACCATGATGAGCGGGTGCCGCCGTGGCGCGGGTCGATGCGCTCAACGGCGCCCGCGCCGTCGGGCCCGCCTGGCAGGATGTTGGGCATGTCTCGTCTTCGCTCAAGTGCCGTGACCGTGTCGATCTCCCTGTGTGCCGTGATGGCTGCGGCCGCGCCGACCGTCGCCGACGGTGGCGAGGCGAGCAAGTCGCCGGGTGCGATCTTGTCTGACCTCAAGCGGGACCTCGGCAAGGTCAAGAGCTTTCACTTCGCCGGCCGCCAGACGGAGAAGGGTGCAGTGACCCAGTTGTCGGGTGATGTCTTCGCATCCGGCTCTGCAAACATCGCGCTGACCGAGGGCAGGGCATCGCTGCGGATGATCCTGCTGCCCAGGGCCACCTACCTGAACGCCAACGCGGTCTATTGGAGGAGGAGCGGCGGGAAGTCCGGCAACGCGCTGGCGACAAAGCTCGCGGGTCGGTGGGTCAAGGTGCCCGCCTCGGCCGGAGACAGCGTCAAGCCGCTCCTGGACGAGCTCTCGCCCAAGCACCTCGCATCGTGTGTCACCGTCGGCACCGGCACGCTGTCCAACAACGGCGTGAAGACGCTGGGCGGGCGCAAGGTCATCGTCCTGCAGGACAAGGGCGACCGGCCCGGCACGACGCCGGGCTTGCTCTATGTCGCCGCCGAAGGCCCCGTCCTGCCGCTGCGCGAGATCCAGACCGGCCCGCGCAAGCCCGGCGGCAAGGTCAACAAGCGCTGCGACGCCGCGAGCGATGCGAGCACGGCGGCCGACGTCTCGTTCAGCCGGTTTGACCGCGTGCCGCCGCTCAAGGCACCGCGCAACGCGCTGGACTTGGAGAGCTCTGGCACCACGGCTTAGCCGCGAGGGCCCGGCGTGGGCGGGGCCTTCGATGAATGCTTTTCTCCCCCGCGAAATGTTGTTGAAGTCCCCGCTGGAAGTTTACTTTTCTCCCCCCTAGATTCTTGCTATTCTCCCCTCCGTGGCCTATCAACCGCGGACCGTGGACGAAGAGTTGGGGTCGCTTCTCGCCGCAAACGGAGCCGTCGTCATCGAAGGACCGAAGGCCTGCGGAAAGACGGAGACCGCGCGTCAGAAGGCGGCGAGCGAGGTCCTCTTGGACATCGATGTCAACGCGCAGCAGGCGGCTGCGATCGATCCTTCGCTGATCCTGCCGGGGGAGCATCCACGGCTCATCGACGAGTGGCAGATCCAGCCCGCGCTTTGGAACCACGTTCGCCGTGCGGTCGATGCTGACAAGCAGCCGGGTCGCTACATCCTGACCGGCTCCGCCGTGCCCGCCGACGATCAGACCCGCCACACCGGCGCCGGACGATTCGGGCGGTTGCGCATGCGTCCGATGAGCCTTGCGGAGGCGGGGGTCAGTACCCGCCAGATCTCGCTGGCGGGTCTGCTGGCGGGTGATCCGGTCCAGAGCCCTGATGCCGGCCTTGCGATTGGGGACCTCATCGAAGAGGTCGTGCGTGGCGGGTGGCCCGGCTTCCGAGACTTGGAGCTGCAGGCTGCGATGCGGGCAGTTCGCGACTACCTCGATCAGGTGCGCAGAACCGACATCGTCGCGGTCGACGGTGTCCGGCATGACCCCGAGCGGGTCCTGCTGGTCCTGCAGAGCATCGCTCGGAACACCGCGACGCAGGTCAAGTTGACCACCGTCGCCAGAGACGCGTCCGGACCCGACGTGCGCATCAAGGACGACACCGTCGCAAGCTACCTCCAGGCGCTCAACCGGCTGATGGTCACCGAGGATCAGCCGGCATGGACGCCGCACCTGCGGTCGTCCCATCAGCTGCGAACCGCACCGACCCGGCACTTCGTCGACCCGTCGCTTGCCGCCGCCGCGCTGCGGGCGACACCGGAGAAGCTGCTCGCCGACATCAACACCTTCGGGCTGCTGTTCGAGTCGATGGTCATCCGTGACCTGCGGGTTTACGGCCAGGCAAACGACGCCGAGATCACCCACTACCGTGACAGCAGCGGGCTGGAGGTCGATGCCATCGTCAGCACCGATTCCGGATCATGGGCTGCGCTGGAGATCAAGCTCGGCGCGACGCCCGAGATCGTCGACCAGGCAGCGCAGAACCTCCTGACCTTCGCCGCTCGGGTCGACACCGGCAAGCGTGGCGACCCCGTCGCGCTCGGCGTGATCGTGGGCACCGGCTATGGATACGTCCGGGCCGATGGCGTCCGCGTCATTCCCATCGGTGCGCTGGCGCCGTAGGGCGGTGTGCCGCGTGCGGCTGCTCAGCGGCGCGCCGGCGGGGGCAGCGTGCTCACACCAACATGCTCGTCGAGCCACGTGGTCATCGGCGTGCACGCCGCCCAGGTGTCGCGGGTGAACGCGAGCGTCGCGTCGCGCGCGAGGCCTGAGCGGCCGCGGGGTTCGAGGCGGCGGCCGGCGATCAGGAGCTTGTGGCGCAGCAGCGTGACGCGTGGGTGGTCGCGGGGGAAGCCGCGGGGGGCGGTCTTGAGTGACTCGCCCCAGGTCTCGAGGCCGGCGGCGCGGACGGTGTCGAGGACGCGCTCCAGCTCAGGACCGCTGTCGTCATCGGTGATCGCCTCGCGGAAGCGCGTGAGCTGGTCGGCGGCCAACTGGTAGTAGCCGGTGCCCGCGAACAAGCCACCGGAGGAGAGCTGCGCGTACAGCGATGCCTCGCCGTCGGGCCGGTCGGCGATCACGCCGTAGGTGGTGGTCTTGTAGGGCGACTTGTCGCGGGAGAAGCGGGTGTCGCGGTGCTGGCGAAAGAGCTTGACGCGGCCGCCGAGCTCGTCGGCCAACTCCTCCAACAACGCCTCGAGCTCACCGCGCACGGCGTTGTCATACGTGTCGCGGTGGGCGGTGAACCAGGTCTTGGAGTTGTCGGCCTCCAACCCGGCGAACCAGGTGAAGGTCGCGCGCGGGAAGCCGGTGAACGCGGGCTCGGGCATGCGGGAAGTATCGCTGTCGCCCTAGGCTTCGACCATGTCGCTGCTGGAGCCGCTGTGGATCTCGGAGGGCGCGTGGAGCGCGCTGCGCGACCAGGTCATCGGGCCGGAGGCCGCGGCCACGGCCGACCCGGACGTGCTGGCGCTCGCGCGAACCTGGAACGAGCCGGTCCGCGACGGCAATCGCGTCGGTGTCTTCGTCGACGCCGAGCTCGCCCGCACGCTCTCGCGTCTGCTCGACGCGCATCCGGCGCTCGCCGCCGAGCTGCTGGGCTAAGCGGCGCCCAACACGGCCATCGCCGCGTTGCGGCCCGGGATGCCCGACACGCCGCCGCCGCGGCGGGCGCCGGCGCCGCAGAGCAGCACGCGCGGCACGTCGGTCTCGACGCCCCACGTGCCGACCTCGTCCTCGCGCTCGGCGAACGGCCACGCGAGGTCGCGGTGGAAGATGTTGCCGCCGGGCATCCGCAGCTCCCGCTCGAGGTCGCGTGGCGTGCGGACCTCCAGGCACGGCGCGCCGTCGGGATCGCGCAGCAGAACGTCGTCGATCGGCTCGGCCAGGACGCTGTCGAGCGAGCGCAGCGTGGCGGCCAATGCCGCGTCGCGCGCGGCGGCTCCGTCACCGGCCGCGAACAGTCGCGCCGGCATGTGCAGCCCGAAGAGCGTCAGCGTCTGCGACGCCGGCCGCGCGCAGCTCGTCGCCCAAGATGGTGGGGTCGGTCAGCGAGTGGCAGTAGGTCTCGCACGGCGGCAGGCTCGGGATCTGTCCGGCGGCCGCCTCCTCGTAGGCGCGCTGCAGCTGCGTCGCGGTCTCGTTGACGTGGAACGTCCCGGCGAACGCCTGCTCGGGCGTCGACCGCCGCATCGCGCAGCCGCGGCAACCGCGACAACAACAGGTTGACCTTCAGCTGCGCGCCCTCGGGTGCCGCGTCGGCCGGCAGCGCGCCCCAGCAGCGCGATCGAGCTCGGCGGGAGCCGCGTTGACCAGCACGTGGCCGGCGGCGATCGTGCGCTCGACGCCGCCCGCGTCGCGCACCACCACGGCCGTCGCGTCGCTGTCGATGGCCACCACCTCGGCGCCGGTGACCAGCTCCGCGCCGGCGCTGCGCGCAGCATCGCGCCAGCGCGCTCGGTCACCGCGCCCATGCCGCCGACCGGCACGTCCCAGTCGCCCGTCCCGCCGCCGATCACGTGGTAGAGGAAGCAGCGGTTCTGGCGCAGGTCGGCGTCGTCGGCGGCCGCGAAGGTCCCGATCAGCGCGTCGGTGAGCACGACCCCGGCGACCAAGTCATCGTCGAACTCGCGCGCGAGCATCTCGCCCAGCGGCTCCTCGAACAGCATCCGCCACGCGGCCTCGTCGCCGACCAGCCGACGCAGCTCGTCGCGCGACCGCAGCGGCTCGGTCAGCGTCGGGAAGACCGCCCGCGCGACGCCCGCCGTCCGCGAGTACAACCGCTCCCACGCCGCCAGATCGCGCGAGCCACCGGTCACCCGCGTGAACGACGCGCGCGTCGCGGCGCCGTCGCCCACGTCGACGAGCAGCCCACGCCGCCCACCGTCACGCGGGTCCGGCGTGTACGACGACACCCGGCGCCGCACCAGCGTCAGGTCGCAGCCCCAGCTCGTCGACGATCACCCGCGGCAGCAGGCTGACGAGGTAGGAGTAGCGCGACAGGCGCGCGTCGACGCCCGGGAACGCGACCTCCGAGACCGCCGCGCCGCCGAGCTCGTCGCGGCGCTCGAGCAGCAGCACGCGACGGCCGGCCCGCGCGAGGTAGGCGGCGGCGACAAGCCCGTTGTGGCCACCGCCGACGATGACGGCGTCGTAGGTCGTGGCGATGCTCGCCAGTAAACCAGGGACCCGCCGAGCGGGATTCGCGCAACCGAGCCCGGAACCACAACGGCGCCCCATAAATGGGACGCCGTTGTGGTTTCAGGAGCAGAACCGATGCCCTAGCGCCACGTGGTGCGCGGCGGTTCGGGTCGAGTCAGCCTCGCGACTGTAGCAGCTGCGGATGAGGGATCACACCGGCATTTGCGCCAACCATGCGATGGCTTCCGGCACGTTGCGGGGATCGATCTGATGCGCTGCGTCTGACTCGTGGTACTCAACCTCCACACCACCGCTCAGGAACAGGTCGCGTGCCGTCCGCGCGAAGGCGACATCCATCACCTGGTCGTTGCGGCCGTGGGCGATGAAGACGCGCAGGCCGGCCGCGGCGCGGCCGGCGATGTCGGGCGTCCAGCCGTCGACGGTCGGGACGAAGCCCGAGAAGGCCAGGATGCCGGCGGGGACGGGGCGCGCCGGGTCCAGGCCCAAGGCATAGGACATGACCGACCCCATGGAGAATCCGCCGAAGACCGTCTGTGCGGGCGTCAGGCCGGTGCGCTCCCACAACGCATCGTGGAACTCGGCGAGCTGCGCGTGCGCCGCGAAGAACGTGTCGGGATCCGGGAAGCCGACACGCGGGACTGCGTACCAGTGCTTGCCCGGCCAACCGGGGATCGTCAGCGGACCGCCGGGCGTGACGACGTGCAGCCGGCGCTCGGGGTCCAGGACGTCGGCGAGGCCGAGCAGGTCGTGCTCGTCGGCGCCGCGACCGTGGTGCAGGACGAGCAGCCCGGCGGCGTCCGCGGCGGCGGGACGCTCCTGGAAGACGAGGGAGGAGGTCATACGGTGGTCATGGTGATGGGTCGGAGCCTTCGGGCGAGGGTAGTCGCGTCGGCAGCTCCCAGCGGATGATCGCGCGCGCAACCGCTGATCGGCGCCACGTCGCGGTGGCGACGGTCTTCGCCGTCCACGGCGCCGTCAACGGCAGCTTCGCGACCCGGATCCCGTGGATGCGTGAGCGGCTCGGGCTGAGCGCGGCGGCGCTCGGGCTGGCGCTGCTCGTCCCGGCGCTGGGCGCGCTGTTGGCGATGCCCGCGACGGGCGCGCTCGTGCATCGGCTCAGCGGACGCGCGGTCACGCGGGTGCTGATCGCCGCGTTCGCCGGATCGCTCGCGCTCCCCGCGCTCGCGCCGTCCTTGGTCTGGCTCTGCCTCGCGCTGCTGGTCTACGGCGCGCTGGCCGGGATGGCCGACATCGCGATGAACACGCAAGGGCTGGCGCTGGAGGCGCCACTGGGGCGCCCGCTCATGTCCGGCCTGCACGGTGCCTGGAGCGTCGGCGGGATCGTGGGATCGGCGATCGGCGTGCTCGCCGCCCACGCCGATCTCGACGCGCGCGTCCACCTCGGGATCATGGCCATCATCTTGGCCGTGGTCGGCCAGGCCGCCGCGCGGCGGTTGCCGGCGGCGCTCCCGACGCAGCACCCGCCGCGCCTGG
Organism: uncultured Conexibacteraceae bacterium; assembly: GCA_963731005.1. Taxonomy (GTDB): domain Bacteria; phylum Actinomycetota; class Thermoleophilia; order Solirubrobacterales; family Solirubrobacteraceae; genus Baekduia. The sequence goes on along the minus strand of CAVSTZ010000001.1, from coordinate 1,484,956 downwards.
CATGGCCGTCGCGCCCCGTCCTGCTCATCGGGGTCGTCGGCTTCTGCGCGGTCTTCGCCGAGGGCGCGAGCGCCGACTGGTGCGCGGTCTACCTGCGCGACGTGATGGGGACGAGCGCCGCCACCGCGGCCGCGGCCTACACGGGGTTCGCGCTGGCGATGGCGACGGGGCGGCTGACCGGCGATCGCGTGGTCGCGCGCTTCGGGGCGGTGGCGACCGTCCGCGCGGGCGCCGTCGTCGCGACGGTGGGCGCGCTGGTGATCGTCGTCGCGCGCACGCCGCTGCTCGGCATCCCGGGCTTCGCGCTGATCGGCCTCGGGATCGCGACCGTGGTCCCGCTGGCCTTCGCCGCCGGCGGTCGCGCGGTGCCGCACGCCGGCCAGGGGATCGCCGCGGTCGCGACGGTCGCCTATGGCGCGGGGCTGGCGGCCCCGGGCGCGATCGGCGCGATCGCCGATCTCTCGTCGCTGCCGGCGGCGTTCGTCGTGGTCGCCACGCTCACCGCGCTCTTCGGCCTCGGTGCCGGAGCGCTGCGCTCCGGCACCGACGGTCAGGGGAGCCCCTCCTAAGGCAGGTAGTAGAACGGGTTGGGGAGCTTGAACGCGCGGTCCTCGTGGCCGCCCGCCAGGTCGGAGTACTGATCGCCCACCGAGGCGACGATGTGGTAGCCCTGCTGCTCGATCGCGGCGCGCGCACCCGACTTGTAGGCCACGGTCGTGCCGGTGAAGCCGGCGGGCTTGAGGATCGCCTGCTGGTAGTCGGTGAAGCCCTCGCGCTTGAGGTTGTCCTCGGTCGGCGCGCGCTGGGCCTCGGGGCGGCCGGTGATGAAGAACACCGTGATGCCCTTGGAGCGGGCCAGCTTGTACAGGTCGAGCGACGGCTTGATGGCGACGCCGATCTCGTCGACCGCCTCGGCCTGGGACTTGGGGCCGTAGACGAAGCCGTCGGCGACGATCGCCGAGTAGTTGGACAACACGGTCTCGTCGACGTCGAAGACGATCGCCTGCTTCCTGTGCCACCACTTCTGGCCGCCGCGGCGATCGTCGCCGCCGTGATGGGCCGCGCGGGCGCGGGTGCGCGCCTTGGAGGCGTGCTTGCGCCCGGCGACCGCGCGCTGGTGGCTCTGGCCCGAGAGCCACTGGGCGGCGACGCCGTCGATCGACGCGAGCTCGCTGTCATAGACGCCGGAGTCGTGGTACTGGGTCAGGGCCTGGACGAGCGCGCCCGCGTTGTAGGACGTCGTCGACCCGAGGTAGGGCAGGCCGCCGCCACCGTCAGAGAGCTGGACCAGCGGCGTGTCGCCGAGCTTGATGACGATCGGCTGTGGCGCCGGGACCGTGTCGGTCGCGTCGGCGGCGCCGGCGACCGGAGCGGCCGCGGCGACGCCGCCGACCGCGAGCAGGAGAGCGAGAAGGCGTTTCATGACGTCCCGTATCCCCAGGGTGGGCGGACCTCAACCCAGCGCACCCCGGTGTCGGACGGACGCCCTCGGCCGGTTACCGGTGCGCTGCGGCGGGCTCGGCCGCCGGCGGCCGATCGAGCTCCTCGGCCAGCCGTCGCAGCAGCGGATCGAGCTCGGGATGCTCCTCGGGCTGCCACTCGGCGATCAGGCTGCGCAGGCAGTCGGTGCGCGCAGCGACGAGCTGATCGCGCAGCGCGTGGCCGGCGGGCGTCACGCGGCCGTCATCGATCGCGCCTTGGGCATGCAAGGCGGCCAGCGCCGCGTCGAAGCGCGCGGCGTCGACGTGCGGCCGGTCACGGATCTCGCGCAGATCCGCGGGCGCGTCCGGCGCTCCGGCATGCAGGAGCAGCCACGCCGGACCGGGCTCCAGGTCGACGCCGGCGTGGCGCGTGGCATCGGCGATGAACGCCAACGTCCGCTCGCGGCCGACCAGGCGCGCTCAGCCCACGCGTGACCTCGCGCAGCGAGTCGGTGTCGACCGGTGCGCCGAGCGACTCGCCGAGCCCCGCGGAGGTCTCGACCGTCGCGCGCAGCGGCTGCTCGCGGATGAACCAGGCCAGCACGAAGGCGAGGACCATCACGCCCGTGGCGACCAGGAACACCACGTTGAGCGCGTCGGTGAAGGACGAGATGTAGGCGTCGTGCAGCGGTCCCGGAAGCCGCTCGATCTGCGCGGGGTTGATCCCGCCCTCGGTTCCGGCGCCCGCGCCGCCGCGCGGCAGCTTGTCGGCGAGCTCGGCGGTCAGCCGGCCGGAGAAGATCGCGCCGAGGACCGCGGTGCCGAGCGAGCCGCCGATCGAGCGAAACAGCGTCGCGCCGGAGGTCGCCACGCCGAGCATGCTCGTAGGACACCGCGTTCTGGACGGCCAGGACGAGCACCTGCATGACCATGCCGAGCCCGAGCCCGAGCACGAGCATGTGCAACGCCGCGACGCCGCTGGCGGTCGACTCGTCCAAGCGACGACAGCAGCCACATGCCCGAGCGCGGCGACCGCCGTGCCGGCGATCGGAAACGCCTTGTAGCGGCCCGTGCGCGTGATGACCTGGCCCGGAGACGATCGAGGAGATCAGCAGGCCGCCCATCACCGGCAGCAGCTGCAGGCCCGACTGGCCGTCGGGCTCAGCCCGCGGACGACCTGCTGGAAGAGCGGCAGGTAGGTCAGCGCGCCGAACAGGCGCGAAGCCGACGATCAGCCCGACCGCGCTGCGTGACCACGAAGACGCGGTTGCGGAACAGCGACGGCGGCAGGATCGGCTCGGCGGCGCGTCGCTCGACGCAGCGCGAACGCGAAGAGCGCCAGCGACGCCGACGACGCCCATCCCGACGATCTGCGGGCGAGGCCCAGTCGTAGGTGTTGCCGCCCAGCGTCGTCAGCAGGATGATCGCGCTCAGCCCGACCGCCAGCAGCAGCGTGCCGAGCGTAGTCGATCTGGTGCTGCCGGCGCTCGCTCGACGCGACGGCAGCGTCACGCGCGAGCACGACGAACGCGGCGATGCCGAGCGGCAGGTTGACGTAGAAGATCGAGCGCCACGAGATGTTGCGTGGTCAAGAACCCGCCGAGCAGCGGGCCGGCGACGCTCGAGACGCCGAAGACCGCGCCGAACAGCCCGGAGTAGCTGCCGCGCTCGCTCGGCGGCGACGACGTCGCCGATCGCCGCCTGCGCGCTGACCATCAGCCCGCCGCCGCCGAGCCCCTGGATCGCGCGGAAGGCGATCAGCTCGGTCATGCCCTGCGCCAGCCCGCACAGCGCCGAGCCGATCAGGAACAGGACGAGCGCGCCCTGCAGCACGACCTTGCGCCCGTAGAGGTCGCCGAGCTTGCCGTACAGCGGCGTCACCGACCGTGACCGCCAGCAGGTAGGCGGTCACGACCCACGACAGGTGCTCGAGGCCGCCGAGGTCGCCGACGATCGTCGGCAGCGCGGTCGAGACGATCGTCTGGTCCAGCGACGCCAGCAGCATCACCAGCATCAGGCCGCCCATGACGACGGCGAGGCGTGGACGGTGCTCGGTCGTGACGGCGGTCGCGGACATGGATCGGAGTCTCTCCTACCCATCTCGTTGTGGCGAATCCCGCTGCGGCGCCGTACCGTGCGCGCATGGATCTGACCTTCTCCGAGTCCGAGGCCGCGTTTCGCGACGAGCTGCGCGCCTGGTTTGCGAGCAACGACCCCGGCGTCGAGCCCGCCGGCGACGACGCGAGCTACGCGTGGCGCCGCGAGTGGCAGCGCCGGCTGGCCGAGGATCGCTACGCGGCTGTGCACTGGCCTGTCGAGTACGGCGGCCGCGGCGCGACGATGACCGAGTCGGCGATCTTCTTCGAGGAGCTCGGGCGCGCGCGGCGGCCGTTGCCGGCCAACGTCCTGGGCATCCTGCTGGCGGGCCCGACGATCATGACCTTCGGCACCGACGAGCAGAAGGAGCGCTACCTCTCGCCGATCCTCACCGGCGACGAGATCTGGTGCCAGGGCTTCAGCGAGCCCGACGCCGGCTCGGATCTCGCCTCACTGAAGACCAAGGCGGTCAAAGACGGCGACGAGTGGGTCGTCACCGGTCAGAAGGTCTGGACCTCCGGCGCGCAGTACTCCAAGTGGTGCATGTTGGTCGCGCGCACCGACTTCGACGCGCCGAAGCACAAGGGCCTGACCTACTTCCTGATGGACATGGAGCAGGAGGGCGTGCAGATCCGCCCGCTGGTCCAGATCACGGGGGAGCCGGAGTTCAACGAGCTCTTCATCGAGAACGCGCGGATCCCGGACGAGAACGTCCTGGGCGGCGTCGGCAACGGCTGGCGCGTGGCGCTGACGACGCTGATGAACGAGCGCTCGGGCCTCGCGTTCTTCCTCCAGGTGCGGATGCGCCAGCTGCTCGACGAGCTGATCGAGGAGGCCGCCGAGCGCGAGCTGCTTGACGATCCGGTCGTCGCCGACAAGTTGGGGTACCTGCACATGAAGGCCGAGATCCTGCGCCTGACCGGCTACCGCGGGCTGACCACGATCGAGAAGTACGGAACGCCGGGTCCCGAGGGCTCGTTGACCAAGTGGATGTGGTCAGAGACCAACCAGGAGCTCGCGCAGTTCGCCGCCGACCTGCTCGGCGCCGACGCGCTGACCACCGGCAACCGCTGGGCCTACGAGCTGCTGCGCTCGCGCGGCAACACGATCGAGGGCGGGACGACCGAGATCCTCAAGAACATCGTCGCGGAACGGGTCCTCGGCCTGCCGCGCTTGAAGGGAGCGGCGGCATGAACTTCGACTTCACCGAGGACCAGCACGAGATCAAGCGGACGGCGCGCGACCTGCTCGGCGCGCGCTCGACGTTCGCCAAGGTCCGCGAGGCCGCTGAGGGCAAGGCCTATGACGAGACGCTGTGGACCGAGCTGGTCGGGCTCGGCTGGCCGGGCATCGCGATCGCCGAGGAGCACGGCGGCCAAGGCCTGGGCGCGGTCGAGCTGGCGATCCTGAGCGAGGAGCTGGGCTACGCGCTGGCCGCCTCGCCGTTCCTGTCGACGGTGACGGCCGCCGAGGCGATCGGCGCGGCCGGCTCGGCCGCGCAGCAGGCGGCCTGGCTGCCGGGTCTGGCCTCGGGCGAGATCACGGCCACGCTCGGCTCGGCCGGCGGGCTGGTGGGGGACGCGGACGGCGCGGCGGTCATCGTCCTGATCGGCGAGGACGGGGTCGCCCGGCTGCTGCCGCGGGCCGAGGCCGACGTCGTGCCCGTCGACTCCATCGATCCGACCCGCCGCGCGGCGCGCGTGAGCGGCGAAGGCGAGCCGCTGGGCGGCGACAGCGCGGCCGGCATCGACCGCGCGACGGTCGTGGTGGCGGCCGAGCTGGTTGGCGTCGCACAGCGCGCGCTGGAGATGACGCTGGCCTACGTCAAGGACCGCAAGCAGTTCGACACGCCGGTCGGCGCCTACCAGGCCGTCGCGCACAAGTGCGCGCAGATGCTCAAGGACACCGAGGGCGCGCGGTCGGCGACCTACTTCGCGGCCTGGGCGGCCGACGCCGAGCCGGAGCGTCTGCCGGAGGCGTCCTCGCTGGCCAAGGCGGCGGCCTCGGACGGCGGGCGCGACGTGACCGCGGCGGCGATCCAGTGCCACGGCGGCATCGGCTTCACCTGGGAGGCCGACGTGCACTGGCTCTACAAGCGCGCACAGGTCGACGCGGCGCTGCTCGGCGGGTCCGGCACGCACCGCGCGCGGCTGGCGAAGCTGCTCGCGGCGCGGTTGGCGCCCGCCGTCGCCTGAGATCCGGGTCGAGTTGTCGGGGATTATTCCCGTCAACTCGACCGCGATCGCTCCGGGCGCTCACCGGACCGGCCAGGCACCCCGCGCGTCTGCCTGGTCAGAGGTGGGTGGGATCTCGCCGGCATGCGGGTACAATGCGTCTTGGTACCCGTGCGCAAGCGCGGGTCCCGCCCCCTCTTCGCGCGATGGTCCGGGTGCGTGCTCGCACGCTTCGTCGCTCTTTCGCGCACACCGAACCCGAACGCTTGAAGGAGGCCGCATGGCCGTAGAAGACAAGGTTGCCCTCGAGGGCGAAGTCGTTGAGTCACTGCCCAACCTGCTGTTCCGCATCCAATTGGACATGGATGACCATGAGGTGCTGGCCCACCTCGCCGGCAAGATGCGCCGCAACCGCATCCGCGTGCTGCCCGGTGACCGCGTGCGCGTCGAGGTCTCGCCGTATGACCTCACCCGCGGGCGGATCGTCTATCGGATGAAGTGAGCCCTACGGGGCTTGCAGGGACGTCACCAACTCCGGCGTGACGTCCTTGATCCCGTCGACCACGACCGCGGCCAGCGCCAGCGCGTCGGGGGCCGGCGGGAACGTGTGGTTGGGCGTCGCGATCACGAGCATGCCCGCCGCGTGCGCCGATCGCAGCCCGTTCGAGGAGTCCTCGACCGCCACGCACCGCGCCGGGTCGACCCCGAGTCGTCGCGCGGCCTCCAGGTAGACGTCGGGCGCCGGCTTGCCATGCGGCACCTCCTCGGAGGACACGGTCGCGCCGAAGCGCGCCGTGATCCCGGCGCCCTCGAGCACCGCGTCGATCACCTCGCGGTTGGCCGAGGAGGCGAGCGCCAACGGGAACGCGTTGGCCAGCGCGTTGATCGCCCGGATCGCGCCCGGCAGCAGCGGCAGCTCCCGCTCGACCTCCGCGACGACGGCCGCGGCGACCGCGGAGGAGATCTCCTCGATCTCGCCGCTCGCGCCGAGCTTGTCGCGCAGGTAGGTCGCCCACTCAGCGGAGCTCATCCCCTGCATCTTGCGCGTGGCCTTCGCGGTCCACGTCCCGCCGTGGGCGTCGACGTAGGCGCGGCGCTCGCGGTCCCACACCTCCTCGGTGTCCACCACGACGCCGTCGAGATCCAGCACGATCGCCGAGACGGGCATGGGCGCGGACGCTAACGGCCGCGCCGGTCTGCTGCGGGACGGCGCTATGCCGGCTCGGCGACCAGCGTCGCCGGCGCGGGCACCACCGTGAACTCGCCGGGGTCCAGCACCGCCGTTGCGGCCACGTACTCGCGCATGTAGCCCGGCCAGTTGGCGACGATCCGTCCGCCGCCGTCGCGGTACCACGAGTCGCACGCCGTCCAGGCCGTGCCCGCGAAGCGTCCCTGCACCTCGCCGTCGGAGCGCGCCGCGACGTCGGGCCGGACGTCGAGCGCCGCGCCGCCACGCGATCGCACCAGCGCCAGCGCCTGGGCGAGGTAGGCGGCCTGGGCCTCGAGGTAGACGAGGATCGACCCGCCCGACGTATTGGTGTTGGGTCCGTACATGAGGAACATGGACGGAAAGCCCGGGACCGTGATCCCCAGATGTGCGCTGGCGCCGCCGCTCCACGCCTCGCGCAGCGTGCGCCCGCCGGCGCCCGTGACCTCCATCGGCGCCACGAAGTCGTTGGTCCGGAAGCCGGTCGCGTAGATGATGGTGTCGACCTCGACGGTGCGACCGCCGGCCGTCACCGGGCCGTCAGGGCCGATGCTCGCGATCGCGTCGGTGACCAGCTCGACGTTGTCGCGCGCCAGCGCCGGCAGGAAGGCCGAGCTGAACAGCACGCGCTTGCAGCCGAAGGCGTAGTCGGGCCAGGCCTTGCGGCGCAGCTCGGGATCGCGCAACTGCACGCGCATGAACAGCGCCGAGCGCGCGGCACCGATCCGGCCCAGCGTGCGCGGGTGGCGGATCATCGCGGTCAGCGCCTCGCCGTAGTGGGTGACGAAGGCGCGGCGCCACCGCTGCAGGCCCGGCACGTGCGCCACGGCCGCCCGCCACGCACGCGGGTAGGGCCGGTTGCGGCGCGGCAGGAACCAATTGCCCGTGCGCTGAAAGACGGTCAGCGATCGCGCCACGCGCGCGATCTCCGGCACGAACTGCACGGCGCTCGCGCCCGTGCCGATCACCGCGACGCGCTGGTCGCGCAGATCGAGCGTCGGATCCCACTCGGCCGAGTGCATCAGGCGCCCGGTGAAGCTCTCGGCGCCGGGGATCTGCGGCCGGGCCGGACGGTGCAGCTGGCCGGTGGCCAGGACGACCGCGTCGGCCTCATACGCCTTGCCGCTCGCCGTCTCGATCGACCACGTCGCCGTCGTGGCGTCCCAGTGGCAGGCCGTCACCTCGGTGTCGCCGACGACGAGCCGGTCGACCCCGTGGCGGCGCGCGACCTCCTCGGCGTAGGCCAGGATCTCGGGCTGGGCCGAGCAGAGTCGCGTCCAGTCGGTGCGCTGGGCGAAGGAGTAGGAGTACAAGTGGCTCGGCACGTCGCACGCCGCGCCCGGGTACGTGTTGTGGCGCCACGTGCCGCCGAGGCCGCCGGCGCGCTCCAGGATCGTGACGTCGGCGATGCCCTGGCGGCGCAGCTCGATCGCGGCGGCGATGCCGCCGAAGCCGGCTCCGACGACCACGACCCGCAGGCGACCTGACATCGCGCCAAGCTACCAGCGCGGCGGCGCCTCAGCGCAGCGCGCGTCGCTCGATGCCGGCGACCGTCGCGATGATGATCTCGGCGGTCAGCGCGGGGGAGAAGAGACCGTGGTCGACGACGCCGGGCGTCGCGGACAACAGCGCCGCCAGCGCGGCCGGGTCGTCGACGGGCCCGGCGTAGTCGGCGATCAGGTTGCCGTCGGGTGACGGCGGCACGCCGGGGCGCAGGTCGCATGGCGTCAGCCGGGCCAGCGTTGCAGGCAACCCGTACTCCAACAGCTCCAGCGGGATCGGCGCCGAGAGCTTGTCCACCACCTTGGTCGCGTCGGCGATCACCACGAAGCGGTCGGCCGCCGCGGCGACGATCTTCTCGCGCACGTGCGCGCCGCCGCCACCCTTGACGATCCAGCCGTCGGGGGCGATCTGGTCGGCGCCGTCGATCGCGAGATCGAGGCGCTCGACGGCGTCGAACGGCTCGACCGTGATCCCGAGCGAGGCCGCCTGCTGCGCGGTGGCGACCGACGTCGCCACGCAGCGCAGGTCGCGCAGCCCGCGCACCGCGATCGCCGGGAGCAGGTGCGCGACCGTCGAGCCCGTCCCGAGCCCGAGCACCATCCCGTCGCGCACCTCCTCGGCGGCCGCGACCGCGGCGGCGCGCTTCAAGGCCTCCAGGTCGCTCATCAGCGTTGCACCTGCAGCGCGGCGCCCAGCGCGCCACCGAGGTCGCCGAGCTCGGCCACGCGCACGACCGGTGGGTCGTCGTCGTGGAAGAGGTGGGGCATCATCGCGTCGGAGATCCGCTGGGCGTAGGGCTCGCCGAAGCGCACGCCGAGGCCGCCGCCGATGATGATGGCGTCGGGGTCCAGGACGTTGCAGGCCGAGGCGACCGCGGTGCCGATCGCGTCGACCGCATCGGCGATCAGCTGCTCGGCCAGCTCGTCGCCGCGCTCGAGCGCGCGCGCCCAGATGCCGCTGGTCAGCCGGTCGCGGCCCTTCTCCTCCATGATCTTGAAGAGGCTGGTCTTCTCGCCGTCGTCGTGCGCCTTGCGCGCTCGCGCCTCCATCGCGCGGCGGCCGGCGTAGGCCTCCATGCAGCCCATCCGCCCGCAGGGACACTGCAGCCCGTGGTGGCGGACGGGGATGTGGCCGATCTCGCCGGCGGCGCCGCGGCCCAGCCACGGCTTGCCGTCCAGGACGATCCCGCCGCCGACGCCCGTGCCCCAGAAGACGCCGAGCAGCGACGAGAACTCGCGTCCGGCCCCGAGCGTGAACTCGGCGTCGGTGGCGACCTGCACGTCGTTGCCGAGGCGGACGGTGACGCCGCCGAAGCGCGCGCCGAGCTCCTTGGCCAGCGGATAGGGGTCGCTCCAGCCGGCCAGGTTGGTGGCGCGGGCCAGCGTGCCGGCGTCGTCGTCGATCGCCCCGGGCGCGCCGACGCCGATCCCACTCAGCGTGTCGGGGGCCACGTCCGCCGCCTGAGCGGCCTCTTGCAGCGCCTCGGCGACCGCGGCGATCACCTCCGGCGGACCGCCTTCCGTGGGCGTGGCCCGTCGCGCCTGACCCAGGACCTGGTGTTCAGCGTTGGCGACGATCGCCTGGATCTTCGTGCCGCCGAGGTCGATGCCGCCGCGTAGTGCGTCCGTTGCCATATGCCCGGAGCCTTGCCCAATGCGGGCCCGGGCGCAACGTCGGGATGTGTCAGGCGGCTGCGAGGCGGGGGCGGGGACGGCCGTTCGGGCAGACTGCGCCGCCGATGGACGCCGCCGACGTCGCTCTCCTTGCCGCCGCCGGCGTGACGACCGGCGCGATCAACGCCGTGGCGGGCGGCGGGTCGCTGGTCTCGTTCCCGGCGCTGCTGGCCACCGGGCTCTCGCCGCTGAGCGCCAACGTGAGCAACCTGATCGCGACGCTGCCGGGCTACCTGAGCGCGGCGACGACCTCGCGCGCCGAGCTGGCGGGGCAGGGCGCGCGGCTGCGGGTGCTGGCGCTCGCGGCCGCGGTCGGGGCGATCACGGGGACGATGCTGCTGCTCGTCGGGCCCGAAGACACCTTCTCGGCGCTGGCGCCGTGGCTGGTCCTGCTCGCGTGCGCGCTGCTGGCGATCCAGCCCTTGGTGGCGCGCTGGGTCACGCGGGTCGAGCACCACAGCGCCCCGGCGCGGCTGACCGTGACGGTGGCGGTGGCGTCGATCTACGGCGGCTACTTCGGCGCCGGTCTGGGGATCGTCCTGCTCGCCGCGCTGGGGCTGACGCTGGAGGAGCCGCTGCAGCGGCTCAACGCGCTCAAGCAGGTGCTGTCGCTGACGGTGGCGGTGGTGAGCGCGGTGGCCGTCGCGCTCTTCGGGCCGGTCGCGTGGCTGTCGACGCTGGTGGTCGGCGCGGGGACGCTGGTCGGCGGCCGCGTCGGCGTGACCGTCGCGCGGCGGCTGCCGGACCCGGTGCTGCGCGGCGCGGTGATCACGCTCGGCGTGACCGTCGCGGTGGTGCTGTTGGCGCGGTAGCCGGCGGGTCAGCGGCCGCGGCGCGCGGTCGCGAGGACCCACTTCGCGAAGAGCAACTGCAGCGGCAGCCGCGCGTAGAGCGAGACCTTGCCGCCCGGGACCTGCGGATAGCGCTCCGGATGCACGGCCATGTGGACGTTGGCGGGGAAGATGGCGATCAGCGTCGCGATCAGCCACCAGGCCGAGTACTTGCGCACCGTCGGCGACCCGCTGAGCAGGCCTGCGCCGCCGGCCGCCTCGGCGACGCCGCTGGCAAAGACCAACTCGCGGTGGGCGGGCAGGTAGTCGGGCATGATCGCCTCGTAGTGCCGCGGGATCAGGAAGTGCAGCAGGCCGGCGCCGAGGAAGACGTGGCCGGCGGTGGGCTTGGAGAGGCGAGACACAGCGGAGAAGGTACCCGTCGCGGGTAGGCTCCGCATCGATGCCGCTGGTCTACCGTGAGTCCCTGCCGGTCGAGGCGCCGAAGGGCACCGTGCTCTGCCTGCACGGCTATCCCGAGTCCTCCTACATGTGGCGCCATCTGCTGGAGACGGTGGCCGATGCCGGCTGGCAGGCGGTCGCGCCCGACCTGCCCGGCTACGGCGACTCGCCCTACGGCGGCTCGGGCACGTGGCAGGCGCACGTCGATGCCGTGGACGCGTTTCACCGCGAGCAGGAGCTCGGCGAGGTCGTGCTGATCGTTCACGACTGGGGCGGGCTGATCGGCCTGCGCTGGGCCTGCGAGCACCCGGAGCTGATCCGGGCGATGGTGATCAGCAACACGGGGTTCTTCTCCGACGGCAAGTGGCACGGGCTGGCGCAGGCGATGCGCACGCCCGGCCAGGGCGAGGAGATCGTCGACGGGATCGACCGGGAGGGCTTCGGCGCCATGCTCCGCGCGGTGAGCGCGAACCTGGACGACCGCAGCCTCGACGAGTACTTCAAGGCCTATGGGTCGCCCGAGCGGCGGCGCGGTCAGTTGGAGCTGTACCGCTCCGGCGAGTTCTCCGAGTTGGAGGACTACGACCTGGCGGCGGTCGGTGCACCGGCGCTGATCCTGTGGGGCGAGGACGACCCGTTTGCCCCGGTCGCCGGTGCACACCGCTTCGCCCAGGAGCTGCCCGACACCGAGCTGGTGGTCGTCGCCGGCGCCAAGCACTTTGTCTTCGACGACGAGCCGGAGGCCTGCTCGGCGGCGGTCCGCGCGTTCCTGGAGCGCGTCTGATGACGCGACGCGCGATCGCGTCGTGGTTGATGGACATGGACGGCGTGCTCGTCCACGAAGAGGACGCGATCCCGGGCGCGGACCGCTTCCTGGCCGCCCTGGGCGAGCGCGCGATCCCCTTCCTGGTGTTGACCAACAACTCCATCTACACCCCGCGTGACCTGAGCGCGCGGCTGCGCGCGAGCGGGCTCGAGGTGCCCGAGACGGCGATCTGGACCAGCGCGCTGGCGACCGCCCGGTTCCTGGAGGACCAGCGCCCGGGCGGCTCGGCCTACGTCATCGGCGAGGCCGGCCTGACGACCGCGCTGCACGAGTCGGGCTACACGCTGACCGAGCGCGATCCCGACTACGTGGTCCTCGGCGAGACCCGCACGTACTCCTTCGAGCGCATCACCCGCGCGATCCGCCTGATCGCCGCCGGCGCGCGCTTCATCGCGACCAACCCGGACCCGAGCGGTCCGAGCCCCGACGGGCTGGTGCCCGCGACGGGCTCCGTCGCGGCGCTGATCAGCAAGGCCACCGGCGTCGAGCCCTACTACGTCGGCAAGCCCAACCCGCTGATGATGCGCTCCGCGCTGAACGCCATCGACGCCCACTCCGAGACCACCGCCATGATCGGCGACCGCATGGACACCGACATCGTCTCGGGCCTCGAAGCCGGCCTGGAGACCGTCCTCGTCCTCACCGGCGTCTCCACCCGCGAGTCCGCCGAGCGCTTCCCGTTTCGCCCCTCGCGCATCCTCGACTCGGTCGCCGAGCTGGCGGACGAGATCGCATCGCTCGCCTGAACCCGCGCGTATAGTCCGGCCGCATGTCGCTGCCCCGCACGCTCTTCGACGACGATCACAAGCTGTTTCGCGAGTCTGCCGCCGCGTTCGTGGATCGCGAGATCCTGCCGCGGGCCGAGGAGATTCGGGAGGCGCGCAGGATTCCGGCGGAGATCTGGAGGACCGCGGGCGATGCGGGGTTCCTGGGCGTCGCGATCCCGGAGGAATACGGCGGCAGCGACGTCGACTTCCGCTACAACGCGATCTTCAACGAGGAGCTGTCGCGAGCGGGGATGGCGTACTCCTCGTCCTTCACGATCCACTCCGACGTCTGCGCGCCGTACCTCACGCGCCTGACGACCGAGGAGCAGAAGCGGCGTTGGCTGCCGAGGTTCTGCAGCGGCGAGATGATCACCGCGATCGGGATGACCGAGCCGGAGGCGGGCTCGGACCTCCAGGCCCTCAAGACGACGGCCAAAAGAGATCCCGCCCACCCCGACGAGTGGGTCATCAACGGCTCCAAGACCTTCATCACCAACGGCGCGCACGCCGGCCTCGTGATCGTCGCCGCCCGCACCGCCACCGACCCGAAGGGCCGCGGCATCTCGCTCTTCGCCGTCGAGGAGGGGATGGAGGGCTTCCAGCGCGGGCGCAAGCTGCACAAGGTCGGCCAGCACGAGGCCGACACGGCCGAGCTGTTCTTCGAGAACGTCCGCGTGACCGACGACCAGCTGATCGGCGAGGTCGACCGCGGCTTCCACCACATGATGGAGCACCTCGCGCAGGAGCGGCTGGGCTCGTCGATCTCCAACACCGCCCATGCGCAGCACATCTTCGCGGTCACGCTGGAGTACATCAAGTCGCGCAAGGCCTTCGGCCGGCCGGTGGGCACCTTTCAGAACTCACGCTTCCTCGCGGCCGATCTGCAGACGCGCCTCGACGTCACCCAGGCCTTCGTCGACCAGTGCGTCGTCGCGCACGCCGCCCACCAGCTCTCGGCCGTCGACGCCGCCAAGGCCAAGTGGTGGAGCGCCGAGGTGCAGAACCTCGTCATCGACGCCTGCGTTCAGCTCCACGGTGGCTACGGCTACATGGAGGAGTACGAGGTCGCCCACGCCTGGATGGACGCGCGCGTCACCAAGATCTGGGCGGGCTCCAACGAGATCATGAAGGAGATCATCGGGCGCGACATGGGGCTGGGCGAGGTCCGGGCCTAGCGCCCGACCGTCGCGGTCAGCCCAGCAGCGTCCACGGGTCGAAGCGCTCGATCGGGATCACGCGGATACGCGGCAGCGCGACCGTGAACGCCTTGACGTCGTCCTCGAGGTCGAACAGCTCCAGCCCGTCGTCGGTCAGCTCCTGCAGCGACGAGCTGATCAGCTCGCGGAAGCCGAGGATGCCGACGCGGCGGCCCTCGTCACGCAGCAGCTCGGCGATCTGCGGGGCGAAGTCGCCGTCGTGGCTGGCCAGCAGCACGTCGCCGCTGCCGCGCTGGACGAGCGCCGTGAGCGTCTGCTGGATCGCGACGTCGACGACCTTGACGTCCGACGGCCCGCTGAGCAGCACGGGGCGGAAGTGCATGGCGTCGAGCGCCTGGACGAACGACATCGGGATCTGCCCGGAGCCGTTGAGAAAGAACAGCCCGCGCAACGGCTGATCCCACATCGCGCGCCCGTACTCGCGCACGCGATCCCACCGCGGCCGCTCCTCCGGGGCCGGCCGCCGGCCGAGCAGGCTCCCACCCAGCGTCGCATCGATGTTCTCCCCGTCGACGAGCAGGAAAGTCTCGGCAGGGGCGGCGGCCACGGCCGAAAGCCTAGAGGTAGGAGAGGATGGCGGTCATGGCCTCGCCCGCCGTCCGCCTGCAGCTCCTCGACGCGACGGTCCTGCAGCGGCTGATCGCCGCCGACCTCGCCGGCGCCCGCGATGCCGCCGGCGTCGAGCTGCCCGCGGAGTTCCTGGCCGAGACGTGGCTGTGGACGCTGCGCCTCGGCCAGATGATCGGCGAGCCCGAGTGCGCGCCGTGGCTGGTGCGGGCCGTCGTCGTGGTCGAGGGCGAGGCCGCGGGGACGGTCGTCGGCCACGCGGGCTTCCACGGCCCGCCCGATCCGCGCGGCATGGTCGAGGTCGGCTATCGGATCACGCCCGAGCACCGGCGCCGCGGCCACGCGCGCGCCGCGCTCGGCGAGCTGCTGGCCTTCGCCCGCGAGCAGGGCGCCACGACCGCGCGCGCGTCGATCAGCCCCGACAACGCGGCGTCGCTCGCGCTGGTCGCCTCGTACGGCTTCACGCAGATCGGTGAGCAGACCGATGAGATCGATGGCCTGGAGCTGGTGTTCGAACGACAGATTTGACAGAGTGTCAACCCATGTCCGCCGATCCCGTTTCCCCCCTCGAAGCGACGCTCGTCACCGAGCGTGAGCAGTGGCAGGACGGCCCGCCCCACGAGCTGTTCTCCCAGCTGCGCGGTCAGTGCCCGGTGCACTGGACCTCGAAGATCACCGAGTACCCCGAGGAGGCCGGCTTCTGGTCGGTCACCACCGCCGACGACGTCCACGCGGTCAGCCGCGACTGGGAGACCTACTCGTCGGCGACCGGCTTCACGGCGCTGACCGACGCGATCCTGCCGCTCGAGCTCAGCCAGGCGATGTTCATCGGGATGGACCCGCCCAAGCACGACCGCCTCAAGGCGCTCTTCCAGCGCGGCTTCACGCCCAAGCGCATCGCCGAGCACGAGCCGGCGCATCCGCGAGATCACCACAGACGGTGCTCGACCGGCTCGAGGGCCGCGAGACCTGCGACCTGGTCACCGACGTCGCCCAGCCCGTCGTCGCGCGGGTCATCGGCAGCTTCATGGGCACCGCGCCCGAGGACGACGAGATCTGGGCGCGCCTGATGAACACGACGCTCGGCGCCGGCGATCCGGACCTCAACCCCGAGGGCGTCCGAGACCGTGATGGAGCGCGACGTGCCCGAGATCTTCGCGCGCTGCGCCGCGCTGATCGCCGAGCGGCGCGAGCGCCCGACCGACGACCTGACGAGCGTGCTCGTCCACGCCGAGATCGACGGCGAGAAGCTCGAGGAGCACGAGATCGTCATGGGCTTCTTCCTGCTCGTGGCGGCGGGCAACGACTCGACCAAGGCGACCTACTGCAGCGGCATGCGCGCGCTGATGGAGGACCCCGACGCAGCGCCGGCTGCTGCTCGACGATCCGTCGCTGGTCCCCAGCGCCGTCGAGGAGGCGCTGCGCATGTTCCCCGCCTTCGCGCACTTCCGCCGCACGGCGACGCGCGACGTCGAGCTCAACGGCGCGCAGATCCGCGAGGGCGACAAGGTGGTCATGTGGTACGTCTCGTCCAACCGCGACGAGACGCGCTACGAGGACCCCGACCGCTTCGACGTCACGCGCAACCCCGAGCACCAGGCCTTCGGCGCGGGCGGCCGGCACTTCTGCCTCGGCACCGCGCTGGCGCGGCTGGAGCTGCGGATCCTGATCGAGGAGACGCTCGCGCGCTACCCGGAGATGGAGCTCGACGGCCGGCCGCTGTTCGCCGAGTCGCCGTTCATCAACCAGCTCAAGACGCTGCCGGTGCGCCTGGCGCCCTAGCGGGGGAGGAGGCCGGACCGTCGGCGTCGTCCGAACGCCAACGGCCAGTTGACCGAGGTATAAACAACGCGCTACGGTCCGCGGCTCGATGACGAGCGCCGATGACCGTTCGACCGCCGCAGCGGGTGATCTTCCACCGCGACGCCGCCTGTCGCGCGCCGACCGCGAGCAGCAGGTGCTGCGCGTGGCCCACGAGCAGTTCGCCCGCCGTGGCTTCGCCGCCGTGACGATGGAGGACATCGCGCTGGAGGTCGGGGTCAAGAAGCCGTTGTTGTACGCCTATTTCGGCAACAAGGAGCGGCTGTACGAGGCGTGCATGGCGCCGGCCGGCGAGGCGCTGATCGCCGCGGTGGCCGCCGCCGTCGAGCGTGCGAGCACCCCGGCCGAGGCGGTCCGCCTGGGCGTCATCGCCTTCTTCGACTTCGTCGATCGCGACCGCGACGCGTGGCGCGTGCTGTTCGACGAGACCGTCCCGCAGTCGGGCGACATCGCCGCGGTCGTCGCGGCCTACCGCGAGCGGCTGCTGCAGATGGTGGCACTGGCCACCGTCGCGGTGATGCCGCCGCACCGCCGGACCGGCTCGCGCGCCGTGATCGAGGGCACGTCGGTCATGGTGATGGCCGCCGCCGAGGCGCTGGCGCGCTGGTGGCTGCGCACCGACGCGATGCCGGCGCGCGACGCCGCCAACCTGCTGATCGCGACGGTCGAGCCCGGGCTCCTGGCCGGCGCGGGCGTCAAGGACGGGGCGCGTCGATGACCGTCGCCGACCGCTCCATGGGCTTCGGCCTGCGCGCGCTGACGCGCATCGCGGGCTCTGAGGTCGTCGACCGCCTCGGCGTCCGCAAGCCCGCGGAGCGTGCGCTCTATCGCGCCACGCGCGACGGCTTCCGGGTCGCCGGCCGCGCCGGTCGGACCTTCGCCGCCGGCACGCGCCTGGGCCGTCCGGCGCGTCCGCGCCGGTCCTCGGCCGCCGGCACCGGGCTCTTCGACCTCACGCTCGACGACGAGCAGCAGATGCTCGTCGAGGCGTGGCGCGACTTCGCGTCGGCGCGGCTGCGGCCCGTGGCCGCGGCGGCCGAGCGCGGCGAGGGCGCCGCGGCGATCTTCGTCGAGGCCGACGCGCTGGGCCTCACGATGCTCGGCGTCCCGGAGGAGCTCGGCGGGGCGATCAGCGAGCGCTCCGCGGTGACCGCGGTGCTGGCCGCCGAGACGCTGGCCCACGGTGACGCCGGCCTGGCCGTCGGCGCGCTCGCGCCTGCCGCGGTCGCGACCGCGCTGGCGCTCTGGGGCGATGCCGACCAGCAGGCGACCTACCTGCCCGCGCTGGTCGGCGAGGACGTCCCGGCCGCCGCGCTGGCGATCGCCGAGCCGCGCGCGCTCTTCGATCCCCGGCAACTGGAGACGGTGGCGCGTCGGCGCCCCGGCGGCGGATACGTGCTGTCGGGCACCAAGACACTCGTGCCGCGCGCCGCGGACGCCGAGCTGCTGATCGTCGCGGCGCGCATCGAGGGCGGCGGCCCGGGGCTCTTCCTGGTCGAGCCGGCCGCCGGCGGCGTGCACGTCAAGGCCGATCCCGCGATGGGCCTGCGCGGGGCAGCGCTGGCCCGCGTGCGGCTGGAGGACGTCCTGGCCGGCGCCGGTGCGCTGCTCGGCGCCGGCGACCCCAAGGTCTACGACGAATGCGTCGCGCGCTCGCGGTTGGCCTGGGCGGCGATCGCCGCCGGCGTCGGCCGGGCGGTCCTGGACTACGTCATCCCCTACGTCAACGAGCGTGTCGCGTTCGGCGAGCCGGTCAGCCACCGTCAGGCGGTGGCCTTCTCGGTCGCCGACATCGCGGTCGAGCTGGAAGGCCTGCGGCTCGTGGCGCTGCGTGCGGCGGCGCGCGCCGACGCCGAGGTCGACTTCTCGCGCGAGGCCGCGCTGGCCCGCTCGCTGGCGACCCAGAAGGGCATGCAGATCGGCTCCGAGGGCGTGCAGTTGCTCGGCGGCGCCGGCTACATCGCCGAGCATCCCGTCGAACGCTGGTACCGCGATCTGCGGGCCACCGGCCTCATGGAAGGCGTCCTGGTCGTCTGATGATCAACCTCGAGGTCCCGCGCAAGTTCGGCCCGCTCGTCGCCCAGGCGCGCCAGGTCGCCGAGGAGGTCTTCCGGCCGATCTCGCGCAAGTACGACCGCGAGGAGCACGCGCGGCCCGTCGAGCTCGACATGCTCGCCGCGCTCATCGACGGGATGAACGACGGCAGCGACATCGGCGGCGCGGGCGCGGCGGGCGTGCGGCGCTCGGCCGACGGCGAGGAGTCCCAAGGCAATCGCAATGGGTCGAACCTGTCGACCGCGCTGTCGATCATGGAGCTCTGCCGCGGCGACGTCGGCCTGCTGCTCTCGGTCCCGCGCCAGGGCCTGGGCAACTCGGCGATCGCGTCGGTCGCCGACGACGAGCAGCTGGAGCGCTTCGCCGGCCAGTGGGCGGCGATGGCGATCACCGAGCCCGAGGCGGGCAGCGACAGCGCGTCGATCCGCACGACCGCGGTCCTCGACGGCGAGGACTACGTGCTCAACGGCGAGAAGATCTACGTGACCGCCGGCGAGCGCGCCGACCTCGTCGTCGTCTGGGCGACGCTGGATCGCAATCTCGGGCGCGCGGCGATCAAGTCCTTCGTGGTCGAGCGCTCCAACCCGGGGCTCAAGCTCGACCGTCTCGAGCACAAGCTCGGCATCCGCGCGTCGGACACCGCGGCGTTCACGCTCCAGGACTGCCGCGTGCCCAAGGAGAACCTCCTGGGCCCGCCCGGCATCGAGGTCACCAACGGCTTCGCGGGCGCGATGCAGACCTTCGACAACACGCGGCCGTTGGTCGCCGCGATGGCCGTCGGCCTGACGCGCGCCTGCCTGGAGACGACGCGGGAGCTGCTGGCCGACGCCGGCGTCGCGGTCGACTGGGACGTCCCGGCCGCCCGCCAGACCGCGGCGGCTGCCGACTACCTGGCGATGGACGCCGACTACGAGGCCGCCTACCTGCTGACGCTGCAGGCCGCCTGGATGGCCGACAACGGCAAGCCCAACTCGCTGCAGGCGTCGATGGCCAAGGCCAAGGCGGGCAGGACCTGCGTCGACGTCGCGCTGCGCTGCGTGGCGCTGGCGGGCACGCTCGGCTACGGCGAGGATCTGCTGCTGGAGAAGTGGGCGCGCGACGCGAAGATCCTCGACATCTTCGAGGGCACCCAGCAGATCCAGCTGCTGATCATCGCCCGCCAACTGCTCGGGCTGAGCTCCGCGCAGCTGCGCTGAGCGTCAGCGCTCCGGCAGCTCCCACTCGTGCTCGCCCAGCGTGACCAGGACCGACTCGCCGTGACGCGCGGTCACCGTGAGGTCGACCTTGGGCGTGACCGTCTGGTAGACGGCCATCGCGACGCTGCGGCCGCCGAGAATGTCGGCCAGCGCGCGCATCGCGTCGGCGAGCATGTCGAGGCCGCCGAGCGTCCCGGTCACCTGGCCGGTCTCGGGCTCGACCTCGAACGGCGGCAACTGGCGCAGGTGGATCGCGTCGGCCAGCGACTCGGCCTGCAGCTCGATGGCGTGGGGGAGGTGCATCGTGCGCTCGGCGATCCGGACCTCGACCGGCGCGAGCCGCCCGACGTCGACCAGCGCGGCCGGTCCGTCGGGCATGTCGACGACCACGGCGACGCGCAACGCGCCGGAGCGGTGGAGCACGTCGCGCAGCGTCTCGACGACCGCGTCGAGCGGTCCGACGGAGGCGACGAGGTCGATGGGTTCCTCGGCATCGTCCATGGCCTTCAGCATGCCACGTGCCCGGAGCGCGATCGTCGCTCGTGGCTCGGCGTGCTGTGAGAGGATGCGCCGCGGAGGAGCTGGACATGGACCGTCTGCACACGGCAACCGGGGTGACGACCGTCGATCCCGTCGAGATGCGGCACTTGACGCGCCTGTTCGCGATGTCGCCAGATCTGCTGGCCGCAGCGGGCTTCGACGGCCTGCTCAAGCACTTCAACGACGCCTGGGAGCAGCAGCTCGGCTGGCCGCGTGCGGTGATGGAGACGAAGCCGTATCTGGAGATCGTCCATGCCGAGGACCGCGCCGAGACCGAGGCGCAGATCGGGCGTCTGGCCCGGGGCGAGACGATCGCCGAGTACGTCTGCCGGATGGTCTGCGCCGACGGGTCGATCCGCTGGATGGCGTGGAGCGGCGGCCCCGGGCGAGGAGGCCTTCTACATCGTCGGCCGCGACGTCAGCGAGCGGCTGGCGATGGAGCACGAGCTGGCCCAGCGCGCCGAGCGCCTCCAGGACACCAACGCCGAGCTGCAGGACTTCGCCTACACCGCGTCGCACGATCTCTCCGAGCCGCTGCGGATGGTCGCGAGCTTCCTCGGGCTGCTGGAGCGCCGCAGTGCCGACGACCTCGACGAGAAGGGTCGCGAGTACCTGCGCCAGGCCGGCGACGGCGCCGTGCGCATGCGCAACCTGATCGACGACCTGCTGACCTACTCGCGCGTCGCCAACGAGGAGCCGCGCCGCGAGCAGGTCGACCTGCGGGTGCTGGTCGACGGCGTCCTGACGGTTCTCGGCCCCGCGATCGCCGAGACCGAGGCGACGGTCGAGGTCGGGGAGCTCCCGACGCTGGAGGCCGAGTCGACGCAGCTCGGTCAACTGCTGCAGAACCTGATCGGCAACGCCATCAAGTTCCACGAGCCCGGTCGGCCGCCGACCGTCCGCATCGGCGCGCGGCGCACGATGGGCGGCTGCGTCGTGACCGTCGCCGACGACGGCATCGGGATCGACGAGGCCGACCAGGAGCGGATCTTCGCGATGTTCACGCGGTTGCACGGCCGCGACGACCTATGCGGGAACCGGGATCGGGCTGGCGATCTGCCGGCGCATCGCCGAGCGCCATGGCGGGCGCATCTACGTCGAGTCGACGCCCGGGCAGGGCAGCACGTTCCACACGCTGTTGCCCGACGCGCCCTCGGCACCGGGGACGCCGCCGGCGGCGGGCACGTCGCGCCAGACCGCCGCGCCCTGATCGCTAGAAGCGGGCGGTCCGCAGACGCTGGGCGGTGATGACGGCCCGCGGATCACCGAGGCGCTCGACGGCCGTCGCCGCGGCCTCGACGTCGTAGGCCACGCGGCGCAGCGTGACGGTGGTGTCGTCGTCGTCCAGGAGCGCATAGGCCGCGCGCACGTCGCCGTCCCACGGCTCGCCGACGCTGCCCGGGTTGACGAGCTCGACGCCACCCGTCGTCCGCCGCGAGAACTGCAGGTGGCTGTGGCCGAAGACGACGCGCCGCTGCGCCACGCCGGCCAGCGCCTGGTCGTCGCCCTCAGGGTCGGGCTCGGGCCCGAACGTGTCGATGTCGGAGAGCGGCGAGCCGTGCACGAAGAGCGTGTCGCCGATGATCGCCTGGGCCGGCAGCGCCGCCAGCTCGGCGACGAGCTCCGGGCCCAACTGGTCGCAGACCCAGCGTGCGGCGCCCTGGGTGACCGGGCTGTCGGGCAGCGCGTCGGGCTCGGCCTGCCAGCGCTCCCAGTTGCCGCGGATCCAGGTCGCGCGGTCGCCCAGCGCGCGCAGCAGCTCCACGCATGCCACCGGCCACGCGCCGAACGCCGAGTAGTCGCCGCCGAGCAGGAAGTGGTCGGCGCCCGCGCCGCGCGCGTCGTCCAGGACGGCCTCCAGCGCCGGCCGGTTGCCGTGCACGTCGTACAGGATCGCGAGCATCGCGCCATGATGCCGTGCCGATGGAGCTTCGTGGACCGCAGCTGACCCTCCGCCTGCCCGACCCCGGCGACGCCCCGGCGCTGTTGGCGCTGGCGAGCGATCCGGAGGTCACGCGGTGGTTCTCGTGGGGGCCGTACACGAGCGTGCAGGAGCCGCTGGCGTGGATCGCCGCCCAGGAGGCCAGGCGCGAGGCCGGCCTGCAGCTGGACTTCGTCATCCACGATCGCGAGCACGGGCCGATCGGCGTCACCGGCCTCGCCGAGCTGAGCGTCCGCGATCGCCGCGCGATGGTCGGCACCTGGCTCGGCCGCGCGCACTGGGGCACGGGCGCCAACGCGGAGTCCAAGGCGCTGATCGCGCACCTCGCGTTCGCGATCTGCGGGCTGGAGCGCGTTGGCGCCTACTCCAACCCCGAGAACGCGCGCAGCGCCGCGGCGCTGGAGCGCGTCGGCTTCGCTCGCGAGGGCACGCTGCGCGGCTGGCACCGTCACGGCGACCACCAGCTCGACGTCCACGTCTACGGGCTGCTGGCGCGCGAGTGGGAGGACGGGCCGCTGCACGGCGTCCCGATCGCGGCGATCGGCACGCCGCCCGCGTCGTGGCTCGCCGGCGGGGCGTCCGAAGCCTGACGCTGCTCCGTCCGCCCCGTGCGCGGTCGATCGTCAGACTGCGCGCGTGTCCGACGACCTTCCGCTGCAGGTCCGCGGCCTGACGCGTCGCTACGGCCGCCTCGTCGGCCTCGCGCATTTCGACCTCGAGCTCAAGCGCGGCCAGTGCGTCGCGCTGATCGGCGCCAACGGCAGCGGGGAAGTCCACCGCGGTCCGGACGATCGCGGGGCTGCTGGAGCCGACCGAGGGCACGGTGCGGGTCTGCGGCCACGATCCGCACAGCGAGCCGGACGCCGAGGCCGCGCGCGCCGCGCTGGCGCTCGTTCCCGACGCGCCGATGCTCTACGACGACCTCACGGTCCGCCAGCACCTGTCGCTCGTCGCGCTCGCCCACGGCGTCACCGACGACGGGATCGAGGAGCGGATCGACGCGCTGCTGGAGCGTCTCGGCCTCTCGCATCGCGCCGACTTCCTGCCCGCCGAGCTGTCGCGCGGCCTCAAGCAGAAGACCGGCCTGGCGTGCGCGCTGATCCGGCCCGGCGCAGCTGCTCGTGCTCGACGAGCCGGTCGTCGGTCTCGATCCGCCGTCGCAGGCGCTGCTGGTCGAGCTGCTGCTCGACGCCAAGGCGAGCGGGACCGCGGTCCTGCTGACGACGCACCAGATGGCGTTCGCCGACGGCGTCGCCGATCGCGCGATCGTCCTGGGCGAGGGTGAGGTGCTCGACCAGGGCCCGTGGGCCGAGGTCCGCAAGCGCGCCGCCGAGCGCGGCTGGCTGCCCGGCCGATGCCTGAGCGCGTCGCCGTCGCCGGCCGACGGCGGCCGCACGCGCGTCCGCGACATCCGCCGCTTCTGGCACGTCGTGCAGGCGCCGCCGTCGCTGCTCAAGCGGCTGGAGCCCGCGTACTACGTGTTCATCACGCTGGCGATCGGCGGACCGTTCGTCTACGGGACGGCGAGCGCGGCGCTGTCCGAGGTCGCGACGCCGCGCGCGGTCGGCGATCTGGGGGCCGTCGCTCGCGCTCGTCGCGTCTGCTGGCGGTGATGCGCTGGGGCGCGGTCCAGGGCCCGGTGGTCTTCAGCGTGCGCCGACGTCGCCCAGCTGCTCGGCGCGCCGCTGCGCCGCGCGGAGCTCGTCCTGGGACGGCTGATCCGCGGGCTGCTCGATCGGGACGGGCGCGGCCGCGGTCGTCGGCGGGCTCGTCGTGGTCGGCGTCGCCGGCCACCATCGCGGGGTCGACGCCGGTGCGCGCGGCGCGGCTTCGTGGTCGCGATCGCGATCCTCGGCCTGCTCGGCGTCGCGGGCGCGGCGCTCGTCGCGGGCTCCGCGCGCGTCGACCGCGCGACGCGCCGTGCCGCCTGGCCCGCGGTCGTCGGTCGCGGCCGGCCTGGTCGTGCTGGCGGACTCCTCGGCGACGCGGGCGTCACGTCGCGCTGTGGTCGGGACCGTGGGGCTGGGCCGTCCAGCCGCTGGCCGGGACCGCCGCCGCGTGGCCGGTCGCGCGTCGTGCTGCTGGCCGCGCTCACCGCGGCGATCACCGCGCTCGCCGTCGCGCCGCCGCGGCGCGACGCCGACCGAGCGCCACCTCGCTGCGCGCCGAGGCCCGCGGCGGCGCGGTCGCGGCGTTTACTCCATGAACGCCCGCTACGTCCGGCGCAGCCTCACGGCGTGAGCGCCGGGCCCGTCCGCCGCGCGCGGCGCCAACCGCCTCAAGCCGCCGCGTTCGCCGCGCCTGGCCATCGCCTGGCGCGACGCGGTCGCCGCGCTGGCCGTCCCGCAACGGCTCGGCGAGGCGCTCGTGCTGCGCCGGCGGCGGGACCGCGGTCTGCCTGGTCAACGGCGACCATCCCGGTGGCCGTCGGCGCCGGCGCGCTGGCGATCTACGCCGGCGCCTCGCGGCTGCTCGAGCCGCTGCGGGCCGAGACCGACCAGCCCGGCCGCGTCCGCGTGCTCCTGCGCGCGCCGATCGGCAAGGTGCTGGTCCAGCACGCGATCGTCCCGCTGGTGGTCGTCGTGATCGGCGCGCTGCTGCGCGATCGCCGGCTGCGCCGCGGCGGGCGCGCTGCCCGCCCACGGCGGCGCCGCCGTGCTGCTCGTCGTCGCTCGCCACCCCCTCGATCACGCTCTGCGCCGCGCTCTAGCAGCCGCCGCGGCGGTCAGCTCCCGCCGAGCCTGCTGGCGGCCACCTACGGCGACACGAGCGGCATGAGCGTCGGGCTGATCCTCGGCTGGATCGTCGTCTGCCCGCTGCTCGCGGTCGTGCTCGGCACGCTGCCGGTGAGCGTCGTGGTGCACTACGGGCTCGGAGGCCTTCCGCAGCTCGTGGCGTTGCTCGTCGCCGCGACGGTGACGCTGGCCATCGCGCTGGGCTGGGAGCGGTTCGCGCCGTAGGCGGTGCGCGTTGTGCGTTGGGGCGCCGGCGTTGTGGCGCTCGGTGTGGGTGTGGGGCGTCGGTGGCGCTCAGTGCGGGCGTTCGTCGTGGTGCGTCGCGTGGTCTGTCGGCATCGAGGAGAGCGAGCGGAGTTGACGCTTCGTGGCGCCCAGGGTCGTCCGCTGGCGCAGGGGAGGGGTGGGCCTGTTGGACGCGATGTGGTCGCGCTGGACAGGCCCACCCTCGACGCGGACGGCGGCTCGGACTGGGGTGGGCCCGTTGGACGCGATGTGGTCGCGTTGAACAGGCCCACCCGATTCACCGCGAGTCGACCCGGGCGGCCCTACTGGTCGCGCCGCGACTCCCAGGAGAACCCGCGGATCGCGAAGAACAACCCGACGAGCGTCCAGATGCAGATGACGCACAGCCCCGAGAGGTTGTCGCCCAGCGATCGGCCGCTGACCATCGCGCCCGACAGCCCGTCGATCAGGTGCGTCAGCGGCAGCACCTGGGCGATGTCGCGCAGGAACGGCGGCGCGTTGTCGGCGTCGTAGAAGACGCCGCGATGAAGATCACCGGCAGGAAGATCGCGTTGACGTAGGCCGGCGCCGACGTCGAAGTTCGGGATCACGTGCGACAGCGCGACGCCGAGCGACGCGCGAAGCAGACGACGCCGGCGCCGACGAAGACGACCAGCGCGACCCAGTCCTTCGGCCAGCCCGATGCCGAACAGCAGCTGCCCGCGACGATCACGAGCGCAGCTGGATGCGCGTGTTGGCGACCGCGTTGCCGGCCAGCGCCGCCGCAGGTAGGCGCCGCTCGGGCAGCGGCGTGCCGCGCAGGCGCTTGAGCATGCCCTGCTCGCGCAGGAACGTCAGGTTCATGGCGAGCGCGAGAACGTCGTCGGCCATGATCGCTCATCCCGGCGATGCCGGGGACGATCACGTTCGAGGTCCTTCTGGTTGCCGGCGAAGATCGCGCCGAACAGCGCGAGGAAGCAGCAGCGGCAGCAGGAAGTTGAAGAACGCGGCGCTCGGGTTGCGCCAGAACATCCGGCGCTCGAGGCGGTACTGGCGCCAGGCCAGAGCGAGCGCGTCAGACATTCGAGGCGGCCTCCTCGGGCATGGGCTCGCTCGCCGCCGGCTCGGCGGTCAGCTCGAGGTAGACGTCCTCGAGCGACGGGCGCGTGACCGACAGGTCCTGCGAGCCGCTCGCCGCGCGCGAGCGCCGCGCGCGGTCAGCTGGTGCAGCAGCGCGGTCGGGTCGTCGGTCTCGCGCGACTCGATCGCGCCCGTCGTCGGCCGGCGCCAGGCGACGCGGTAGCGCGACGACGCCGACGCCGAGCTCGGCCGGCGGCGCCCTCGGCGAGGATCCGGCCGTCCTTGATGATCGCCACGCGGTCGCACAGCGCCTGCGCCTCGTCGAGGTAGTGCGTGGTCAGCAGCACGGTCTTGCCGAGCTCCTGCAGCGCGCGGATCGACGTCCCACGCGGCGCGGCGCGCGGCCGGGTCGAAGCCGGTGGTCGGCTCGTCGAGGAAGATCAGCTCGGGATCGCCGACGAGCGCCAGCGCGAAGTCCAGCCGCCGCGGCTGGCCGCCGGAGAGCGTGCGCGCGCGGCGCGTCGGCCATCTCGTCGCAGCCCGGCGAGCGTCGAGCACCTCGTCGACGTCGCGCGGGTGCGGGTAGAAGCGCGGCCCAGTGCGCGACGCGCCTCGCGCACCGTGATGTGGCGGTAGATGCCGCGTCGACTGCAGGACGATCCCGACCCGCTCGCGCAGCGCGCGCGGCCGGCGCTCGGGGTCGTGGCCGAGCACCGAGACGATGCCCGCGTCGCGCGCTCGGCGGTAGCCCTCGAGGATCTCGACGGTCGTCGTCTTGCCGGCGCCGTTGGGGCCGAGCAGGCCGAAGACCTCGCCGCGGCGCGACCTCGAAGTCGATGCCGCGCACCGCCTCGAGCTGACCCGTAGGACTTGCGCAGATCGCGGACGAGGATCGCGGGGCGACGGCGACCACTCGCATTCGCACTCGCGCGGCGCATCATGGCAAGCATCGCTCGTGCGCGCTGTGCCGCATGCAGGCCTGCTGCTGCGGCCTGCATCGACATCGGCTCGAACACCACGCGGCTGCTGGTCGCCGAGCCGATCCGCGGCGCCGGGCGCCCTCGTGGAGGTCGCCGCTCAGCGCGCGTTCACGCGCCTGGGCCGCCGACGAGCGCCGGCACGGCGGATCCCGCGCGCAGAAGGCCGCAGGCGATCGCCGACGTCGTCGCCGAGCAGGTCGCGCCGCGCCGCGCGAGCTGGCGTCGTGGCGCTGCGCGTCGTCGCCACCGCCGCGATCCGCGACGCGCCCGACCGCGACGAGCTCATCGCCGCGTCTCGGCGCGCGCCGCCGGCGTGCGCGCTCGAGATCCTCAGCGGCGAGGAGGAGGCGCGGCTGGCCTTCGCGGGCGCCACCGCGCGACGCTGGCCGCCGACGGCGTCGGCAGCGTCGCCGTGGTCGACGTCGGCGGCGGCTCGACCGAGATCGCCGTCGGCACGCGCCGGCGGCGGCGTCGACGTGGTGGGCGTCGCTGCCGATCGGCTCCAGCGTCGCTGGCCGACGGCGTACCTGCACGGCGATCCGCCGACCGCCGCCGAGCTGCAGCGCCGCGCGCGCGAGGCCGCCGCCGCGATCGCCGCCGTCGGGCTGTCCGGCGGCCGACGTCGCGTGGGCCGTCGGCGGCAGCGCGACCTCGCTGCGGCGCCTCGTCGGCGCCGCAGCTCGACCGCCGACGGCGCTCGACGCGCGCTCGCCCGGACGCGTCGCGCAGCCCGCGGCGGACGTCGCGGCCTTCGATCTCGGCCTCCACGTCGAGCGCGTCGCGGCTGCTGCCCGCGGGCCTGCTGCTGCTGGCGGCGGTCGCGCGCGCCGCGCGATGCCCGCTGCAGATCGGCTGCGGCGGCCTGCGCGAGGGCGTCGTGCTCGACCTGCTGGCCCAAGTGCGGGTACGCCTAGGACCCCGAGACGATCACATCGCGTTCACACGACGGTAACGGCCTGCCATCGCCGCGAGCGCCTACCGTCGCAGCCGCCCGCATGAACCCAGACCCGCAGCTCACGCAAGAGTCCATCCGCGCCGTCGACGCCGTCGCGCGGCCGGCGCCGCAGCCGTCGGACCTCGACGCGCCCGAGTTGTACATCAACCGCGAGCTGTCGTGGGTGGACTTCAACGACCGCGTCCTGCAGCTCGCCGAGGACGCCGACGCAGCCGCTGCTCGAGCGCTGCAAGTTCGCCGCGATCTTCGGCTCCAACCTCGACGAGTTCTTCATGATCCGCGTCGCCGGCCTGCACGACCAGATCGACGCGGGCATCACGGCGCCGAAGCTCGACGGCCGCACGCCGTCGGAGACGATCGACGCGATCCGCGAGAAGGTCGCTGGCGCTCTGCGGAGCGCCAGTGCCGGACGCTCTCGGCACGACCTGCGCCCGCGCTGGCCGAGCACGGCATCCGGCTCGTCGGGATCGACGACGTCTCCGCCGAGGCGCGCCGCGCGCTCGACGAGCGCTTCCGCCGCCAGATCTTCCCGGTCCTGACGCCGCTGGCCGTCGGCCTCGGCCGGCCGTTCCCCTACATCTCGAACCTCTCGCTGTCGCTCGCGCGTGCTCGTGCGCGACCCGGTCGCCGGCCAGGTCACCTTCGCGCGCGTCAAGGTCCCGAAGGAGATGCTGCCGCGCTTCGTCGCGCTGGACGGCCGAGCCGACGACGTTCGTCGCCGCTCGAGGAGCTGATCGCCGGCCAACCTCGACGCGCTGTTCCCGGGCATGGAGATCATCGAGCACGGGGTCTTCCGCGTCACGCGCGACGCCGACTTCGAGATCTCCGACGAGGCCGACGACCTGCTGCAGGCCGTCGAGGACGAGCTGCGCCGCGCGCCGCTTCGGCGAGGTCGTGCGCGTCGAGGTCGGCGCGGGCATGGCCCACGCCGCTGCGCGAGCAGCTCACCGACGCGCTGGAGGTCGAGGACCGCCAGGTCTACGAGGTCGACGGCCTGCTCGACCTCACCGACCTGTGGCAGATCGTCGGGTCTCCAGGGCTTCGACGACCTGCGCGACCCGCCGTGGACGCCGGTCACCCAGCCGCGCCTGCGGCCCGAGGAGCACCACGCCAGGTCGACATCCTCGCCGCGATGCGCGCGGGCGACATCCTCGTCCACCACCCCTACGACTCGTTCGCGACCTCGGTCGAGCGCTTCGTCGAGCAGGCCGTCAACGACCCCGACGTCCTGGCGATCAAGCAGACCGTCTACCGGACCTCCGACGACTCGCCGCTCGTGCCGGCGCTGATCCGCGCGACCGAGCGCGGCAAGCAGGCGGTCTGCCTGGTGGAGCTCAAGGCGCGCTTCGACGAGCGCGCGAACATCGAGTGGGCGCGCAAGCTGGAGGAGACGGGCGTCCACGTCGTCTACGGCCATCCCGCGCTCAAGACCCACGCCAAGTGCATCCTCGTCGTCCGCCGCGAGGGCGACGGCGTGCGCCACTACGTGCACGTCGGCACCGGCAACTACCACCCCAAGACCGCGCGCCTGTACACCGACTTCGGCCTGTTCACGACCGACGAGCGCGCTCGGCTCCGACGTCGCCGACATGTTCAACTTCCTGACCGGCTTCGCGCGGCCGCGGCGCTACCGCAAGGCGCTGATCGCGCCCGACCACCTGCGCGACGGCATCGTCGGAGAGATCGAGCAGACGATCGCGGCCCACGAGCGCCGGCGAAGCCGGCGCGCATCCGGATGAAGATGAACTCGCTCGGTCGACCGGACGCTGCATCCAGGCGCTGTACCGCGCCTCGCAGGCGGGCGTGCCGGTCGAGCTCAACATCCGCGGGATCTGCTGCCTGGTCCCGGGCGTCGAGGGCGTCTGCGAGAACATCCGCGTGGTCTCGATCGTCGGGCCGCTTCCTCGAGCACTCGCGGATCTACACCTTCGAGCGCGGCGACGAGCATCTCGTGCTCATCGGCTCGGCCGACCTGATGCCGCGCAACCTCGACACGCGCGTCGAGCTCGTCACGCCGGTTCGAGGACCCGATCCTGCGCGACGACCTGCTCGACACGCTGGAGCGCTGCGTTCGCCGACGACACGCACGCGTGGGAGCTGCAGGCCGACGGCGAGTGGATCCGTCGCACGCGCGACGAGAGCAGCGGGGTGGGCGGGCCGGAACCCCGCGATCTGCAGCGCGAGCTGATGCTCGGCCACACCGCGCGGGCCGCCGAGCGCGACCCGGCGAGCACGTCCTGATCTAGGTTCTGGGGCGTGCCGCGCCGCGCGCTCTCGTCGTTGCTGTTGGTGATGGTCGTCGTGGCCTGCGGTTGCGGGTCGTCGTCCTCGCCGAGGCGGTCGGCGACCCGCACGACGCCGGCCGCCCGGCAAGCCTTCAACGGTCCGGCGACCGTGGGCACCGGCGTCTCCGAGCCCGAGTTGCGGCATCGCGGCCATTCCCGCGGCCCCGTACCGATCCTGATGTACCACGTGATCGCGCCCGCGCCGGCCGGCGCGAAGTACGCCGGCCTCTGGGTCTCGCCCGCGGCGCTGCGCGCCCAGGTCACCGCGCTGGCCAAGGCGGGCTTTGACGCCGTCACGCTCGACGCGGTCCTCGACGGCTGGGCGGGCAAGGACACGCTGCCGGCGCATCCGATCGTGCTGAGCTTCGACGACGGCTATCTCAGCCAGGGTCAGGCGGCGGGGGCGATTCTGCACGAGCAGGGCTGGCCCGGCGTGCTGAACCTCGCGCTGCACAACCTCGACACCCCTGGCGGACTGTCGACCAGTCGCGTCAAGACGATGATCGCCGGCGGCTGGGAGGTCGACGCGCACTCGCTGACGCACCCGGACCTCACGACGCTCGACGCGGCGGCGCTGCGCCGCGAGGTCGCCGGATCACGCGCCGCGATCCGCAAGCGCTTCGGCGTCCCGGTCAACGCCTTCTGCTACCCGGCCGGGCGCTACGACGCGACCGTCGAGGCGGCGGTCGCCGCGGCCGGCTACCACGCTGCGACGACCGAGCTGCCGGGCGCGGCGAGGCCGGTGGGAGACCGCTACGCGCTGCCGCGCATCCGCGTGGACCGCGGCGACTCCACCGCTGCGGTCGTGGCCAAGGTGCACGCCGCGGTAGGGTCCGGCAGGTGAGCGGCGAGGAGACGTCCCAGCGCGTCGAGGCGATGCCCCAGAGCCTTGAGGAGACGCCCCAGACCCTCGAGCAGCGCGTGGCCGCCGCGACCATCCGCGTGCCCGCGCGCGGCAACCGCAAGCTCGATCGCCTGATCGCCGCCGTCAACGCCGACGTCGAGCTCAAGGCCTGGTGGCACGCCGCGGCGATCAACGCCGAGCGCCTGGAGATGTCGGACCACTCCTGGGTCCACATCCAGATCGTCACCAACATCGGGCTGCGGCTCGCGCGTTTGCTGTTCCGTCGCGGCGTCGTCCCGTCGGTTGTCGCCGATCACGGGCTGACCGAGCGCGACGGCGAGGTCGTGATCGCCGCCGCCGCGCTCTTTCACTGCGTGGGCATGTCGATCCACCGCGCCGACCACGAGCAGTTCTCGCTCTTCTTGACGGCCGACAAGCTGCCCAAGCTGCTGGAGCCGATCTACGACGAGCCGACGCGGACGATCATCGTCGCCGAGGCGTCGCACGCGATCATCAGCCACCGCTCCAAGGGCGCGCCGTTCACGATCGAGGGCGCGATCCTGCGCGTCGCCGACGCGCTCGACATGGCCAAGGGCCGCTCGCGCGCCGACAAGCTGCTGCCCAACATCCACTCGGTATCGTCCAAGGCGATCGAGTCGGTGAAGATCCTGCCCGGCCGTGAGAAGGCGGTGCGGATCGAGATCGAGATGTCCAACAGCGCCGGGATCTACCAGGTCGACGAGGGCCTGGGCACCAAGCTGCGCGGCACGCCGCTGGCCGAGCACCTCGAGGTCGTCGCGCGCATCGACGCCGAGCACGAGCAGCGGCTCGTTCCCGTCTTCCGCATCTAGGAGACCGATGCCCATCCCGCGTGACCTGCTCGACCGCCACCTGCGTCTGCTCGCCGCCGGCGACGTCGAGGCGCTGCTCGGTCAGTACCACGAGGACGCCGTCCTGCTGCGCTTCGACCGCGTTGTCGCCGGGCACGGCGCACTGCGCGATCACTACACCGCCTATCTGGCCACGCAGCCGCGGGTCAAGGAGCTGCTGCAGGTCGTCGAGGCCGACGACGTCGTCAGCTACCAGGCGGTCATCGAGCAGGGCGAGGACGAGCACCGCGTCTACGGCGTGATCGTCACGCGCGGCGAGCGGATCCTGCGCCACGTCACCGGCCTGTTCCCGGTGGCCTCGGGCGAGGGCCGGCGCAAGAGCGGCGTGCACGTCGACCTCGAGCCATACACCGCGTGGGTCGCGCGGGCGGTCCCGGACCCGCGCAACGCGGGGCGCGAGGCGATCGGCCCCGTGTTGCTGGAGATCGTGGACGCCGAGGGCCCGATCCTGGCCGAGCGCGCCTACCGGCTCTACGTGAGGGCCAGCGGCGGCAAGGCGCTGACCTCGATCGCCCGCGCCCCGCTCTCGGGCGCGACCTTCCGCCTGAAGGCGGCGGGCGCGATCGAGATGGAGGAGGGCTCGGAGGTCCTGCGCCCGGCACAGACCGCCGAGGTCCGCGTCCGCGAGCTGGGCCCGCGCGCGCTCGACGAGGTGCCGTTGCGCGAGGTCGCCGAGCTGATGCGCCGCCTGCGCGCCGCGGGCGCGACGGAGCTGCCGCGCGCGGTGCTTGATGCCTATGGGTTGGTCCGGATGACGGCCAAGGCGGAGGACTTCCTCGCGCAGGCCGAGCAGGTCTCGGAGATGGACGACGCCTGAGGGCGGGCGCGGTTGGCGCTCAGCTCGGGCGTTGATCGTTCTGCGCGGCGTGGTCCGTCGGCATCGAGGGAGTGAAGGCGGTCGTGGTGCGAGACGCCCGGGGTCGTCCGCAGAGGCCTGGATCTCGCCCATCAAACGACCCGGATCACGGCTTGCGAGGTTGCGGGTCGTCTCGTGGTGAATAGTTCACCACCAGGCGCCCCGGATCGCCGGCCCAGACGTCAACGGACGACCCCAGGCGCTTCGAAGCGGCAACCGCTAGGCGCTGAAGAACTGCCCGTGGAACCCGAAGGGCACGTGGTGGGGCGCGTGGGCGCGGGCGATCTCCTCGAACGTCTGCGCGTCCAACATCAACAGGAACGAGGAGCCCGCCTCGGCGTCCAACACCACCGACAGCACGACGCCGTCGTCCTCGGCCTCACCGCCTGGCCGCGGGACGAAGACCGGCTCGCCGGCCCAGGCGCTCGGCTCGTCCCAGACCACGTGCGAGCCGTCGTCCACGTCGATCTTGACCAAGCGCTTCAAGAACGGCGCGTCGCCCGCGCTGCCTCCGTAGACATAGCGGTAGGGGAGGCCGTTGCGCGTGCGGTAGGCGATCCGCGGCAGCTCGAGGTCGACGTCGGCCAGCTCGCGCGTGCTCGCCACGCCGCTGCCGGCCGCGAGCGTCAGGCGCAGCGGTCGGGCGCCGAGCGTGGAGTGGCCCGACCCGGCACGCAGCTTCTCGAGCTCCAGCAGCTCGATGATCGACGCGTCCTCGTGGGCGCACAGGTCGACGGTGATGTCGTCGCCGTCCTCGAACGCGTTGATGGTGTGGAAGACGAAGAACGGGTCGGCCGTCCACGTGCGGTGCAGCGCGCCGGTCTCACGGTCGAAGGCGTGGATCCGGACGCCCAGCTCGGGCTTCCAGCGGTAGTTGTGGATGAACGCCTTGCCGCTGAGCGCGAGCCGCAACGGGTTGACGACCAGTGGGTTCTCGATCAGCAGCGCGTAGCGCGGCGTGATCGCGAAGGAGTGCATGTAGGACGGCTCGCGCACCGCCATCGTCGCCAGCGTGCGGCCTTCGGTCGACGAGCGCCGCGCGTAGATGCGGTACTCGCTCTTGGCGCCGAGCTGGGCGGCGAAGTTGACGAGCTCACCACGCTCAGGATCGTGGTGGGGATGGGCCGTGGAGATCTGCCCGAAGCGCTTCTGGCCCTCATCGTGGCCGAGCGTCGCCAGCGTCTCGGCGTCGAAGCGCACCGGGATCGGCGTCTCGGTCATCGCTATGTACTCGTCGCCGAGACGCGCGAGGTTGACGTTGGCGTTGTCGGTCAGCTCGGGGGAGAAGAGGGACTGCACCCGCTGGAAGAGCGAGCGGCAGGGGTCGGTGGCAAAGCCCGAGATCGACGTGCCGCCGGAGGCCAGCGCGGCCTTGCGCGCGTCGGTGTCCAGGAAGCGGCTGGCGTAGGAGACCGAGCCGTCGCCGGCGAAGCCGAAGCGGTTGAGCATCGCCATGCCGTCGAACCAGTGCGAGACCGAGCGCCGGTCGAAGTCCATCTGGGCGGGCGTGACGCGCACGAGACCGCCGCGCAGCCAGGTCGGAACCTCGCCCGAGACGGGCAGCGCGTCGACGCGCAGCTCCTCGGTCTGGTCGGCGAAGCCGAGCCGATGATCGGTCTGCGTCCCGGATACGATGGCCATGATCCGAACCGTACCGTCCGAAAGAGACCATTGCAAGACCCGAAGCTGACGCCGACCTCCTACATCGTGCTCGGCCTGCTCGACGCCGCCGCGCCCGCCGAGGCCACGCCCTATGACCTCAAGCAGATGATGGCCGTCAGCGTCGACAACTTCTGGTCGACGCCGCATGCCCAGGTCTACCGCGAGCCCGAGCGCCTCGCGGCCGGCGGCCTCGTCACCGAGCGCCGCGAGGAGGCCGGCCGCCGTCGGCGCTTCTACGCGATCACCGACCGCGGCCGCGCCGCCCTTCAGGACTGGCGCGGCACCGCGCCCGACGAGCTGCCCGAGCTGCGCGACTCCGGCGTCCTCAAGCTCTTCTTCGGCGCCGATCCCGCCACCGTCGCCGAGCACCAGATCGCCGTCCTGGAGGCCAAGCTCGCCGAGTACCGGACGCTGCGCGCCGACGTCCTCGCCGTGATCCCACCCGGCCAGCTGCGCGCGCTGGACGTCGGGATCGCCCATTCGCAGGCGATGATCGCCATCTGGCGCTCAGCCGCTACCAGTGAACCCCGCGCATGATGTTGGCCATCGCGATCTGCTCGACCGACGCCTTCTCGTCGGAGTTGCTCTCGCCCTTGGCCGCGGCCGAGTCCGGGAACACCTTGTAGGCCATGTGCAGGATCTGGTCGACGGCCTTGGGCGCGACCGCGTAGAGCACCTCGCCGAAGGTGCCCAGGCGCGTGTTGATCTGCTTGGGCTTGGCGCGGATCGCCTCGCAGATGATGTCGCCGGCCTCGTCGGGCGAGATCGTCGGGAACGAGTCATAGATCTTGGTCGGCGCGATCATCGGCGTCCGGACCAAGGGCATGTGGATGGTCGTGAAGGTGATGTTGTCGCCGATGACCTCTGAGGACGCCACGCGGGTCCAGGCATCGAGAGCGGCCTTGGACGCCACGTAGGCGCTGAACCGGGGCGGCGAGGTCTGCACGCCGATCGACGACACGTTGACGACGTGGCCGGAGCGGCGCTCGCGCATGTGCGGGAGCAGGCCCATCGTCAGCTTGATCGTGCCGAGATAGTTGAGCTGGACGGTGCGCTCGAAGTCGTGGAAGCGATCGTGGCTCAGCGCGATCGAGCGGCGGATCGAGCGCCCCGCGTTGTTGACCAACATGTCGACCGACGCATGGTCGGCCAGGATGCTCGCCACCAGCTCGTCGATCGAGTCCAGCGCGCTGAGGTCGGCGCTGTAGGCGTAGGCCGTGCCGCCGGCGCGCTCGATCTCGTCGCGTGCCGCCTCCAGCTTGTCCATCGAGCGGGCCACCAGGATCGGGATGCCGCCCGCCTTGGCGATCTTCATCGCCGCCGACAGGCCGATGCCCGACGAGGCGCCGGTGATGACCACCGTCTTGCCGTTGACCGCGTGCTCGAAGGATCGGTCCTTGTAGAGGTCCGGATCCAGGACCCGCTCCCAGTAGTCCCACAACTTGGTCGCGTAGGTGTCCAGCTCGGGAACGGCGATGTCGGAGTCGGCCAGCGCGCGCTCGGTGTCGCGCGTGTCGAACTGGCAGTTGAAGCCGACGTGCTCGATGACCTCGGGCGGGATGCCGAAGTCCTGCAGGATGGAGTCGCGCACGCCCTTGAGCGCAGGCAGCTTCATGACCATCGACAGCGTGCCCTTGGGCAGCATGTCGATCAGCTTCTTGTCGATGCGCATCGCCATGTGCGGCGCGTGGCCGGCACGGGCGAAGGTGTTGAGGATGTCGCCCGAGCGCTGGCCCTTGGGGTGGGCGAGGTGGAAGGCCTGGCCGTCGAGGCCGTCGGCGTGGGCGATGTGGTCCATCGCGCGGGCCACGTAGTCGACCGGGACGACGTTGGTCCAGCCGAGCTCGGGACCGATCAGCGGCGCCCACTCGGGCAGCCAGCCACGGATCTTCTGGATCGCCTTGAAGAAGTAGTAGGGCCCGTCGACCTTGTCCATGACGCCGGTCTGGGAGTGGCCGACGACGACGGCGGGACGGTAGATCCGAAACGGGACGGTGGAGTCCTCGCGGGCGATCTTCTCGGACTCGAACTTCGTGCGGTGATAGGCCGACGGGAGCTTCTGGCCCTCGTCGAACATGTCCTCGCGGAAGAGGCCGCGGTGCGCGCCGGCGGCGGCGACCGAGGAGGTGTGGTGCAGGATGCCGACCTGCAGCGCGTTGGCGAGGTCGACCGCGTGGCGCGTGCCCTCGACGTTGAGGCGCTCGTTGCGCTCCTCGTCGGCGGTCATGTCGTAGATCGCGGCGAGGTGGAAGAAGTGATCGATCTTGCCGCGGTGCTCGGCGATCCAGGCATCGTCGACGCCGAGGTTGGGCTCGGCCAGGTCGCCGACCACGGGGTGGACGCGATCGCCGTCAGGCCACGACGCGATCAGCGAGTCCAAGCGGTCGCGCGAGGTCGGACGGACCAACACGTACACGTCGCCGGTGCGATTGCGCAGCAGCTCCTCGACGAGATGTCGACCGATGAAGCCCGTCGCTCCGGTCACGAAATACGCCATGCAGACCTCTCCTCATTGCCTCGACCCGAATTGGTCCTCCCACCCGTCCCGATCCTATACGCCCGCGCCCGCGCCGCCGCGCCCCTCGCCGCCGGCGAACCGCGCCGCGCCGGCCACCGCGTCGGCGAAGACCGTCGGCCCCGCCTGGGCCTCCAGCGCGAGCCCGTCGGCCAGCGGCAGGCCGAGGCCCTCGATCGCCGCGCGCCGGTCGGCGAGCATCGTCTCCTGCGGGAACGCCGCGAGCCCCTCGGCCCACGTCAGCGCGCGCTCCAATGCCTGGCCGGCCGGCACGACCTCGGTCAGCAGCCCGATCGCCGACGCCTCGTCGGCATCGATGATCCGGCCCGACAGGATCAGGTCCAGCGCGCGGCCGAGGCCGACGATCCGCGGCAGCCGCTGCGTCCCGCCGTCGATCAGCGGGACGCCCCAGCGGCGCTCGGGGCAGCCGAACGACGAGGCGTGCGTCGCGATCCGCAGGTCGCACCACAGCGCGAGCTCCAGCCCGCCGGCCAGGCAATAGCCCTCGATCGCCGCGATCGTCGGCTTGCTCGGCGTCAGGCGCGTGAAGCCCATCGGGCCCTCGGCGAGCGAGAGCCGGGGCGCGTAGGTCTCGACCGCCTTGAGGTCGGCGCCCGCGCAGAACGCCACGCCGCCGGCGCCGGTGAGGACCATGACGCGCGCCTCGTCGTCGGCCTCGAAGCGCCGGTAAGCGGCATTGAGCGCCTCGGCGGTCGGGCCGTCGACCGCGTTGCGGCGCTCGGGGCGGTCGATGGTGACGACCGCGGCGGCGCCAACCTGCTCGTAACGGACGGGATCGGGCATGGCGCAGACCCTAAGGCCCCCCGATGGTCGAGGGTCCCGGACTTGGCTCGCGCAATACCCTCCAAAGCTGACCATGGGTCGTCTTTCCGAACGCGACGTGCGCGCGGTGCTGGATCTCGTCGGCGAGGCCAACGACGCCGAGGACCTCGCCGAATTCCGCGAAGGCGTGATGCCCGCGCTGCGTCGCCTGCTGCCCGCGGACTTCGTCGCCTACAACGAGCTGATCGACGGCGGCGTGCCGGTGGCGACGATCTGCGATCCGCTCGCGCCCGAGGAGCAGCTGACGAGCTGGGCCCGCTACGCCGCCCAGAACCCGCTCTACCAGCGCTTCGTCCGCACCCGCGACGGGCGCGCCTACAGCTTCTCGGACGTGATCTCGCGCCACGACCTCGAGGCGCTGGAGCTCTACCGCGAGGTCTTCGTGCCGATGGGCCTGCGCGACCAGGTCGCGTTCGCCCTGCCGGCGCCCAAGCATCTGGTGATCGCGATCGCGATCTCGCGCGGCGGGCCGGAGTTCACCCAGCGCGACCGTGATGTCCTGGACCTCGCCCGGCCGCACCTCGTGCAGGCCTACCGCAACGCGGAGCTGCGCCAGCGCAGCGTGACGCTGATCGAGAGCCTGCGCGACGGCCTCGACGACACGCGCACCGCCGTCGTCGTGCTCGACGCCGACGGGCAGATCGCCTTCGCCACCGACGCGGGGCGCGCGGCGCTGGCCCGTGCCGACGGCATCGCGATCCGCCGCCGCGACGATCCGCACCTGCCGCCGGCGATCGCCGAGTGGGTGGCCCACCCGGAGACCGGCCACGCGCTGGCGCTCGGCCAGGGCCTGGTCGCGCGCGTCATCCGTGGTCGCGGCCGTGGCACCGGCGACGTCCTGTTTTTCGACGAGGCCCGTCAGGTGCTCTCGCACCGCGGGCTGCTCGACCTCGGCCTCAGCGACCGCGAGGCCGATGTCCTGCAGGAGTTGGCGCGCGGCAGCACGTCGGCCGAGGTCGCCGAGGCGCTGGGCATCAGCGAGCGCACGGTGGCCAAGCACGCCGAGCGCATCCACCGCAAGCTCGGCGTGCGCTCCCGCTCGCAGGCCATCGCGACGGCGGCCGCCGCGGCGACCGCGGGCGAGTCACACCGCCAGGCGCCGGCGCTGCACGCGGTCAGTTAGGAGGCGGCGGGAATCGCCCTCCGGGCGATCTCCCGCGACGGCTTCGCCCCCTAGGCGATGCCGCTACCAGCCGCCGCGCCAGCGGGCGTCGCCGCCGGCGGACTTCACTGCGGCCTTGCGGGCGTCCTTGCGCTTCTCCAGTCGCCACTGCAGCAGCGAGATGACGAGCACGAAGAGCGGGAAGAAGGCGATGATGATGAACGCGGAGTTCGTCGATCGTCTTGTCGTTGACGGCGCCATAGGAGCCCTCGCCCGAGGCCTGGGCCAGCGCCGACGGCGCGAAGAGGGCCAGCAGCGTGATGTTCAGCAGCAGGGTGGTCGTCAGGCGGCGCATCGCCAGGGCATCGTATTGAATGCGGCGCCATGGGTGCACTTACGCGCGAGCGGCTCGACGACGGCATCGAGGTCCTGCGGCTGGACCGCCCGGAGGTCCGCAACGCGATGGACACCGCGCTGCTGGTGGAGCTGGGGGAGGCGCTGGCCGAGCTGGCCGCCGACGCGACGCTGCGGGTGCTGGTGATCTCGACCACCAACGAGCGCGCGCTCTGCGCCGGCGCGGACGTCGCCGAGCAGCTCGACCCCGCCGGCGGCGTCGCCCGGATGGAGCGCTTCGCCGCGCTCTACAGCGCGATCGAGGCGTTCCCGGCGCCGACGATCGCGGTCTGCGTCGGCAACGTCGTCGGCGCGGGCGCCGAGCTGGCCTGCGGTTGCGACCTGCGCGTCGGCGGCGACAACCTCAAGCTCGTCTTCCCCGGCGCGCGCCTCGGCGTGCCGGTCGGCCCCGCGCGGCTCGTTCCGCTGGTCGGCCTGTCCAAGGCGCGCGAGCTGATCTTCACCGGGCGGGTGGTCGGCGACGACGAGGCCGACGCGCTCGGCCTGCTGGCCCGTCGCGCACCCGCCGCCGAGGCCGAGGCGGCGGCGATCGCGCTGGCCGGCGAGCTCGCCGCCCATCCGCCCGAGGGCCTGCGCCACCTCAAGCGGCTCTTCCGTGACTACGAGGACACGGCCGGCCGCGTGGCGCGCGAGAACGGCGAGATCGTCGAGTTCCAGCGCACCGGCGGCGGGCTGCCCTATGGCGGCGTGCGTCGCTGACGCGCGTCGACCTACCATGGGGGCGTGGCCGTCGCTATCGCATCCGACCTCTCCAAGGACATGGCCGGCAAGCCGCTCATGGCCGGGGTCTCGTTCAAGCTCGAGCGCCGCGACCGGCTGACCATCGCCGGACGCAACGGCGCCGGCAAGACGACGCTGCTGCGGATGCTGTCCGGCGAGACCGGCATCGACGGCGGCGAGTTGGTCTTTCAGAAGGGCGTCCGCGTCGCGCTGCACGACCAGCGCCCGCCACGCGACCAGGCGATCACGCTGCGCGACTACGTGCTCTCGGCCTGCAAGGAGCAGCTCTCGCTGGAGGCCGAGCTCGGCGAGCTCGAGGTCAAGATGGCCGAGGGCGACGAGGCCGCGCTGACGCGTTACTCCAACGTCTACGCGAAGTTCGAGGCGGCCGGTGGCTACGGCTGGCGCGAGCGCGCGAACACCTACCTGCACGGGCTCGGCTTCGACGACGAGGCCATGGACCGCAAGCTCGACACGTTCTCCGGCGGCCAGCTGACCCGCGCCTCGCTGGCTCGCGCGCTGGCGGTCGAGGCCGACCTGCTGCTGCTCGACGAGCCGACCAACCACCTCGACATCGAGTCGCTGGAGTGGTTGGAGCAGACGCTCGTCTCGCTGGACTGCGCGATCGTGCTGGTCGCCCACGACCGCTGGTTCCTGGAGGCCGTCGGCACCGCGGTGCTGGAGTTGGAGGCCGGTCGCTCGCGCTTCTTCAAGGGCACCTGGCACAACTGGCGCAAGGAGCAGGCCGCGCGCGAGATGGCGCTGGGCAAGGCGATCGAGAAGCAGGCGGCGGAGATCGCGCGCATGGAGGGCTTCATCGAGCGCTTCCGGGCGAAGGCCAGCAAGGCCAAGCAGGCCCAGTCGCGGGTCAAGGCCCTCGACAAGGTCGAGCGGATCACCCGCGACCCGCGCGACACGCGCGAGCTGGGCTTCCAGTTCGCCAAGCCCGAGCGCACCGGCCGGGTGATCTTCGAGTTGGAGGACGGGCGGCTGGAGGTCGGCGAGGGCGAGCGCCACAAGCTCCTGCTCGAGGACGCCGAGCTGTGGCTGGAGCGCGGCGAGCACGTCTCGCTCGTCGGGCCCAACGGCACCGGCAAGACGACGCTGATCGACGCACTGGCCGGCGTGCGGGCGCTCGACGGCGGCAAGCTGCGCTCCGGGCACAACCTCAAGGTGGGGTACTTGAGCCAGCACGACTCCGAGCTGGAGGGCCTGGGCTCCGCGCGCACGGTCGTCGAGGCGGCGGGCAAGCGCACCGGCCTGAGCCCGGGCCAGACGCGCGCGCTGCTCGGTCGCTTCCTGTTCAGCGGGGAGGAGGCCGAGAAGCCGCTGGACGGCCTGAGCGGCGGCGAGCGCAAGCGGCTCTCGCTGGCGATCCTGCTGAGCCAGGGCGCCAACGTCCTGATCCTCGACGAGCCGACCAACCACCTCGACTTGGAGTCGCGCGAGGCGTTGGAGGACGCGCTGAAGGGCTTCGAGGGCGCGCTGTTGCTGGTGACCCACGATCGCGCGCTGCTGGAGGCCGTGGGCTCGCGCACGGTCGCGCTGGAGCATCAGCGGCTGCGCTCCTACATGGGCGGCTGGGTCGAGTACGCGCG
This sequence comes from uncultured Conexibacteraceae bacterium, assembly GCA_963731005.1. Lineage (GTDB taxonomy): Bacteria > Actinomycetota > Thermoleophilia > Solirubrobacterales > Solirubrobacteraceae > Baekduia. The sequence goes on along the minus strand of CAVSTZ010000001.1, from coordinate 1,443,014 downwards.
GATCCGCGACGAGCGCCGCGCGCTGGGGGAGGACCCGATGGGCCCGTTGCCGGCCAAGGCGAAGGCCAAGCCCGCGCCCGTCCCGATCGCGGCCAAGGCCAAGGCGAAGGCCGACGGGAACGGCAACGGTGGCGCCGCCGTGGCCGTCGCGGCGCCCAAGGTGTCCAAGAACGCCACTCGCCAGACCACCAAGCTGGAGTCGGCGGTCGAGGCCGCCGAGGCCGCGCTCGTCGCGCTGGAGGAGGAGCTGGCCGCGCCCGAGGCATGGGCCTCGCAGTACGAGTCGGCCAAGAGCACGGCGCGCCACACCGCGGCCAAGCGCGCGGTCGAGGACGCCTACGCGGCGCTCGAAGAGCACCTGGAGAAGACCGGGGCGTAGGTAGGCTCCCCGACCATGGCCGGGGAGTTCGATCTGGTGGCGTCCGCGCTGCATGCCGACGCCCGCGACGTCGAGGTGTTCTTCGACGTGCTGGTGGGCAAGCTCGCCCACGTGCTGCCCGAGCAGGTCGAGATCGAGCGCGGCGGCCTGCTGGGTCGCGGGGACGCCAAGGCGGTGACGATCGCGCTCGGCGACCGCGTCTACGAGGCGCAGCGCGATCGCAAGCGCGTCGCGTGTCGGCGGCGGACCGTCGTGCGCGGCATCGCGCTCAAGAGCGAGGAGCTCGACGTCGGCGCGTGGATCGACGCGCTGTCGGCCGACCTCGTCGACGAGGCCGCGCGCAGCGAGCGCGCCCGCACCGCCCTCGAAGGGCTGCTGTCGGGGTGAGTCGCCCGCCGGTCTTCAGCTCGACGCTGGGCATCGCCGAAGGCCTTGCCGTGCAGCACGCCGGCCTGCGCCCGCTCAAGCAGGTCATGGGCGTGTCCTATTACAACGTCGGCTGGCAGAGCCTGCCGTGGGGCCGTAACCGGGCGGGCTGGTTCGGTACCGGCGGCAACGCCGGCGAGACCTCCGAGCTGGAGAGCCAGACCGAGGCCTTCAACGATGCGCGGCACCTGGCGGTCGGGCGGTTGCGGGAGGAGGCCGTGGCGGCCGGCGCCGACGCGGTCGTCGGCGTGCAGCTCAAGCGCAGCGTGCGCGACTGGGCCAGCGACCTCGTGGAGTTCGTCGCGATCGGGACCGCCGTGCGCTCCGAGCGCTATGACCTCGGCCCGGAGCCGCTGCTGTGCAACCTCTCGGGTCAGGATGTCGCCAAGCTCATCGGCCACGGCTTCTGGCCGGCCGGCATCGTCGGCGGCTCGACCGTCGCCTACGTCGCGACCGGCTGGGGCCAGCAGCGGCGCGCGGGCGGCCTGTTCTCCTCGATGAACAACCAGGAGCTGCCCGACTACAGCCAAGGCGTCTACGACGCCCGCGCGCTGGCGATGGCGCGGCTGACCCGCACCGCGCACGAGCTGCACGCCCACGGGGTGGTCGGCGTCGAGGTCGACCGCTCGATGCGCGTCCACGAGCGCGAGATCAACAACGTGACCTATCGCGACCTGATCATCACCATGCACATCCTCGGCACCGCGATCGTCGAAGCGCAGGACGGTCCGCCTGCGCCCGAGAAGTACATCGCCTTGCCCTTGAGCTGAAGAAGGAGCCTCACCGATGGCCGACGACGAGCAGCAACAGGAAGCGTACGACCCCACGAGTGTCGCCGGGATCCCGGAGGCCGGCCGCGAGCGGCTGGCGCGGATGAAGGACAAGTCCTTGTTCACCAGCGACCTGTCGGTCAACGAGTTCCTGCTCGTGCGCGCCGCGGGCTTCGAGCCGCTGGGGCTGGTCGTCGGCTCGTCGATCTACCACATCGGCTTCCAGGCGGGCGCGTGGAACCGCAACCAGGAGATGGACGTCCTGACCCAGGCGATGTACCACGCGCGTGAGCTGGCGATGACGCGCATGGAGGAGGAGGCCGAGCAGCTCGGCGCCGACGGGATCGTCGCGGTGCGCCTGGACGTCAGCCGCCGCGAGTGGGGCAACGACCTCGCCGAGTTCGTCGCGATCGGGACCGCCGTGCGCCACCGCGAGGGCGTGCTGCACCGCGCGCCCAGCGGGCGTCCGTTCACCAGCGACCTCAGCGGGCAGGACTTCTACACGCTGCTCTCGGCCGGCTACCGGCCGGTCAGCATGGTGATGGGCACCTGCGTCTACCACGTGGCCCATCAGGGCCTGGGCAGTTGGATGAAGCGCGTGGGGCGCAACGTCGAGATGCCGAACTTCACCCAGGCGCTCTACGACGCCCGCGAGCTGGCGATGGAGCGGATGCAGGCCGAGGCCGAGGCGGCCGAGGCCGAAGGGATCGTCGGCGTGCAGCTCGTCGAGGGCAACCACGGCTGGAGCTCGCACGTGTTGGAGTACTTCGCGGTCGGGACCGCGGTCGTCCCGACCTCCGAGACCCACGAGATCCCCGCGCCGTCGCTGGTCCTCAACCTCAACGACACGCGCCAGAGCGGCTTCCGCGGGTTCTGAGGAACACCGGCCCAGAGGGCCGGGTTCCTTGCGGGTGTCGGCCCGGAGGGCCGAACCCGCGGGCCCGTTCACCGGCTGTTCACCTTTGCATCACTGAGCGGTCACAAGACCGTCTCGGAGCAAGGGCACCATGATGGTCGTGACGATCGAGCTCGGCACCCGCCTCGGCCTCAACGTCCATCGTGACCAGTGGCCCACGGCCCCGCTCCTCGACTCGTATGAGTCGTCGGGGTTCTCGTGGGTGCAGGTCCACACCCCGCCGCGCCCCATGCTCGCCGATCGGGAGCGCTGCCGCAGCCACGCACGTGCGCTGCGCGCGGCGCTGACGCCACACGGCTTGCGGCTCCTTCTCCACGGTCCTGACGATCTCAGTATCGGGACCATCGAGCACGACCGGGCCTTCGACGGGTTGATGGATTACGCGGCGGAGGCAGGTGCCCAGCTGGTCGTCTACCACGGCTTGGCGTTCCCGGTCGGGGACTCGGCCCCCGCCCATGCGCGCGTGGTGGCCGAGGAGCAGTCGCTGCGGCGCTTCAGCGCGCGCGCCGAGGACCTCGGGCTGACGATCGCCATCGAGAACCTCGCGCCGGTCCACCCGACGCCCGCGCCGCCGCTGATCTGCCACGACCCGCTCGCGGTGCGCGACCTCGTCCGCCGGCTGGACTCGTCGGCGATGGGGATGCTGCTCGACGTCGGCCACGCGCACATCAGCGCCGGCCTACGCGGCGAGGGCGCCGAGCGCGCCGTCCGGGCGGTGCTCGACGACGTGGTGCTCTTCCACGTGCACGACAACCTTGGCGCTCGGCGCCACGACCTCGGGGCACCCGGGGTCGACCCGCTCAAGCTGGACCTTCACCTGCCGCCCGGTGCGGGCTGCCTGCCCTGGGATCGCCTCGGCCCGCTGCTGGCCGACCACCACGCCCCCCTCATGCTCGAGGTGGAGCGTTCCCACGGCGTGGCGCCGGCGGCGCTGGCCACCGGCGCTGCCGCGCTTCTGCGACGCGCGGCGGCGCCGGTCGCGGCGTAGCTCAGACGTCGTTGGCGTCCCGCCCAGGCGTTGGCCGCGGGTGGGCAGCGGGTCTGTTCGGCGGCGAAGGAGTGAAGAGGGAACGAGGCTCGCGGCGCTGACTCGTCATCCACCGGCGTCCGGGAGGGTGGGCCTCTTTGGCGCGATCCGCTCGCGCTGAGCAGGCCCACCGAACCACGGTCGTCTCTCCACTCCGACGTGGGCCCGTTGGACGCGATGTGATCGCGTCAGACAGGCCCACCACTTGGCGAGCGGAGGTCCGGGGCGGCGAGTGTCCCTATATGGGACACCGGGCGACACGGATCAGCGATTCGGCCCCGAATCGCCCACTTGACGCCCGCCCCTCGGCCCCGACTACTCCTCCACCGGCACCGGCTCGTCGAAGATGGCGGCGATCTGGTCCAGCGCGGCCTGCTCGGCCGGGCTGATCTCCTGGCCGCCGATGCCCAGGAAGCCGCCCTCCCTGTGGGCGCGGGCCACGGCCTCGGCCAACCCGTACACGAACCGCTTGTAGGCGACCACCTCCTCGTCGGTGGCCAGGCGCTCCAGCGCCCGCAGCGCCCGGCGCAGCTGCGCCGGCACGAGCTGTTGGAGCTCCTCGGGCGTCCTCGGCGCGTTGGCCGGGCCCATCGCCGGCGGCGTGGCGAGGATCGCCGCCAGCAGCTCGCCCGGATCGGCGGCCCGCGCGGCCGCGTAGGACTGCGACATCGCCACCGACTCGCGCACGGAGCCGCCGCGGTCGGCGGCCAGCACGAGCGTTCCGGCGAGCACGGGCGCCGTCGTGACCACGGCCCACTCGTCGGCGTTGAACTGCGCCCTCGTCGTCATGGCCCTGATGGTAGGCAAGCGTCCTGCCAGAGCGGCGGGTTGGGTAGCCGCGAAGGCCACGGATGTGGCACCGTTGCGGGCCACATGCTCGTCATCTTCCATCCTGACGCCACCTCCGCCGAGATCGACGCCGTCACCGAGCGGATCCTCGCCACCGGCGCCGGGGCCCAGCGCGTCATCGGTGCCGAGCAGACGGTCATCGGCGTCATCGACGCCGACCGCGACCACATCACCAGCCTCGAACTCGACGCCGATCCCGGCGTCGACCGCGTCGTCCCGGTCTCCTCGCCCTACAAGCTCGCCCACAAGCACCGTCACGGCGATCAGGCCCATGCGGTCGACGTCGCAGGCGTCGCGTTCGGCGGCCCCGATCCCGCCTTCCGGCTGATCCTCGGCCCGTGCGCGGTCGAGTCCGTCGACCAGACGCTGACCGCCGCGCGCGCCTGCGCCGACGCGGGCGCCGACCTCCTGCGCGGCGGCGCGTTCAAGCCGCGGACCAGCCCCTATGCCTTCCAGGGCCTCGGCCTCGACGGCCTGAAGATCCTCGCCGACGCGCGCGCCGAGACCGGCCTGCCGATCGTCACCGAGCTCACCGACCTGCGCGACGTCGAGACCGTCGTGCAGTACGCCGACTGCATCCAGGTCGGCGCGCGCAACATGCAGCACTTCCCGTTGCTGACCGAGATCGGCCGCGCCGGCCTGCCCGTGCTGCTCAAGCGCGGCATGGGCGCATCGATCGACGACTTCCTGCTCGCCGCCGAGTACATCCTGACTGAGGGCAACCAGAGTGTTGTCCTCTGCGAGCGCGGCATCCACGCCAAGGCGACGCCCGCCCGCTCCTGCCTCGACCTCGCCGCGGTCACCGTGCTCAAGGAGCACACCCACCTGCCGGTGATCGTCGACCCGTCGCACGCCGCCGGCCGGCGGGCGCTCGTCGAGCCGCTGGCGCTGGCCGCGGCCGCCTGCGGGGCCGACGGCCTGATCGTCGAGTGCCACCCGGACCCGCGCAACGCCCGCTGCGACGGTCCGCAGGCGATCACGCTCGACGCGCTGCCCGGCTTCGTGGCCCGGGTGCGCGCCGTGGCCGGCGTCGCCACCGGCGCGCTGGCATAGCGGCAAGGCCGCGTCAAGCGGTCAGCAGCGCGACTTGCCGCATTGGCATAGGCCTTGCTGTCCGAGCGCTGACCACCGTTCACGCCGCGGTCACATGATCTTGGTCGAGCGTTCACAGAAAGCGGCTGTGAGCAGGCGAATCTTGTAGTCATGCGAGCCGACCTGCACTGCCACTCGACCGCATCGCAGCGTCTCAAAGCTCGGCGTCCAGCGCGCACTCGGGCTGCCCGAGTGCGCGACGCCGCCGCAGGAGGTCCTACGAGCTCGCGCTGGCGCGCGGCATGGACTTCGTGACGATCACCGATCACGACACGATCGACGGCGTCCTGGAGATCGCCGACGACCCGCGGCGTCTTCATCTCCGTGGAGCTGACCTGCTGGTTTCGCGAGGAGCCCCAGGCCGTCCACGTCCTCTGCCTTGGCATCACGCCCGACGACCACGACCGACCTGCAGGCGCATCAGCGACGACGTCGAGTCGGTCGCCGAGTACCTGCACGAGCACGAGATCACCTGCGCGCTCGCGCATCCCGTTCTACGCCGTCGAGGCGCCGCTGACGCCGCGCCACCGCCGCCGCCTCGCGCAGCTCTTCGGCGTCTGGGAGATCCGCAACGGCGCGCGCGCCCAGGAGCTGAACTTGCCGGCGTTCGTCTACGTCGAGACGCACGGCGGCACCGGCGTCGGCGGCTCCGACGACCACGCCGGCGTCGACATCGGCCGCACGTGGACCGAGACGCCGCGCGCCGACACGCCTGCCGAGTTCCTCGTCGCACGTCCGCGCGGGCCGCGCCGCACGCGCGCGGCGAGCAGGGCAGCGCCGCCAAGTGGGCGCACGCCGCGATGGCGCTGGCGGTCCGCGCGCTCGGCCGCGACGGCGTCGAGCGACCGCGCCGGACCCCGCGACCGTCCTGCGCATGGTCGAGCGCGTCATGAGCGAGGGCGAGGCGCGCCGCGGACCGGCGCGCTCGGCGCCGACCTCGCGCCGCGACGACGCCCGCGCGCTGCTGCGCGCCTGGCTGGACGCGGTCGAGCTGGCGCACTCGGACGCCGCGACCTGCTGGCGCTGCTGCAGGACGACGACTTCCGCCACGCCGACCTCTTCCGCCGCGCGCGGCGCGCCACGAGCGCAAGCTCGCCCGCGCGGTCGACGACATCGTCGCGGGCGTCGGCACGCACGGCGCGGCCGGCCTCGCCGCGGGCGCCACGCAGCTCTTCGACGCCTGCGTCGCGGCGATCCCCTACGCGCCCGCCGCCGCGTTCCTCGGCCGCGAGAAGGCCAAGCTCGCCGCGCCGCGAGGGCGAGCCGCTGCGCGTCGCGCTGGTCGCCGACGGCGTCGGCGGGATGCACGGCGTCACGCACACGCTCGACGAGATGCGCGAGCGCGGCGTGCCCGGGCTTCGAGGTCGAGGTCGTCGGCACCGACGCGAACGTCGACCGCCGCCTGAGCGCCGTCGCCGAGGTCGACATCCCGTTCTACGCCGGCCTGCAAGGTCGGCGTGCCGAGCCTGCCGGCGATCGTCGAGGCGCTGGCCGAGGGCCGCTACGACCTCGTTCACCTCTGCTCGCCCGGGCCGGCCGGCGTCGCCGCGCTGCTGATCGCGCGCGTCATGGACCTGCCGGTGCTCGGCAGCTACCACACCGAGCTGGCCGCCTACGCGGGCCTGCGCTCGGCCGACCCGGGGCTCGAGGCCGTCGCCGCAGGCCGCGATGGCCGCCTTCTACGGCGCAGTGCGACGGTCGTGCTCTCGCCCAGCGCGGCCAGCGACGCGGTGCTGCGGCGCGCTGGGCATCGCCGCCGAGCGCATCGGTCGCTGGGACCGCGGCGTCGACGTCGCGCGCTTCTCGCCCGACCGCCGCGTGCGCGAGCGCGTTCGGCGGGCGAGATCAACGTGCTCTACGCCGGCCGCCTGACCCGCGAGAAGGGCGCCGACCTGCTGGCCGACGCGTTCCTCGCCGCCCGCGAGCGCGACCCGCGCCTGCACCTCGTGCCTGGCCGGCGGCGGCCCCGAGGAGGACGCTGCTGCGCGCGCGCCTCGGCGAGCACGCGACGTTCCTCGGCTGGCTGGAGGGCGACGCGCTCGCCGACGCCTACGCGAGCGCCGACCTCTTCCTCTTCGCCAGCCGGACCGACACCTTCGGCCAGGTCCTGCTCGAGGCGCAGGCCAGCGGGCTGCCGGTCGTCGCGGTCGCCGAGGGCGGCCCGTGCTCGATCGTCGCCGACGGCGTCACCGGGCTGCTGTGGCCCGCCGACGCCGACGGCGCTGGCCGACGCGGTGCGTCGACGCTCGCCGGCGATCCGGACGCGCGGGCGCGGCTGGCGCGGCGCGGCGCGCGCGGCGGTGCGCGAGCGCACCTGGGAGCGCGCGCTGGAGCGGCTGGCCGCCGGCTACCGCCGGGCGCTGGGCGACGGGGTCGCGCGCGCGAGGCGCGCCGTGTCGCCTGAGCTGGCGCTCCTCGAAGGCGGCGCGCGGCCAAGCGCGCGGCGCCTGCGCGTCGTCGCCCGACACGCCGCTGCGCGTCGCCGACGTGGCGCTCTTCTACGGCGAGCGCTCCGGTGGCATCCGGACCTACCTCGACGCGAAGGCCGAGCACGCCGCTCGCACCGGCGCGATCGAGCACCACGTGATCGTCCCCGGCGCGCGCGAGCGCCACGAGTTCGGCCGCCACGAGCTGCCGTCGCTGCGCGTCGTGGCCGCCAACGGCTATCGCATCCCGCTCGGCGCCGGCGCGCTGAAGGAGACGCTGCGCGCGCTGCGCCCGGACGTCGTCCTGCTGCACGACCCGTTCTGGTGGCCGGTCGACGTCATCGCCTGCGCGCGCGAGATCGGCGCGCGCACCGTCGCCGTGCACCACGGGTCGAGCGACGCTCGACGCCGCGGCGCTGCCCGGCCCGTCGCGCGTCTACGCGCCGCTGCTGCGCGCGCTGGCTGCGACGCTCGGCGCCGCACGTGGATGCCGTGATGTCCGCGTCGACACGATGGCCGACTTCGGCCGCGCGGCGACGATGCCGCTGCGCCTCGGCTGCACGAGGCGTTCCGCCCGCGGCCCGATGTGCGTCGCGGCGACCACGTGCTGTACGTCGGTCGGCTCGCGCGCGAGAAGGGCGTGTTCGAGCTGCTGGAGGCGGCCGCGCGCAGCGAGGATCCGTGGCCGCTGCGGATCGTCGGCAGCGGGCCGCTGGAGGAGACGCTGCGCACGCCGCGCCCGCAAGCTCGGGTCTGCCGACGCGCGTGAGCTTCCGCCCGTACGCCGCGCGATCGCGACCGGCTCGCGCGCCGCTACGCGAGCGCCCGCTGCGTCGTCATGCCGGGCGAGCACGAGACCTTCGGGCTCGTCGCGCTCGAGGCCGCGGCCTGCGGCGCGCCGGTCGTCGCGTGCTCGACGGCGCCCGCCGCTGCACGCGATCGGCGCCCTGGGCCACGGCTTCGTGCCGGCGACCCGACGACCTGGACCGCGCGATCGCCGACGCGCGCGCGCGCCCAGCCGGATCGCCAGGCGGCCGCCATGATCGGCTGGCGCCACGGCTGGCGACGCGTCTTCGACGCCGAGACCGCCGCGCTGCGGGAGCTGGTGGGCTGAGCCATGGTCCGCGGCGTCGGTGGCGGCCATCGCCGTGTCGCTGCACGACGTCGAGCCCGCGACCTTCGAGCGCTGCGCGCTGATCCGCGACTGGCTCGACGACCTCGGCGTCGACCGCGTCACGCTGCTGGTCATCCCGGCGCCCGACCTGCATCCGTTCCACGACCGCCGGCCGGAGCTCGCCGAGTGGCTGGACGAGCGCGCCGCGTGCGGGCGACGCGTCGCCCAGCACGGCTTCCAGCACCGGCGGTTGCACGCCGGCCGCGGTCGGCGCCAGGGTGAGTTCGTCGGCCTCGACGGCGACGAGACGCGTCGCGCCGTGCTCGCCGGCCGGCGCGTGCTCAAGCTCGCCGGCATCCAGCCGCGCGGGCTTCGTCGCGCCCGGCTACGCCTACACCACTGCGCTGCGCGAGACGCTGGCGACGACGTTCGACTGGTGGGCGGGCATCGGGCGGCTGCACCGCGCCGACCACACCTCCACCCGCGCGCCGGCGCTGACGCTCGGCACCTCCACCGCCTTCAAGCGCTGGATCTCGCCGAGCGTCGTGCGCGCTCGGCGCCCACATGTCGGGCGACCTGCTGCGGCTCGACCTGCATCCGGCCGACCTCGACCACCCCCGCTGCGTGGCCGCGGTCGAGAGCGTCCTGCGGGGCGCGCGCGGTCGCGCGGCGGTCACCTACGACCAGCTCGCCGGCGTCTGAACGACGACGAGCGCCGGCCCGGGACGAGGTCCCGGACCGGCGCTCGGTCCTGCCGGCGGAGCTGGGTCAGCTCAGCTGATCGGTGCGACGTCGCCCGTGGTCGACTCGGTGGTGTCGGTCGGGATGCGGGTCTTGCCGTTGCGCGCGGACTTCGGGCAGCCACGCGGGCGGCCGAGGTCGAACGGACCGGCGATGTACTGCGCGGCCTTGCCGGCGGTGACGGTGGCGTAGGTCACGACCAGGAGCGGGTCGACGCGGGGCTCCGCGCAGACGTCGCCGTCGATCGTGAACGACGACGTGATCGGGTGCCAGCTGCCGACGTCGGCGCCGGTGCAGTTGACGCCCCAGCCCGGCTGCTCGCCGTTGCAGGAGAACGCGTCGGTCGCGAGGACCTCCTTGGTGGCCGGGTCGGTGCCGAAGACCTCGGTCTCGAAGCCCGTCGCCGCCTTGTCGGGCAGCACGGAGTAGCCGGTGATCGGCTGCGAACAGGCGAACGTGTAGGACACGACGCCCGAGTCAGGATCGTCCGGGTCCGCCTTGCCCTTGTCGATGTGCCCCTTGCAGAGCGTGTTGTTGGGGTTCTGGTCGGCGACCGAGGTCGGTGCCGAGTGGTTCAGCAGGACCGCGGCGGCGATGGCGACGGCGAGCGCCACCAGCGTGATGCCCAGTCGCGACCGCAGGCGCGAGACGGCGACGTTCAACTTCAAGACCTCCGTGTACAGGTTGAGCGGTCAGCTCGGGAATGCAGAGCGACCGAGGGAGTGGGCGCATCCTCCGGTCCACCCGTGTCCGCGGTGTGACCGCGAGGTTGCTCGGACGTGAACGGTTGGTGAACGGCGGTCAGGAGCCGGCGCCCGACGCCGGCGACCACGCGCCGTAGACCTTCGGCCCGAAGGGCTGCAACTTGGTCTCTTTGGCGTAGCCGATGCGGTCCAGCCCGAAGAGGCCCTCGATCGAGGCCAGCAGCGAGAACGGGTCATACGGCGCGCCGATCGTGCCACCTGCGGTCACATAGGGGGAGAGCAGCAGCGCACCGACGCGGCCGCCACCGGCCTCGACGTCGGCGGGGGCGCCGGCGTCGAAGGTCACCACGACCAGGCCGCCGTCGGCATAGGCCTTGGAGTCGAGGATCGTCGGCAGCGTCGCCGCCAGCCACCCGTCGGCGTCGGCCAGCGAGGTCGAGCCGTCGTGCGCCGGGCCGGGCACGATGTAGGAGAACGCGGGCGCCGAGTCGGTGTCGGCGGCGTCGGGCCCGAGGCGGTCGAGGTCGGCGATCGAGCTGCCGCACTCGGCGGCGCCGGTGATCGAGGCAAAGCGCAGGAACGGGTTGCGCGGCTGCTGGTCGGGCGGACGCAGGCACGGGTTGTCGCCGGGGTTCAGGCCCGCCGTCGCGCCCTCGATGTAGGCCTTCCACGTGCGCCCGGCGCCCGTGAGCTGGTCGGCGAGCGTGACCGTCTTGTCGTCGAACGGTCCGAGCGCGTCCTTCTGGCCGCCCAGCAGCGCGACGCCGCCGGCCGCCGGATCGTGGCCGGCCGCGTGATACCAGGACAGCAGCGTGCCCTTGGCGCGCAACTCGGTGGCGAGATAGGGCGCGGGGGAGCCCGTCCCGAAGGACTCGTCGTAGGAGTGGCCGGTGAGCGCGACGACCCAGACGTGCTTGACCGGCGGGAGCTTGGGCGCGGGCGTCGCGGTGGAGTCGTCGGTCGTGCCGTCGTCGGTGCTTGCGTCGTCGGACTTGGTGTCGTCGGTCGAGCTCGTGTCGGTCGACGAGTCGTCGGTCGCGGCGTCGGTGGAAGCGGCGTCGTCGACCGTGTCGGTCGCGGTGTCGTCGATCCCGGAGTCGTCGCCCGACGCGGCGGCGTCCAGGTCGACGCTGTCACCTTCGTCGGCCGGCGGCTGCGGTGTGGTCACCTCCGGGGCGGGCGCTGCCACCGGTACGGGCCTGGTCGGTGCTGCGGGTGCCGCGACCAGGATCGTCACGTTCGAGCGTCCGCCCGCGCCGGCCGCCGTGGCGTCCGGCCCGACCGCGTTGCCGACGACGACGCCGAAGGCCAACACGCCGAGCACCAGCGCGGCGGCGGTTCGCGGCCCCGGAAGTCCGGGGCCGACCCCATCATCATTGCGGCACGGCATCGAGGGCACCAGTCTCGTGCCCGCGTGAAGGCCCTGTGTGAACGCCTTGTGATCCCTGCCAACCCGGCAGGTTCCGCGTTCACAGGTCATTCACGAGAAAGGCACCAGCGCTTCACAAAGCCTGCGCCGCGGCCGGTCAGGCTGCCGTCCGCATTCCCCGCCCGGCGTCCGTTTCCGCCACCGTCGCGCTGCGGGCCACACCTCGAAAAGGAGCTCCCCGAACATGACGACCCGCCTCCGCCGACTCGGCGTATGCGCGGCATCGGTCGGCGTTCTCGCCGCCGTCGTCCCCGCTGCGGCCCAGGCCACGCCCGTGATCACGATGAGCGGCTCGACCTCGGTCGCCCCGCTCGCCACGCTGCTGGCCAAGGCCTACGTGAAGTCCCATCCCGGCAAGGTGAAGTTCAAGCTCGCCCAGGGTGGCTCGGACGTCGGCGTCGCCGACGTCGCCGCCGGTCGCGTGACGATCGGCAACTCGTCGCGCGACCCCAAGCCCAGCGATCCGGGCGGCCTCGTCTTCAACAAGATCGCCCGCGACGCGATCTGCGTCGTCACCAACCCGGAGCAACCCGATCGCCAACCTGTCGCAGGCGCACGATCCAGGAGATCTTCTCCGGCAACGTCCGCGACTGGAGCCAGGTCCCCGGCGCGACCGCGACGGGCCCGATCGACCTCGTCGTCCGCACGGCCGCCTCCGGTACGCAGGACGCGTTCCAGAAGATCTTCATGGGCACCGAGACGGTGACCTCGTCGATCGCGGCCGAAGGCCTCCAACGGCCTCGTCCAGCAGGCGGTCCAGTCCGACCCGAACGCGATCGGCTACGTGTCGCTGGACTTCGTCGCCGGCACCAACGCCGGCCGGCTACAAGGGCGTCGCCTGCAACCTGCGCAACGCCAAGTCCGGCGAGTACGGCGGCGTGCGCAACTTCTGGATGGTCACCCGCGGCGCGCGCCACCGGCGTCGGTCGCGAAGTTCATCGCCTGGGTCCAGAACAGCGCCAAGGCGCCAGGCGATCGTCGGCAAGCACTGGGTGCCGCTGAAGTAATGCTCCAACGGCTGCGACAGCCGTGGTCGGACCAGCGCGCCGAGCTGATGCTCGGCGCGCTGGCGTGCGCCGTGCTGCTGGTCATCGTCGCTCATGGTCGTCTTCGTCGCCGACGAGGCGTGGCCGTCGTTCCCGCACAACGGCCTGTCGCTGGTTCGGCTCCGGCGGCAACGTCGACGAGCAGATCGGCACGATGGTCAACGCCGGCGCCAAGCCGCCCGCCGCCGACTACCACCTGCGCGCCTGGCCGCTGATCTACGGCACGATCCTCACGACCGGCCTGCGCCGTCGTCTTCGGCCTGATCTTCGCGCTGCTGGCCGCGATCTTCATCGTCGAGTTCGCGCCGCCGCGCTGCGCGCGATCATCGTGCCGGTCGTGCGCCTGCTCGCCGCGGTCCCGTCGGTGATCTACGGGCTGATCGGGATCCTCGTGCTCGTCCCGTTCGTCGGCAACCACCTCATCTCGACGCAGCGACAAGGAGTCGGTCGATTTACGTCATCCAGCTCACCGGCGCGAGCCTGCTCGTCGCGGTCGTGATCCTCACGGTGATGATCATCGCCGATCATGATCGCGATCATCGTCGACGCGCTGCGCGCGGTGCCGCGCGGCGTGGAACGAGGGCGCCGTCGCGCTCGGCGTCAACCGCTGGCGCGCGATGTGGACGGTCGCGTGCGCGCGGCGCGGCCGGCGATCATCGCCGCCGCCGTGCTCGCCTGCGCCCGCGCGCTCGGCGAGGCGATCATGCTCGTCGATGGTCTCGGGCTCGGTCGGCTTCGCGCCGAACCCGCTCGACGGCTCGACTGTTCCTCTTCGAGCCGCTGCGCCCGCTGGCGTCGACGATCGTCGAGAACGCCGAGGCGCTGCACGGCGCCCGCCGTGCGGCTCGACGATCTACGCGTTCGCGCTGCTGCTGCTGGTCTCGAGCCTCTTCCTGTCGCTCGGCCGGCTGCGCTGGCCAAGCAGCCGCATGAAGAAGTACGGGGTCCGCGTCTGATGGCCGTCGCCGCACGCTCCGCGCCGACCACGGCCGCCGCGCACGCGCAGGCCGTCGAGTCGCTGGCGCGACCTGGCGCTGGGGCGACCGCATCGCCTTCGTGCTGTGCTGGGCCGCGGGCCTCGCGCTGTGCGTGATCGCCGCGCTGATCGTCGTCTACATGGCCGTTCAGCGGCATCCAGTACCTGCAGCCCGAGCCTGCTGTGGTCGCACCCGCAGCGGCGAGGTCGACCAGTCGAACTCCGGCGGCTTCCTGGACCCGATCATCGGCACGGTCCTGCTGACCGTCATCGGCATCGCGATCGCCACGCCGATCGCCGTCGCGACCGCGGTCTGGCTCGTCGAGTACGGCCGCCCGAGCGTGGCTGGCGCGGATGGTCGAGTCCGGCATCGAGATCATCGCCGGGCACGCCCGACATCGTGCTCGCGATCTTCGGCCTCGCGCTCTTCCAGCACGGCATCTTCGGCTGCCTCTCGTTCACCGCCGAGGGCGGCGCGGTCTTCGGCCGCTCGTTCCTGACGGCCGGGCGCGATGATGTCGCTGATCGCGCTGCCGCTGATCTTCGGCGCGACGCGCGAGGGCCTGCAGTCGATCCCGCGCCACGTGCGCGAGGCGTCCTACGCGCTCGGCAAGACGCGCATCGCGACGATCCGCCGCGTCCTGCTGCCCGCCGTGCGCCCGAACATCGCGACCGGCGCGGCGCTCGGCATGGGCCGCATCGTCGGCGACACCGCGATCGTCGTGATCCTGCTCGGCGCGACGCTGCAGCCTGCGAGCCGGAGGGCGCGATCCCCGGCGTCGACGTGCTGCGGGGCACCGGCTCGACGCTGACCAGCTACGTCTACAACAACTCGCCGGCCGGCGAGGGCAACGCGCCGGAGAAGGCCTACGCCGCCGCGTTCGTCCTGCTGCTGATCGTCGTCGTGGCCTGAACTTCGCCGTCGACCTGCATCGCGCGCCGCGGCGCGAAGACCGGGCTCGAGGGCACGCGCCTGGGAGCAGGACGATGATCACCGACACGAGACCACGGACGTGTCGACGCCGACCGCACCCGCCGCGGCCGGCGGCTGGCCCGCCGCCGCCGATCCGCAAGATCGTCGTCGACGCGCCGCCGACGGTCGCGCCGCCGCGCGCCGTCGGCCGACGGCACGCCGCGACCGCGGCGCCGCGCGCCACGTGCGCGGCGAGCCGGGCCCGAGCGCATGCGCTCGACGAGCTGTCGGTCTTCTACGGCGACAAGCGAGGCGGTCAAGCAGCGTCTCGCTGTCGATCCGCCAGGGCGAGGTGCTCGCGCTGATCGGCCCGTCGGGCTGCGGCAAGACGACGCTGCTGCGCACGCTCAACCGGCTGACCGAGCTGACGCCCGGCGCGCCGCGCGGCGGGCACGATCCTGCTCGACGGCGAGGACGTCGACGACGCTCGAGGTCACCGCGCTGCGCCGCCGCGTGTCGATGGTCTTCCAGCAGCCCAACCCGTTCCCGATGTCGATCTTCGACAACGTCGCCTACGCGCTGCGCGAGCAGGCGCGCAAGCGGCCGGGCCGCGTCGGTCGTCGAGCCGCTGGTGCGAGGACGCGCTGCAGCGCGCCGGCCTGTGGGACGAGGTCAGCGACAAGCTCGACCGCCCGCGCTGCGCCTGTCCGGCGGCCAGCAGCAGCGGCTGTGCATCGCGCGCGCGATCGCCGCGCGGCCCGAGGTGCTGCTGCTGGACGAGCCGTGCTCGGCGCTCGACCCGCGCTCGACGGCGGTCATCGAGGAGCTGATCGTCGAGCTGCGCGAGGAGCTGGCGATCGTGATCGTCACCCACAACCTGCAGCAGGCCCACCGCGTCGCCGACCGCGTCGCGTTCATGTACCTCGGCGACCTCGTCGAGTACGGCCCGGCCGAGCAGATCTTCGACGCGCCGCAGCGCGCAGCGCACGCGCGACTACGTGCGCGGGGCGTTCGGGTGAGACCGTGCCGCGGTCGTCGCTCGCGGCCTTGCGCGCTGCGCCGCTCGTCGCTCGGCGGCTGCCTCGGCGTCGAGACGACGCAGGAGAAGAGCGCGCGCGAAGGCCAAGCCGCGGCCAAGCAGCGTCGCCAACCAGAAGGGCCTGACGATCGGCAAGGCGCAACGCCGACGATCAAGGTGGAGCGACGCGACGGTGCGTCCAGGACGCCAACGGCGTCGCCGCGGTCGTGCGGGTGCAAGAACACCGGCGCCGACGCAGGTCGACGCTGCCGGTCGCGATCACGGTGTCCGACGCGAAGGGCAAGAAGCTGTACGCCAACGACGCGCCGGGCCTCGACGCCGTCGCTGACGTCGCTGCCGGTGCTCGGCGCCGGCCAGGAGGCCGATCTGGGTCAACAACCAGATCCTGGTCGCCGGCAAGGCCGCGCAAGGTCGCAGCGCGCAGGTCGGCGCCGCCAAGGGCAAGGCGCCCGCCGGCGCGCTGCCGAGGATCGTCGTCGTCCGACGTCAAGGCCGGGCGCGACGAGGACGGCAGCGTACGCCAAGGGCATCGATCGCGCAACCAGTCGGCGATCGCGCAGAAGCGCCTGGTCGTCTCGTGCGTCGCGCGCGACGGCGACAAGGTCGTCGCCGCCGGCCGCGCGGTCGTCGACCGGCTCGCGCCGGCGGCCGAGCCCAAGAAGCCCACCACCTTCACCGTGTTCTTCATCGGCGACCCGCAGCGGCGCGAGCTCGCCTGCGCCGCGCCCCCGACCGTCCTCGCAGGAGGGACGAAATGACCGACATCAACCGCCCGCATGCTGGGCGAGCCCAACGCGCCGTGCCGCGACGCTGCGGCGCGCCGCTGGCCGCCGACCAGCGCTACTGCCTGCAGTGCGGCGCGCGCCGCGCGGAGGCGCGCCTGCCGTTCCTGGACATCCTGGCCCGACAGGTCCCAGAGCGCGCGCGCCGGCTCGGCCGCGGCGACCGGCCCTGCCGCACCGCGCGTCCGCGGCGGCTGGCTCGGCCGCATGAGCACCAACGCCGCCGCTGTCGCGGGCGTCGCCTGCCTGCTGCTGGCGCTCGGCGTCGGCGTGCTGATCGGCGGCCTCGGGCACGACGACTCGGCGCGCCAGCGCAACGCCGCAGGTCATCAGCGTCGGCGGTGCGCGCGCCGGCGCCCGCGCCGGCCGTCGCCGGCGAGCGACCGCCGCGCCCGCCGCCACCGAGACGACGGGCGACGCGACGACCACGCCGCACGGACGCCGCCAAGGCCAAGTCCGCCAAGAAGGACTCGGCGTCGGCGAGCAGCTCCAAGGCCACCAACAACGCGGTCAAGAACCTCGACAGCAGCTCGCGGCGGCGACTACTCCAAGAAGTCCGAGAAGCTGCCCAAGACGCTCGGCACCGGCGGCAAGGCGCCGCCGGTCGACAAGAGCAAGCCGGTCGGCGGCGGCAGCGACGTCGAGGAGCATCGGATAGGACGACATGAGCACGACACCGCGACATCCACGCCGAGCTGCGCGCGCCGGCGCGACGAGCTCGCCGAGAAGGTCGCGACCCTGCACTGGGACCTCGGCGGGCTGACCTACGAGATGGCGATCCGCGACCACTTCCGCCTCGACGTCCTCGTCCGCAAGGCGGCCGAGCTGCAGGAGGCCGACGCCGAGCTGGGCGAGGTCGAGCGCCTCGCTCGCCGACGCCGCAGGACGGCGTCGGCGGCGCAGTGCCGGGCCTGCGGCGCACCGCACAGCCGCGGTGCCGCCTACTGCTGGCGCTGCGGCCAGCCGCTGATGCTCCAGGCCCAGTCGACGCTCGTCGGCGCCGCGGTCGTCCCGCCGCCGGCGCCGGAGGCGGCGACGAGCAACGGCGCGCCGCCGCCGACGCGCGCGCTCAGCGACCAGACGACCGTCCCGCACGACCTCTCGTCTTAGGGGCGGCCGCGGACCGCGAGCGTCTGGTTGGCGTAGGCCTTGTCGCCGGTGACCTCGCGGCCTGCCCAGGCCGGCGGGGTCCAGGCGCGGGCGGCGTCCTCGGAGGCGAACTCGACCTCCAGCGTGACGAGCCCGTCGAGCGTGTCCTCGTAGACGTCGAGCTCGAAGACCACGCCGGGCTCGTCCTCGTGTGTGTGACGGACCTTGGTCAGGCGCCGACCCTCGGTCAGCGGCCAGAGTCGCTCGAAGGCATCGGCGTCCAGCGTCAGCTCCTCCTCCACGCGCGACAGCCCGGGGGAGGACTTCACCGTCAGCGTGGCGTTCTCGCCCGCGCGACGGATCCGGACCTCGGCGTCGCTCGGTGATCGCGAGGTAGCCCTGCTCCAGGCGCTTGGCGTCCCACCCGTCGAGATCGTCCGGCAGCTCCGCCACCAGCAGCTTGCGCTCGATCTCCCGCCCCATGGGCGCAGTCTCTCCTACCGGCGCTTGCTGCGCCGCTTGAGCGTGATGCCCTCGAGCACGTGGGCGACCGTCTCGCACGCGTCGACGCTCGGCTCGAGCGTCTCGAAGATGTCCTTCCAGCGGATCACGACCATCGGGTCGATGCCGGTGGCGAACAGCGACGCGACGGCGTCGCGGCTGATGCCGGTCGCCCTCGTTCTCGAGCCGGTGGATCTCGACGAGCTGCGGGGCGAGCGTCGGCGCCGGTGCGCAGCGCGCGCAGCGCGCTGCGCGACCTGCTCGCCGGCGCCGACGAGCACGTCGGCGATCTGCGTGCGCCTGCTCCATCGGCGCCTCGACGCCGTAGAGCGCCGAGCTGGTCGGCGGCCTGCTCGGCGAAGTCGACGATGTCGTCGAGCGCGTCGCCAGCGCGTGGCCGTCGGCCGAGTCGATCGGCGCGCGCGCCGCTGCCGCCGCCGTTGAGCCGGTGGATGATGTCGTGGGCGATGCGGTCGCCCTCCTGCTCGCAGAGCAGCGAGCTCGCGGGCGAGCTCGGCGTGCTCGGGGTAGTCGGCGAGCAGGTCGCGCAGCAGCAGCGTCGGCGCGCTGGACGTTGCGGCCGGACTCCTCGAACAGGTCGAGCACGCCGGGGTCGGTCCGGCGCGGCGAACAGCGCCATCCGGCACCGAGCCGTAGCCCGCGATCCGGCGCCGGTCGCGCAGCGTTCACCGGTCTGTTCACAGCGGGTTCACCGGGCGGTAACGGCGCGCGCGCGCGCGCGCGGGAGCCTGCCGCGGCGATGGAGGCGGCCGCAGATCACGACGACGTGCTCTACGTCGGGCGAGCTGGAGATCCGGCCCGGCGACGGGCTGGTGCTCGCCGGCGGCCGCGCGCTGACGCTCTCGGTCCGCGAGTTCGGGCTGCTCGTCGCGCTGGCGCGCAGCGCGCGGGCCGCATCGTCTCGCGCGAGGAGCTCTACGCGCTGGTGTGGGGCAGCGACGCTGCGCGACGGCGACCGCTCGATCGACGTCTACGTCCACAAGCTGCGCGTGAAGCTCGAGACGGCGCTGCCGGACGTGGGCGCTTCATCCACACCCACGTCGGGCTTCGGCTACCGCTTCTCGCCGGAGCCTTCACACGTCTTTTCACAACTCGGCCACAGCGCGGTAACAGGCTGCGGTCGTGGCCGCGTCAGCCTGCCGCCGCGACAACGACGATCAAGGAGTGCACGTGAGATCCCCGAATCCTGCCTCGCCGCCATCGCGGCCGGCGCCCTGCGCCACTCGGCGTCGCCGCCTGCGGCAGCAGCAGCGACGACAGCTCGACAGCTCGGCCTCGGCGGCCGCAGCTCGACGCGCCGTCGGTCGTCAGCGGCCACGCTCAACGGCGCCGGCTCGACGTTCGCCGCGCCCGATCTACCAGCAGTGGGGCGCCGACCTCAAGGGCAAGGGCCTCACGGTCAACTACCAGGGCGTCGGCTCCGGCGCCGGCGTCGCCGCAGCTCGCCGCGGGCACCGTCGACTTCGCCGGCTCCGATCCGGCGCTGACGCCGACGAGGACAAGGCGACGCTCAAGAAGGGCGACGCCGGTCCAGATCCCGATCGCGCTTCGGCGCGATCACCGTCTCCTACAACCTGCCGCGGCGTCAAGAGCGGGCCTCAAGCTCGACGGCGCGACGATCGCCGACATCTACCTCGGCAAGATCACGAAGTGGAACGACCCGGCGATCGCAGGCGCAGAACCCGGGCGTCGAGCCTGCCCGACACGAAGATCACGGTCGTCCACCGCTCCGACTCGTCGGGCACGACCAAGGGCTTCACCGCAGTTCCTGGCCGACTACTCAGCCCGAGTGGAAGAGCAGGTCCGGGCGTCGACAAGAACGTCAAGTGGCCGACCGGCACCGGCGCCAAGGGCAACGACGGCGTCGCCGCCGCGGTCAAGCAGACCGACGGCGCGATCGGCTACGTCGAGCAGGCCTACGCGCTGCAGAACAACTTCACGTTCGCCGACGTCAAGAACAAGTCGCGGCAAGTACATCGCGCCGACGCTCGAGTCGACCTCGGCCGCCGGCGAGGGCCTCGACGATCCCGGCCGACCTCGGCGTCTCGACGATCGACGCGGCCAACCCGGCCGCCTACCCGATCGTCTCGCAGACGTTCGTCGATCGTCTACAAGGACCCGTGCAAGGCGGGCATGAGCGAGAGCGACGGCCGCGGGCCTGAAGGCGTTCCTCGACCTACGGCCTCGGCGCCGGCCAGGACGTCGACAAGCAGCTGTCCTACGCGCCGCTGCCCCGACGCGCTCAAGGCCAAGGACGCAGGCCGCGGTCGACGCCATGCAGTGCAACGGCGCCGCGATCTGGCGAGCTGATGGCCAGCCGACGCGCACCTGACGTGCGCCACGGCGGCCGCTCCGTCTTGCGAGCGGTCGCCGTCGGCGCGCGCGCTGCCGGACCCGCTGTTCCGCGCTGGATCCTGACCGGCCTCGCGGCGCTGATCCTGGTGCTGATCGCTTCTTCTTCGTCTTCCTGATCGACGAAGGCGCAGCCGGCGCTCGCCAAGTTCGGCGTCTTCGGCTTCACTGTTCGGCAACGACTGGGACGTCGTCGCAAGGCGATCTACGGCGCGCTGGCCGCTGGTCGTCGGCACGCTGATCACCTCGGCGATCGCGCTGGTCATCGGCGTGCCGATCGCGGTCGCCACCGCGCTCTATCGTCACCGAGCTCGTGCCCGCGCCGCGTGCGCGGCCCGCTGACGATCCTCGTCGAGCTGCTCGCCGCCGTCCCGTCGGTCGTCTACGGCCTGTGGGGCGTCTTCGTGCTGATCCCGCAAGCTCAAGCCGGCCGAGCAGTGGTTCGCGCGACACGTTCTCGCTTCCTGCCGTTCGTCGGCGGCAACGTCGCCGGGCCCAACTACTTCATCGCCGGGCTGATCCTGGCGATCATGATCCTGCCGATCGTCTCGCGCGATCTCGCGCGAGGTGATCGCGACCGTGCCCGCCGGACCACAAGGAGGCGGCGCTCGCGCTCGGCGCGACGCGCTGGGAGATGATCCGCATGGCCGTGCTGCCCGTACTCGCGCGCGGGCATCACCGGCGCCGCGATGCTCGGCCTCGGCCGCGCGATCGGCGAGACGATCGCGGTGACGCTGGTCATCGGCAACGCGCCGACGATCGGCAAGCACGATCTTCGACCAGGGCTACACGCTGGCCGCGGTGATCGCCAACGAGTTCGGCGAGGCGGCCAACGACCAGCTGCACGCCGGCGCGCTGATCGCCGCCGGCCTCGTGCTGTTCGTCCTGACGCTGCTCGTCAACGCGCTCGGCGCGCGGCTTCGTCCGCCGCGCCGAGCGCGGCAAGGCGACGCGCGCCGAGCGCCGAGGCCGCTCGCCGCGGAGGTGCCGCATGAGCGCGCTCGCCGCCACGGTGACCGCCGCGCCGCCGGCGCACCGACCAGGTCATGCGCGGCGCTGCTCGCGCGCGGCACGATCATCGCGCTGATCCCGCTCGTCGCTCGTCATCTACTACCTGCTCGAGCAAGGGCCTCGGCGCGTGGTCGCTGGACTTCTTCACGACCGACCCGACCGGCAACTTCCTCGGCGACCCGGGCGGCATCAAGAGCGCGATCCTCGGCACGATCGAGATCGTCGCGCTTGGCCTCGCTGATCGCGATCCCGATCGGCATCGGCGTCGCGCTCTACCTGGTCGAGTACGGCAAGCACGGCGCGCTTCGCCAGCGACGGTCCGCTACTTCGTCGACGTGATGACCGGCGTGCCGTCGATCGTCTTCGGCCTGTTCATCTACATCGTCGCTCGTGCTCGGCGGCTGCGGCGGCAGCTCGTTCGCCGGCTGGAAGGGCTCGGTCGCGCTGCGCTGCTGATGCTGCCGGTCGTCACGCGCTCGGCCGAGGTCGTGCTGCTGCTCGTGCCCGACTCCTGCGCGAGGCGGCGCTCGCGCTCGGCGCGCCGCGCTGGCGCGTGGTCGTGCGCGTCGTGCTGCCGACGGCGCTGCCGGGCCTGATCACCGGCTCGCTGCTGGCCGTCGCCCGCGCCGCCGGCGAGACCGCGCCGCTGCTGTTCACCGCGGCGCTCGTCAACGGCACCACCTTCAACCTCGGCGAGCCGATGAACTCGCTGCCGCTGCAGATCTTCACCGACGTCGGCCAGGCCGCAGGACCGCTCTCGTCACAGCGCGCCTGGGGCGCGGCCCTGACGCTCGTCGCCCTGATCCTGCTCCTCACCCTGATCGCGCGCCTCGTCCAGCGAAGGAGCCGACTCGCATGACCGACCCGGACACCACGACCATGACCGAGCCGATCCGCGCAGACCTCCGACGCCGGCGCCCCGCGCCGCGCGCCGCCGCGCCGACCGCGCCGCCGCCCGGCGCGAGCGCGGCGACCGAGCGCGACGCGCCGCCGGCGCACCGGTGCACGCTGCGACGGCGCTGCGACGCCTTCTACGGCGACGACCACGCGGTCAAGGGCGTCGACCTCGACTTCGCGCCCAACCAGGTCACGGCGATGATCGGCCCGTCGGGCTGCGGCAAGTCGACGCTCGTGCGCTGCATCAACCGCATGCACGAGGAGATCCCGGGCGCGCGCGCCGAGGGCACGGTCACTGCTCGACGAGCGACGACATCTACGGCGCGGCGGTCGACGTCGTCGCGGTGCGCCGCGCGATCGGCATGGTCTTCCAGAAGCCGAACCCGTTCCCGACGATGTCGATCTTCGACAACGTCGCGGCCGGCCTGAGGCTCACCGGCGTCAAGGGCGGCGACGTCAAGGAGCGCGTCGAGCAGTCGCTGCGCGGCGCCGGCGCTGTGGGACGAGGTCAAGGACCGGCTGACCGAGCCCGGGCATCGGCCTGTCGCGGCGGCCAGCAGCAGCGCCTCTGCATCGCGCGCACGATCGCCGTCGAGCCCGAGGTGATCCTGATGGACGAGCCGTGCTCGGCGCTCGACCCGATCGCGACGCTGAAGATCGAGGAGCTGATCGAGGAGCTCAAGCAGCGCTACACGATCGTCATCGTCACGCACAACATGCAGCAGGCCGCGCGCGTCGCCGACACGACGGCGTTCATGCTCGCCGGCGAGCTGGTCGAGCACGCGCCGACCGACGACGATCTTCACGAACCCGGCCGACAGCCGCACCGAGGAGTACGTCACCGGGAAGTTCGGCTGATGCGCGGAGCGCGACGGCCGGCCCACTTCCAGCGAGGAGCTCGCGGCGCTCGAGGAGCAGGCGCTCGGCGGGCTCGACATCGTCGTCGAGCAGCTCGACCGCGTGCTCGAGGCGCTCGAGCACCAGGACGTCGAGCTCGCCGCGATCGTCATCGCCGACGACGACCGCATCGACGGCCGCTACCTCGAGGTCCACCAGGGGATCCTGTCGCTGCTCGCGCTGCAGGCGCCGGTGGCCGGCGACCTGCGGATCGTCGCGGCGCTGCTGCACGTGATCAAGCACGTCGAGCGCATGGGCGACCAGTGCGTGAACATCGCCAAGACTGATCCCGCTGACCGGGCCACGAGCCGCCGGTCGCGCGAGGAGATCCTGGAGCGGATCCTGCGCATGGGGCGCGCGCGCGCGGCCGAGGTCGCGCAGGCCAAGCGGCGTTCGCCGACCCGCGACGTCGAGCTGGCCGAGGACCTGGTGCGCCAGGACCGCGAGATCAACCGGCTCAACCGCGAGATCTTCCAGCTCGGCGATCGACGATCGGCGACGACCCGGACACGCGCGAGTGGGCGATGCTCATGATGTCTGGTCGCGCGGGCGATCGAGCGGATCGGCGACAACGCGGTCGACATCGGCGAGCAGACGGCGTTCGTCGTCACCGGGCTGTTCCGCGAGTTCTCGGACGCGTCGCACCCCGTGCCGCGGGTTTGACCCGCTCTGATCGCGGATTTGCGCGATCGACCTGTGAAAATGCTGGTGACCGTGCGACCGGTTTGTCGACCGCGTTCGTCGAGTTGGTCTGCGTAGACTGCCGTGTCCGAGATGACCACGGAACGCGGTACGTCGGCGCAGCGCACTGCAGCATCGCCGTCATCGACACCGACTCGGGCTTCCTCCAGGTGCTGGACAAGCGGCTCGAGCGCCTCGGGCTGGGAGCACCGCGTCGCTGGCGTCGCGCGGTCCCGGTCGACACGCTCGTCGCGATGCGGCTGAGCGCGCTCGTCATCGACCTCGCGGTCCTCGGCCCGCAGGGCTGGGACTACCTCGAGCGCGTCTGCCGCCGAGCTGCCCGGGCTCGGCGTCGTCGTCTGCACCGGCCAGTCGACCGTCGCCCAGCGCGTGCGCGGGCTGCGGCTGGGCGCCGACGACTGGCTCACCAAGCCGTGCCACCCGGAGGAGCTGATCGCCCGCGTCGAGGCCGTCGTGCGCCGCCGCCGGCGCACCGACGCGCGCGCCGAGCGCGGCCCGGTCGCGGCCGGCGAGCTCGAGATCCGCGCCGACCACTTCCAGGCGTTCGTCGACGGCGGTCGGTCGACCTGACGCGCCGCGAGTTCGAGCTCATCGAGCTGCTCGCCGGCGCCGAGGGCCGGGTGCTCGAGCGCGAGGAGATCTACCAGCGCGTGTGGGGCTACGCGATGGCCCGCGGCGACCGCTCGGTCGACGTCTTCGTGCGCAAGCTGCGCCAGAAGCTCGAGAAGGCGTCGCCGGACTGGCGCTACATCCACACGCACTTCGGCGTCGGCTACCGCTTCGCGGCCGAGCCGGTCGACGGCAGCGAGCCCGCCGCACGTGCGGCCGAGGCAGCGGTGGCCGAGCCTGCCGATGGTCCGGCGCCGGCGACGCTGCGCCTCGACGGTGAGGTCGACCTCACCCCCGCCGAGCTCGCGCGCTGAGCCCGTCGCGCGCCGCGCGCTCCCTGCACTGTGGGTCCGGTGCGTTCGTCGTGCCGGTACCCTTGGCGTCGCTGTGAACAAGACCGCTCGCAACGTGCTGATCGTGGTGGCAATTGCCGCCGCCGTCGCGTTCCTCCCGGGTGGGGGGCAGACGGCCGATCTGGTCTGGGCGCTGCTCGGCATCGCGCTGACGGTGACGTTTGTCGTCCTCGGCATTCGCTTCTACCGCGAGAACCGCGTGGCGATCTTCTCGCTGGGCGACAAGCATCGGGCACTGGCCTATGGGTC
Source organism: uncultured Conexibacteraceae bacterium (assembly GCA_963731005.1). Lineage (GTDB taxonomy): Bacteria > Actinomycetota > Thermoleophilia > Solirubrobacterales > Solirubrobacteraceae > Baekduia. The sequence goes on along the minus strand of CAVSTZ010000001.1, from coordinate 1,417,704 downwards.
GATCGCGGCGATCGTCATCGCCTTGGCGGGTCGGCAGAAGCTGACCCACACCGGGCTCGGCTCGTTGGTCTTCGTGGTGCTCATCATGGGCGCTCTGGGCGCGGGCTACGCGGTGTTCCGGCACCACCGCGAGTACGGGTACTGAGCCTCCGCTGATTCGGCGCAGCTCCGCGTAGAGCCGTCACACGGGCGGCGGCAGTCTGGCCGCCATGTGGAAGACGCGCGCGGGGAGCGGGGAGGACGGGCAGGCGACCGTCGAACTGGTGGCGGTCCTGCCGGTGCTGGGGCTGGTGCTGCTCCTGGCGTGGCAGGCGGTGGTCGCCGGGCAGACGTGGTGGATGGCGGGCGCCGCGGCGCGAGAGGGGGCGAGGGCATCCGCGCTCGGCGGTGATCCGCTGGTCGCGGCGCGGCGCGTGCTGCCGGGCGCGCGGCTGCTGGGCGATGGCGCTGACGGCGTGCGGGTTCGTGCGCCGGTGCCGCCGGTCTTCGCCGGCCTGCGCTTCGGCTCGGTCACCGTGCGGGCGCGGATGGAGCCGCAGTCGTGAGGGCGCGAGCGCTTGCCGGGCGGCGCGGCGCGATGCCGCGGGGGCGCAAAGTGTTGGGCGTTCGAGCGCCGTGGGTCGTGCTGCGGTGCTGTGACGGTCAGTCCTCGGTCGAGTTACTCGGTGCGATCCCGCTGCTGCTCGTCGTCGTTCTCGCTGCGGGCGAGTTGCTTGCCGCGGGCGCCGCGCGGGTCTCGGCGTCGTCGGCTGCTGACGCGGCGGCGATGGCGGTGCTCCAGGGCGGCGACGCCACCGCCGCCGCTCGCGCGGCGGCGCCCGGCTGGACCCACTCCCGCATGGCCGTCCACGTCTCCGGTCGCCACGCGCGCGTTCGGCTCACGCCGCCGAGCTTGGTGCCGGGCCTGTCGGGCCTCCTGTCGACGACCGCCGAGGCCGATGCCGGGCCTGCGCCGCAAGCGAGCGCCTTGACGCTCACGGCCCGCTCGCGCCCGGCGCCGCCGGCCGCCTCGTCATACGCGCCGGCCCATGCGGGGCGCGCGGCGTGAGCACGGTCGTGCTGGAGCGTCTCCGCGACCTCTTCCTGACCGGTGGTGCGGCGGCCGCCGCGCCACCTGCGCGCCGGGTCGCCGAGCGCACCGTGCCGGTGACGCTCGGCGTTCTCGTCTCGTCGGGCGACGGGCCGATGGTCGGCGCGGCGTTGGGCCTGGCGGCGGCGGCCGCGCACCGTGCCCCTTGCGCTGTCGTGTGCCGGTGGACGGGAGCCGAGGCCGTCGAGCCGCCGCGCTCCGGCCTGGCGGGTGGTGCGGCGCGTGGACTCGCCCAGCGCCTTGCTGCGCGCGGCCTCGTGACCGGCGCGTGCGGTCGTGTCGTCACCGTGGCGCTGCCGGCCTCCGACGTCGAGGCCCGTGCGGCGACCGAGCGCGCGTTGGCCGCCGCCGGCGACCTCCCGCTCATCCTCGCGGTCGCCGGTGCGCGACCACCCGCGCTCGACCCGCTCCTGGCCGCCCTCGATCGCCTGATCGTCGTGCCGCCATCGGGCGCGCCGGCGGGCCTGGAGCACTTGGCGACCGATGCCGCCGCTCGGCTCGGTCGTGGCGTCGCCGTCCTGCGTCTTCCGACGACCGGCACGGTCACCGGTCGCCTGCTCATCGCGACCGGTCTCCCGCTGTCGCCGGCCTGGCGCAAGGCCGCGGCGGCGGCCCTGCGAGGCGGCGATGACTGAGCTGCGTGACCGCGCGGCCGCCGTGCCGTCCGCGGGCGAGTCACCCATCCGCTCGGGTGTCGCCGACGAGCGTGGCCAGGCGCTGATGCTCATGCTCGGTGTGATGCTCGCGGTTGTCGCGGGCGCGGCGTTGCTCGGTGCAATCGCCTCTGGGCTCGGCGCCCAGCAGGAGCATCGCGGGGCCGCCGACCTGGCTGCGCTGGCGGGCGCGGAGGCGATGCGCGTCGCGCAGCCGCGACTCTTCCAGCCCGTCGAGCTGGACGACGGCGTCGCCAATCCGCGACATCTCGAGCGTCCGAGCTACCTCGCGCTGGCGCGGCACGCGGCGATCGTCACCGCGCGGCGCAACGGCGCGCACCACATCGCCGTCGCGTTTCCCGACGTCGCAGCGCTGGCGCCAACACGCATCGCCGTGACCATCACCGACCCGGTGTCGGTTGCGGGTCGGAACGTGGTCGGCGCGGCGCGCGCGGTCGCTGAGGTGGCGTCCGTCACGCTGCCGTCGTCGGGCGGTGACCTGTCGGGTGAGTACCGCGGCCCGCTCGCCCAGCGTCAGGGCAAACGCATGCGTCCCGATGTCGCGCTCGCCTTCGACCGCATGAGCGCGGCGGCGCGCGCGGCCGGGGTCAGCTTGATCATCACCAGCGCCTTTCGCACCAACGCCGAGCAGGCCGCGCTCTTCGCCGCGCATCCCGATCCGAAGTGGGTCGCACCGCCGGGGCAGTCGCTGCATCGGCTCGGCACCGAGCTCGACCTCGGTCCTGCGTCGGCGTACGGCTGGCTGGCCGCCAACGCCAAGCGCTTCGGCTTCGTCCAGCGGTACTCCTGGGAGGCATGGCACTTCGGGTTCGTCCGCGCCGCCGGCACGCGCAGTGTCGGCTTCGGTCCCGGCGACGGCCGCAGCGGCCTGCCGTCGTTCGTTCCGGAGCGCTGGGCTCCCGCGATCTCTCGTGCCGCGCAGCACTGGAACGTTGGCGCCGCCCTCCTGGCCGCTCAGCTCTGGCAGGAGTCGCACTTCAATCCGTTCGCGGAGTCGGGCGCCGGGGCTCAAGGCATCGCCCAGTTCATGCCCGGCACCGCCAAGGCCTACAACCTGAGCGACCCCTTCGACGGCGAGGCGGCGATCCTCGCCCAGGCCCACCTCATGCACGACCTCCTCGCCCGGTTCGGCTCCGTCCCCCTCGCCCTCGCTGCCTACAACGCCGGGCCGCAACCCGTCGCCGCCTGCGGCTGTATCCCCCAAATCCCCGAGACCATCACCTACGTCGCCACCATCCTCGGCCTCCTCGGCGGCACCGGCGACCCCGCCGCACTCGCCACCGGCCTCAAGGTCCGGCTTGTTGCATGACGATTTTTACCTGTGTCCAATTGGCACGGGTGAGACACCTTGACAGGGGGAAACAGATTTCCCTAACCTCAAAAGCAGCAGCCCCGGAAGTCCTCACTTCGTTCAAACAATGGACAGGTGGGGGATTCGTGCCGATACACGATGACAACGGGGGACCGTCGCGAGGCACGCTGGCCTGGCGTCGCTTTCTTCTCGAGTTGTTGCTGTGCCTGGTGCTCACGGCGATGATCGTCGTCGTGATCTTGCGGGCCAGGCACGAGGTGCTGACCGCGCCCGTGATCGCGGCGATGGTTGCCGCGATCCTGCGGATCTTGTGGCGTCGCGATGACTGACGCCGGCCGGAGGTGGACGATGGCGCGGAACCTGGCGATGGCCATGGCCGCGTACCCCAGGCAACTCCCTGATGTGGCACATAGGCGTTGCAGATACGGTGCGCCGGATGATCGGTCGATTGCTGTCCGCGGCGCTCACTGCCATGCTCGTCCTGGGCGTTGGAACTGCGTCCGCGCAGGCGCCCGCCACGACCAGCTTCGGCGACGAGCCCGGTGCGTTGCGGCTGCCCGAGGCGTTGGCGATCGCGCCCGGCGGCGACCTGCTCGTCGGCGATCACTTCAGTGGGCGGGTGCAGCGGTTCCACGAGGGCAGGTACGTCTCGTCGTTCGGATTGCGGGGCCAGGGCTGCGGGCGGCTCGGGGCGATCGGTGGGATCGCGGTCGACCGGCAGGGCAACAGCTATGTGTTGGACACCGACCAGCAACTGGTGCAGGTCTTCGACGCGGCCGGCGCCTCCGTCCGCTGTTTCGGCGGTCGTGGCCAAGGGCTCGGCAAGCTCCACACGAGTTCGGGCAGCTACGCGGCGTCGTCGGCCAGCGGCGGGATCGCGGTCGCGGGGAGCTCCGTCTACGTCGCCGACGCCTCCAACAACCGCGTACAGCGCTTCACCCTGACCGGCAAGAACCCCAAGATCTTGGGCAAGGGCAAGATGAAGATGCCGCAGGGGCTCGCGGTCAAGGGCTCGCGGATCCTCGTGGCCGACGACGGCAATCACCGCATCGTCGAGCTGACGACCTCCGGGCGCTTCGTCAAGGCGACCTCGGCCGCGACGGGCGTCCGCCTGCGCTTCCCCTACGACGTGGCCTTCGACGCCAACGGCGGCGCCTACGTCGCCGACAATAACCTGCACCGCATCGTCGCGCTCGACCGTCACCTGCACCGTGTGCGCACCTGGGGCTCCCAGGGCCACGGCAACGGCAAGTTCGTCTTCCCGCGCGCCCTCGCCATCCAACCCAATGGCCATGTGTTGGTCGCCGACGCCGGCAACGACCGGGTTCAGGAGTTCACGAGGACCGGCGGCTTCGTGCGCAGCATCGGGGTCAACGGCCGCGCCCGGCCGCACATCACCGCGCCGGCCGACGTCGCCGCCAACGCCTTCGGCGAGGTCGCGGTCGCCGACGGCAACGGGCGGATCTCGTGGTTCGACCTCGCCGGCAAGCCCGCCGGCGCCTGGGCCCAGAGCAAGTCCTTCCAGAACTCGACGGCGGTCGTCGCCCAGCCGCAGGCCATCGACTTCGCCACCGACCGATCGCTGCGCGTCGCCGAGAACGGCTCCGTGCGGGCCTTCGCCGACCAGACGGTTGACGACCTGCTCACCTTCGCCGACCGAGGGCCCGCCGTCGCCGGGCTCGACGTGGGGCCGACAGGCGCCACCTGGGCCGTCGCCGCCACGGGCGAGTTCGCCCGTGTCCCGGACAGCCCGCAGACCAAGCCGACCTGGCTCGGCACGCGCCAGAAGGCCGGCCGCAGCACGACCGCGATCGCCGAGCTGTCTGACGGTACGCTCGCGCTCTCCGAGGGCACGTCGCCCAACCAGACGCGTCCGGCCGACGGCACCGTCACGCACTACGACGCGACCGGCAAGCTGCTGGCGACCTGGCCGATCCCGCGCCCCGCGGGCGGCGAGCCGTCGATCCCAGCCGGCCTGGCGGCCACGAGCGACGGTGGCGTCTGGGTCGCCGACGCCAACAACGGTCGCCTCCTGCGTCTGACCGCCGACGGCACGATCGCCCAGACGCTCGGCACGCCAGGAACCGGCGCCGGGCAACTCGCCGTCCCGCGCGGGCTGGAGATCGACTGCGCCGGCGGCCTGCTCGTCGCCGACAGCGGCAACAACCGCATCGTGCGCTTCGCGGACGTCGTCGCACCGGACGTCGCCCACGGCTGCGCGGCGACCACCACCGCGACCGCCGCCGGACGTCCACCCGCACCCGTCGGCCTCCACGTCAAGACCAAGGACCGCGCCAAGCGTCCCGGCATCCGCCTCGGCACGGTTTCTGCGACCTGTCGACGCACCTGCACCCTGGCCACCACGCCCGCCGTCAGCGGCGTCATCTCCGCTGGTCAGATCAAGACCTTCCCGCTCGCCGTCACGATCACCGGGAGCACGATCACCCTGAAGGCATCGGCCGCCGCCGCCAAGGCGATGCGCGCCGCGCTGAAGAAGGACGGCTACGTCACGGTCACCGCGACCTCGAAAGATGGGGTTGTCGATACGGCAGGAGTGTCCTGGCAATACCACTAGGGCCGGCGGCTAGGGTGTACCCGAGGCGTCGCTGGGTAGGGGTACCACCAGCGGCGCAGGAGCCCGACGACGCTCGGCGACTGCCCGCCGCGTTCTTCGCCGCCTCTCAGCTTCGTGACCGACCGTCTGCACATGCCCACGGCCGAGCCGCCGACAGTCCGCGCCCCGCGCGGTCGCCTCGATGCGCTCGACGGCCTGCGCGGGCTCGCCGCCACCGGCGTCCTGATCCTGCACGTGTGGATGTTCAGCTACGGCGACAGCCACCGCCCGCCGAAGGGCTTGCTCGACTTCACGATCGGCGAGCTGCGCCTCGGCGTCCAGTTGTTCTTCGTGCTCTCCGGGTTCCTGCTCTTCCGGCCGTTCGTCGGCGCCGCGCTGGACGGCGCGCGCCGCGGTCCCGACCTCGTCCGTTATGCGATCCGCCGCGCCGCGCGCATCCTGCCCGGCTACTGGCTCGCGGTCGCGGTGGCGTTCGTGCTCTTGCGCCACCTCGATCACCCGACCCAGATCGACCCGGCCCAGCTCCCGATCTTCCTGCTCTTCGCCCAGAACCACTTCGAAGAGACGATCAAGCATCTCGACCCACCGATGTGGACGCTGGCGATCGAGGTGTCGTTCTACGCGACGCTGCCGCTCGCCGGCCTGCTCGCGCTGCGGCTCGGCGCGCACCGCGGACGCCTCGTCGCGCTGACGCTGATGGTCGTCGCCGGCGGCCTGCTCAGCACCGTCCTGGCCTACACCCATCACTGGCCGCAGACGCTGAGCACCTCGCTGCTACCGCACCTCACCGAGTTCGGCGCCGGCATGACCGCCGCCGTCCTGCTGCATCGCCGGACGCTGCGGGCGAGCACGGCCGCCGCCGTCGCGGTGGCGGGCCTCGTGCTGGTCGTCGCCAACTCGTGGTGGCACTCCACCGGCGCGGGATCGGTGGAGGTGCGCAACCTCGTCGGCGACGCGCCCGGCGTGGCGGGCATCGCGCTCGTCCTCGCCACGCTCGTCGCCGGACCGTGGCGTGCCGTGCTGCTGGCGCGCGGGCCGGCGAAGTGGCTGGGGACGATCTCCTACGGCGTCTACCTCTTCCACTTCCCCGTGATCGTCGGTCTGCGCATGACCGGCCACTGGCCGCAGGACTCGCTGACGCGCGAGCTGCTCGCCGTCCTGGCCATCACGCTCCCGGCCGCGACGCTCAGCTGGCTGCTCGTCGAGCGCCCCGCGATCCGCTGGGCCCAGCGCAGGACCAGCGGCGGCCGGACGGCGAAGGCGCCGGAGGTCGCGCCCGAGCCGCGTCGTCAGCGCACCGGCGAGCGGCCGGTGCTGCGCCCGCAGCCCGCGAGTGCGGGCGCCGGCAGCGAGACGTATCGCTGATCAGCGCTCGACGATCGCCACGACGCCCTGGCCGCCCGCGGCGCAGATCGAGATCAGCGCGCGCCCCGAGCCCCGCTCGGCGAGCAGCTTGGCCGCCGTCGCCAGGATCCGGCCGCCGGTCGCGGCGAACGGATGGCCGGCGGCCAGCGACGAGCCGTTGACGTTCAACTTGCCGCGGTCGATCGAGCCGAGCGGCCCGTCGAGCCCGAGATGGGAGCGGCAGAAGTCCCCGTCCTCCCAGGCCGCGAGCGTCGCGAGCACCTGCGAGGCGAAGGCCTCGTGGATCTCGTAGAAGTCGAAGTCCTCGAGCGTCAGGCCCGCGCGGGCCAGCAGCTTCGGCACGGCGTAGACCGGGGCCATCAACAACCCCTCGTCGCCGTGGACGTAGTGCGACCGCCGACGGTCTGGGAGTGCGTCAGGTGCGCGAGCACCGGGAGCCGGCGCTCGGCGGCCCACTCCTCGGTCGCGAGCAGCACCGTCGACGCGCCGTCTGACAGCGGCGTCGAGTTGCCGGCGGTCATCGTCGCGCCCTCCTCGCCGACCCCGAAGACGGGCTTGAGCTTGGTCAGCTTCTCCAGCGATGGAGTCCGGGCGCAGGTTCTGGTCGCGCGCCAGGCCGAGGTAGGGCGTGACCAAGTCGTCGAAGAACCCGCGGTCATAGGCGGCGGCGAGGTGCTGGTGGCTGGCGACCGTCAGCTCGTCCTGGGCCTCGCGCGTGATGCCCCACTTGCGCGCCGTGATCGCCGCGTGCTCGCCCATCGACAGCCCGGTGCGCGGCTCGGCGTTGCGCGGGATCGTCGGGCGCCAGATGTGACGGCCGGACGTGGCGCGAGCAGCTTGAGCTTGTCGGCGGTGCTCTTGCTCGCGTTGACCTTGACCAGGAGCCGCCGCAGGTCGTCGTTGACGCCCGAGCGGCGCGTCGCTGGTGGTGTCGACGCCGCCGGCGATCGCCACGTCGATCTGGCCGAGCGCGATCTTGTTGGCGGCGAGGATCGCGGCCTGGATGCCGGTGTCGCAGGCCTGCTGGACGTCGTAGGCGGGCGTCGCGTCGCTCAGCGTGCTGCCGAGCACGCACTCGCGGATCAGGTTGAAGTCGCGCGCGTGCTTGAGGACGGCGCCGCCGACGACCTCGTCGACGCGTCTCGCCCGGCGAGCCCGAAGCGGGCGACGAGCCCGTCGAGCGTCGCGGTGAGCATGTCCTGGTTGGACGCCTGCGCGTAGGGCCCGTTGGAGCGCGCGAAGGGGATGCGGTTGCCGCCGAGGATCGCGACGGGGCGGGGGAGAGAGCTCTTGGACTTGGCCATGGTGACATCAAAGAATGTAACATCGAACCGTGTCGCAAGCCGCTGATCGCTACCAACGCCTCTCGTCCACGCCGCCCGGCACGCTTCCTCGTCGGCCGCCTCGGACTGCCCGAATCAACGCCGCTGCGCCGCTACGAGCCGGGCCAGCCGGTTGCTCGACGGCCCCGCGCTCGTCGGCGGTGCGCCCGAGCATCGCCTGCTCGACCACCGTGGAGCGGGTGCTCGACGCGGCGGGCGCCGAGACGCCGGCCTCGGCCGACGACGGTGCCACCACGCCGGTCGCCGCCATCGTCTTCGACGCCTCCGGCATCACCGCCTCGGAGGACCTCCGCGCGCTGCGCGACTTCTTCTCGCCCGTGATCACGCCGCTTGGCGCCCAGCGGCCGCCTGCTCGTCCTCGGCACGCCGCCCGAGCACGCCGCCGACCGCCGCCACGCGGTCGCCCAGCGCGCGCTTGGAGGGCTTCGTGCGCTCCGCCGCCAAGGAGCTGCGCCACGGCGCGACCGGCCAGCTCGTCTACGTCGCGCCCGGTGCCGAGGGCGACCTCGAGTCCACGCTGCGGTTCCTGCTGTCGTCGAAGTCGGCCTACGTGTCGGGTCAGGTCATCCGCATCGGCGTCGGGCGCGTCGCCCGCGCCGCGCGGACTGGGAGACAGCCCGCAGGTCGGTCGCACGGTCGCCGTCACCGGCGCCTCGCGCGGGATCGGCGCGGCGATCGCCGAGACGCTCGCCCGCGACGGCGCGCATGTCGTCGCCTCGACATCGCGGCCCAGGGCGAGGACCTCGCCGAAGGTCGCCAACGCGATCGGCGGCTCGTCGCTCGCAGCTCGACGTCACCGCCGCCGACGCGCCCGCGACGCTCGCCGCCCACCTGCAGCGAGCGCCACGGCGGCGTCGACGTCGTCGTCCACAACGCCGGCATCACGCGCGACCGCACGCTCGCGCGGATGAAGCCCGAGCGCTGGGACGCGGTCCTCGAGGTCAACCTGTCGGCCCAGGAGCGGATCAACGACGCGCTGCTGGACGGCGGGCCTGATCGGCGAGGGCGGTCGCATCGTCACCGTCTCCTCGATCGGCGGCATCGCGGGCAACCGCGGCCAGACCAACTACGGCGCGTCGAAGGCCGGCGTCATCGGGATCGTCGAGACGCTCGCGCCGGAGCTCGCCCGAGCGCGGCGCGACGATCAACGCGGTCGCGCCCGGCTTCATCGAGACGCAGATGACCGCGGCGATGCCGCTCGCTCGTCCGCGAGGGCGGGCGCCGCATGAACTCGCTGGCCCAGGGTGGCCTGCCGATCGACGTCGCCGAGACGATCGCGTGGTTCGCCAGTCCGGCGTCAGGCGGCGTCAACGGCAACGTCGTGCGCGTCTGCGGCCAGTCGCTGATCGGCGCATGAGCGGGGCGGAGCGCACGTTTGACCGTGCCCCCGGCGCCGCGACGCTCTACCCGCGCGCGGCGTTCGGGACGTTCGGACGGCCGTTGCTGCGCAAGGTTCCGCTCGTCGGTGGGCGCACGCCGAAGGCGCTACCGGAGCTGACGCTCGGGCTCGATGACGTCACGCTCGACATCGGTCACGTCGCCGACTACGCGCGCGTCTGTGGCTTCGACCTGCGCGACGCGCTGCCGCCGAGCTACCTGCACATCCTCGGCTTCCCGTTGGCAATGGCGCTGATGACCGACGGGGCATTCCCGTTCGGCGTCATCGGCCTGGTCCACGTCGTCAACCGGATCGAGCACATCCGGCCGGTCCTGGTCTCGCGAGACGCCGAGCCTCCGCGTCCACGCCGAGGATCTCCGCGACCATCCGAAGGGGCGTCAGTTCGACGTCGTCGCGGTCGCGACCGTGGGCGGCGAGCGCGTGTGGGAAGGGCGCAGCACGTACCTGCGTCGTGGCGGCGCGGCCGGCACCGGCGGCTCCCGGGGCAAGGACGACAACAAGGCCGGGCATGCCGCGCCGCTTGCGCCCGCGCCGTCGCCCGAGGCCATCTGGCCGGTCCCCGGTGACATCGGCCGCCGCTACGGCGTGGTCTCCGGCGACCGCAATCCCATCCACCTGCACAACGTCTCGGCCAAGCTCTTCGGCATGCCGCGCGCGATCGCCCACGGCATGTGGTTGAAGGCCCGCGTGCTCGCCGCGCTCCAGCCCGAACTCCCCGAGAGCTTCGCCGCGCAGGTGCGCTTCAAGCGCCCGGTCCTGCTCTCGGCCAAGGTCGCCTTCTCCACCACCGAGGACGGCGCCGGCCGCGCCTTCGCGCTGCACGACGCCGAGCGCGGCATCCCGCACCTCGACGGCCACATCGGCGCCTAGGGAGGCGGGTGGGCCTCTTGAGCGCGAGGTGCTCGCGCCCAACAGGCCCACCTGGCCGGCATCCGGCGTGGGGTGTGGCCCCGCTCAGGCCACGTCGGCGACGAGCGCGGCGTCGACGCGCTCGCCCGCATCGGCCGGCGCCGAGTCGCGCAGCAGCGCCCAGCAGGCTGCGCCGCCGGCGACGCAGAGCGCGGTGCAGACCCACAGCGCGTCGTGCAGGCCACCGACGAATGCGCCCTGGTCGCCGCCCGCGAAGACCGCGCCCGACGGGATCAGCGCGCCGAGCGCCGCGACGCCGACGGCGATCCCGGCCTGGCGGAACGTGTCGTTGACGCCCGCGGCCAGCCCGCTCTGGTGCTCGGGAACCGAGCCGAGCGCGACGTTGCTGACCGCCGGGTTGAACAGGCCGGTGCCGATCATCGCCACGATCGAGCCGGGCAGGGCGATCGTCCAGGACGAGTCGACCTGCGCGACCGTCAGCATCGCCATCCCGACGCCGACGAGCACGAGCCCGACCGACGACCATCGCCCGGCCCGAGACGCGCTCGGCCGACCGCGGCCGACGCGCCCGCGACGAAGAACATCACGATCGTCGACGGCAGGTAGACGAGGCCGGCCTCGATCGCCGACAGGCCGAGCACCTGCTGCAGGTAGAGCGTCGATGTAGAAGAAGATCGCGAAGAACGACGCCGAGATCGCGAACGCGCCGACCTGCGCGCCGGTGAACGATCCGGATGCGGAACAGGCCCAGCGGCAGCATCGGCTCGCGCGACGCGCGCCTCGATCGCGACGAACGCGGCGAGCAGCGGCGCCGGCGCCGCCGAGCTCGGCGACGATCTGCGCGCTGCCCCAGCCGAGCTCGTTGCCGCGCAGCAGCGCGAGGACGAGCAGGAACAGGCCGCCGGTCAGCGTCAGCAGGCCGGCCGAAGTCGACGCGCGCGGGCGCTCGCGTCCTTGGACTCCGCGACGTAGGCGCGCGTGATCGCCAGGCAGGCGAGGCCGAGCGGGATGTTGACGAGGAAGATCCAGCGCCAGCCGAGGCCGCTGGTCAGCGCGCCGCCGACGAGCGGGCCGACGGCGAACGACGCGCCGATCGTGGCGCCGTAGGCGGCGAGCGCGCCGCCGCGCTCCTTGGCGGTCGGGAACGCGTTGGCGAGCAGCGCGAGCGAGACGGCGAACATGATCGCGCGCGCCGATGCCCTGCACGGCGCGGGCGGCGTTGAGCAACGCGATGTCGCCGGCCACGGCGCAGAGCAGCGAGGCAGCCGGTGAAGAGGGCCAGGCCGATGGTGAACAGACGCGACGGCCGAAGCGGTCGGCGAGCGAGCCGGCGGTCAGCACCGTCGCGGCGAGCGCGAGGGTGTAGGCGTCGACGACCCACTGCAGGCCGTGCAGGCCGGTGTTGAGGTCGCCGGCGATCTCGGAGAGCGCGGTGTTGACGACGGCGATGTCGAGCATGAGCATCGCGGTGGCGACACAGACCACGGCGAGCGTCCAGCGTTGGGTCTTGTTCACGGGGAGTCCTTGGGGGAAAGAGAGGGGCGTGCAGGGGGTTGCGCTCACTCTGACGCCGCGCTCGTCCAGAAGAAATGGGGGAAACCCCTGTCAGGGCGTTCGGGTGGCTGACCGCACCCGCCGGGGTGCGGGCAACCGGGCGGGCGGGGTCCGGTTCTCCTCCGACACTCGTCCAGCGACCTCATCCCCACCTCAACGCGGCCCTGCCTCGGTCGATGCCAGTGAGAGCCATGGAGGCAAAGCACGCAACGGACTGCGCGCCCTGGAAGGAAGGCATCGACCCCGTCGCTGCCCAATCCGTCGCAGGCGCCATTGATCAACTGGCCGAGTTCCCGGTCCTGGACGCCACGGTGCTCCGCGTCATCGCGCTCTGCGATGACGACGAGTCCACGGCGGCCGACCTGGTCGACGCCCTGGAGCAGGACGCGACCTTCGCCGCGAACCTCCTGCGCTTCTCGAACTCGGCGGCGCGTGCGCATCCGATTCGCGCCAAGACGATCCGTCAGGCGGTCATGCTCGTCGGCCGGCGTGCGCTGCGTCGCCTCGCGCTGGAGGCCGCCACCTTCCGCTTCTTGGAGCGCTCCAAGGGCAACGGCCGCGCTTCGTGCGGCCAACTGCACCTGCACGCGATCTCGGTCGCCATCGGCGCCGCGGGCGCGGCCGAGGAGGCACGCGTCCCGGGCGACACCGTCCACCTCGCCGGCCTGCTGCACGACGTCGGCAAGCTCGTGCTGCCCGAGGTCTTCGGCGAGGAGGCATGTGACGCGCTGGCACGCGAGTTCCCGGCCGGCGCCGAGCGCGTCCTGGCCGAGCGCGAGCGCTTCGGCATCGACCACGCCCAGTGCGGCGCGCTGCTGGCCGAGCGCTGGGGCCTGCCCGCCGAGATCGCGTCGATCATCGCCTGGCACCACGGCGGCCCGACCGGCGTCGGCGCCCCGAACGCCGATGTCGCCTGCGTGCAACTGGCCAACAACGTCGCCGGGATGCTCAACGGCGTCGAGGCCGACCACGCCCTGCTCGAGGTCGCGCTCGACCGCCTGAGCCTGACCACGGACGTCCTCGACGTCCTCGCCGACCAGATCACGCAGACCGATCAGCGTGGCGAGGCCGGCCGTCTGGCCTCGCGCGTCGCCGAGCTGGAGCGGCTGTCGCAGACCGACGACCTCACCGGCCTGGCGAACCGTCGTCACTGGCTGCAGACCACGCGCATGGCGCTGATCGAGAACGGCGGCGGCGCGATCCTGATCTGCGACATCGACCACTTCAAGGCCGTCAACGAGCGCCACGGCATGGCCGCGGGCGACCTCGTCCTGGCCGAGATCGGGCGGATCCTCGCCGTGCACGGGCACGCCGGACGGCTGGGCGGCGACGAGTTCGCCGTGCTGGTCCCCGGCAACCTCGAAGAGGCCGTGCAGGCCGCACAGCGGATCATGGCCCAGGTGGGCGAGGTCTTCGAGGCGGGCAGCGGCCCGCAGATCGACCTCTCGCTCGGCTGCGCCGCGGCGCCGACCCACGGCAACGAGCTGGCCGACCTCCTGGAGGCGGCCGACATCGCGCTCCTGGACGCCAAGCGCACGGGCCGCTCACGGGCGATGATCGCCGGCGCCGAGCTGCGCACCGGGGATGTCGCGGCGTAGGAGGACTTGGCGTCCCGACCGTCTCGCCTGAGCGCAACATGACGCCCAGGGCCCGGCAGGTCGGCTCGGCCCCGGCGCGCGACGCTCATCGACAAACGCGCTCACCTCGTCCGGTTTTGGTCGAGCGCGGTCGCGAAGACCCGATCACGCGACGTGCGCGATCGGGTCTCAAACACCAGCCGAGCGCCGCGCCCAAGCAGCTCAGACGGATAGGTCCTCGACGGGCTATGTCTGAAGGGCAGCTTTCAGCTTCGCCGGGGACAGAACCCGCTTTAACGGCCTCCGTCAGACCCAGTCCGAGAGCTGGAGGTCCTGACGCTGGTTGCCGGTTCGAGGTTGCCGTTCGGTGGCAGGCTCGGCGGGGTGGGTGTGGGTCCCGCCGAGCCTGCGGGTGGGTCAGCGCTTGCTGGGCTTTGCCGAGTACGTGCTCTTGGCCTTCTTGGCGCCCTTGGGCAGCAGGGTGGCCTTGATGCGTACATCGCGCTTGGCGTGGCGTAGGCGCTTACCGGCGCTGGTGAGCCGGGCGGTGATCGTCGTGCTCGTTGCCGTGGTGATGGCTTGGTGGGTGGTGTGGATGCCGGGGCCGCTGAGGGTCAGCCTGCCCGGGCTCAGGCCACTGACCTTGACCCGCACGGTGTTGGGGGTGAACGTCCGTGAGGCAATGGCCAGGGGGCATTCGACGGTCATCGTGGTGGTGGTGTCGAGGCGTTTGCCGTTGTGTCCTTGGGCGGCCAGGAACGGTTTTTGGGGGGTGTAGCAGATGTTGCTGTTGCCGTCGGTGATGACGAGGATGCCCTTTTTGCCGCCGTTGAGCTTGAGCGAGAACGAGCTCAGTGGGGCGTCGGGGACCATCGGGAACGTCGAGGTCAGGTGCTTGTTGTCGGGCACCGAGTTCGTGCCACGGAGGTTGAGATTGACCTCACCACGCAACTCCATCAACAACGTCGGGAGCGTCCGGATCTGCCGGCCGGTCTTGGCGTCGGTTCTGATGCCCTTGACGAAATAGACCTTGCCATTCAGAGGTGCCTTGAGCAGCGGGCTGATCGCGGTCACCGTGCCGATCACCGACTTGGCCGGACATTGATCCTTGAGCCCGTCGGCGTACTCGCAGAGTGAGTCGCTCTCGGCGTTGTTGGGATCCAAAGCCAAGCTCAACGGCAAGGTCACCGTTACGGCTTTGATGCCGGCCTCACCGGGTTGCTGGGTGACGAGGGCCTCGAGGCCGGGATGGCCACCGACCTTGGCCTCCTTGGCATTGGTCAGCTTGAGCGCCAGCTTCGGCGCGAACGGCAACTTGTCACAACCCGTGAACCGGATCGGCGTGCTCAGGTTCGCCGTTTGGCCACCGGCCGAGAAGACGCTGGTGGTGATCGACTTGGGATCACACGAGCTCGGCGACTGCATGAACGCGGGGCGGTTCACCACGACCTGCACCTCTCGGATCCGGAACGGCACGCCGTCTCGGATGGTGGGGAGGGGGTCGCTGACGACTGTTGCGTGGGCGTCGTCTGGGTCGACGTTGAGGGCCTGGCGAACGACGACGGTGCCGAGGTCGAAGGGTCCGGCGACCGCGTGTACGGCGATGGCCAGGCCGTAGGGGGCGCCCTTGTACGGTCCGGTCAACGAAACCGGCTGATCACGGAGATAGAAGGGGGTGTCGCCGGGCCCGGCGGCGACGGTCGCCGACCCGACCCGCGAACCAACCGGGCAGGCACCGGCATTCGCGTCGGCGTCTGAGCACAGCGGGACGCCCTTGACGGCAGCGAGCAGGCCTCCGGGCAGGGCGACCTGGACGCCGTTGATCACGTCTTGGCGATCACCACGCGTCAAATCAAAGGTGAACGGACTGAAGGCGCTGGCCTGTGTGTCGATGGTGCCTGCGCTGACGGTCGGGGCGAACGGCAGGGTGGATGGGCAGTTGGCGCCGTTGCCGTCCCAGCTGACGTCATAGCTGGAGCCGGTGGTTGCGTCCGGGGTCCCGGGCACGACGAGGCCGTCGGTGCGCGTGCCGCCTCGTGACCACGGGGTGAAGGCCCCGCTCGTGCTCGCCGATCCACACGTGACGGGGTTGACCAACGCCGCGCGGGATCCAGGGTCGAACACGAGGGTCAGGTGCTTGGCGGGGACCTGGGGGTTGTCTTGGAATCGTGCGGTCAGTCGACCCGTGGTGTGGTCGGCGGTGACGATGCCGGGCAGTTTGACATTGACGCCGAACTTGTTGGAGTTGATCTGGATGAGCAGGCGGTATTTGCCGTCTTGGGCACCGGTGGGGTCGAGGTCGCCGGGGTGGGGCTTGATGATGAAGACGTCGCCGCTGATCGGTTCGGCGCCGATGACCTCATCGGTCGCCGGGTCGCGGCGGGCCAGCAACGGGGTGGTCGCCACCACCGATCCGACCTTCGAAGCATCCGGGCATCTCACCGGGTCGGTCGTCTCATAATGAACCTGATCACCCGGACCCTCATCCGAGCAGCCATCCAGCCCATCGGCGGCAGATGGTGAGATCGCGACCCCTTCGGGCAGGGTGACCGTCGCGTCCTTCAGTGCCGGGCCGTTGGGCACCGTCGGGTCAAAGGTCGAAGACGAGTCGGTCGGGTCATTGTTCTGGGGGAAGTCCAGATCGACGGTGAATCCCGTCGGCGCGTCGGCCTGAGAGCTGCCCGTCCCCGGCGTCGGACGTGCATCAAGGCTCGGCGCAAACTGCGAGGCCAGCGCCGGACTGTCACAACCGGTCACCGGTGGAGCGACCGCGCTGGCCGACTTCCACAACGGGTCACTGAGATCCGGAAAGCCGAAGTCTGCTGAACCACCGGGCAACGTCCGCGCCGGAAGCGCCCACGTGTCCGCGAACATGTTTGTCACCGGTGCGGCAACCAGACAGTCACCCGGGTTGGACAAGAACGGCACCCGCGCCCCACCCGTCCCATTGCGCTGCGACGGAACCCCGAACAGCACGATCTTGACCCGTGTGATCCCGATCGTCGCGATCCCCGGACTGGCGACTGTCACCCCGTACTGACCGGTCGACGGCAACCGCCGCAACCGCGGATACACCAGCACGTTCTTCCCGGCGAAGTTGAACCCGAACTGAGCCGGATAGCCACGCTCGGGCACCAAGTTGTAAACCTTGAACACCGACGTGCCATCCGGAGCGGGCAGCGGAGAGTTCGTGTCGATCTCCACCGTCCCGATGGCGCTGCTCGCAGGACAGTTCGGCGTCTGGCCCTGCCCCACCGCCAGCTGCGTAAACGTGCAACGAGCCGCAACGGCCGGATTGCCGACAAACCCAGCCGGAAGATCGGTGAACGTCGACTTGACGAACTCGACGTTGCTCGTGTTGGGGGTGTCGCCACCGACGCTCGGAAACATGTACGAGTTCACCGCCTCATACGGATGGCCCCCGGCGACCGTGTCGTCACTGCCGCCGGCGTCCAACGAACGCGCAACGAAATCATTGATCTCAAATGGCGGAATACCCGCCGCCGTAGCGACCGCTGGGAGCAGTGAACCCGCCCCGCCCAGCATCAGCACGGCCGACAGGCCCAGCGCCAGATGCGCGATGCGACGTCGAAGGATGATCATGGGGCTCATATCTCTCGTGACCTGGAACCTTGCAAGACCGGAAACAACACGAGTCATGACCGATCTCCCCGATCGTCGCTGAGGACCGCTCGCCGCGCCCGCGAGCCGCTGGCCCGCTTCTGCTTCGCCTTGGCGTGGGTGAGCCGCAACGTCACCGACCGATCAAGTGCCACCTTGGAATGGGCGACGGTGACCTTGACCGTCAGCTTGCCCTTGGCCGCCAGTTGCGCACGCGCCTTCTTGGACAACGTCAACGACACCGCCACCCTCCCCGGTGCGGTCATGGTCCGCCGCGCCGACGCAATCGTCGCCGACCGACCACCAATCGTGGCCGAGGCCGTCGCGCTGACCGTCCCCGGCACGTTGGCTGTGATCGTCAACGCGATCTTCCCTGTCGCGGCGAGCCGCTTGCGCTGCGCCGCACTCACCGCCCCCAACGAGAAGCCCGGCGCCGCCTGCGTCGGCCCGCGGCCGTCTGGCGCTGGCGCTGGCGCCACCCGACTCGGTGGCAAGCTCTGCTGGCCCCGACACTGAACCCCCGAACAGGGTTCTGTCTGTGGGAGGTCAAAGCCGCCTCCGACCCGTGCGTCATAGATGTCTGCGATGACGTCACGGTCAGTGGGCACCAGCGTGACGGCGGTTTGGAAGAAGATGTCACGGCCCGAGGGGCTGATCCACAGCAGGTTGCCCCCCCCGCTGGAGATCAATGACACGTGCCCGTCATGCCAGGCATACACATCGGTGGTCCCGTCGTTGTCATTGGGAGACAGCGCCTCGGCGGTGTCAAAGACGATCGAAGAACCATCAGACGTCATCGACGCAAGCGCTGAGCTGGTTCCACCCAGGTCTGCGTCATATGCGGGGTCGTTGCCGCCGGTGCCCGAGGTCGAGGTCGACACGCGCACGATCGATCCGGTGACCGAGTCATAGCGATACACATCCCTCGCGGCCACGCCACTGATCTGGTCGACGTCGGTGTCGGCACCAGGCCCCGTCGTCACCAACGCATTGGCCGTGAGAAAGGTCAGATAGCGCCCGTCGGGGGTCATCTGGCTCCGGGTCAGGTCGTTGGCAGCCGGCCCGGTGCCGAGCCCGGCGATGAACCTCGTGTGCCCCGCCGGATGGGCGGCGTCACGCTCCCACAGGTACAGGTTGTTACCACCCGCGGCGGCACCGTGGTCGCCGATTCCGAGGTTGTTGGCCAGCACGCCCTGGGCCACGAAGTACACCCGCGACCCATCACCGGAGATCGCGACCACGCTCTCGACCTGCGCACCGCTCGCGGTCCCCGAGACCTGAGTCAACGACGCACACGGGTTCGCCGTCCCAACCGGGACCGGGCTGCCGGACCGCATGTCACAGGCATAGAGGTCGCTGGTCGTGTCGGTGTCGGCGTTGATCAGCTGCTGGTTGGTGGTGAAGAACACCCGCGAGCCGTCATCGGCCGAGCCCGCGTAGTCGGCGCTGGAGAGCGCGTTGCACGCCCCACCCTGATCGCCGGGGCTGCGCGTGCACTCAGACCCCGACACCGCGACCGTCGCCGACTCACCCACCCGCGCCCACAACTGCAGGGTCGCGACGTGACACCCCGACGTGTAGACGATCACCCGACCATCATCAGAGATCTTGTTGGGACACGTCTCGGCCCGCGTCGGGTTGCCGAGGTTGTCGACACTGACCACCCGTGCAGGACCAACGTTGCCGGTCCCGACAAACTCCCGCAACGCCGTGGCATCGGCGCTCCCCGCAGAGCCATACCGGAAGATCACGTGTGACAGATCGGCCGACGTCCCGTCCACGCCCGGCGACGTGAAGCCGCCATCGGCGGCGCCCTGACCGACGAAGGTGAGCTCACCGTCCAGACCGCGGAGGTAGAGGTCGTTGCCTCCCGTACCATCACGGCGGCGCATCTCCCACAGCGACGAGTCAAGATCAGCCGACTCGGCCGAGACGCCGCCGCCCGCGCTGTAGGTCACGCCGGGCGGGCTCGGGGCCGTCGTCACCCAACCCACCGTCGACCGCGTGGCGTGATAGAGATTGGACGCCAGACCCAGGGCACTACCGGCGAAGTTGCCGGTCGAGACGTAGGAGACGATGCCGTCGTCGGTGAAGCGGCGCGGTTCGACGCCGAATCCTTCTTTGTACGGTGAGCTGACCATCTCATAGGCGCGGCAGTCGGGCAACTCGGTTGAGGCATTCTGGGCGCGTTGGACGGCATTCGGGCAGGTGTCGGCGGCCTGCGCCGACGACGTCACGCCGGCACAGAGCAACAAGCCCAGAGCGACGGTCACGAGCAACGTGCCGAGCGCAGTGAGGTCAGCCAAGCCACGCCCCGGAGGCAGCGCGTTGTGCGTGGTTGGTGTGGTTGGTGGCATGTGGGGTCCTTGGGCGCGGTGTGGGCCGGGGGCGTGGTGCGGTGCGTGGGTCATGTGCGTTTACCGTCGGGCCGTGCGCTTGAACGTGAGGGTGACCGTCTTGCTTTTGGGCTGGCCGCCGGCGGGGGTGTAGCGGACGCGGGCGCTGACCTTCAGCGTCCGGCTCCTGGCGCGGTTGAGCGCTCTCTGCCCGGTGGGGGTGAGTCTGACCTTGATGGAGGCGGTTCCGGCCTTCTTGATCGTGACCTTCGCCGTCGTCGCGTTGGTGGCCTGGGTCTCGACCTTGCCCGGACCAGGGAGCCTGAGGGTCAACGTCGCCGTCGATCCGGTCACCGACCGGTCGGGGATCGAGAACGCGTTGTCTGGTTGCTGGAAGACCGCGATGGCGATCGTGTTGGACCTGTGCCCACAATCGATCGTCAACCCCAACGTCCCTCTCACATCATCAGGCACCATCAAATGAAAACCGGTAGATGACCAATCATCTACTTTCACCGGCCGGTCGTCGAGCGTGACGTTGGCGCCGGTGCCGAGGTCGTTGCCGGTGATCTTGATCGTGTCGCCGGGCCTGGGGTGGGTGTTGTAGGCATCCAGGTGAGGGGCTCCGCACCCGTAGGTGCTGGTCGTGTCGCTGCCGGGTGGGGGTGGGAAGACCTTGGGCACTGCGGCGGTGGCAGAGGTGACCAGGTCGCTGACCGTGCTCGAGTCGTTGCTGGTCACGGTGAGCTGCACGACGAAGGTCTCGCCCGCAGGTAACCCGGTCAACGGCACGGTCACGCGCTCGGTCGAGGCACTACCCGCAACCGGCCGCTCACCGGTCGAAATCGCATACGGGCTGTCCAGCGACGACACATCAAAGCGATAGCTACCCGTCAATCCATAGGTGTTGACATCGCCGGCCAACGTCGCCGCGCTGGTCGTGACGACGGTCGGACCGATCGCCACGGCCGTCGGAGCCGGCGCGGTACGAAACAGCCCATCAGCACCCGTGCGAACAACGTCGCCGGTCGTCGCGACGACCTGGACGTGATAGGTCGTGTCGGGCGACAGTCCAGACACCTGCTGAGATACCACGCGATCCCCATCGGTGTCACCGCCATCGACCTCCGGCGTGACCGCGCCGTAGGCGGCGGTCGGGCCGTAGTTGAAGTGATAGGTCGTCGCCGCACCATGCGCGTTGATCGTGCCCGTCAACGTCGCACGACGGGTCGAGACGCCGGTGGCTCCGCCACCGGCCGCCGGCGCGGTGATGAACGTCTGATCGACACCCTGTAGCGTGCCGCCCAGCCCATCGTTGTCGGCCACGAAACGGAAGTGATAGAGGGTGTCGGGCTCCAGGCCCGACAACGGCACCGGGTCGACCGAGATGTCAGACCCGCCGGCACCGAGGAGAAATCGCGGGAA
Organism: uncultured Conexibacteraceae bacterium; assembly: GCA_963731005.1. Lineage (GTDB taxonomy): Bacteria > Actinomycetota > Thermoleophilia > Solirubrobacterales > Solirubrobacteraceae > Baekduia. Next base: position 1,396,563 of record CAVSTZ010000001.1, on the reverse strand, counting down.
CGCGGGCGTCGACGTGCCATAGGACATCGTCGTGCCGTACTCCACGTGGTACCGCACGATGAAGTTGTTGTTCGGGTTGATCGTGCCATGGATGCTCGCACTACGCGGCGTGATCTCCGACGCAAACGGACCACTCAGAACCGCAGGCGTCGCCGCCGTGGGCAACGTCTGATCAGGACCGGCGATCGACCCCGAACCATTGGAGCCCACGATCCGGTAGTGATAGGTCGTATTCGGCGCCAGGCCACTGATGGTGGCCGTCTTCGCGACTGGGATGCTGCCGTTACCGGCGTCCGTCACGGGCGTGCTCGACCCGTAGGTGAAGTCCAGGCCGTACTCGAAGTGATAGTTCGAGCTCACGCCCTCCGGATTGATCGTGCCGTTCAAGGTCGCATCCCGCGGATCGATCGACGTCGCGGGGTCGGTCGTGACCGTTGGACCGTCAAACCGGGTGAATCGGTCCACGAACGGGTTCGTCGCGTCTGAGACATAGACCGTTCCCGCGCCACCGACCGCCAAGGCCCGCGCACCACCGGCACTGGAGGCATCAAAGGTGTAGACCGCGGCTGCGCCACCGGCGTTGAAGTGCGTGATCTGCAGGCCGACCGGGCCCGCCTCAGACACATAGACCTCGTCGGTTGCCGCATCGGCAGCTACCGCCGACAGAGCGCCGCGGCTGCCATCATCGACCGTCGCCCCGAAGACGCCGCCGGAGCTGTACTGATCCACGCGACCCAGCGGCGCCCCGGTCACCGGGTCGGGATTCTTGCAGCCATCAAGCACATACACCCGATGCGAACCGTCAACCGCAAGCCCGCTCAGACACCCAAAGCCCGACCCGTCCGGCGAGCTGCTCGTCCCATCAAAAGAGTTGATGAACGCACCCGTCGACCCATCAAACCGATCGACCACCGGCAACCCGGAGGCATCGGCCGCCGCGGCATACACCGTCCCATCAACCGGATCAACCGCCAACGGCGTCGCGATGTAGAGCGGGTTGTTCAGCGTCGTGCCCGAGTTCGACGCATCCAAATCATAGGCAAACACGCCAGCCGCGCTGAACTTCTTCACCGCAGCAAGGGCGGGATCCTGGTTGGTCGAAACATAAGCCGAGCCCCCATCAGCAGGATCAACCGCAATACCACCCACCACGTTGTATTGCGCCCCGATCGCAAACCCCGACCCCGGCACATACACGCCAGCACCACTGAACCGCTGCACCCGCGGTCCACCTGCGCCCGTGTCCGGGTCGCGTCCCGCGTCGAGCGTGAAGACATCACCGGTCAACGGCATCACCGCAACACCCACCGGACCGTTGTGCAACGGCGACTCGCCGAACTGCCCATCACCATCACCCAATCCGCCGAACCGACCCGCAAAATCATGCCCCGTCGTCGCCAACGCAGACCCACCGCCCGCCAACGACAACCACACCGCCACCAAACCCACCACGCCAAAGCGACCCAACCCAAGACCCAAAGCTCTCACACCCACTCCTCAACATTAACCCACAACCCAAACCAGAATGCCAGCCTCACCGCACCCCGCTTACCAACCAACAATGGCAATCATTGTTACACGAGGCCGTTTTCGGCTGTCAAGCAACCGGTCCGCATCGCGGATTCAAATCATCGATTTCCCGCACGTTTCCGTAGACCCGTAAGCGGCCCCGGGGCCGCTGCCTCTCGGCGACGACCCCGGAACCTCATAACACCCAACCAGCAAACACGAAGACCTAGCTCAGCGTCAACGACTGAGTGTCGCGAATCGTGCCCGTCACAGTCGCGACTGTGCCGTTGCCCGTGGCGCCGTGGGCCCTGAGACCCTCTGCATTGGTGTAGGTCACCGCATGCGTGGCATTGTTAAATGCTCCGTCGTCCAGATTCCCAGTCAGGATGATGCTCGCGCCGTCCACGTTCGCACAGGTGCCCGCGGGGGCGCCCGGCTTAGTCTCGAACGTCACATCGATGCGAATGTTGTCGATAGTGACGTTGGACGTCGTGACGCCAGTCACCGTCCAGGTGTTGGTATTAGTGCCGGACGCAGTGACAGTGCAGTCACCGATGGCTGGTCCTTGTCCAGTGCAATTGTTGAACGACGTGCTAGTGACATTCAACTGAGCAGCGTTACGCACGTCGACAGTAAACGTCGACTGTGCGCACGACGACGAGATCGGTCCGAGGACCGGATCCGTCGCCGTGAAACCGAGGTTGGCCGAATGGAGCGTGTGCTCCGAAAGGAGCGGGCTCCAGCTCGCTGCCGAGGACATCGCTGGCATCGCAAACGCACATACTGCCATCACACCCGCGAAGAGCAAGGCGCCCTTCTTCGAGAACTTCTTCATGTCATTACTCCTTGTGAGTCCTGGCGAGCGCCAGGACGATTTGTGATCCCGGTGGCACCGACTCACTGTCGTGAGCGATGTGCCCCGGGGTGGTTCACCATGTCTGCCTTCCGTGCAGGGATCCGCGACAAGGCAGACGACAGCCTGCTCTGGTAGTCGAGCCCGACTCCTCCCTGTCGAACGCAAGCGCCGGCCGATACCGTCAGATTGATCCCTACCTGACCGGCGAGCCAGCGCTTTGGTGTCCCTAGTAATAGGTTGCTACGTAATTGATGTCAACAGCCATACTGGTGTTGACGCTCAGATGGTGTGCCACATCGACAGGTCGGCAGGGAGAAAGGCCTGCAAAAGCCTCCCGCCGGCCGCCCTGGCCGAGACGCTGCCAGAAGCGCTCAGCATCGCTGCCCAGTGGCACAACGGGCGCAACTCAGGATTTCAGTGTTAGATCACCGCGGCCCGCGACCGCAGCGTCTTGCACTCAGCCTGTGTCGATGCGGGAGACGGTGCCGCTGGCGAGGTTGGTGACCCACACGTGATTTTCGTGGGTGACGATGGCAAAATGGGTTGCGGCCGACGGCGATGGTCGCCGATGCCCTCTTGGCCGAAGAGGATCTCCTTGGTGGCGCCGCCGTGCGGGTCGATCTTGATGATCGATGACGGTGGGTCGGTCGAGCGAAAGGCCCGTCGGCCGACCCAGACGGCGCCCTCGCCGGTGACCACGACGACCGCGGTCCCCGAGCCGACGAGGCGATCGCCTTGCAGGTGGCCGGTGACGGGGTCGATGCGTACCAGGCGGGCCTGCTGGCCGTTGGTCACCCACAGTGATCCGAAGCCCGCGGCGATGCTTGTCGTCCCGCTGCTCCACGGCAGCTTGATCGTCCGTCGCGCGCCCTTGCCATCGGCGGCCAGGCCGATCAGCCGGCCACTGCGCACGCTGCCGACCCACACACGCCCGCGCGCGTAGGCGATCGCATTCGGGCCCGGATCAACGGTCACCGTCTGCACAACCCGCGGCGCACGACCACCCCCGACGCCGTGCTCGTCTGCGATGACCCCCGAGCCCGGCCGGTCATCGCCGGCGCCGAGCTGCGCACCGGGGATGTCGCGGCGTAGGAGGGCTAGCCTGGCCGCGTGAGCCGCGGCCTGGTGCAAGCCGATTGGTACGACGTGCGGCGGGCGCAGTCCACCAAGCCCGCTACGTACTCCTGCCCGTTCTGCCCGCGCAAGCTGCCGGCGTTCAGCGAGCACGTGCTGATCCGGCCGCTGGGCAAGGGCGAAGGACGGCGCCATGCGCATCTCGCGTGCGTGGCGCGGGCGCGCGAGGAGGGGCGTCTGCCGTCGCAGGCCGACTGGCGGTCGGCGCAGCGCGGCGCCCGTGGCGGTGGTTGGCTGGCGCGCCTGTTGGGCCGTCGGGGAAGATGATGGACATGCCCGACGCTGATGATGCTCCGCTGGTCACGACCCGTCTCTCCCTGCATGCGCTCGCCGAGCGGGTGATCAGCCCGTTGCGCGTACAGGCGACGGGCAACGAGATCGCGCTGCGGGTGCGTCCCGGCGGCTTCGGCACGCCGGCGCTCCCCGATGGCTCGTGGGTCGGGGTGAGCGGGACCGAGGTGGTGCGGCTGGGCGCCGGTGGCGATGAGCAACGGACGGCCGTCACCTCTTTGCGTGCCGCCGCGGCGTTCGTGGGGCTGGTCGGCGGCGCGTCGCTTCCCGACGACCCGCTGGAGGTCCACGCCGGCGCGGCCGGCGTGCTCGCCGAGACCTGGGCCACCGGCGAGGAGGCGCTGACCGCCTTCGCCGCCGGCGGTGCGGAGGATCCCTCGTCGCCGATCCTCTGGCCCGAGCACTTCGACATCGCCATCGAAGCCGGCTCCGAGGCCGCCGGCACACGCGCGACCTACGGCGTCTCGCCCGGCGACGCCGACCACGCCGAGCCCTACGCCTACGTCGGGCCGTGGACGCCACCGGCGACGGTCGGGCCCAGCACCTTCTGGAACGCGACCGCCTTCACGGGCGCCGAGCGCCCGGTCGGCGCCGACGACGTCGACGAGCTCGTCGCCTTCTTCCGCGAGGCCGCGCGGCTGCTCGGCGGGTAGCCACGGTCGGGCCGTGGCCGTGCCTATCCTCGAAGGCGCATGGCCTCCGCCTCCCAATCCGAAGGACGCAAGACCCGCCTGGCCGAGCAGCGGCGCAAGCTGCCCGACGGCCCGGGCGTCTACCTGTTCCACGATGCCAACGGGAAGGTCATCTACGTCGGCAAGGCCAAGTCGCTGAAGAAGCGGGTCGCCGGCCACTTCTCCAATCCGGTCACGCGCGGAGCCGTGCAGATGACAACGCTCATCGACAGCGTGGACTTCATCCTGGTCGGCTCGGAGACCGAGGCGCTGCTGGTCGAGCAGAACTTCATCAAGCAGTACCAGCCGCGCTTCAACATCCGGCTGCGCGACGACAAGTCCTATCCCTACATCGCGATCTCGATGGACGAGCCGTTCCCGCGCGTCTACTTCACGCGCGAGCGCCATCGCAAGACGCGGCTGTACTTCGGGCCGTACTCGTCGCGCCAAGCGCACGCGATCGACGCTGGAGACGCTGGCCAAGGTCTTCCAGTACCGGTCGTGTACGGGGGCGGAGCCGGGGCGCCGCTCCGGATCGCCGTGCCTGGACTTCTACATCAAGCGCTGCGGCGCGCCGTGCGTCGACTACGGCGTCGACCGCGCGCAGTACATGGAGTCGATCGACGGCGTCCGCGCGTTTCTGTCGGGTCGCTACCGCGACATCGAGCGCGACCTCGAAGCGCGGATGAAGGAGGCGTCGGCCAAGCAGGAGTTCGAGCAGGCGGCGATGGAGCGCAATCGGTTGGCGGCGGTTCGTTCGCTCCTGCAGAAGCAGCGGGTGGCCAGCGACCAGCACGGCAGCGCCGATGTTGTCGCGGTTGCGGCCGACGGGACCGACGCCAACGCCCAGGTCTTCCAGCTGCGCGATGGGGTCCTGAGCGATCGTCAGTCGTTCTACCTGGACAACGTCCAGGAGGGTGGCGTCGGCGAGGTCGCCCAGGAGTTCTTGTTGCAGTACTACGGCGAGGCGACGGTGATCCCGCCGCAGATCATCGTGCAGGCCGAGGTCGACGACCTGGAGCCGCTGGCCGAGCTGCTGACCGAGCGCCGGGGCGCGAACGTCGAGGTGCGCGCCGCCGAGCGCGGCGACAAGGCGCGCTTGCTCGATCTCGCCGAGCGCAACGCGCGCCTGGCGCTCGACCAGGAGCGGCTGAAGGCCGAGCGCTCGCGGCAGCAGCGGGTCGAGGCGCTGGACGACCTGCAGGAGGCGCTGCGGTTCGATGCGCTGCCACTGCGGATCGAGTGCTTCGACATCTCCAACCTGATGGGGACGCACACCGTGGCGTCGATGGTGGTCTTCGAGGGCGGTGCGCCGAAGAAGGCCGACTACCGGCGGTTCACGATCCGCGGTGGGGAGGAGGGCGTTCCGGACGACTTCGCGTCGATGAGCGAGGTGCTGACGCGCCGGCTGGCCAACTGGGAGCGTCAGCAGGATCTGTCACCGCATGACCCGGATCGCAACGAGTCGTTCGCGACACTTCCCAACTTGATTGTGATCGACGGTGGCAAGGGGCAGTTGAGCGCGGGCGTCGAGGCGCTGCGGGGGTTCCTGGATCGCGGCGTCGCGGTGGTCTCGCTGGCCAAGCGGATCGAGGAGGTCTTCATGCCCGGCCGGCCGGACCCGATCGTCCTGCCCCACGACACGCCGGCGCTGCAGTTGCTGCAGCGGGTGCGCGACGAGGCGCACCGCTTCGCGATCACCCATCACCGCCAGCGCCGCGACAAGGCGATGACCGTGTCAGTGCTCGATGACCTGCCGGGCATCGGCGAGGGGCGCAAGCGCGCGTTGTTGAACCACTTCGGCTCGCCGGACGCGGTGCTGGAGGCGACGCGGGAGCAGCTCGAGGCGGTGCCCGGGCTGCCGGGCAAGACGGCGCGCGACTTGTACACGTTCCTGCATCGGTTGCGGACGGGGCGCTGAGCGCCGACGCGCCGAGGGGGATCCGTGTCGTCTGGTGTCCCCATGCGGGACACCAGACGACCTCGACGGTCGCTCGCCTAGGTTGTGGCCGTCGTCGACGTGCCCGCTGGCGTTGTCGGGCGCTGCGGGATCTTGGACTGACAGGTCTTGAGCGCGGCCTGGACCTTGGTGTCGTCACGCTTGAGGTTGCGCAGGGCGTTGAAGCCGTCGGAGACCTTGATGTCGAGGCCTTGATCCTTGAGGCAGGTCAGGTAGGGCGTGAAGGCCTTGATGTTCTGCTGCGGAGCGCGAGCGCCCGGGCCGCCGCGCAGGCCCTGAGGCCGGAGCTTGGCGCAGGCCTTCATGGCGGCCTGGAACTTGGGGTTGTTGGCGAAGCCGCCGCCGGTGGGCGGCGCGGTGGTGGACGGCTGACCGTCGCCGCCGGCGGGTGGGGTGCCGTTGGTACTGGTGGGCGGCGTGCCGTTGGTGCTGGGTGGCGTGCCGGCCCCCGCCGGCGGGCCGTAGCCGGAGCCCTGGCCGCCGCCCGGCCGCCGGCCGCGGTTGGGCAGCGTCACGCCGTTGTCCTTCAGGCAGTCCTGGAACTTCTGGAACGCCGCGCTGCGATCGGCGCCCTGCCCCTGCCCGGCGGAGGCGTTGGTGCTGCTCGCGTTCCCACCGCCTGACGAGCTGCCGCAGGCGGCGAGCGCGAGCGAGGCGCCGGCGACGGCGAGGACGGACAACGGTGTGGTGAGGCGAGACATGGGCTGGCAGTGAGCCGCATCAACCGAAATGCCGGCCAAGCGCGGACGAAGAAGTGCGTAAGTGCGGGCGTGCACAGCGTTCTTCGGCTTTCCTCACGTTGCGCTTAGTGCCTGCTCACCGCGGCACCACATGCTGGTCCTCGTATGGACCGGACGTCTCGCCGCTTGCTGACCCCGCTCAACGTCGTCCTCGGCGCGCTCGCCGTCGGTGGGGTGATCGCGGGGGTGATCGTCGTGGGCCCCGAGTCGTCGGCGATAACGACACGCGAGCGGACGGTGACGGTCACCAAGGGCGTGGTGCAGTCGACGGTCTCGGGCAGCGGCAACCTGTCACCCGCCGGCACGATGGACCTGACCTTCGGCGCCACGGGCAAGGTGACCAAGGTGTACGTCAAGGCCGGCCAGCACGTGACCAGCGGCCAGCTGCTGGCACGGATCGACCCGACGGCAGCCGAGGTCGACCTCGCCGAGGCGCAGGCGACGCTCTCCTCGGCGCAGGACACGCTCGACGCGATTACGTCCGGGACGACCACGACGAGCACCGCTTCGGCCGCATCGACGACGACCTCCGCGACCGCGACCGCCGCCTCGGTCAAGGCCACCGCGGCGCAGGCGACCAGCTCCGCGCCCGCCACGACGACCACGCCGGCGACGACCTCGCCCACGACCACGACGCCGAGCGCGGCCCCGACAACCAGGCCGACCCCGACGACGCCGAGCGCGGCCCCGACAACCAGGCCGACCCCGACGACGCCGAGCGCGGCCCCGACAACCACGCAGACCACGACGACGCCTAGCGGTGGGGAGACGGGTTCCTCGGGTGGCGGCGGCAGCTCGGGGGCGGGTTCCTCGGGTGGCAGCTCCAGCTCCGGCGCCGGTCGCTCGACCTCCGCCGCCGGCAGCGGCTCCGGCTCGTCGAGCGGGTCAAGCTCCGGCGGTGGTTCGGCCTCGGGCGGCTCCACGATGAGCGAGGCGTCGGCCGTCGCCGCGGTCAAGAGCGCGCAACTCGCGGTCGACAACGCGCAGGACGCACTGACCGAGACCGCGCTGCGTGCGCCCGCTGCCGCGACCGTCGCGGCGGTCAACGGTGCGGTCGGCGATCAGGTCAGCGCCGGATCGAGCGGTGCGTCGAGCGGCTCGGGCTCGGGCAGCGGCAGCGGCTCGGGGTCCGGCGGCGCGGGCGCGGCCACCGGCACCTCGTCGTCGTCGGGCAGCAGCTCCTCCGGCTTCATCACCCTGACCCAGCTCAGCCGCATGCACCTGGAGGTCAGCCTCAGCGAGTCCGACATCAACTCCGTCAAGGTCGGTCAGCAGGCGACGGTGACCATCAACGCCGCATCCGGTGAGCAGGTCGCCGGCAAGGTGATCGACATCGGCGTGTTGTCATCGTCCTCGTCGTCGACCGGCACGTCGAGCGCCGTCAGCTATCCGGTGACGATCGCGCTGACCCAGACGACCAAGGGGCTGCGTGCGGGCATGAGCGCGACGGCCGAGATCGTCACCGGGCAGGCCGCCGGCGTCGTCGTGCCGACCCAGGCGCTGCAGGGCTCGAACGTCACCCTCGTCAAGAACGGCAAGCGCACGACCCAGCGGGTCACGACCGGTGTCGCCGGTGACAGCACCACGCAGATCGTCAGCGGACTGTCAGCAGGTCAGCAGGTGATCGTGACGTCGACGAGCGCGACGGCCGGCGCCAACGCGACCGGAGCCGGCGCGAGCGGGGCCGGCGGCCTGACCGGCCGCACGGGGCGCACCGGCTTCGGTGCCGGGTTCAGCGGCGCCGGCGGCTTCGGCGGCGGTGCCGGGCCGCCGGCCGGCTTCGCCGCAGGAGGCGGGCGATGAGCGGCAGCTCAACGGACGGCTGCTCCAGGAGCGGCGGCCGATGAGCGCGGAGCCAGGACGGGTGCGACCACACGCCCGTCGTCCCGTCATCGCCATCGAGGACGTCCGTCGCACCTATCAACTCACCGACGATCTCGCCGTCCACGCCCTCGACGGCGTCAGCCTCCAGATCCAAGCCGGTGAGCTCGTCGCGATCATGGGCTCGTCGGGCTCGGGCAAGTCCACGTTGATGAACATGATCGGCTGCCTCGACCTGCCGACGAGCGGCCGCTACCTGCTCGACGGCGTCGACGTCCGTGACATGGACGAGGACGAGCAGTCCGACCTGCGCAACCGCAAGATCGGCTTCGTCTTCCAGGCCTTCAACTTGGTCCCCCGCACCAGCGCGCTGGCCAACGTCGAGCTGCCGCTCAGCTATGCCGGACTGCCGCGCGCCGAGCGTCGCGCCCGCGCGCTCACGGCGCTGCGAGCCGTCGGCATGGGCGCACGCGTCGACCACCTGCCCTCCGAGCTCTCCGGCGGCCAGCAGCAGCGCGTAGCGGTGGCGCGCGCGATCGTCACCAACCCCTCGCTCATCCTCGCCGACGAGCCGACCGGCAACCTCGACTCGCGCTCGACCGCCGACGTCCTGGCCATCTTCGAGCGCCTCAACGCCGAGGGCCGCACCGTGGTCCTGATCACGCACGAGGACGACGTGGCCCGCCGCGCCCGCCGCATCATCCGCCTGGCCGACGGCCGGATCGTCGCCGACGACCGCACCGACGTCAAGGAGGCCGCGTGACCCTGCGCGAGACGCTCAGGATCGCGCTCGGCGGCATCATGGCCAACAAGTTGCGCTCGGGCCTGACGATCCTCGGCATGACGATCGGCGTCGCCTCGGTGATCGTCCTCGTGGCGGTCGGCAACGGCTCCAAGCAGCAGGTCCAGGCCGGCATCCAGGCCCTGGGCTCCAACGTCCTGCTCGTCCAGGCCGGCGGCGCCCGCGGTGGCCCCGGCTTCTTCGGTGGTGACGCCTCGACGATCAGCCTCACGCAGGCCGACGCGACCGCGCTGCAGGACGCGTTCAACGCACCTGACGTCAAGAGCGCCTCGCCGGTCGTCACCGCGAGCAGCACCGCGCTGGTTGCCGGCTCGGTCAGCTACACGAGCTCGGTCACCGGCACGGTGCCCAGCTATGCGCAGGCCCGCAACTACAAGGTCGCCGACGGCGCGTTGTTCACCAACGCCGACGTCAAGCAGCACGCCCGCGTCGTGGTGATCGGGCCGACCGTCGCCGAGAACCTCTTCAGCGGCGCGAACCCCGTCGGTCAGTCGATCAAGATGGGCGGGTCGAGCTTCACGGTCGTCGGTGTGACAAAAGCCAAGGGCTCCAACGGCGTCACCGACCAAGATGATGTCGTTCTCGCGCCGCTGACCGCGGTCCAGGACGTGCTCAGCGGCTACGGCTCGGTCAACCAGATCGTCGTTCAGGCGAGGTCGGAGAAGTCACTCGACAGCGCCCAGGCCGAGGTCACCGCGATTCTCGACGAGCGCCACGACATCTCGGCGGCCGACAGCGCGACGTCGTCGAGCTTTCAGGTCATCAACCAGGGCTCGATCCTGGAGACGTCGAACCAGACGACGAGCGTCTTCACGACGCTGCTCGGTGCCGTGGCAGCGATCTCGCTGCTGGTCGGCGGCATCGGCGTCATGAACATCATGTTGGTCAGCGTGACCGAGCGCACGCGCGAGATCGGCATCCGCAAGGCCATCGGCGCGCGTCGCTCCGACATCCTCACCCAGTTCCTGGCCGAGGCCGTGCTGGTCTCGACGCTCGGCGGCCTGGTCGGCGTGGCGGTCGGCCTGATCGGCAGCCGCTTCGAGATCGCCGGCGTCCAACCGGTGATCGCCCTCTCCTCGATCCCCTTGTCCTTCGGCGCGGCCGTCCTGGCCGGCCTCTTCTTCGGCACCTACCCGGCGGGTCGGGCGGCGCGCATGCGCCCGATCGACGCGCTGCGATTCGAATAGGAACCCATGAGCGATCACGAGCAGCCGACCACGGTCTACGACGACCCCGACATGGAGTTCTACGACGACGTGGAGCCCTCCGACACGCTGCCCGTGCGGCCGCGGCGCAAGCTGCTGACGCCGGTCAGCGGCGGGCTCCTGGCGGTCGTGCTGGTGGCCGGCGGGTTCATCGGCGGGGTGCAGGTGCAAAAGCACCAAGGCGGCGGCGACAGCGCCAACGGCGCCCGCAACGGGCTCCCGGCGGCGTTCGCGGCGCGGTTGGCCGCAGGCGGCGGAGGGGCTCCCGGCGCGGCGGCGGGCGGCGGTGGTGGCGCGGCGGCGGCCGGCGGGGCCGCGCGCTCCGGCGGTGGCTCGGGAGGTGCCACCGCCGGGACCGTCGCCAACATCAAGGGCTCGACCCTCTATGTGACCGGCGCCGACGGCACCACCGTCAAGGTCAAGACCAACGCCAACTCCAAGGTCACCCGCAACGCCGCCGGCAGCGTCGCCAACGTCCATCCCGGCGACACCGTCGTCATCCAGGGCAGCACGGCGTCCAGCGGCACCGTCACCGCGTCGAGCATCACCGCGACGGCCAAGGGCGTGACCCCGGCGGGCTTCGGCGCCTTGTTCGGCGGCGGCGCCACGGCCGGCTCGGGCACCGCCGGCGGCTCCGCACCCCAAGTGCCACAGGGCTTCGCGCCGCCTTCCGGCTGAGCGGTGGGCCTGTTTGACGCGACGTGGTCGCGTCGAAGAGGCCCACGCTTCGGGTCGGTCGATCGCCCTGGCCCGTGGGCCTGTTGAGCGCGACGTGGTCGCGTCGAAGAGGCCCACCGCTCGGGTGACCGGGCCGGACCGCGCCACAGGCCCCTTCCGCGAAAGAATGGGGGTAGTGCCGCACATCCATGTCACAGGCCATCGCAACCCCGACACCGACTCGATCGCCGCCGCGATCGGGTACGCGGAGCTGCGGGGCCATCTGGATCCCGACAACACCTACGTCCCGGTCCGCCTCGGCGATCTGAACTCCCAGACCCGCTGGGTCCTGGAGCGGGCCGATGCGGCCGAGCCGGAGTTCCTCCCGCACGTGATGTTGCGCGTCCGCGACGTGATGCAGCAGGACTTCTACGCCGCGGGCATCGACGACGCGGTCCGCGACGTCGGCCTCTCGATGGCCGCCGACAAGCTCGACGTCGTCCCGATCGTCGACCACGACGGCAAGCTCGTCGGCGTCATGACCGAGCGTGCGCTGGCCCGCCGCTACATCCGCGAGTCGCGCGAGGCCTCGACGCTGGCCGACGCGCCCACGCGCGTGAGCGCGATCGCCGCCGCCGTCAGCGGCACGCACGTCGCGGGCGAGGACATCGTCGTCGCCGGCCGCGTGTGGGTCTTCGCGATGGCCACCGACTTCCTGGAGAGCGGCATCGGCGCCGGCGACGCGGTGATCATCGGCAACCGCGAGGACGCCCAGCGCCGGATGATCGAGCGCGGCGTCGCGCTGATGCTGCTCTCCAACGGCGTCACGCCCAGCGACGAGATCCTCAAGTACGCGCGCGAGCACGGGACCGCCATCGTGGTCTCACCGCTGGACAGCTACGTCTGTGGCCGTATGACGACGCTGGCGGCGCCGTGCAGCGCGCTGATGGACGCCGAGCCGCTGACCGTCCGTGGCAACGACCTGCTCGAGGACGTCACCGAGGAGATCAAGAACGTGCACTACCGGGCGGCCGTCGCGGTCGACCGGCGCGGGCACCCGATGGGCCTCGTCACGCGCTCGGACCTCGTCAACCCGATCCCGCGTGAGGTGCTGCTCGTCGATCACGCCGAGCAGGGCCAGAGCGTCCCCGGCGTCGAGAAGGCCCACATCGTCGAGATCCTCGACCACCATCACATCGGCTCGATCGAGACGCGCGTGCCCGTACGCGCGACCTTCGACCCCGTCGGCTCGACCTCGACGCTCGTCATCGAGCGCTTCCGCCAGGCGCAGGTCGTGCCGACGAAGCCAACCGCGACCGTGCTGCTCGGCGCGATCCTCTCCGACACGGTCATCCTCAACTCGCCGACGACGACCGACCGCGACCGCGAGGCCGTGCGCTTCCTGGCCGAGTTCGTCGGCGTCGAGGCACTGACCTTCGGCCGCGAGATGTTCGAGAGTGGCTCGGACGCCGCCGACGCCTCGGTCGAGTCGCTGCTCGGGCGCGACTCCAAGGAGTACGAGACCGCCGAGGGCCCGATGAGCATCGCGCAGATCGAGACGGCCGGCACGATCCTCGTCGACCGGGTCGGCGAGTTGCGTCAGGCGCTGCAGACCCAGCACGACCGCAACGGCCACGTGCTGTCGGCGCTGATGATCACCGACATCCTGGAGAAGCACACCCAGCTGCTGCTGGCCGGCGACATCGCCGCGGCCGAGCGCGCCTTCGGCCAGGACGCGCACGACGGGATCATCGACCTGCCCGGCGTGATGAGCCGCAAGAAGCAGGTCGTGCCGCCGCTGTTGGGCGCGTTCTAAGCCGCTTTGAGCTGCTCAGCGGTCGTCCGCGCCTCCGGGTCGCCGAGGAACGGCGCCAGCGCGGCGTAGCAGAGGTCGGGCGCGAGCTCGTGCAGCTCGTGTGCGCGGCCGGAGACGATCCACTCGGTGACCAGACCGGCGATGCCCGCCGAGATCGCGTAGGCGGCGATCGGCGGGACGGTCTTGCCCGGCGGCAGGTTGTCGTAGCCGTGTGACAGCAGGTGGGCGAAGGCCTGATAGCTCTCGTCCATCTTGGCCGCGGCGTCGCGGCCGCTGGTCAGCACGTCGACGAAGCCGAAGCGCGCGCGCACGGGGTCGGCGGCAAGGTGGTCGACCCAGGCCGTGATGCCGTCGCGGACGGCGCTGGTCCACTCGGTCTGCCCGGCCGCGGCGGCCCAGGAGGCGGCGAAGAGCGACGCGAACGCCTCGTCGTAGGCGGCCAGGAATGCCGTGTGCTTGTCGGCGAAGTGGTCGTAGAAGGTCTTGTTGGAGATGTGGGCCGCGGCGACGACCTCGGGCACCGTGACGCCCGCGTAGCCGTCATAGGCGGCGAGCTGCGTGACGGCCTGGAGGATCCGCTCGCGCTGGTAGCGGTCGACGAACGAGCGCGGCAGCTTCTGGTGGCCGCGCGGCAGCGGCAGCGGCCGACGGGCGGGCGCGGGCGCCGGCGGCTCGCTCAGCTGTCGGTGGGCGGGCAGCGGCGAGCTCGTCTCATAGCTGACGGCCCAGGTCGCGAGGTCGTCGGCGATGCCGCGCAGCTGACGCACGCGGCCGGCGTGCAGGTGCTGGTCGATGACCTGCAGGACGCCGCAGGCGATGATCGTGCGGCAGCTGGGGGAGATCGTCGTGGGCCCGTCGGTGCGGCTGACCGCCTCGCCGATCCACTGCTCCACGCGGCGGACGATCCGCCGGCGCAGCGCCGGGCCGTTGCTGCCGACGGCCAGCACCTCGACCAGCAGCAGCCGCGCGTGGTCGGGGCGTGCGATGACCGCGGAGGTCAGGCCGCGGACGACGCCCTGGAGACTCTCGTGGACGCTGCGTGGGTCGCCGGGGCGAGCGCTCATCACGTGCAGGACCTGCTCGACGGCCTGGGCGAGCGTCGCCTCCCACGCCGCCATGAAGCACGCCTCGCGGTCGGCGAAGAGCGCGTAGAACGTGTTGCGCGAGACCTGGGCCTCGGCGGCCACCTCGGCCACGCGCGCCTCCGCATAGCCGTCGCGCGCGACGACGGTGACCATCGCCTCTTGCAGGCGCGCGCGCTGCAGCTCGCGCGCCTCCGCAGGCGCGAGCGCGCTGGCCCCTCGGGGCAGCTTGCGTGACGTGGCTGGTCGGGTGGACGCCATGCGAGTTCGACGATACGGGAAGCGCCTTCAGAAAGAGACTGCTCCGGTCCGCAACGTACCACCTTCTCGGCCCTCAAAAAAGACGTGAGCAGACGCTGAGGCTTGCACCTACGGCTAAAGTGCGACCCGCGTGTCGAGAAACACTCGTGTCCGGAGGGCGTGACCATGCCGACGCTGCCGGCGGGGCACGGGAGCCTGCCCATGGAGGCGACGCGCTTCCTGCAGCGCGCGCGGATCCTCGACGCGACGGCCCGGGCCGTGGCCGAGGAGGGCTACGCCGCCACGTCGGCCGATCGCATCCGCCGGCGCGCCGGCGTCTCGTCGCGCACGTTCTACGAGCACTTCACCGACAAGCAGGACGCGGTGCTCTGGGCCTTCGATGCGGCGGCGACCTTCGCCGTGCCGCGGATCGTCGCGGCGTTCGCCGCGCAGGACGCCTGGGTCGCCGGCGTCGATGCCGCGCTGCAGACCTACCTGGCGATCATGGACTGCGATCGGGCCTGGACGGTGCTCTGCCTGGTCGAGCTGCCCGGGGTCGCGACCGGGGTGAGCGAGCGGCGCGCGGCCCTGATGGCACCGCTGATGGCGGCGCTGTCGCAGGCCGTGCCCCCGGGCTCGCTGGTCCCGGCGGCCGATGTCGTGGCCGCGGTCGACGGCGTGGTGCGTGAGCGCTTGCTGTCCGACGAGGATGCGGGCCTGGTGGGACTGCGACCCGAGCTGCTCACGCTGGCGCTGAGCCCATACATCGGGGCGCGGCGGGCGCGGAGCCACCTCGATCGGGAGCCGACGCCGGCGAGGGGCTCGGTCGACCTGACCCGTGCGCGGCGCGCCGCCGAGCTCGTCGATGGGCCGGCGGACGCGCTGGCCGCGCTCGTCGACGAGGCGATCGCCGAGCGCGACGGGCCGGCGCTGTGGCGTGTGGTGCTCGGGCTTCACGACCGTCGCGGCCGTGGCGAGCCGGTGTCCTGGCCGCTCGAGCGCCGCGTGCTCGACGGCCTCGAGAAGGCGTTGTTCTTCGGCATGCCGGTGCGCGACATGGAGGCCGCGGGCTGGGGGCTGCCGACCCCGCGCGAGCGCGTCCTGCGCTACGTCGCCGCGCATGCGGGCTGCAGCGGCCAGGAGATCCGCCTCGCGCTCGGCTTCGCCCATCTGTCGCAGGTCAGCCGCTTGCTCCAGACCTTGCGGGACGAGGGCCTGGTCGCCCGGCGCGAGCCGCGCGGCCGGGCGAACGCCTGGGTCGTCACCGGTCGATACACGGTTCCGGAGACACCAAAAGGGACATCGATGGATCGCAAGTATTGACTTCTAGGGAACGTGACGGCTCTGGCCTGTACCCGGACGACGCCGGTCCGCGGCCGGCCGCCGTCGGTCCCGCTCATGCTCCGCTCGCGAGCTCCCGCAGCGCCGCCGTCGGCCGGTAGTGCGCGTTGCGCGTGCGGCCGTGCTGAGCCAGGAGGCCGGCGTCGGCGAGGCGGCGCAGGTCGCTGCTGGCGGTCGCGGGGGAGACGTCGGCCTCGCGACCGTAGGTGGGTCGGTCGGTGCGGCCGAAGAGCGCCTGCTCCAGCGCGATCGTCAGGCGGTCGGGCCAGCCGCGCGTGGCGACGAGGGCTTCCAGCTTGGCCCAGCGCCGACCTGCCTCCTCGATGAGCGTCAGCCGCCGTCGGGCCTGCGCGAGATGGGCGTCGACGCACAGCCGGACCCAGGCGCCGGCGTCGCGCTCGGGCCGGTAGCTGCCGCCCTGCACCGTTCGCAGTGCCTTGTAGTAGTCGCCGGTGTTCTCCCCCAGGTACTGCTCGATGCTCGCCAGGTCAGGAGCGAGCAGGCCTCCGCGCGCGAGGACGAGCGACTGCACGATGCGCGCCACGCGCCCGTTGCCGTCCTGGAACGGGTGGACCGAGACGAGATGCAGATGCGCCATCGCGGCGCGGACCACGACATGCGCCTCGGGGTCGCCGTGCTCCAGCCACTCGACGACCTCGTCCATGAGCGCCGGGACCGCTTCTGCGTCGGGACCGCGATACGCCGTCGCGCCGTGACCCGCGGTGACGCTCACCGGTGTCTCGCGCCATCGCCCCGGGCTGGTGTCCCATTGAAAGAAGCAGGCGTCGAAGTGCAGGTCCTTGATGACGCGGTCCGACCAGCGGAAGCCCGGGTCGCCGGCCATGACCGTGACATGGTCCATTGCCCGTGCGTAGCACGACACCGCCATGCGATCCTCGTCATCGGGATCGACCGGCTCATGCCCATCGACGAGCGCCAGCGCGTCGTCGGCCGAGACCGTGAACCCCTCGATCGCGGTTGAGCTACCGACGTCGGCAGCCCGGAAGCTCCGGCGCAACGCTCCCATCCACCGCACCTCTTGCCCTGCCTGGTCTCCCAGGCGCGCGCGAAGTGCGTCGAGCTCGTCGAGCTTGCGCGCGGAGGGACCCGAGAGGCTCGGCGTCGAGAACAGCATCAGACGAGTTTACGTCTAATCGTAGAGAGGCACAAGGCTGCGCGGCCGGTCCTCGACCGGCTCGCGCACTGTGGCCGGGCTCAGCTGGGCGCTGCCGCCGGCGCGGTCTCGATCGCCACGTCCGGCAGCATGCGTGCCAGCGGGCCGGGCAGCCACCAGTTCCAGCGGCCCAGGAGCTCCATGGTCGCGGGCACGAGCACGAGGCGCACGAGCGTGGCGTCGATGATGATCGCCACGGCGCAGCCGAGGCCGAGCTCCTGGATCGAGGGCACGCCGGTGCCGACGAAGACGGCGAAGACCGAGGCCATGATGAGCGCGGCGGAGGTGATCGTGCGGGCGCTGGCCTGGAGGCCCTCGGCCACCGAGCTGCGTGGGTCGCCGGTGGCGGCCCAGCGCTCGCGGATGCGGCTGAGCAGGAAGACCTCGTAGTCCATCGACAACCCGAAGACGATCGCCAGCACCAGCGGTGGCGTCAGCGCGTCGATGTAGCCCGTCGACTGAAAGCCGAAGAGGCCGTCGACCCAGCCCAGCTGGAAGACGCCGACGAGCACCCCGTAGGCGGCGCCGACCGACAGCAGGTTCATCACCACCGCCTTGAGCGGCAGGACGACCGAGCGCAACAACAACAGGAGCACGATGTAGGACAACGCCAGGACGAAGAGCGCGATCAGGCCCAGCGAGCCCGAGATGCGGTCGACGAAGTCGACGGTGAAGCCCGGCGCGCCGCCGACGTCGGTCCCCGCGGGCAGCGTGTCGCGCAACCGGCGCGTCAGCGCGGTCACCTCGGCGGACTCGCCGTCGTGGTGCGCGACGGCCCGGATGAGCACCTGGCTGCCGTCGCGCGAGAGGATCGGCGGGGCGACGCTCGCGACCTCGCGGTCGGCCTTCAGGACGGCCTGCACCCGCGGCGTGGCAGCGCGCGCGGCGACGATGGCGAGCGGGCTCGCGGCACCCGGCCCGGCGATCCGCGCCGCGGCCTCGGCGCCGACGCGCGTCTCATGGCCCTTGGGGAACTGCGCGAGCGCGCCGTTGCGCATCTCCATCTGCAGCGCGGGCACCGCGAGCGCCAGCAGGATCGCCGCCGTGCTGCCGGCGGCGAGGATCGGGTGCCGCATGACCGCGCCCGTCCAGCGCTCCCAGAACGAGGCGCGCGGGACATCGCGATCGGCGCGGCGCAGCCGACCGAAGAGGCCGACGATGCGGGACGTGACCCCGGCCGTCCAGCCCGGCTCGTAGGCACGGCGGCCGGCCAACGAGATCAGCGCCGGCAGCAGCGTCGTCGCCGCGATCACCGACACCGCGACGACCAGGATCGCGCCGAGCGCCATCGAGCGGACCGACATCGTGTCGACGATGAACAGCCCCGCGAGCGAGACGATCACGGTCAGGCCCGAGAACGCCACGGCGACGCCGGAGGTGGCCAGCGCGGTCGCCCGCGCCGCATCGGGGTCCTGCCCGGCGGCGATCTCCTCCCGGTAACGCGCGAGCACGAAGAGCGAGTAGTCGACCGCGACGCCGATGCCGATCATCGACGCCATGTTGGTGACGAACACGCTCATGCCCGTCACGAGCGAGAGCGCGTAGATCAGCGCACCGGTGACCGTGACGGCGACCAGCCCGAGCGTGACGGGCAGCAGCGCCGCGGCCGCCGAGCCGAAGATCGCCAGCAGGATCAGCAGGACGATCGGGAAGCCGATGCCCTCGGCCGAGGCCAGGTCCTCCTTGCTCAGATCCTGCATGCCCGCCCACAGCGCGCCCTGGCCGACCAGATGCATCACGACCGGCGCGTTGGCGTCGGCGTCCTTGATCCCGAGGCGCTTGCGCAGGTCGACGGCGACGTCGATCGCGTCGCTGTCGGAGACCGGTGTGTGCAGCGAGACGATCAGCGGGCGGACGCCGTCGCGGTCGACGGTCGTCAGCGCGCGGGCGCGTGAGGCGGCGGGGAGGTCGACGTTCTCGGTGGGACCGGCTGCCGCGTCCACCTTGGCGATCGCCTCGCGGAGCTCCGCCGGCGTGGCGTTCCGGCGCGGGACGAGCACCGCGGCCAGGGTCGTGCCCTGCGCGGTGTCGAAGTCGTGCTCGACGGCGTGCTGGACGGCCACCGACTGCGAGCCGGGAACGTCGAAGCCGCCGCCGCTGAGGTGATCGGCCTGGCGCGCGGCGAAGGGCACCGCGGCGAGCAGGATGACCGCCCACGCGGCGAGGACCAAACGGCGGCGACGGCTGACCAGTCCGTCGAGGCGAAGCATGAGGGTCTGCACGAGGGCCTCCTGAGCTACACGGCAGTCGGGTGGGCGACTCTGCTCGTCTCAGAGCTGAGCATGTGTGCGATGGCGCACGGAGCGCCGGTCAGGATCGTGGAGCGCTCGTGCCCGCGGAGTCGTCGAGCGCCTCGCAGAGCAGACGGCGCAGCTCGGCGATCGTCTGCTCCAGCGGCGCCAGGCTGCGCTGCGCGCGACAGAGCAGGACCGCTCCCTCGACGGCGGCGAGCGCCAGCGTCGTCAGGCCGGCGGCCCGCGCGGCCGGAACGCCTCTGGTGGTCAACGCGTCGGCCAACAGCCGATGCCAATCGGCGAAGGTGGCGGCGGCGGCGTCACGCGCCGCGGGCGAGCGGTCGCCCTCGACGGCGGCCGCGGCGATGGGGCAGCCGGCGGCGAAGTCCGAGTCGACCAGGACGCTCTGCCAGTACGCGGCGAAGAGGTCGATGGTCTGCACCGGATCGTGGTCCTTGAGGACCTCTTGCAGCGTGCTCGTGATGAACGCCCCAGCGGCCTGGATGACCTCCTCGGCGAACTGGTCCTTGCCGTCGGGGAAGTGGTGGTAGACCGAGCCGCGTGGGGAGCCGCTGTGCTCCAGGACATCGGCGAACGCGGTGCCGTGCACCCCGCGTTCGCGAAAGAGCTCCACACCACTGTGGATCATGCGGTCACGGGCGTCAGACCTGCGCGGCATCTGTTCTATGCATTCAAGCATAGTCGGCAAGTGTGTCGTAGGTCACACTTTGAACTATGCAACCCTGCATAGATAGCGGAGTCGCGGTCCAAGACAGGAAAGGTCGGCCATGCCGAGTCCGCTGCTCCACCGCATCTCCAGCCTGACGTGGCGACGTCCCCGCCTCGTCCTCGCCGTCGTGGCCGTTCTGGCGATCGCCGCCGGAGCCGTCGGCCACGACGTCGAGCACCATCTGCGGGCCGCGGGCTTCACCGACCCCGCCTCCGAGAGCGAGCGTGCCACCGAGGTGGTGCGTCAGGCGCTGGGCAGCGACCCCAACCCGGGCATCGTCGTGCTCGTGCGGGCCAAGGGCGGCGGCCGGTTGGACACCAAGAGCCCGGCGGTCCGCGCCGAGGTCGCACGCCTGGCGCGGCAGCTCGCCCAGACCCGCTACGTCGGACGGGTCGTCAACCCCCTGGCCCAGCCCCGCGAGGGCCAGGGCCTGATCGCGGCCGACGGACGCTCGATGATCCTGTCGGCCGGCCTCTCGGTCGTCGACATCGAGGACAAGGGCGGCGTCGCCGCCCAAGACGCACGCCGGCGCGTGCATTCGACGCTGCTCGACGTGTCGATGACGGGCTACGCGCCGGGGTTCAACGACGTCAACGACCAGACGCGCAAGGACCTCAACCGCGCCGAGCTGATCGCGTTCCCCGCGTTGGCCTTGTTGTTGCTGCTCGTCTTCCGCGGGGTCATCGCCGCGGCGGTGCCGCTGCTGCTCGGCGTCCTGTCGATCATCGGCACGCTGTTCGTCCTGCGGCTGATGTCGATGGTCGTCGGCACGTCGCTCTTCGCGCTGAACATCGCGACCGCGCTGAGCCTCGGGCTGGCCGTGGACTACGGGTTGTTGATGGTCTCGCGCTATCGCGAGGAGATCGCCGGCGGGAGATCGCCCGAAGAGGCTCATCGCACCACCGTGCTCACCGCCGGGCGCACGGCGCTCTTCTCGGGCGTGACGGTCGCGGGTGCGATGGCCACCCTGATCCTGATGCCGCAGCGCTTCCTCTACTCCGTCGGCGCGGCCGGCGCCGCGGTCGGCATCCTCTCCGCGCTCAGCGCGCTCTTCGTCGTACCCGCGTTGCTGTCGGTGCTGGGGCCGCGGATCAACGCGCTCTCGATCCGGCGGCCGGCGAAGTCCGTCTCGGATGAGTCCGACGGCTGGATGCGACTGGCCCGCGCGGTCATGCGCCGGCCGATCCTCGTCGCGGTGATGACGATGGGCCTGCTGCTCGCCCTCGCCGGGCCGCTGGCCGGGACCGTGCTGACCGGGCCGAGCGGGCAGGCGGTCTCGTCCGGCCTGCCGTCCTACGAGGCGACCAAGTACGTGCCGGCGCACTACCCGCGCGACATCACCGAGGCGGTCACGGTCGCCGTCCATGGCGCGGCGACGCCGGCCGCGCTCGCGGAGCTGCGGCGTCAGGCGCTGGCGGTGCCCGGCGTCGTGCGGGGCACAGCGATCGCCCACCCCGGCAAGGCCGTCGCCTACATGAACCTCGCGCTGAACGCCCCGGCGCTCGACGGCTCGGCCCAGGACGCCGTGAAAGCCATCCGCGCGCTGCGACCGCCACCGGGGACCGAGATCCTGGTCTCGGGCACCACGGCGCGCTTCATCGACCAGAAGCAGAGCCTGCTGCACAACGCGCCGGTGGTCGTCGTGGCGATCAGCCTGATCATCTTCGTGTTGATGTTCTTGCTGACCGGCTCGATCGTGATCCCGCTCAAGACGCTGCTCATGAACGCGCTGACGCTCGCCGCCACCTTGGGTGCGCTCGTCCTGGCCTTCCAGCACGGCTGGCTCACCGGACCGCTGCAGTACGAGGGTCCGCCCGCGATCGAGGTCTCGAGCCTCGTCTTCCTCTTCGCTGTGACCTTCGCGCTGGCGACCGACTACGCGGTGCTCGTCATCGCCCGGATCAAGGAGCAGCACGACCTCGGGCTCTCCAACGAGGAGGCGGTCGCCACCGGCATCGCCCGCACGGGGCGGATCATCAGCGCCGCGGCGGTCATGATCGCCGTCGTCTTCGCCGCGTTCGCCGTCAGCCCGATCTTCTTCATGAAGGAGATCGCCGTCGGCATGACGGTCGCGGTGCTGATCGACGCCACGATCGTCCGTGCGTTGTTGGTGCCCTCGCTGATGCGCCTGCTGGGCGAGCGCAATTGGTGGGCGCCCAAGCCGCTGAGGGTCCTGCACCGGCGCTACGGGATCAGCGAAGGGGCGGCGCCGGCTCCCGCGGAGAGCGGCAGCAGCGCCTGATCGCGTCGGCCAGCGCCGCCGGCTGGTCCTCGGGCGTGAAGGAGTAGGCGTCGGGGATCTCTACGACCTCGGCATCGATGAGCGCCTGCGCGTAGCGCTCGGCGTGGGCGATGGGGAAGACCTGATCCTCGGGACCCCAGGCGAAGAGGACGGGGCGTTCGAAACGCTCGACGAGCTTCGCGCCCGCCGCGTGCACGGGCGCGGATTGCGCCGAGGACATCACCTTCGCCGTGTCGCGCAGCACGTCGGGATTGGCGAGGCAGGGCAAGGCATAGGAGTCGGAGACGAGGTCGTCGATCGGATGCTTGATGAGCAGCCCGAAGGCGACGGGCGCGGCGCGGACGGCCCGGTCGCGCAGGGCCTCGAACAGCTGGCCGAGGGCGGCGGGATCGCGAGCGACGGCCGGCAGCCCGTCGAAGGGCGGCGGCGGGAAGGCGTCGTACGGCGTCTCGCACGAGTTGAGCACCAGCCGCGCGATGCGGTCCGGATGCGCGGCGGTCGCGATCTGCGAGTAGGCGCCGCCGGAGTCGTTGCCGACGAGCGTGACGTCGTGCAGGTCCAAGGCATCGAGCACGCCGGCGATCAGCTCGCCGCAGCCGACCGGGCTGAGGTCGGCGTCCGGCGCCATCGGCACGCGGTGCGCGCCGAGCGGGAGGTCGAGCGTGACACAGCGGAAGTCGCCCGCGAGCCCGTCGACGACCGAGCGCCAGAGGTTCGCGTTGGCCAGCCAGCCGTGGGCGAAGACGAGCACCGGCCCGGCGCCGCGCTCGAAGGACTCGACGCGCCCGTGCGGGAGCTCGACGGTGTGGGGCGTCCCGAGGAGGTCGGAGCGCCAGAGGTGCGGGGCGGTGGAGGTCATGAGAGGGGAACGGTACCGCTTTTATGACCGTGCGGTCATGAATTTCTGGACAAGCAGTCATCTTTAGCTGACCCGATCGTCATGTACCCTGCGTCGCCGATGGTGCGATCGCCCGACAGCGAGCCCGTGACCCCCAAGGGCCGCCGCACGCGCGAGGCGCTGCTGGACGCCGGCGAGCACATCGCCGACGCCGCAGGCCTGGCCGGCCTCAGCGTCGCGGCCGTCGTCGCGCAGGCCGGCGTGGCGAAGGGGACCTTCTACGTCTACTTCGCCGACCGCGACCGCTTCGTCGATGCCCTGCACCAGCGCTTCTACGCGCGGGTGACCGACGCGGTCGCCCAAGCGACCGTCGGTCTCGCGCCGGGCCGCGAGCTGCTGCTCACCGCCATCGACGCCTATCTCGACGTCTGCCTGGCCAACCGCGCGGTCAAGGCATTGGTCTTCGAGACCCGCGCGCAGGGCAACCTCACGACGACGATGGAGCAGCGTCAAGAGCAGTTCGCGGTGCTCGCGCAGCCCAGCGTCAAGGCGATGGGCCTCGCCCCGCCCACGGTCGCCGCCCGCCTCATCGTCGCGATGACGATGGAAGCGGCGTTGATCGAGCTGGAGGCCGGCGGCCGCGTCGCCGGTGCACGGAAGACGATCCGGACGCTGGCCCAGAGCTGACG
This sequence comes from uncultured Conexibacteraceae bacterium, assembly GCA_963731005.1. Lineage (GTDB taxonomy): Bacteria > Actinomycetota > Thermoleophilia > Solirubrobacterales > Solirubrobacteraceae > Baekduia. The sequence continues at coordinate 1,372,531 of CAVSTZ010000001.1, read as the reverse complement.
GGCGTCAGCCGCGCGCAGGCGCGGGCGCGGGAACCCCCGCCTCCAGCGCTTGCCAGCCCACGTCGCGCGCCGCCAGCTCCTCGTCGGCCGCCGCGCCGCCGCGCAGACCGAACAGCCGCTTGGCGTACAACAGGTACGCCACGACCGCGACGTTGACGATCAAGGCCAGGATCTTGAACGGCGTCGCGTGCTGGGTCAGCTCGTAGACCTCGACGGGCAGCAACGAGGAGGTGACGATCAAGGTGAGGTACTCGGCCCAGCGCTTGCCGTACCACAGCCCCACCGCCTCGATGCCCTCGATCAATGCGTAGGCCAGCGCGATCGCCGCGAAGAGATGGAGCTTGGCCGAGCGCAGCGAGAAGAGCTCGTCGACCCGGTGCGTGAGCCCATGGCCGCTGCGCGCGGCACCGTTGCCGGCCGACTCGCCGGTCAGGTCGGCGATCACCCGCAGCACGACGTCGCGCAGGTCGGCCCGGTTGGCGCTGAAGAGGAGGATCGCGATACCCAGCAGCGCGAGCCCGACGAAGTGCAGCGCGCGGTTGATCGCGATCAACCGCAGGATGATCTTGTCGCGCAGCGGCTTGCCCCGCAGCGGCAGGACGATCTCGTCGCGCTCGGGTGGCACGTCGCGCGAGACGGCCGCAGGATCCGGCGCCGGGAGCACCAGCCACGAGTCGCAGCGCAGACAGCGATGCCAGCGCACGCCGTCGATCTCGCGCGCGACGAGCGCATCGGCCGGCCGCAGCTCGCGCGCGTCCAACCCGACCAGCTCGTGGCCTGCGATCCCGCAGACCAGCAGCTCCCAGTGGAACCGCGGCACGAACCGACGGGGCGCTTCACGCACCCCTGGAGCCAGGCGATGGGTCACTTGGCACCGACCCTAACCTGGACGGTCCGGCGCGCGCGTCATCATGTGCGCCATGGCCGTCAGCACCACGCCGGCACCCGCGACCACCGAGTCGCACCTTCAGGACCTCGTGGTCATCTCGGGGTTCTCCGGCGCGGGCAAGTCCACCGCCATGGCCGTCTTCGAGGACGCCGGCTACTTCTGCGTGGACAACCTCCCGCCGGAGATGATCCGCTCGCTCGTCGAGCTGTTCACCCACGAGGGCTCCAAGGTCGAGCGCGCGGCCATCGTCTCCGACGTCCGCGGCGGCGAGTTCTTCGAGCCGCTGCAGGGCGTCCTCGACGAGCTGCACACGCGTGAGCTTCCCGCGCGCGTCCTGTTCCTCGACGCCGACGACCTCACGTTGATGGATCGCTACAAGGAGACGCGCCGCCGCCACCCGCTGGCGCCGGCGTCGTCGATCGCCTCCGGCATCGCCGCCGAGCGCGCGATGCTCGGGCCGATCCGGGACCGCTCGGACTTCGTCATCGACTCCTCGGGCCTGAAGGCCTCGCACCTGCGCCGGCGGATCGCCGACGAGCTGCTGCCACGCCATCGCCGCGGGCGCCTGGCGCTGACGATCCAGAGCTTCGGCTTCAAGCACGGCCCGCCGCGCGACGCCGACCTCGTCCTCGACGTGCGCTTTCTGCCCAACCCGCACTACGTGCCCGAGCTGCGCCCCAAGACCGGGCTGGAGCCCGAGGTCGTCGAGTACGTCGCGCGCGAGGGCAAGCTCGCCGAGTTCTACACCTTGCTCGAACCGCTGCTGGACTTCCTCGTGCCCCAGTACGAGGAGGAGGGCAAGGCGCACCTCAGCGTCGCCATCGGCTGCACCGGCGGCCGCCACCGCTCCGTGGCGATCACCGAGCACCTCGGCAAGCGCTTCGGCGCGCGCGAGGACGTGGTCGTCGAGATCGAGCACCGCGACATCGGTCGCAAGCCCTAAAGGACCCCATGATCGACCATGTCGGCTTCGAGGTCACAGACCTCGCCCGCTCCGCGCGCTTCTACGACGCGCTCTTCTCCCGCCTCGGCATCCGCCGCATCCACGAGTTCGAGGCGGCGATCGCCTACGGCAGCCACGAGCCGCGCTTCTGGATCGTCTCGCGCGACCGGCCGCCGGCGCCGGGCTACGGTCACTGCGCGATCCAGGCCACCGGCCGGGTGGCGGTCGACGCCGCCTATGCCGCCGCACTCGAAGCCGGTGGACGCGACGACGGGCCTCCCGGACCCGCGTCCGCAGTACGGCCCGCGCTACTACGCGGCCTACCTGCTGGACCCCGACGGCCTGCGTGTCGAGGTCGTCGCGGGCGGGCACTGAACATAACCGGCTCGATAGGGTCCGACGTCTCCTTAGATCGCCTCCCCTCAGGAAGGACTGACACCCCAACATGCCCGTACGCGTCGGCATCAACGGCTTCGGCCGCATCGGCCGCAACCTCTTTCGTGCTGCCCAATCCCAGGGCGCCGACATCGAGTGGGTCGCCGTCAACGACCTCACCGACTCCAAGACGCTTGCGCACCTGTTGAAGTACGACTCGATCCTGGGCCCGTACCCCGGAACGGTCGAGGTCGCCGAGGACGGCATCCTGGTCGACGGCAAGCTGCTCAAGGTCTTGGCCGAGCGCGACCCGGCCAACCTGCCGTGGGGTGACCTCGGCGTCGATGTCGTCGTTGAGTCAACGGGCTTCTTCACCAAGCGCGAGGCTGCTGCCAAGCACCTCGACGCGGGCGCCAAGAAGGTCATCATCTCGGCGCCGGCCAGCGGTGAGGACATCACGGTGGTGCTGGGCGTCAACTTCGACAAGTACGACAAGGACAGCCACCACGTGATCTCCAACGCGTCGTGCACGACCAACTGCCTGGCGCCGTTCGCCAAGGTCGTCAACGACGCGATCGGCATCAAGCACGGCCTGATGACGACGATCCACGCCTATACGGCCGACCAGAACCTCCAGGACGCGCCGCACTCCGACCTGCGCCGCGCTCGCGCCGCCGCCGTCAACCTCGTGCCGACCTCGACCGGCGCCGCCAAGGCCGTCGGCCTCGTGCTGCCCGAGCTCAACGGCAAGCTCCACGGCTTCGCCGTCCGCGCGCCGATCCCGACGGGCTCGATGGTCGACCTCACCTTCGTGGCCGAGCGCGCGACGTCGGTCGACGAGATCAACGAGCTGTTCGCGTCCAAGGCCGACACCGGCGACCTCGCCGGGATCCTGCAGTACACGACCGACCCGATCGTCTCCTCCGACATCGTCACCAACCCGTTCTCGTCGATCGTCGACGGCGGGCTGACCGCGGTGATGGAGGGCACGCTGGTCAAGGTCGTGTCCTGGTATGACAACGAGTGGGGCTACTCGAACCGGCTCGTCGACCTCGCGCAGAAGGTCCTTTGAGAACCCTCGACGACCTCGGCGATCTCGAGGGCAAGCGCGTCTTCGTCCGCGTGGACTTCAACGTCCCGCTGAAGGACGGCGTCATCGGCGACGACGCGCGCATCCGCGCCGCGCTGCCGACCCTGCAGGAGCTGCGCCGCCGTGGCGCGCGGCTCCTGCTGGCCGCCCACCTCGGACGGCCGAAGGGGCGCGACCTGGACTTCAGCCTCGCGCCCGTCGCGGCGCGGCTGACCGAGCTGCTCGGCGCCGACGTCACGCTCGCCGGCGATCTCGACACCGTGCCCGACGGGGACGTCGTGATGCTCGAGAACGTCCGCTTCGAGCCGGGCGAGACCAAGGACGACGCCGAGCTGGCCGCACGCTACGCCGCGCTGGCCGACGCCTATGTCAACGACGCGTTCGGCGCCGCGCACCGGGCGCATGCCTCGACGCACGCGATCGCCGAGCTGCTGCCGTCGGCCGCCGGCCTGCTGCTCCAGCGTGAGGTCGAGACGCTGCAGTCCATCCTCGCCGACCCGCCGCGCCCGCTCGTGGCGATCGTCGGTGGCGCCAAGGTCACCGACAAGCTCGGCGTCCTGGAGGCGTTCTTGGAGGTGGCCGACACGGTGTTGATCGGCGGCGCGATGTGCTTTCCGTTCTTCAAGGCCCAAGGCCATGCGGTTGGTGCCTCGCTCTGTGAGGAGGAGGGCATCGCCCCGGCCCAGCGGGTCCTGGCCGACGGCGCCGACAAGGTCCGGCTGCCGGTCGATCTCGTCTGCGGCGAGGCGTTCGACGCCGACACGCCGGTCACCGACGTTGACGGCATCGATGTCCCGGACGGCCTGATGGGCCTCGACGTTGGCCCGCGGACCGCGGCCGCCTACGGCGAGATCATCGCGAGCGCGGGGACGGTCTTCTGGAACGGCCCGATGGGCGCGTTCGAGCTGGCGCCGTTCGCGGCCGGCACGCGCTCGGTCGCCGAGGCCGTCGCGGCCGCGTCGGGTACGACCGTGGTGGGCGGTGGCGACAGCGCCGCGGCACTGCGGCAGTTCGGGCTCGAGGATCAGGTGACGCACCTCTCCACCGGAGGCGGCGCATCGCTCGAGCTGATCGAGGGCAAGACGCTTCCGGGCGTGGAGGTGTTGGCATGAGCAGGATGCCGCTGATCGCGGGCAACTGGAAGATGCACGGGACGATCGAGGAGGCCGAGGAGCGCGTCGCGGCCGTCCTGCCGCGGATCGCGACCCTCGAGTCCGTCGAGCACGCCGTCTGCGTGCCGTTCACCGCGCTGCAGGCGGTCGTCGACTCCACACGTGGCTCGGCGCTGAAGGTCTTCGCGCAGAACATGCACCACGCGCCCGAGGGACCCTTCACGGGCGAGATCTCCGCGCCGATGCTCACCGAGCTCGACATCCACGGCGTCCTGCTCGGCCACTCCGAGCGGCGCACCTTCTTCGGCGAGACCGACAAGGCGCTGCAGCTCAAGGTGCCCGCGGCGCTGGAGGCCGGGCTTGACGTCATCCTCTGCGTCGGCGAGACCGAGGACGAGCGCGAGAACGGCGACACCGAGCGCCGCCTGCGCCACCAGGTCCAGGAGGATCTGGAGAAGGTGCCGACCGAGCGCCTCGGCGACATCGTCATCGCCTATGAGCCGATCTGGGCGATCGGCACCGGCCAGGTCGCCACGGCCGAGCAGGCCCAGGACGCGCTGGCCTTCGTCCGCGCGCTGGTCGCCGACCGCTCCAAAGAGCAGGCCGAGCGCGCGCGGATCCTCTACGGCGGCTCGATGAAGCCCGACAACGCCGCGGAGCTGCTGGCGCTGCCCGACTGCGACGGCGGGCTGATCGGTGGCGCGTCGCTCGACGTCGACCAGATCGTGGCGATCATCGAGGCTGCGGCATGACTCGCCCGGAGGGCTCGCATGCCGGGCGGAAACACGCCGCGAAAACCTCGCCCAGAGGGCTCGTTTCCGGGCGGCTCGCTCCCGCGGCCGTGGCATGACCGGCCTGCCCGTTCCTCGCGCGGTCCTGGTCGTCCTCGACGGCTGGGGGCTGGCGCCGGCGGGGCCGGGCAACGCGGTGTCCCTGGCGAGCACGCCGGTCTTCGACGAGCTCTGGGCGCGCTACCCGCACACGCAGCTCATCGCCGGCGGGTTGGCGGTCGGGCTGCCCGAGGGGCAGATGGGCAACAGCGAGGTCGGGCACCTCAACCTCGGCGCGGGTGCGGTCGTCAAGCAGGACCTGACGCGCATCGACGAGGCGGTCGCCGACGGCACCCTGGGCGAGAACCCGGCACTGGCGGCCGGGATGGACGGCTTCGAGCGCGTCCATCTCGTCGGGCTGGTCTCCGATGGCGGCGTGCACTCCGGCTGGAAGCACCTGGAGGCGCTGATCGCGCTGGCGGGCGAGCGCGGGGTGCAGGACGTCGTCATCCACGCCTTCACCGACGGCCGCGACACGTCGCCGCGCGGGGGCGAGCGTTACCTCGCACAGGTGGAGGACTGGGCCGCAAGGGCCGGCAACGCCCGCATCGGCTCGGTCATCGGCCGCTACTACGCGATGGACCGCGACCGCCGCACCGAGCGCACGCAGGCCGCGCTGGACCTCCTGCTCGACGGCGTGTCGGCCCACCACACCCACAACGCCGTCCAGGCCGTGACCGACAGCTACGCGCGCGACGAGCGCGGCGACGAGTTCGTCGCCGCGACCACGGTCGGCGACGAGGCGCGCATCCGCCCGCAGGACTCGGTCATCGCCTTCAACTTCCGGCCCGACCGCATGCGCCAGCTGACCGAGGCACTGGGGCCGAAGGTCGCCCGCTACACGACGCTGACCGAGTACGAGGACGGCTGGCCGTGGCCGGTCGCCTTCGCGCCGGCGCGCCCGGCGACGACGATGACGCGCGTGATCGCGGCGACCGGCGGCAAGCAGTTGCACGTCGCCGAGACCGAGAAGTACCCCCACGTGACGTACTTCTTCGGCGGGGGCGAAGAGGAGCCCGAGAGCGGTGAGCGTCGCGAGCTGGTGCCGTCGCCGCGCGACGTCCCGACCTACGACAAGAAGCCCGAGATGAGCGCCCGCGCCGCGGCCGACGCCTTCATCGCCGCGTGGCGCGATGACGAGCCCACGTTCGGGATCATCAACTTCGCCAACGCCGACATGGTCGGCCACACGGGCGTCATCCCCGCGGCCGTCACCGCGATCGAGACGGTCGACGCCTGTCTCGGCGACGTCGTCGCCGCCGTCCAGTCCACCGGCGGCGCGCTGTTCATCACCGCCGACCACGGCAACGCCGACGAGATGCTCGAGGACGACGGCTCGCCGGACACCGCGCACTCGCTCAACCCGGTGCCGGTGATCGTCACCGTCGAGGGCGTCGGGCCGCTGCGCGAGGGTGGCATCCTTGCCGATGTCGCACCAACCCTCCTCAACCTTCTCGGAATCGACCAGCCGGTCGAGATGACAGGACGCTCGCTGCTGTCCAGCGACTGACGCTCAGGACTTCTGGGTCGTACTAGACTCTTGCCCAATGGGCAAGGGGGCTCATGGGAAAGGGATTATCGGTCCAACGCTCGCGGCGTTCGCCGCGGTGGGTGTGCTGGTGTGCGTGGTCTTCGCGTTCCTGTTGGACGGCATGTCCTCCATGAAGTCCAACGCCGACCTCGCCCGACGAGCCGAGCGCGTTGTTCTGCTCACCTCGCGCCTGAACCGGCTCACGGTCGACCTGGAGACGGGCGTCCGCGGCAGGCTGCTGACCGGTGACGATGCCTACCTCACGCCCTACCGCGACGCTCAGCGGCAGATCCCCGGGGTCGAGTCCCAGCTGACAGCGCTCGTCGCGGATCCGGCGCAGCGCGTTCGACTGGTGCAGCTGCGCGAGCGCGTCGAGGGGTATCGCACCGGCTGGGCGCCGATGGCCGCCGGTCTTCCGCTGGGCCTGGCGCGCAGCGACCTGGTCGAGCAGCTGGGCAACGGCAAGGAGCAGCTCGACGCGCTGCGGGTGCGCTTCGACGCCTTCCGCAGCCAGGAGGTCGCGCTGTCGGATCGCCAAGCCTCCGAGTCCGAGAGCTCGGCCGACCGCGCGACGGCGATCGGCATCGCGGGCCTCGTCGCGACGCTCGCCGGCCTCGCGGCGCTGGCGATCTTCACCGTCCGCTGGATCCGCCGTGAGGCCGAGGCGGGCATCGCCCGCGCCCGCGCCGAGGAGGCGTCGCGGACCAAGTCCACGTTCTTGGCGAACATGAGCCACGAGATCCGGACACCGCTCAACGGCGTCATCGGGATGTCGGAGCTCCTGCTCGACACGCCGCTCGACCACGAGCAGCGCGAATACGCGACGACGGCGCGCGCCTCGGGCGAGCAACTGCTGCGGGTCATCAACGACATCTTGGACATCTCGAAGATCGAGGCCGGCCACCTCGAACTCGAGGAGCGCGACTTCGACCTGCGCGAGGTCGTCGAGACCACCTCTGATGTCGTCGCCGCGACCGCGCACGGCAAGGGCCTGGAGCTGTCGGTGTACCTCGCCGACGACGTCCCGCGCGCGGTGCGCGGCGACCGTGGCCGTGTCGCCCAGGTCCTGACCAACCTGTTGTCCAACGCGGTGAAGTTCACGCCGGAGGGCGAGGTGTCGGTCGACGTCTGCTGTCGCGCGGTCGACGGCGACGTTGTCACCGTCGAGTTCGTCGTCGCCGACACCGGCATCGGCATCGCCGACAAGGACCTCGCGCGGCTCTTCGAGTCCTTCCAGCAGGCCGACGCGTCGACCACACGGCGCTTCGGCGGGACCGGCCTCGGGCTGGCGATCAGCCGTCAGCTCACGCAGATCATGGGCGGCGACCTTGACGTCATCAGCACGGTCGGCAAGGGCAGCACGTTCACGTTCACGATCCCGTTTCCCCCGGCGACGGCCGAGCCGGCCACGGTGTCGGCCCAGATCGAGCTGCGCGGGCTCAAGGTGCTGGCCGTCGACGACACGGCCACCAACCGGCGCGTGCTGGAGGCCTACCTCGGCTCCTGGGGCATGCGCGTGACGAGCTGTGCCGACGGTCCCGACGCCTTGGAGGCGCTGCACCGCGCCGCCGATCGCGGGGAGCCCTTCGACGTCGCGGTGTTGGACTACAACATGCCGCGCATGGACGGCGTCGAGCTGGCGCGTCGGATCACCGCATCGCCGCAGCTGCGCTCGCTGCGGCTGGTGATGCTGACCTCGTCGGGCACCGGCCACACCGCCGCGCGCGAGGCGGGCGTGAGCGAGTTCTTGACCAAGCCCGTGCGCCAGTCACGACTGTATGACGCCATCGCCTCGGCGATGTATCACCCGCCTGCCGCGCAGCGACAGGCACCGCTCGACGGACGGGAGGCCGGGATGGGCGACACGGACCGCGACACCAACGGCGACGGCGACGGCGCGCTGATCCTCATCGCCGAGGACCACGACGTCAACCGGCTCTTGATGGAGCGCCTACTGGTCAAGCGCGGCCACCGCACGATCGCGGCGGCGACCGGCCTGGAGGCCGTGCAGCTCGCCGGCCGCGACGAGATCGACCTGGTGTTCATGGACTGCCAGATGCCCGAGCTCGACGGCTACTCCGCGACGGCGCGCATCCGCGCCGACGAGCTGGCGCGCGCCGCGCCGCGGCTGCCGATCGTGGCGATGACCGCCCACGCGATGGCCGGCGACCGCGACAAGTGCCTGGCCGCCGGGATGGATGACTACGTCGCCAAGCCGCTGCGGCCCGACGAGGTCGACGCGATGCTGGCGCGCTGGCTGCCGGGCGCCACGCCCGTCGAGCAAGGCAATGGCCATGGGAACGGCGCCGGGGAGGACGGCGCCGACCCCCTCGACATCGAGCGCTTCGACGACCTCGCCCGCGACTTCGCGCCCGAGGTGGTCCGCGAGATCGTCTATGCGTTCATCGACTCGACGCCGTCGATCATCGAGCGCATCGTCCTGGCCGCCGAGGGCGCCGACCACACCGAGATCGCCCAGGGTGCCCATCGCCTCAAGGGCGGCTGCCTGGCGGTCGGCGCCGGGCAGCTCAACGACATCGCCGACGAGCTGGAGACGCTGGGGCGCGAGCACGGCTCCGGCGAGGCGCTGCGCGCGGCGTCGCAGCGCCTGGAGCGGTCCTGGGTCGCGACGCGGCGTGCGCTGCGCGCCCGGGTGGGGTAGAAGTAGGCCCATGCTTTTCGGACAGGAACACATCGATCGCTACGAGGCCACCGATGGGGAGGAGGGCCATGAGTGGCAGGGCACCCAGGCGCTGATCCTCACCACGAAGGGGCGCAAGTCCGGCGAGCCGCGCAAGGCGCCGCTGATCTACGCCGAGCACGACGGCGACTACCTCGTCGTCGCCTCCAAGGGCGGGGCGCCGGAGCCGCCGGCCTGGTACGTCAACCTCAAGGCCGACCCCGAGGTCCAGGTGCAGGTCAAGGGCGACAAGTTCACCGCGCGGGCGCGTGACGCCACGTCGGACGAGCAGCCCGAGCTCTGGAAGATCATGACCGGCGAGTGGCCGGCCTACGACGAGTACCAGACCAAGACCGACCGGCCGATCCCGGTCGTGGTCCTGGAGCGCGCGTAGCGGCTACCCGCCGCGCGGGTTGGTGATCGGCGTCAGCGCGGCGGCGAGCTGCGCGCGCTGATCCTCGTAGCGCGGCGGCAGCTTGAGGTGGGTGCCGAGCTCGGCGGCGGGCTCGTCGACGGCGAAGCCGATGTCGCGGCTGGCCAGCTCGAAGAGCACGCCGGTGGGCTCGCGGAAGTAGACCGAGTGGAAGTACTGGCGGTCGATGATCGGGGTCGGCCGCCCGCCGGCCTCGACGACCGTGGCGCGCTGCGCCGTCAGCTCGGCGTCGTCGGCGACCGACCAGGCGATGTGATGGACGGTGCCGGCGCCGAGGGTGGGTCGCGGACCGGCGGCATCCGCGTGGGCGGCCGGCGGCGGGTCGTAGTGGATGACGCCATGGCGCGCCTCGCCCGCGGCGACCCACGCGCCGCCGGGCCGACGCTGCGCGAAGCCCAGCGCTGTCAGCAACGGGACGCTGCGCTCCGGAGCGTGCGCGTAGGCGCGGACACCGTGGAAGCCGAGCAGCGCGTGCTCGGGCGGGATGTCGAGCGCCCGCGCGGCCAGCGGCGCGTCGCCGGCGTCGGAGGCGACGAGGTCGTGCGTCAGGCCCTCGGGGTCGGCGAAGCGCAGGACCCCGCCTTCGACCCAAGTGACCGCCGTGCCCTCGTCGGCCAGGCGCTGGGCCCAGAAGCCCAGGGCGTCCGGGTCGGCCACGCGCCAGACGATCGTGTGGACCATGCCGTCGCCCGCGGTGCCCGGCGCGGCGGTCGGGAATTCGAAGAAGGTCAGGATCGAGCCGGGCGTTCCGGACTCGTCGCCGTAGTAGAGGTGGTAGACGTCGGGCTGGTCGAAGTTGACGGTCTTCTTGACCAGTCGCAGCCCGAGGACGCGAGCGTAGAAGTCGACGTTGCGCGGGGCGTCGGCCGTGATCGCCGTGACGTGGTGCAGCCCTTCGAGCGACATGTCCTCGACAGTACGCCTTGCAGAACTGGCGGGCGCTACCCGTCGGAAGGGGCCGTGCGTTCGACAGTCCGCGTTGCATGGGTAGCGCGTAGCGGTTGTTCGTGCAACCATGCTGTTCTCGTGCCCACCACCACGACTGCTCCGGCCCCGGCGAACGGTGCTCTGGACGATCGCGAGCTGCGTGCCTGGCGCGGCCTGTTGCGCGTTCACGCCTCGCTGTCCAAGGCCCTCGACAACCAGCTCGATCGCGAGCACGGCCTGCCGTTGACGTCCTACGAGGTGCTCAAGTACCTCGCCGACGCCGAGGGTCAGAAGATGCGCATGTGCGACCTCGCGTCGTCGGTCATCCTCAGCCGCAGCGGCCTGACGCGCCTGGTCGACCGCCTCGAACGCGACGGCCTGCTCGTACGTGAGTCGTGCGCCAGCGACGCGCGCGGCCAGTTCGCCAAGCTGACGGCGGCCGGCCACGAGAAGCTCGCCGCCGCCCGCGTGACGCATCTCGCCGGCGTGCGCTCGCTCTTCCTCGAGCACCTGACGCCGGAGGAGCTCGACGTGCTCGGCACCGTGTGGGATCGCGTGCTGCCCGGTGCGGCCGGGGCGGCCGGCACCGACGACTGCGGCTGCTGACCGTCGAGGCGGGCTTTAGAGTGGCGCCGTGCCCGGTCCGGCCCGCGCCGCTCACCTCTCCCCGTGGGGACGCCTCGTCGCGGCGTGCGCGCTCGTCGTGGCCGTCGCCGCGGCCGTCCTGCTGATCTGGAGCCTCGCCTCGACGCAGCGGCGTGAGGTCTCCTACTCGGTGCGCGGCGCGATCGGCGGCGTCTCGCTGGATCTGGGCGATGCCGACGTCGAGGTCCGGGGCGGGGGCCGCGTGACGGCGGTCTCGGTGCAGCACGTCGACCGCTTCGGCTTCGGCCACGGGCCGACGGTCGACCGTGAGATCGCCGGCGGCGTCTTCAGCGTGCGGTCGCGCTGCCCGTCGACGATCCTGCACGGCTGCTCGGTGCGCTACCGCGTCGTCGTCGCAGACAACATCCCGCTCTCGGTCCGGACGGGCGCGGGCTCGGTGCGCTTTCGCGGCTACCGCGGCTCGGCGCGGGTCCGGACGGGGCGGGGCGACATCGACATCTCCGGCTTCTGCGGCTTCGCGCTGCAGGCGCGGGCCGACGATGGGGGCGACGTCACCGCCGGCACGGTCTGCCCGCCGCCGCAGCTGACCCTGCGCACGACGACGGGCACGGTCCACGCGCTCGTGCCGCCCGGGCGCTACCGCGTGGATGCGTCGACCTCGGGCGCGGGCGGGACGCCGCGGGTGCGCGGCGTGACCGCCGACGCGGGCGCGCCGTTCTCGATCCAGGCGCTGAGCAACTCCGGGCACGTGACCGTGGAGCGGGGACCGTGATCGCCGCGCTGCGACTGCAGGAGCGGGTGACGCGCGCCGGCCAGGCCGCGGCGTATCTCGGCGCGTCGCTGCCGATCGCGCTGCTCGGCGTGCTCGCCGTCTCGTTGCTGGTCGTGGGCGCGGCGCTGAGCGTCGTCGGGATCGGCCTGCCGCTGCTGGTCGTCGCGGCGGGCGCGTGCCGACGGCTGGTGCGGCTGGACCGGCGCGCGGCCAACCGCTTCCTCAGTGGGCAGATCCCGCCGATCACCGCGGCCCGACCGCCTCGCACGACGGTCGGCGGCCCGTGGCGGCGCTCGCTGGGGGTGCTCGGCGACCGTGGCCTGTGGCGCACCGTCGGCCTGCTGGCGCTCAAGCCGCTGCTGACCGCCGCGCTGCTGATCGTCGGGATCGTGCCGATCGTGTTCTTGGTGTGGTTGGCCCGGCTGGGGATCGAGGCGCTCGCCGGTGTGGGCGACACCGACTACTTCGGGCCGTGGTCCTTCGGTCCGGGCATGGGGGTGCTGCTGCTGGCCTTCGCGCTGCCGGTGGCGGTGCTGGCGCTCGCGACCCTGGACGCGCTGCGCACCGTGGCGTGCACGGTCGCCCGCGCGCTGCTGCTGCCGCGCGCGGTCGTCGGCGCGCCGGTGCGCGAGCTGCTGGCCGAGTCGCTCGGCGACCACTCCGTGGCGATCGCCTACTGGCTGCCCGACCGCGAGATCTTCGTCGACGAGACCGGCCGCCGCGTCGATCTCCCGCAGCGTGCCTCGGGGCGGACGTGGACGACGGTCGAGCGTGACGGGCGACCCGTCGCGGCGATCGTCCACGACGCCGCGCTGGACACCACCAGCGAGCTGGTGCAGGCGGCCGCGGCGGCCTCATCGTTGGCGATCGACAACGAGCGCCTGAAGGCCGACCTGCGCGCGCGGCTGGAGGAGCTGCGCGTCTCGCGGCTGCGGATCGTCGAGGCGACCGACGCGGCGCGGCGGCGGATCGAGCGCGACCTGCACGACGGCGCGCAGCAGCAGCTCGTCGCGCTCGCGCTGGAGCTGCGCCTGCTGCATCGCCGCGTCGAGGACCAACCGGAGATCACGCCGCTGGTCGACGGGCTGTCGGAGCGGCTGTCCAGCGCGCTGGCCGAGCTGCGCGAGCTCGCGCGCGGGATCCACCCGTCGATCCTCACCGAGCAGGGGCTGGCGCCGGCGATCGACGCGCTCGCCGACCGCGCGGCCGTCGAGGTGCGGGCGACCGTCGGCGTCGAGGAGCGGCTGAGCGAGCCCGTCGAGGCGGCCGCCTACTTCGTGGTCGCCGAGGCGCTGACCAACGTCGTGAAGTACGCCCAGGCGTCGGCGGTCGAGGTGGACGTGCGGTGCGTCGACGGCGACGTGCTGGTCGAGGTCGCCGACGACGGCGTCGGCGGGGTGGACGTCACTGCGGGCAGCGGGCTGCGCGGCCTGCAGGATCGGCTCGCCGCGGTGGACGGCCGGCTGGCGATCGACAGCCCGCCCGGGGTGGGCACGCGGCTGCGCGCGCAGATCCCGGTGGCGACCGACAACGGTGAGATCGAGGAGGGCGCATGAGGCTGCGGACCATGATGATGCTGTTGGTGGCGGCCGCGGCGGCGCTGCTGGTCGCCGCCTGTGGGAGCACGACGTCGGTCAAAGAGGGGCCGGTCACGGTGGCCGGCGGCGACACGTCAACGGCGGCCGTCGATGTCCCGCGCCCGCCGGGCGGTGCACGCACCGTGCGCCTCTTCGTCGTCACCCACGGCCAGGCGTCGAGCTCGTTCTGGGCGATCGTGCGCAACGGCGTCGAGGCCGCGGGCCGTCAGATGGACGCGGTCGTCACCTACCGCGCGCCCGACGTCTACAGCCTCGACCACATGGTCACGCTCATCGACCAGGCGATCGCGGCCAAGCCCGACGGGCTGGTCGTCTCGCTGCCCGAGCCGGGGCTGGCCCCGGCGATCCGTCGCGCGGTCAAGGCGGGCATCCCGACCGTCACCATCAACTCGGGCAGCGACGTGTACGCCAAGCTCGGCGTGCTCGCGCACGTTGGTCAGCCGGAGGGGCCCGCAGGGTTCAAGGCCGGGCAGCGGCTGGCGCGCGCGGGCGTGCGGCGGGCGTTGTGCGTGAACCTGGCGATCCCGAACCAGGGGCTGGACGCGCGCTGCCGTGGGCTGGCGCGGGCGATGCGCGCGGTCGGTGGTCGGTCGCGCGTTGTGCGGGTCGACGACCAGTCGCCGGCGGCGCCCGCGGTGATCGGCAAGGCGGTGCGGAGTACGAAGGCCGACGGCGTGTTGGCCATGAACTCGCTCAGCGGGCTGGCGGCGGTCAAGGCGGTGGGCGATCGGCAGCTACCGATCGGGACCTTCGACCTCGGGCCGGACGTGCTGCGAGCGGTGCAGTCCGGGCGGCTCGCCTTCGCCGTCGACCAACAGGCCTATCTGCAGGGCTATCTGCCGATCGTGCTGCTGGCCGAGCGGGCGCGCTACGGGCTCTTCCCCGCCCAGGGCGACGTGATCCCGACCGGACCGAACTTCGTGACGAAGGCCAACGCGGCGAAGGCGATCGCGCTGTCGGCGCGGTCGATTCGCTGAGCACGCCGCGTCGCGAGGTCGCTCGCTGCGCCGGCTCGTCGTCCGCGGGCCTCGGGGGAGAGGCCGAGCCTCGCCGGCACGTAGACGTTGCATCACAACGTCCAGGTGCCATCCACCGCTCGTGTCGGCGTGACGCGGCATCGCACCCGCCCCACGACGCCGGCGGACGACGAGCCGGCGCTCCGAGGCTCAAGCCCGCTCACTCCCTCGATGCCGACGGACCAGGGCGCGCGCCATCCACTGCGTTGGCGCTGGACGCCGCGGCGTTTGAGCTGGACGGCGCCACGCCGCTCGCGCCCGCCCGCGCATCGCGCGCCAACACCCGCGGGCTGTCCATCAGGATCCGCCGCCGTCGCAGCCCCGCGAAGGCCGACTCGGCGCCATCGAAGCGCACGAGCGTCGCGTAGTCGGCGCACCAGCTCGTCGTCAGCAATTGCGGTTCGAGGTCCTTGATCTGCCCGTCGAACTCGATCCGCGCGCCGCCGAAACCGCCCTCGATCTCGATCGTCACCGTGCTCGTCGCGCCGACGACCAGCGGCGGGGTGGAGCCGCCGTGGGCGGCGACGGGCGTGACGACGATGGCCTCGGTCCCGGCGGCGAGCATCGGGCCGCCCGCGGCCATCGTGTAGGCGCTGGAGCCCAGCGGCGTGGAGAGGACGACGCCGTCGCCGGCGAAGCGCGCGTAGAGCTCGCCGTCGACGTGCACGCCGATGACGACCTGGTTGGCGCCTCGGCGGACGACGACGAGGTCGTTGATCGCGTGGTGCGGCTCGCTGCCGTCGGCCGAGACGCCGAGGCCCGGCAGCACGCGCCGGTGCCACGCGCCGGCGGCGAACTTCGTCAGCGCCGCCTCGGTGGCGTCGGCGGAGGTGGCCGTCAGCGCGCCGAGGCTGCCGCACGCGATGCCGAGCACCGGCAGGCGGTGCGGCGCCGCGGCGTGCAGCGCGGCGAGCGTCGTCCCGTCACCGCCGACGGCGACGATCAGATCGCACGACGCGGCGTCGCCGGTCGGCGCGACCACGCGCTCTTGACCGCGGATGTGGATCTGGACGACGTCGGCGCCATGAGCGGCACTCCAGGCGTGCAGGGTCTCCAGCGCGCGCTCCAGCGGACGGTGCGGATGGACCACCACACCGAGGCGGTCGATGCGGGTGGCGGCGGCAACCATGGGCGTGCACGCTAGTGGGTCGCGCGTTTTGGTTTGGCGGCAAAGGAGTTGGGGGTTAGGCGACGCGGTGGCGGGCTTCGCGTTGGGCGATCGGTCCGCCGCCGTGGGTGTGGTTGCGCAGGCTGATGTAGTCGGCCATGGCCTTGGCCAGGGTGTCCCAGTCGGGATAGTCGGTGTTCTTGATGGTGAACTCACCGATCGCTCCGAAGTGGCACTCGATGCGGTTCAGAAAGCTGGCGTAGGTCGGGGTGGCGACCAGCTCGACGTTGCTGTCTGTGGCCCAGTCGCGGATGTCCTGGGTCCAGTGGGTGGAGATGTTGTCCATGATCAAGTAGACCCGGCGCTTGGCGGGGTAGCGCATCCGGATCGTCTTGAGAAAGCCCAGGACGTCGCGTGCGGCCTTACGGGTACGCAGCCGGCCGAAGAGCCGGTCGGCGTGGACGTCATAGGCGCCGAACAGGTAGCGCGTCCCGCCGCGGCGGTTATAGGTCGCCCGGTGGCGTTCGGGCCGGCCGGTCGGAGCCCAGCCGGCGCCGTGGTGGGGGATCAGCTGGATCGGGCCCATCTCGTCAAAGCACACGACCGGCCCATCATCGGGCGCTTGGCGGTAGAGCCCGAGCACGCGCTCGGCCTTGGCCTTGAACTCGGGGTCGGGGCTCCATTTCCATGACCGGGTGCGCTGAAAGGACAGGCCGGCCTCGTTCAGCAGCGCGCGCAGCCCGGTCGGTGAGAGCCGGGCGATCTGCTGCTCGCCCAGATGCTGGGAGAGCTTTGCGATCGACCATCTGGTCAGCGCCACGCCCTGGGAATCGGGGCGGGCGCGCGCGACACAGACGATCTCGTCGCGCTGCTGGGGCGTGACCTTCTTGGGACGCCCGCCCCGATAGTCAGGGTCTAACGAGCCGAACCCGCGGTCGTTGAACTCGTGGATGACCTTGCGCACATGCTCGGCATCGGTCAGATACAGCTGGGCGATCTGCGGCGCGGCCATCTCGGTCGCCGAGGCCAGCAAGATCATCGCCCGGATCCGCGAGCACCGATGCCTGGCAGCGGTCGCTACACGCTTGAGCTTGCGGGCCTCACCGGGATCCAGACTCCGCACGAACACCTCTGCGGGACGCGCCATGACCTCCTCAGATCGGATGCGTCTCTTTTCGACATCACACCGTCATTTCCGGTCTAACGTTTCCGCGAGACCCACTAGCGGCCGCTCGCCGGCGGCCCGCCACGCGTCGCGCGACGGCCGCTAGGTTGGTGCGCCGATGGCCTCCCCGCTCGAGATCCTCGCCCGCGATCCCGGCTCGCGCGCCCGCGCCGGCATCCTGCGCACCGCCCACGGTGAGATCCGCACGCCCGCGTTCGTCCCGCTGGCGACCAAGGCCACCGTGAAGGGCCTCGTCCCCCAGGAGGTGCGCGACCTCGGCTACGACATGGTGCTGGGCAACACCTATCACCTGTTCATGGAGCCCGGCCACGAGCGCATCGAGCGCCTCGGCGGCCTCCACGAGTTCATGCGTTGGGAGCATCCGATCATCACCGACTCGGGCGGCTTCCAGGTCTTCTCGATGGGCCACGGCACGGTCGCCGACGAGATCAAGGGACGCGCGTCGCACGGCGGCGAGCGCCACGGCAAGACGCTCGGCATCACCGAGGACGGCGTGCGCTTCCGCAGCCACATCGACGGCTCCGAGAAGTTCCTCGCGCCGGAGACGAGCATGGAGATCCAGGCCGCGCTGGGCTCTGACATCGCACTCGTCTTCGACGAGTGCACGCCGTTCAACGTCACCAAGGACTACACCGCCCGCTCGACCGAGCGCACCCACCGCTGGCTGGAGCGCTGCCTGGACTGGCACGAGCGTCACGGCCCGCCCGGCCAGCTCGTCTACGGCATCGTCCAGGGCGGTGTCTACGAGGATCTGCGCAAGGCGTCCGCCGAGACGATCGCCGCCTCACGCGTCGACGGGATCGCGATCGGCGGCTCGCTCGGGGCCGACAAGCCGCAGATGTACGA
This sequence comes from uncultured Conexibacteraceae bacterium, assembly GCA_963731005.1. Taxonomy (GTDB): domain Bacteria; phylum Actinomycetota; class Thermoleophilia; order Solirubrobacterales; family Solirubrobacteraceae; genus Baekduia. Next base: position 1,354,589 of record CAVSTZ010000001.1, on the reverse strand, counting down.
GGTGGTCGAGATGGCCACGTCGGTCCTGCCGGAGGCGCCGCCGCGCCACCTGCTCGGCATCGGCGACATCGACGACCTCATCCGCGGCACCGAGCTCGGCATCGACACCTTCGACTGCGCGATGCCGACGCGGCTGGGCCGTCACGGCGTCGCGCTCGTTCCCGATCCCGACAAGCGCTGGCGCGTCGACCTGACCGGCGCGCGCTTCAAGGACTCCGACGAGCCGATCCTCGACGGCTGTCCGTGCCCGACGTGCGAGGCCGGCAACACCCGCGGCTACTTGCGGTACCTGCTCAAGAACCGCGAGCTGACCGGCCTGCGGATGATGGTGGTGCACAACCTCGCCTACGTCCAGCGCACGATGGCGCGCCTGCGCCAGGCGATCATCGACGGCCGGCTCACCGAGGAAGCGGCGGCGCTGCGGGGCGGCGCCGCGCCGTGATCACTTCGTGTTGTCCTCGATCAGCTGCTTGAGGTCGGTGATGACCTGGTCGGCGTTGTCGTGGACGACATCGCGCAGGCGGACCGAGCTGTCGCCGGTCGAGGTCGCGACGTAGGCCGCGGCGCCTGCGCCGGCCAGCAGCGCGACGAGCAGCAGGAAGGTGAAGAAGCGGCGGATCACGCCGCGCTTGCGGCGGCGCTTGGGCGCACGACCGCGATCGCGCGCCGGCGGCTCGGCGGCGTAGGCGGGCCGGCGTGGCGCCGCCTCATGCGCCACCGGGGCCGGCGCGGGCGCCGGGCGCCGCGGGGCCCGCGGCGCGCGCGGGACGACCATCGGGCCGGTGCCCGGCTCGCCCGCCAAGACCGTGGTGGCCGACGTCGGGTCCCCGCCGTGCACGACCCGCGTGGCGTCACCGTCCGGCCCGATCCCGCGCGCACCGTCCAGGACGGCGGCGCGCATCGCGTCGGCGTCGGCGTAGCGCTCGCCCGGCGTCAGCGCCAGCGCGCGCTCCACCGCCACGGCCAGCGCCGGCGGGATCGACGGGTCGACGTGATGCAGCGGCGGCGGGACCTCGCGCTGCTGCTTGAGGGCCAGCTCGGTCAGCGACGCCGCCTCGTAGGGCAGGCGGCCGGAGAGCAACTGGTAGGCGACGACGCCCAGCCCGTACAGGTCGGCCGCCGGCCCGGCCTCCTCGCCCGCGGCCTGCTCGGGCGCCAGGTAGGCGGCGGTCCCCAGGACCGAGCCGACCTGCGTGATCGACGACTCGTCGCTCGACGTCTTGGCGATCCCGAAGTCGGCGAGCTTGATCGTCCCGTCGGCCTCGGAGAGCAGCAGGTTGCCGGGCTTGACGTCGCGATGGACGAGCCCGTGGCGATGGGCGTACTCCAGGCCACGGCAGGACTGGGCGATCCAGTCGACGGCCTCGTCGATCGGCAGGTGCCCGCGGTCGCGCAGCACCTGCGCGCCCGACGGTCCGACGATCCGCTCCATGACGATGTAGTGGCGGCCTGAGGGCTCGTCGAGCCCGAAGTCGATAGACCTGGACGATGTTGGGGTGCACGAGGCGCGCGGCGGCCATGGCCTCGCGGCGAAAGCGCGTGACGAACTGCGCGTCGTCGGCGAGGTGCTCGGCCAGCAGCTTGACCGCGACGTAGCGCTCCAGCCGCGTGTCGAACGCGACTTGCACGGTCGACATCCCGCCCAGGCCGAGGCGGTCGCCCAGCTCGTAGCGGCCCGCGATCGTCTTCTCCGCGCCGGCGCTCATGGGCCCTGGTCACCGCCGTCCGGGGAGGTGCCGCCGTTGCCTTCCGACGGCGTGCCGCCGTCACCGGGCGTCGTGCCCTCCGGTGTCGTGGGGGTCGCGGTGGTCGGCGTCGTGGGCGTGGTCGTCGGGGGTGGCGTGGCCGTTGACGGCACCGTCTCGGTCGTGACCGTCTGGGTCTGGGTCTCGGTCGTCGTCGTGTCGGTCTGCGTGTCGGGCGGCGTCGTGTCGCTCGGTTGCGTCTCGGTCGGCTGCCGGGCGGCGTCGGCCGCGGCCTCACAATCGCTGACGGCGTGCGCCCTCAGCGACGCCGCGCCCTGGTTGATCCGCGTGCGCAGCCGCTTGTCGACCGCGCCCCCGAGATCCGCCGCGTCGTCGTGAAAGGCCGTGACCCGTCCGGACAGCCCGTCGCACTCCCCGGCCGCGATCGACGCCTGCAGGTCGGTCAACTGCTGGGTCAGCTCCGAGGCACGGCTGGAGGGGATCAGGTTGGACCGATCGCCGCAGCCGACGGCCGGCGCCGCTGCGAGGACGCAGAGCAGCGCGAGGAGGTGGGGGAGGCGAACCACGCCTATTGACCGTACTCCAGCCGTTCCGCGAGCGAGGCCGGTAGGCGCGCGTTGCGGATCGCGCCCTGGGCGCCGGAGATGTCGTACTCCGTGCGCCGCCACTGCGCACGCCAGAGGTCGAGGTCCAACAGCAGCCAGGCGGCGCGCGAGTCCCCGTCGCGCGGCTGGCCGACGCTGCCGGGGTTGAGGATCCACTCGCCGGTCGAGAGGTCGACGGCATCGCCACCCCGCCGCGGCTCGCCGGTCGCGGGCTCACCCTCGGGCCGGACGAAGGACAGCGCGACGTGCGAGTGGCCGACCAGGCCCAGCCGCGGCCCCATCGCGTCGAAGCACAGCTCGGCCAGCAGCGAGCTCAGCACGTACTCCCACACCGGATCGCGCGGGCTGCCGTGGTAGACGCCGACCTCGCGCGCCTCGCCGGCGGGCGACAGCGCGCGCAGCCAGGCGGCGTGCTCGGGGCGCAGGACCTCTTGCGTCCAGCGCGCCGCGATCGCGGCGCCGCGCGAGAACTCCTCCAGCGACAGCTCGCCGGTGACCGCCATGTCGTGGTTGCCGCACAGGACGACATCGGCCTGGTCGCGCACGCGCGCGCAGCAGTCGTTGGGGTCGGCGCCGTAGCCGACGATGTCGCCCAGGCACCAGATCTCGTGCACGTCCTCGCGCTCCACGTCGGACAAGACCGCGTCGAGGGCGTGCAAGTTGCCATGGATGTCGGAGAGGACGGCGATGCGCATGTGAAAAGAGCGCCCGTCGGCGCTCAGACCCATGCGTCAGGCTATCGAGCCGACCAGCGGCGCCGGTTCATCCCCGCGAGCGAGAAAGGACCGGCGACGCTGACCGCCTCGGTGCTGCGCTTCCATGGTCAAACGAGCATCTCAGAGGCAATCAGCGAGAGCAACCGCTGGGCTGTGCCGATCGGCACATCTCAGTCGGGGCGCGGCCCGCCCGGCCCGCCCGCCGTGTCAGGACCGCCGTACTCCGGGAGGTTCTTGATGCCCTCGCGGGTCTCCCACTTGGAGTAGTTGTCCTGCATTGCGTCGATCAGCTCGCGCATGAACTTGGGCGAGAGGTTGACGCGGGTGACGACCACGCCGGGCACCTCGTCGGCCTCGACCTCGTGGTCGACGCGCGCGAAGGTCACCGTGAACTCGTAGTCGGAGTGGCTGACGTTGGCGAAGTTCGCGTAATGCCCGGCCATCTGCTTGGGGCGGAACTGGATGTTGATGTGACGCTCGGGCTCTTGTTGCTCGTCATCCATGCGTGCCAGTATCGCAACCTCATGAAGATCGTCGTGCTGGCCGTCGGCCGCATCAAGCCTCCGTATGCCGACGACGTGCAGCACTATCGCAAGCTGCTGGGCGGCCAGGCGCGGGTCGAGGTGGTCGAGGTGCGCGACGACGATCAGGTCGCCAAGCGGATCCCGGAGCGGGCGTTCGTCTCGCTGCTCGACAGCGCCGGCGAGGCGATGGACTCGGTCGCCTTCAGCCGCTGGATGGAGGCGCGCCGCCACGAGGGCCGCGACGTCTGGTTCGTCATCGGTGGGGCCTTCGGCGGGGTCGAGCTGGAGCGGGTCGACCACCACCTGTCGTTCGGGCCGATGACCTTGCCCCATCAGCTCGCCCGCGTGGTCTTGCTCGAACAGGTCTACCGCGCGCACAAGATCCTCGGCAACGAGCCCTACCACTACTGATGGCCGACCACGACCGCACCCCGAGGACCGCCGCCGAGCGCGAGCTCGCGCAATTCGTCGCGCGGCTGGCCAAGCTCGGCATGGGCATCGCCGGGCTGATCGTCGCCGGGATGATCGCGCTGTCGCTGACCGAGCACGTCTCGCTGTGGACTGGCTTCCTGCACGCGTTGGACGTCGTGGCGACGACGGGCGCCTATCCGCCCGAGCACAAGCTCGGCGTCGAGATCGCCCGGGTCCTGCTCACGATCCTGGGCGTCGGGACGCTCTTCTACGGGCTGGTCTCGGTGACCGAGCTGCTGGTCGCCGGGCACGTGGCCGACCTGCTGGCCGCGCGTAGGATGCAGAAGATGATCGACGCGACCACCGACCACTTCATCATCTGTGGCTTCGGCCGTGTGGGTCGCCAGGTCGCGCGCGATCTCAAGGGCGCCGGCGCCCGCTACGTGGTCATCGACGCCGACCCGGCCAACCGCGAGTTCGCCAGCGGCGTCGGGGTGCGCTTCATCGAGGCGGAGGCCTCGGACGACCGCGCGCTGCGCCAGGCGGGGATCGACCGTGCGCGGGCGGTCATCGCGTGCGTCGACTCCGATGCCGAGAACGTCTTCGTCACGCTGACCGCCCGTGAGCTGAGCCCGGACATCGCGATCGTCGCGCGCGCCTCGCAGGAGGACTCCGAGCGCAAGCTGATCCGCGCGGGGGCCTCGCGCGTCATCTCGCCCTACAAGGCGTCGGGCGCCGAGATGGCGCGGCTCGCCCTGCACCCGCAGGTCTCCGGCGTGCTCGACGTCGACGCGGAGTACCGCATGGAGGAGATCCTCGTCACCGAGGGCTGCGACGGCGTCGGCAAGACGATCGGCGACATCCGCGGCGGCTCCTACATCGTCGGCCTGCGGCCTGCGGCGGGCGGATTCAAGCCGCAGCCGCAGTCAGAGACCGTCCTCGCGGTCGGGGACGTCATCATGGCCATGGGAACCCCACGCACCATGGACCGACTCGAAAGCCTCTTCGCCCCTGACCACTCGCCCGCCGGGACGCAGTCGTGAGCCATCCGGTCGACGATCTGCGCGCTGCGGTGGAGGCGGCCGCCTCGGCCGCGGCCGGCGACGGCGCGCCGGCGCCCAAGAGTCGTCCGACGCTCGAGCGCCCGCGCCAGGCCGACCACGGCGACTACGCGACCAACGCGGCGATGCTGCTCGCGCCGGTGATGAAGGCGGCGCCGCGCGAGGTGGCGGGGCGGCTGGCCGAGGAGCTGACCGCCGGGCTCGGCGGGTCGCTGGAGCGGGTCGAGGTCGCGGGGCCGGGCTTCTTGAACCTGTTCTTGAGCGACGCCTGGTACCTCGACGCGCTGGGTCATGTCCTTGCCGCGGGCGACCGCTTCGGCGCGGGGAGCGCACCGACCTTCGAGAAGATCGACGTGGAGTTCGTCTCCGCCAACCCGACGGGCCCGCTGCACGTCGGCCACGCGCGCAACGCCGCCTACGGCGACGCGCTGGCCCGGCTCTTCTCGTTCGTCGGCCACGACGTCACGCGCGAGTTCTACATCAACGACTTCGGGTCGCAGGTCGCGAACTTCGGTCGGTCGGTGCAGGCCCGCGCGCGGGGCGAGGAGATCCCGCAGGACGGCTACGTCGGCGAGTACGTCGCGACGTTGGCACTGGAGATCGAGGGCGCGGCGGAGCGGCCGGTCGAGGAGGTCGGCGACGAGGCCGTGGCGATGATGGTGTCGCGGGCGCGCGCGTCGCTGCACGCGTTCGGGGTCGAGTTCGACGTGTGGTTCAGCGAGAAGTCGCTGCACGAGCGCGACGGCTCGGGCCGGTCTGGGGTCTCGCACGGCTTCGACGTGCTGGCTGAGCAGGGCCATTCGTTCACCGACGAGGGCGCGCTGTGGCTGCGCACGACCGACTTCGGCGACGACAAGGACCGCGTCATCGAGCGGTCGTCGGGCGAGCACACCTACTTCGCGTCCGACATCGCCTACGCGCAGAACAAGCGCGAGCGCGGCTTCGATCGCATGGTGTACGTGTTGGGCGCCGACCACCACGGCTACATCGGCCGGATGCGCGCGGCCTACCAGGCGCTGGGCGGCGATCCGGATCGGCTCGACCTGCTGATCATGCAGTTCGTCCACCTCGTCCGGGCGGGCGAGAAGGTGTCGATGAGCAAGCGCGCGGGCGAGTTCGTCACGCTCGACGACCTGGTCGAGGAGATCGGCGTCGACGCGTCGCGCTGGTTCCTGCTCAACCGGTCGCACGACACGACGATCGAGCTGGACCTGGCGCTGGCGACGAGCCAGAGCGCCGAGAACCCCGTCTACTACGTGCAGTACGCGCACGCGCGGATCGCCGCGGTGCTGCGCAAGGCCGGTTCGGAGCGCGTCGACGCGGCGCTGGCCGCCGGCGCCCCCGCGGGCCTGTCGCTGCATCCGTCCGAGCGGGCCCTGATCAGCAAGCTGCTGGCGTGGCCGCAGGAGGCGGTCGACGCCGCCGATCGGCGCGCGGTCCATCGCATCGCGTCCTATGCCTATGAGTTGGCGCAGGCGTTCACGGCCTTCTACCGCGACTGCCAGGTCGTCGACGTCGAGCCGGCGGAGCTGGAGTCGTTTCGGATCGCGTTGAGCGTCGCCGCGCAGCGGACGATCGCGCGGGCGCTGGATCTCCTGGGCGTGAGCGCGCCGCAGGAGATGTAGGCGAAGGCTCGCCCAGGGGGCGAGCTTCGCTGCGGGTTCTCGCCTGGCGGCTCGAACACCGCGCCCAGGCCGGGTGCCGGCGTGGTTACAAGTTGTAGATGAAGTCCAGCCCGAGGCTGGACAGGCCGTGCTGGGCCTTGGCGTTGAGCACCGCGAGCTCGCCGGAGACGATCAGCAGGCCCATCGCGATCAGGATCGCGCCGGAGACGGCGGTGACGAGCACGTGGCGGTCGCGCAGCCAGCGGAAGGCGGTCGTCGCACGGTCGAAGGCGACGGCGGTCACCAGAAACGGGATCGCCAGGCCGAGCGAGTAGAAGGCCAGCAGCAGACCGCCCTTGCCGACGGTGTCCGACGTCGAGGCGGCGGCGAGGATGCTCGCGAGTGTCGGCCCGACGCACGGGGTCCACGCGACCGCGAACGCGAGGCCGGCGATCACGGGCCCGCCTGCGCCCGCCCGGCTGATCAGCGCCTCCGGGCGCCACTCCTGGTTGAAGCGCGGCACGAAGAGCGTGCAGACGAAGAAGACGCCGAGGACGACGATCAGCCAGCCGGCGATCCGGTTCAGCGTGTCCTGATGGTCGTGCAGCGTCGAGCCGACCCCCGTCGCCGACATGCCCAAGGCCACGAACATGATCGTGAACGACAGGCAGAAGATGATCGCGGGGCCGAGCACCTTGCCGACCTGGCGCTCGTCGCCGCGCATCTCGTCGATCGTGACCCCGGAGATCGCGCTCAGATAGCCGGGGACGAGCGGGAGCACGCAGGGGGAGATGAACGACACGAAGCCGACCGCGAAGGCGGCGAAGACGGTCGTGTCGACATGGGTCGTGGTGGCGGCGAGCATTTGCGTCGAGGGTCAGACGTCGTAGCGGGCGAGATCTTCCGCCAAGCGCTGCGAATCTGCGTCGGTCAGGTCTGGGCCGGCGGGTGCGATCGCGCCGTTCTCGGCGTCGTCGCGGTTGCGGCGCCAGCGCGGGAGGGCGACGGCGAGCGCGATGAGCATCGCCAGGACGATCGCGATCGGGACGAGGTAGGCGGCGAGGCCGAAGCCCTTGTCCTTGGGCGAGGCGAGCACGCGGTTGCCGTAGGTGCCGACCAAGTTGTCCAGGATCTCCTGCTTGGTCTTGCCCTGCTTGATCAGCTCGGTGATCTCGCGTCGCTCGGCGTCGGCCTGGGGGGAGTCGGCGATCGCGAGCGGGACGCCGCAGGAGACGCACATGACCTCGGACTCGACGGCGTTCAGCGAGGTGCGCTGGACGGGCGCGGCCTGGGTGGCGGCGGCGCTCGTGGCCACGGTGAGCAGGAGCGCGACGGCGAGCGCGCGTCGCCTCACGACGCGCTCCCCGCGCGCTGGGCCTCGGCGAGCGCGGTGTCGAGGAACTTCTGGGCGACCTGGCCGCGGGAGATGGCGACGACGCGGCCCTGACGGTCGAGCACGAAGGTCTCGGGGAGCGCGCGCGTCCCGAACTTGCTGGCGAGATCGGTGCCGACGTCGCGGAGCGACGGATAGGTCACCTTGAACTCGTGCTCGAACGCCCGCGAGTGGTCGGGTGCGTCGTTGAACGTGGCGCCGAGGACCGTGCCGGAGTGCGCGGCGGCCAGTCTGGACTGCGTCCGCTCCAGGATCGGCGCCTCATCCCGGCACGGCTCACACCACGAGGCCCAGAAGTTCAGGACGACGACCTGGCCCTTGTAGTCGGCCAGCGACTTCTCGCCGGCCGCGCCCAGCACGGGCCGCTTCATCGTGAGCCCCGGCGCATCCGGCCGCTTCCCGGCCTTGACCGCATCATCCAGCGTCGTGTCCTCCCCACCATGGACCACGCCATAGACCAGGAGGCCGACCAACGCCGCGGCAAGCACGCCGACGACGATCGGGACAACAGGGCGACGGCGGCTGGCGGTCACTCCCGACAGGGTATTGCTGCGACGCGTTGGGCCGACGTTAGGCTGCGGCACCCCGGCGCCCGCGCCCCCACGCTGCATCCAGCCGCTCCTGGTCGAGTTGACCGGCACTACACACGTCAACTCGACCAGCACCGTTGCCAGACAGCCCGCTAGACTGCCCCAACCTTCGCGGGTGTAGCTCAGTTGGTAGAGCGTTGGCTTCCCAAGCCAAAGGTCGCGGGTTCGACCCCCGTCGCCCGCTTCGGTGGGCCGAGGCATAACCAAACGGCTTGCTCATAACCAAAAGGTTGGGTACGCTGCTCCCGTGCACGCGACCCTTCCGGTTCTCAGTCCGCGCGAGCGTCAGGTCGGTGGCTGCTGTGAAGTCCTCGTCGAGCCGGATCTCGGCGCTGAGGATGCAGCCACGCTCGCCGCGACCGTCAAGGCGCTGGCCGACCCGACCCGGCTGCGGATCGTCGACACGCTGCGCAAGGCGGCGCCGGAGGCAGTGTGTCAGTGCGAGTTGCTGCCGTTGTTCGACATGTCGCAGCCGGCGTTGGCCAAGCACCTCAAGGTGCTGGTCAAGGCGGGCGTGGTCGGGACCGAGCGCCGTGGGGCGTGGGCGTACTACTACCTCGTTGCGCACGCCACCGATGAGCTCGTCGCGTGGCTGACGTAGCGGAGTCCCGTCCCGATCTCACCCGACGGGCGGTCACCGAGGCGATCGCCGCGTTCGCGCTGGTCTTCTGCGTCGGCGGGGCGGCGGCGGCCGACGCCGCACACCACGCGATGCTCGGTCTCCCCGCGCAAGCGGCCGTCTCGGGCCTGGCGATCATGGCATTGGTCTACGCGACCGGCCATCTCTCCGGCGCGCACATCAACCCGGCGGTGACGATCGCCTTCACCGTCACCCGCCACTTCCCGCGCCGCGACGCCGCCGCCTACATCGGCGCGCAGCTGGCCGGCGCGGCGGCGGCCGGCGGCGTGCTGCTGGCCGCCTGGCCGGACGCCCCCGGCAACCTCGGCGCCAACGTCGCGTCGGTGACCACGTCCACCGCCCTGCTCTACGAGGCGCTGCTGACCGCCCTGCTGATGTTCGTCATCATCGCCGTGGCGACCGACACGCGCGCCGTCGGTGCCGGTGCGGCCATCGCCATCGGCGGCACCGTCACCCTCGACATCCTCGTGGGCGGTGGCGTGTCGGGCGCGAGCATGAACCCCGCGCGTTCCTTCGGCCCCGCGCTTGCGTCGGGGACTTGGACGCACTTCTGGATCTACCTCGTCGGGCCGACCATCGGCGCGACCGCCGGTGCGCTCGCCTACCAGTTCATCCGCACGCCGCAGGCGCCACCAGCCACAGCGCCCGCCTGATGTCCACCATCTTGTTCGTGTGCCTGCACAACGCCGGCCGCTCGCAGATGAGCAGCGCGCTGTTCGAGCGCGCCGCGGCCGGTCGGCACACCGCGCTCTCGGCGGGCAGCGTCGCCGACCCCGACGGCCACGTCCATCCCGAGGTCGTCGCGGTGATGGCCGAGCTCGGCATCGACCTGTCGGACCGTCGGCCCGTGCGCCTGACCCGCGAGCTTGCCGAGCAGGCCGACGTCGTCGTGACGATGGGCTGCGGCGACGCCTGCCCCTATCTCCCGGGCAAGCGCTACGTCGACTGGGAGCTGCCGGACCCCAAGGGCCGCTCGCTCGACGAGGTCCGCGCCACGCGCGACGAGATCGCCCGGCGCGTCACCGAGTTGCTGGAGACGCTGGGGCCCGGTTAGATGGCGGCCATGTCCGCCGCCGCCCCTGAGTTCGAGACGATCATCTACGCCGTCTCCGACGCTGTCGCCACGATCACGCTCAACCGGCCTGAGCGGTTGAACACGATCGTGCCCCCGATGCCCGACGAGGTCGAGGCGGCGGTGGGCCTCGCGGTGCGCGATGCCGATGTCAAGGTGATTGTCATCCGCGGCGCCGGCCGCGCGTTCTGCGCGGGCTATGACTTCGGCGGTGGCTTCGAGCACTGGGGCGAGGCGATGATGACCGATGGCCGGTGGGATCCCGGCAAGGACTTCGCGATGGCGACCGCGCCGGAGATCGCGCCGACGCAGAAGTTCATGGCCATCTGGCGCTCGCCCAAGCCGGTGATCGCCCAGGTCCACGGGTACTGCGTCGGCGGCGGGAGCGACTTCGCGTTGTGCGCCGATCTCGTGATCGCCAGCGAGGACGCGGTCATCGGCACGCCCTACAGCCGGATGTGGGGCGCCTACCTTTCGGGCATGTGGATCTACCGGCTCGGCCTCGCCCGGACCAAGTTCCATGCCTTGACCGGCCGGCCGCTGAACGGTCGTCAGGCGGCCGACGTCGAGCTGATCAACGAGGCGGTGCCGTTCGCCGAGCTGGAGGCACGCGTGGCGGCACTCGCGGCGGAGCTGTGCAGCATCCCGAGCTCACAGCTGGCCGCGATGAAGTTGGTGGTCAACCACGCCTACGAGAACATGGGGTTGGCCTCGACCCAGACGCTCGGCCCGATCCTCGACGGCTTGATGCGCAACACGCCCGACGCGCTGGACTTCATCGAGACCGCGAAGGCCGAGGGCGTCTCGGCCGTCGCGTCGCGTCGCGACGGTCCGTTCGGCGACTACAGCCAGGCCCCGCCGGAGCTGCGGCCCGACCCGGCGAACGTCATCGTCCCGTAACGGACCTACTCGCCGCCCTCGTCGCGCGAGCCGATCAGCGACCAACCCAGTCCCACGGCGACCAGGAGCACCCCGAAGGCCAGCCCCGCGGAGCGGCTGGCGCCCAACGCGGCGAAGATCAGCGGGATCGCGATCACGGCGCCGATGATGATCAAGGTCGTGCGGCTGGGCATGGCGCCTCGCAGGGTGACAGGTGCACCTGGGGGAGCGCCTTCGGCACGGGGCTACACTGGGGTTTCGGGCGTCTATCGAAAGGGTCGTCATGACCCGTAGTTGTTGCCCATCCTGCCGTCTGCGGTTCTCCCGCGCGACGGCGGCCCATCTGGTCGCGTGCCCCTTCTGCGCCACCGCGCTGCAGGATCTTGCGCCGTCGGCCGTGCTCGGTTTCCGGCTCATCGCGCTCGATGCCCTGCTGGCCGACGATCAGGTCGCCGAGGCCCTCGCCGTGGCGCTGCCGGTGCCGCCCCGAGGCCGTCCGGAGCTCGACCTGTAGGACCGCTCAGGCCTCGTTGGCCGGCAGCGGCGAGATGTAGCGCCGCGGCGCCTGTGCCTGCGCGCGCCCGCGCTCGGCCTCACGGCGCATGCCGTGCAATCCCATGCCACTACGGTCGCTGGTGGCCGGCGCATCGGCCTCCGGCTCCCAACCGTTCTCGGCGAGCCAGGCCAGGATCGCAGCCGAGTTGCCGCCTTCGGCCATGATCGCGGCACGCTCGATGACGCGCCCGCCGGAGCGGTGCTTGCGCGAGAGCCGTGCGACCAGCGTGCTGATGTCCTCGTCCGCGACGGCGCCGGTTGCGCCATCCTTGACTTCGTCCATCGGTGTGCACTCCTTCGTGCCGGGTGCAGCGTTGGTGAAGATGTACCGTACCGCGCCGGGCCGCGATCAGCACGTCGGCCATGTCGCGAGCGGGCGGCGGGAGCCGTCGGCGACGGGGCGACCGGCGAGGCGCGTGAGCGCGCGGGCCAGCGTGGCACGCGTGTCGGCGGGGTCGATGATCTCGTCGACCTTCATCAGGCCGGCCGCGCCGTAGGGGTCGATGTCGGCGCGCATCGCGTCGGCCATCGCGTCGCGCGCGGCATCGTCGCCGCCGGCCACCACGTTGGCCGCGACCAGCGGGTCCATGAACGAGATCTCGGCGGTCGGCCACGCGTAGACGGTGTCGACCCCGCTGTCGTTGCCGCCGAGGCTGAAGTAGGCCAACCCATAGGCCTTGCGCAAGATGGTGGTGATCTTGGGCGCCTCGGAGAGCGCGAGCGCGGTCTGCAGTCGGATCGCGTGCTTGAGCATGCCGTCGTGCTCGACCTGCTTGCCGACGAAGAAGCCGGGCACGTCCTGGAAGAAGAGGACGGGCATGTCGAAGGCATCGCAGAGGCAGAGCAGCTTGACGGCCTTCTCGCACGCCGCCGGATCGAGCGCGCCGGCGAAGTACTTCGGCTGGCTGGCGACGACGCCGACGGCATGGCCGTCGAGGCGGCCCAGGCCGCAGACCAGGCCGCGGCCGAAGCCGGCGCCGAGCTCCAGCAGCGAGTCGGGATCGAGCACGCGCGCCAAGACCTTGTGGACGTCGTAGGCGCGCGAACGGCGGCGGGGGACGATCTCGGCCAGCTCGGGATCGGGCGGGATCGGCAGGCGCGGCCGGTCGGTCTCGCCCTCGCCGGTGCGCGCGGTCCGCTGCCTGGCGTTGGCCGGCAGCAGCGCGAGCGCGCGGCGGATCAAGATGTAGGCCTCGTCGTAGTCCTCGGCGACGAGGTCGATCTGGCCGGTCTTGCGCGCGTGGACGTCGACGCCGCCGAGCTCGTCGTTGGTGAGCTCCTCGCCGGTGGCGATCTTGGCGACCAGCGGCGAGGTGACCGCCAGGCAGGTGCCGCGGACCTGGATGACGAGGTCCGATGCGGCGCTGACGAACGACGAGCCGCCGAAGGAGTCGCCGGCGATCACGGTGATGAACGGGACGCGCCGGGCGCGGCGGAAGAGCTCGACGTCGACGGCGACCTGCGCGAAGCCGGCCGAGCCGAGCGAGTCCGGGATGCGCGCGCCGCCCGTGGCCCCGAAGTAGACGATCGGATGCCCGCTGCGCTCGGCGTGGGCGAAGAGGCGGCCGAGGCGACGCGAGCCCATCGGCGACGACGACCCGCGCTTGACGGTGATGTCGTCGCCCGCGACCGTGACGGGGCGCCCGTCGATCGTGCCGTGGCCGCCGACCTTGCCGTCGCCCGGCGTCTCGTCGTGGTCCTCGGGGCGCAGCGAGCGCACGAAGGTGCCGACCTCGTCGAAGGAGCCGTCGTCCAGCAGCGCGTCGAGATGCTCGCGGATCGTCCGCTCGCCACGGGCGTGCAGTCGCTCGATCCGGGCCGCGCCGCCCATCTCGTCGCGGATCCGGTCGCGCCGCGCGCGGAAGTCGGCGACGGCGTCGGGCTCTTCGCTCATCGCCGGATCACAGCAGGCCGAAGACCCGCCGCGCGTTGCCCTCCAGGTAGAGGTCGCGCACCTCGTCGTCGAGGCCGAGCGCATCGAGGCCGACCAGCGCGTGCTCGGGGCTGATCATGGGGAAGTTGGAGCCGAACAGCACCTTGTGCCGCCCGCTCTTGGACTTGATGTAGGTGATGATCTCGGGCGGCAGGCGCTTGGTCGTGTAGGCGGAGGTGTCGATCACGACGTTCTCGTGCTTGCGCGCGACGGCGATCATCTCTTCGGTCCACGGGTAGCCGACATGGCCGCAGACGATCGTCAGCTCGGGGAAGTCGAGCGCGACCTGGTCGATGTAGGGGATCGGCCGGCCGGTCTCCGACGGGCGCAGCGGGCCGGTGTGGCCGACCTGCGTGCAGAACGGCACGCCCAACTCCACGCAGGTGGCGTAGAGCGGATAGAAACGCCGATCGGTCGGCGGCGTCTCCCAGAGCCAGGGCAGCATCCGCAGGCCCTTGAACCCCAGGTCGGTCACGTAGTGGCGCAGCTCGCGCACGCCCTCCATCGGGTTGCGCAGAGTCACCGATGCGAGGCCGTGCAGGCGCCCCGGCGCCTCGGCGACCCAGCCGGCGACCTCCTCGTTGGAGATCAGCGCACCCTCGGGCCCGTACCAGGCCGACAGCATGGCCTCGCTGATGCCGCCGGCGTCCATCGCCGCGAGCGTGAAGGTCAGCGGGAGCTGCTCGGTGGGCCGTTCCTCGCCGGTCCAGCGCAGCAGGGACGCGAACATGTCCTGCTCGAAGAAGCGTGGCGTCGGATGCTGGATCCAGGCGTCGATGGCCATCAGGTGCTTGCGTCGCTCTCCGCGTGGGTGAGCCCGCGCCGCAGCACGAGGTCGCCGATGATCGAGCCGACCGGGCCGCCGGTGACGACCACCAGCGCGGGAAACCACCAGCCCCAGAGCTTCTCCAGCGCGCCGTTGCCGGTGAGCAACAGCAGCGCGAGGAACCCGAGGCCGTGGATCGGTCCGAGGATGTGCACCGCGGTGTCGCTGCGGTTGATGAACGCGAAGTAGACGAGCACGACCAGCAACGCCGCGTCGGCGAGGCCGACGGCGAGGGTGATGTTCAGCCGGCGACGGAGGTCGGGCGGGGCGGGGGCGGTGGTGGGCACACTTGACATTCCACCATGCCTGCCGCGACGAGGGGCGATCCCACGATCGCCGTTGCCGTCGGCACCTAAACGTTGCATCCCAACGTCTAGGTGCCGGCGAGTACCCGGCGCATGTGCGCAGCGATCGCGTCGGGCCGATCGACCACCTGTCGCCACGTCAGCGAGATCACGCGCCAGCCGGCGGCTTCGAGCGCCAGGCGGCGCTCGTGATCGCTCTCGAACGCATCCCGCGTGCGGTGCACCCAGAAGCCGTTGGTCTCGACGGCGAGCCGTCGCTGCGGCCAGCGGAAGTCGAGCTCGCGCCCGTTGTCATAGCGGTTGACCTGAGGCCGCGGCAGGTCATGGTCGAGGCAGAGCTGGAGGAAGAGCGACTCGAGGTCGCTGCGCGACATCGTCGTCGTGCCGTGCTCGTGGAGGTCGGCGAGGAGCCGCTTCAGCGCTCGTGACCCGCGGCGGCCCGGATGGCCCGCGAGCACGCGCAGGACGGCGGTGTGGTCATAGAGCTCCAGTTGCTCGGCACGCTCGACGGCGCGTCGCAGTTGGTGGGCGGGAACGACGGCGGCGAGGTCGAGGAGCGTGCGAGCGGGTGTGGTCAGCGGCAGGCCATCGTCTTTGCCGATCTCCCACGGGCGCAGGTCGACCGAGCGATGGACGCGCAGTTCGCGCTGCGGCTTGCGCCCACGTCCCGATGCGATCGACAGCTCGAAGAACGCTCCGCTCCACGGCCGCAGACCCCACTGCCGCGCTGCGCTGCGATGGCTCAGCACGGCGTCGTCGCCGACCGCCAACACCGCGGCAAGCGCCTGTCCCTGCCGCCGCAGCTCCCCATGGCCGAGGGCGTAGACGCCGCGGCGCACGACGATCAGCCTCCCGTTGCGCATCCAATGATCGATCCCGCCGGCACTCAGGCCGATCGCCAGCAGCTGTTGGCGTGCGACGACCCCGTGTTGTTCTGCGGCCAGCGCTTGGACGGCACCTAGACGTTGCATGGCAACGTGTAGGTGCCGGCGACGAGAAGTTCGCCCCTACAGGTGCGAGGTGTCGTTGAAGCTGCGCAGCAGCCAACGGCCGTCGGCGAAGACGACGATGCGGGTGATCGAGGTGTTCTCGGCGTGGATCAAGGACAGCCGCGGCGCGGAGGTCGCCTGGCGCGCGAGCTCGCCGATGACGCCGCCGTGGACGACCGCGGCCGCGACGCGGCCCGGACCGGTCAGCTCGACGACGCGCAGCAGGCCGCGGCGCGTGCGCTCCTCGAAGACCTCCATCGGCTCGGCGCCCGGGATGACGTCCCAGCGTTGCTGCTCGAAGATCGTTCGCACGAGCGGGTCGCCGTGGGCGGTGCGGATGCGCAGCTCACCGCCCTCCCATTCGCCGAGGTGGACCTCCGAGAGCTCCGGGATCACCGTCGGCTCCAGGCCCGTCGCGGCGACCAGCGGCGCCGCGGTCTGCACCGTGCGCCGCAACGAGGTCACGAACAACGTGTCCGGCGGGTCGGCCGCCAGGCGCGCGCCGACCAGCTCGGCCTGTCGCTCGCCGATCGGCGAGAGCGCCGGATCGGCGTGGCCCTCGACCATCTCGAAGGGCTCGCCCGGGATGGCGTCCTGCGACGCCCCGTGGCGGACGAGCAGCACCTCGGTCGCGGTGTCGGGAAGGGCCCAGGCCCGCTGCGGATAGCGCTCGCTCACGGCCCGCACTCTGGCAAACGACGAGCTACCAGGCTTGCCCGGTCCCGCAGTGCGGGCAGCTCACCGATGTCGAGACCGGCGCCTGGAACTGAAAGCCGCAGGAGCACCCGTACAGCGCGGTGTCCTCCGGCGTGACCGAGGCGCGGTGGCGGTGCTCGGCCAGATGCTCGTCGACCGGCTGCTCGGGCGCCGCGGCAGGGGCAGGGGCCGGGGCGGGCGGAGCGGGCTGCGCCTCGGTGGCCGGCCGCCCGAAGATGTGCGGGCGGCGTTCGCTGCGGGCTCGGCGTTCGGTGGGGGCGAGTGGGCGGACGCGCATGGTGGTGGTCTGCAACTTCAGAGACACCGCCGGCGCTCCGAGGTTTCGCTCCGGGTCATCGTCGGACCAACCTGGCGCTTGAGCAGCACTGGACACCTGCCCTAACCACGGTTGGGCGGGCCCTGGCGGCCGCGACCACTCCACCGTCCCTGGAGTGGCTGCAAGCGCACGGCGGGTGGCGGAGCGGGGGAGCCGCCGAGGCTGCGATACTGCGTGGCGATGGACCCCGCACGCAAGCGCCGCGTACGACTGGTCGTGGCGTTGAGCGCCGCCGTCGTCCTGGCGGCCGCGCTCGTCTACACCAGCTTCAGCGCCTCCAGCGAGGCGCGCTCGCCGTCCCAGCTCCTCGCGAGTGCCGACGCCGGACGCAGCTACCAGCTGACCGGCAAGGTCGTCGACAACTCGATCATCAAGCACGGGACGACCTACGAGTTCCGCGTTCGCGACCGCAACGGCACCGCCTCGGTGCCGATCCGCTACACGGGCTCGGTCGCCGACACGTTCCGCGCCGGCCGCGAGGTCATCGTGACCGTGAAGCGCCAGGGCACCACGTTCGTGGGCGAGAAGGACTCGCTCGTGACCAAGTGCCCGTCGAAGTTCCAAGAGCAGTCCAAGACGCAGAAGACCTGAGGCCTCGATGGCGGATCTCGGCCGTGGTCTGACGTTCCTGGCGTTCGCCGTCGCGGTCTACGGCATCGTCGCCGCGCTGTATGGCGGGATCTCCGGGCGCCGTGAGTGGGTCACCAGCGCCCGCCGCGCGGTCTACGCGCTGGCCGCGCTGACCACCGGCGCCTTCGTCGTCCTGGAGCTCGCGTTCCTGCGCAACGACTTCTCGCTGAGCGTCGTCCAGTCGCACTCCTCGATCACGACGCCGTTCTTCTACAAGGCGGCCGCGGCCTGGTCCTCGCAGGAGGGCTCGCTGCTGCTGTGGCTCTGGCTGCTGTCGATGTGGTCGAGCCTCGTCATCTTCCTGACGCGCCACCGGATGCGCGACGTGCAGCCCTACGCGATCGCGACGCTGCTGGGCTTCGCGACCTTCTTCGGCGGCCTGCTGGTCTTCGCGGTCTCGCCGTTCGACACGCTGCCGATCGCGCCGCAGGACGGCACGGGGCTCAACCCGCTGCTGCGCCACCCGTCGATGATGATCCACCCGCCGATGCTCTACAGCGGCTACACGCTGTGGGCGGTGCCGTTCGCCTTCGCGGTCGGCGCGCTGGTCGTGCGGCGGGTCGACGCGGAGTGGATCGCCGCGACGCGCCGCTTCGCGCTCGGGGCCTGGTTCTTTCTCGGCGTCGGCATCCTGCTCGGCGCCCGCTGGTCCTACGCCGAGCTGGGCTGGGGCGGCTACTGGGCCTGGGACCCGGTCGAGAACGCCTCACTGCTGCCGTGGCTGACGGGCACCGCGTTCCTGCACTCGATCATGGTGCAGGAGAAGCGCGGGATGCTGAAGACGTGGAACGCGTCGCTGATCCTCGCGACCGGCACGCTGGCGATCCTCGGCACGTTCCTGGTGCGCTCGGGGATCTTGGACTCGATCCACGCCTTCGGCGCCTCGACGCTCGGGATCCCGTTCGTGGTCCTGATCGGCGTGATGATCGCCGGCTCGGTCGCGCTGGTGGTGTCCCGGCGTGACGTGCTGCGCTCCGAGCACAAGCTCGACTCGCTGCTCTCGCGCGAGGCGATGTTCCTGGCCAACAACCTCGTGTTGGTCGGCATGGCCTTCGTGGTCTTCTGGGGCACCTTCTTCCCGCTGATCTCCGAGGCGCTGACCGGCAACAAGCAGTCGCTCGGACCGCCGTGGTACGACAAGTACGTCGTCCCGCTGGCGCTCGCGCTGGTGTTGTTGTCGGGCATCGGCCCGGTCATCGCGTGGCGTCGCGCGACGCCCAAGAACGCGCGGCGCAACTTCGTGTGGCCGATCGCCAGCGGCGTGGTCACCGCGATCGTCCTGCTGCCGTTCGGCGTGGCCGGCCGGCCGTTGGCGCTGGCGATGTTCGCCTTCGCGGCCTTCGCGATCGGCACGATCGTCCAGGAGTTCGTGCGCGGCGTGCGCGCCCGCAAGGCGATGACGGGCGAGCCCGCCCCGCTGGCCTTCCTGACGCTGATCCGCCGCAACCGCCGCCGCTACGGCGGCTACACCATCCACTTCGGGATGGCGGTGCTGTTCATCGGCGTCGCCGCGTCGTCGGCCTTCCAGCACGTCCACACGGTGGAGCTGAAGAAGGGCCAGAGCACCGACATCGGCCGCGGCTACACGGCGCGCTACGACGGGCCGACATCACGCATCGACGTCGCGTCCGACGGCGTCGAGCGGCTCGTCTTCGGGGCCAAGCTGACGGTCTCCAAGGACAAGAAGAAGGTCGCGGACCTGCGGCCCGAGCGCGGCTACTACCCGATCGAGGGCGCGCCGTTCGCGGGCGCGGTCGGGCGCTACTTCGACGGCGAGTCGACGAGCGAGATCGCGATGAAGGCCGGCTTCGGCCTCGACATCTGGAGCGCGGTCACGCCGGACCTCGATCCGACGATGGCGATCGTCAAGAAGGGCGACGCGGTCTTCAAGCAGGCCTCGGGCAAGCTGAGCGCCCAGGACTACTCGACCGCGCTGGGCACGACGATCCGGTCGTTGACCGACAACTACGCCAAGAGCGCGCCGCCGGCGACCTTCCGGCTGATCGTCTCGCCGATGGTCACCTGGATCTGGCTGGGCGCGCTGCTCGTCTTCCTCGGTGGCCTGATCTGCATCTGGCCGACGGCCGACCTCGCGCACCGTCGCGCGACGGCCGGCTACGCCGCTCGGGTCGCGCGGGAACTCGGTCCCACCCGCCCGGGGCGCGCGTAGCCGCGCGGCCGGCACCCGAGCCTGATGGACGTGTTGGCGGTAGTTGGGGTGTTGGCGGCGGCGAGCGCGGCCGGATGGGTCGTCGCGGGGCCGCTGCGCGGCGGGCGCGCGGAGGCCGACGACGCCGTCCACCAAGCGCAGCTGGAGGATCTCGAGGCGGCCAAGGAGGCGCGCTATCGCGAGATCCGCGAGGCCGAGATGGACTTCCGCACCGGCAAGCTCTCACCAGCGGACTACAAGGCGATCGACCGTCAGCTGCGCGCCGAGGCCGTCGAGCTGCTGCGTCGCCTGGATGCGCTCGGCGCGTCGGGCGAAGAGCCAGTTGGCCGCGACCTTCGCGACGACAGCCATGCGCCCTCCGGGCCAACCCTCTAGCATTGAACGGGTCATGCTCGTAACGATCCTCTCCGTCATTCAGGTCATCATCTGCATCGTCCTGATCTTCTTGGTGCTCATGCACTCCGGGAAGGACGCAGGGCTCTCCGGCGCGTTCGGCGTCGGCTCGGGCCAGGGCTCGCTGGGTGGCGGTTCGCTCGTGGAGCGCAACCTGAATCGTTGGACGATCTTCTTCGCGGTGCTGTTCGCCGTGAACACGATCATCCTGTTGAAGAAGTCCTAGTAGACCTTCGAAGGACTCACCACGCCTGCGCGTAGAGCGCGCGCAGCTCGTCGCGATCGGCGGCGGGTGGCGTGAAGGCGAGGTCCGGACGCTGCGCGGCGGCGTCGGCGCAGGCGTCGAGGCGTTCTTCGGGGACGCCGAGGCGGCGGATGCCGTCGGCGCCGGCGCGGCGGGCGAGGCGGCGGGCCAGCTCGCCGAGCGTGCCGTCGGGGTCGACGCGGCCGGGGTTGCGCCGCTCCAAGGCGGCGATCGCGACGGGCAGGACCGCGGCGTTGGCCTGGCCGTGGCCGGCGCCGCCGACGCGCACCAGCGTCTGGCTGAGCACGTGGCTGAGGCCGTAGCGCGCGGCGTCGATCCCATAGCCGCTGAGTAATGCTGCGTGGGCGAGCTGCTCGCGGCCGACGTAGGAGGGATCCTCGCCCTCGACGAGCCAGGCGACGTCGATGAGGCGTACGGCCTCGCGGGCGGCCAGGGTCGGAACCGTCGAGGCGTAGATCGTCACGGGCGCCTCGACGGCGTGGGCCAGCGCGTTGGCCGAAGAGGCGGCGAGCTCGGAGACCGGTTGGGAGGCCGACAGGTCGGGGTCGTTGATGACGATCGCCGGGCGGACGCTGCGCGCCGTGGACTCGTGGCCGGCCGGCTTGCGGTGGATCCGCGTCATCTCCGCGGCGCTGAGCGTCGTCGGGATCGCGGCGGCGCGGACGCCGTCGCGTGTGCCGGCCAGCGCCTTGGCGACGTCGACGACCCGACCGCCGCCGAGCGCGACGAGCAGGGTTGCCGTGCCGACGGTGCCGTGGAGATCGGCGGCCAGCTCGTCGACGAGGCCCGGGCCGACGTGGTGGACGGCGTGCGCGCGGGCGACCACATCGGGTGCGGCGGCCTGCGCGCGCTCGGTGGTGAGCAAGGTGTAGTTCTCGCCCAGCAGCTCCGGGGCGTCGGCGATCGTGCCGCGGCCGAAGCGGATCGTCCGCTCGCCGTCCTCCCACGTGAAGTTCATGGGGTCGACCTTAGCCCGCGGGGGCGGCCGCCAGGCCGGTCACCCTTCGTCTTGCGCGCTGCGCACGAGTGGGACGAGGCGATGGTCGGCGGTGAACAGCCGCCGTGTGCCGAGCAGCGCGATGACGCTGGCCGTCGTCGTGACCGACCCGAGGATCACGTACAACAACGCGAGCTGCACGCGGACGGCGTCCAGCGGGTCGACGCCCGCGAGGATCAGGCCGGTCATCGCGCCCGGCAGCACGACGATCCCGAGCGCTTTGAGCCGCTCGACGTCGGGCGCGATCCCGGTGCGGAGCACCTGTCGGACGGTGGGGCGGACAGCGTGCTGCCACGGCAGCCCCAGCGCCAGGCGCGCCTCCAGGTCGGCGCGGCGCTCGGCGACCGCCTCGACGAGGCGTCGGATCGTCAGCACACCGGCGGCCAGCGAGTTGCCCAGGACCATGCCGGCGACCGGCACGACCGTCCGCCCGCTCACGGGGAAGATCCCGAGCGCGAACAGCAGCCCGAGCCCGGCGACGGCGCTCGCGGTCATCGCGACCAGCGCCACGCCGAGCACACCCGGCAGCAGCGGCGCGCGGCGGCTGACGGTCACGGCCGCGAAGAGGACCATCCCGGCGACCCACAGGAACGACCAGCCGAGCCAGGTGCCGGGGTCGACGATCAGCTTGAGCGCCGCGCCGACGAGCAGCATCTGCGTCAGCGAGCGTGCGACCGCGATCGCCAGGTCGCGCTCCAGCCGCAGCTTCTGGCGCCACGACAGCAGCGCGACGGCGGCGATCATGATCAGCGAGGCCGCGAGGCCCCACCACCCGACGTCGCCGCTCAAGGGACCAGCCTGCCCTCGTGCAGGACGACGACGCGGTCGCCCAGGCGCAGCGCCTGCTCGCGGTCGTGGCTGACCAGGACGATCGGGACGCCGTCATCGGCCAGCGTCCGCGCGAGGCGCTCGATCACCAGCGCGGCGTCGTGGTCCAGCGCCGAGGTCGGCTCGTCCATCAGCAGGACGCGTGGGCGCGTCCCGAGCGCGCGTGCCAGGCAGGCGCGCTGCGCCTCGCCGCCCGACAGCGTCCCGACCTCCCGCTCCAGGAACAGCGCGGGAAGCCCGGCGCGCTCCAGCAGCAGCGCGGGCGGGTCGACGGGTTGGGCGACGGCGAGGTTGTCGGCCACGGTGCCCGGGAAGAGCACGGGCGCCTGAAAGACCATGCCGACCTCGCGCCGATGGGCGAGCACGTCGTGGGTGGCGAGGTCGTCGCCGCGGTAGCGCACGGTCCCGGCGTCCGGCGCCTCCAGCCGGTTGAGCAGCCGCAGCAGCGTCGACTTCCCGGAGCCCGACGGCCCTTGGAGCACCGTGATGCCCTCGTCGGGCAGCGCCAGCGAGATGGCGGTCAGCCGCGGGCGCTCGGCGCCCGCGACGGTCACGTCCTCCAGCGCGAAGAGCGGGCCCACGGCCCGCCCATCATTGCGGTTGGGCCGCCTCGTGGTCCGGGTTCCACGAATACGCGTAGGACGGATCGTCGTGCTCGCGCCACAGCGCCGCGAGCTTCAGCGGCCGGAAGGTGTCCCACATGACCGCCAGCTCGTTGGTGAACGTGGCGCCCAGCGCCTTCTCGACCGTTCCCGGCTGCGGACCATGGGGCAGCCCGGAAGGGTGCAGCGTGAGACAGCCGATGTCGACGCCCTTGCGCGCCGCGTAGTCGCCGGCGGCGTAGAACATCACCTCCTCGGACTGGATGTTCGAGTGGTGGTAGGGGAGCGGCACGGCCTCCGGATCCCAGTCGAGCATCCGCGGCGCGAACGTGCAGATGACGAAGTTCTGGCCCTGGAAGGTCTGGTGGGCGGGCGGCGGGAGGTGCAGGCGCCCGGCGCGCGGCTCGAAGTCGTCGGCGTTGAAGGTGTAGGGGAAGACGTAGCCGTCCCAGCCGACGACGTCGAACGGGTGGCGGTCGAGCTTGTAGTGCTGGACGCCGCCACGCACGCGGACGTGGAGGTCGAACTCGCCCTCCTCGTCGTGGGTCTCGACCTCGATCGGCCCGTGGAAGTCGCGCTGCGAGTAGGGCGCGTGCTCCAGCAGTTGGCCGTAGCGATTGCGGTAACGCTGGGGCGTCTCGATCTCGCCGGGCGTGTGGAAGCAGATCCAGAACTGCTCGACGCCGGGGTCGGGCTCGAAGCGGTAGGTCGTGCCACGTGGGATGACGACGTAGTCGCGCTCGGTGAACGTCACCGGGCCGAAGATCGTGCGCAGCTTGCCGGCGCCGCGGTGGATGTAGACGACCTCGTCGCCCTCGCCGTTGCGGTGAAAGGCCTCCTGGGGCTCGGTCGGCTTGGCGACGGAGACCTCGATGTCGTCGTTGTACATCAACAGCCGGCGCCCGGAGACGGGGTCGCCGCCGGCGGGCGCGCCGTTGATGTCGGCGAGGCGGTGGACGTGGGCGTCGGGAACCCATTCCTCACGACGGATCGGGGCGAAGCTGCCGACCTCCGCCAGCCGGCACGGAGAGTGCAGGTGGTAGAGGATCGTCTCGTTGCCGCTGAAGCCCTCGTAGCCGAGGACCTCCTCGGTCAGCAGCGGCGAGCCCGCGCCGTTGCGCCGCACCTGGATGTGGCGCTTGCGGGGGACGTCGCCGAGGGTGACGTAGCGCATGGCTCAGAGGTTCCCACGCCGGTCCTGCTCGCGCTCCAGGGCCTCGAAGAGCGCCTTGAAGTTGCCGTCGCCGAAGCCGCGCGCGCCGTGGCGCTCGATGACCTCGAGGAAGACGGTCGGCCGGTCGCCGATCGGCTTGGTGAAGATCTGCAGGAGGTAGCCCTCGTCGTCGCGGTCGACCAGGATGCCCTGGGTGCGCAGGTCATCGAGCTGCGGTGCGACCTCGGGGACGCGCGCCGGGACCTCCTCGTAGTAGGAGGCCGGGATGTCGAGGAACTCGACGCCGCGGCGGCGCAGCTCGGCGACGGTGGTGACGATGTCGCGCGTGGCGACCGCGAGGTGCTGGGCACCCGGGCCCTCGTAGAACTCCAGGTACTCCTCGATCTGGGACTTGCGCTTGCCCTCGGCCGGCTCGTTGATGGGGAACTTGACGACGCCCTTGCCGTCGGCGACGACCTTCGACATCAAGGCGGAGTACTCGGTCGAGATCGCCTCGTCGGTGAAGTGGAGCATCTCCTTCATGTTGAAGACCTCCTCGTAGAACGACACCCACGGGTCCATGTGCTCGACGTTGCCGACGATGTGGTCGATGCCGAGCAGCATGCCGGTGTCCTCGCTGCCGTCGGAGCGTTCCTCGTAGCCGGGCAGGAACGGCCCCGCGTAGCCGGCGCGCGCGACGAAGGTGTGCAGCGTCTCGCCGTAGGTCTTGATGGTGGCCATGCGCACGGTGCCGTACTCGTCGCTGCTGTCGTGCGGCTCCACGACGCCCTCGGCGCCGCGCGCGGTCGCCTCACGCCAGGCATGGTCGACGTCCGGAACGCTCAAGGCAATCACCTTGACGCCGTCGCCGTGGTGGCGGTGGTGCTCGGCGATGGGGGAGTCGGAGTGCAATGCGCCGGTGAGGACCAGGCGGATGCGGCCCTGTTGGATGACGTAGGAGGCGCGGTCGCGCGCACCGGTCTCCAGCCCCGAGTAGGCCACCAGCTTGAAGCCGTAGGCACGCGTGTAGAAGAACGCGGCCTGCTTGGCGTTGCCGACGAACAGCTCCACGTGGTCGATGCCGTTGAGCGGCATGTAGTCCTGCAGCCCGTGGGGTGCAACGGGGGTCGGAGCGGTCTTGGAAGGCATGGACGGAATGATCCGCTGGTCCAACGCCCATCTCAACCGCGATTCGTTGCGTATCTGCGGATAAACTGCGCCGATGGACGACATCGACCGCAAGATCGTTGCGCTGCTCCGCATCGACGCCCGCCGCTCCTTCCAGGACATCGGCGGCCACGTCTCGCTCAGCGCGCCCGCGGTCAAGCGCCGCGTCGACAAGCTGCAGTCCGAGGGCGTGATCCGCTCCTACGCCGCGGTCGTCGATCCGGCCGCGATGGGCTGGCACACGCACGCCGTCGTCGCGCTCTACTGCGAGGGCCGTATGTCCGGCGGCGAGGTCCGCAAGGCCATCGAGCCTCACGCCGAGGTCGAGTCGGCCTACACCGTCGCCGGCGAGGCCAGCGCGATCCTCCATGTCCGCGCCATCGACACCCAGCACTTGGAGGAGGCGCTCGAACGCCTCCGCGACACACCCGGCGTCCGTCGCACCCACACGCAGGTCGTCCTCTCGACGCTCTTCGAGCGCCCGGTGGCCTAACCCCGGCTCAGGTCAGCGTCAACGTCTGGGAAGTGTCGCGGAAGGTTCCCGACACAGTCGTTCGCCACGGGCCGAGCGCCGGAACGTGTGTCGTCACCCCATCAGCGTTCACGTACGCAAACTGATGAGTCGAAGCGTTCCAGGTACCACCAGTCAAAGTGCCAGTCACAGTGGCGCGCATACCCTGGATGGCGCAGGGTGGCGGCGAGGCACCCGGCAGAGTGTCGACCTCCATATTGATGTTGAACCCGTGGATTTGGACGTTGGTCGTCGTGATCCCAGTCGCCTGCCACGGCACACCGGTGGCGCTCATAGTCGCAGTGCAGTCCGACCCTGTGCCAGATGCAGTGCAGCCTGTGAACGTCGCACCAGTGACGGTCAACACGCCGGCGCTCGTGACGTCGGTGGCCAATTGCGTCTGAGTGCACGAAAAGGTGACGGCACTGAAAAAGGGTGCGGCGGGGAAGAAGTGAGCGGTGAACGAGAAGGTCGACGAGTCGAGGGTGTGTGCCGTGCCGATGGTGCCCCAACTGCCTGCCGAGGCCACCGACGGCAACGCGAATGCGGTGACGACCATCGCTGCCGCGGCAATCGTGATGATTTTGTGTGATGACCTCGTCAGCATCGATGGCCCCAGTAGAACCCGACATGCTGGGGGTGTCAACAGCCAAGGCTGTGTGGTCCCTGCCCGATGGCAGCGGTTGACTCGGGGATGCTCGGCGCTAGCCCCGCGGCGGCAGGATCAAGCAGGTCGAGGTTGCGTGCGCGATCTTCTTGCCGGCGTCCGCGTCGGTGATGGTCGCCTCGACGAGGACGGCGGTCGAGCCGCGGTGCAGGACGGTGCCCTCGGCGAGCAGGCGGGCGCCGCCGGCGAAGGAGGGGCGCAGGAAGTTCACCTTGAGCTCCAAGGTGGTGTACATGCCGCCGGGTGGCAGGGTGGTGTGGACGGCGCAGCCCATCGCGCTGTCGAGCAGCGTGGTGATGATCCCGCCGTGGACCGTGCCCAGCGGGTTCTGATGGGCCTCGAGCGGGTCCATGGTGAAGATGACGTTGCCTTCGTCGACGCGGTCGATGCCGAAGCCGAGGAGCCGTGCGACCGGCGGTGCGGGCAGCTCGCCGGTCATGATCCCGCGCATCAGCTCCAGGCCGGTCAGGGTCGCGGCGGCGGTGATGACGGGCGTGGGGTCGTCCCAGGAGACGGTGCGCGAGCGCGTCGGGTCCTGCAGCTCGTCGGCGCGAGGGTCGTCGATCGTGCTCATGCCGCCACCTCCGGTGCCATCGACGCGACGGCGGCTTCGAGCTCTTCCTCGACGCTGCCCTCGTGCGCCTTCAGCGCGCCCACGAACGTGAACGCCGCGGCCGAGGCGAATGCGGCGGCGACCATCATCCACCAGGCGTTGTCGAACGTGTCGACGACGTCGGTCGGCGATGGCGTGCCGAGTACCGCGACCAACAGCGCGACGCCGAGCGCCGAGCCCAACTGGCGCGACATCGTCAGCACGGCGCTGCCCGTGGCCAGCCGTGTCGGCGGCAACTGCGCCGTTGCCGCGCCCGCCAGTGCCGGGTTCACGAAGCCCACTCCTGCGCCGCCGATCAGCATGCCGGGAAGGTAATCGCTCGCGTAGTGCTCCGTCACCCCGAGGTGGGTGGCCCACCACACGCCGCCGAGGCCGAAGAGCAGCGCGCCGACGGTGCCGACCGCGCGCGGGCCGATACGACCGCTGAGCACGCCTCCGCCGACGGCGAACAGCGCCGCCATCGACGGCCCCGGGGCGATCTTCAACCCGGCACCCAGCGCCGTCTCGCCCCACACCTCGGTCAGCCACAAGACACTGCCCAGCAACATGGCGGAAAACCCGATGAAAAAGAAGATGCCGGCGACGTTGGCCGCCGCGAACGCGCGGACCTTCAGCAGCGCGGGCTCGACCACCGGGACCGGATGGCGACCGGAGCGCACGACGAAGGCCACCGACAACACGAGCGCCATCCCGAACAGCCCGAGCACGCGCCCATCGGCCCAGCCCCAGTCCGGGCCTTCGATGATCCCGCCGATCAGCGTCGCCACCGCCGCGGTCAGCAGCCCCGCGCCGACGAGGTCCGGACGCTCGGCGCCCTCCTCGCGGATCTCGTGCAGGACCCGCGAGCCGGCGACGATCGCCGCGATCCCGATGGGGATGTTGACCAGGAAGACCCAGCGCCACGACAGCTCGACCAGCAGCCCGCCGATGACCGGGCCGGCTGCCGCAGCGGTGCCGCCGACCGCCGCCCACAGGCCGATCGCCAGCCCGCGCTTCTCCGGCGGGAACTCCGGCAGCAGCAGGCCCAGCGAGGCGGGCATCAGGACCGCGGCGCCCGCCGCCTGCACGACGCGCGCAGCGACGAGCACGCCGATCGACGGCGCCGCGGCGCACGCGGCCGAGGCCAGCGTGAACAGCGCCAGCCCGCCCAGGAAGGCGCGCTTGCGCCCGGTCCGGTCCGCCCAGCGCCCCGCCGGGACCAGGAGCGCGGCGAAGACGATGGCGTACGCGTTGAGCACCCAGGAGACCGACGCCAGCGACGTGCCGGCGAAGTCGCGCTGGATGTCGGGGAACGCGATGTTGACGATGAACAGGTCGAGGCTGGCGACGAAGACCCCGACCGACACGATGGCGGCGACGCGAGCGCGACGGCTCATTGCCCTACCCTTCGGAGAACGGTCAGTTGCATGAGGCGACCGGGACGCTATCGCAGTCGGTTGCTTCATGCAACTTAGCCCGCCGAAGGGGTGATCGCGCCGAGCGCCGCTCACGCCCGGCGAGCGGGTGCGGCGGCGCTCTGGCGCGTCTGGCCCGTCAGCTACCCGCGCGCGAGCGCAGGGTGCCGCCGGGTGCTCGCGCCCACACGCCGGAGGATGTCCCGGCGCCCGGCGAAGCTGCGGGCCGTGTCGGCAGCGTGCAGCCTCAGCAGGGCGACGAGATCAGCGGTGGGGGCGAAGGGGTCGGCGATCGTGTGGCCACCGTCGAGGGCGATGGCGGCGAGGATGCGGCCGTCGCGCTCGGCGACGATCACGGAGCCGGCGAGGGGGCGCCGGCTGTCGAGCGCCGCGAGGCGCGCGAGCGTGGGAGCGTCGTCGGGGTATGCGGGGCGGATGACGAGCG
The DNA here is from genome assembly GCA_963731005.1 of uncultured Conexibacteraceae bacterium. GTDB lineage: Bacteria > Actinomycetota > Thermoleophilia > Solirubrobacterales > Solirubrobacteraceae > Baekduia. The sequence goes on along the minus strand of CAVSTZ010000001.1, from coordinate 1,325,912 downwards.
CGTCCACAGCGGGGAGGTTCGGGGAGAAGGTGCTGGAGGACATGGACCAGATCATGAGGAACTCCGCCCATCAGCACAAATGACATTTGGTGACCGCGGGAGTAAGTTCTGCTTATGCTCGACGTCCGCCGCCTGCGGGTGCTCCGCGAGGTGGCCACCCACGGTTCCTTCTCCTCCGCCGCCGAGGCGCTGTCCTACACCCAGTCGGCGGTCTCCCAGCAGATCGCCGCGCTGGAGCGCGAGGCGGGCTCGCGGCTGGTCGAGCGCTCTGCGCGCGGTGTCACGCTGACCGACGCCGGCCGCGCGCTGGTCGCCCACGCCGACGTCATCCTCGCCCGCCTGGCCGACGCCGAGGACGAGCTGCAGGCGATCGCCGGCCTGCGCGGCGGGCGGCTGCGCCTGGCGGCGTTCGCCAGCGCCTGCGCGACGCTGATGCCCCAGGCCGTCGCCCGCTTCCGCGAGCGCCACCCCGGTGTCGAGCTGTCGCTCTGTCCGGCCGATCCGGACGACGCCCTGCGGCTGCTGCGCGGCGGCGACAGCGACATCGCGCTGTCGATCGAGACGAGCTTCAGCACGCGCCACGAGCCCGGCCTGGACACTCTGGCGCTGCTCGACGACCCCATGTACATCATGTTGCCGCGCGACCATCCGATGGCCGATCGGCCGCGGCTCAAGCTGACCGATCTCGCCGACGATCCGTGGATGATCGGCACGTCGGGCACGTGCCCGGACACGAGCATCTTCCTCCACGCCTGCCAGGCCGTGGGCTTTGCCCCCAACATCGCGTTCAACATGGATGACTACACGGCGATCCAGGGGTTCGTCGCGGCGGGGATGGGCGTGTCGTTCGTCCCGGACCTCGCGCTGGTCGCGGTCCGCGACGACGTCGTCGTCCGCTCGCTCGGCGCGCGGCCGCCGGTGCGGAGGATCGTCGCCGCGACGTTGACCGACTCGTTCCGCTCGCCCGCCAAGCTGGCGATGCTCGACGTGCTCACCGAGGTCGCCACCGAATTCCGAGCCCGCCGCACGGAGCTGGCGCTCGCGTCCTGAGCTTGACCGCGCGTACGCTCTTCACCATCGGCCACTCGTCGCACACGCTCGCGCGGCTGGCGGAGCTGCTGGGCGAGCACGGTGTGACGCAGGTCGCCGACGTGCGCCGCTGGCCGCGCTCGCGTCGCCATCCGCACTTCGACGACGATGCGCTGGCCGTCGAGCTGGCGCCCCACGGCATCGCCTACGCCCATCTCGCCGAGCTCGGCGGGCACCGCGACCCGCTGCCGCGCTCGGCCAACGACGGCTGGGACGTGGCGGCCTTCAACGGCTACGCCGACCACCTGACCACCGAGGAGTTCGCCCGCGGGCTGGCGCGGCTGGACGCGCTGGCGGTGGCGCGGCCCACTGCGGTGATGTGCGCCGAGGCCGATTGGCGGCGCTGCCATCGGCAACTGCTGGCCGATGTGCTGGTGGCCCGGGGCGCCACGGTCGCGCACATCATGCCGACCGCTGCGCTGGAGCCGCATGCGCTGACGGACTTCGCGATCGTCGACGGCGGTCTGCCGCGCTACCCGGCGCCGCAACTCGGGCTCGGGTTCTAGACGCGGCCGCTCAGACGATCGGCGCGCTGAGGCTCCCGAGCCCCGGCGCGCTGATCGTCACGGTGTCGCCCGGTGCCAGCCAGCGCGCCTCGCCGTCGATGCCGCCCTCGGCGTTGAGCTCCAGCAGGCAGCCGCGGTTCAGCGTGCCCGAGCCGAGGACGTCGCCCGGGCGCAGGCGGGTCTCGCGCGCCGCGTGCGCCACGAGTTGCGGCCAGCTCCAGTGCATCGCGCCGGCCTCGCTGCGCGTGATCTCGCGCTCGCCGAGCGACGCGGTCGCGGTCAGCTGCAGGCGTCCGTCCTCGATGGGAAGCTCGTCAGGCGTGACCAGCCACGGGCCGATCGACGTCGCGAAGTCCTTGCCCTTGGCGGGTCCGAGGCCGACGGTCATCTCCCGGCGCTGGAGGTCGCGCGCGCTCCAGTCGTTGAGGAGCGTGTAGCCCGCGATCTCCGCGTCCTCGCCGATGACGGCGGCGATCTCCAGCTCGAAGTCCAACCACTCGCAGTGCGCGGGCCGGCGCACCGGCTCGCGCGGGCCCTGGATCGACGCGGGGTTGGAAAAGTAGAAGACGGGTGCCTCGTACCAGGCCTCCGGGATCTCGCTCGCGCCGCGCAGCCGTGCGCCCGTGGCGACGTGACCCTCGTAGGCGAAGAAGTCGCGGACGCTCGGCGGCTCGGGGATCGGCGCGAGCAGGCGGACGTCGGCGAGCGCATGGTCGCGGCCGGCGGGCTCGTGGCCATCGCCGCGCAGCCAGTCGAGCATCGACGGCGCCGCGAGCTCGATCACCCGCGCGTCCTCGCCGTCGCCGTCGAGGCGGCCGACGCGGACCGAGCTGTGGGGATCGCGGAACGTCACGAGGCGCATGGGCGTGACGTTAACGGCGTCTCGCCACCGCCGTGCTCGTGGAGCGCGAGGGCGCGGGATCGCAAAGACGGCATCGTGTCTCACATACGCGGAAGGTCGTCACCGTGTTACGTTCCGCTCGCATGCTTTTGTTGCTCGGTTGTCGTCGAGTAGTTACGCTCGGTTCGATCCTTTCCGTGCTCGGTCTCGGGCTGGTCAGCGGCGCTTGGGCGACGGCGGGCCACGCGGCGAGCCCGACGGCCGTTCGCGAGCACGTGACCCTGAAGCTCGTGAAGCGGACGGGGTCGACGGGCTTCGAGCACACGGGACGTGCGACGGGGACCGTGTCGGGCTCGGTGCGGTCGCGGATCACGCTGACGCACTCGGTCGTGCTGCGCGGGACGGTCACGATCGCGACCACCCGCGGCAAGCTGCGGTTGAAGGTCGACGGCCGTGCACGGTCGATCGGGCTGCGGTCGCGGTTCTCCGGGTCGGCGTCGATCGACGGTGGCAGTGGTCGCTATGCACATGCCAAAGGGTCGGGGAGCTTCAGTGGTGTCGTGAACCGCTCGACCTGGGCGGCGACGATCGACGCCTCGGGCTCGTTCAGCTCCTGAGCCCGAGGGCTGCGATGCGACCCCTTCGTCTCATCGCAGCCTCGTCGGTCCTCTGCTGGGCGGTGGCGCCCTCGGCGATGGCCGCGCCGTCGTCGCCGCCGGTGCGGTTCACGGTCGCCTTCGGGAGCAGCGCACGGCTGGGCGCCGACACGCCGATGATCTTGGATCTTCAGGTCGATGAGCGCCTCGCACCGGTCACCGAATTCCGGTTGCTGACGCCCCCGGGCGTGACGCTCGCCGACAGCCAACTGGGTGCGGCGGAGTGCCGGCGTCCGCCGATGGAGATCGCTCGCGTCATGGGCCCGGTCGAGCAAGGGCGGTGTCCGGACAACTCCCTGTTGGGGATCGGCACGGCGACCGCCGGGCTGCGGCTCAACGAGGAGCAGACGCTGTTGGGGACGGCCGTGGTCGAGTTGCACGCCGGGGCGCCCGTCGGCGACCGGCCGGGGCTCCTCGTCACGGCCGACACCTACCGCCCGGTGCGACTCCAACTGACCTATGGCGGCTATCTCTATGTGCCGCCGGGCCCGTTCGGCGTCGGCCTGGCGATTCTGGTGCCCCAGATCCCAAAGCCGCCCTTCGGTGCTCCGGTGGCCCTGTCGCGCCTGCGGTTGACGGTCGGGGGCTCGCCGATCCGCTACCACCGGTCGGTCCATGGTCGTCGGACGTCGTATCGACCCGGTGGCATTCCGCTGCCCGCCAGGTGCCCGCGCTCCGGTTTTCGGTTTCGCGCGGTGCTCCGATTCGCCGACGCGACACGGCGTTCGGTCGACGCCCTCGTTCCGTGTCCGGCACGCCGCGCGCAACCCTCGCGATCCAGCAGTGGCTCATGATCAGCGCGCCGGCTTTCCCGACTGGGTGTGGAAACAGATATGATCATGTCTCCAAAGGGAGGGCGGTGTCGGAGTCAACGCGATACACGGTGCTGGGCCTGGTCGTCCGCCGGCCGACCTATGGCTATGCGTTGGCCGAGCTCCTGCGTCGCTGGCCATTGCCGGACGGGCTCGCTCCGCCGCCTCGCTCGATCTACAAGGCACTGCGCTCGTTGAGCGACGAGCAGCTGATCGAGCCACAGGACTCGGCGCTCGATCGCGAGCCCGATGGTCCGAGTCGCAGGCGCTACGGGGCGACGCCAGAAGGTGAGCGGCGCTTCGCGCAGTGGCTGGCCAGCCCGTCGCAGACCTTCCCCGAGCTGTGCCTGCGCATCGGCACCGCGAGGCGCACGGACTTGCCGGTACTGATCGAGGCGGTGCGACAGGCCGAGCATCAGCTCTTGGCGCGGCATCGTGATCTGCGGACGCCCGAGGTCGAGACCCTGATCGCGAAGGGGGCCTCATGGGAGTTGGTCGTGGCGGCGCTGTTGGCGAAGATCGAGTACAGCGAGGTCGCTGCCCGATCGGCAATGCTGCGGGACCTGCGGCGGGCGCTCGAAGACGTTCGCGACCACGGTCCGCACGAGGTCGAGTCACCGTGAGCCCGCTGTTGACGGTGGAGTCGATCAGCGTCTCTTACTGGCGCGGTCCGCGCGCGACGCATGTGCTGCGAGACGTGTCGCTGGTGTTGCAGGCCGGCGAGTTCGGCGGTATCTGGGGCGGTCGCAGTTCGGGCAAGACGACACTGTCCAAGGTCGTCGCGGGCCTGCTGGCTCCGGCGACCGGGCGCGTCGTGTTCGACGGCCAGGATCTTGACGCCGATCGGCGGGGCAAGCTGCACGCCCAGATCGGCTTGGCGACCCGGCGCGGACCGGAGTTCGAGGATGTGCCGGTGGCGTCCTGGATCGCTTCGACGATGTTGCATCACAGCTCGTGGACCGGCGCGCTGAAGCGCGCGCGGCTGGCGCTCGATCGCGTCGGCGCGGCCGAGCTGGCCGACGAGCCATGGGAGCACCTCTCCGACGGTGAGCGGATGCTCGCCTCGATCGCCCAGGCGATCGTGCGCGGCCCGCGGCTGATCGTGGCCGACGATCCGATCGCCGGTCTCGGCGGCAAGGATCGCGCCGAGATCATGGAGCTGTTGCGCGGCATCGCCGCCGAGGGCGTCGCGGTGCTGATGATGGCCGCCGAACTGAGCGAGCTCCACGGCGCCGATCAGATCTGGGCGCTTGATCGGGGACGGTTGGACGGGCCGCCCGCGCGGCCGACGGGCACCGTCGTGCCGTTGCGAAGCGTCGGCACCTAGCCGACGGGACCTGGTCGCCCCGTGCTCGAATTCCGTGACGTGCGCAAGCACTACCGCAGTGGCGAGGAGGTCGTCCGTGCCGTCGACGGGCTGTCGCTCACCGTCGGCGTCGGCGAGCTCGTGGCGCTCTATGGGCCCTCGGGCTCGGGCAAGAGCACGCTGCTGCGGATCGCCGCGGGCATCGAGAAGCCCGACGGTGGCAAGGTCTTCGTCGATGGTCGGGAGGTCACGGCGCTGTCGGCCCGGGACTCGGCGGACTACCGCATGTACACGTTGGGGTGGATCAACCAGGAGTCCGATCTGCTCGACGGGGCCAGCGCAGTCGACAACGCGGCCATCAAGCAGATGCTGGCGACGGGCAGCCTGCGTCGGGCACGACGGGCCGTCGCGCCGTTGCTGGAGGAGCTCGGCCTCGAAAAGCGCCTGACCCACCGCGCGGAGACGTTGTCGATGGGTGAGCGTCAGCGCGTGATGATCGCCCGTGCCCTGTCGCTGAATCCGCGCGTGCTGCTCGCCGACGAGCCGACCGGCAGCCTGGACAGCCGCCGCAGCCGCGACGTCCTGGCTCGCTTGCAGGACGCGACGCACACGCGCGGGATCGCCACCTTGCTGGTCACCCACGACGAGCACGCGGTCGCCTTCGCCGACCGTGTCTGCAGGCTGCAGGATGGCGTGCTGCACGACGCGGGACCCGACGCGGTCGCGACGCCGTGGGCCTGATCGGCGCGGGTCTGCCGCCGGTCAAGCGCGGGCGGCTGCGCGTGTCGAGCCTGCTGGCGTTGTACGTGATCCGGCTGCGCCGGCGGTGGATCCAGGAGCTGTTGGCGGTCATCGGCATCGCCGCCGGGGTGGCGCTGCTGTACGCCACCCAGGTCGCATCGACGTCGCTCTCGGGGCCGGTGCGGGCGATCAACCACGGGCTGGTCGGAAACAGCCAGCTGCAGCTCATGTCGCGGGGCGCGGGCGGGCTGCCCGATGAGCTGTATGACCGGGTGATCGCGCTGCCGGGCGTGCGTCGAGCGGCACCGGCGCTGCAACTCCCCGGCAACCTCGTCGGCCCGCGTGGTCAGCGCGGCGTCACGCTCTTCGGGGCCGATCCGCGGATCGTGCAACTGCGCGGGACCCTGCTGCAGGGCTTCTCCAGCAACGACGCCGCCCAGCAGGACACGATCGTGGTGCCGGGGCCGACGGCGAAGGCGATCGGGGTCAGCACCGGTGAGGATTTCAGCGTGCAGTTGGCCGGGCGGACCATCACCCAGCCGGCCGTCGTGGCCGGCCGTGATCAGATCGGGTCGCTGGCCAACACCTCGATCGCGCTGGCGCCGCTGGGCTATCTGCAGCGGTTGGCCCACGTCGGGCACCAGGTCACGAGGATCCTCGTCGAGGCGGAGCCCGGCCAGGTCGGCGCGGTGCGCCGGCGTCTCGAGCGCCTCGCCCCAGGGCAGGTGGAGGTCCAGCCCTCCGACTACGAGACGACGCTGTTCAACGAAGCGGCGAGGCCGACGACCGCGGCGTCGACGATCTTCAGCGCGCTGAGCGCTCTGGTCGGGTTCCTGTTCGCGATCTGCGCGCTCCTCGTGACGGCCGCCGATCGGCGCAAGCTCGCGATCCAGCAACGCAACCAGGGCTTCCCGCCGGCCACGACGCTCGCGTCGTTGATGGTCGATGCCGCGGTGATCGGGATCGCCGGCACCGCAATTGGCCTTGCCACCGGGGAGTTGCTGTCACGACACGGCTTCTCGTCAGACGTCACCTATCTCTCGGGCGCCTTTCCGATCGGCGACGAGCGGGTCGTGACGTGGCAGAGCATCGCCATCGCCGCCGTCGGCGGGCTGCTCGCGGCCACCATCGGCGTGCTGGCCCCCGTGCGCGAGCTCGTCTTCACCCGGAAGCCGTTCCACGTGCGGCCCGAGCCGGTCACCGAGAGCCCGAGCAAGCGGGCGGCCCTGCGTGCTCCGCTGCCGATCCTGGGTGCCCTGAGCCTGGTGGCGGCCGTGCTCATCACCCTGGCGGCTCCGGGGGCGGCGATCGTCGGGATGCTGCTGCTCGTCCTCGCGCTGGTGCTGTTGTTGCCCGTCATCCTGGCGGCGACTATTGCCGGCATCGAATGGCTCAACCTCCGTCGTGGCACGGTCGCGTCCGTGGAGCTGGCGCTCCAGCAACTCCGGGCCCGTCGCTGGCGTGCCCGGACGTTGGCGATCGTCACCACCGGCGCGGTCGCGGTCTTCGGGGCCACCGCGCTGGAGGGTGCGCGAGCCAACCTGAAAGGCGGCCTGACCCAGGTCGTGCACGGCCTCGCCGACGTCTCGGCGGTGTGGGTCGCGCCGCGGGGAGCGGGCGACGTGTACGGCACCGCCGCATTCGTCCCCGGCGCGGTCGCCCGGCTGCAAGGACTGCCTGCCGTCGGCGGCGTCGACCTCTATCGAGCGGGCCTGCTCGACGTCGCTGATCGGCGCGCGTGGGTCCTCGGCGTGCCCACCGACGCCGCGCACGCCGTTCCGGCCCATCAACTGCTCGAAGGCAGCGGTCCGGAGGCGACAACGCGGATCCGCGCGGGCGGATGGGTGACCGTCTCACGAGGGCTGGCCGACGATCTGGGGCTGCACGTTGGGCAGCGCTTCACGCTGCCGAGTCCGGCGCCGATGAGCCTCCGTGTGGCCGGGATCACCACCAACTTGGGTTGGTCGTCGGGTGCGATGCTGATGAACGCCACGGACTTCGCCCGCGGGTGGGGGAGCACCACGATCGCCGCCTACCACGTGCGACCGGCGCCCGGCGCGACCCCGGCGCAGGCCGCCGGGCAGGTCGCCGTCGCGCTCGGACCACGATCGGCACTGCGGGTCGAGACGGCGGGGCAGCGTGCGGCTCGTCAGCTCACCGCCGGGCTGAACGGACTCAAACGGCTCCAGCAGATCGCCCAGCTCACGCTGTTGGCCGCTGTGTTGGCCATGAGCGCGGCGATGGCCGGTCTGCTCTGGCAGCACCGGGCGGTGATCGCGGGCCTCAAGATCCACGGACCGGGCACCGGGCTGATGTGGCGCTCCTTGCTGGTCGAGACCGGGATCCTGTTTGCGACCGGGACGCTGGCCGGCGGGCTGTTCGGCCTCCTCGGCCAGATCCTCGCCAGTCGCGGAATTCAGGTCGTCACCGGTTTCCCGGTCGTGGAGGGCCTGCAGCTCGGAACGGCCATCTCGGCTATCGGACTGGTTGCCGGTGTCTCACTGCTCGCAGTTGCAGTACCCGGGTACCTTGTGAGCCGTGTTCGCCCCGCTTGGCGCGACTAACTCCTCATCGCCGTCGCGCGCACCGCGCCGATGACTGTTGGCGGTTTGGCACCTGTCACGACGCACCAGCTGCGTGCGCTGACCATCAGCGCGGGGCGCGAGCTCGTGTGGGGCCTGTGCGAGGTCAAGGCCGAGCTGTCGCTGTGGCGAACGCGCGCCGACGCGATCCCCGATCCCAGTACCCGCGATCACGCCCTCGCGGCGATGGACGAGGGGCGTGTGCTGGTCGACGGCGCTGCGCTGTTCTGGATCCTGCCACCGCGCCGTCGCCTCGACCTGTTGCGGTTGCTCGTCGCATTCCAGACGCTGCTGAACTTCTTCGATCTCGCGTTCGAGCGCGAGGCGCGCGGACCCGACCGGCGACCCGGAAGTTGGATGTGGCTCGCGCGCGAGGCACTCGACCTCACTCGCCCGCCGCCCGAGCGTGCGATCAAGGCGCGGCTCGGGAACGACGGCGGGTTCCTGAGTGCCTTGGTCATGGCGTGCCGTGGTGGCTGCGCGACCCTTCCCAATTATCAACATGCTCGTGGACTCCTGGTTCGGGAGGCCACTCGCTCCCGCGCGTTCGAGATCGAGCATGATCGCGACGCGCCACGGCGCAGCGCGACGATGCAGGCGCATGTGGCACAGCACTTCAGCGGCGTGACGGGCATGGCCTGGTGGGAGCTCGTCGGCGGTGCGAGCGCGCTCCTGACGGCGATGGTCGTCCTCGCCCTCGCCGCCGACGAGGCGACGACGCCGTATGACCTGCTCCAGGCTGCTGATGCCTACGTCTGGGTGGCCAGTGCGGCGGCGCTCCTGGACAGCTACGTCGATCGGCCCGACGACGTGTCCAACGGTTCGCACAACTGGTTTGACTACTACCCCACCGAGGAGCACGCGACCCGCCGGGCGGCCGAACTCCTCAATGGAGCGGTGCGCCGGATCTCGGCATTGCGCAATGCCGAGCGGCACATGGTGATCGTCGCCTCGATGGCCGCGCTCGCGCTCTCCAGCGACACCGCCCGTCGCACCGACATGCGCGAGGCCACGGCGGCGATGGCGCGCAGTGGCGGCGGCACGACCAGGTTGCTGATCCCGGTCCTGCGGGCCTGGCGCGTGGCGTACGGCCGAACCGCGGACTGACCGCTCGAAGGCTGCGCGAGCTCACGGCTCGCCGTGGTCGTGCTCGAAGTGCTCGTGGTCGTGGAAGGCGGTGATGCGGCGTAGGAGTGGGGCGGTGCGGTAGCGCTCCTCGCCGTACTCTTCGCGGAGGCCGTCGAGGATCATCACGATGTGGTCGAGGCCGATCTCGTCGGCCCACTCCAGGGGACCGGTCGGGTAGTTCATGCCGAGCTTCATGCCGGCATCCACGTCGGCGGCGCTGCCGATGCCCTCGCCGATCGCGAAGGCACACTCGTTGACGACCTGGGCGACGATGCGGCCGAGGACGAGGCCGGGCGCGTCGGCGACCCAGACGGTGGGGAGGCCCAGCGCCGAGAAGAAAGCCCCCGTGCGCTGCGCGGCGACATGGGCGGTCGCCTCCGTCCGTGTCAGCTCCACCAGCCCGACGGGCGAGAGCGCGTGGAAGCCGGCGGCCGAGGCGCCCTGGTCGAGCGCCTGCAACGCACCCTCGGCGCAGAGCAGCGCCCGCGGCGCGCCCTGCAACGGCGCCGCATCGTCCTCGGGCGGGCCGCACTCGAGGATCAGCCACGGCACGTCGCCGTCGGCCTCGTCGGTGATGGCGAAGCCGGCCTCGTCGGCCAGCGCGCGCAGCTCGTCGGCGATCGGCAGGAAGCCGCTGATCAGCACCGGGCCGTCGACGCCGGCGGGCACGCCCGGCTCCGGCGCCTCCGGATCCGGCGCCCGGTGCGGCGCGCCGTTGTCATAGGTGTACCAGCCCTGGCCGGTCTTGCGGCCCAGCCGCCCGGCGTCGACCATCTGCGCGCTCAGCGGTGACGGGCGCCAGCGCGGCTCGCCGAAGCTCAGGTCATAGAACGACTTGGCGACCTCGAAGCCGACGTCGATCCCCACGAGGTCCTGCAACTCGAACGGCCCCATCCGGAAGCCGGCGGCGCGGACGATCGCGTCGATCGTCTCGACGTCGGCGATCTTCTCCTGCAACAGCCGCAGCGCCTCGAGCCCGAACGGGCGGTTGCAGCGGTTGACCAGAAAGCCCGGCCCATCGATCGCGTCGATGACGCGCCGACCCATCGCCTCGCCGGCGCCGCGCGCGATCGCCAGCGCTTCGGCCGACGACTGCAGCCCGGCGATGAGCTCGACCAGCTGCATCAACGGTGCCGGGTTGAAGAAGTGCAGGCCGACGACGCGCGAGGGATCGGCGGCGGCGCGCGCGATCGCGGTGATCGGGATCGACGAGGTGTTGGAGGCCAGCACGGCGGTGGGCGCGATCTGCGACAGCGTCGCGAAGAGCTCGTGCTTGACCTCCAGCCGCTCGGGTGCCGCCTCGATGATCAGCTCGCACGGCGCGAGCTCCTCGAGCGCGACCGCGACCTCCAGCCGCGTCGCGACCACCGCGGCATCCTCGGTCAGGACGCCCTTCTCCACCAACTTGACGATGCCCGTGCGTGCACGCTCGACGCCGGTGGCCGCCGCGCCCTCGACCGGATCGAACAGCAGCGTCCGCGCGCCGCTCTGGGCTGCGAGCTGCGCGATCCCCGAACCCATCGTCCCGGCACCGACGACGCCGATCACCTGCGGAGTGCTCATGCCCGGCAGCTTGCCATGGCGACCGACACGACACCCTGCCACATGGCCTGGGCAACATCACATCGAACGAAACTCACTGTTTATGGTGGCTTCGTGCGCACCCCTCCGCCACGTCAGCAGCATGCCACGGCTTCGGTGCTCACCGATGCCGTCGGTCCTGTCGGTCCTGTCGGTCAGGAGCGCCGGACGCGCGAGATCTTCGAGGCGCCGATCGTCGGAGCCACAGCGGCGGCGCTGGGGGTTGCGGCACTGCTCGTGATGCTCACCTGGACGATGCTCACGGACGCTTCACATCTCATCGCCGACTTTCCGGCCGATGCCTGGTTGATGGCCCATCAGGCCGAGGCGCTGCGCCACGGGACCTTCCCGGCGCTGACCCTGACCGGTCCCCAAGCGGCGTTCTATCCGGTGTTTGCCTTCTACGGCGGCACGCTCTTTGCGTTCGGGGGCGTGATCGCGCTGCTCGTGGGCTCGTCCACGGCGGCCGAGATCATCGTGTACTTCCTTGCGCTCGGGGCTGCCTATGGCGGATGGCTCTGGTTGGCGCGGATGGCAGGCGTACGCTCCTGGCGGGCCCACGCGCCGGCGATCCTGTACGTGACGGCGCCGTACGTGGTGACCAACATCACCGTGCGTCAGGATCTGGCCGAGATCGTGGCGACCGCGATGATCCCGCCCATGGTCGCGGCGGCGTTGAGCATCCTGCGCGCCGATCGCCTGCGTCCGTGGCCGGCAGCAGCGCTGGCCGCGTCCACGATCGCCTTCGGTGGCAGCCACAACCTCACGCTGCTGTGGGGGACGACGATTTTGATCATCGCGATCCTGGTCGTGGTGGCGTGCGTGCCTCAGGCGCGCGCCCTTGTCACGAGGCGGGGAGCGCTGCGCGTGCTGGCCGTCATGGTCCCGGCGATGGCGGTCAATGCCTGGTATCTCCTGCCGGACCTGGCCTACCAAGCCGACACGATCATCGCGAGCCGGATCGATGAGTGGCAGGCAAAGCTCAGTGGGCTACATCCCGAGCTGACCGCCGGCAACCTGCTCAGCTTGGGCCACCCCACCGCAGATCCCGGTTCGGGATTCACCCTCGCGCTGCCGGTGCTGGCGATGGCGTGGGTGGTGGTGGCCGCACTGGTCAGTCGCGGGGCGTGGCGCGAGGCGTGGGGGCGGACGCTCGCCGTCCTGATCCTCCTGACGGCCGGCGTGCTCACGGTGATGGTCAATCCCAATTGGATCGTGTCGCTCCCCGACCCGTGGACCATGATCCAGTTCAGCTATCGACTGGAGAGCTTCGCGCTGTGCGGCATCTGCGGCGCCGTCATCGCCGCGCTCGTCCTTCTCGACCGGCGTTCGCACCGATGGCTCACATGGCTGTTGCTGCCGATCCTGTTGCTCAGCGTCATCGGCGCCGGCGTCCAACGACATGACGCCCCGCGCACGGACCTGCGGCCGCGATCAGGCATCGACACCTTCTCCACCTTCAACATCGGTGACTTCGCCGACGGAAGTTCGAGTCAGCAACCCTCGGATCCGAACGGGGCGATGCTGCGCATCGCCAGATCGAACCTCAAACACGGCGCGGTGACGGGCAACGTCCGTGCCGCGCCTGGCGACCTGATCTACACCAATCTCGTGACGCCGTCGCGCCTGGTCCACGTCGAAGGTGCGCAGGTCGTCGGGCGATGGCCGGCACCGCCCCTGATCCCTGGCTGGCAGAACCGCTGGGCGCTCGTCCTGCAGGTCAACAGTGACGCGACGCCCGGGAAGGCCCACCTCGTCATTCGCGAGGCGCGGAGCCTGCCGATCGTCGGCGGCCGGATCATCTCCATCCTCGGCCTGCTCGGGCTGGCCGCCAACGCCGCGGTCATGGGCCGCGCGGGGTGGCGTCGCCGACGAGCGGGTTGATCTCCGTCTCGGCGCACCGCGTGGCCCGCGCCACACCCGCGTAAACTCGCCCTCCGTGGACCCCTTCGCCGTCATCATGATCGGCATCGTCGGCGGGATGCTCGTCGGCTTGGTGCTGCTCGGCCTCTTTCACCCGCGCTCGGGTGCGCAGACGCTCGATTGGAAGCCCACACGCTCGGTCGAGGTGGAGATCCAGAACGAGATCGATGATCTGGACCAGATGCTGGAGGCCGCCAACGCGCGCCGCCGGCGGCGGGGAGCGCCCGAGCTCACCGAGGAGGGCATTCGCGCCACCGTCGGCTCTGACATCGCCGAGACCATCAAGCGCCGCGAGGAACACCTCGCAGAACTGGAGATCGTCCAGATGCTGGACGCCAAGAACGCGCGTCGCCGCGCGAAGGGCTTGCCGGAGATCAGCGTGGAGGAGTACCGCGCGAAGATCCTCGGGAATCCGGGCCCGGCCGACCAGGATCGCGCGTGAGGGTCCTGTTGGTCGGTGGCGGCACGCCCGGCCTCGCGCTCACGCGGTTGCTCACGGCCGACGGGCACGCCGTGCGCTTCGTCACCCGTCACGAGGGCTTCCGCGACAACATCGAGGCCGCGGGTGGCGAGTGCTACATCGGCGATCCCGACCGCATCGGGTCGCTGCGCTACGGCCTGGACAACGTGACCGTGTTGTTGTGGTTGATGGGCAAGGCGCCCGACGGGGACCTGCACGGCTCGCGGCTGACGATGATGATGGAGCGCACGATCGACACGACCGTGCGCGGCGTCGTCTACGAGGGGACCGCGGGCGGTGCCGCCGAGGTCGCGCGGATGGCGGAGTACAACGAGATCCCGCACGCGATCCTCGATGCGTCGCGCGAGGACGAGGACGCCTGGGTGACGGCGGTCCTCGCGGCGGTCGACGGCGTGCTCGCGGCGCCGCGCGGTCGCTAGACCCGACCGACTCGGGCCGCGGTCACCCCGCGGCGCGCCGGTCCAGCCGTTCGAACAGGTCGGCGAGCATCCGCGCGGTCGCGCCCCACACCAGGTGATCCCCGACGACGTACGTGTCGGTCCGAAACGGAACGCCGCGGCGCGTCAGCCGGCGGCGCGCGTAGCCGGCGCGCAACTCGGCCAGCGTGAGCTCGAGGACCAGCGCGACCTCGGCCTCCTCGGGCCGCCACGTCTGGCCGGGCTCGATCAGCCCGACGAAGGGGTAGACGGCGTAGCCGGTGGCGATGGTCGGCGTCGGCTGCAGCGCACCGATGAGCTCCACGCCGCTCGGCTCCAGGCCGATCTCCTCGTGCGCCTCGCGCAGGGCCGTCGCGCACAGGTTGGCGTCCTCGGGATCCTGCCTGCCGCCGGGGAACGAGATCTCCCCTGGGTGGCGCCGCAGATCCTCGCGTCGACGGGTCAGCACGACCGACGGCTCGCCGGCGGCGTTCAGGAACAGCGGGACGAGCACGGCCGCGTCGGTGCGGCCGTGGACGTCGAGCGCGGCCGCCTCGACCGGGTCGAGGAGGACGCCTTCGAGCAGCTCGCGCAGGTCAGCGCGCGAGCGTGACGCGCTCGACCCGCTCGTCGAACATCACCTCGCCCTCGAGGGTCCGATGAACGGGGCACTTGGCCGCGATCACCCGCAGCCGCTCGACCTGCTCGTCGCTCATCGAGTCCGGGAAGCGCAGCACGAGGTTGAAGCGCGTCGGACAGCCGCGCTCGGCGGGCGTGTAGTCACAAGCGACCTCGACGTCGCCGACATCCCAGCCCTTGCGGGAGGCGTACATCTCCATCGTGATCGCGGTGCAGGCGGCCAGGGACGCGGCCAGGATCTCCTGCGGGCTGGGCCCTTGATCCGACCCGCCCTTGTCGGTGGGCTCGTCGATCGTGAACTGGTGATCGCGGATCCGGACGGCCTGGCGCAGGCTGCCGGACCGCGTGGCGGTCGCCTTCATGGGACCGATGATGGCAAACGGCTCACGCGAGCGGGTTGAACAGCAGCCCCGTCGGCACCTTGGGATAGAAGAACGTGGACTTCGGCGGCATGTTGACGCCGGCGGCCGCGATCTCCTGGACCTGCTTGACGGGGCTGCCGCGCAGGAAGAAGGCGCAGTCGTACGCCTTGGACTGGACCAGCTGCAGGGCCTCGTCGTCGGTGCGTGAGTAGCCGAGGCCGTTGAGATGAGAGATGTCGTCCTCGGTCATGCCGAGCACGCCCTTGAAGATCAGGGCCTCCAGAACGGCGGTGTCGAGGTGGCGGTAGGGCTCGGGGTAGTCGGCCAGCGCCGCGTCGGCGAGGGCTTGCTCCTTGAGGACGAGGCGGTAGGGCTGTTGGTGGAAGGAGTCCAGGTAGCCCATCGTGAGCGGGGTGGGAGGGCCGTCGGGCTCGTCTGGCGGGCGCAGTTGCGCGGGCTCGATCGGCGTGATGTCGAAGTGCTCCCTGCAGGTACTTGCCGAGCTTCTGCTGGATCTCCGGCTCCTTGAGGTTGTTGAGCAGGCGGTGCGTCGGGAAGATCGTCAGGCCGGGGTCCTGCAGGGCGACCAGGCACATGAGCACGTAGCGGTGATCGCCCTCGCCGCCGATCTCCTCGGCATAGACGCGGGCGGTCTCGTAGCGGTGGTGGCCGTCGGCGATGAGGAGCTCGCTCGTCGCCGAGCGTCATCTTCACGCGCGCGATGGCGGCGCCGTCCTCGATGCGCCAGAGCTTGTTGAGGGTGCCGTCGGCGTCGGTCGCGGTGCCCCAAGGGTCGGTGTTCAGGTGGGGTTCGAGGGCGGCCCAAGCGGCGTTGGCCGGGTCGTCGTAGAGGCTGAAGATGGGGGAGAGGTTGGTCTGCGTCGCGCGGGTGAGACGCAGGCGGTCTTCCTTGGGGCCGGGGTGCGTGCGTTCGTGCGGGCGGATCTTGCCCGGCGCCGTACTCCTCCACGCGTACGCGCGCGAGGATGCCGCGGCGGGTGAGCTGCCGGCCGTCGGGGCCGGTGTAGTCCTGCTGGAGGGCCCAGAGCGCTGAGGTGGCGTCGCGGGTGAGCGCGCCCTGTCGCTTCCAGAGGTCCAGGAGTCGTGCGGCTTCTTCGTAGGCGTCGCCGCCGAGTGGTGGCTTCGGGGAGGTCGATGTTGACGACGTTGTGGGAGGAGCGGGCGGCGAGGCGGGCGCGCTGTTCGGGGTCGATGACGTCGTAGGGCGGGGCGATTACGGATTGCGAGTGGGCCGACGGTGCTGAGGTCGTAGTGGAGGGCGCGGAGGGGTTGGACGTCGGGCATGGGGGAGCGAATCTATCGGGGGTGGGGTGCTGGAATTTGGAGTTGTGGCCGTTGTGCCACTGGGCAGTGGTGTTTAGCGGTTGGGATGGGGGCGTCTGGGCGTTGGCTTGGTCAGCGCTGTTTGCAGGGGTTTCTCGACGCCGCCCGGTCGATATGACGTGCTTTTTGCGCTCGGAATGGGGTGGTGTGGTGGTTGACTTCATTTGTGCTTGGCCGTACTACTAGGGGCACGAAGGCGCTGGCTTGCCGGTCGGGTTGGGGATCGATCTGGAGGTGTTGGTCGGCGCTTGTGTCCGACGGGGAAGGAGCCGAGTTCGACATCTGGAGCAGGTTGTCGTTTGTCTCTCCGTGGATCCCCTGCGGTGGTGGCAGACACTGTTGAACGGCCCCGAGGCGCATCGCTCACGAAAGCCTGGCGTTGAAGGGACCGAACCATTCGTCCTGGCTTGTGCCAGGACTCATAAGGAGTATTTGACATGAAGAAGTTCTCGAAGAAGGGCGTTTTGCTCTTCGCGGGTGTGATGGCGGTGTGCGCGTTTGCGATGCCGGCGATGTCGTCGGCGGCGAGCTGGGGTGTGATCGGGACGGAGCACACGTTGCATTCGGCCAACATCGGGTTCACGGCCACGCACCCGGTGCTCGGTGCGATCTCGTCATCGTGCGCGCAGTCGACGTTTACTGTCGATGTGCGTAGCGCGGCTGCGCTGACTGTCACTAGCACGTCATTCAACAATTGCACTGCACAAGGGCCAGTGATTGGTGACTGCACTGTGACTCCGGTCGGGACTAATACCGATTGGACTGTGACTGGAGTCACGACCTCGAACGTCCAGATCCATGACATTCGCATCGATGTGAAGTTCGAGACTAAGCCTGGCAGCGCCCTAGGCTCGTGTAAGGGCGGCGTGCACAATCAGAGTATCCTCTTGACTGGGACTCTGGGGGGTGGCGTTTGGAATGCTGCTCAAAGTTCGGTGACCTACACCAATGCAGAAGGCGTGTCGTCGCACGACGCCTTCGGAATCACCATTCCCGTGACTGTCTCTGGCACGATTCGCGACACTAATGGGCTGACCTTGACCTAGGTAGATCTATGTTCGCTGGCTAGGTGTTGTGAGTTCCCGGGGTCGCCGTCCGAGAGGGCGGCGACCCCGGTTATCGTGAGGTTGCCTGCGGCTGCAGCTTGGGAAAGCTCGCGTTTTTCGCTTCGTACTCGCGTTTTCGCGCTGTATGTAGTTGACTGGCTTGACAGACAAAAACGGATTCATGTAGAAACGCGTGCCGCAGTTGGTGGATGTGGAGCGGCGGTGGTCTGGGTTGTGGTTGATGATGAGGAGTGGGCGTGAGAGCTTTCGGGTCGGTTGTGGTGATGATGTTTGTGTTGTTGTTGGGAGAAGGCTCTGCACGGGCGACCACGGGACACGCTTTCGCGGATCGGTTCGGTGGCTTGGGCAACGGTGATGGGCAGTTTGGCGAATATCCTCACCACAATGGACCAGCTGGCCTTGCGGTCATGCCGTTGACCGGTGATGTCTTCACGAGCGACGCAGGGGTGGACCCGAGCACGGGCGGCGTCGGTGCGCCGCGTGTGCAGCGGTTCGGTGCTGCGGGTGGGTTTGTGTCGGGGTTTGCGGTTGGGGCGCCGTATAACGCGGTGGGTGCGATTGCCGTTGATCCGGCGGGTTCGGGTGCGGTTTATGTCTCGACCAACCAGGATCCGGCGGTTTCCGGGGTGGCGAGGTTCAGTTTGTCTGGTGTGTTTGCCTATGAGCTGGATGCTTCGAGCTCGGGCACGACGCTGAACAACCCGATCTTCGGTGCGACGCCGTTGGCGGTTGATCCGGTGGATGGGACGGTGTATGTCGCGGCGGCTGACAATTTGAGCGGGTTGCCGGTGGTCGATCGGTTTGACGGCTCGACGGGTGCGTTCATCGACTCCTTCAATGGGTCGAACGCTTCGCCGGATGGATCGGGTTTTGGGTGCTTGAGCGGTCTTGCGGTCGATGGTTCGCATCGGGTCTATGTCCTCGATGGTTGTAAGAGCCGTGTTGACCGTTACGGTGCTGATGGTGGGTGGCAGGCGACGGTTGATGATGTGAGTCGTGGCGTGCCCTCGGCAGTGGCGGCTGACGCGGCGTCTGATGAGGTGTATGTATCGGAGGCGGGACCGATCGGCCTGCAGGTCACACACTTCAGCGCCGGCGGAGCGGCGGTGGTCTACACCTTCGATGCCTCCAATGCGGGCGGTGCACGGGGTCTGGCGGTCGGTGGGGCGGGCACGCTGTATGTGTCGGATGAGACGAGCCCGTTTGTGGATCGCTTCGTTAGGTTCGATGGTCCGACGGTCACGACCGATCCGGCGACGGCGATCACCCCCACGGGGGGGACGCTCAACGGGACGGTCGATCCGGAGGGTGTGGCGTCGACCTATCACTTTGAGTACGGCCTCGATCAGACCTACGGCTCTCGTACGTCCGAGACCTATGCCGGTAACGGCAGCAGCTCGGTCGCGAGGGCGGCACTCGTCACCGGTTTGGCGCCAAACACGATCTATCACTACCGGATCGTCGCCTCCAACAGCTCGGGGTCGATCGCCGGGCCGGATGCGTCGTTTACCACCGCACCGACGCCGGCGGATCTGAGTGGTCCGTTTGCGTCGGAGATCACGCCGCGGAGTGCGAGCATCCATGGCACGATCAACCCGAACAACAATTTCATCGTGACCTACCATGTGGAGTACGGCACGACGATGTCCTATGGCACGTCGACGCCCGCGTTCCCGCGGTTCCTCATCGGTGCCGGTGGGTCTGATGTCTCGGTGGATGCCGTGCCGTTGTCGGGTCTGGAGCCCGACACGCTCTATCACTTCCGTTTCGTGGCCGACAACGATGGGCTGGGCGGTACGCGGCAGGGTGCTGATCAGACGTTCATCACGGCTCCAGCGGCCGGTGGCGGAGCGACCGATATCACGACGCGTGGCGCGGTGTTGACGGGGACGGTCAATCCGCACGGCGCAGCGACCAGCTATCACTTCAACTACGGCCCGACCTCGAGTTATGGTGCGAGTACCCAGGAGGCCGATGGCGGCAACGGCGACGGTGATCGGGTGGTGTCTCGGCCGGTGTCGGGGTTGTCGCCTGACAAGACCTACCACGTGCAGGTTGTCGCGACGACCGGGGGTGTGGTGCGTACGGGTGCCGATGGGCTGTTTCGTACGGCGCCGGCTGCGACGGCGGTCGCAATCGGTCCGACCGGTGTCACGACCGACACCGCGACGTTGGCCGGTGATGTCAACACCTATGGGCTGACGGGCACCTATCACTTCGACGTGTGGTCGCTGGACAGCTCGTACGCGATCACGACCGCCGAACGACCCGTGGCGGGCAACGCGTCGACCGAGCGCGTGACCACCGGGTTGACCGGGTTGCCTGCCGGTGAGACGTTCGCCGTCCAGATCACGGTGACCAGCAACGACTCGAGCACCGTCAGCGACCTCGTCACCTTTGCCACGG
Organism: uncultured Conexibacteraceae bacterium; assembly: GCA_963731005.1. Taxonomy (GTDB): domain Bacteria; phylum Actinomycetota; class Thermoleophilia; order Solirubrobacterales; family Solirubrobacteraceae; genus Baekduia. Next base: position 1,306,032 of record CAVSTZ010000001.1, on the reverse strand, counting down.
CCAAGGTACCGAAACTCTTCCCGCTTCCACCTGGCAGCGACGCGACGACCAGCACCTACGGTTGCGGGTCACCTCATCTGAATGCCTACAACGCCCATCCCAGGCCGGGGGATACGATCAGGATGACGGGCAGTGATCTCGGTATCGGTGCCGACGTGATGCTCGACGATCGGTCGTTGACGACGAGCGATTGGACGGTGTCGGGGTTCGCGTTGAAGGTGCCTGATGACGCCATGGGTACATTGGCGTTGACGATCGATTGTGGCCATCGGTCCAACACGATTGCCATCACGGTCTTCCAGCAGCCCGACAACACGTTCTCGATCCCTCGCCGATCGGTGACCGGATCGACCGTGACGTTGACCGTCAAGGTCCCGGGTCCGGGCAAGATCGAGAACCTCGGCCATCAATGCCAAAGCAGCCCAGGTCACCATCAAGAAGGCCGGAACGGCCGCGATCAAACTCAAGCTCACCGCCTCCGGGCGCAAGGCGCTCAACCGGGCCAAGAGCCGAACGCTGAAAGCCAATGCTCGCGTACGGTTCACGCCGGCCGGCGGCCAGCCAAAGAGCAAAACGGTCACCGTGACGTTCAAGCGTCCGGCCGGACGGTAGACGCACATGACCCACCCACAGCACCACACCCTCGGTCTCCGCCGCGCCCAAGGACCCCACATGCCAGCGACCACGCACTTCCAGCTGCCTCCGGTTTGTTACTCGTCGCGCCTTCCAGCGCTCGCGGTGCTGCTCGCAACCGTTGCCCTGGGGTTGCTGTTGTGCGTCGGCGTCACGTCGTCGGCATGGGCGGTCGACACCTGTCCCAACGCCGTTCAGCGCGTCCAGAACAATTCCAGCGAGCTGCCCGACTGTCGCTCGTACGAGATGGTCAGCGCACCATACAAAGAAGGATTCAACATCGACGCGAGCCGCTTCACCGACGACGGCATCGTCTCTTACAGCTCGACCGGCACCTTCGCCGGTAGCAGCGTGGGTTCCGCGTCCAATCTGTATCACGCCACACGCTCCGCGGCGGGCTGGGTCACGACGGCCCCGAGCCCATCCGGCGTGAGCTATGACACGGGCGGCGGCACCGCCTCGGCCGAGTCGGCCGATCTCCGCTCATCGCTGTGGGTGATGCGTCGCCGCGATGGGGTAGGAGGCACCGACATCTACCACCGAGGTCTCGACGGCGACCTCACCTTCGTTGGCCAGGGTGCCTCTGCGGATGGTGTCTATCCCACGCCGGGTGTGGACGGGGCGTCGGCGGATCTGTCACACGTTATCTTCCGGTACGGCTCCGCGGGAAATGCTGCCGCCACCATGCTGCGGGAGTATGTCGGGACCGGCAACGTTGGTCCGGCGCGGACGGTGAGCGTTGACAACCTCGGCAACCCAACGCCGGCCGAGACGTGTCCCAACAAGATCTCAGACGATGGTCGGGTGATTGTCTACAGCTCGGGGTGTCACGTCGGGACGTTGCAGGTGTGGGCGCGGGTGGCGGGGTCGGCGACGGTTGCGGTGTCGGGGTCTGAGTGCACACGGTCCCTCGCCGATGCAGGCGGGGCTTGCAACAGCCTCTCCGATGCCAGCTATGTCGGTTCGGCTGATGATGGTTCGCGGGTATTCTTCACCACCAGTCAGCAGCTGGTCAATGCCGACACCGACGCGACCAACGACCTCTATGCCTGTGACATCCCGCCCGGCAGTCCCGCCCCGGTCGGCACGGCCAACCCCTGCACGACACTGACCCAGGTCTCGGGGACAGCGAACGGGGCACAGGTCGAGAGCGTGGCCGGTGTCTCTGATGATGGGTCGCATGTCTACTTCGTCGCCCAGGGCGTGCTGGCCGACAATCTCGGTATCGGCGACCACGGCCCAACCGGGGGCGCTCACAACCTGTACCTGTGGGAGCGTGACGCCGCCCACCCGGCCGGCCACACAAGCTTCATCACGGGTCTCACCGACAACGACCTGACCAGAAGCCAGACGACCCCCGACGGACGCTACCTGACCTTTCTCACGTCGAGTGCCCTGGTGACCGCGGGGCCGGCTGCCGACAACGACTTCGACGCGAAGGATGTGTACCGATACGACTCGGTCACCGCATCGATCGTACGCGTGTCGACCTCGACCTCCGGCACCGGAGGCAACGTCCTCGCAGACGACGCAAGCTTGGGCGGAACCATCGAACGCTCTGCGTCGATGACGTCTGACGGTGCCTCAATTGTCTTCGACACCGCCGAGGCGCTGTCTCCCGACGACACCGATGGAACCACCGATGTCTATGTTTGGCATGACGGGCAGGTGTCGTTGATCTCCAACGGTGGGGGCAATCTGCTGTGGATCACCCCCTCGGGCCGCGACATCTTCTTCAACACCAGTGTTCCGTTGGTCGCCGGCGATCGTGACGTCATCTCGGACATCTACGATGCGCGGGTCGGCGGCGGCTTTGATCTCCAACAGCCGACGCCGTGTTCGGGGGTGGAGTGCCGGGGTGAGCAGAGCTCGCCACCGAGCCTGCCCGGGCCATCGCCGTCGCCCTCGGACGGTCGCGAGCTGGTGGCGGCGGTATCGAGCTTCTCGTTGCGTCCAGTGAGCGCGGCGCAGCGCAAGCGTCTTGCGGCGACGGGGAGGATCACGTTGACGATCACGACGAATGCATCGGGGGCGATCGGTGCGAGGGCATCAGCGACCGTTGGTGGGAGGTCGGTGACAGTCGCGACGGCCCGGCGGCCCATCGCCGCGCCCGGTACGTCAACGGTGTCGTTGACATTGTCGAGGAAGGCGCGCGCACAGCTGACGGCCAAGGGCAAGCTGACGGTCAAGGTCACAGTCGCGCACTCGAAGGTGGCTCTTGACCGATCGGTGACGCTGAGACTCACCCACGCCAGGCCCAGAGCAAAGGCCAGGCAGAGGTCGGTCACGCGTTCGCATTCCCAACGGGCGTTCGTGAGCGGCGATCGGGGTCGGTCATGAGCCACGATGCTCCAGGTTCCGCAAAGCTCCAAGTCACGAGAGACATGAATCCCGTCATCCCCTTTTGCCGTCGCCTAACCCGTCTGACGTTGGCCCTGTCGACCGTAGTGACGCTGGCCGCGTCAGGGTCGCTGCTCCCGGTGGCTGTAACGTCGGCCGACACCCCGCCGCTGCAGATCAACGACTTCGTTGCACGAGCGCTAGATGCCCCAGATGGCAACGACTACAGCGTCGCGGGCGGCCACCCGGAGGAGGCGGTGAACTCATTCAGGTTCCCGAGCGAGGGTCAGGTGATCGGTCACTATGTGGAGTACGTGAAGCAGACGTTCCTCGACCTTCCACCTGGGTTTGTCGGTAATCCGGCCGCGGCGGCGCGCTGCACGATTGCGCAATTGGCTGTGGGGTTCCCGACGAACTGTCCGGCGGGTAGCGCCATAGGGACGGTCGAGATCGACACCATTGGCCCGGTACAGGCTGCCGATGGCTCGACCTCACTTGTGCTTTACAACATGGTGCCCGAGCGTGGTTATCCGGCCCAGTTCGGGTTTTACGCACCTCCAAAAATCATTCTGTTGTATCCGCGTTTGCGGTCGCGTGCGGGTCAGTACGGGGTGACGGTGGCAAGTCCGGGGATCGCGACGCTTGGGATCACACGGGTTAAGGCAGTGTTGTTCGGGGTTCCGTCGCTGCGTAATGGGTCGGGGGGGGCGCGGATGCCGTTCCTGTCGAATCCGAGTGACTGTCTGGTTGCTGCGCCGGTGACCAACATGTTCGCCGACAGTTGGTCACATTCGGGGCGGACGTTGCCGAGCGGTGCGGCGGATTTCGGTTTTCCGGATTTGAGTGATCCGTTGTGGAAGTCGGCGAGTGCGGTCGCTCCTGCGGTGACGGGGTGTGACAGTCCGGGGTTGGCCTCGCAGTTCACGCCGAGCCTCGATGCACGTCCGACACCGGGTACGGGCAGTTCGCAGGCCGATGCACCGTCGGGGTTCACGGTTGATCTGGATTTCCCGCAGAGCAATGATCCGACCGATTCGTCTTCGACGTTTGATCCGTCGGTGCCCAATGGTCCGGCGTTGAAGGACGCGACGGTCACGCTGCCTCAGGGGGTTGCGATCTCGCCGTCGGCGGCCGACGGGCTCGACGGCTGCTCCGATGAGGGCCCGGATGATCAGGTCCATTACGAGACGACCGATCCGGTGAGTTGCCCGGACGGTTCGAAGGTCGGATCGGTGACGGCGACCAGCCCGTTGTTGGCTCATCGTGACCCGGCGACCGATGAGGTCACCGGGGCCGAGCCGGTCGGTGGGGATGTGTTTGTCGTCAAGCCCCATCCGGGTGATCTCGACCTGGCCGGTGGTCGGGATGGCAAGTTCCGCCTGTTGATCCAGGTCGACTCCCGGAAGTTCGGGGTCAATCTTAAGTTGCCGGGTGTGGTGACCGCCGACCGGGCGACGGGGCGGTTGATCGCACGATTCGAAGACAACCCCCAACTGCCGGCCAAACACCTACGGCTCGTGTTCGATCCGGGATCGCGGGCGGCGTTGGTCAACCCGCCGGCCTGTGGTGCAGCTCGGACCGCGGGGGTGTTCACGCCGTGGTCGAGGGGCGGAACGCGCTCCGACGGTGTGCTCGTTTCTGGGACGCCGGACGCGACCGTCGGCTCCAGTTACGACGTGAGCTGGGATGGGGCGGGGGCGGGTTGTCCGTTGACGTTGCCATTCGCTCCGGCGGTCAGTGCCGGAACGGTCGATTCGCGGGCCCGGGCGTCGAGTCCGTTCGTCTTTGACTTGACGCGTGGTGATCGCCAGGACGTGATCACGGGTGTCCACGTCGCCCTGCCTGGAGGTCTATTGGCCTCGGTCAGGGACGTGCCGTTGTGCTCTGACGCAGATGCCGATGGTGGTGTCTGTCCGGTTGGCTCGCGGGTCGGTTCGGCGACGGTGGCTGCCGGTCCTGGCGACAGCCCGTTCTATTTACGTGAGCAACAGGTCTTCCTGACCGGGCCGTACAAGGGCGCGCCCTATGGATTGGCCATCGCGGTGCATGCGGTTGCCGGGCCGTTCGATTTGGGGACGGTCGTCGTCCGCCAGGCGCTTAGCGTCGATCCAGACGATGCCCACGCGACGGTGGTCAGCGATCCGCTGCCGACCATTCGTGATGGTGTTCCGTTCCGGATTCGGCGAGTACATGTCGTCGTCGACCGCCCCGGCTTCATGCGCTCGCCGTCATCGTGTGATCCCAAGGCGATCGCGACCAATGTGTTTTCGGCCGGCGGGCAGACGGCGAACCTCACGACCCCGATCCGGTTCACCGGCTGCGAAAGGTTGCCGTTTGCGCCGAAGCTGGCGCTGAAGCTCACCAATGCCAAGGAGGCCAAGGTTGGTGGCCATCCGGGTCTTGAGGCGTTGGTGACCCAGGAGCCCGGTGAGGCCGGGATCAAGGCTGTGACGGTCACGTTGCCGTTGAGCTTGGCGTTGGATCCCAACAATGCCGAGAGCGACTCGCTGTGTGAGTACGCCGATGGGCTCAAGGATCAGTGTCCGGCCAAGTCGGAGATCGGGACGGTGACAGCGATCAGCCCGTTGCTCAAGACGCCGATCAACGGGAAGGTGTACTTCGTCAAGGGCGTCAGGACCGATCCGAAGACCGGCCGGCAGATCAGGACGCTGCCGACGTTGTTGATGGAGTTGCGTGGGGAGGTCAACCTGAATCTACGTGGCACGAACTCGGTGCCAGATAACAAGCATCTGACCTCGACGTTCCCGACGATCCCGGACGCACCGATCAGCTCGTTCTCGCTCAAACTCAACGGTGGCAAGAAGGGCATCCTCGTCATCACCGACGGCAACAGCAACATCTGCTCCACCCCCCAAAAGCCGTTCCTGGCCGCCCAAGGACACAACGGCAAACGCCTCGAGACCGCGACGACGATGACCGTCGAATGCCCGCTGGCCGTCGCCTCTCGGACGTTCACGACCAACACCGTCCGGGTCAAGGTCAGCGGCCTGAGCGCAGGTAGGCTTACCCTCAGCGGCCCCGGGATCAAGACCACCCGCCGCACCATCACCTCCCAGACCGCCACCGCGATCACCATCAAGCTCACGACCACCGGTAAGCGCTTGCGTCACGCCAAGCGCGACGTACGAATCAAGGCCACCCTCCTGCCAAAGGGCAGCAAGAAGGCGAAGACCGCCTACTCCGCTGCACGGACCACCGAACGCTAACGATTTGGAGGGGCACCCGTCCAATGAACATCTATCGATGGCCGATCACATGAAGAGCGCGTCGTCGACGCGCTGCAATGGCCTTGCCCACCGCTGGCCAGCTCGTACAGCACACTGATCAGGCGGTCAGGATGTGTCTGTGGCCTTCGACCAGAAGGCGCGCGACGCCGGCATCGAGTCTCGATTGGAGTCGTGGTGACCGAGTTGACGATGCCACCCGTCACTGGCCGAGCGATGGGGCTCACTCCAGACAGGGGGCGGCCGTTGCCGCCGCCAGCCGGCGCCTTCGTGCCCCTAGTAGTACGACGCGAAACAATTAATGTCAACCGTCACGCCGCGCTCCGCGCGCCGATCCGGCATAACCCAGCGATCTGGCCCGACAAGAATTCCCCGCAAACGTCTGGGATTAAGGTCTCGGTGGGCGATGAGGCCACGAGCGCTAAGCATCACTGCCCGATGGCATAACGACCACAACTCGGAATTCAAGCGTGGCGTGGACCCGCGTTATCGCTTCAGCGTGTGTGGCGTTGAGCGTGATCTCACGATCTCCAGCTGGCATGCCGTGATGGTCGCGACCGCTGCATGTCGGTTGCTCCGGAACGCGGAGCCATGCCACCCGTCGGAGCACGAGATCCTGGGCTGCAGGTCCATGCCACCGGGCAGCGATGCTCACTTTCGATCGTCGCGCACCGGCCGGAGGATATGTTCCACCACTTTTGCAGGGATTTCTCGTGGCTGGCTTGCCGCTACGGCTCGCAAGCGGCGCTTCAGACGCCTGGCCTGACGGTTGACAAGAATTGGGCGGCGGCGTACTACTTGCTACATCAATGTGAGGCCGCACGGGTCAGGATCGGTTCGATCTGGCGTGTTCGGTCAGCGTCGGTGTTCGTCAGGGAGGAGCCGAGGTCGATCATCTGGTGTTGGTTGTTGTTGTTTGTCTTTCCGTGGATCCCCTGCGGTGGTGGCAGACATTGTTGAACGGCCCGAGGCGCATCGCTCACGTAAGCCGGTGCTGGCGGGACCGAACCATTCGCCCTGGCGTTGTGTCAGGGCTCACAAGGAGTGCTTGACATGAAGAAGTTTGCGAAGAAGGGCGTTTTGCTGTTCGCGGGCGTGATGGCGGTCTGTGCGTTTGCGATGCCAGCGATGTCGTCGGCGGCGAGCTGGGGTGTGATCGGGACGGAGCACACGTTGGATTCGGGCAATCTCGGGTTCACGACGACGCATCCGATCCTCGGAGCGATCTCGTCGTCGTGCGGGCAGGCGACGTTTACTGCCGATGTTCGTAGCGCTGCTGCACTGACTGTCACTGGCGCGGTACTCAACAACTGCACTATACAAGGAGCGGTCATTGGCGACTGCACTATGACTTCAGTTGCCACTACTCTTCCATGGACTGCTACTGGGCCTACGACGTCTAACGTCCAGATCCATGACATTCGCTTCGATATGAAGATTGAGACTAGGCCTGGTAGCTCCCTGGGCTTGTGCAAGGGCGGGTTGCATAGCCAGAGTCTTGTTTGGACTGGAACTCTGAGCGGCGGCGTCTGGAATGCTGCTCAAAGTTCGGTGACCTACACCAATGCAGAAGGCGTGGTATGGCACGACGCCTTCGGGATCACCATTCCCGTGACTATGTCTGGCACGATTCGCGACACTAATGGCCTGACATTGACCTGATTCTACCTCCGGAAGTTACTACGTGAGGTGCTGGGGTCGTCGAACACGGCGGCCCCGGCACCTCGCCAAATTAGTCGTGCCTCCGGACGGTTCGTTTGCCTCGGGTGGAAGCGATCTCGGCACCGCCCGACACCACGCCCTTTCAGCCCTCCCCGCCGCCCACTACACTCGCCCCCGACGGGACGTAGCGCAGCCTGGTAGCGCACCTGCTTTGGGAGCAGGGGGTCGCTGGTTCGAATCCAGTCGTCCCGATCAGCTGGTGAGGAGTTCGTATGGGCGTGGTGGCGGAGACGGTTGGCTCGGTCTTCTGGTTGCAGCAGGCGCTGGCCGATGAGGACGAGCCGGCTTGTCCGCCGCTGGCGGGGGCCGTCAAGGCCGATGTGTGTGTTGCCGGCGGTGGCTTCTTGGGGATGTGGGCGGCGCTCGAGGTCATCGAGCAGGCGCCAGATGCCAAGGTTGTGCTGATCGAGGCCGAGGGTTGTGGCTTTGGCGCGAGCGGCCGCAACGGCGGTTGGGTCACGAGCTGGCACGACGAGTTGGAGGACTTGGTCGCGCGGTTCGGCGTTGATCGTGCGCGGTGGCTGGCCGAGCGGTCGACGTGGGCGATTGAGCGCATCGCCGAGGTCTGCGCAACCGAAGGCATCGACTGCCATCTCCGGCGCGCCGGTGGGTTCTGGTGCGCGACGGCGCCCGCGCAGATGGGCGCTTGGGACGGCGCTATCGCCGCGGGAGAGCAGGTCGGGCGGCCTGGGTTCGTCGAGCGCCTGGGCGCCGCAGAGCTGCGAGCGCGTACCGGTTCACCGGTGATCGTCGGCGGAACGCGACTCACGGACGCGGCTGCAGTGCAGCCGGCCCTGTTGGCCCGTGGTCTGCGGCGGCTGCTGCTTCGCCGCGGCGTCTCCATCTACGAAGCAACGCCGATGCTGAAGCTCGAGCGCGGGGCCCCGGCCGTGGTGCGGACGCCCGTGGGGAGCGTGCAGGCGACCGCTGTGGTGCTGGGCTTGGGCGCATGGGCGGCGGGTGTGCGCGAGCTCCGGCGGGCCGTCGTGCCGGTTGGCAGCCACATCGTGGTGACCGAGCCGATTCCCGAGCGGCTTGCCGAGCTGGGGTGGACGGGTGGCGAGCTGCTGGGCGACACGCGATTGTTGGTGCACTACGCGCAGGTGACCCGAGATGGGCGGATCGCGTTCGGCCGGGGTGGTGGGGCGATCGGACCGGCGGGCCGTGTGCTGCGGTCGCACTTCGTCGATCCCAGGACGGTTGCGGTCGTGGCCGCGGGATTTCGGCGGTGGTTCCCGCAACTGGCCGATGTCCGGCTGACGCACGCGTGGGGTGGGGCGGTTGATCGGGCGCCGGGACACTTGCCGTTCGTCGGCACGCTGGGCGACCATGGGAACGTCCACTACGCCACGGGATTCTCGGGCAACGGTGTCGGCCCGAGCGCTTTGCTGGGGCGGATGGTCGGGCGGCGCGCGCTGGGGCTTCGAGACGCGTACACCGAGAACGCGATCACCGACGGGCCGCCGAGCTACCTACCGCCGGAGCCCGCACGGATCCTCGGCGGTCTGGTCGTCCGGGATGCGGTGCGGCGGGCGGAAGATGCAGAAGAACGAGGGCAGCGTGCGGGTGCGGTGAGCGGAGAGCTGCGGAAGCTCGTGTGGTTCACGACGCCGCGGGCCGTCGAGCCGCGGTTGCGGCCGCCGACGTCGGTAAGTGCTGCGACGCGCAGCAAGCACTGAACTCCGGACTTCCGCCCCATTGTGCCACGGGGCAGTGGTGCGGCCATTGACATCAATTGCGCCGCGGCGTACTACTGGCTCACGGCCGCCGGCGTCGATGGGGACCGACCATTCGTCCCGGCAAGCGCCGGGGCTCACGAGGAGCATTGCCATGAGGAAGTGCTGGAAGCAGGGCGTTCTGCTCTGCTCAGCAGTGGTGGCGGTATGCGCGTTCGCGATGCCGTCGATGGCCACGGCAGCGAGCTGGGGCGTGATCGGCACCGAGCACACGCTCGACTCACCCAATCTCGGGTTCACGATGACGGATCCGATTCTCGGACCGATCACCTCGCTGTGCTTCGAGTCGTCGTTGACTGCCGACGTCACGAGTGCCGCTGCACTGAGGATCACTCACGCGACTTTCAGGAATTGCACTTCAACCGGCCCGAGTATCGGAGACTGCACTGCGACTCCGGTCGCGACTACTCTGCCGTGGACGGCTACTGGGGTCACGAGCACTAACGTCCAGATCCACGGCATCCACCTTGATTGGCGGTTTGAGACTAAGCCGGGCAGCGCCCAGAATTCTTGTGCGAACGTTCACAACCAGAGCATCGTGTGGACTGGGACTCTGACCGGCGGCCACTGGACCGGCAACGGGGCCGGTCAGCACGAGATCGTCTTCAGCGGTGCCGACGGCGTGGTGGCACACGGCATCTTCGGGATCGACAACAACATCGCCGTGACTTGGTCTGGCACTTTCCGCGACACTAATACGGCGAGTCCGCTGACGCTGACCTAGCGTCAGCGCCCGCGGCGCCCCATCAGCCCACGCACCGAGTCGACGAGGCCCCCGCTCCGCCGCCCGCCGACCGGCGGCAGCTGCGGGGAGGCACTGCCCTCGTCGTGCTCGCGCAGCGCTTGCTCGACGCGCTCGAGCTCCGGCTCATCCTGGACGCCGACCGGTGGCTCCTCGGGCGCGATGGCGTCGAGAAGGTCGTAGTGCTGGGTGGCGATCCAGGCGGTGCCGTCGGCGTGGGCGGCGAGGCGGGCTCGTTCCGGGCGGTAGGTGAACCAGGACGGCTGGACGCGGACCGGGCAGAGGTGGGCGATCAGCGCGCTTCCGGTCACCGGGGCGTGGACGAGGTCGGCGCTCCAGAGGACGGCGTCGCCGGCGTTCAAGGTGATGGTGTTGCCGGCAGGCTCGTCGCCGAGTCCGGCGGCCAGCTCGTTGCGGTGCCGCTGGAGGGCGTCGTCGCCGTCGCGTTCGGGGTTGAAGTGCCGATAGCGGGCGCTGAACGGGGTGGTCGGGATCTGCTGGGAGCCGGGGAAGAGCCGCACCACGGCGCCGGCGTCCAGCGCGATGGTCGCGGTGACGAGCGTCTCGGGCTCGGTGGCGAGGGCGACGTGGGTGGCGTCGCGAAACGGGCCGCCCTCCGGCGATCCCGCGTCGGCCTCGATGGCGTCGAAGAGCAGCGGCGCGTCATCGCCGAAGACCTCGCGCGCGAGGAAGCGCACGAGGTCGGGCGGGAGCAGCAGGGCGCGGGCGGCGGGTGAGAGCGCGTAGGGGTCGACGGCGCCGACGGGACGATCGTCTGCGGGCCGGACCGTCGTGGCGAGCGAGACGTGCTCGTCGCCGGGGCCGCGAACGAGCAGGCCATCGCGGTTGGTGGCGAGCTCTTGGGCGTAGGCGGCGATCTGCTCGGTCGGCGCGGCGCCACGGAGGACCACGTAGCCGTCTCGTTCCCATGCCTGGCGCAGGTCGTCCATCGCCTCGACAATGTAGTGAGGCGACGTGGAGGGCAGGGGAGCCGGTACACCTTGGGGTGTGGACAGGCTTCGCGAGCTCGCACGCTTCGGGTTGGTCGGCGGCTTCAACGCCGCGACCTACTTCGGCGGCTACACCGTCGGGGTGCTGCTCGGCGTGCCGTATTTGCTCTCGGCGCTGGTCGCCTTCGCGCTCTCGGCGTCGCTCGGGTACTGGCTCCACGAGCACTGGACGTTCAAGGGCCGGGCGCCGACGGTCCGCGGGTGGCTGAGCTGGCTGGCCGCCCAGGGCGGGGCGACGGGGCTGAACCTGCTGCTGCTGGCGGTGCTCGTCGATGGGTTCGGGGTGGGGAAGATCCTGGCGCAGGCGGTCTTGCTGCCGGTGACGCCGGCGGTGACGTATGTGGTGGGGCGGCGGTACGTGTTCAGCCGGGTGTAGGTGGGGCGTGCGGCGGGTGTCACCGTGGATCTGTCGTCCGGCCAGTCCAACGATCCGACCGACTCGGCCTTGACCTTGTTCCGTCGGTGCCCGCTGCGCCGCCCGCTGAAGGATGCGGTGGTCACGTTGCCCGAGGACCTCGCGATCACCGTCCGGGGGCCGAGGGCCTGGACGGCTGCTCAGATCTCCTCGGTTCGGGCGATCAGGTTCACTGCGACTCCGCCGCATCGGTCGCGTGTCTGGAGGCATCGAAGGTCGGGTCGATGATCGCGACCTCGCCGTTGCTGGTCGAGCGTGACGTGCAGACCGACGAGGTTCATCCTCCGTCCCCATCCGGGCGACCTCAGACCGACCGGTGATCAGGGACGGCACAATCCGCCTGCTGATTCAGTCAACTCGGAGAAGTTCGGCGTCAACGCCTAGCTCCCCGGTGTGGTGACCGCTGACTGAGCCGGGCTGGGTTTGGCGGGGGTCTTGATTCCAGGTTCTGTCGTGGAGGAAGGGCGAGGGTTTGTGCCTGATGGCTGCCCCCAAGGAGATATCCCGATGAGTTGCGAGAGGGGCGATCGGGCTGGCGATCGAGTCCGGCCGGTCGATTGCGCATGGCGGCCATCGAGATCTTGACGCCGGATACCTGCTGGCTGGGTGTGTTCGTGTGGCTGGCTCAGCGGGGTGGGTGTGGGTCCCGCCGAGCCAGCAACTGGGTGGGTTAGTGTTTGATGGGCTTTACGGAGTACGCGGTCTTGGTCTTCTTGGTGCCCTTGGGCCGCAGGGTGGCCTTGATGCGTACGTCGCGCTTGGCATGGCGCAGACGCTTACCCGTGGTGGTGAGCGTGGCGGTGATCGTCGTGCTGGTTGCCGTGGTGATGGTTTGGCGGGTGGTGTGGATGCCGGGGCCGCTGAGGGTCAGCTTGCCCGCGCTCAGGCCGCTGATCTTGACGCGGACGGTCTTGGTGGTGAATGTCCGTGAGGCGATGGCCAGCGGGCACTCCACGGTCATCGTCGTCGCGGTTTCGAGGCGTTTGCCGTTGTGGCCTTGGGCGGCGAGGAACGGTTTTTGGGGGGTGTAGCAGATGTTGTTGTTGCCGTCGGTGATGACGAGGATGCCCTTTTTGCCGCCGTTGAGCTTGAGGGTGAAGGAGCTGAGCGGGGCGTCGGGGACCATCGGGAATGTCGAGGTGAGGTGTTTGTTGTCGGGGACGGTGTTGGTGCCGCGGAGGTTGAGGTTGACCTCACCGCGCAACTCCGTCAGCAGCGTTGGGAGTGTTCTGATCTGCCGGCCGGTCTTGGGGTCGGTTCTGATGCCCTTGACGAAGTAGACCTTGCCGTTGATCGGCGTTTTCAGCAGCGGGCTGATCGCCGTGACCGTGCCGATGATCGATTTGGCCGGGCATTGGTCCTTGAGCCCGTCGGAGTATTCGCAGAGTGAGTCGCTCTCGGCGTTGTTGGGGTCCAACGCGAGGCTGAGCGGCAGTGTGACGGTCACGGCTTTGATGCCGGCTTCGTCGGGTTGCTGGGTAACGAGGGCTTCGAGGCCGGGATGGCCGCCGACCTTGGTCTCCTTGGGGTTGGTCAGCTTGAGCGCGAGCTTTGGCGCAAACGGTAACTTGTCGCAGCCGGTGAACCGGATCGGGGTGGCCAGGTTCGCCGTCTGCCCCCCGGTCGAGAACACGCTGGTCGCGACCGACTCGGGATCACACGAGCTCGGCGAGCGCATGAACCCGGGGCGATCGACGATGACATGCACCCGCCGGACCCGGAACGGAATCCCGTCACGGATGGTTGGGAGTGGGTCGCTGACGACGGTCGCATGAGCGTCGTCTGGGTCGACGTTGAGCGCTTGGCGCACGACGACGGTGCCGAGGTCGAAGGGTCCGGCGACCGCGTGCACGGCGATGGCCAGGCCGTAGGGGGCGCCCTTGTACGGACCGGTCAAGGAGACTGGCTGATCACGGAGATAGAACGGCGTGTCGCCGGGACCGGCGGCCACTGTCGCCGACCCGACCCGCGAGCCGATCGGGCAGGCACCGGCGTTGGCGTCGGCATCGGGGCACAGCGCGACGTCCTTGACGGCGGCCAGCAGGCCTGCGGGCAGTCCGACGTTGACACCGTCGATCACGTCTTGGCGATCACCACGCGTCAGATCAAAGGTGAACGGACTCGACGCCCTGGCCTGCGAGTCGATGGTCCCCGCGCCGACCGTCGGGGCGAACGGCAGGGTGGATGGGCAGTTGGCGCCGTTGCCGTCCCAACTGACGTCATAGCTGGAGCTGACGGTTGCGTCCGGGGTGCCGGGCACGACGAGGCCGTCTGTGCGCGCTCCGCCTCGCGACCACGGTGTGAACACCCCCATGGTTCTCGCCGATCCACACGTCGGCGAGTTGACCAACGCCGCCCGTGACCCCGGCTTGAACACGAGGGTCAGGTGTTTGGCCGGGACTTGGGGGTTGTCTTGGAAGCGTGCGGTCAATCGACCCGTGGTACGGTTGGCGGTCACGATGCCGGGCAGCTTGACATTGACGCCGAACTTGCTGGAGTTGATCTGGATCAGGAGGCGGTATTTGCCGTCCTGGCCACCGGTGGGGTCAAGGTCGCCGAGGTGGGACTTGATGATGAAGACATCGCCGCTGATCGGTTCGGCGCCGATGACCTCATCGGTCGCCGGGTCGCGGCGGGCCAGCAACGGCGAGGTCGCCACCACCGAGCCGACCTTCGAAGCATCCGGACAGCTCACCGGGTCGGTCGTCTCATAATGAACCTGATCACCCGGACCCTCATCAGAACAGCCATCCAAACCATCCGCGGCCGATGGTGAGATCGCGACCCCTTCGGGGAGCGTGACCGTCGCGTCCTTCAGGGCCGGGCCGTTGGGCACCGACGGATCGAAGGTCGAAGACGAGTCGGTCGGATCATTGCTCTGGGGAAAATCCAGATCGACGGTGAACCCAGAGGGCGCGTCGGCCTGAGAGCTGCCCGTACCGGGCGTCGGACGCGCATCAAGGCTCGGCGCAAACTGCGAGGCCAGCGCCGGGTTGTCACAACCGGTCACCGCAGGAGCGACCGCACTGGCCGACTTCCACAACGGATCACTCAGATCCGGAAACCCGAAGTCCGCCGAACCACCGGGCAACGTCCGTGCCGGAAGCGCCCACGTGTCGGCAAACATGCTCGTCACCGGCGCAGCGACCAGACAATCACCCGGGTTGGACAAGAACGGCACTCGCGCGCCACCCGTGCCGTTGCGCTGCGACGGAACGCCGAACAGCACTGCCTTGATCCGCGTGATCCCGATCGTCGCGATCCCCGGACTGGCCACCGTCACCCCATACTGACGCGTCGTCGGCAACCGCCGCAACCTCGGATATAACAGCACGTTCTTCGCGGCGAAATTGAACCCGAACTGCGCCGGATAGCCACGCTCGGGCACCATGTTGTAGACCTTGAACACCGACGTGCCATCCGGGGCCGGCAACGGAGAGTTGGTGTCGATCTCAACTGTCCCGACGGCGCTGCTCGCAGGACAGTTGGGCGTCTGGCCAAACCCCACCGCCAGCTGCGCAAACGTGCAGCGAGCCGCGACGGCCGGATTGCCGACAAACCCAGGTGGAAGGTCGGTGAATGTCTGTTTGACGAACTCCACGTTCTCACCGGAAGGAACGCCGCCACCGACGCTCGGAAACGTAAACGAGTTCACCGCCTCATACGGATGGCCACCGGCGACCGTGTCGTCATTGCCGCTGGTGTCCAATGAACGCGCAACGAAATCATTGATCTCAAACGGCGGAACGCCCGCTGCTGCGGCGACCGGGAGCAGAGATCCTGCCGCTGTCAGGGTCAGTACGGCCGACAGGACGAGTGCCAGACTGGCGAGTCGACGGCGCAGGGTGATCATGGGGCTCATATTTCTCGTGACCTGGAGCTTCGCGAAACCGGGAGTGACGTGGGTCATGACCGGCCCCGATCGCCGCTGACGGCTGGCCGCCGGGCATGCGAGCCACCGGCCGACTTCCGCCTGGATCTGGCTTTCGAGTGGGTGAGCCTCAGCGTCACCGAGTGGTCAAGCGCCACCCTGGAATGAGCAACGGAGAACTTGACCGTCAACTTGCCCTTGGCCGCCAGCTGCGCACGCGCCCTCCGCGACAACGTCAACGACACCGCCACCGTTCCCGGCGCGCTCATGGTCCGCCGCGCCGACGCAACCATCACAGACCGACCACCGATCGTGGCCGCAGCCGTCGCGCCGATCGTCCCTGGCGCGTTGGTCGTGATGGTCAACGTGATCTTCCCCGTCGCCGCAAGTCGCTTGCGCTGGGCCGTACTCACCAGCCGCAATGAGAAGCTCGATATCGCCTCCGCCAGCTCGCGGTCGCCTGTCGCTGATGCCGATGGCCCGGCTAGACTCGGTGGTAGGTTCTGCTGGCCTTGGCAGTTGTCGCCGGAGCACGGTGTTGTCTGTGTGGGGTCAAAGCCGCCTCCGACGCGTGCGTCATAGATGTCTGCGATGACGTCGCGGTCGGTGGCGACCAGCGCGACGGGGGTTTGGAAGAAGATGTCGCGGCCCGAGGGGCTGATCCACAGCAGGTCGGCCCCGCCGCTGGTGATCAACGATACCTGCCCGTCATGCCAGGCATACACATCGGTGGTCCCGTCGTTGTCGCTGGGAGAGAGCGCCTCGGCGGTATCAAAGACGATCGAAGAACCATCAGACGTCATCGACGCAAACATCGAGCTGATTCCACCCAGATCTGCGTCGTATGCCGGACCGTTGCCTCCGGTCCCCGAGGTCGAGGTCGACACGCGCACGACGGATCCGGTGACCGAGTCATAGCGATACACGTCCCTCGCGCCGTCGGTGTCACCAGCCACCAGGGCATTGGACGTCAGAAAGGTCAGATAGCGCCCGTCGGGGGTCATCTGACTTCGGGTTAGGTCGTCGGTGGCGAGCCCGGCGATGAACCTTGTGTGCCCGGCTGGATGAGCGGCGTCACGCTCCCACAGGTACAGGTTGTTGCCGCCCGCGCTTGGGCCGTTGTCGCCGACTCCGACGTTGTCGGCCAGCACGCCCTGGGCCACGAAGTACACCCGTGACCCATCATCAGAGATCGCGACCACGCTTTGGACCTGCGCCCTGCTCGCGGCACCCGAGACCTCGGTCAGCGATGCACACGCGTTCGCCGTCCCGACCGGCACGGGGCTGCCGGACGGCATGTCGCAGGCATAGAGGTCACTGGTTGTGTCGGTGTCGGTGTTGAGTAGCTGCTGGTTGGTGGTGAAGAACACCCGCGAGCCATCATCAGCCGAACCCATATAGTCGGCGCTAGAGAGCGCGTTGCACGGTCCGCCCAGATCACCCGACCTGCGCGTGCACTCAGACCCCGACACCGCAACCGTCGCCGACCCACCCACCCGCGCCCACAACTGCAACGTCGCAACGTGACACCCCGAGGTATAGACGATCACCCGACCATCGTCGGAGATCTTGTTAGGACAGGTCTCGGCCGGTGTCGGGTTGCCGAGGTTGTCGACACTGATCACCCGTGCGGGACCGACGTTGCCGGTGCCGACAAACTCCCGCAATGCCGTGACGGTACCGTTTCCCCCAGCGCTGTACCGGAAGATAACGTGTGACAGATCTGCCGATGCCCCGTCTACGCCCGGAGCGAGGAAGACACCGTCGGGGGAAGCGCCACGACCAACGTAGATGAAGTCGCCGTCGGGACCGCGGAGGTAGAGATCCTCGGATGCATCCTGGGGCCGGTCGCGGCGGCGCATCACCCACAGCGACGAGCGAAGATCACTCGACTCGGCCGACGCGGTGTTGCCGCCCGCATTGTAGGTTACGCCGGGCGGGCTCTGGGCCGTCGTGACCCAACCCGATGAGGAACGTTCGGCGTGATACAGATTGCCCGCTGAGCCCAGGGCACTGCCGGCGAAGGTGCCGGTGGACACGTAGGAGACGACGCCGTCGTCGGTGAAGCGGCGCGGTTCGACGGCGAATCCTTCCTTGTATGGAGGGCTGACCATTTCATAGGCGCGGCAGTCGGGCAGTTCTCTGGAGGCATTCGCGGCGCGCTGAACGGCGTTGGGGCAGGTGTCAGCGGCCTGCGCCGACGACGTGACACCGACGAGTAAGCCCAGGGCGATGGTTGCGAGCACCGTACGGAGCGCCGGAAGGCCCCAGGAGCCACGCCTCGGGGGTAGTTCTCGGTGGCTGGTTGGTGTGGTCGGTGGCATGGGGGGTCCTTGAGCGCTGAGTGGGCCGAGGGCATGGTGCTGTGCGTGATGGGTCATCCGCGTCTACCGTCGGGCCGTGCGCTTGAACGTGATCGTGACCATTTTGCTGCGGGGTTGACCACCGGCGGGGGTGTAGCGGACGCGGGCGTTGACCTTGAGCGTTCGGCTCTTGGCGTGGTTGAGCGCTCGCAGCCCGGTCGGGGTGAGCCTGACCTTGATCGTCGCTGTTCCGGCCTTTTTGATCGTGACCTCGGCCGCCGTGGTGTTGGTGGCCTGGGTTTCGACCTTGCCCGGACCAAGGACCCTGACGGTCAACGTCGCCGCCGATCCGGTCACCGACCGGTTGGGGATCCAGAACGCGTTGTCGGGTTGCTGGAAGACCGTCAGGGCGATCGTGTTGGACCTGCGCCCACAGTCGATCGTCAACGCCAACGTCCCCTTGGCGTCATTAGGCACCGTAGCCCGAACGCCGTCGGCGACCAATCACTCACGATCGATGACCGGTCGTCGAGTGTCACGTTGGCGCCGATGCCGAGGTCGTTGCCGGTGATCTTGATCGTGTCCCCGGGCCTGGGGTGGGTGTTGTAGGCATCCAGGTGGGGCGATCCGCATCCATAGGTGCTGGTGGCGTCGCTGGCGGGTGGGGGCGGGAAGACCTTGGGTACCGCGGCGGTGGCAAAGGTGACCAGGTCACTGACCGTGCTCGAATCGTTGCTGGTCACGGTGAGCTGCACGACGAACGTCTCGCCCGCGGGCAGGCCGGTCAATGCGCACGGTCACGCGCTCGGTCGAGGCATTACCCGCAACTGGCCGCTCCCCGGTCGAGACCGCATACGAGCTGTCCAACGACGACACATCAAACCGATAGGTGCCCGTCAACCCATAGGTGTTGACATCACCGGCCAACGTCGCCGCGCTGGTCGTGACACCGGTCGGACCGATCGCCACAGCCGCCGGCGCAGGCTCCGTACGGAACAGCCCATCGGCGCCCGTGCGCACCACACCACCGGTCGTCGCGACAACCTGGACGTGATAGGTCGTGTCGGGCGACAGCCCGGAGACCTGTTGAGACACCGCGCGGTCCCCGTCGGCGTGACCGCCATCGACCTCGGGCGTGCTTGCACCATAGGCGTCGGTCGGGCCGTAGTTGAAGTGATAGGTCGTCGCCCCACCATGCGGATTGATCGTCCCGGTCAGCGTCGCAGCTCGGGTCGTCACGCCGGTGGCTCCGCCACCGGCTGCCGGCGCGGTGACAAACGTCTGATCGGCCCCGTACTGCGGGACCGTGCCAAAACCGGCATCGGTCACGACCCGGAAGTGATACACCGTGTCGGGCTCCAAGTCCGAGATCGGCGTGACCACCGCCTGATCGGTGCCTCCCGAGAAGAAGAACCCCCCGAACGGCGAGCTGCCATACGCCGTCGTCGTCCCGTACTCAAAGTGCCAGCGCGCGATGCTGTTGTTCGGGTTGACCGTGCCATGAAGACTCGCGCTGCGTGGCATGATCGCCGACGCAAACGCCGGTGAGCCGTCAGGTGTCGGCGGGATGACCGCCGTGATCAACGCCTGATCAGGACCGACGATCGACCCCGAACTGTTGGAGCCCACGATCCGATAGTGATAGGTCGTGTTCGGCGCCAGGCCACTGATGGCGGCCGCCTTCGCGACCGAGATGCTGCCGTTACCAGCGTCGGTCTGGGGGGTGCTTGACCCATACGTGAAGTCCAGGCCGTACTCGAAGTGATAGTTCGAGCTCATGCCCTCGGGATTGATCGTGCCGTTCAAGGTCGCATCCCTCGCATTGACCAACGTTGCCGCATCGGTCGTCACGGTCGGACCGTCAAACCGCGTGAACCGGTCCACGAACGGATTGGTCGCATCCGAGACATAGACCGTGCCCGCGCCACTGACCGCCAACCCCCGTGCACCACCCGCGCTGGAGGCATCAAAGGTGTAGACCGCCGCCGCGCCACCGGCATTGAAGTGCGTGATCTGCAGCCCGATCGGACCCGCCTCTGACACATAGACCTCGTCGGTCGCCGCGTCAGCGGCGACCGCCGAGGGCACCCCACGACCACCGTCATCGACCGTCGCCTGCCACACACCATCAGCACCGTAACGGTCAACACGCCCCTTGCAACCATCGAGCACATACACCCGATGCGAGCCATCGACCGCCAGGCTGCTCAGACACCCAAAGCCCGTCCCATCCGGCGAGCTGCTCGACCCGTCAAAGGAGTCGATCGAACGCACCCGTCGACCCGTCAAAGCGATCGACCACCGGCAACCCGCTCAGATTGTCTGTCGCAGCGACATACACCGTCCCAGCTATCGGATCAACTGCCAACGGCGTCGGAACACCAAAGGCCGGGTTGTTCAGCGTCGTGCCCGAACTGTCGGCATCCAACTCATAGGCAAACACACCGGCCGCACTGAACTTCGCCACCGCAGCAAGCGGCGATGGATCTCGGTTGGTCGAAACATAAACCGAACCCGCACCAGCAGGATCAACCGCCACCGCACCCACCGTGTTGTACGGCGCTCCGAGCGCAAACCCCGAAACAAACACACCCGCAGCGCTGAACCGCTGCACATGAAGATCAGCGGGAGGCGCAAACGCAGCAGCGTCAGCTGTGAAAACGTCACCGCTCGACGACATCACCGCAAGCCCACCTGGACCGTTCTGCTGAGGCTCCCCGAACTGTCCGTCACCGTCACCCAACCCACCAAACCGGTCGGCAAACGTGTGTCCCGTCGTCGCCCACGCTGGCCCCCCCAACAACAACACCAATCCGGCCATCAGCGAAGCCACCCCACCGAAGCGACCCAGCCCAGCACCCAAAGCTCTCACACCCCACTCCTCATCATCAACCCACCAACCCAAAGCATCGACGCCAGCTCATTCTTACATGAACTCGTTTTCATCTGTCAAGCCGACGGGATGCGCCTACCAAATGAAAACTTCGAAGTTTCTCTCCAGTCGTGGCACCGTGCCGCCCGATCAAGGACCAAGGCCGCCGCCTCCTTCAGGCGACGGCCCAGGAAACCTCACAGCATCTAACCAGCGAACACGAAGACCTAGGACAACGTCAACGTCTGCTGAGTGTCGCGAATGGTGCCGAACACAGTCGTGCGAACAGCGTTGCCCGTGGGGCCGTGGTAGACGAGGCCCTCCGCATTATTGAAAGTCACCTGATGCGCAGCAGGGTCCCAGACACCACCGGTCAAAGTCCCAGTCAGGAGGAGACTCGCACCGTTTACGTTCGCACAAGAGCCTGCGGCGCCGCCGGGTTCGGTCTCGAACGTCACATCGATGCGAATGTCGTGGATCTGGACGTTGGTCGTGGTTGGCCCAGTTGCAGTCCAATCGACATTAGTTCCGACCGGAGTCGCAGTGCAGGTGCCGATGTTCGGTCCCACGCCAGTGCACCGCCTGAATGACGTGCTAGTAATAGTCAATGCACCAGCGCTACGCACATCAACAGTAAACGTCGAC
This sequence comes from uncultured Conexibacteraceae bacterium, assembly GCA_963731005.1. Lineage (GTDB taxonomy): Bacteria > Actinomycetota > Thermoleophilia > Solirubrobacterales > Solirubrobacteraceae > Baekduia. The sequence goes on along the minus strand of CAVSTZ010000001.1, from coordinate 1,284,498 downwards.
TCTGCGCACGACGACGTGATGTTGCCGAGGACCGGATCCGTGGCCGTGAACGAGATGTTGGCCGAATCGAGCGTGTGCTCCGTACCGATCACGCCCCAGCTCGCCGCCGCAGACATCGCCGGCATCGCAAACGCGCACACCGCCATCACACCCGCGAAGAGCAAAACGCCCTTCTTCGAGAACTTCTTCATGTCAAATACTCCTTGTGAGGTCCCAGTGAAACACCAGGACGAATGGTTCGGTCCCACCAGCGCTGGCTTTCGTGAGCAATGCGCCTCGGGGCCGTTCAACAATACTTCTGCCATTACCGCAGGGGTCCACGACACGACAGACAAACATAACTCGCTCTGAATCCTTGAGCCCGGCTCCTTCCTCGTCGAACACAAGCACCGACCGACACCTCCAGATCGATCCCCAACCCGACCGGCAAGCCAGCGCATTCCGTATGCCTAGTAAAACCTCGCTACACCATCGATGTCAACAGCCACACCTAACGCTACAAGTCGCACAACCCGCCACATCGACATCCCAAGGCGCAACAAACCCCTGCAAAAACACACGACCAAGCGCTCACCACAACACGCTGCCACATTCGCTAAGCATCACTGCCCAGTGGCACAACCGCCACAACTCCATATTTCGGCACCCCACCACAGATAGATCAGCTTCTCCATGGCCGACGTCCTGCGGCGTGGAGATCCCGAGGTGGCGTTGTGGACCCTTGCCTGGAGCGTGTGGGTCTTTGGGCTCTCGTCGGGCGCGGGGTCGCCCGCTCATGCACTGAAGAGCATCTCGTTGAGCGCGACCCGTAAGTACCGGAGGTTCACGGCCGAGCAGAAGGCCGAGCTTGTTTTGGCGTCACTGAGGGGCCGAAGATGATGGCCGAGTGCGGCAGGGAGTACAAAGCGGCGTGAGCAATCCTTCTCACTCACGCGCGACAGCGGGAACAAGGGCGTCCTCGTCATCACCGACGGCAACGACGACATCTCTTACAGGCCACAACGCCGTTCCTGGCGGCCGTCGGCCAAAATGGAAAGAGCCTGGACACCGCCACGACGCTCACTCTCGAGGGCACCCTGGCTGTGGTGTCGCGGACCTTCAGCAAGAGCAGGGCGAAGGTCCGCACCATCCTCCGAGGGCTCGGCGGGATCTACGCGTTCCGTCGTCCCACAGCGCGTAGGCCGGCAGGGCCGCTACCGCTCTGGCTCCGAGACCTGGCAGGATTGAGTTCTGCTGGCCCCTGTAGCTCAGATGGATAGACCAGCGGACGTCGAGGTGTCGTCCACGGGTTCGTGCCATACGGCCTGCATGATGTTTCGCCCAACTACGTGACCGTTTGCAGAGACATCAGATCGCGACCACCACCGCCACCACCCTCATGCTCCAATGCCCCTGGCCGTGGTGTCGCTGACCTTCGGCAAGAGCAGCGTGAAGGTCCGTGTCAGCGGCCTGGGTGTGGGCAGGGTGACCATCTCAGGCGCCGGCCTCAAGACCACCCGTCGCACCATTACCTCCGCCACCAGCGCGACGGTGATCGCACCGCTCACGGCCAAGGGCCGGTAGATGCGCCGAGCCAAGCAGGACATCCGCGTCAAGGCCACCTTCGCGCCCCAGGAAGAAGGCCGCGTACTCGGCCAGGCCCAAGAAGAAGTAGCAACGGCAGTCGGTGTTGGCCGGCCCGGGCCGTCGATCAGGCGGCTCGGGTTGGGTTGAAGCTCGAGCCCGAAGCTCTCAGCGTCGAGCAGATACCCGCCGACGTCGAGATCGTGAGTGGCCAAGCAGCCCGTCGTAGGTGGCATAGCCGTCGGCGTGGTGCTGAGGCGGCCAGTTGGCCGCCTCAGCACCACGTGTGCCTCACTGGCGATCCGGAATTAGGTCAACGTCAACGTCTGCGCAGTGTCGCGAATCGCGCCGGTCCAAGTCAGAGGCACATTGTTGCCTCCTGGACCATGGTAAACGAGACCTGCAGCGTTGGTGAAGACAGCTTGATGCTGAGCGGCGTTCCATACGCCCGCAGTCAAGTCTCCAGTCACTGTGATACTGAGACCGTTAACGTTCTGGCAATTCGTCGAGCCCGGCTTGTTCTCAAACGTCACATCGATGCGAATGCTCTGGATCTGCACATTGGACGTCGTGGGCCCGGTGGCAGTCCAAGGAAGAGTAGTCGAGTTCGTAGTCGCAGTACAGTCACCGACGCCCGGGCCCTGGAAAGTACAATTGTGGAACGATGCATTAGTGACAGTCAGCGCAGCAGCGTTACGTACATCAAGAGTGTAGGTCGACGCTGCGCAAAACGATGAGAGCGGTCCGAGAATCGGGCTTGTGGTCGTGAACCCGAGACTTGCTGAGTGGAGCGTGTGCTCGGTGCCGATGATGCCCCAGCTCGCTGCCGAGGACGTTGCCGGCATCGCCATCGCGCACACCGCCATCGCACCAGCGAAGAGCAAAACGCCCTTCTTGGAGAACTTCTTCATGTCAATGCTCCTTGTGAGTCCCAGCACAACACCGGGATGAATGGCGGTCCCGCTAGCGCTGGCTTTCGTGAGCGATGCGCCTCGGGGCCGGTCAACCTCTGCCACCCACTGCGGGAGTGACATACGCTTTGGTGTGCCCAGTAGTACGCCGATGCGTAATTGCTGTCAACAGCCAAACTCTGTTCTACGAGCACAGCTGCGCCGTCCTTGGCGAGCAGGCTCGTTGAAACCCCCGCTAAGAGCTGGGAACAGACCTTGCACCAGCCCCTGGCATGCCCGGTGAGTGTCGCTGCCTGGTGGCAGGGTGGCGGCAGTTCAGGGCCGCTTGCCCGTCGTTCGATGCGCCGACGCGCGTGCCGCTTCCGCCGAAGGCGCTACCGCTCCCGCCTCAAGACCTGCCAGGATTGATGCCTGTCGGCCCCGATAGCTCAGCTGGATAGAGCAGCGGACTTCTAATCCGCAGGTCGTTGGTTCGAATCCAACTCGGGGCGTGTGAGCCGTGGCGGGACGGCCTTCACCCGCTCGACGCCATCGCGCCAGGGCCGAAATCGGTCTTTTCGCAGCGAGCGGCCCACTGCGCGAGCTCGGTGCTGGGGCGGTGCCAAGGCGGCGCACCGGGAGGATCGCCTTGAGCAGCATCCCGATGCATCCCTCCACGTGAGGGTCGTGGTCGCCGGTCGAGAAGCCGTACAGGCGAACGGTGAGCGACTGCAGCGCGTTGCGGCTCGGCGGGCTGGAGCAGGTCATCCGAACCAGGACCCACCTCATGTCACTGGGGGGCCGGCGTGCGATGCGCGGCAGTGACGCTGGGGCCGCCTTGCGCCGACCCCAGCACCACGATCCATATCAACAGATCAGCCGACCCACCGATCAGTCGATGAGGTTCCACGTGCCAGTAGTGTCACGAAGGTCCGCGTTCACTGTTGCCGGCTGGAGGCCGAGACCGCTGTGGGCGGTCAAGCCGTCCGCGTTACGGAAAGTCACCCGGCGATCGGCGCCGACCGACGACGGATCCCACGAGCCACCAGTCAGAGTGCCAGTCAAGGTCATCTTCAGGCCGTCTGCGACGAGGGTGCAGCCGAAGCCCGGTCCGGTCTCAAACGTCAGGTCGAAGCGAATGCCGTGGATCTGAATGGTGGTAGTCGTGGGCGCAGTCATAGTCCACGGAAGCTGAGTGGCGGTCGCAGTGAGAGTGCAATCCGAGCCGATTCCCGTGCCGCGGCACCCGTCGAAGCTCACGCCAGTGATCTCGATCGTCGATGCACTGGCGACATCAGCATCGAACTCCGTGATCCCGCAACTCCCTCCGAGAGTAGTGTCGGGGTCCGTTGTCGGCACGAGCGTGTTGAAGGTGAAATTGGGTGAGGACAGCCGATGAGTCACACTGCCGCCCGTCTGCCAAGTTGCCGCCGACGCCGTCGTCGGCACCACAAACGCACACACGGCCAGCGGGACACCCAAGAGCAACAGGCGGCTCTTCTGAGACAACGTCTTCATCTCAATACTCCTTGTGAGCCCCGGCGCAGGACGCCGGGATAAATGGTCCGGCTCCTGCAGCACCCGGCTTTTCGTGAGCGATGCGCCACAGGGCCGTTCGAACGCGTCTGAAACATGCCAAGTAGAGCCCAGACGCCTAACCGTGTCAACAGCCAAGACCGGCGTCTTGAGGAGATGCGACTCACGCCTCGGATTGCTCTCTGAGGCGAGGTGCAGGAGGCGCGTCCAGCGCGCCTCGCGCTACTTCCCGGTTGTGCGATGCATCGACGCGCGCTTGTGCCCCGCGCGTGCGCCGCTCGGTCCCGCGCCACCGCGAGCCGCCCCGCGCACGCCGGAGGGTGTGCGTCGGATCAACATCTGCAGCGCACGATCGTCCGGGCCCGCCTCGGCGCGCTCGGTCAAGGCCTGAAACTCGACGGTGCGCATCACCGGGCCGCGCTCGCGGTCGACGATCGCGACGATGACCTTGGTTCCGCCGGTGGCGTCGAAGACGATTCCGTCGATCTCCCGACTGCCCACGGCGACCTTGACGAGATCTCCTGCGTCCGTCTGCTCCATCCCTTCAGGGTACCGGCGCGGCGGTCAGCGCGAGCGCAGCGTGACGGTGCGTGTCGCGGTCGTCGTCCGGCCGGCGATCACGGTCGTCACCGTCGCGCGGGCCTTGACGCGCCCGACGCGACCCAGCGCGCTTCGGCCGGTGGCCGACAGCTTGACCGACACACGCCGCTGCTTGCCGGCCTTGGCGTCGAACTTCGCTTGGCCGAGCGGGCGGCAGCCGCGGGCGCAGCGCGACGCGCGCGCGGTGGCCTTGCGCTTCCCGGAGGCCGACGTCGATGGCGCCGCGCGCAGCACGATCGTCCCGTAACAACCGCCGACGGCGGTCACCGGGCAGCGCACCGTCATCGGCGCGCGCCCTCCGACCACCCGCACCGTCGCGGCCCCGACGAGCGTCGCCGCGGGCGGGGCCTTGGGCATGCGCCCGAGCGTCGGCGCCTTGAGCGGGCTCTTGAGAATCGAGGGCGCCGCGCCGGTCGAGGGGGACTTCGCCAACGGCGTCCCATTCTGGACGGGCGGGCCCGCAGCAGTCGTGGCCACGACGTCCGGCCCGCGCACGATGCCGGTCCCGTTGCTCGCGACGACGCGCAGGTGGTACCCGACACCCGGATCCAGTCCGGTGATCGACCAACTCTGACTCACCGGCGTGTTGGACACCGAGTTGAACACGCGCACGGGCGTGGTCGATCCGTAGGCGACCGTCGGCCCGTACTCGACGCTCACCGTCGTCTGCTGGGCGTGCGTGCCGATGCCGACCGAGAGGTCGATCGCGTTGGCGCCCTTGGCCGCCGCGGTGGCCGTCCCGATCGCGGGTGGCGTGGTGATCCGCGCCACGGCGTCGCGCCCCGACTCGGTCAGCCACAGATTGCCGTCGGGGCCCAACGCGATCACGCCCGGCAGAGCGCCGGCGCCGGTCAGCGGATATTCCTCGATCGCGCCCGTCACCGTGATCCGCCCGACCGCGTTGCCGGCGCTCTCGGCGAACCAGAGCGCGCCATCGGGCCCCGCGGCGATGGTCATCGGCGCGCTGGAGGCCGACGGCAACTGAAACTCAGTGATCGTCCCGCTCGGCGTGATCCGCCCGATCCGGCCGGCGGCCCGCTCCGTGAACCAGACGTTGCCGTCGGGGCCGGCGGCGACGGCGAACGGGCTCGCCGACGGGGTCGGGACGGGGAAGGAGACGACGCTGCCCGTCGGCGTCACGCGCGCGATCGCGTTGGTGCCCGACAGCGCGACCCAGAGGTTGCCGTCGGCGCCGACGTCGATCCCCTGCGGTTGTGCGCCGCTCGCGAGCGTGATCTCGGAAATCGCGCCTGCCGGCGGCTTGAGGTGGCCGATCCGCGCCCCCGCACTTTCGGTGAACCACAGTTGCCCATCGGGCCCGGCGACGATGCTCGCGGGCGCCGAGCCCGCGGTCGGCAGCGGGAGCTCGGTCGCCGTGCCGGTCGGCGTGATGCGGGCAATCGCATTGCCTTGGCTCTCGGTCGCCCAGAAGTTGCCGTCCGGCCCGAGGGTGATCGACGTCGCCTCGGCGTCGGGGGTCGGCAGGGTGTAGGGCGTCGTCACGCCGGCCAGGGTCATCCGGCCGATGGCGCCGCTCGACCACTGGGTGATCCAGAGCGCTCCGTCGGGTCCGGCCTCCAGACCGACGGGATGGCTCGTCGGCGCGAGCGCGTGCTCGGTGATCGTCGGCGTCAGCGCCGCGCGGGCGGGGGCGGCGACGGCCAGGAGCGCGACGGCCGTGACCGCGAGCTGCAGGCGGACACGGATCATGCCGCCACCCGATGGGTCCGGACGATCAGCCGCGCGAAGACCGCGACGACCGCCGGGTCGAACTGCGTGCCCGCATGGCGCACGAGCTCCTCCAGCGCGCTGTCGGCATCGGTCCCCGCCTGGTAGGGCCGGTCGGTCGTCATCGCGTCGAACGCATCACAGACCGCGACGACACGAGCGCCGAGCGGGATCTCCTCGCCCGCCAGTCCGTCCGGATAGCCGGTGCCGTCCCAGCGCTCGTGGCTGGCGCGCACGAGCCGCGCGACGGGCCGCAACGCCGGGGCGACGGCAAGGATCCGCTCGCCGACCTCGCTGTGGCGCTCGATGATCTTGCGCTCGGCCGGGTCCAGACGCGCGGGCTTGTGCAGGATCGCGTCGGGGACCGCGACCTTGCCGACGTCATGCAGCTCGGCGGCGCGGACGATCGTGTCTACCTCTTCGGCGGGAAGGTCGAAGGCGCGGGCGACCTCGCGCGCCAGGCGCGCCACGCCGTGCAGGTGCTCGTGAAGGTCGGGCTCGCGCTCGCGCAGGACCTGGAGCAGAACCTCGCGCGTGGAGTCCGGCTCACCGGTCGTGCGGCCGCCGCTCTTGTTCTCGTACAACCGCTGATCGGCGAGCGCGAGCGCGGCGCTGGTGTCCTGGGCCTCGTCGGGCAGGACGGCGATGCCGCAGGCGGTGGTGACCGAGAAGCCCTCGCCGTGCTCGCACAGCGCGGCGATCGCGGTGTCGGCGAGCCGCTCCGGCGTGCCGTCGTCGATGCGCGCCAGGACACAGAACTCGTCACCCCCGAGACGGTAGGCGCGACCGTTGTCGTCGACCGCCGCGACGAGGCGGTCACCGAGGCGGGCCAGCAGCGCATCGCCGGCGGGGTGGCCGTAGGTGTCGTTGTAGCCCTTGAAGCCGTTGAGGTCGAAGAGCAGGACGGCATAGCGCTGATGGGGGCCGGCCATGCGCGCGGCATCATCGATGTCGAGCAGCAGGCTGCGGCGGTTGCCCAGTCCGGTGAGCGCATCGGTGAGGGCCTCAGCGCGGCTGCGAGCGACGAGCGTGAGGTTCTCCGAAAAGGTCAGGCTCATTCTGGTGAGGACGCCTGCGGTGGTGGCGACGGCGAGCGCGTAGGCAGCGGGGTGGACCGCCGGTTCGAAGGCCTTTTGGGTGAGGAGCGCGAGGGCGGTGAGGCCGAAGGCCCAGGGCATGACGAGCAGGCGACGGCCGTCGAGCGTGACGTTGGGCGAGGGCCGGGTCGGCTGCCACGCGGCCCAGCCGAGGGCGACGGCAGAGGCGGGCCAGAGGACGTCGAAGATGCCGGAGCCGGCCGAGCCCGTGGCCGAGGAGTACAGGGACGCGCCGTCGGCGACGCTGCTGAGCAGCAGGCCGAGGCCGACGGTGCCGAGAACCGGCCCGGGGCGCCAGCCGACCACGCCGAAGACGCCGACGACGAACGCGGCGAGGAGCAGGTCGCCGAGCGGGTAGATGAGGTCGGCGACGACGGTGGCCGCGTCGCCGCCGGTGTGGGCGACGATGGGCGGCAGGGCGAACTGCGCGGCCAGGGCGGAGACGGCGAGCGCGCCGACGAGACCGTCGAGCCAGAGGCTGGGGTAGAACAGGCGCGTGCGCGCCTTGACCAGCAGGCCGAGCGCGAGGAACGCGGAGGGGTAGAAGGCGATCCAGAGGCCGTCGGCGACCGTGGGGAAGCCGTGCTCGGTGACGGTTTCAGGGGCGGCCGAGAAGAGGATCGTCCCGGCGGCCCAGGCGCCGAGGCCGGTGCCGAGGGTCAGCCAGGCGGCGCGCTCGGTCGGGACCCAGGTCGCGCGCAGAAGGCAGAGCAGCGCGCCGGCGACGAGCAGGCCGTTGAAGATCGCGTCTTCGAAGACGTGGTGGCCGAGCGTGCCGCCGCCGTCGGGCCAGAGGATCGCGCGCGCGGCGTAGAGGGCCAGGGCGAAGAGGCATGCGCCGCGGAGCGCCACGATCGTGGTGTGGCGAAGCGAGCCCCTGAGGGGCGGGAAGAGCGGCGCCGTCGGCATGTCCTTCTCGGGTCATCGGCGGGCGCGTTGGCGGGGCCAGCCGGATCGGACGAATGTCCGTCGTGGGACCCTCCCCGGCTTCTGGGGCCGAGGAGGGTCGCGCATTCGGTCCGGGTTTCTAGAACGGCTCGGTGCCGCGGCGCTCGTACGTTGCGATCAGTTGGTCGAGGACCTGCGCGGCGTCGCGATCGGCGGTGATGGCCGCGAGCGTCTCGGCCCTGATGGGCTCGTCGGCCTCGGGCAGGCAGTCGGTGGTGGCGAGGCCGAGATCCTCGCGACGTTCACGGAGGAGGTCGACGTAGCCGCTGGTCAGCCGGACATCGACGGTCTCCGGCGGGTCGGTGGGGGGCTCCCAGCCGACGGCGTCCAGGGCGTCGAAGACCTCGCGGAAGAGCACCGAGAGCGCGTACGCGCCCGCCGGCGGGAAGTCCCGGAGGTCTTCGAAGTGATGGTGGTTGAGCTCCAGGGCGATGAGGCTCTGGAGACGGAGGACGTCGGCGACCTGCGGGTCGACGGGGAGATGCCAAGCGTCGTTACGCTGGGTGGTGCTCATGGGACGGTGCTCCTGTGGGCCATGCCCCCGGCCGCTGCAACGGCGCGGGGGCGACTTGTTGATGATGTGGTTGCATCTTATGGGGTGGGGCGGATGGCTTTGTCCGGCGAGCTTCACGGGCCGGGGTAAGGTCGACCGATGCGCGACTATCGCCCGCAAGCTCAGAAGACCTGGTTCGACAAGGCCCTGCAGGCCTTCGCGCAGACGCGCTTCGGCGGCTACCTCTTCATCTCCGTGTTCCCGACGATCGACCGCGCGCTGATCCCGGTCACGCGCGGGAAGCTGTCGACGGGGCTGGGCCAGCCGATCGTCCTCTTGCACACGCGCGGCGCCAAGAGCGGCATGGAGCGCACCTCGCCGTTGCTGGCGACGCAGAAGGGCGATCTGGTCGTCGTCATCGCCTCGAAGGCCGGTGCGGTCAAGCATCCTGCGTGGTATCACAACGTCAAGGCCGATCCGGACGTCGAGGTGACGATCGGCGGCGGGCGGGTGCCGATGCGCGCCGAGATCGCCCAGGGCGGCGAGCGCGACCGGCTGTGGGCGATGGCGTGTGACAACTACAAGGGCTATGAGATCTACCAGCAGCGCGCGGGTGCGCGTGAGATCCCGGTCGTCGCGCTGCGGTCGCGCTGAGCGAGGGCAGCGGCGCTCGCGGGCCCGCGCGAATGCTGCGGCGCTCGTGGGGTCGTGCGGCCGCCGCGGCGCTACGGCGCCGCGGGGACGACGGTGACCGGGCCGTCGCCCGCGACCGCGTCGACGTCGAAGACCGACGCGTCGAGACGGTCCACGCGTGCCGCGCGAGCCGCGAAGTTGTCCACCGTCTCCAGGAAGTCGATGCGCTCGGTCCGGTAGTGCATCGGCACCGTGACCTGCGCGCCGAGCTGCGCGGCGATCTCGGTGGCCTGCTCGGCGCCGATCGTCGGACCGCCGCCGACCGGGACGAAGAGGAGGTCGATGGTGCCGAGCGCCGCAAGCTGCTCAGGCCGCAGCGCGGCCTGGCCGAAGTCGCCGAAGTGCGCGACGCGGCGCCCGCCGAAGGTGAAGGCGAAGATCGTGTTGGGGCCACGCTGCGTACCGGCGACCTCGTCGTGCTCGGAGGCGACGCCGATGACCTCGCCGATCGGCGACTCGTGCGTTCCCGCGGTCGAGCGCAGAATCGCCGGCGCGCCGCCGATGACGTCGACCGCGTTGTGGTCGACGTGCTCGTGGGTGACGAGGAGCAGTTGGGCATCGACGCCGACGATCGCCGGATAGTCCCAGCGCCGCCGGCCGGCGAAGAAGGCCACGTCGAACGGGTCGATGAAGACGGTGTCCTTGCCGTCGGTCAGGCGAAACGCGGACTGTCCGTACCACTCAACCTGCATGTTGTTCCTCTCGGTGGAAGTGGGGCACATGGATGGTCGACGAGGCGACGGCGGGCAAAGCAGCCTCGTCCTCGCCCTCGTCGACCATCCGCCCGCCGCGCATCAGCGACGCGGCCGCCGCGATCAGGCAGGCGACGATCGCGAAGATGAACGCCGCGTGCAGTCCGTTCTGAAACGGCCCGGAGATCAGGTGCGGGAAGAACGAGCTGCCGGTCAGCGTCGCCTGGTCGTGCGCGGACAGCGCCGCGAGCACGTGCGGGCCCGAGCAGGTGCTGGATCGGGTTGTAGCCCAGGAACGCGGCGAACAGGATCGACACCGGCGGCAGCGTCGGCGACGCGGTGCGCGGTCGCCGGGTCGACGCCGTGGGCCTGCAGCCCGGCGCTCATCGTGTGCGGGCAGCGTCGACGCCAGCCCGATGATCATCAGCGTGAAGAAGATCCCGATCGACAGCACCTGCGCCGAGTTCTGGAAGGTCTGGTTCATCGCCCCGCCGGCGCCGCGGTCGCGCCGCGGCAGGCTGTTCATCACCGCCGCGCGGTTGGGCGAGGCGAACAGCCCCATCGACGCGCCGATCAGCAACAGGATCGCGCCGAAGACCGGATAGGAGAAGTCGGTCGGCAGCAGCATCAGCAAGCCGAAGCCGACCGCGGTCAGCACCATGCCGGCGGTCGCGAACGGCCGCGCGCCGAAGCGGTCGGAGAGGTAGCCCGACGTCGGCCCGGCGCAGCAGCAGCCCGATCGGTCAGCGGCAGCATGTAGATGCCGGCCCACAGCGGCGTCTCGGTGAAGTCGTAGCCGTGCTGGGGCAGCCAGATGCCCTGCAGCCAGATGATCAGCATGAACATCAGGCCGCCGCGGGCGACCGACGACAGGAACGTCGACAGCGTGCCGAAGGTGAACGCGCGGATGCGGAACAGCGGCAGGCGGAACATCGGGTCGGCGACGCGCCGCTCGACGACGACGAACGCGACCAGCGAGGCTGGCCGATGCCGACGAGCAGCGCCAGCACCTTGGTGCTGCCCCAGCCGATCGGATGCCCGCCCGCGGGCGGATGCCGTAGGTGACCGCGGTCATGATCAGCACGAGGCCGAGCGCGAAGGTCAGGTTGCCGGCCCAGTCGACGCGCGCGCGCGCGCGGCGTGCTCAGCTCGCGCAGGCCGGTGTAGGCCCAGACCGTGCCGAAGATCCCGACGGGCACCGAGATCAGGAACACCAGCCGCCAGTCGATGGGGGCGAGGATGCCGCCGAGCACCAGGCCGATGAACGTGCCGCTGACGCCGACGATGTTGTTGATGCCCAGCGCCATCCCGCGCTGGTGGGCCGGGAAGGCGTCGGTGATGATCGCCGCCGCGTTGGCCAGCAGGCAGGCGCCGCCGATGCCCTGGACGATGCGGAAGACGATCAGGTACGTGGCGCCGTTGCGGCCCGTGCATCCAGTCGATCGCCAGCAGCAGCGAGGCCACCGTGTAGATGACGAAGCCGAGGTTGTAGATCTTGACCCGGCCGACCATGTCGCCCAGCCGGCCGAGGCTGACGATCAGCACGCTCGTCACGACCAGGTAGCCGAGGATCATCCACAGCAGGTAGAACGAGTTGGCCGGGACGAGCGGGTCGAGGTGGATGCCGCGGAAGATGTCGGGCATCGCGATGATCGTGATCGAGCCGTCCAGCGTCGCCAGCAGCACGGCGAGCGTCGCGTTGGAGAGGGCGATCCACTTGTAGCGATCGGGATGCGCGGCGACGGGCACTCCACGACAATATACAGGCTACCTGTACAGGTGGCCTGCTGAGTTGGCGGTTACACTGCCGCGTGCATGGCCGCCAAGGCGCCCACCACCACGCTGCTCGCGCACGAGCTGCGCGAGACCCTCGGCCGTCTCATCCGGCGCCTGCGCGCCGAGCCCGGCCCGCCGATGCCGCAGCTCGCCGTCCTCGGCCGCCTGGACCGCGAGGGCCCGGCGAGCGTCAGCGAGCTCGGCGGTCGCGCACCACATGCGCCCGCAGTCGATGGCCCAGACGGTCAACGAGCTCGAGGACGCCGGGCTCGTCTCGCGCCGCCCCGACCCCGCCGACGGCCGGCGGGCGTTCGTCGAGCTCACGCCCGCGGGGCGCGAGAGCTCCTTGCCTCGCGCGCCGCGCGCGAGGACTGGCTGAGCCAGACGCTCGACCGCGAGCTCGACGCGGCCGAGCGTGACGAGATCCGCCGCGTTCTGGCGCTGCTGGATCGTATCGCGGGCGCGTAGGCGCGCCCGCGACGGTCTCGCTCGTGCTCGGAGCGGCGCTAGTTGATGGTCAAGGTCTGAGTAGTGTCACGGATCGTGGCGGTCACAGTCGCCGCGAAGGTTCCGATGGCATCGCCGACGTGCGCAGTCAATCCCGACGCGTTGGTGAAAGTCATCTGATGGGAGAAGAAGTCCCAAGTCGAGGTGCCCGGCTGGCCGACGAGGTTGCCAGTCAGAGTCACGGTCGTCGGTAGCGCGCAGGCGGTTCCGAAGCCCGGTTTGTTCTCGAACAGCGCGTCGATGTGCACGCCGTGGATCGTGAGGTTGCCTTCGCCGATCGCAGTTGCGGCCCAGGGGAGCCGAGTGGCGCGCGTAGTGACAGTGCAGTCGCTCGCGCCGCCCGTCCCAGTGCAGTTAGTGAAGCTTGCAGTAGTGAGAGTCAGGACGGCGCCGCTGCGGACATCGGCATGGAACTGGGACCGGGCGCAGGACGCTCCGGCGTTGAGTGGGGGCTCGGCGAGAAACGAGAAGTTGGACGAGTCGAGGACATGAGTCGTGCCGACCACCGCCCAGCTCGCTGCCGACCCCATCGACGGCACCGCCAAGGCATAAGCCGCTATGACCGCAACTGCGAGGAGGCTGCTTCGCTTCACCATCGGAAGCTCCTTGGGTGCTTGGAATCCGCGGCCGTGCCGCTGTGGATTTTGGTGCGCTTAGTAGACGGAAGCGGCGCGACGCTGTCAACAGCCAACGCCCGAGGACCATGCCTCTTGGCAGCGGTTCGTGGCGGTGGAGGCCTCGCCGCCTGTCCGCGCGATACCTTCGAAGAGCAGCAGCGATGAGTTCCGGGCGCCGCACCCGTCCTCACTGCAACAGACCCCAACTCCCCTTCGCAAGAACGAGCCCGAGGAGCCGACGATGGCCGCAGACGAGAAGACCACGCCCGACGAAGACCGCGCACGCTGGATCGCGCTGGTCGTCCTGTGCGTCGGGATGCTGATGATCGTGCTCGACACGACCGTCGTGAACGTCGCGCTGCCGTCGATCCAGACCGATCTGGGCTTCACGAGCTCGTCGCTGGCCTGGGTCGTCAACGCCTACCTGATCGCCTTCGGCGGCCTGCTGCTGTTGGCCGGCCGGCTCGGTGACCTGATCTCCCGGCGCGGTGTGTTCCTCGCGGGGCTCGCCGTCTTCACGATCTCCTCGATCGTGTGCGGCGTCGCCAACAGCGAGGCGATGCTCGTGATCGCGCGCTTCGTCCAGGGCATCGGCGGCGCGATGACCTCCGCGGTGATCCTCGGGATGATCGTGACGATGTTCCCCAAGCCGGCCGAGCAGGCCAAGGCGATCGGCGTCTTTGCCTTCGTCGCCTCGGCGGGCGGCTCGATCGGCCTGCTGGCCGGCGGCGTGCTGACCGACGCCATCAACTGGCATTGGATCTTCTTCATCAACGTGCCGATCGGGATCGTCACCGCGGTGCTGGCGATGCGCCTGCTGCCCCACGACAAGGGCGCGGGCTTCGCGGGCGGGACCGACATCACGGGCGCCGTGCTGATCACCAGCGCGCTGATGCTGCTCGTCTACACGATGGTCAAGCCGGCGGCCGAGGATGGCTGGGGCTCGGGCACGACGCTGGGGCTCGGCGCGATCGCCATCGCGCTCCTGGTCGCCTTCGTGGTCCGTGAGGCGACGGCGACCGCGCCGCTCGTGCCGCTGCGGATCTTCCGCTCGCGCAACATCACCGGCTCCAACCTGGTGCAGATCTTGTCGGTCGCCGGCATGTTCGGCATGTTCTTCATGGGCACGCTCTACCTGCAGCGCGTGTTGAAGTACGACCCGCTGCAGATCGGCTTCGCCTTCCTGCCCGCCACGCTCGCGATGGGCGCGCTGTCGCTGGGCTACACCGACAAGCTGATCATGCGCTTCGGTGCGCGCAACGTGCTGGTGCCCGGCCTGATGCTGATCTGCGGCGGCCTGGCGTGGTTCACGCAGATCTCGGCCGACGGCTCCTACGTCGTCGACGTCCTGCCGGCGATCGCGATGTTCGGCATCGGTGGCGGCACCGCCTTCCCGGCGCTGATGACGCTGGCGATGTCGGGCGTCGAGCCCCAGGACGCGGGGCTGGCCTCGGGCCTGGTCAACACGACCGCGCAGGTCGGCGGTGCGCTGGGACTGGCGGTGCTCGCGACGCTGTCGGCGACCCGCTCCGACACGCTCACCGCCCAGGGCAAGTCGACGGCCGAGGCGCTGACGGGCGGCTATCAACTGGCGTTCGTCGTGGCGCTCGGGTTGGCGCTTGCGGCGCTGGTCGTCGCGCTCACGGTGATCAAGCCGGTGGCGATGGCGCCGCACGGGGCGCCGGCCGAGGGCGACGACGCCGAGGACGCGCCCGAGCGCGAGGCCGCCGCATACGCCGAAGTGGGCTGAGGGGCGCGCCGCTTTCGCATCGAGGGACGACTGATGGCCGGATATGGACCATCAGTCGTCCCTCGACGCTGGCCGGGGGCTGCGGGTTTCTCCGCAGCCCTTGGGTGGGGACCACGGATGTGGAACGCTGACACGCAGAGGATCAGTGCAGGCGAGCCACGCCGACCCAGCCAGGAGCCCTCATGAGCGAGCATTCGAGCAGCGACCGTCCCGTCACCGACGAGGAGCAGCTTCCCGAGCACCTCGACGACGTTGATGGCGGCGGGGTCGAGGAGGGCCAGCGGGAGGTTCCGGGTTGGGGTCCGCTGCGCTTCGCCCGGATGACGGGCTCCTCGATCGCCGGCCGCGATGCGGCGCCGTGGGTCACGGACTTCCTCAACGCCGCGTATTACCGGCGCTCGGTGGACGATCGCGACGTCGATGACCTGCGCTTCGCCTTCGGCGTCCTGACCACCTACTGGTACAACAAGGACACGCAGCGGCGGCTGCACCTCAGCGACCTCGCCGCGTTCCACAAGGCCTTCGGCGCAGAGCGCTTCCACACCGACCGCTCGGCGCGCGGCACGCTGTCGCGCAGGCAGCTGGAGGAGGGCGCGGCGCTGCTGCTCGGCGACTGGTTCCCGGAGGCCTACGCCGACGATGCGCGGCGCGGCTGGGGGATCGGGTTCGCGACGGTCGCCGATCGCGAGGCCTACAACCCGGAGCGCCGCCGCGTGCTTGCGCGCTTGGGCGAGCTGACGCCGGAGAGCGCGCCGGCGGCGCAGCAGACCTGGCACACCTATCCGCCGGTGCGGATGCCGTCGGCCGCGGCCGTGATCGACGCGCTGACGCGCGTGGAGAGCTGGCCGGACTACGCGTCGGAGATCGGGCGCTTCACGCCGCTGCGGGCCGGTGGGCTGGATGGGCAGACGTTCGAGATCGAGGTGGCGGCGGGGACCGACTCCGGGCGACCCATGTTCACGCGCGGGTATGTGACGATCACGACGCTCGTGACGCCCGACGACCCGGAGGCGCTGGCCGCGTACTTCGCGGCGCTCGAGGACGGGCTGGTGCGCTACGGGAAGGACGAGCCGCGGGCGGTGCCGCTCGGTGGCACCCCGCTGGTCGGCTTTGACCTGACCACGCACCAGGGTCACTTCATGGGCAACGGCCACAATCGGCTGTTGTTGTATGAGTTGGACGGCGTGGCGTGGGTGAAAGCCGCAGGGACGTGGGACCCGATGCCGTGGCATCTGGATCGCGCCTATCGGGTGGCCGGGCGTGACGCGCAGCACGCGTTCTGGGGGCAGGGCGAGGTCGTGCGGCTGAGCATGCTCCATCAGCTGGCGCTGCAGATCGCGTCGTCGTGAGCTTCGACGCCGTTGTTGTCGGTAGCGGGCCGAACGGGCTGGCGGCGGCGATCCGGCTCGCCGAGGCGGGGCGGTCGGTCGTCGTGCTGGAGGCGTCGGATCGTCCGGGCGGGGCGGTGCGCACCGAGGAGCTGACGCTGCCGGGCTTTCACCATGACGTGTTCTCGGCGGTGTATCCGGCAGGGGCGGCGTCGCCGGTCTTCGCGCGCATGCCGCTGGCCGAGCACGGGCTGGAGTGGGTCCATCCGGAGAGCTGCTCCGCGACGCCGATGCCCGACGGGCGGCCGGCGCCGGTGCTGTCTCGGGATGTCGCGCGCACCGTTGCGTCGCTGGAGGCGGGTCGGGTTGGAGATGGCGAGGCCTGGGCGGCGTTCGCCACGCCGTTCCTGGACGCCTGGGAGGCGCTCCGCGCGACGATGCTCGCCGGGTTCCCGCCGGTCGGCGGCTCGCTGAAGCTGTTGACGTCGATGGGGCCGCTGGGCACGCTGGGGTTCGCGCGGCTGCTGGCGGAGTCGTCGGTGGGGCTGGCGGGGCGGTTGTTCGGCGGCGGCGATGCGCGGGCGTGGCTGCACGGCGCCGCGATGCACGGCGACACGCCACCGGGGCGGGCTGGGAGCGCGATCGCGGCGGCGTACCTGAACCTGCTGGGCCATGCGGTCGGCTGGCCGAGCCCGCGCGGAGGCGCCGGCTTTTTGGCCGGCGCGTTGGTGGGGTACTTGGAGTCGCTCGGGGGCGAGGTCCGGACGGGCGCGCGGGTGGAGTCGGTCACCTCGTCGGGCGGTCGCGTGACAGGGGTGACGATCGCGGATGGCTCGTCGGTCGCTGCGGGACTTGTCATCGCGGATGTCATGCCCGACGCGCTGGCGCGGCTGGGCGGCGATGCGCTGTCGCGGTGGTACCGCGAGCTGATCAAGCGCTATGTCTACGGGCCGGCGACGCTGAAGCTCGACTGGGCGTTGGACGGGCCGATCCCGTGGAGCGATCCGGGCGTGCGGGGCGCGGGGACGGTGCACGTCGGCGGGGGCGAGCAGGAGTTGTTGGACACCATCGCGGTGTCGGGGCACGGGCTGCCGGAGCGGCCGTTCCTGCTGTTGGGCCAGCAGACGGTGGCCGACCCGACGCGCGCGCCGGCGGGCAAGCACACGGCGTGGGCCTACACCCATGGACCGCAGGACCTCGCGGTGTGGGACGAGATGGCGACGGCGCGCCAGGTCGAGCGGGTCGAGGCGCAGGTGGAGCGCTATGCGCCGGGGTTCCGGGATCGCGTACTGGCGCGCCACGTGCTGTCGCCGTCTGCCTTGCAGGCGCGCAACGCGAACCTGGTGGCCGGCGACGTGGGCGGTGGGAGCTACGTGCTGCGCCAGGTGGTCTTCCGGCCGGTGCCGACGCTGTCGCCCTATCGCACGCCGTTGAAGGGGCTGTTCCTCGGGAGCGCCGCGGCGTTTCCGGGTGGGGCGGTGCACGGCGTGCCGGGCGACGCGGCGGCGCGGGCGGCGTTGCGGCGCTGGCCGTAGGCGGTCGGGGCGCGGGTCGACTTGACCGGCACTGTGCCGGTCAACTCGACCCGGACCACGCCGGGGTCAGGCGATCTCGGCGCCTTTGGTGCGATTGCACGGGCCGCAGAGGACCTGCAGGTTCTCGGGCGTCGTCGCGCCGCCGCGCGCGACGGGGATGATGTGGTCGAACTGCAGCTCGAAGGCGTCACCGCACTGCACGCAGGCGCCACCGTCGCGCTCCCAGACGGCGCGGCGGATCTCGCGCGAGATGGACTCGCGGCGGGGCGCGGGCGGCGCCTGGCCGAGCGCGACGGTCTGATGGGCGCGGGCGAGTCGCCGCTGCGCGCGGTGGTTGCGCTCGTAGACCAAGGCATATACGTCGTCGGCGCTCAGGCCGTCGTCCTCCCAGAAGAAGCGGCCCATGCACCACCAGTAGGTCCGATCGCCGGGCGCGTGGAGGACCGCGACCGCGGTGTCGCGCTGTTCGATCTCCAACGCTGCGTGCTCGGCGACGCGCAGCCCGCGGGCGGCGACCAGCCGGCCGGCGGTGAAGACGATGCGCCGGCGCCACCAGTGGCCCGATGGCGCCCAGGCGGCGTTCTTGGCTTCGCGGAGCATGGTGCGCGAAGCTACGCGGTGAAGCTGACGGCGTGCAACGATGCTTGCCGGTCAGCAGTCGGACCCCTGACGGTCCGTAGGGTTTCACCTCCGCCAGTCTGATGTCAAAGCCCATTTCGGTCCCCCTCACCCGAAAGCGAACTGCCTTGCGCCTGCGCACCACGATCTTCCTGGCCGCTGTCCTCCTCGCTGCTGTCGCGGCGGCGCCCGCGTCGGCGCGGCTCTATGTGGGGACGACGATGGCGACTGATGCGTCCGGGACGGTGACGAGCGCGACCATCTACGGCTTCGGCTACGGCGATCCCGGCCAGGAGGACGACACCTACAAGGTGGACCTCGTGCGCGGTGCCGTGACGGTTGCGACGGCGACCGACCTGTACCTTGCGACGATCTCGGACGTGCCGGTCATCGCCGGTGACCAGGTCACGGTGACCGACGTCGACGCCGGGCTTGCGCGGACGGTGACCATGACCGGGCGCCCGACGCTGAGCGCGTCGGTGTGCGGGACGCCGACGACGTTCTCGGGCACGCGCGATGCGGGCTCGACGCTGTGGCTCACGGCGTCGCTGGACGACGGAGGATCGGCGAGGACGAACGTCAATCGCGTGCGCCAGCAGACCTTCTACGGTCCCGGGACCACGTTCAGCGGGAGCTTCAAGACGACGCTCTCGCCGAGCTGGACCGTGTCTTTGTCCGAAGGGCGGGCGTTCGTGTCGGGCGTGACGGCGTTCAACGACGTCCAGCGTCCGGTCGGGACGTGTCCCCTGGTGCCGGTACCGCCTGCGCCGGCTCTCCCGGGGCCGGTCGCGCAGGTGCCGTCGTCGCCGTCTCCGCCCGCGGTGCTCCCGGCCAAGGACACCATCTTGCCCGGCGCCCGCCTCACGCTGCCGGCATTGCTGAAGAAGCCGGCCGCGGCGTTTCGAGCGCTGCTCGGCGGCACCTTCACCGACTCGGTGCTCGTGAGCGAGCCGGGGACGGTGACGCAGACGTTGTACCTCGACAACGGAGCGAAGCTGCCGAAGGCGGGCGCCGCCGCGCGCAAGAAGCTGACGGTGGTGGGGCAGGGGCGTGCGACGGTCAAGAAGTCCAGCGTCGCGAAGGTCACGATCAAGTTGTCCAAGAAGGGTCGTAGCCGGCTGCGGGCCGCGCGGCAGACCAAGTTGGTGCTGATGACCGTCGTCCGCGACGCGGCCGGCAACGTGCGCACGCTCGCGCCAACGCGCTTGACGGTCAAGCGCGTGAAGGGCAGCAAGTAGCTAACAGGCGACAGCCGTGGTGGGTGGCGGCGGTCGTGGTGCTCGGCGTCGGCGTGGCACCAGCCGCCGCGCACGCCGCGGGCCAGGTCGCCTATCAGCCGGGCTCGATCGATCAGCCGCCGGTGGTGAGCCCACGGCCGCCGGTCGCCGACGAGGCGCCGCCGCAGCCGCTGGGGCCGATCGTGGCGCCGGGACGCGATCGTGCCCAGCCGACGTCGCCGGTGTCGGTGCCGTCGGTCCGGGCGCTGTTTGCGGATGCCGGTGGCTCGTCGACATTTGCGCGCGGGATCTCCGACAGCCGCCTCATGCTCGACCGCGATCGCGCCGTGCGTGCGCGGGCGATGGAGCTGTCGGGCGACCTCGGGGCATCGGTCGTTCGGTTGCAGATGAACTGGCGCGAGGCGCTGCCGGGCGCGCCGCCGGCTGATGCGACCGACCCGAGCGATCGGGCCTATCACTGGGCGCGGGAAGATGCCGCGGTGCGCAGCGCGGTGGCCGCAGGGCTGACGCCGCTGCTGACCATCGCGCACGCGCCGCCGTATGCCGAGGCGCCGCGCCGCTGGCGCTCTGCGGCCGCCGGTTCGTGGGCGCCCCGACCGAGCGAGCTTGCGGCGTTTGCGACCGCGGTCGCGCGCCGCTACTCGGGCACGTGGCCGGATCCGGCACGGCCGGGGATGGCGTTGCCGCGGATCTCTGTGTTCCAGGCCTGGAACGAGCCGAACCTGCCGCGGTACTTGTCGCCCCAGTGGGTGGTGCGTGGCGGTCGCTGGGTCCCGTGGGCGCCGGCGCACTACCGCAGGATGTTGAACGCCTTCGCGGCCGCAGTCCGGGCCGTGCAGCCCGGCGCGACGATCGTGGCGGCAGGGTTGGCGCCGGATGGCGAGGGCGGCGATGGGGCCGGCCGGATGACGCCGGTGCGCTTCCTGCGTGCGTTGCTGTGTCTTGGTCCTCCGCCCGGTGGCGCGCCGGTTGCGTGTCCGGAGAAGCCGGACTTCGACGTGCTCGCGTTCCACCCGCTGTCGGTCGGCGAGCCCGATCGTCCGGCGCCGTTGTCCTTGGACGTGTCGGTCGCCGATGTCGGCAAGGTGACGGCGATCCTGCGCGCGGCGGCGCGCCATCGGCTGCTCGCCCGGCCGTCGCCGCGGCTGTGGATCACGGAGCTCAACTGGTCGACGAGTGCGATCCCGCCACCTCGCCGAGCGGCGGTCGTCGGGCGCGGGCTGCACCGGCTCTGGGCGGCGGGCGCGGGGCTGGTGACGTGGCAGTTCCTCGAAGATCCGGCGCGCGGTCATCGCGCGGGCCTGCGGACGCGTGGCGCGCGCGGGCCGCTCACGGGCCGGCCCAAGGCCTACGCGCGCGGGTTCGCGCTGCCGGTCGACGTCGCATCGGTGGGGCGAGGGCGCGCGGCGGTCTGGGCGGTGCCGTTGGTTGATGGTGTCCTTCGTGTGGAGGTGCGGCGCGGACGACGGTGGCGGGTTGTGAAGCGGGTCGCGCACGCGCGCCGCGACCATCCCCTACAGGTTGAGGTCCGTGGTCGCGTCGGCGCGCGGTTGCGCGTCGTGAGCGGTGGCGTCGCGTCGGTCGCGCTCGTCGTGCGCTAGGTCCGCACTGATCTGGCCGCCGGCGTGCCGGGTAGGGTGGCGGGCTGTCGATGCCCTCCGTCCGCCTTCCGCACCTCGCCGCGCTCGTCCTCGGCGTCACCGTGGGTCTGGCGGCGTGTGGTGGTGGCGACGCGCCGGCGACGGTGGGGACGATCGCGAGGACGACACCCGCGCCGGCTCCCAAGCAGCCCCTCGCGCCCGCCATCTGCGGCCGCCTGCGCACCGCGGTCACCGGGAGGCTCACGGCGCCCGAGGCCACCGAGATCTCCGGCCTCGTCGCCAGCCAGACGCAGCCCGGCGTCCTATGGGCGCACAACGACTCCGGCGACCGCGCGCGGATCTTCGCGCTGCGCAGTGACGGCTCGCTGATCGCCTCGCTCGACGTCCCGGGCGCCGAGGCGACCGACTGGGAGGACATCGCGGTCGGCCCCGGCGGCGATCTCCTGCTCGGCGACATCGGCGACAACAAGTCCGTTCGCGATGACATTGACATCTACCGCGTGCCCGAGCCGCGGCTCGCCGACGGGCCGACGACGACGGCCGCCGCGACACGCCTGCGCCTGACCTATCCCGATGGCGCGCACGACGCCGAGACGCTGCTTGCCGACCCGCGCACGGGGGAGATCGTGATCGTCACCAAGCGCCTCGACGGTCGCTCCGGCGTCTATGTGGCTCAGGCGCCGGCGCGCGATGCGCCGGGGTCGGCGGTGCTCCGCCACGCGGGCGACCTGCGCCTCGGCGTCGGCGGCCTGGCGACGGCGGGCGACGTCAGTGCCGACGGGCACACGGTCGCGATCCGCACCTACACGGCGCTCTACGCGTGGACGCGCAAGCCGGGCGCGTCATTGGTGGCGACGCTGGCGCGCAAGCCGTGTGTCGGCAGCGCGCAGCTCGGCCTCGAAGGTCAGGGCGAGTCGCTGGCGCTGAGTCGCGACGGTCGCTCGTTCTTCACCGTTCCCGAGGGCGCGGGCGCGGCGGTCCGGCGCTACACGGTCAGGAAGGCGGCAAGATGATGGACTTGACCGGCGCCGACGCCGTGCTGTTCGACCTCGACGGCGTGCTCGTCGACTCCCGCGTCGCGTTCGTGGCGTCGATCAACGCCGCGCTCGGCGAGCACGGGCTTCCCGCGCGTGAGGCGGTCGAGCTGCTTCCCCATCTCGGTCCGCCGCTGCATCGCACGATGGCGCTGTTCGCCGCGGGCGAGGAGCAGGTCGACGCGTTGGTGGTGTCCTACCGCGCGCGCTACCGGGCGACGATGGCGGCCGAGAGCGCGGTCTTCGACGGGATTCCGGAGGCGCTTGACGTGCTGGCGGCGAGGATGCAGCTGGTCGTCGCGACGTCGAAGTCCCGGGCACTGGCCGAGCCGCTGCTCGAGCAGCTCGGGCTACGCGACCGCTTCCAGGCCATCTACGGCCCGTCGTTGCAGGCGCGCGACGAGGCGAAGTCGCTGACGATCGCGCGGGCGCTGGAGGGTCTGCCGTGCGCGCGTCGGGCGGTGATGGTGGGCGACCGCAAGTTCGATGTGCTCGGGGCGCGGGCGCACGAGCTGCCGTGCGTCGGGGTGCTGTGGGGGATCGGGAGCGAGCAGGAATTGCGAGACGCGGGCGCGGTCGCGTCGGTGGCGGAGCCGAGCGAGTTGGTGGAGTTGCTCGGGGGCTGAGCGGTGCGCGCGGCGACGAGGGGCTCGCCGCCGCGCGGTGTGCTTGGAGGGTGCTAGGCGCGCTTGGCGCGTGAGGAGGACGCGGCGGCCGTCGCGCGCTTGCGGGCCGCGGGCTTGCGCGTGGTCGCGGAGGCCGTGCGGGCCGCGGGCTTCTTGGCGGCCGCCGCCTTGGGCTTGGCGGTCGTCGCGCGCGAGCGCGAGCGTGATGCGGCGGGCTTGGGCTTGGCGGCGGCCGTCGAGGCGCTGCGCGTGCCGGCCGTCGTGGTCGCTGCGGCTGCCGCTGCGGGCTTGCGCTCACGCGCCGGGACCTCGTCGCGCACGACCTGCTTGGCCAGCTGGGGGATCAGCTTCTGCAGGAAACCGGCCATCCGCTCCTCCTGGCGGCGGAACTCCTTGGCGAGCTTCGCGGTGTCGCGGTCATACAGACCGTTGGCGAGTTCCTCGATCGCGAGGTAGTTCGCGATCTCCTCGAACTCGTTGAACAGCTCTGTCTTGGCGTTCTTGAGCAGCTTCTCGGCTTCACCCGTTCCGCGGATCGCGTGCAGCGGACCCTGCGCGAGCGCGACCCCCTTCTTGGCGGCGGCGGTCACCTTTGCCGCGGCCTCCGAGGCGACATCGGGCCCGGGGAGGTTGACGGCCTCGGCCTTGCCGCCGAGCTGCTTGATCCGCCGCTCCAGCCCCTTGGCCTGCGCCGAGGTCTCCTTGAGATGCTCGCGCAGCCGCTTCTTGTAGGCCTCACGCGACGTCATCGAGATGTGCGCCTTCAGCGCCGCCTCGAGCTCCTTCTCCTTGCCGTACGCCTCGTTCAGGTACTGGATCAGCTTGGCTTCACGGGTGGTCGGCTCAGGGGCCATGGTGATGTGCGCTCCTCCTCGATGACGAATAGGCCTACCCCTGCGCAGTTCCCATGCGGGCAACCGTCTACACTGCGATCGGTTCGTGGTGGGCGTAGCTCAGTTGGTAGAGCTCCTGGTTGTGGTCCAGGCGGTCGCGGGTTCGAGTCCCGTCGCTCACCCTCGTTGAGAAGCCCTGCATATCGCGGGGTTTCTTCGTGTCTAGGGGCGGTCGGGATCGCCGCGAAGCGGGCGCCGGTTCAGGCACTGGTGCCTTATTCGGTGATATCGGGCATCCACCAGTTGGCGTCGCCGAGGAGCTTCATGATGGCCGGGACGATGAGGGCGCGGATGATGTGCCCGATTGCCGTCGCGCCTGATGGAGGACGGATGGTGCGGTTCCTAGAGAGTGACGTCGGCGCGGTCGTCGGGACTGCTGTCTGGGTCGAGGACCCAGTGCTGCGACGCCGTCGCCCGATAGAGCCGATACGGCGCCGGAGGTCGTACGTCCTCCAACGTCCAGCGGCGGGGCAGACCCTGTGCCTGGCCGGCCGCGTCGAAGTGGGCGACGTCACGTTCGAGTTCGGTGCCCGTCAGCTCCTCGGCGTGCGCCGCCATGTAGACCGCCCGCGCGCTGCCGACCGCGACCCGGGAGTCGAAGATGACGATGCTCACCGCCGGTCGCGCTACGACGTTCCGAGAATGCCTGCGTTCGGGTGACGAGACCCAGACGAACCGCCGGTACTCCGACTGCGCGTACCACACCGGTGTGACCCACGGCACTCCGGCCTCGTCGGCGGTGCCGAGCACCATGTAGCGGTTCGACTCGATGATGTCCTTCGTCATGCCGCCGAAGTCGGTCACCGCGCCACCGTCGCCGCGCGGGCGGGTCGTACCTTGAACCTCAGGTGCAGCACCCGGTCGCCCTGGATGACCACGTGGGGATCCTCCAGCAGATGCTGCCCATCGATGCTGCCGAAGTAGCGTTTGCCCGACCCGAACACCACCGGCACCACGTCCATCGCCACCTCGTCCACGAGGCCGGCCGCGAGGATCTGGCTGCCCACGTCGCCGGCGTTCACCGCGACGGTTCGCTCCCCGGCGAGCTCCTGGGCCTTGTCGATCGCGGCCGTCACGTCATCGACGAAATGGTAGGACGCCTCGGGGTGCCAGCCCTCGGGCTTGGGCCGGTGGGACACCACGACCACGTGGTCGCCCGCGGGCGGCTGACCCTCCCAGCCGTTCACCAGGTCGAACAGGCTGCGGCCCATCACGATCGTGCCGATCGCCTCCCACATCGGCCGGACGTACTCCGCCGATGCACGTGAGACCTTGAAGCCGCTTCCAGCGCCGGAATGGTCGTACTGCTGGTCGCCGCCTTCGGTGATCGGGGTGTCCCCGCTGAAGTACCAGTCGTGGAGTGGCCCGACGTCGTCGTTCTCGTCGGCGATGAAGCCGTCCACCGACACCACGTTGTGCATGATCACTGTGCCCACAGGTTCTCCTCGAGTCTCCTTGCGCGTTCGCCCCCGATCTTGTCGGCCCCGGGGGCGACTGGGCTTGTAAAAAATCAATCAGCGGGCATCGGGCCGCTGTCCGGCGGGAACCCCTGCTCGGCGGGGAATCGGCGCCGCAGGGCCAGGTACTCCGTCGGGGTGTGGCCGGTGAAGTCCTTGAACTCCCTGCTGAAGTGGGCCTGGTCGAAGTAGCCCGCCGTCTGAGCGAGCTCCGACCAGTCGACCGGACGCAGGGCGTCGACGGACAGGATCAGCCGCGCAAAGCGGTAGATCCGCGCCACCCGCTTCGGGGTGACCCCGACATGAGACTTGAACTGCGTGGCCAGGTGATTGCCGCTCACCCCGGCGGCATCGGCCAGCGCACCGACCGGGACCGCGCCGTGGGAAGTCTCCAAACGCCCGCCTGTGTGCTGGACCAGGTCGAGACCGCGCGACGGTGCCTCGGCAAGTCGCGATCGCAGCTCCTCCTCCAGCACCCGCAGTGTCTCGGTGGCCGATGCGATGTCGCCGACCTGGTTGCGAATCCGGTCCAACGACCGTTGCCAGACGGCGTCGACCGGCACCCATCGGTCCCGCAGCTCGGTCGCCGGCATGTCGACGAACGGCGAAATCCCCCAAGGCTTGAAGTGCACCCCGACGAGCCGCACCCGTGTGGGGTACTCGACGAGGAAACGCCTGGTCCATACACCCATGAACCACCCATCGGTGAACACTGCCGGCGGCACCGAAGGGTCGGAATCCCACAGGCGGACAGGTCCGCCCAGGTTGACGAACAGGTGTGCCGACGGCATCGGCGGGACGTTCATCCGGCGGTGGCGCGGCACCCCGGTCAGGCAGTAGATGTCGTCGATGAACCGGTCGAGCGGCGGGGCGGGCACCCGGCCGACGTATTCCATGGACGCAGTGTGGCCGACGGCGCGCCGGTGCCAGGCCCGGGGAGTGGTGCACCGCCGGGGCCGGTGGGCCGGGCGAGCTGATAGCGGCTGGGCGGCACGAGTGCCTATATTCGGCGATATATCGCCGTCGATGGGCGGCGATTCGCCCGGATTGGGGCCCGTTGCTGAGGGTGGATGCAGAGAACTGCTCACCGTCCGTGATCTCTTGGGTGCGATGCAAGAAGCATGCGCGCCAGAAGTTTGCGATTTGCAGGGACTTCTGTAGTGCTCGGCGGGTGGCTGGCGGTGCGGATTGCCGGGGATTCCCCGCGATTCGCGGGGTTCCAGGCACTGGGGGTCACAGTGCCTGAAGGGGGCCAGTGCCTGGCCGGCTGACGACGCGGCGCCGGTGGTTGCCCGTTGCTCCTCACTCCGGCAGGATGGGCACGTGACCCACCTCCTCCGCGCTGTAGCTGCGTCGCTGCTCGCCGGCTGGCTGCTCGCGCCCGCCGCCCACGCCGACCTGACCTGGTCGAGCACGCAAACCTTGTCCACCGACGCGACCAATGGGGCCGGCCCGGCGCTGGCCTTCGACGCGACCGGCGGCGCCGTTGCCGCCTGGCTGGAGACGGACGGCGGCGGCCACAACCGCGTGCACGTGGCCACGCGCGCGGCGCACGGCTTCCTCGGGCCGGCAGCGACGGTGTCCGCTGCTGGCACGGACGCCTACGGCGTGCGCGTCGTCGTCGCGCGCGACGGCGCGGCGTACGTGCTGTGGGGACAGCAGAACGCGGCGACCGGCGCCGACATCTACGTGTTGTCGAGGCCGGCGGGTGGGGCGTTCGGGCAGTCGCAGAACGCGACAGAGACCGATGGAACGGCCTCCCTCGGTGACGCGGTGGTCAACAACGCCAACGACCGGCTGCTGATGGCGTACAGCCAGCTCGACACCACGACCGGGCCGCCCGCTCAGGTCGAGGAGCGGGTCAAGCGCGTGACGACCGCGGGGGCCGTGAGCGGGTTCATCAAGATCGCGGAGGTGACGGCGAGCGACGTGAACCACGATCCGCTCATCGGTCAGCAGGACCTCGCCATGGATGCGAGTGGCAACGCCCTGTTGGTCTGGGCGGACAACCCCAACTCGTGGAACCAGGATCGCGACCAGGCATACGTCCGTGCGGCGCGGCTCGATGCCAATGGGAACCCGCTCGAGGCAGCCCAGCAGGTCGGCGTGCGCGTCGGCCGGTCGATCGACGACCCGGTGGCGGCGATCAACAACGCCCGCAGCGTGGTGCTGTGGAACAAGACGACCGGCGCCGGCCGCGGGGAGGCGGACTACGTGACCCGGACCGGAACGGGCACCGGCGCGTGGTCCGGGTTCAAGACCCCCATCTCCAACGACTACGACAACGACCCGAACTTCTTCCGCTCGGTCGTCAGCGATGCTGCCGGCAACCTCACCGCCACCTACGGCCGTGGCTTCGACGCGGCGCCCGCCAACGGCGATCTCTCCATGGATGCGAGCGCCCTTTACTTCGGTGCGACCCGGCCGTTCGCGGACCCGGCCGACAGCGCCCGGTTGTTCGCGGTCGACGACAGCGGCACGTCGTCCTACTACCGGCTCGACGCCAACCGCCACGTATCGATCGGGACGCGCGCGTCGGGCCCCGGCGGCGCCTACTCGTCGCCGGTCGATCTCGCCACGCTTCCCCAGCAGCAGCGGCCCGTGGTCGCTGCCGGCCCGGACGGGACGACCGGAGTCATGTGGGTCGACAGCGACGGCGAGAACGATCGCGTCTTCGTGCGCTTCGGCGACATCCCCGTGCCGGCCGGGCCCGGAGGATCCACCCCGGGGCCATCGGGCGGCCCGCCCCCGCCCCCGCCACTGCCACTGCCGCCGCCGCCACCGGCGGCCCCGGTCCCCAGCGCGATCCAGGTCGTCCAGAAGTTCACCTCCGGCCATGCGGGCGTCCTCACGGTGGCCTTCACCGGCGAGGCGCGCCAGATCGAGTGGACGGTCGGCAAGAACGGCCCGACGTACGTCGCGACCGCGTCGGAGCGCAGCATCCGCCTGCGGCTCACCGGTCCGGCGACGGTGACCGCCAAGATCACCGGTCCGGGCGGTGCGCAGACCTTCACGCGCTCGGTGTCCGGCCAGCCCCTGCCCGATGACGCCGACGCCAAGACGGTGCTCGGCGGCGAGCCGCGTGACGCCTCCACCGTGGTGGCCACGGGCGCCGAGTCGGTCCTGACGGGCAAGTCGTCGGCCTGTGGCGCGGTCAATGTGCGCTCGGGTGGGGTCACGCTGAGCGGCTGCATGAGGCCGCTGGACGAGCTCGCAGACCTTCCCGGCGCCGAACGCGGCGTCCTCGACCCGATCGCCTCCGCGTACGGCCTCAACCGATCCGACGCAGGGTTGATGGGGCGCGCCATCGAGCTGCTGGACGGGTATGCGGCCACCGGGACGGTGCTGGTCAACGGCCTGTGGCCCGTGACCCCGGCGCGCGGCGCGGGCGTGATGGCGTTCCCGCAGGCGTCGGCGCTCACGTCCTCGAACGCGTCGGTCCGGGTGGCGGGGACGGCGCTGAAGCCGGCAGGCAGCGGCTTCAACCTGAAGGTCGGTTCGTCGGCTGGCGCGATCGACCTCGGGGCGATCCCGCGGCCGGCGTCGTTCCCACAGCTGGGGCGCTTCCCCTACGTGGGCGACTTCAACGTCTCGCTGGGCGGCGGCTACGCAACCATCCAGACCAATATCAAGATGCCGGACTTCGTGGAGCGCAACGGCATCAACGTGCAGCCGCGCATCCAGATCTACGCCTCGCCGGACGGGCTGTCCTCCGTCGACGGCTTGAAGATGGGGCCGATGGACGTCGCGTTCGGGCCGATCGGGCTCGACGACCTGACGGTCCGCTACGACCAGGCCAGCGATCAGTGGATCGGCGGGATGAGCGCGTGCCTGTTCGGCGCCGGCTGCCTGGACTTCAAGGACCCCGTCGGTTCCATCCGGCTGCAGGGCAACGAGCTCGTCTACGCGAAGACGGGGTTGGTCTTCGACGATCCGGGCAAGCCGCTTGCGCCGCCCGCCGTGTACCTGAACCACGCGAACCTGGGGTTCGGGCTGAACCCGTCGCGCGTGTTCGGTCAGGCGGGGATCTCGGCCGGCGGGTTCGTCAAGGTCGACGGCTACGAGGTGTTCGCCGCGCCCAGTTCCGCGACGCCATACCTCCTGAAGCGCGACGAGGTCGGCGAGTCGTTCCCGGCGGAGATGTACTCGACCCCGTTCACGCGGCCGCTGGTGGCCGCCGGCGGCGACGTCGGCCTGGACCTCCCGTTCATCGGCTACACGCGGCTCGGCGGCGGCTACTTCGTCTACGAGCTGCCGGGCTACGTCGCCATGGGCGGCAACGCGAGCTTCAACCTCCTCGGGATCATCCGCTTCGGCGGCGGGATCAACGGCGAGATGCGACCTTGTCAAGCAGCGCTACAACCTGCACGGCGACATCTCGGCCTGCCTGATCGCCGTCGACGACGATCTCTGCGCGAGATCGGTGGCGAACATCTCCCGCGGCCCGAACCTCGAGGGCGGCTCGGGCGCGTGCCTGCAGCTCGGCCCGGTCAGCGTCGGCGGCGGCGTGCAGTGGGCGCACCCGGACAAGCCGTTCATCTGGCCGATCGACGGCTGCAAGTGGTCGCCGTTCAAGATCGACGTCCGCGCGGGACGGGCCACGGCCGCGCAGGCGGCGGGCACGACCGTGCAGATGGGCGCGACCGCCCAGGCGATTCAGCTCGACGGGTCCGGCGAGTCGCCGCAGGTGAAGGTGACGGGACCCAACGGCGAGACGCTGGACACCAGCGCGGGCCGCTTCGTGTACTCGCCGGACGCCAAGATCCGCATCCTGCGCTTCGACAACGCCGATGCGCACTTTACGACCGTTGGACTGCAGGGCGTCGCGGCAGGCGGATGGAGGATCGAGCCGCTGCCGGGCTCGGCGACGATCGTCGGCACCTCGATCGCCAAGAACCCGGCCGATGCCAAGGTCTCCGGGCGCGTTACCCGTGGTCGCGGGGACCGGCGCGTCCTGACCTTCGTCGTCCGCCGTCGCCCGGCACAGCGGGTGCAGTTCTTCGACGTCGACCGGCGCGGCGCGCGCAGGCTGATCGGCACCACGCCGGGCGGCCACGGCTCGATCACCTTCACGCCGGGCCCGGACAAGGCAAAGCACACGGTGGTCGCGTCGATCGCGCTGAACGGCATCGGCTCCGAGGAGCGCACGGTCACGACCTTCACCCCGCCGCCGCCGGTGCTGGCGGCGCCGCGTGGCGTCGAGGTCCAGCGCAAGGGCACCTCGGTGCGGGTGACCTGGCGCGACGTGCCCGGCGCGACCGGCTACGAGCTGGCGCTGACCGCCGGCACGCAGCGCTTCGCCACCTCAGGCTCGCGCGTGCTGGTCTTCAAGAACGTGCCCAAGACGACCGGCGGCCGCGTGACCGTCCGCGCGGTCGGCAACTACCGCCAGTCGAAGGTCACGCGCGCGTCGTTCAAGCGGCTGGCCCAGAAGAGGCAGCCGCTGAGGTCGCTAAAGAAGTGCTCGGTGCGCAGGAAGCGCGTCCGCTGTCACTAGCCGTGGGCGCATGAGGGCATGTCAGCCGACGCGGATCTCGATCGCGCCGGGACATAAGACCCGGTTTGCCCCCAGGTCCGGCGACCGAACGAGTCCCGTGTACAAGGCGTCGCGGCGCCCGTAGCGGTGGGTTAGAAACCCGGCGATGCCTTGCACATAGTTCTTGTTAACCGTGAAACGCCGAATCAACTTTGAGGACCAGCCGTACGGCGCCGGTCTCGAAGGTCGTGCTGTCGGTGAGCCGCAGCCGGACGAGGTGGCCGGGGTCGTCGAACAGCCGCCGGCCGGTGCCCGCCACGACGGGCGTGAGCGACAGCACGAGCACGTCGAGTAGCCCGTCGGCCAGCAGATCCCGTGCGAGGCGCCCGCAGCCGTAGGTCAGGAGTTGCTCGCGCTCGCGCAGGTCGGCGATGTCGTCGTAGCCGACGATCGTCGTGTGGTCCCACTCGTCGGCGGACTTGAGTGTCGCGGACACGACGTACTTCTGCATCGCGTTGAGCCGCTCGGCCATCGGGCCGGTCTGGTCGCGCCACGCCCGGGCCAGGCCCTGCCAGGTCTCGCGCGCGAGCAGCAGCGCGTCGGCCGCCAGCGCGAGATCCAGCGCTCCCTGCCGGCCGGCGTCGCTCATGTATGGCAAGAGCGCGTCGGCGGGCGGGGCGTCGATGACGCCGTCGAGCGTCGCGTGCGTCTGCGCGGTAATCGAGGTCATGGGCGTAAGACCGCCCGCCGCCGCGCAACTCATCGCAGCGCACGAAACCGGCGTCCGGGCCGCACCTCACGCGCGGTCGAGGGCGCCGTACTCGAAGTACCCGTCGCCCTGGTACGGGCCAGTGCCATGAGCAAGGAGCGCACCGTTCTCCTGTGGACCACCAGCTTCTCCGTCCTGACCAGACGTATCTGGACCACCGACGAGGACGTCTCGCTCTGCGAAACGCCTAGCCCGCAAACGTCGCGAACGTCCAATGGTTCCCGTCGGGATCGGCGATCGTGAAGTCGCGTGATGGGTAGTCGGTCTGGTCGGTGAGCTCGTGGATGATGGGCGCACCGAGCTGGCGGGCGCGTGCGTGGACGCCATCCGGGTCGACGGTGACGACGTGCAGTGACGCGGTGCCTGGCCGGCAGGGCGTCTCGCGCTCTCCGGTGCTCGACAGCATCACCCGCCCGCCGTCGGGCCAGTCCAGCTGGCAATGATGGATCGCGCCCTCGCCCTCGCCGGCGATCATCAGGTCCTCGGTGAAGCCGAGCGAGAGCAGCCACCCACGCAGCGTCGCGGCGTCGTCGCTGACGAGGCTCGCCCAGATACTTGGCTCGCGCTTACCGCTCGTAGTGAGGCTCATGGCAAGCCATGATCTCGCAGACGGCCGCCGCGCTCGCGTCGGACACTTCGCGCGATCGCCCGGATCGGACAATCATTATCTTCTTGACAAGATAAATTGTCCTCCTGTGATTTGAGTGCCTGGCCGCCGTGGAGTTCAGGGTCTTGCGCTTACGCGGCGTGCAGATAGTTGCGCAGCGCCTGGCGGATGACCTCTGAAGGGGTCGTTCCGTCGGCCTTGGCGCGCTCTGTGAGCTGGTCGCGAAGCTCGGGATCGAGCCGCACCGACTCCACGCTGGCGGGCGCCGAGCCGAGAGCCGGGCGTCCGCGCTTGCCGCGGCGTGCGATAAGCGCGTCGGCGTCGTAGCCGCGCTCGGCCTCATCGGCGAGCCGCTGTACGTCAGCGTCGGCGATTGCCCGTCCGGACTTGGCGTTTCCGTGCGTGGGTTTGCTCATGGTCGCAACAGCCGTTCGTAGATCGGGCGCATCGGCATCGCGTGAATCGCCAGCTGGGCGCCCTCGGAGGTGATCAGCACGACGTGCTTGCGCGCCGAGCTATGAATCTCCACGCGAATATCGTACTACGAAAAAGGTGGAGCGGCAACGGCCGGCGTCGGATCGTCGGTCGGAGCGAGAATTTGCAGGGAGTTATCTGGTGCTTGGTGGACGACCCGGTGGCGCGAATGACCGGCGATTCCCGGCGATTGTTGTGGTTCCAGGCACTCGGGGATCCCAGTGCCTGAAGGGGTCCAGTGCCTGGAACTCAACGCGGCGTGACGTGAGACCGCCGATCCGGACGCGCACGCTCGGTGAGTCGATCCGCGCCTACCGGCTCTTGCGCGAGATCTCGCAGATGAACCTCGCCGACACGATCGGCCTGACCATCCACAGGTACCGCGACCTCAAGGCACATGGCTACGAGCCCGACCTCGACGAGCTGTGGGCCTGGGCTGACCAACTGCACCTCGATCCTCTCGCGCTTCTCCTCCGACGAGCGGCCCGGTGCTGATCTACGGCCGGATGTCCGGCGTCGGCCGGATCGATCCGGCCGACGCCGCGATCGGCCTGGCGGTCGTCCTCTGGCTCTTGTTTGACAACTTCTCCACGCTCAGCGGGATCACGGGGATCTGGGCCGTCGTGGTGGTGCTCATGTCGCTTCGTGCTCGGCCTGGGCATGGGTCTGGCGGCGTCGTTGCGCACCGGTCGGCCGCAGGTGTTCGAGTGGATCGGGCGCCAGGAGGCGGCCATGGCCGGGCGGTGCGGGCAGCCGTCAGCGAACGGTCACCGTCACCGTCAGCGGCTTGGACCTGTTGCCGGCGGCGTCGATCGCCACGGCGGTCAGCCGGTAGATGCCCGCGCCGAGCTTCTTCGTGCCGAGCTTGGCGGCGAAGCGTGAGCGTGTTCGTGCCGGCCTTGGC
Organism: uncultured Conexibacteraceae bacterium; assembly: GCA_963731005.1. Taxonomy (GTDB): domain Bacteria; phylum Actinomycetota; class Thermoleophilia; order Solirubrobacterales; family Solirubrobacteraceae; genus Baekduia. The sequence goes on along the minus strand of CAVSTZ010000001.1, from coordinate 1,251,048 downwards.
GTTGACGCGCAGCGATCCGCTCAGCGTCTTGAGCAGCGTGCAGGCCTTGGCCTTCTTCTTCGTGCCCGGCGACGCACCTCTTGCCCGACCTTGTGGCCCTTGACCGACTGCTCGCCGGTGAAGGTCACCGTCGAGGCCTCGGACACCGTGAAGCTGAGCGTCGCGGGCTTGGCCTTCTTCTTGCCCTTCGCGCGCGTCGCCGTGGACGGCTTGGCCGAGAGCTTCGACAGCGTCGGCGCTGTCGTGTCCTTCGCCGGGCGCGCCGGCGCGGCCGCCCCGCCGCCACCACCGGCGACGCCACCGCCACCGCCACCGCCGCCGGAGCCGTTCTGCTGGACCGGGAACGCCTGGAGGCTGTTCATGGTCCGTCTCGCACGCGTCGGCGAAACCGTTGCCGTTGGCGTCGGCCGCGTCGCTGCCCGCGGTCGACCCGGCAGGCGTCGGCGAGGTCGTTGACGCCGTTGCCGTCGGCGTCGGAGTGCGCTGCCTCGGCGAGGATCGCGGTGTTGGTCTCCTCGTGCGCGTGCTCGTTGTCGCCCTGGTAGGCGGGGGCGTCGCCGGCGTCCGGCTGGTCGCGGAAGGAGTACTGGATGTCGGGCCAGTCCGCGTAGGACTTCAGCGCCGCCTTGGGCGTGTCCGAGTAGCAGTTGTTGTCGTTGACGACGGCCGAGGTGACGGCCGTGACCGGGATGCCGTCCCAGTCGATCGCGCCGGTCGTGGGTTCGTTGAACACGTCGCAGGCTGCCGGTCCAGCGGTAGAACGCCGTGTGCGGCCATTCGGCGGCGGCCTCAGCGCTGGTGGTGGCGTCGGTGCCGCCGAGGATGCCCTGGCTCGTCGACCAGGTCGTTCTCGTCGAGCGTGGGGAGCGCCCAGCGCGAGTAGTCCAGCGGCCGGTCCGTGCACGCGCCCGCGCATCTGGAACAGGTAGTTCATGACGCTCAGGTAGTTGGGCTTGTACTGGATCGTCGTCCTGCCCGCCGTGGTGCAGGCCGAGCGTGTGCCCGAACTCGTGCATCATCGTGCCCGCGTCCATGACGCGCCGGCAGCCGGTCGGTCGTGTGGCACTGGCTGATCCCGCCGCCGCCGAAGACGACGTTCGCGTAGTTCCAGGTGGCCGAGCGTGACCGTGAACGCGCTGCCGCCGATGCCCGTCCGCGAAGCCGCTGGAGTTCGGCTCCTCGGTGTACTTGTAGCCGAACAGCCCCCAGCGGTAGGCGAGCGAGCGCGCCGTCAGGCACCTGGAAGCAGTCCGTCGCCGCGCGGTCCGTCGGGCGAGCCGAAGTAGCCGTCGCACGGGTCGGTCAGCGAGCCCTCCTTGAGGTAGTCGAGCGTGCCCGGGCCGACGCCGGCGACCGTCGTAGGCGGCCTCGGGGATCGCGTCGTCGAAGGTCGTGTTGACGTGCAGGGCGATCGCCGGTGCCGCCGCTCGGCGTTCGGCACCGGCGCGGTCGCGAAGGCGTTCGACGACGTCCTCGATCGCGCCGTCGGCGGGCGTGTCCGTGCCGTGGCCGTCCGCCATCGTGTCCATCTCGAGGAAGAGGTCCTTGTGCGTCGGCGAGGCGCCGGGCAGCGTCAGGTCGATCGTGCCGTCGTCGTCGGCGTCGATGCCGGTCGTCTCCCACGTGTCGCACAGGCCGTCGCCGTCGGAGTCCGGGTTGCCGTCGCCGTCGGGATCGGTGCAGACCGGGCGAGAGCTCGGACGTGCCGTCGGCCGCGGTCGAGACCGTCGCGGAGAAGAACTTGTCGGCCGCCGGGACCGAGGCGGGGACGTCGAGCTTCCAGCCGCCCATGTAGCCCGGCGTCACCGAGCCCACGTAGTCGGTCGGCTCGGCGCCCTTGGCCGCGTCGGCCGCGCTCTGGGCGTAGACGTCGACCGCGCTCGCCCGCGTCGGCGGCCGGGTCGACGCCGGAGACGACGCGCTGGTGGTTGACCGGGTTCACCGTCCCGAGCACGCCGATCGGGAAGTTGTGCAGGCCGTTGGCGCCGGTGTCGGCGTCCTTGGCGTCGTTCGGGCGTGCGCCCGTCGCGCGCCGAGGTCGATCGCCGCCGCGGCCGTTGTTCTGCATCCGGTTGCCGTAGATGTCGTTCTGCGTGCCGGTGGCGACCGCCACCGCGCCCTTCACGTTGCTCTTGAACGTGTTGCACGGGAAGGCGCAGGCGGCGTGCTGGTCGGCAGCGCGCCGATATCCATCTTCGAGCCCTCGATCCGGATGCCGGCGGCCGTCGAAGCCCTCGATGTCCATCCCGCGGATCGATCGACTCGTCGCCCTGCAGGATCAGCCCGTTGGCGTTGCCGCCCGGCGTTCGTGCCGAGCAGCGCGACCTTGCCGAGGCCGTCGATCGTCGACCGGGTACTGCACGGCGGGAAGCGCCGAACGTGGGCTTGATCGTCCCGTTGCCGCCGGGCAGCGCGAAGGAGATCTGCGTCGGTCGCGGTGGACCTTGGCCGCGTTGACCTCCTGGATCGCCGCGCGCAGCGTGCAGGTGCCCGCCGCCGTGGCGCAGTTGCCGTCGCCCGGCGTCTTGTCGGGATCGTCGAGGATGCTGTCGACGACGTAGCCCGCGGGCAGCAGGAATCCGACCTCCGTCTGCGTCGAGATCTGCCCCGCGAGGCCGACGATGTCGCCGTTGTCGTTGATCGCCAGCGCGTCGCCGAGGACGAGGTCGGGGTTCGCCCCAGGCAGGTTGTTGAGGTCGATGACCGTGCCGTCCGGCTTCCAGATCGCCGCGTGCGGGACCTGCTGGCCCTGGTAGGTGCCGAGGATCGTCGCCGACCACCGTGTGCTTGGCGTTGACGCCGTTGTGCCCGAGCAGGCCGGTGATCTGCTGCTCGGCGCCGTTCGGGGAGCGCAGGTAGTACGTCCCGCTGGTCGCGTCTGTCGCCCTTGTAGCCGACGACTGCGCCGTCGGAGGCCATCAGGTTCGCGTACTGCGGCAGTCGACGCCGCGCCGAGGATCGAGCGCCCCGGTCTGAAGACACGTTGAGGTCGAGCTTGGTGCCGCCGTCGCTGGGGCTGTTGAACAGGTACCAGCCGGTCGTCGCCTGATGGTCGCTGTCGCCGCTGACCTGCCCGAGCATCCTCGTCCCGTCTGGCGTGATGCCCGCGACCGCGCGTGGTGCCGAACTCGCCGCCCGATGCTCGCGCCGACGTGCGTGATCCCGCTCCCGTGCGCGGAGAAGAACCCGATCGGCGTCGGAGTTGGCGTCGAGCGTGCTGCCGACGACGTCGCCCGCGTCGTCGACCGCGATCGGCCTCGCTGAAGTCCCCGCTCGCCGGACGAGAGTGGCCCGATCTGGTTCGGCGTGCCGTTGACGCCGTCCCAGAAGAGCGCGTGGATTCCGACCGCCGGCGTCCGTCGACCCGCCGACCACGCGCCCGTCGGCGTTGATCTCGTAGGCGTCGCTGTCGATCGCTCCCCGCCGGCTCGGCCAGCCGGGACAGCACGCCCGAGCTCCAGAACATCGCGTGCGTCGGGCGCGTCGTCGTTGGCGGGGTCGAAGCTGTCCCCGACGACCTGGCGGTGCCCGTTGACCCCGTTCGGGTTGATGCTCCCGAGGTCGATGGGAGCGTCTGCCCGCGCCGGCGCCGCGACAACCAGGGCCGCGGCGAGCGCAAGCAGAAGCGATCTCATGACGCCGACATATACACGCCGGCGGTGATGGAGAAGCCCATCCTGTACGTCGGTCCAGGGTGGAATCGGCCGGCCAGGCAGCGCGCGACGACCGACGCGGTTGGCACGCGTTATCGAGCACGGTTCCCAACGAGCGGGAACCGGCTGTCACCTCAGACGGCACTGCCGGGATCTAGACGGCCTGGGCGTCGGGTCGCGCTCGCCTATGGTCGCGCCGGAAATTTCCGCGGCGTGAACCAATAATTAATTCGGAATCGATTCGACTATCAAGCCTGGGACGTCACGGAAGATCTGGTCGTTGGAGACAAGCGGGATGCCGAGGCGGATGGCGGTCGCGGCGATCCAACGGTCGGCGTTGTGTTCGCGTTGCGCAAGCGCGTGGCCTCGGGCTTGGCATGTCGCGCGGAGCTGGGCGCAGACCATCACGAGGTGCGGACCGGTGTGGACGACCTCGACGCGACTGATCAGCGCTTCGAGCTTGAGAAGTCGGGCCTGGCCCCAACCGCGCTGCAGCGCGCCATAGCGCAACTCGGTCGCGGTCTGAAAGGAGATGAAGGTCGGGCGTCCGGTGATGATCGGCGCGTAGCGCTCGGCTAGCCGTGAGCCAGGGACGAGTCAGCACTGAAGACGTCGGTGTCGATGACGATCGGTCCACGCGACCGGGTGCTGCTCACGACTTGACGACGGCCAGGAAGGCGGTGCCTTCGTCCTCGCTGAGGTCGTCGATGACCATCTCCTCGTGGGACGGCAGCGGCCGGGCACGGCGCAGCAGCTCCTCGACTGGGAGCTCGCGATGGGATTCACTGTGATCGGCCGGATGCGTCGACACAACGGCCAGTTTACGCCCTACGGCGGCTGTGCTGGAGTCGGCCCTGTGCGTTTCAGGCACTCGAGTCTGGGGAGTGCCTGGACCGCCCAGAATCGACCGCAATCCGCGGCTATCGCGGTCCGCCGAGAGCGGCGTGTAGTACCACGAATGCCCTGCAAACTAGCCCCTTCAGTCACCGTTGAGCGGTTGCTTGTGGTCCAGGCGGTCGAAGCGAGCATGCGCCGAGCGTAGGACGCGAAACCCCCTGCTCGCATCGTCCGAACGGGGTGATGGCAGGGCACAACGTCGGCGCCAGACTGCTGGCGTGGAACCCGAGATCGCACGCGGCATCGCCTACTACAGCCACCATGGCCGGCGCGATCGGCTCGGAGAGCTGCGGATCGAGCACGTCGCCCGCGTGGTCGGCGCCGTGCCGCTTTCCGCGCGCACGACCGCGTGGCTCCACGACGTGCTCGAACACAGCGACACACGCCCGGCGACCCTCCGCGACGAGGGGATGACGGAGCTCGAGGAGGAGGCGCTGGGCCTGCTGACGCGGGCCCAGGACGAGCGCTTCGAGCTCCACATGCTGCGGATCGCCCACGCGCCCGGGCCCGCGGGCGACGTCGCGCGCGCGATCGAGCTCGCGGAGCTGGACGACCTGCTTGAGCAGTCGGCCGAGGACCCGTCGCGCTGGGACCTGCCGCCATATGCCTGGGCGCGACGCCATATCGCCGGCGCGATGGAAGGCGCATGGACCCCGTCGTAGCCCGCAGCGTCGCGCGACGGCTCCACGGCGGTCAGCGCACCCGTTTCGGCGAGCTCGTCGTCGAGCACCTCGCCCGCGTCGAGGGCGCGGTGCCCGACGACGCACGGGCCGTCGCTTGGCTGCACGACGCGATCGAAGGCTCCGGCGTGACGAGCTTCGAGCTCCAGGTCTACGGCCTCACGCTCGTCGAGCTCGAGGCGCTCGGGTTGCTGACCCACATCGACGCGGAGTCCTACGAGTTGTACGTGTTGCGCATCGTCCGTGCCCGCGGTGCGGCCGGCCGGTTGGCGCGGGCGGTGAAGCTCGCCGATCTCGAGGATCATCTCGACCATGCGGCGATCCCGGCGGACGCTCCGCCGTACGCCTGGGCCCGGCGCCGTGTCGCCCTCGCGCGAGCCCGCGACGCCGATGCCGACATCCACCACGGGTCCGCCACCGCAAGCCCGCGATGAGTGCGCTGCTGCGCCGGTACGTCCCGATCGCCGGCTGGCTGCCGTCCTACGATCGCAGCCTGCTCACCGGCGACGCCGTGGCGGGGCTCTCGGTCTGGGCCCTGCTCGTCCCGCAGAGCCTCGCGTACGCGTCGCTGGCCGGCGTGCCGGCACAGTACGGCCTGTACACCGCGTTCGTGGCCCTCGTCGCCTACGCCATCTTCGGCACCTCGCGCCACCTGGCACAGGGCCCGAGCGCCGCCGTGTGCGCGGTGTCGGCGGCCGCGATCACGCCGATCATCGGGAGCTCCGCGCTGGGCAGCGACAAGGCGATCGGCTGGACCGCAGCGCTGGCGATCGCGACGGGGCTCGTCTACCTCGCGCTCGGCCTGCTGCGGATGGGGTGGGTGTCGACGTTCCTGTCCAAGGCGGTCATGGCCGGCTTCGTGCTCGGCTTCTCGATCGGCATCATCATCGACCAGTCGCAAAAGCTCCTCGGCGTCGACAGCGTCGACGGCTCCTACGCCCAGGAGCTGTGGGGAACGATCAAGGAGATCCCCGACACGAGCACGACCACGCTCGCCGTCGGGGCGTGCTCGCTCGCGGTGCTGCTGGCCATGCGCCGGTTCGCGCCCCGCTGGCCGCGCATGCTGCTGGTCGTCGTCGCCGCCATCGCGGTGTCCGCCGCGCTCGACCTGTCGTCGCACGGCGTCGCGGTCACCGGCCACGTGCCGACGGGCCTGCCGTCGGTCGGGTTGCCCGGCGTCGGCTGGAGCGAGACCACGGCGCTGCTGGTCGGCGCCCTCTCGATCGTCTTCGTGGGCTACTCCGAGTCGCTGGCGTCGGCACGCGCGATGGCGAGCCGGCATCACTACGAGATCGACACCGATCAGGAATTGATCGCCCAGGGCTTCGCGTGCGGCGCCGCCGGGTTCGTGGGCGGCTTCGCGAGCGACGGGAGCCTGTCGAAGACCTCGGTGGCGGAGGCGGCCGGCCAGCAGACGCAGATGGCGTCGCTGATCAACGCCGGGTTGGTGCTGTTGACGATGCTGCTGCTCGCCGGGCTGTTCGAGCAGCTGCCGTCCGCGACGCTCGGCGCCGTGGTCATCGACGCGATGGTCGGGCTGGTCACGTTCGTGGACTGGCGGCGGTACTACCGCGTCAACCGCGCCGACTGGGTGTTCTTCATGGGCGCCGGCCTCGGCATCCTGTTCGTCGGCATCACCCAAGGGATCCTCATCGGTGTGGTGCTCTCCCTGCTGCTGCTGATCGCGAGATCCTCGCGCACGTCGGTCCGGGAGCTCGGGCGCGATCCCCACACGGGCCGGTTCCACGTGCTGTCGCGCCACGAAGGCCTGGAGCTCATGCCGGGCGTGCGGATCGCGCGCGTCGACGGACCGCTGTTCTTCGCCGATGCCGATGCGTTCCGGACCCGCATCCGCGAGATCGCCGCCGACGAGGGCACGCCGGGCCGCCTCATCGTTGACGCCGAGGCCGTCCTGCTCACCGACACCGACGGCGCCGACATCCTCAAGCAGGTGGCCGGAGAGCTCGCCTCCGAGGGGTCGACGCTGCAGCTGGCTTCGGTGCATCCACCGGTGCTCGCGCTCTGGGAGCGCGCCGGGCTGATCGACGCGCTGGGCGAGGGAGCGGTGTTCGCGACGGTGGAGGAGGCCGTCGGCGAGCCGTCACGCGTCAGAGACCCGGCGTTGCGCTGAGCCGGCCCGCGTCGACGGCGTTGCGGAAGGCCGCGTAGTCGCGCTCGTTCTGGTCGGCGTAGGTCTCGGCAAACGCCGCGAGGGCGCGGTCGAAGGTCGTGCCGGATCCGAGGTAGCCCGCGATCGCGGCAGGGTCGCCGGAGCGGGCGTGAGCCTTGGCCAGCGTCCACCCGCAGACGTGCGCGTAGGTCATCATCGTCCGTGGGCCCATCGTCTCGACGACCGCCGAGCCCTTCTGGTCCCAGAGCTGGCGCACGTAGAAGTCGCGGCTCACGCCGTCGACGCCGTTGATGCGGACCCACCCGAGCATGAGGTCGCTGGCCGCCTGCATCAGCCGCTGGCCCTCGACGACGCGCTTGCCGTGGTTGGCGAAGGCGCTCTTGCCGAGGAACGGCTCGAGGACCGAAGCCTCGGCCTCCTTGGCCTGCAGGAACAGCGGGTCGGCGGCGTCGCGGCCCTGCATGAGCATGATCCAGGCGCGGGTGCCGACGCTGCCGACACCCACCACCTTGCGTGCCGCGTGCGCGTACTGGAACTGCTCGAGCAGATGGCGGCGGTCGCTGGGCAGCGAGCGCCGGTAGTCGCGGATGATGGTGCGGATGATCTGCTCGATCCGCGGGAGCTCCTTGGCGGTGGCGACGTCCTCGATCGTGACGATCAGTGGGGGGTCGCCGACGATCCGCGGCTGTCCGTCGACGATCTCGGTGAGCTTCCCGAAGGCCTTGAGGCTGTCCTTGCTGCGGGTCTTGGCGACATTGCGCTCGAAGCGCTTGACCTCTTTCGGGCTCGCGTGCGCGGCGAACTGCTCGGCGATCTCCTCCACGTCGATGCGGGCGTACCAGAGCTCGAACTTGCCCAGCGCGGCGAAGTCCCGCATCGACTCCCGGTAGGCCCGGCCGACGGTCTTGTTGATGGTCTTGCGCTGGCGCGCGCTGAAGCCGCGATCGCGCCCGGCGACCGCGAAGCTGGCCACCAGCCGCTTGACGTCCCACTCGAACGGACCGGGCAAGGTCTCGTCGAAGTCGTTGACGCTGAAGACCAGCCGGCGGTCGGGCGCGGCGTAGGCGCCGAAGTTGGACAGGTGCGCATCGCCGCACAGCTGGACGGTGAGGCCGGTTCGGGGCGAGCCGTCGAGATCGGCGGCCATCAGGAAGGCCCCGCCGCGGTAGAAGGTGAACGGCGAGACGAGCATGCGTCCGTGGCGGATCGGCACGAGCTCCTGGACGCGGGTCCGCGCCTGCTCGTCCAACAATGCAACCGGGTCGCGCCGATCCGGCGACGGCTCCCAGTCGGCGAGGCTCGACCGCGGCACCTCGGATCGGACCGCGCGGCCGTGGGCGGCACGGTCGGCGGCGGTGAGGTGCGGCTTGGTGCGCCCGTTGTGCGTTGCCACGCGCGCGGGCCCTGCTGTTGCGGCGGCGGTGGTGGTCACCCACACATCGAACCTCGCCGGCTCCGCGCGGGCATCATCCGTTCGGGGTGACGGCACGGCGCGCGGTGTGCTGTGAGGTGCGACGACAGATGCCGGTCCAACGGCCTCGCGCTCGAGGTCGACGTAGGGCTCGCCGCTGACGTCGACGGCCACACGGGCGATCGTGCCGCCGGTGAAGGTGAACGGCGCGGTGCCGGGGTAGTCGGCCGTGACCGGGTCACTACCGTCGCGTTCCTCGCGGAGGTCGACCAGCCTTCGGCGCCGTCGCGCTCGTTCGTGTAGGCGTCCTGCGGCGCACCACCCGATTCGGATGATGCTCCGCCTCGTGGCCGGACCTACGGTCGGTGAACCACCGACGAGCGAAGGGACGTGCCATGAACAAGCCGATGTTCTTCTTCACGGGGATCTACGAGACCGCGGCCCAGGCCGAGACCGACTACGACGCCATCAAGGCGCTGCACGGCAACGACGCCATCGGGTCTTATGACGCGGCCGTGCTCTCACGCGCCGCCGACGGGAGCGTCAAGGTCACCAAGGACGAGAAGCCCGTCAAGCACGGCGGCTGGGTCGGCCTCGCCGCCGGCGCCGGCGCGTCGGTCCTGTTCCCGTTCCTGCTGCCCTGGACCGTGGGCGCCGCTGCCGGCGGCGCGGGCCTGGGCGCGTGGTTCGGACACCTGGCCCACGGCATGTCCCGGCACGAGGCCAAGGAGATGGCCGCGATGCTCGAGCCCAAGCAGGCGGCGCTGATCGTCATCGGGATCGACGAGGACGTGGCCAAGATCGAGCAGGCGACCGGCGGCTCGCTGAAGCACGTCACCAAGCACCTCGACGGCTCGGACTTCCAGGAGGCCGAGGGCGAGGCCATGCGAGCGCTCGAGCAGCAGGAGCGCGTCGCGGCGGCCGTGTGAGACGACGGAGAGGCTGAGATCCACCGTGTCTCCGCTTGCGGCCACCACGGTGGATCTCGCTCGGCTGCAGTTCGCGACGACCTCGATCTACCACTTCCTCTTCGTCCCGCTCACGCTGGGCCTCGGGCCGATCGTGGCGATCATGCAGACGCGCTGGCACCGCACCGGCGACGAGGCGTGGCTGCGGCTGACGAAGTTCTTCGGCACGCTGTTGTTGATCAACTTCGCGATCGGCGTGGCCACAGGCCTCGTCCAGGAGTTCCAGTTCGGGATGAACTGGTCGGTGTACTCCAAGTACGTCGGCGGCGTGTTCGGCGCACCACTGGCGATCGAGGGGCTGGCGGCGTTCTTCTTGGAGTCGACGTTCCTGGGGCTGTGGATCTTCGGGTGGGACCGGCTGTCGCCGCGGCTGCACCTCGCCACGCTCTGGATCGCCGTCGCCGGCACCTGGCTGTCGGGCTACTTCATCCTGGTGGCCAACTCGTGGATGCAGCATCCGGTCGGCTCCAAGGTCAGCGGCGGGGAGGCGCAGCTGACCGACGTGTGGGCGCTGCTGTCCAGCCGCTTCGCGCTCTACGCGTTCACCCACACCATGTTGGTTGCGTTGACGATGGGGTCGCTCTTCGTCTTCGGCATCGCCTGCTGGCACCTGCTGCGTGGACGCAACGTCGACCTGTTTCGCCGCGCGGCGGCGCTGGCGCTGGTCGTCGCGGTGCCGGCCACGATCGGCAACATGGTGGTCGGCAGCCGCTTCGGCCTCGCGACGACCGATTACCAGCCGATGAAGATCGCCTCGGCCGAGGCGCTGTGGAACACCGAGCAGCCGGCCGGGTTCTCGCTCTTCCAGATCGGTGGCTTCTCACAGTCCGACCAGACGCCGAGCTTCGTGATCCAGGTGCCCAAGCTGTTGTCGTTCCTGGCGACGGGGACGTTCACGGGGCAGGTCGAGGGCCTCAACGAGGTCAACGAGGGCTACCAGAAGCAGTACGGCAAGGGGAACTACATCCCACCGGTGAGGACCACATACTGGAGCATGCGCGTCATGGCCTACCTCGGCGCGCTGATGACGCTCGTCGCGCTGCTCGGCGCGTTCTTGTACCGCCGCGGGACGCTGGAGAACAAGCGCTGGTTTCTGTGGACCGCGGTCGCGGCGATCGGGTTCCCGTACCTCGCGGCGACGGCCGGCTGGCTGCTGACCGAGGTCGGTCGCCAGCCGTGGATCGTCCAAGGGCTGCTGAAGACCGCCGGCGCCAACTCGCCCAGCGTCGGTACGGCGACGCTCGCGGCGAGCCTGGGCGTCTTCGTGGCGTTGTACGCGGCGCTGGGCGTCCTCGACGTGATCCTGATGCGTCGCTACGCCCGGCTGGACCCGCCGGATCTCGAGCGTCCGGTCGAGCCGCCCGTCGGAGCGCTGGTCCCATCATGAGCCTCGAGATCTTCTGGTTCTGCCTGATCGCGGTGCTCTGGGGCGGCTACTTCGTGCTGGAGGGCTTCGACTTCGGCGTCGGCATGCTGGCGCCGGCGATTGGACGCGACGATGATGAGCGTCACACGGTGATCGAGACGATCGGTCCCGTCTGGGACGGCAACGAGGTCTGGCTCGTCGTCGCGGCCGGCGCGACGTTTGCGGCCTTCCCGGCCTGGTACGCGACGATGTTCTCAGGGTTGTACTTGCTGTTGCTCGTGATCCTCGTGTGCCTGATCGTCCGTGCGGTGTCGTTTGACTGGCGCGGCCGCGGTGCCGGTGAGCACTGGCACCGGTCGTGGCGCTGGGCGAGCACGGCCAGCAGCATCGGGGCGCCGTTCTTCTGGGGCGTCGGGCTCGCCACGCTGCTGCACGGCGTGCCGCTCGATGGCGACCAGAGCTTCACCGGCAACGTCGGCGACGTCTTCAGCGCCTACACCGTGCTCGTCGGGCTCGCGACCGTGCTGCTGTTCGCCTTCCACGGTGCGACGTTCCTGACGCTGCGCCTGGGTGGCGCGCTGGGCGAGCGCGCGGCGGCGCTGGCACGGCGGCTCGCGCTGCCGGCTGCATTGGTCGTCGTCGGCGTACTGGCCTGGACGGTCGGCGTGGCGATGGACCGCAACGACCGCAGCCTTCTGCCCGTCCTCGTGCCCGCCGTCGTCGGTGCGGGCGGCGTGGTGGCCGCGACGCTGCTGGTCGGTGCGCGCCGACCGGGGTGGGCCTTTGCGGCGACGGCGGTGACGGCGGGGATGATCGTCGCCACGCTCTTCACCGGTCTGTATCCCCGCGTGATCGTCTCGCACCCGGACTTCTCCAGCAGCCTGTCGATCTCCGACGCGGCGACCGCGCACTACGCGCTGAGCGTCATCACCGTCGTCGCGGCGCTGTGCACGCCGGTGGTGCTGCTCTACCAGGGCTGGGCCTACCACGTCTTCCGGGCACGGGTCGGCGGCGCCCCGTCGGTGTGAGCCGGCGTGCGCGCGCTGGATCCGCGTCTGCTGCGCCGCGCCCGGGCCGCTCGCACGCTGCTCGCGGTCGACGTCGCGCTGGGCCTCGTGACGACCGCCGCGGTGCTGGCCCAGGCATCGCTGCTGGCGTGGGTCATCGCCCGCGTGTTCGCCGACGCCGCGCCGCAGACGTGCGTGGTCGCGCTCGTCGCGCTGGCGCTGATCGGCGTCCTGCGCGGCGCGGTGAGCTGGGGGACCGAGGTCGCCGGCCGCGGCGCCGCGTCGGCCGTGCTCTCCGAGCTGCGGCTCGCGCTGCTGCGCCGGCGGCTGTCCGAGCATCCCGAGGCCGTCGATGGCACCGAGGCGGGGGAGGTCGTGGCCGCCGCGGTTCAGGGCGTGGATGCGTTGGGCGCGTACTTCGCGCGCTACCTCCCGCAGCTCGTGCTGGCCTGCCTGGTCCCGGTCGCCGTCGTCGCCTTTGTCGCGACGATCGATCTCGAGTCCGCGCTGGTCATGGTCGTCACGCTCCCGCTCGTCCCGTTGTTCATGGTGTTGATCGGACTGCGCACCGAGCGCCACACCCAGGAGCGCTGGGCGGCGCTGGCGGCGTTGTCATCGCACTTCCTCGACGTGCTGCGCGGGCTGCCCACGCTGCGCGCGTTCGACGGCGCCCGCGTGCAGACCGCGGCGATCGCGACGGTCGGCGAGCGCCACCGGCGCGCGACGATGGCGACGCTGCGCGTCAGCTTCTTGTCGGGCTCGGTGCTCGAGCTGGCGGCCACGCTGGGCGTCGCGCTCGTCGCCGTGCTGGCCGGCGTGCGCCTGGTGAGCGGCAGCCTCGGGCTCCAAGCGGGGCTCACCGTCCTGATCCTGGCGCCCGAGCTCTACCTGCCGTTGCGCCGGCTCGGCGCCGACTTCCACGCCAGCGCCGACGGGCTGGCGGTCGCGCAGCGCATGCTCGCGCTGCTCGAGGCGCCGGGGCAGACGTCGGCCGCCGGCGTCCGCTTCCCGGCCAGTCCGCGCCGCGCGCCGGTGCGCCTCGAAGCCGTGTCGTTCGTCTACCCGACCCGGCCGGGCCCGGTGCTCGAGCACGTCGATCTGGAGCTGGCCCCGGGCGAGACGCTGGCCCTGGTGGGGGAGAGCGGTGCGGGCAAGAGCACGGTCGCCGCGCTCGTCCTCGGTCTCCTGCGCCCGACGGCGGGACGGGTGACGGTCGGCGGCGTCGACCTGGCGGAGTGCCGGCGTGACGCATGGCTGCGCCGGCTGGCGTGGGTGCCCCAGCACCCGGTGCTGCTGCCGGCCGGCGTCGCGGACAACATTCGGCTGGGCGATCGCTCAGCGACGGATGCGGCGGTGCGCGACGCGGCGATGCTGGCCGGCGCCGACGCGTTCATCCGTGCGCTGCCCGACGGCTACTCCACGGTCGTCGGCGACGGCGGGCGACCGCTGTCGGCCGGACAGCTGCGCCGCGTCGCCCTGGCCCGCGCGTTCCTGCGCGACGCCGCGCTCGTGGTGCTCGATGAGCCAACGGCCGACCTCGACTCCGTCAGCGTGGGCGTGGTCGGTGAGGCGGTCGCGCGCCTCGGCGCGCGCCGCACGGTCCTGGTGATCGCCCATCGGCCGGAGCTGATCGTCTGCGCCGACCGCGTCATCCACCTTCCCCGGCCAGGCGGCGACTCGCTCCTGGCGCCGACAGCATGATCGGCGTTACGGCACGGATCCTCGACCTCGCGCGCGTGCCGCGGCGGCGCGTCGCGCTCAGCGTCGTGCTGGGCGCGCTGACCGTGGTCTGCGGCGCCGGCCTGATGGCGACCGCCGGCTACCTCGTCACGCGCGCCGCCCAGCGGCCGGCGATCCTGTCGCTGGGCACGGCGATTGTGGCCGTGCGCTTCTTCGGGCTGGCGCGCCCGCTGAGTCGCTACGCCGAGCGGCTCGCCTCCCACGATGTCGCCCTTCGTGCGCTCGCACGCGCGCGGGTGACCGTCTACCGGCAGATCGAGCCGCTGGCGCCCGCGCAGCTGCGCGGCTACCGCGATGGCGACCTGCTCACGCGGCTCGTGGCCGACGTCGATCGGCTCCAGGACCTGCACCTGCGCGGCGTCGGGCCGCCGCTCGTGGCGCTGCTGGCCGGCGCCGCGTGCGTCGGCGCGGCTGCGGTCGTCCTGCCCGCCGCCGCGCTCGTCCTCGCGGCCGGGCTCCTGCTCGCGGGCGTGGCCGTGCCGCTGCTGGCGGGCGCCCTGGGCCGGCGGGCGCAGGATCGCCAGGCCGCCGCCCGTGGCGTGCTCGCGGCCGAGCTGCTCGACACGCTGGTCGCGGCGCCCGAGTTGGTGGTCTATGGCGCGGGCGACGCGGCGCTGGACCGCGCCGCGGCCGCCGATCACGAGGTCGTGCGCCTCTCCCGCCGCGACGCGCTCGTCGGCGGCCTGGGCGAGGGGCTCGGCGTCGCGATCGCCGGCGCGACCGTCGCTGGGACGCTGCTCGTCGCGGCCGAGGCCGTCGCCGACGGTCGGCTCGACCGTGTCTTCGTCGCGCTGCTCGCGCTGCTGGCGCTCGCCGCGTTCGAGGCGGTCACGCCGCTCATCGCGACCGCGCGCGAGCTGCCCGCCGCGCTGGCCGCCGGCCGGCGCCTGCTCGCGCTCACCGACACGGAGCCCGCCATCGCCGATCCGCCGTTGCCCGCGCCTGCGCCGCCGCGCGATGCCGTGCTGGCGCTCGAAGGTGTCCGCGCGCGCTACGGCCCCGGCGAGCGCGCCGTGCTGGAGGACGTGACGCTGCGCCTGCGCCCCGGCGGCCGCGTCGCGCTCGTCGGGGCCAGTGGTGCCGGCAAGACCACGGTCGTCAACCTGCTCCTGCGCTTCCTCGACCCCGAGGCCGGGCGCGTGACGCTGGCCGGTCGCGACCTGCGCGACTACCGCCAGCAGGACGTGCGCCGCGCGATCGCGGTCGCCGGTCAGGACGCGCACCTCTTCTCCACGTCGATCCGTGAGAACGTGCGCCTCGGACGCCCGCAGTGCAGCGACGAAGAGCTGGCCGCCGCGCTGGACCAGGCACGCATTGGCGCGTGGGTTCGCGGCCTGCCGGACGGCTGGGACACCGCGGTCGGCGAGCGCGGCCGGGCGCTGTCGGGCGGACAGCGTCAGCGGATCGTGTTGGCGCGGGCGCTGCTGTCGCGCGCGCCGGTGCTCGTGCTCGACGAGCCGACCGCGCACCTCGACGAGGCGACGGCGACGCAGCTCATGCACGACGTCTTCGCGGCGGCGGGCGACCGCGCTGTGCTGCTGATCACGCACCGGCCCAAAGGGCTGGACGCGGTCGATCAGGTCGTGACGCTCGACGCCGGGCGCGTCGTGGCGCGCTCGCCGTCGGCCGCTTGAGACTGCAGCAGCTGCCTTCGGCTCACGCCGCGGCCCACGGCGGGTGCCAGCGTCCGTGGCCGGCGACGAGGCGATCGCAGGCCTCCGGGCCCCAGCTGCCCTGCGCGTAGCTGTGGACCGGCGGCGGCGCGTCGAGCAGCGGCTGCATGACGCGCCACGCCTGCTCGACACCGTCCTGACGGGTGAAGCGGGTGGCCTCGCCGCGCATCGCGGCGAGCAGCAGGACCTCATAAGGCGCGGGGCCCTCGCCGCCCTCCTGGGCGAACTCCATGTCGAGGTGGATCGGCGCGCTGTCGGGTGGGTCGCCGTGCTGGGCCTCCAGTCGCAACCGGACGCCGGTCGTCGGGTCGAGCTTGACGACGAGCTGGTTGGGCTCCGGGTGGCGGGTGTCGAGGGCGAAGCCGAGTCGTGGCGGATGCTGGAAGACCAGCCGCAGCTCGGTCTGGGTGATCGGGAGGTGCTTGCCGGTGCGCAGGAAGAACGGCACGCCCGACCAGCGCCAGTTGTCGACCTCCAGGCGCATCGCCGCGAAGGTCTCGGTCGTCGAGTCGGGCGCGACCCCCGGGGTCTCGCGGTAGCCGTCGTACTGGCCGCGGACGTAGGCGCTGGGATCGGCCGCCGGCATCGCTTTGAACAGCGATGCGATGGCGTCCTTGACCGTCGACGGGTCGCGGCCTGCGGGAGCCTCCATCGCCGCGGCGGCGACCACCTGCATCATGTGGTTGACGACGACATCGCGCAGCGCGCCGACCGGGTCATAGAAGTGGCCGCGGTCCTCGACGCCGAAGCTCTCGGCCATCGTGATCTGCACCGACGACAGGTAGTTGCGGTTCCAGACCGGTTCGAGCATCGCGTTGGCGAAGCGCAGGTACAGGATCTCGACGAGGCCCATCTTCCCGAGGAAGTGGTCGATGCGAAACAGCTGGGACTCGTCGAGGTACTGGTGGATCTCGGCCGCGAGTGCGCGGGCCGAATCGGTGTCATGGCCGAACGGCTTCTCGACGACGACGCGCGCGTTGGCCGTCAGGCCGGCGTCGGAGAGCCCTTTGACCACGCCGCCGAACAGGAATGGTGGGATCTCGAGGTAGAAGACCGGCTTCTCCTTGCCCTTGATCGCGGCGGCGACGCGCTCGAAGGTGGCGGGGTCGGCGAAATCGCCCGAGACGTAGCTCATGCGAGCCACGAAGCGATCGAACACCTCGGGGTCGAGCTTCTCGCCGCCGTCGACGATCGCCTCACGGGCGCGCTGCTTGAGGTCGTCGACGGTCCAGTCGTCGACGGCCACGCCGACGATCGGGCACGTCAGCAGCCCGCGTCGCTCGAGGCGGTACAGCGACCGCAAGGTCATCACCTTGGCGAGGTCGCCGGTGATGCCGAAGACGACGAGGACGTCGGCGGGCTGCTGGTCGTCGACGTCGGCTGCGGGTCGGGTGGAGGGTCGGCGCTGGGGGGTGACGGCGGAGGCCATGGGTCGATGCTCGGGCCGGTGCCGTCGTTGGTCATCACCTGATCTGGATGAACGAGCGGCGTCAGCCGCGCCGTGACGACGTGGCTGACGACGACCGCCACGATGACGACCGGCATGACGTTCGTGCCGTCGGTCCCGAGCAGCAGCGTCGCCAGCAGCGTGGACGTGAGCGGCAGCGTGAGCATGGTGGTGCACATCGCGCCGATCCCCATGGCGACGGCGGGGACGAGCGGGAGCCCGGGGAGGTGCGACGCCCCGATGCCGGCGGCCGCGCCGACGAACATCGCCGGGAACACCGGACCACCGCGGAAGCTGCTGAGCGACAGGCTGTAGGCCAGGCTCTTGGCCGCGACGAGCGCGAGCAGCGCGCCGACCGACCACGTGGATGCGCCGTCGATCAGCGGGCCGAGCGCGGACTGGCCGGAGAACAGGACCTCGGTGGCCGGCTTGCCCGTGGTCTGGCCGAAGGCGACCGCCAGCCCGCCGATCACCAGGCCGAGGATGGGCGTGGTCACGAGCGGCCGCGTCTGCGCGCGCGTTCGGATCGCGACGGCGAGCAGCGTGATCCCGCGGCCGAGGAACGGGGCGACGAGGCCGAACGCGAGCGCCCACGCCAGCCACGTGCCGGTCGGATGGCCGACGGGCGGCAGGTCCGGCAGCGCGAGGCTGAGCGTGCCGAAGCCGGTGAGCGAGTCCAACCCGACGAAGACCAGCGAGCCGACGCCGGCGGCCAGCAGGCCGGGGAGCAGGACCAGGCCGAGCATCGGACCACCGAGGCCGGAGGCCTCCAGCAGCAGGAAGGCGCCCAGAAGCGGGGAGCCGAGCAGCGAGCTGATCGCGGCGAAGCTCCCGGCGGCCGCGATGATCGCCGCCGCCTGGTCGGGTGCATCGCGTGCGGCGAGGCGTACGGCCAACACCCCCAGGCCACTGCCGATCAGGATCAACGGTGCCTCCGGGCCGAGCACCGCGCCGAAGCCCAGCGTCGCCAGCGCGGCGAGGAAGATCCCCGGTAGGTCGATCGGCGCAACCGCGCCGCCGGCGTGGAAGCCATCGGCCGGCGAGTGCCCGCCGGTGCCGGGCAGCCGCGTGATGGCCAGCGCGGTCAGCAGCCCTGACAGCGCGAGGACCGGAAGCGGCCACCACGCCGGGGTGGTGGCGAACCCGAGCTGTCCCGGAAGATCCTCGAAGAGCTCGGTCTGCAACACGTCGACGAGCTTGAGGAAGCCGTAGGCCAAGGCCGAGACCGGGATGCCGATCAGCGCTGCGACCACGAGCAGCTGGACATAGCTCCTGCTTCGCAGCAGCACGAGCGGATCGGGCATCGGCTGAGTACAACCCAGTCCCGGTGCTCGGAGCATCACCCGGACCGGATGATGCCCACCGGCGTGCAGGGGACCACCATCGGGGCGACCTACTGCGACGACGAAGGGAACAGCCATGGCCATCGGGCCGGTTCAGCTGATCGTGCTGGGGTTCAACCACCCCAACTTCCACGGTGAGATCATCGAGGAGCTCGAGCGCCTGCGCGCGAGCGACACGGTCCGCGTCATCGATGCGCTGGCCGTCTACAAGGACGCTGACGGTGAGCTCGAGGTCGAGCATCTCAGCAACCTGACCGAGGCCGAGGCGGTCGAGCTCGGAACCGTGGTCGGCGCGCTGGTCGGCCTCGGCATCGCCGGCGAGGAGGGAATGGTCGCGGGTGCCGAGGCGGGTGCCGCCGGCGACGGCCCGCAGGTCTTCCGCGACGCCGATGAGTGGGACGTCCTGGCCGATATCCCCAACGACTCCGCCGCCGCGCTGGTGCTCCTCGAGCACCACTGGGCCGTGCCGCTGCGCGACGCGATCATGCGCGCCGGCGGCTTCCGCCTCGGCGACGGCTTCATCAGCCCGCTTGACCTCGTTGCCGTCGGCCTGATGGCGGCCGAGGATGCCGAGGCGCTCGCCGCGATGGAGACCGACGAAGCCGCCTCGCCCTCCTGACGACACCCCTCGACCACCTTCTAGCCGAAAGGATTACCCCATGTTCGGAGCCCGCCGCGTCGCTCGACGCACCGGCCGACGGACTGCACGACGCGTCTCGCGTCGGTAGCGGCAAGAGCCGAGAGACGGTGATGCCGGCGGGACCTTCGGTCCCGTCGGTCGCCGTTCAGCGCTGCTCGGGTCCGGCGGCGGCGGCCGGCGGCGGCGCGCGGTCCTCGTCCCAGTCGATCGGTGCCGCATCGGCGTGGTCGAGGATCTGCGGCCCGCGGCGCTTGGAGAAGTAGTCCGAGCCCCAGCTGACGAACGCGTCGATGCGGTTGCGCACGCCGGTCATGAGCTGGGCGTGGACGCCGAGCCAGGCCGAGAACGCGATCGCGCCGTGCAGCTCGTGGCGGTGCGGGCCGACCTCGGCGATCGCGGCGCCGCGCCCGATCATGGCCATGATGCCCTTGTCGTGGTAGTGAAACGACGATCGCGGCTTCCCGGTCAGGTCGGCCATGACGGTGTCGGCGGCATGCACGCCGCTCTGCAGTGCGACCGACCCGAGCTGGGGCAGCGCGCTGCCGTCGGGCGCCGGGATGTTGGCGATGTCGCCGGCCGCGTAGATGCCCGGCGCGCCGGCGACGCAGAGGTCGGAGCTGACCGCCAGACGCCCACCGCGCCCTTGGGCGTCGGGCAGCGCGCCGGCCACCGCCGGCGCCATGATGCCGCCGCCCCAGACGACGCAGCGGGTGCGCAGCGTGGTGCCATCGGCGAGCGTGACGTGGCCGGCGCCGACCTCGGTCACGGCGACGCCGAGATGCATCCGGACGCCCTTGCGGCCGAGGACCTTGGCGACGTACTCGTGGGCGTCCTCGGAGAACGGCCCGAGCAGTGTGGGGCCCAGGTCGACGAGGTGGATCTGCACGGCCGTGATGGCCAGATCGTGGTACTCCTCCGCCATCGTCTGCTCCACGAGGTCGGCCAGCGCACCGGCCAGCTCGACCCCGGTCGGGCCGCCGCCCACGACGACGAACGACAGCGCACCCTGATCGATCAACGAAGCGTCGCGGTCTGCCGCCTCGAAGACGCCGAGGATCCGCGAGCGCAGCGCGAGCGCGTCATCGAGCGAGTAGAGCGGGAACGCGTGCTCGGCGGCGCCGGGCGTGCGGAAGAAGTTGGGCTGCGAGCCGGCGGCCAGGACGATGGCGTCGCCGGTGATCACGGCGCCGTCGGCCGTCGTCACGCTGCGCGCGGTCGGGTCGACCTCCACGACCTCGCCGAGCTTGACCGCGACGTTCTCGTCCTCGGCGAAGAGCTTGCGCAGCGAGTAGGCGATGTCGCTGGAGGCCAGCTGCGACGTCGCCACCTGATAGAGCAGCGGCTGGAACTGGTGGTAGTTGTTGCGGTCGATCAGCGTGACGCGCACGTCGTCGCGGCCGGCCAGCCGTCGGGCGCAGCCGACGCCGGCGAAGCCGCCACCCACGACGACGACGTGCCGGCGCGGGTCGCCGACCTCACGCGACATGGGCGCGTTCGGCTGGCGGCGCGGACGCGCCCAGCCGCTCCAGCAGGTGGTCGCCGACGCGCACGGCGTTGGCCATGGCCGTCAGCGCCGGGTTGACCGCACCGATGCTCGGGAAGCAACTCGTGTCGACGACGTAGAGGTTGTCGACCTCGTGGGCGCGGCAGTCGGTGTTCAGGACCGACGTCGCGGGATCGGTGCCGAACCGGCACGTTCCGGCCTGGTGGGCGCACCCGGCCACCGGGATCTCGTTCTTGAGGTAGGCGTGGCGGGGGAGGAGGTGGTCATGGTGCATCCCCAGGTGCTTGAGCATGGACTTCAGCTCGTGCAGCAGCCGCTGCTTGGGGGCGTCGTTGCTCGGCGTGTACCGCAGGGCGATGCTCCCGTCGTCGCGCAGCGTCACGCGGTTGTCGGGCCGTGGCAGGTCCTCGGTCGACAGCCAGAAGTCGACGGCGTGGCGGGCCACGTGGTCGAGGGTCCACTCGGGCGCGAGTCTGGTCTGGAGCGGCTTCTCGCCGCGGTACATCTCGGCCGACGACTTTCCGACCATCTGAATGTTGCCCAGTGGGAAGTCGATGTCCTTGGTCGCGAAGTAATAGGTGTTGACTCCGAGCGTCTTCTGGAACACCGTCGGGTTGGGCTCCTTGGACAGCGCGAGGACCGCCTGGCTGTTGTGGAACATGTAGTTGCGCCCGACCTGGTCAGAGCCGTTGGCCAGGCCGCGCGGATGGCGGTCGCCGGCCGAGGCGAGCAGGAGCTTGGCGCTGTTGGCCGCGCCACAGGCGACGACGACGATGTGGCCGGTCATCGTCTCGCGGCGGCCGTCGCGCTCGACGACGACGCCGGTCACGGTCGTGCCGCGCTCGTCGGTCTCCAGGCGCAGCGCGCGGGCGCGGGTCAGCAGCGTCACGTTGTCGTGCTCGAGCGCTGGGCGCACGCCGAGCACCTCGGCGTCGGACTTGGCGTGCACCAGGCACGGGAAGCCGTCGCAGGTCGAGCAGCGCACGCACGCGCTGTAGGGCATGTTGCGCTCGTCGAGCATGACACCGCACGGTGCGTGGAACGGCACGTGGCCGGCGGCTTCGAGGTCGTCGGAGAGCTGCTGGATCCGGGGCTCGTGCGAGACGGCGGGGTACGGGTACGGGGCGCTGGCCGGTGGCTCGGTCGGGTCCTCACCGCGCGCGCCGTGCACGTGGTACAGCGCTTCCGCGCGCGTGTAATACGGCTCGAGCTCGTCGTAGGTGATCGGCCAGGCCGGGGAGATCCCGTCGTGGTGGCGCAGCTCGCCGAAGTCCTCGGCCCGCAGGCGGTACAGCGCCGCGCCGTAGAGCTTGGTGGCGCCGCCGACGAAGTAGTGGATCTGCGGCTGGAAGGGCCGGTCGTGCCCGTCGTACCAGGTGTCCTGCGACACGTAGCGGTTGTCGACGAACACGTCGTGGCTCTGCCAGTTGCGCGGCTCGCGAGCCAACCAGTCACCCCGCTCGAGCAGCAGGATGCGCTTGCCGGACGCGGCGAGCCGGCGGACGAGCGTGCCGCCGCCCGCGCCGCTGCCGATCACGATGACGTCGTAGGAGCTCATCGCAGCTCGGCCACGCGCTCGGTGACGATGATCTGCGCGGCGGCCTCGATCAGCGCGAGGTGCGAGAAGGCCTGCGGGAAGTTGCCGAGATGCCGGCCGGTCTCGGCGTCGAACTCCTCGGCGTACAGCGCCAGCGGGGATGCGACCCGCAGCAGGCGTTCCATCAGATCCCGGGCCCGCTGGTGCTCGCCGACGATCGTCAGTGCCGACACCAGCCAGAAGGAGCAGATCAGGAACGTGCCTTCCTTGCCCGAGAGGCCGTCGTCGGTCTCACCGGTTCGGTAGCGCAGGGCGAAGCCGTCCTCGGTCAGGTCGCTCTCGATCGCCAGGACGCTTGCACGCAGCCGCTCGTCGCCGGCGGGCAGGAACCCGAAGAGCGCGGCCAGCAGCGTCGAGGCGTCCAGCGCGTCGGTGTCGTAGTGCTGGCGCAGCACACCGTCGGCGGTCAGCCCGTGCTCCAAGATGTCGGCCTTGATCTCGTCTGCCACCGCCCCCCAGCTCACGGTCAGCTCGGGATCGCCGCGGATCTCGGCGAGCTTGGCGGCGCGGTCCATTGCGACCCAGCACATCAACTTGGACGAGACGTAGTGCTGTGGCGCGCCGCGGGCCTCCCAGATGCCTTGGTCGGGCTCGCGCCAGACCCGCATGGCGCCCTCGGCCTGCGCCTGGACGACCGGCCACAGCCGCCGCGGCAGCCGCGCGCTGCGGCGCGTATGGAGCAGGATCGAGTCCAGCGCCGCGCCGAAGACATCGTTCTGGCGCTGGTCGAACGCGCCGTTGCCGACGCGGACCGGGCGCGCGCCGGCATAGCCGGAGAGCTTGTCGCGCGTGCTCTCGGTGAGGTCACGGCGACCGTCGATCCCATACATGATCTGCAGCGAGCCGTCCTCGTTGCACGCCAGGTCGCCGATGAACTGCATGAACTCGTTGGCTTCCCAATCCAGGTTGAGCCAGTGCAGCGCCTGCAGCGTGAACGTCGAGTCGCGAATCCACGTGTAGCGGTAGTCCCAGTTGCGCTCGCCGCCCGGCGTCTCGGGCAGCGATGTGGTGCTTGCGGCCACGGTCGCGCCCGTCGGCATGTAGGTCAGACCCTTGATCGCGAGCGCGGAGCGCTGGATGTAGGGGCGCCAAGGGTGGTCGGGGATCCGGGCGCGCTCCAGCCACGTGCGCCAGAACCGCTGCGTCGTCTCGAGGCGCGCGTGCGCGTCGTCGCCGTCAACCGGTGAGGCCAGCTCGGCCGCCCACGACAGCGAGCAGAAGATCCGCTCTCCGGCCGACAGCACGTGGCGGGCGCGGACGCGTTCACCCTCGATGCCGACCGCCATGTCGGTGCGCAGGCGGATCGTCATGCCCGCACCGGTGGCGTCGGCCTGATGGCGGTCCTCGTCGGCGATCGACCACTCCGCCGGCACGCGGCCGTAGTCAAAGACCGGCTCGCACACCAGCTCGACCTCGGCGGTGCCGTCGATGCACTCGATCGTGCGGACGAGCAGGTGCTCGGCGTCGTCGTCGGTCGGCGGCCGTGTGTGCGGGGTGATGGTGTCCTCGTGGCGGCGCGGGCCCATCGTCAGCGCGTCGCGCACGACGAGCCACCCACCGGGCACGTGCCAGGTGGTGATCAACGTGTTGGTGCCGGGCTCGTACTCGCGCGACGAGGGCACGTTGATCCCGAACGGGCCGACTCGGAAGAAGCCCGCCTCGCGATCGAGCAGCGTGCCGAAGATGCTCGGCGCGTCGAAGCTCGGCACGCACAGCCAGTCGATCGCCCCGTCGGGCGCGACCAGCGCGCTCGTGTGGCAGTCCGAGAGGAACGCGTACTCCGCAATGGGAGGAAACGGTGAAGGTGCCGCAGCGCTCTGTGGCGCTGGGTCGGGCTTCGGGGTCACGGCACTCGCCATCGTGGTCTGCCTTTCGCGGTCGCTTGTCGGAGTGTGCGCGGCAGGCACCCGTGATCGCATCACCCGTTTGGGACGATGCCGCCGATCACGATCCACACCATCAATGCAACCCGTTCCATGTCGCTAGCCCCGGAGGCGACGGACCAGGCTGCGCCCCAGACCCCAGGTCACCACGTCGAACAGCAGGGCCAGCCCGACGCAGATCCACTCCCAGCCGAAGACGCCGTCGGACGTCAGGGCCCACATCAAGGCGTACACCATGGTCGTCCACGGCACCACGAGGAAGCCGACGACCTGGAGCACCCAGTGGTGGTGGAACGCGTCGGCCATGAAGCGGCCGAAGATCCAGAACACGACCAAACAGAGCCGCGGCCAGAACAACGAGCTGACGAAGACGAACCAGCCGTACCAATGGGTCACGAGCTCGTCGGACTGCGACCGGGGCACGTTGGCCGTGAGCGGGGCCATCGGGTTCGTCGACATGGCCACGGAAGGCTGCCGCTGCGCCGGCGGACGCACATCATCCGATCCGGATGAGATCCGGCTCCATGGTGGTGTCGGCCTCCCCGGCACGCGGCCGGTCGGCGCCCTTGCGCGGTCGCGTCCGGCGTAAGACAGTGGAGTGCGCCCCTTCCCCCACGGATTCAAGGTGCTCGTGTCTGGACCATTCTCTGCCCTGCTGGTGCCCGCCGCCGTCGAGCATCCCCGGCCCGTCACCTTCCTTCGGGCCTCGCCGCCACCGGTTCCCAAGCGCGTCGAGCCACGCGTGCGCCTGCTGCGTCGGCTCCTCGCCACCGCCGAGACCCGCGTGGTGGTGTTGTGCGCCTCGGCCGGCTATGGCAAGACAGCCCTGCTGGAGACGTGGGTGGCCGCGGAGGCCCGGCCCGTCGTCTGGGTCGGAGCCGGCCGCAAGGGCGACGCGGCGGCCATCGGCGTCACGGAGCTCGAGGCGGCGATCAAAGACCTGTGCGCCGCGGCCGCGCCCGCGGTGCTCGTCGTCGACGACGCTGACGTGGCCGGCGGCACCATCGCCGTACAGGCCCTTGATGCGGCCGAGCGTGAGCTGCCCGCCTGCGTCACGCTCGTGCTGTCGGGCCGCGGCGCCCCGCCCGAGGCGCTCGGACGGCTGCGGTCCGCCTGGCCGGTGCTCGAGCTGGGCGCCGACGAGCTGGCGATGACCCACAACGAGGCGGCGGCGCTCCTCGCGGCGGCGGGTGTCGAGCTCAATGGCCAGGCCGTGGCCACGCTGATGGCGCGGACGGAGGGTTGGCCTTGCGGTCTGCGGCTCGCGACCGTGGCGCTGAGCGCCCAGGCCGACGTCGACGCCGCCGTGGCAGGGTTCGGCGGCGACGACCGCGTCGTCGCCGACTACCTCCGAGGCGAGGTCCTGTCGGAAGTGGTTCCCGAGCGTCTGGAGTTCCTGACCGACACGGCCGTCCTCGGCGCGCTTTCGGGACCCGTGTGCGACGCCGTGCTCGAGCGCCACGACTCGGGTCGCCTCCTGTTCGACCTCGGCCGCTCGGCCGCGCCGGTGCGGTCGACCGATCGCAGCGAAGAGCACTTCCGGCTGCATCCGCTCGTGGCCGACATGCTGCGGACCGAGCTGCACCGCGCGGATCCCGAGCGGGAGCGGGAACTGCACGCGCGTGCGGCGACCTACTACGAAGAGGCCGGCCAGTTGGCGACAGCGATCGACCACGCGATCGCCGGCGCGGACTACGACCGGGCGGCACAGCTGCTGTGGGACGTCGCGCCGAGCGCGCTGTTTGACGGCCGCTCGCACGAGCTGCGGACGTGGTTGGCGCGCATCGGAGACGCGCAGGTCGGACGCCGGCCCGCGCTGGCGTTGACCGCTGCGCTGACCGCCCTGGCCGAAGGCGATCGGGATCAGGTCGAGCGCTGGGTGGCGGCGGCCCGCCGCGGGATCGATGCCTCCGGCATCCCGTCGCTGGTCGCCGCCGCGTCGCTCCTGCGCGCCGCCGTCGCGCCCGGCAAGGCGGCGGCCCTGCGCGATCGCGCCACCGAGGCGATGGTCGTCGTCCCCGAGGACAGCCCATGGCGGGCGGTCTGCTGCCTGCTGCGAGGGGTGGCCCACGGCCTGCTCGGCGATGGCTCGGCGGCGCAGTGCGATCTCGAGGAGGGCATTCGTCGCGGTGCCGTGGTGATGCCGGCCATCGAGGCGCTGTGCCTGGCCCAGCTGGCGCTCCACGCCCTGCTCGCAGGCGATGCCGACGAGGGGGCGGTACTGGCCGAGCGGGCCCGGAAGCGCATCGACGCGCGCGGGCTGGAGGAGCCCATGACGCGTGGGCTCGTGTGTGCGGTGTCGGCGTTTGCCCGCGCCCACCGGGGACGCGTGGAAGAGGCGCGCGCCGACGCAGCCGAAGCCTGGAGGATCTTCGGCACGCACGAGGCGCTCATGCCGTGGTACGACACCCAGGGTCGTCTCGCCCTCGCTCGCGCGCAGCTGCGCCTCAGCGACGTCACCGCGGCGCGGGCCCTCACCGCCGCGGCAGCGCGCGGGGCAGCCCGCATCCCTGACGCGGTGGCGCTGCGCGCGTGGATCGACGACGCCTGGGGCCGTGCCGACACCTTCGCCGTCCAGGCTCTTGCCGGGCCTGGCTCGCTCACGACGGCCGAGCTCCGGGTGCTGCGGTTCCTGCCGAGCCACCTGTCGTTCCGCGAGATCGCCGAGCGCCTGCAGGTGTCGGCCAACACGGTCAAGACGCAGGCCCACGCCGCGTATCGCAAGCTCGATGCGTCGTCGCGCTCGACCGCGGTGACGCGGGCCCGCGCCATCGGGCTGCTCGATCCGTGAGCAACTCACCCTCGTAGGGGGATGCGCAGGGCCAGGGACGGCCGGCATGGATCATCGTCGGCCGCGAGGCGACCGCGCGACGCGCCACCGTGATCGAGCTGGGCGCCACGGAGCGCCGGTTTCACGCCGCGTTCGACGCGTTGCCGGTCGCCGCAGCGATCTGCGACGAGGACGGGCGCGTGCTCGCCGTCAACGATGCGCTCGTCGAGCTGACGACACGGCACGAGCGCCGGCGGCCTCGGCACGCGGCGGCGACGTCGACGGGCGGTTCCTGGAAGCAGTCGTGCTCGTGGAGCCCGATCAGCCGTCGTCGACGTCGTAGCCAATCGCCAGGGCGAGCCGCGGCGCGACGGCGACGAGTCGCGCGAACCCGATCGCCGGCCCGACGGCCACCAGGGCGCCGACGATCTCGTTGTCGTCGGCACCAGCCGCGCGGGCAAGGTCGACCGCCAGCCGGCACGAATCGGTCGCGGCGTCGATCGACAGCAGCGCACCGAGCCGCACCAGCGCGTGGGTCTTGAAGTCGAGCCCGACGCAGTCAGCGCGAGCGCCCGTGACGGGGACGTCCTGCAGCACGTTGCGCACGGCCTTCTCGTCGTTGAGCGCGAGGCGCCGGAGCAGGTCTTCGCTGCGCTGCACGGATCCTCCGAGCGGACGCGGGGCCGGGGTAGAGTCCAGTGACCGTCGCAGCCGCGGGTCCGGCGGGCATCGTCTGAACCGGGTGATGCCTCGCGGTCGCTTCGACTGCGACGGTCGGCACCATGGCGCACGCCCACGTGCACGTCCCGCACGAGCTGACCGAGAAGGAAGAGGACCACGGCACGGTCTCGCGGTTGGAGCGGCTCTTCGAGCTCGGCGCGGTCCTGCTGCTCTCGCTCACGACGTTGGCGACCGCGTGGAGCGGCTATCAGGCGGCGCGCTGGTCGGGCGAGCAGTCACAGCATTACGCCCGTGCCTCGGCGACACGTATCAAGGCCCAGCAGCAGGCCACGGCGGCGGGCCAGTTGCGCATCGACGACCTTCTGTACTTCAACGGCTGGCTCGACGCCCGCCAGGCGGGCAACACGAAGCTCGCGGCGATCTACGAGCGCCGCTTCCGGCCGGAGTTCGTCCCGGCCTACCGCGCCTGGCTCGCCCAGAAGCCGTTCACGAACCCGAACGCCATCCCGGGTCCGCTCTCCATGCCGCAGTATCGGCCGGCCGAGCTCGTGACCTCCAAGCGTCTCGACGCCCAGGCCGACGACCTGTACCAGGAGGGCACCACGGCCAAGACCAACGACGACAAGTACATCCTGTCGACGGTCTTCTTCGCTGCTGTGCTGTTCTTCGCGGGGATCTCGCTGCGCCTGGAGTGGCGCCCACTCCGCGGGTTCGTGCTCGGGATGGCGAGCCTGCTGCTGATCAGCGGCCTCGTGTTCGTGGCGAGCCTGCCGGTGGCGTAGGCGCCAAGGGTGCCTGCCTCCCGTTCGTCCACAGGCACGCCTGAGACGCGCCGTGCCGTCAGCTCGCCTCGGGCACGCGGGCGCTGACGATCCACGCTGACGCCGGCGCGACGACCTCGCCCGCAGCGGTCTGGTACTCGGCGGCCAGCGCGAGGAGGTCGTGCTCGATCAGCGGACGGACGCGCTCGGCGTCGTCGCCGGCCAGGCGGACGGTCTCGGCGGCGGGTCCGAGGGCGAGGGCGACCTCGACGGCCTCCTTGGGGCCCTCGCCGACGAACATGTCGATGTCGACGCGCCGGAAGGTCATCTGCTCGAAGCCGGCGGCCTTGAGGATGTCGCCGGTCGTGTCGGCGTTGGCCATCGAGAACGGACCCGGCCCGCACGTCAGCGCCTCGGACTCCTCGGCGTCGGGCTTGGGCACGTGGCGGTCGACGACCTCCTCGGAGCGGTACATCCACTCGTTGTCGAGCTTGCGCCGCCAGACGACCATGTTCAGCGTGGCGCCCGGGCGCAGCGACCGACGGACGTTGCGCATCGCCGCCACGGGGTTGGCGAAGAACATCGTCCCCATGCGTGCGAACGCGTAGTCATAAGGACCGCCCAGCGTCTCGGTCTGCACATCGGCGACGCGGAACTCGACGTTCTCGGTCCCGGCGGCCGCCGCTTCCTCCTGGGCCGCCGCGATGAAGCGCTCGGCGGCATCGACCCCGACGACGTGGCCGGTCGGCCCCGTGGCCGCCGCGAGCTGCTGGGCGGTGTCGCCGAAGCCGCAGCCGATGTCGAGGATCCGGTCGCCGGCCTGCGGGGGCTCGCCGGCGATCGCGACGTCGCCGAAGCGCTTCAGCGCCACGACGAAGATGTGCCGGTACTGGCTGAAGCGGTCGAAGAGGACCGTGTTCCAGGCGGCCGTCGCCTCGTTGTTGTCGATGTAGACCTTGTCAGCCATGGTGCCGAATATACGCCGACCCGCCGGCCGTTCCCAGGGGCATGATCAGCGATATTCCGGGTTGGGATGGTCGAAGCGGGCGCCTGCGTCCCAGGCGGCGCGCTGGTTGCCCTCGGCCGGAATGCCACCGGCGTCCTTGAGCATGCGGGCCATGTGCATCAGGTTCCACACCATGAACGTGGTGTTGCGTTGGGTGAACTCGTTCTCGCGCCCACCGCTACCGGGGTCGGCGTAGGACGGTCCGGGGCCCGCCTCACCGATCCAGCCGCAGTCGGCCTGGGGCGGGATGACGTAGCCGAGGTGCTGCAAGGAGTACAACACGTTCATGGCCACGTGCTTGATGCCGTCCTCGTTGCCGGTGACCATGACACCGCCGACGCGGCCGTAGTAGATCCACTGGCCTTGGTCGTTGAGCTGGCCCGAGTAGCCGTACAGGCGCTCGATGACGCGGGTGCAGATGCTCGACTTCTCGCCCAGCCAGATCGGGGTGCCGAGGACCAGGATGTCTGCGGCGAAGACGCGCTCTTGGAGCCCCGGCCAGTCGTCGGCGGCGTAGCCATGCTCGGTCATGTCGGGCTGCACGCCGGGTGGGACATCGAGGTCGGCGACCCGCACCGTCTCGACCTCCACGCCT
Organism: uncultured Conexibacteraceae bacterium; assembly: GCA_963731005.1. Lineage (GTDB taxonomy): Bacteria > Actinomycetota > Thermoleophilia > Solirubrobacterales > Solirubrobacteraceae > Baekduia. Next base: position 1,221,295 of record CAVSTZ010000001.1, on the reverse strand, counting down.
TGGGCCTGCATGATGGCAATGGCGTTGTCCATCAAGGCCTGCGTGTTGGACGGCTCGCCACCGGGCTTGAGCGTGCAGTTCAAGAACAAGGCGCGAAGGTCGGAGAAGTCGTGGCTCATGGTGAGAACAGTCCAGTGGGAGGGACGGACGTTACGCGCGCCGCAGCCGGATGGCATAGGCCAACGCGGAGGTGCCGAACAGCACGGCGCAGATCAGCAGCCAGCGCGCGAGGAAGTCGGGTGGGCCATGGCCGACGTCGTTGATGTAGTTCTCGCGGCCGTCCCCGAGGATCAGCGGGAAGTACACGAGGAACATCGTGCCGGCCAGGACCGCCGGGACCCGGACGTGGTTGATGGCGTTGACGCGACGCTGGGGATAGTCGGCGACGCCGACGCGCACGATCATGTCCAGGATCACGTAGGTGGGCAGGAAGACGAGGTCGTGCAGCAGCGCGCCACCGACGAACCAGGCCGCCCAGTTGATCGGGTGGCTGTACTGCGACAGCAGTACCTCGCTGAGCGCGTAGTAGGTGATGGCGAACGCCGCGAGATGCCCGAGCAGGTGCAGCGGCGAGGCGCCGTAGCGCTTGCGCAATGCGGCGATCACGCCGACGTCCCGGTCGCGAACGCGAGCTTGCCGACCCACTTGGTGCAGTGCACGCCCGGCAGCGCGGGCACGATGATCCGGGCGGGGTAGCCGTGATCCAGCGGGAGGTCGGCGCCGTTGACCTTCAGTGCCAGCAACGCCTCTTCGTCGCTCCACTGGCCGGTGCTCAGCGTCGTCTGGCGAAAGGCGCCGCCGGGTTGCAGCGACTCGACGTGCAACACCATGTCCTTGCTCGCGCGAGCATGCGCGGCGAGGTCCCTGAGCCGCACTCCCGTCCAGCGCTGGGTCGTCGTCCAGCCCTCCACGCAGGCGATCGGCAGGTCGTAGCTGTGCTGCTCCATGGCCAACAGCGCGGGCCGTGAGAGCCTTACCGGCTCGGCACCGCCCGACAGGTCCAGCCGCCACGCGGCGCCGACCATCGTCGGCGTGACGCGCGCCAGCCGCGCGGTCTTGTTGACCGGGAACGTCGACCCGCGTCCGCGTGGCGCCAGCAGCGCGATCGACCGCAGCGGGCCGCCGATCGACTGTCCGGCGGTGACGACGAACAGCCCGGCCGACGCGGCACCGACCAGCGCGAAGACGCCGCGTCGCGAGATCGTCGCCGGCTCCGGGACCGGCGGCGCCAGCCCACCGGGCTCGTAGGGCTCGGCCTCCGTGGCGGTGATGCCGTCGACCAGCGGCTGCAGCGCGCCGCGCTCACGGATGGCCTTGCGCATGGTCGGCAGCTTGATCGCGACATGGAGGCCCAGCGCGGTGAGGAACACCCACGCGCCGTAGTAGTGGGCGACGACGAAGTTGAAGTGCCACGGGTAGTAGAGCTGGGCGTTGAAGATCCCGGTGGCGAACTGGAAGATCGCGCCGCCGACCAGCCCCAGCAGCGACAGCCGCTCCAGCGCCTTGGCCGGACTGGCGACCGGCGGCCACGCAAACAGCTTGGGGATGACCGACCACAGCTTGGCCAGCAGCAGCGGCACGGCGATGATGCCCACGATCGTGTGCAGGCTCTGGTTGACGGCGAACAGCCACGTCGGCCGCGTCGGCCAGTTGAACACCAACAACTGGAAGTCGTGGTCGCGCGGGATGATCGCGTTGTGCCCCAAGTCGGGGTTGTAGGCCGCGTGGGAGAAGAAGCCGGTCGCGCCAACGATCACCACGGCGACGAGCAGGACCGACCCGAGGACGGTGGTCAGCCACGGGCCGCGGACCGGCGACAGCCAGAAGTCTTCCTGGCTGGGGCCTGGGGGCGGGTCCTTGGGCAGCAGGCGCACTCAGCGGGCTCCGTCGGGCAGCGCGGGGGCGCCCGGCAGGCGGAAGCGCACGCGACGCGCCGGTCGCGGCGCTCCTCGACCCAGATCCGCGCCGCCGTGGGCCTCGACGATCGCCCGCGCGATCGCCAGCCCGAGCCCGGCGCCGGCGTCGGTCGCGCGAGGCGTCGGCGCGGAAGAACGGCTCGAAGACGCGGTCGCGCAGCGTCGCCGGGATGCCGCTGCCGGTGTCGGCGACCTCGACCTCGACCTCGCCGGTCGACGGCCTCGCGCGCGGACGGTGACGCTGCCGTCCGGCGGCGTGTGGCGGATCGCGTTCTGGATCAGGTTGAACAGGACGCGCTGCAGCTTGCTCGGGGTTGCCGCGGGTGACGGCGAGCGCGGCGGGCAGCTCGGAGTGCACCGCCACGGAGCCGGCGGCGGCCGTCGGGCGCATCGCCTCGACCGTCTCGTGCGACGAGCTCGTCGAGGCGCACGCGCTCGGTCATCGCGCCGAGGTCGCCGCTGCTGCAGCGCGCGTGAGCTCGAAGAGGTCGTCGATCAGCGCGCCGAGCGCGCGTCACGTGCGTGCCCATCCGCGCGGCGTACTCGCGCCGCTCGCCCTCGTCGACGACGCCGTCGTCGATCGCCTCGGCCAGCAGCCGCAGCGCGGTGATCGGCGTGCGCAGGTCGTGCGAGACGGCGGCGAACAGCCGCGCCGCGCGCCTGCTCCTCGTCGTGCGAGGCGGCCGATCATCGCGTCGACCTCGGCGGCCGAGTCGCGCGAGCTCGTCGTCGCCGCCACGCCCGTGCGCACGTCGCGCCGGCCCGTCGCCGACCGCGTCGAGCGTCGTCGCGGACGCCGTCGAGGTCGGCCAGCGCGCGACGTCCCAGGACGAGCGCCGCCCACAGCGCCAGCGACGCCGCAGTCGACGGCCAGCAGCACGGTCAGCAGCGCGTCGTGGCGGCGAGACGAACATGATCCCGACGAACAGCGCGACGCCCGCGGCGAGCTGCGCCGCGGCGATGCGCGGCGATCGTCGCCGAACTGTCTGCCGCAGGCCGCCCAGACGGGAGCGGCGCGCGACCGCGGTGGTCGTCGCCAGAACGGTGACGACGCCGAGCGGCACGAGGATCTCGGCGGTCACGACCGCCGCGTGGCCGCCGTAGACGAGGCCGGCAACGCCCGACAGGACGGCCGCCGTGACCGTCGAGCACGCCAGCCCCAGCGCGGCCGTGCGACTCATGACGCCGCGAACCGGTAGCCGACGCCCCACACCGTCTCGATCTACTTGGGTTGGTCGGGGTCGCGCTCGATCTTGGCGCGCAGCCGGCGGATGTGGACGGTGACCGTCGAGGTGTCCGTGTAGAAGGAGAAGCGCCAGACGTGGTCCATCAGCTGCTCGCGGGTGAAGGCCTTGCCGGGGTGCTGGGCGAGGAAGAGCAGCAGGTCGAACTCGCGCTGGGTCAGCAGCAGCGCCTCGCCGGCGCGTGTGCGCCTCGCGCGACTCCGGGTCGATGACGAGGTCGTCCACCGTGACCCTGGGCGCCAACGCCGTGGCGGGGTCGTGACGGCGCAGCACCGCCTCGACGCGCGCGACCAGCTCGGCGGGCGAGAACGGCTTGACCACGTAGTCGTCGGCGCCGAGCTGCAGGCCGGTGATCCGGTCGGACTCCTCGCCGCGCGCGGTCAGCAGGATGATCGCGGTGCGCGCGCCCTGCTGCTCGCGCATCCGGCGCATGACCTCCAGCCCGTCGATGCCCGGCAGCATCAGGTCGAGCACGACGAGGTCGGGCCGGCGACGGGCGAAGGCGTCGAGCGCGGCACGTCCGTCGCCGACGACCTGCGCGTCGTAGCCCGCGCGCTCCAGGTAGCGCGAGACGATCTCGCCGATCGTCGGCTCGTCATCGACCACCAAGACCGACGCGAGGGTGTGGGGCTGCTCGGCCATCGCCGCCGACGATGACAGGCGCGTGGGTCGATCGGCCAACTCCCGGCGCATCCGTCATCGATCTGTAAGGACTCGGTACGTAGGGTCGGGCGACGTGACCGACCCGGCCGATCTGTACGCCGAAGCGCTCAGTGGTCGAGCCGACCTCGTCGCGCGGCTCGACGACGGCACTTCGTGGCGCGTGGACGTCGCGCCCTGGCTCGTCCAGGCGTCGGAAAGCGACGAGCGCCTGCTGGCCCGCGCGCGCGGGCCGGTGCTCGATGTCGGCTGCGGACCCGGTCGTCATGTGCACGCGTTGGCGCGCCACGGCGTGCTCGCCGTCGGTGTCGACGTCACGCGCGCCGCGGTCGAGCTGGCCCGCCGCGGTGGGGCCGACGTCCTCCACGGCTCGATCTTCGACCACCTGCCCGGCGCGGGAACCTGGCGGACCGCGCTGCTGCTGGACGGCAACATCGGCATCGGCGGCTGCCCGGTCGCGCTCCTGCGCCGCGTGCGGGCGATGCTGTGCCCGGACGGCGTCGTGCTCGCGGAGCTCGACCCGCCCGGGACCGGCCTGCGCTCCGGCCGCCTGCGCCTCGAGGGAGAGACCCGAACCAGCGCGCCGTTCTCCTGGGCGCGCGTCGCGGTCGACGCGATCGACGCGCCGGCGGTGGCCGCCGGGTTCGCCGTCGCCGAGCGCTGGGTCGACGATGGGCGGTGGTTCGCCGCGCTCGCACCCGATCGCGGCGTCGCGCCGCAGACGGACACGGGCTGATCGGCGCCGGCCGCACCGCCCTCGGCGTGCTCGCCGCCGTGGCCGTCGCCGGCTGCGGGTCGGCGACGGTCGGCGAGCTGCCGCCCGCCGCCGGGCCGGCGCGCGCGCCGGCGCTCGCGCAGCCACCGGCGGGCCGCGTCGTCACGGTCGACCGGGCCCCGGCGAAGCCGGCGGTCGCGGCGGCGACGCGCACCTCCGCCGTCGTGCTGGGCGAACCCGACCGGCTCGTGACGCTCGACGGGCGCGCGCGGGTCCTGGAGCTCGATGACCCGCGGACGCGGAAGCCGACGGCGCGGGTCGCGGCGGGCGTGGGTCCCACGCAGGTCGTCGCCGTCGCTGATCGCCTCTATGTCACCGACACGCGGGGCGGCGCGCTGCTGGTCTTCGCGACGCGGCCAGGGCTCGCGCTCGTGCGCCGCGTCTTCCTGCCGGGTGGGCCGTACGGGATGGCCGTCGACCCCGAGCGCCACCGGCTGTGGGTCACGCTCAGCGCCCGCAACGAGGTCGTCAGCCTGCCGGCCAACGGCCGGCCGCGGCCGCTCGTGCGGCTGCCCACCGTGCGCCAACCTGTCGGCGTCGCGGTCGACCCGACGCGCGGCACGGTCGCGGTCGTCGGCCGCGATGCGGGTGTCGTCCAGCTCATCGACGGACGCCGGGCGTATCCCGCCGGGAGGGGATGACGGTGCGGCGGCTAGCCACGAGCCGGGCTGCGCAGCGCGGCGACGGCGAACTCGGCCATGCCGGCCTCCAACCCGGTCGCGGCGGTGAAGCCGAGGACGTCGCGGGCGCGGTCGGGCGAGGCGAAGACATGGCGCACGTCGCCGCGCCGGAAGTCGCCGGTGACGATCGGCTGCGGCCCGCCGGGGATCGCGGCGGCCAGCGCGCGGGCCATGTCGCCGACCGAGCGCGGGGTGCCCGACGCGATGTTGAAGGCGCCGCGGACGTCATCGCCCGCCTCCAAGGCAAGGACATTGGCTTGGGCCACGTCGCCGACGTGGACGAAGTCGCGCAGCTGTGCCCCGTCCTCGAAGACCCGCGGCGCCTCGCCGCGCTCCAGCGACGAGCGGAAGATGCTGGCGACGCCGGCGTAGGGCGTGTCGCGGGGCATCCGCGGGCCGTAGACGTTGTGATAGCGCAACGCGACGGGCCGGACGCCGTCCTGCTCACGGGCCAACGCGTCGAGCAGGTGCTCTTGGTGGAGCTTGGTCGCGGCGTAGACGTTGCGCGGGTCCAGCGGCGCGCTCTCGGGGACCGAGTGCGGTTGCAGCCTGCGGCCGCAGGTCGGGCACGGCGGCTCGAAGCGACCCGCCTGCAGGTCGGCGATCGTGCGTGGGCCCGGGGCGACGTCGCCGTGCTCCGGGCAGGCGTAGCGCCCTTCGCCGTAGACCACCATGCTGGAGGCCAGGACGAACGGGCCCGCGAAGGCGCAGGCCGCGAGCGCTCGCAGGAGCTGAGCGGTGGCCAGGTCGTTGTGGGACACGTAGTCGGCGACGTCGCCCAAGTCGGTGCCGAGGCCGACCATCGACGCCTGGTGACAGACCGCGTCGATGTCGGCGACCGCGGCGCGGGCGACGTCGGGGTCGCGCAGGTCGGCGTGGATCAGCTCCGCGGCCTCTGGGAGACCGGGCGGCACGCCGTCGTGGGCGCTGGGCAGCAGCGCGTCGACGATCCGGACCTCGTGACCGCGGACGATGAGCGCGTCGGCGATGTGCGATCCGATGAAGCCGGCGCCGCCCGTGACCAGGATCCGCATCGCGGGAGTTGTAGCGCAACAGGAAGGACATGGAGATGATCGACGTCGTGCTGCCCGTCCTCGACGAGGTCGCGGCACTGCCGTGGGTCCTGGGGCGGCTGCCGGCCGGCTACCGCGCGATCGTGGCCGACAACGGCTCGTCCGATGGCTCGCCCGAGCTGGCGCGATCGCTCGGCGCGCAGGTCGTCGTCGAGCCCCAGCGCGGCTTCGGCGCGGCGTGCTTTGCCGGGCTGCGCGCGGCTAGCTCTGACCTCGTGTGCTTCATGGACTGCGACGGATCGCTGGATCCCGCCGACCTCCCGCTCGTCGCCGAGCCGATCCTTGCGGGGCGCGCCGACCTGATGCTCGGCGCGCGTCGCGCGAGCCGTGGTGCCTGGCCCGTCCATGCCCGGCTGGCCAACCGGGTGCTGGTGCGCGAGCTGGCCCGTCGTGGCGGGCCGCGGCTGCAGGACCTCGGACCGATGCGCGCCGCCGGGCGCCACGCGCTGCTGGACCTCGGTGTCGCCGACCGCCGCTTCGGCTGGCCGCTGGAGATGGTGGTGCGCGCCGATCGCGCCGGCTGGACGATCGGCGAGGTCGCCGTGCCCTACCACCAGCGCTCGGGGCGCTCGAAGGTCACCGGCACCGTGCGCGGGACGCTGCGGACCGTGCGTGACATGGCGGCGGTGCTCGCGTGAGCCGGCCGGCCGCCGTCACGCTGGCCGTGATCGCCAAGGCGCCTGTCGCGGGACGCGTCAAGACGCGCCTCTGCCCGCCGTGCACGCCACAGCAGGCCGCGGAGCTGGCCGAGGCGGCGCTGCGCGACACGCTCGCGGCGATGGCCGCGGCGGCCGACCTGGCAGGACGCGAGGTCACGCGGACCGTCGTCCTCGACGGCGCGCCGGGCGCATGGATCGACGGCGAGCAGGTGATCGCACAACGTGGCGGGGGTCTCGACGAGCGGCTCGCCGCCGCGTTCGAGGATCTCGGAGGCGGGCCGGCGCTGATCGTCGGGATGGACACACCGCAGCTGACCGGTGCGCTGCTGGTCGAGGCGCTGACGGCCCTCGACCGCCACGACGCCGTCCTGGGTCCCGCGACCGACGGCGGCTACTGGGGCATCGGGCTGCGCCGCGCCGACCCGCGGGCGCTGATCGGCGTGCCGATGAGCGTCGAGCACACGCTGGCGGCGCAGCGCGCCCGGCTGGCCGAGCTGAGGCTTGATGTGGCCGACGTCTCGACGCTGGTCGACGTCGACACCATCGAGGATGCCGCGCACGTCGCGGCGGTCGCGCCCGGCACGGCGTTCGCCCGCATGTTCGCGAGGCTGGCGGTCCCCGCGTGAGCGTGTCGGCCGCCACCCGGCCGCGGCGCGGTCTCGCTCTGACCGACCGGCGCCTGCTGCTCGGTGCGCTTGCGCTCGCGGTGGGGTGGACGGCCATCGGGCTGCTGGTCGAGCGTTCCGGGCACGTGCTGGGGACCGCGACGCCACCGTTCGTGATGGGCTGGTCGCCACGGGTCGACCTCTGGGCGCTCGTGGCCGCCGCGGCGCTCGGCGCGCTGGTCGCCGGCGGGCCGGCCCTGCTCCGGCTTCCGCGCACCACCTACATCATGTCGGTGACCGCCGCCGCGCTGGGCTCCGCGCTCGCCGTCAACGCCGCCCGCACCGGCACGCACGGCTGGGACGCGATCTTCACCACGGGAGCGGGCGGCTCGTTCGAGGCCAAGAACGAGTACTTGCCCGGGCTGCCCGCGTTGTCCTACGGGTCGCGCTTCTTCCTGGACCGCTTCGCCGAGCTGGTGCCCGCGCTGCCGGTCAACGTCGCCGGCCATCCTCCGGGGCTGTTGCTCTTCGCCCACGTGACAACGCTGACGACGCCCGCGCGCTTCGCGGCGCTGTGCATCGGCGCGGCGGCGGCGTGCGCGCCGTTGACCTATGCCTTGGGCCGAGGTCTGGGGCAGGACGCGCGGACGGCGCGCACCGCCGGCCTGCTCGCCGCCGCCGCACCGGGGCTCCTGCTCTTCGGCACGACGTCGGCCGATGCGGTCTACGCCGCGTTGGGCGTCGCGGCGGCGGCGCTGCTGGTCCGGCCGTCGTGGCGCGGGCGCTGGGCCGGGGCGGTCGTGCTCGCGATCGCCGCGTTCTGCTCCTGGGCGCTGCTGGCCGTCGGGGCGTTCGCGGTCCTCGTGGCCTGGCAGCGCGAGGGCCCGCGCAGCGCTGCCCGGCTGGCGGTCGTCTGCGCCCTTCCGTTCCTGGTGCTCAACGCGTTCCTGGCCGCCGCCTACGGCTATGACCCGATCGGCACGCTGCGCGCGACCGAGGCCGTCTACCGACGCTCGCTGGCCGAGGTCCGCCCCTACTGGTTCTGGGTGTTCGGCTCCCCGATCGCCTGGATGGTCTGCACCGGCCTGCCGCTGAGCGGCGGCTGGCTCGTCGCGGCTCGGCGCCGTGACCCCGGTGCCGTCGCGCTGGCCGCCGTCGTCGCCATCGCCTCGATCCTCGCGTTCACCAAGGCCGAGACCGAACGCATCTGGCTGCCGTTCATCCCGTTGGCCTGCGCCGCCGCCGCGACGGTGATCCCGCCGCACCGGCTGCGCGCCGTCCTGCTCGTCCTCGCCGCCCAGACGCTGCTCACGCAGCTGCTGTTCGAGACGGTGTGGTGAGCGGTCCTCCTTGAGGTTCGGCGTGATCGGGAAGACGGGCCTCGCTCCGCGTCCAGGGCATCGATGCCTGCCCGCCGGCTCTGGCACTTGACGGCGTTGGTCGGATAGACCCGCACCGATGATCACGCCGTCACCGCAGCGCGGGCCGGGCGCGCGCCGGCGGCTGGTGGCGGCGGACGCGCCATTGATCGTGCTGGGGATCGGCCTGGCGATCGTCGCCCTCGTCGTCCTGGCCGAGCGATCCATGACCCCCGGGCGGCTGCGGGGGCTCACCTACTTCCTCGAGCCTCAGCCGGTCGGCACCGTGGGGCCGTTCAACCTCCCGCCGGTCAACCCGTTCGGGACGGAGCTCACGCAACGCCCGTGGCTCGTGACGTTGCTGTTCGTCGTCGTGTACCTCAGTTCGACGATGGCCATCGGCAGCAGGGTCGTCGCCGCGATCCAGGGCGATGACCGCTGGCCGGGCCCTGTGCGCATCCTCGCGGCGTTTCTCCCCGGCTACGTCATGACGCTGGCGCCGCTGCAACTCCTGTTTGCCGGGATCCCGTACCGGGCGGCGAGCTGGGTCGCGGTGGCCGCCCTGCCCCTGACGGCGGTCCTGCTGCACCGGCGTGGGCTGTCGACGGCTCTGCGCGACCTCCGGGCCGGGCGATTCGCACGCGGGCGCGGCGCTGGGACGATGGCCGTCGCGGTGGCGTTGGTCATGGTGGCGGTGGTCCATCGCCTGCAGCAGGGCCTGCTCTTTCTCACCCAGGACTCGATCACCTATCTGCTGCAAACCGGGATCTTGCAGGTCACCGGCGATTACGGCAAATATCTCATCCACTGGAATATCCAGACAGATGAGTGGCTGTACAACGCGCCGCTGATGTTCATCGACGGGGGAAGCGACGGCGACCTCTGGTTTCCGATCTACATCACACAGAGCGTGAGCGTCGCGGCCGCTCTCTGCCTCCTGTACGGCGTCGTGCATCGTGTCGCCCGCCGTCGCAAGGGGCTCGCCGCCGGCGTCGCGGTGGCTGCGACGTTCGGGTCGACGCTGGCGATCTACCCGTGGTTGTACGTCCTCATCGTCGTCGGCGGGCAGCCGTGGCTCGCGCTGGCGCATCCGGGACGGTATGTGAGCATCCTCGCGCCGTGGGTCGCGGTGCTGCTCCTGGGACGGACGCGACAGCTCGGTGCGCCGACGATCGCGCTGCTCACGCTCGGCCTGTGCTTCGTCACGCTCAACGCGCTGCTGTACGTCGGTCTGGCGGTGGCGGCGTCGCTGCTCTGGCGCGGGGTGCGGGACCGTCGCGTGAGGCTTGAGGGACGCCGGACCGCCGTGGCGGTGCACGCGACCCTGCTGTTGGCGATGTGCCTGCCCGCCATCGCGTTCGCCTTCACGCGGGGCCGGCCGACATCGCCGACGCTTCCGGCGCTCCTGCTGGTCCTGACCGTCCTGATCGCGCTCGCCGGAGCGTGCTTGATCTGCTGGGGCACGCCGAAGGAGGAGGTCCCGCGTGTCGGTCGTCGACAGCTCGGGTGGTTCGTCGCATGGCTGGGCACCGCGGCGCTCGGCCTCGCGTTCTCCGACAATCTGGGCCGCAGCCGCGTCGGCAGCCGGTTTCACGAGCTCCTCGCGCCGGTGCTCCCGGGCTTCGGCGCTCCGGTCACGGGGCGCGTCGAGCTCTCCGGCGGAACGCTGGCCGGGTTCTCGTTCCCGTCGTTCTCCCAGGAGACGTGCGCCGCGAACGTCTCGTGCGGCGGCATCCCTCACTTCTTGGTTGCCTACGGCGTGTTGTTCGTCTTGGTCTTGGCGGCGTGGTCGGGGTACGGGCGACTCAGGCCGGACACGAGCAGGACCAACCAGCGACGTGTGGTGATCCTTCTGGGCCTGGCCGGCTTGGCGGTGGGTCAGATCATGGTGTTCTTCTCAGGGCTTGCCACGGTCTTGGCGACCATCTGGAGTCGCCTGCTCGAGCTGCCGTACTACACGCTGCTGGTGCTCGGGGTACTCGGCTTCTGCGAGTCCACGAACCGGCGGGTGACGATCGTCGGCGTGTGCTTCCTGGCGCTGTGGACGATCGCGCCGCTGGTCGGCACGGGATGGCCGGAGCAGATGGTGCGCAACGCCGGCTGGTACCTCGATCAGCTGGGAGGGCTCTAGCTCTCCGGCGCCGGCGGGGCGGCAGCCCTAGTCGGACGTCGAGGATCGCGATCCCGCGCCCGCAGCGCGGCACTCGAACCGGTGTGGAGTCGTGTACGGTGCGCGCCGTTGTACGGCACGGCTGGAGGAACCGGAGTGAGGACCAGGTCCAAAGATGGTGAGAGAACGTCGCTGGTCGCGACGGTGACACGGGTCGCGTGTCTCGCGGCGCTTGCCGTCTCGGTGGTCGGTCCCCTCGCGGGCTGTGGCGCGGACCGAGACGACGGAGCCCGCACCGTCGCCACCGCGCAGCGCGTGGTCGTCGCGTCGTCGACGGCGCCCGACGCGCCGCAGCTCGTCAATAGCGTCTGCAGCACCGTGCGTCAAGGCGGCCCGGCGCCGCTGCACGCACCGTTCACGGCCAAGGCCGTGCAGCAGTACGCCGACGGCGCCGCGGTGATCGCGCGCCGGGTCGAGGTGTCGCTGCGCCGGATGTCGCGCACCCAGGTGCGCTCGCCGGAGCTGCGTCGGCTGGCGTCGGCGTTCGGCGACCTGCGCGCCGCCTACCGGGTCACGGCCGTCGTCGCCCGTGACCGTGGGGCGGCCCGGGCCGCCGGTGAGCAGTTGTCAGCGCGCGAGGCGGCGATCAGTGCGATCGCCCGTCGCTCCGGCTTCCCCGCCTGCGCGGTCAGCTGATGCGCACCGCGACCCGCGTCTTGGCCATGCTGTTGGCGAGCGGGCTCGTCGCCCTCGCGGTCGCGGCACCGGCCTCCGCGGCCACGCCGACCGGCACGATCAAGGGCCGCGTCACCGATGCGATCTCCGGCAAGGCGGCGGTCGGGGTCACGATCACCATCTATGACGCGGGCAACGCGTGGGCGTTCAGCATGTCGTCCGGCGCCGACGGTCGCTACACCGCCCCGGGCCTGCCGGCCGGCGAGTACACGCTGCAGTTCTCCGGGCCTGCGTACGTCTCGAGCACCTATGGCGCCGGGGCGGCCGGCGACCCGGCGCAAGTCGTCGAGGTGGCCGGGGGCACCGCCACCAGCGGCATCGACATCGCGCTGACGCCGGCGGGCCGGGTGACGGGCGTCGTGCGCGACGCGTCGACCGGCGCGCCGCTCGATGACGTCTCGGTGTGGCTGAACGACCCGTCCGGCGCCTACGCCTACACCACGACCAACGCCCAAGGCGCCTACACGCTCGGTGGCGTGCCCGCCGGAAGCCATCGCCTGCAGTTCAGCCCGTCGACCTCCGGTCCGTACGGCGAGCAGCAGGCGACCGTGGCCGTCGGCGCGGGCGCCACCGCCCACCTCGACCAGGTCTTGAACGCGCAGGCCGTCATCCGTGGCCAGGTGACCGACGCCGCCGATGGCACGCCGGTGATCTCCAGCACCGTCATCGCCTACGACGACCAGGGCCAGTCGATCGTCAGCACGACCACCGACGCGTCGGGAAAGTACGTGCTGGGCGGTCTCGCGGCGGGCGCCTACCGCGTCGGCTTCGGCGACTACTCCTCCTACGGGAGGGCCCAGTACGCTCCGCAGTTCTTCGCCGGTCGATCGACGTTGGTCGATGCCGACGTCGTCACCACCAGCGTCGGCCATCCCGGCGTGGCCGACGCCACGCTGGCCGTCGGGGGCCACATTCAGGGCACGGTCACCGACGCGAGCAGCGGTGCGCCGATGCCCAACGTTTACGTCGACGGCTTCGGCGCGGGTGGCACGTCATTCGGCTACACCGATGCCAACGGTCACTACGACCTCGGCGGGCTGGCCACCGGGCCGGTGCGTGTCATGGTCGAGCCCGGCTACCCCCCGCGGTACCTCACGCAGTACTACAACAACAAGAGCTCCGAGGCGGAGGCGGACCCCGTCGCCGCCGTGGCCGGCCAGACGAAGACCGGCATCGACATCGCGCTGCACGGCGCGCGGATCGCGGGCACCCTCACCGATGCGGTCACCGGTCGCACGGCCGGTGGCGTCGAGGTGCTGGCGCTCGACGCGCTCGGCCACGTCGCGCAGCAGACGAGGTCAGACGCCGACGGCACCTACGCGCTGTCGGCCCTGCGAGCCGGGGCCTACCGGATCCGCTTCGGCGGCTCGGTCGGCTACTTCGGGTCCGTCTACGCCCTGCAGTGGTACCACGGCGTCTCGGAGGTCGCGAGCGCCACGCCGGTGACCGTCCAGGCCGACCAGCGCGTCTCGGGCATCGACGCGACGATGACGGGTGGCGGCCGGATCCAGGGCCGGGTGACGCGTGAGGGCACCAACAGCCCGATCGCCGGCGCGACGGTCACGGTGGGAACCTCGACGTTCGGCTCGTACGTGGACCGGACCGCCACGACGACCGCAGACGGGACCTACTCGGTCGGCGGGCTGTCGGCCGGCAGCTATCAGGTCCGGTTCTCCGCGCACGACGCCGGCGTGTTGGACGAGACCTACAACAACCGCCCGCCGGACCAGGCGGGCGACGCCGTGTCGGTCGCCGACGAGGGGACCGTACAGGGCGTCGACGGGCAGCTGGCCGCCGACGGCGAGCTCACCGGCCGGGTCACCGATGCCGTCACCCACGCGGGCCTGGCCGGCGTCAGCGTCGAGGTGCACCACTCCTACGACGGCACCGTGCGGACGACGACGGCCGCCGACGGCACCTACTCGGTGCGCGGGCTGCACAGCGGCACCGCCCGCGTGCTCTTCTGGACGCCGTCCGGCTACGCGCGCCTGTACAACGGCGGCGCGACGGCCGAGGCGGCCGCGCCGGCGCTGTCGATCGTCCCGGGCTCCACGGTGTCGGGGGTCGACGCGGCGCTGCCGCCCGGCCTGGAGATCGCCGGCCGCGTCACCGACGCCACGACCGGCACGGGACTGTCCCAGGCGGCGGTGCAGCTCTATGACGCGTCCGGCGCGTTCGTGGCGAGCGCCGACGCCGACGCGACCGGTCACTACGCCGTCCCGTCGCTGGCGCCCGGGGCCTACCGGGCCCAGGCGTTCGCCACCGGCCACATCGACGCGTTCTACGACCACGCCGCCACGCTCGCCGCCGCGACGCCGATCACCGTGAGTGCCGGGCACTCGGCGACGGGCATCGACATGGCGTTGGCGACCGGCGCGTCGATCAGCGGGACGGTCACCGACGCGACCCTGCACGCCGCGCTGGCGTTCGCCTCGATCACCGTCACCGAGGCGACGACCGGCGCGACGACATACGCGTCGAGCGATGCCGAGGGCCACTACGCGGTCGTGGGCCTCAGCCCGGGCAGCTACCGCGTGGGGTTCGCGGTCTACGCCGGCTACCCGAGTAACCGCAAGGCCTACATCGACCAGTACTACAACAACGTCGCGACGATCGGCGCCGCGCAGCCGGTCGCGCTGACCGCCGGCCAGGCTCGGACCGGCGTCGACGCCGCGATGGTCCGCGCCGGGGCGATCGCGGGCACGCTGACCAACGGCGCCACCAACCAGCCGGCCGGCGGCGTGCCGGTCGCCGCATACGACAGCTCGGGCGCCGTCGTCGCCACGACCACGAGCGAGAGCGACGGCACCTACGTGCTCAGCCGCCTCGCGAGCGGCGCGTACCGCGTCGGCTTCGCCGGCACCGGCGGGCAGCAGAGCTACGTCGCCGAGTACCACCACGACGCCGCGAGCCTGGGCGCGGCGACGGCGGTGACCGTCACCGCCCCACAGGTGACGACCGCTGTCAACGCCACGCTCGCGCCGATGGGGTCGGTCACCGGCACCGTGCGGCTGGCCGACGGCGGCGCGCCGCTGGCCGGGGTGCAGGTCGTCACGACGGGCCCCAGCGGCTACACCTTCACCACCAGCGACCTCGACGGCCACTACCGCCTCGACGGACTGGCCACGGGCTCCTACACGATCTTCGCCCTGCCACAGACCGACGACTTCGTGCAGAGCTCTTACCCGTCGAGCGTGTCGGTCACGACCGGTCAGGTCACATCGGGGATCGACCTGTCGATGACGGCCGCCGGGCACATCACCGGCACGGTGACCGACGCGACGACGCACGCGGCCGTCAGCGGCGTCACGGTCCAGGCGATGCCGATGTCAAGTGGCTTCGGCGCAAGCGCGACGACGCGCGCCGACGGCAGCTACGACATCACCGGCCTGGCGCCCGGCGCCTACCGCGTGGCGTTCGTCAACAGCGCAACCGGCCCGAACTACGCCAACACCTATTACAACGGCAAGGCCTACATCACGGCGGATCCCGTCACCGTCACGGCCGGCCGGGCGACGACCGGCATCGACGCGGCGCTGTCGCCGGCGGGGGAGATCACCGGGCGCGTGATCGACGCCCGCACGTCGCAGGCGCTGGGCGGCATCACCGTGGAGGCCTTCGACGGCGACAGCAGCTTCGTGACCTTGGTCACGACGCAGTCCGACGGCAACTATCACCTGCGCGGACTGGCCACCGGGACCTACCGGATCGGCTTCTTCGACGACGTCAATGGCGGCGATCACGTCTCGCAGTTCTACGACGGGCAGCCGACGCTCGGCACCGCCACGACCGTCCACGTGGTGGCCGGGCAGTCCGTGGGCGGCGTCGACGCCGCGCTGGCCACCGGCGGGTCGATCACCGGGCAGGTGACCGATGCCACCACCGGCGCGGCGTTGTCGGGCGTCACCGTGACCGCCCAGGGCGTCAACGGTGGGTCACAGACCGCCGCGACGACCGGTGCAGATGGCCGCTACACGTTGACCGGCGTGCCGTCAGGACAGATCGTCGTGCACTTCATCGGCGCCGGCCTGCACGCCAGTAAGTACTACAACAACAAGGACACCGCCGAGACCGCCGACCGCGTGACGGTGACCACCGGCGTGACGACGTCCGGGATCGACGCCGCCCTGCCCATGGGCGGTGCGATCGGCGGCACGGTCACGGGCGCCGACAACGGCCTGCCGCTGTCGGGCGTCAGCGTGCGCGCATCGACCCCCGACGGGTCCAGCAGCTATGGGTACACCGACGGTCAGGGTCGCTATCTGGTCGAGGGCCTCGACAGCGGGACCTACACCGTGGCGTTCCTCCCCTACGGCGGCGTGAACTACCTGCGCCAGACCTACGGCTCGGCGGTGTCGGTGACCGACGGCCGGACGACCGCGGGCATCGACGGCACGCTGGCCGTCGGCGGCCGCGTCACCGGCACGGTCACCGACGCCGTCTCGCACGTGCCGTTGCCCGGCGTCTCGGTCGTCGGCTCGTCGCCTACAGACACGCTCGGCGCCAGCTACGCCAACACCGATCAGAACGGGCACTACACGCTGGCGGGCATGCCGTCGGGCAGCGTCACGATCTCCGGCACCGACGTGCAGGGGCTGCACGC
Source organism: uncultured Conexibacteraceae bacterium (assembly GCA_963731005.1). GTDB lineage: Bacteria > Actinomycetota > Thermoleophilia > Solirubrobacterales > Solirubrobacteraceae > Baekduia. The sequence continues at coordinate 1,204,877 of CAVSTZ010000001.1, read as the reverse complement.
TCGCGCCTCCGTGACCGCCACGGCTGCCGTCGGGGAGACGATCGACGGCGCCGACCTTGCGCTGGCGCCCACCGGCGTCATCACCGGTCACGTCACCGCACGCGACACGGGCGCTCCGGTGCCGTCGGCCGGCGTGGAGGTCATCAACAGCGACGGCACCAGTGTCGCTTCGACCTACGCCTATGACGGTAGCTTCCGTGTCGGGGAGCTCGCGGCAGGCAGCTACAAGGTGCGCTTCACGTCGGGAGGGTCCGGCGCCTCCTACGGCAGCATCTACTACCCGGCGGCGGCCACGTTGGCCGATGCGACGTCGATCACCGTGACCGCCGGCGAGGTCCACGCCGACATCGACGGTGCGCTCTTCGGGCCGCCCGTCGACCTCACGATCCCGACCGTCTCGGGCACCGCGAAGCAGGGCGAGGTCCTGACCGAGGGCCACGGCAGTTGGTCCCAACAGCCCGACGCCTACACCTACCGCTGGCTGCGCTGCGCCACCGGCGGCGGCAGCTGTTCGGTGATCGCCGGTGCCACCGACAGCACCTACAAGCTGACCAACGCCGACGCCGGCTTCGTCATCAAAGCGGAGGAGACCGCGGCCAACGCGGCCGGCGCCGGCGCTCCCGCGACATCGGCGGCGACGGCGGTCGTGATCCCGCTGCCGCCGGTCAACGCGGCTGTTCCGACGCTCTCGGGCATCGTGCAGCAGGGCCAGACCCTGACCGCCGACAACGGCAATTGGATCAACACGCCCACCTCGTTCACGCGCCAGTGGCTGCGCTGCGACCCGCAGGGCGCGGGCTGCACGGCGATCGGCGGCGCGACGGGCGCGACCTACGTGCCGGTCGCCGCCGACGTCGGCGCGACGTTGGCGGTCGCGGTCACCGCGTCCAACGCGGGCGGCGCCGGCGCGCCGGCCACCTCGGCCACGACCGCCGCGGTCGCGCCGCTGACGCCGACGCTCGTCTCGGCTCCGACGATCACCGGCACCGCGAAGCAGGGCGCGACGCTGACCGAGCATCACGGCAGCTGGACCAACAGCCCCACGTCCTACACCTACCAATGGCAGCGCTGCGACGCCCTCGGTTCGTCCTGCCTGCCGATCGGCGATGCGACCGGTCAGACGTACCTGTTGCAGGCGGCCGACGTCGGCGCGACGTTGGTCGTCGGAGAGATCGCCGCCAACGGCGGGGTGCCGTCGACGCCGGCCGCCTCACAGGCCACCGCCGTGGTGGTCGCCGCGCCGCCGGTCAACCAAGGCGCGCCGACGATCTCCGGCGTGGTGCAGCAGGGTCACACGCTCACCCTCGCCCACGGCGCATGGTCCAACCAGCCGTCCTCCTACCAGGACCAGTGGCTGCGCTGCGACGGCGACGGCCAGTCCTGTATCCCCATCGACGGCGCGACCGCGACGACCTACGCCGTGGTGGCCGCCGACGTCGACGCTCGCCTGGCCGTGCGGGAGGTGGCGGGCAACGCGGGCGGCCAGTCGGCGCCGGCCGGCTCCGCGCCCACGATCGTCGTCACCCCGGCGGTGCCGAGCACCACGGGCACCCCGTCGATCGCGGGCACCGCGCAGCAAGGCCACACGCTGACCGTCCAGCACGCGGTCTGGGCCAACTCGCCGACCTCCTACGCCTATCAGTGGCGGCGCTGCACCGCGCTGGGAACGTCGTGCCTGCCGATCGGCGGCGCGATCGGTCAGAGCTACGTGCCGGTCAGCGACGACGTGGGGTCGACGCTCGTCGTCGCCGAGACCGCCGCCAATGCCGGTGGCAACTCCCTGCCGGCCATCTCGCCCGCGACCGCGGTCGTGCTCTCCGCTCCGCCGGTCGACCAGACGCCGCCGACGATCTCCGGGACCGCGCGCCAAGGCCAGACGCTCGTGGTCGTCCACGGCACGTGGACCAACCAACCGACCTCCTACCGCCAACAGTGGTACCGCTGCACGGGCGACGGCGGGTCGTGCGCGACGATCGCCGGAGCGACCGACACCTCCTACGTGCTGACCGCCGACGATGTCGGTCATCCGCTGGCGGTCGCCGAGATCGCGACCAACGCGGGTGGCGACTCGCCGCCTGCGACGTCCGTGCGCACCGTGCCCGTCGCGCCGCCGCCCCCGGTCAACCTCTCGGCGCCGCAGATCACCGGTGAGACCCAGCAGGGCCACGTCCTGACCGTTCAGCACGGCACGTGGACCAACGCGCCCGAGTCCTACACCTACCGCTGGCGGCGCTGCGACCTCACCGGATCCAACTGCGCCGACATCGCGGGCGCCACGGCGGGCCAGTACACGCCCGTCGGCGCCGACGTCGGCGCCACGCTCGCCGTGTTCGAGATCGCCGTCAACCCCGGTGGCGACTCCGACCCGGCGCCGTCGGCGGAGACCGAGACGATCCGGCCCGAACCGCCGGCGGCGGTGGCGGCCCCGACGATCGTCGGCATCGCCCAGCAGGGCCAGCCGCTGACGGTCCGCCACGGCGAGTGGACCAATCAGCCGAGCTCCTACCAGCTCCAGTGGCTGCGCTGCGATGCCGGCGGCCAAGGCTGCTCGGCGCTCGCCGGCGCGACCGCCGAGCGCTACGTCCCGGTGGCCGAGGATGTCGGCCACCGGCTCGCGCTGACCGAGATCGCGCGCAACGCCGGTGGCGATTCGCCATCGGCCCGCTCCGAGGCGACCGCGACGGTACTCGGGCCGGTCCCGGCGAACCTCGGGCCGCCGACGATCACCGGCGTTGTCGAGCAAGGGCAGACGCTCAGCGCCCAACACGGCAGCTGGTCGGGCGATCCCACCGCGTATGAGGTGCAGTGGAAGCGCTGCGTGCCCGGCGGCGGCGCGTGCGTGCCGATCCCCGGGGCGACCGGTCCGACCTACACCGCGGCGACGGCAGACGTGGGCACGCGGCTCCTCATCGAGGAGATGGCCCGCAACGGCGGCGCCCCGAGCGCTCCGGCGAGCTCGGCGCCGACCGCGCTGGTGGCCGTCCCGGCGCTGCACGCGGTCGCCGGCGACCCGCAGCGCGCGACGGTCGGGCAGGACGTCGCCTTCGACGCCGGCGCGAGCACGCCGCACGGCGTGATCGAGGGCTACAGCTGGGACTTCGGCGACGGCGGCTCGGCGATCGGCGCGACCGCCTCCCACCACTACGACGCGGCGGGCACCTACCCGGTGACGCTGACGATCACCGACGCCGGCCACGACGCCACCGCGACGACGACGGTCACGGTCGCCAACCGCGCGCCCGGCGCCCGCATCACGGTCCTCGCCCCGGGCGGTCAGCGGATGCAGGGCGCATCGCTGGTCTACGCGGCCGCCGACGGGACGCGGACGACCGCGACGACCGGGGCCGACGGCGTCGGCGTCCTCGTCGGGCTGCCCGACGGCGTCGACGCCGTCTACGCCTGGGCCGATGGTTACCGGCCGGCGGTGGCGCAGGTCACGGTCGACGGTGGCATCGGCGACGCCACGGTGACGCTCACCAGCGGCCAGATCGCCACGACCACGCTCGAGTCGCACCCGATGACGTTGGCCGAGATCGAGGCGGCCGGCATCGACCCGAACGATCCGAGCAACCAGAACGTCTGGCAGTTCGAGGTCGCGTTGAACTTCACCGGTCCCACGGGCGGCCCGGGACACGAGCACCTCTGCGGCCATCTCAACGCCGCCGGGCAGTTCGTGGGGCAGACCGGCTTCGACGCGTGCGGCGGCTCGGGATCGGGCGGCGGTGGCGGGCCGGGCAGCGCGGGCGGCGACTGCGGCGCGAACAGCTGCCATTCGGGCAACGTGACCGCGATGGGCGCGATCGTCAACGGCCATCCGCTGATCGAGTGGCTCGTACTCGACGGTCAGGTCACGACGCTCAAGCAGTTCTTCTCGGTCCACATGGTCATCAACAACCTGTCACCGGAGCCTTTCCGCCTGACCGGGGGTCAGGCGTCGCTCGACCTTCCCGGCGGCTTGTCGCTGGCCCCGACCGCCGCGCCGCAGGCCGCGACCCGAGACGTCGGCGAGATCGCCGGTCTGGCCAGCGCCGACGTCACGTGGATCGTGCGCGGCGACGAGCCGGGCCGCTATGGCCTGACCGCGTCCTACAGCGGCCGCCTCCAGCCCTTCGACGCACCGGTCGACCTGTCGGCGACGCTGGCCGAGCCGCTGCACGTCTGGGGCGCCGAGGCCCTCGGGCTCAAGGTCCAGGCCGATGCCGGCACGTTGCAGGCCGGGCGGCCCTACCACGTGCGCATCGGCGTCACCAACCGCGCTGACGTGCCCTTCTACAACGTGGTGCTCGGCATCGATCCCGAGAGCCACGACCGCTTCATCTTCCAGCCGCGGGAGCGGTTCGAGGACACGCTGGGCGAGTTGTCGCCGGGGGAGACGACTTACGGCCACGTCTACGTCCTCGTCCCGGATGCCGACAGCAGCGGGAGCCTGCTGCCGCGCATGTCCAGGGCGGCGTTCGTCGGGCAGCCGGTGCAGCCGGGGGATGGTGTGCAGGAGGTGACGCCGCCGGCGGTCCACGACCTCAAGACGCTCGGCGACACGGTCGGCAGCGTGCACCTTCAGTGGGACCCGGTCCCGGGTGCCCAGGGCTACGAGGTCTACTCGACCGACGACCTCGACACGCCCTTCGGCGACGCGCCCGACCGCGTCCAGGACTTCGGCGGCAATGCGGTCACGCGCCTGGCGGCCGGGGCGACCGACGCGTTCATCGCGGCGGACGCGGGCAGCGAGCGCCGCTACGCGGTCACGACGATCCTCGCAGGCCATCAGACGCTGTCCAACGCGGTCGTCATCGGCCGGCCCGGGGTGGCGCCGCCCGTCGGCGTGGGCGGCGTCAGCGGCGCGGGCGGGGGCGCCCTGCCCCCGGTGATCCCGGGCGCCACCAACGATCAGGGCTACGGCGCGCCCAAGGCGACGTGCGACAACCATTCGGCGCAGCTGGCCGGCGTGACCGTGCTCGCGACGTGCTTCCACGACGCCGGCGGCGGCAAGCTCACCGCGCGCGGTCAGCTGCGCGTCAACGGGTTCGACCTCTTCGTCAACGGCGGGGCCACGCTCGACCTTCGGGCCTCCACGCTGACCGCGGCGGGAAGCGTCGACGGCTATCTCGGGTCGATGCACGTCTACCACGGCGAGCTCGGCAGCTTCAGCCTCAAGCTCGGCGTCGGGCACACGTGGGAGGTGCCCAAGGGTCTCAAGATCAAGAAGCTGCCCGCGACCGGCAGCTTCTCGTTGTCGCTGACCACCAACGCGCTCACCGCCGAGGCGACCGCGCAGATCGGCAACGGCGACACCGCGTTCGCGATCAGCGGCGGGATCACGCTCAAGGCCACGCTGACCGACGGGTTGAAGCTCGACGGCTTCCACCTCGAGCTCGCGAGCGACCTCCCCCTCAAGTCCTTGGTGATCAAGCAGGCGGAGCTGGCCTACAAGGCGACCAGCGCGGGGGACCAGTGGAGCGGCAAGGTCGGCGTCGCGCTGCCCAGCGGGCCGGAGGTCGCCGGATCGCTGACGCTGCTCAACGGCAGCATCGCGCAGGTCGGGGTCAACGTGAGCAAGATCAACAAGCCGATCGGCACGATCGTCTACCTGCAGTCGCTCGGCCTCGACGTGGTGCTCAAGCCGTCGCTGAAGGCCACCGGGTCGATCGGGCTGACCGCGGGCCCGACGGTGCTCGGCAAGGCGGCGGCCGCGCTCGACGGCTCGCTCACGTTCCAGCTCGGACCGGCCGTCGCGCTCAAGGCGTCGGGCACGCTGAAGGTCGTGACGATGAACGTCGCGTCGGCCTCGCTGAGCGCCGCCATCCCCGGCGGCGTCCGGTTCTCCGGCGACATGCACCGCGGGTTCGCGGGCTTCGACGTCGACTCGTACCTCAGCGGCAGCATCGACAGCAAGAGCTTCGAGGCCGAGGGCGGCGCCACCGCGACGGTCGGCCCGGTGTCGGCCTCGGGCAAGGGGCTCGTCGACCAGCTCGGCGTGGCGGCCTGCGTGTCGGGGTCGGCGCTCGGTCAGACCGTCAACCTCGGCGGCGGGTACAAGTGGAAGAGCGGCAACACCGGGTTGTTGGACGGGGCGTGCGGCTTCGACGACCTCCGCAAGACGATCGCCCACATCAGCGCGGTGGGTCCGGCATCGATCGCGATCCCGGCCGGCGAGCGGCAGGTCAACCTGATCGCGCAGGGCACGCCGGGGACCGCGCCCGCGGTCACGGTCACCCAGGGCACCGCGCAGGCGACGATCCAGCCCGGCACGCTCGGGCGGCTCGGCAGCACGGTGTACTTGGCGGTCGCCGATCCCGCCGGTGGCCGGACCGGCATCGTGCTCGCCGCCCCGCGCGCCGGCCGGGTGGCGGTCGCGCCGTTGGCGGGCGAGCCGCCGGTGTCGGTCAAGGCGACGGCGCTGTTGCCCGAGCCGGACGTCCACGTCAAGGTGCGCTCGCTGGGCCATCGGCGTTACCGCCTGCGCTGGGACACCCGCCGGATCCCGGGGCAGCAACTGGTGTTCCGCGAGACGCGCGGTGCCGCCGCCCAGCTCCTGCGTCGCAGCTCGGCGACACACGGGTCGTTCACGTTCACGGCGCTCGACACGCCGGCCTCCGTCCACGCCATCCAGGTCGTGGTCGACCAGCACGGGCTGCCGCGTCAGGTGCTGAGGAGCGCTGCGCGCTTCCGCGTGCCGCGGGCGGTGGCCGGACGGCCGCGCGTGACGATCCGCCAGTCACGGGGCCGCGCGACGATCCGCTGGACGCGCGCCGCCGGCGCTTCGACCTACCAGGTGAGGATCACGACGGCCGACGGCCGGCGTCTGTTCTTCAGCCGTCGCGCCTCGGCGCGCGCGCTGGTCATCCCGGGCTCGACCCGCGTCACGGCGTCGGTGCGCGGGGTCAGCGGCGGGGCGGTGCTGGGACCGGCCGGGCAGGCGACGAGCCGGACCCACTGAACCGACGCGGGGGCCTCCCCGAGCGAGCTCAGGCGTCGGCGAGCACGAGCTCTGGTGGGGTCTGGTCCTTCTTGGTGATGGTGAGGTAGCCGACCAGGCCCAGGATGCACGCCAGGAAGATGGAGGAGGTGCCGGTGGTGCCGAGGCCGAGGCCGCCGTATTTGTGGCTGTTCTGTGACATCTCGTCGCCGATCGATGCGCCGAGCGGGCGGGTCAGGATGTAGGCCAACCAGAACGACAGGATCGCGTTCAGGTTGAGGACGTAGTGGGCGAAGGTGACCGCCGCGATGGCGCCGGCGAAGATCGCGATCGAGACCGCGTAGCCGAGGTCGGCCTTCTCGGCCAGCAGGTCGCCGGCGGCGGTGCCCAGGGCGAAGGTGAAGAGGATCGTCAGCCAGTAGAAGGCCTCGCGGCGGGTGGTCACGATCGAGTGGATCGAGAGCGTGCGCTCGACGGCGTACCAGATCGCGAACACGGCGGCGAGGATCACCGAGAAGACGATCGTGCTCGTCGTGAGCGGCACGTTGTGGGCGTCGGTGAGGTTGTCGGTGATCAGCGTGCCGAAGACGCTGATGACCACCACGACCGCCCAGTAGGCGAGCGGGACGTAGCGCTTGAGCTGGAACTGCACCACCAACAACACGGCGAGCAGCGCACCGGTGAAGGAGGTGGTGTTGGTCAGCCCGAAGCCGAGGTTGTCGTTGAGGTAGTCGGCGGCGGTCTCGCCGACGGTGGTGCACATGATCTTGATGACCCAGAAGAAGAGTGTGACCTCCGGGACCTTGTTCACCATCCTGCGGCCCAGCGATGCAACGGTGTCGGCGTGGGTGGTGGTCATGGATCGCACTGTGCACCGGGCAACCTTGCGTTGACCTGACTGCTCGGTGAGCGCCGACAGACCACACGGCGTGGTGTTCAGGTTGGCGTCATGCATCCCTCCCTACGCTGCCCGCTCCCCGAAGGCGCCGAAAGGACACGATGTTGCGCTCTGCTCGCGGTCGAGCGGGTGGCTTGGAGCCACTCGCCGCGAAGGTCCCGGAGATCACGGTGCTGTTCTGGGTCCTCAAGATCCTGACGACCGGGATGGGCGAGGCGATGTCGGACTTCATGGGCCAGCACAGCGTCCCGATCGCCGGGCTCGATCGGCGTCTTCGGCACGGCGTTGGCGTTCCGGCTGCAGTACCGGCGCCGCGCGTATCACGCGCCGACCTACTGGTTCACGGTGATGATGGTGGCGATCTTCGGGACGATGGTCGCCGACGGCATCAAGGACGGCCTCGGGCTCTCCTACGCGATCACGACCCCGTTCTTCGCCGCGCTGGTCGGGCTCGTGTTCTGGCGCTGGCAGCGCAGCGAGGGCACGCTGGACATCCACACCATCACCACCCGCCGCCGCGAGACCTACTACTGGGCGGCCGTCCTGGCGACGTTCGCGCTCGGCACCGCCGCCGGCGACCTCACCGCGATCACGCTCAACTGGGGCTTCTTGCCTTCGGCGATCCTGTTCGGCGCGGTCATCGCCGTCCCGCTGCTGGGCTGGTGGCGGTTCGGCCTCAACCCGGTCGTCGCGTTCTGGGCCGCCTACGTCGTCACCCGCCCGCTCGGCGCGTCGTTCGCCGACTGGTTCAGCAAGCCGCACGTCAACACCGGGCTCGGGCTCGGCGACGGCACCGTCTGCGGCGATCGAGTTGGTGGCCTTCATCGCGCTCGTCACCGCCACGACGATCCGCAAGGACGACATCCAGCGCCCCGGCGACGGCGGCGGCCTGCCACCGCGTCCGCACACCGACCACCACCAGGGCTTCCTGCGGCCGCAGCCCGTGGAGGGCTGAGGCGGGCTCAGCGTCCGAACAGACGCCGACGCGCGCTGAACGGCGCACGCAGGTCGGTCTCGGCAAAGCCGCCGCGGGTGCTGCCGTCGGTGGCGTAGCGATACAGCGCGACGGCGAAGACCTGGCGGGCGGCGGTGATCAGCGCCATCGAGGCGAACACGACGCCGAGGCCGATCGTGAGCATGATGACGCGCGCCTGCCCGTGGGCACCGACGCCGACGCCGATCAGACCGCCGCCGACCAACAGCAGTGGCGTCGCCCAGGCGCCGATGAGCACGGTGCCACCGACGCCTTCGCCCCAGCGCTCGCGGATCAGCCGCGACGAGCGCCGGACCGTGCCGGTCGGCGAGCAGCCTTCGAGCGCCAGCAACGGGATCGCGAAGAACGTGACGAGGCCCCACGCGACGCCGAGCAGCCAGCCGGCGATCCGGCCGCCGACCGGGACGCGCTCGGCGAGCTGCTGCAGCAGGATCCCGACGCCCGTGGCCAGCAGCGACCAGCCGACGATCGGCCCGATGCGCGCGGCCGCGACGCCCAGCGCCTCGCGCACGGTCAGGCGGCGACCGTCCAGGCAGGCGTCGGCGGCGGCGGCGAGCGCGACGTTGAGGAACGTCGCGACGAAGGTCGTCGGCCAGCTGAAGATCGCGTAGATCAGCAGCAGGTGGCCTTCGCGGCCCGGGTCGTGCAGCCAGCCGGCGGCGGCGAAGATCGCCAGCGTGGCGACGATCATGAAAGCCGCGCCGAGCAGGGCGAGGATCGCCATCGTCCGGTCGCGCCGCAGGAGCGTGAAGGCGATGCGGGTCAGCCGCCGGCTGCGCGCGGTCCGGCTCTCGCCGGCGGGCGCCAGGTACCGGCGCGTGCTCGCGTCGCCCGGACGCTCGGGCGCCATCTCGCTCGGCAGGCCGGTCGGCTCGGGCGCGACCTTACGAAGACGACGCATGCCGTAGCCCTACCCAAACCTCGCCGAGAACACAAGACCCGATCCGGTAGGGCACCGTGCGATGGCGTAGAACTCCTCGACATGGCGAGCTCCGAGGCAACGGTCGTGCAAGCCGGTGGGCGCGAGGTGCGCGTGTCCAGCGCCGACCGCATCATCTTCCCCGCGACCGAGCGTACGCCGGTCGTCACGAAGCTCGACGTGGTCGAGTACTACCTGTCGGTCGGCGACGGGATCATGCGCGCACTGGCGCGGCGGCCGATGACGCTGGAGCGCTGGCCCAAGGGCGTGCATCCCGGACATCGTCGTCGTCGACGCGCGAGAACACGGCGGCGGCGACGCGTTCTTTCAGAAGCGCATCCCGCGCGGCGCGCCCGACTACGTCGAGACCGCGCGGATCGAGTTCCCGTCGGGCCGCCACGCCGACGAGGTCTGCCCGACCGAGATCGCCGTCGTCGCCTGGGCCGCGCAGATGGGCACGATCACGTTCCATCCGTGGCCGGTGCGCCGCGACGACGTCGACCATCCCGACGAGCTGCGTCTCGACCTCGACCCGCAGCCGGGCACCGACTTCGACGACGCGGTCCGCGTCGCCGCCGAGGCGCGCGACGCTGCTGGCCGACCTCGGCTACACCGGCTTCCCCAAGACGTCCGGCGGCCGGGGCGTCCACATCTACGTCCGCATCGAGCCGCGCTGGACGTTCACCGACGTGCGCCACGCGGCGATCGCCTTCGGCCGCGAGCTCGAGCGGCGCCTGCCCGGCGAGGTCACGACCAAATGGTGGAAGGAGGAGCGCGGTGAGCGCATCTTCGTCGACTACAACCAGAACGCGCGCGACCGCACGATCGCCTCGGCCTACAGCGTGCGGCCCAAGCCGGGCGCGCCGGTCTCGGCCCCGGTGACGTGGGACGAGCTGGCGGGTGGCATCGCGCCGGAGGACTTCACGGTGGCGACGATGCCCGCGCGCTTCGCCGAGGTCGGCGATCTGCACGCGGCGATCGACGACACGGCCCACTCCCTGCAACCGCTGCTCGACCTGTATGAACGCGACGAGGCGGGCGACATGCCCTATCCGCCCGACTACCCCAAGATGCCCGGCGAGCCCAAGCGCGTGCAGCCCTCGCGGAATACGGACCGCAAGCGCTGACGGACGGGGTGGGCCCGTTGAGCGCGATCACATCACGCCCGACAGGCCCACCCGCCGTGAGCGATGGCCTTCAGGACTGCGGCAGCTTCTTGGTCCCGCGCCGCGGCGCCGGGGCCGACGGTGGCGGGACGACCGGACCGATGTCGCCGTCGGGCGCCTCGTCGAGGTCGACGATCACCGGCGCGTGGTCGCTGGGGCCCTTGCCCTTGCGGGCCTTGCGGTCGATCCACGCGGCCTGGACGCGGTCGGCGACCGCCGCGCCGGCGAGGACCAGGTCGATCCGCATCCCGAGGTCCTGGTGGAACATGCCGGCGCAGTAGTCCCAGTAGCTGAACACGCGCTCCTGCGGCCAGCGATCGCGGACGACATCGTGCAGGCCGACGGCCTGCAGGTCGGCCAGCGCGGCGCGCTCGGGCGGCGTGACGTGCGTCTGGCCCACGTAGGCGTCGGGGTCGAAGACGTCGTCGTCGGTCGGCGCGATGTTGATGTCGCCCATGACGACGGTCGTCGCCGGGTCGCCCGCGGCCACGACGTCGCGCAGCCACGCGAGCCAGGCCAACTTGTAGTGGTAGTGCTCGGAGTCGGGCGTGCGCCCGTTGGGGACGTAGACCGACACGATGCGGATGGCGCCGCACGTGGCCGACACCGCCCGCGCCTCGGGGTGCGGGAAGCCGGGCGCCCCGTCGCCGAGGCCGGAGACGACGTCGGCCAGCCCCACCCGCGAGAGGATCGCCACGCCGTTCCACGCGGTCTCGCCGTGCAGGGCGACCTCGTAGCCGCGCTCGGCGAGCTCGTCGCCGAGCAGCGCGGTGAACGCCTCGTCGGCGAGCTTGGTCTCCTGCAGGGCGACCACGTCGGGCCGGCGTTCGTCAAGCCACGGCAACAGGCGCGGGACGCGTTGCTTGGCGGAGTTCACGTTCCAGGTGGCGATGCGCACGGGCTACACGGTACGGGCTGCGTCTGTCGTCGCGACAGACGCGCTCAGGCGGGCGCACGTCCAGGGTGGGAGCCGTCGCCATGTGCCGCCAAGGGACAGCGCCGACAACTGTCAATGTGTTCACAATTTGTTTACATATTGCCACGAGTGTTCGCGCTCGCGTGACGTTGTGACTGACAGCTTGCCCGGCCGGTAGGCGGCCACCGGCCATGTCCGGCCTGCCATCTGGGCAGAAAAGCCTGATCGGCAAGGGAACACAACCGAAACTCTCTTGAACTCAGGAGGGGCCGGTTCTACCGTCGCTGGTGGCCGAACACCGGCCGGGCGGACGGGAGTCCCACCGGTGGTCCAAGGACGCGGCCACGCAGGTGCTGGGTGGGGTGGACGTCGCACGGAGCGGCGCACTTCACGCTGCCCGCGCACGTCCGTGTGCGGGCTCCATTCGATCATGGAGTATCAACAATCATGAGAATCAAGAACAGGCGATGGCTTCTGGCCTTCGCTGCTGTGCTCTCGGTGATGGCCGTTTCGGGCATCGGCGCGAGCGGGGCTTCGGCGGCGCTGGGGGCAAAGTGCTCTGGTACTAACATCACTGGACAGGGGTCGACGCTGCAGGGTGCGGCGCAGGACATCTGGACCTCGACCTTCAACACCCATGCTGCAGGCTGCAGCGGCACCTCGAAGCCGACGGTGACGTACGACCGTTCGAGTTCGGGGGCGTGTCTGACTAGCTTCGGCGCCACCGGCGAGCCGCTCAGCAAGACGTGGGCGTTCTGCGGGACCGACGACGCGCCGGACGAGACCCAGATCACTAACATCGGCACGGCGGCAAATGGTGCCAAGGTCCTGAGCATTCCGGTGGCGCAGTCGGCGATCGCCATCGTGGTCAATCCGCCGGCGGGGTGCATGGTCAACGGCACCGTCACGCCTGCACAGGTGGAGACTGCGTTCCGGGGCACTACTGCCAACTGGACTGCTCTGGGCGGTGCCGCCCCGAATGCCGCCTGCGACACGCCGATCAATCGCATCGTGCGTGATGACGGCTCGGGTACGACGTATCAGCTCAAGCACTACCTCGGCACGGTCAATGGTGGCGCAGTGCATGGCGCGCTGACGTGGGCCAACCTCCAGGGCGGAGCCAACAACGTGACTTGGCCGCAACCGACGTCGACCACCTCCCCGCTGATCTACTCGACTTCGGGCTGCAACTCGTTCATGAAGCTTCCGTGCTCGGGCACTGGCTCGGGTGGCGGGGATGAGGTCCGCACGGTGGGCGCGACTACTGGCAGCATCGGCTACGCCGCGCTGTCGGACGCCCGCGCGGTCGTTGCGGCCACTGAGGGCACTTGGCCGACTCTGACCTGGCTGAAGATCAACACGAGCGGCAACGTCCAGGATCCGTCGTCGAACGGTGTCACGACTACCAAGGGGACTTCGAACTGCAACACGGCCGACGGCGCCTATGGGGCCGCGGCTTCGCTTCCGTCGGCGACTGGCGACTGGTCCAATGTCTACCTCAGCAACATCGGCAACCGGTACCCGATCTGCACGTTGACGTGGGACCTGGCGTTCAACAACTACACGCAGGCCGGCTTCACGCACGGCACTGGCGTCGCCCGGACGGTGACTGATTACCTGCACTACGTCCTCACGCAGGCGGGCGGCGGTCAGGCCACTGCGTTGACCACCGAGAACGACTACGCGGCGCTGCCGTCAGACGTCCGGCACATCGGGACTACTGGCGTCCTCGAGATCACCGACTGAGCACGACGGGTGCGCCCGTCCGCGCCCACATACAGCAACCGCACGCGGCCGAGCCCAACGGGTTCGGCCGCGGCCGTTGGTGGGCGGCTCGGGCCTCAAGGTCGCCCCCTGCGCTCAGCGTCCATCATCGCTTTGTGAACATATTGAGAACTCGTGTTCGCGAAACGGTCGGCCGGGAGGTGAAGATGTTGAGAAACCTGAGTGCATAAAGAACACCTTCGTGTACTGTCGCCGCGGCCGTGACCGGGTCCATCCCCGGTCCACGTCGCGAACATCACACGATCAGGGAGACCCGCTGTCGATGCTGGACCTTTGCCGTCCTGCGACGCGCCGTGCCGGACGTTCGGCGCTTGTCGCTGTCTTGACCCTCATGACCCTCGTCGGCTTCTCGGCGGCCTCGTCGGGCGCCCACGCCGCGACGGGCGAGCTGGCCGCGTTCGGCTCGGTCGCTTATCCCCCGGTCGACGATCAGTTCTGGAGTCCTGGGCCGGTGGCGCTGGACCCGTCGGATGACAACAGCCTGTTCGTGGCCGACTTCGACCAGGATCACAACTCCCATCTGCGGAAGTTCTCCAAGAACGGCACGACGCTCGCCTCGTCGGTGCTCTCGCTGAGCGACCCGTCCGGCCAGGCGATGTATGTCATCGGCCTTGCGCTCGACCCGGAGCTGCAACGGCTCTACGCGCTGGTCGACGCGGATGTCCATGGCGGGCAGACGGCGCGTGAGGTCTTGGCGTTCTCGACGGTGCCGGACTGTCCGACCCCGACGACCTGCACGTTGGTCGCCCCGGCGGATCTGGCCGATGGTGTCCTGATCGACTTCCGGGATGAGACCGACAGTGCAGTGGACTTCGCGAGTGGCCTCGCGGTCGATCCGGCCACCAACGAAGTGGCGGTGCTCGGGGTCGACGACGCGACGGCAGCCGACCCGAACGGGGTGCTGCAGTACATCGCGTCCGACGGCACGCCGTCGACCCGGGTGACGGGCTTGGGCGCGGGGCTCGATCCGGATGGCTCGACGGTGTTCAACCCGGCCGGTCTGGGCATCGCTCCCAACGGCGACGTCTACATCGAGACCGCGATCGGGTACGCGTTCCCGTTCGCGTCGGCGTCGGTGTATCGGATGTCGCACGGGGGCGGCGACACGGCGCTGGTCCTCGTGGACACCAACAAGCCGCTTGCGGCGCCCGGCGCGGTGGACTTCGGCACGCACTACCCCACCGGCAGCCCGATCGCGGTCTCGAGCGACGGCCAGACCTTGTACCTCGCCGAGGGCGACTCCGCGACCGGGCGTGTTCGTGGGTTCTCGACCGCGCCGGGCGCCGCGCTGAGGATCGCCTATGGCGGTGGGACGACGTCCTGTGCGCTGCTCTCCCAGGGCGGCAACATCGGCGTGGCCGCGGGAGACGGCGATGACGTCGCCGCGGTCATCTGGGACCTGGGGAGCGGTGCGCCCAATCCGCCGCCGACGGTCCATCTGTTCGGTACGGGCGGCACAGGCTGCCCGCGCGCGGAGGGTGCGTTCTCGGTCAACGGCGCGGCCACAGGCGCAGTGACGGTGACCAAGGGTCAGACGGTGACCTTCGACGGCTCCGGGTCGCAGCTGCTGGACGGCGTACCGAGCTCGGTCGATTGGGACTTCGACAACTCCGGGAGCTTCGCGACGCACCCGGAGGGCTCGCCGCCGGTGTTGACGATCACCAAGAAGTTCTTGGCGCCCGGCACGTACCACGTCGGCTTGCGGATCGCCATCGACGGCGCGCCGCCGACCGACCCGGTGTTCCGTGACGTCACGGTGGTCGCGTCCACCCCGACCGCGTCGTTCAAGGTGTCCAACAACAAGCCGGCGGCGGGCGCCACCGTGACGTTCGACGCGAGCGACTCCGTCGACCCGACCGGGTCGCCGAGCGCCGGGCCGACCGGCGACCTGGCCAAGTACCGCTGGGACTTCGGCGATGGTGAGACGCAGGAGACGACGGCGAAGACGATCACGCACGCGTTCGCCAACGTCGGGACCGCGGCCCTGGCCCGCACGGTCAAGCTCACGGTCGTCAGCCACGACGACGTGGCCTCGAGCCCCGTGCAGCAGACGGTCACGGTCGCCGGTACCCCGGCACCGCCGCCGCCCGACAACCCCAACACCAACACGACGCCCACCCAGACCACCCCGATCATCACGCCGCCGGTGATCACGGCGCCCAAGCCGACGGTCACCGGATCGAGCGTCGACAGCAAGGGCATGCTGGGCCTCAAGGTCGCCTGTCCCGCCGGTGGGGTCGTGTGCACGGGCAAGATCGAGCTCACGATCAAGGTCAAGAAGAAGGTCAAGGGCAAGACGAAGACCGTCACGGTCAAGCTCGGCACGGTGACCTTCAGCATCGACCAGGGCAAGAGCAAGGACGTCAAGCTCAAGCTCTCCGCGGCCGGTCGCTCCCTGCTCAAGAAGCAGAAGAAGCTCAGCGCCTCGGCGGGGATCTCCGTCACCGCGGGCGGCAAGACGAGCATCACGAGCAAGACGCTCACGCTCAAGGCGGCGGCCAAGAAGAAGTAGCGGCGGTCGACCCAGCGGGGGACCGAGACGGGACGGCAGGCCAACAAGCCTGCCGTCCCGTTGTCGGAACACAACCTCAACACCCTTGATGTCATTTGGAGATCAGGTGGTGAAGAAGTTGAGAAGCGCCCTTCGCATTGAGAACAGAGACGTATACTGAAAATGCGGCCGAGGCACTGGTCGATGCGGGTCCACGTCGCGAAGGATCATGCGCGTGGCCATGTTGCGCTGTGAACACAACCACAACTCTTCCGACCCACTCGCCGATTGCTCTTGTGGTCCTGATTCGTCTCCTCCGCCACCCGTCGGCGCTGGTGATCCTCGCGGTGCTGGCCTTTCCCTCCTGCGCGCTCGCGCTCGTCGAGCCGCCGGTCACGGTCGATGGACCAAGCTCTGATGTCCGCGACGTCGGCGGCGCGGCGCTCGCCTCCGACGGCGCCGGTGGTATCGCCTACATCAAGCTCGAGCAGGGCGTGCTGCACGTCTTCGTCGTGCGTCGGCTCCACGGCGCCTGGTCGAGCCCGATCCGTGCCGACGCGCTGCCCTACGGCGCGCGTCAGGTCGCCATCGCGGCCTCCGATCACGGTCGTCTGCTGGTCGTGTGGGTGAGCGAGATCGCCACGGTCGACGGTCAGCTCCGTTACGCGCTCTACTCCGCGGAGCTTCCCGCCGGGGCCACGCAGTTCGGTCCGCCGCTCGTCGTCGACCCGAACGTGGGCAACGGCGACGACGTCAACCCCTCGTTGGCGGGCGCGGAGGCGGGCCGGGCGATCGTGAGCTATCGGGTCACGACCTACAACTTCCAGGCCCAGAGCCCGGTTGACGCGCGCGTCCAGCTGCGTCCCAACGACGTCCTCGCCGATATGCGGGTCGCTCGCTTCCAGGGCACGCGCTGGTCGCGGCTGGGTGCGATCAACCGCAACCCGGACGCGTCGGTGCCGGCGCCGACCGACGCCAACGGCCCGCGTGTCGGCCTCGCCGACGACGGCAGCGCGGTCGTCGCCTGGCAGGAGCGAGACCAGCTCGGCATCGCGCGGATCTGGGCCAAGCGGGTGTTCGGCACGTCGCTCGGCCCGACCCTTCCCGCGAGCCCGACGACATGGCAGGGCGAGTCGCTGGCCGCTGACGCCGACGCGTTCGCGCTCGCCGTCACGCCGCTAGGGATGGCCCAGGTCGTCTCCCGCTACCCCGATCCACAAGGCGCGACCCGCGTGCTGGCCAACCAACTGCCGGTGAGCCTCGACCAGCACGCCGGGGCCTTCAGCGGCGCGGTGGCGGCCGACGGCGGCACGCTGCGAGGGACCGTCGGACCTCCGGCGGTGGCGGTGGCCGACAGCGGGCAGACCGGCGACAGCCTCGCCGGCATCGTTGTGGGCGGCGCGTTGCGAACCACGCCGCTGGGCGCCGGCGCACCGCTCGGCGACCCGCCTCCCACGCCCGCCCCGACCGCCGGCGCCGAGGTCGCGCTCGCGCGGTCGGCGGCCGGTGCAACGCTCGCCGCGTGGGAGACGACGGGCTTCGACGGCTTCCCCGCGGTCGCCGTTCGCCAGGAGCAGGCCGACGGCGGCGTCCAGACCGGCGTCCTGGCCGGGACCGCGGCCGGCGACGTCTCGCGACTCAGCCTCGCCGCCGATCGCGGCGGCGACGGCATCCTCACCTTCCTGCAGGGCACCGCCGCCGCTCGCCAGATCGTGGTCACAGGCATCACCGCGGCCCCTGCCCGCTTCACGGTCACCGCGCCATCGGGGTGGGTACGCCCCCGGCTGGCCCGGCTCAAGTGGGACGCCGCGCCGTCGACCGCCCGGCAGATCACCTACAGCGTGCTGCTCGACGGCGATCCGGTGGCCCAAGGCCTCCAGGCGCGCTCGCTGATCCCCACGGCGACCGCGCTGGGCAACGGCAAGCGCCAGGTGCAGGTCATCGCCACCGACGCGCAGGGCCAGGCCGTCGCCAGTGACCCCGTCGGCCTGAAGGTCGACGCCCGGCCGCCGACCGCCCAGGCCGCCGTCGCGCCGCGTCGCAAGTTTGGCCGGCACGCGATCGCCGTGACCGTCGCCGACCCGGCGTCCGGGGTGGTGGCGGCCAAGACCACCTGTCGGTTCGGCGATGGGAGCAAGCAGCAGAAGGGGCACCGGACGTTCCGGCGCCGCTACCGACGCGCCGGACGCTACGTCGTGCGCGTGGTCACCCGTGATCGGGCAGGCAACGCGACGACGCTGCGCCTGCGGGTGCAGGTCCGATGAGGGCCATGAAGATCGTGCTGGTCGCCGCCGCCGGCGCCGCCGCGCTCATCCCCGTGGCCGCCGCGCACGCGAGCTTCGGGATGCCCAGCCTGATGACGGTCTCCGCGCGCGAGCAGGCCGACGAGGTCTCCGGCGCGGCGCTGTCAGGCGACGGCCACTATCTCGTCTTCACGGGCTCGCTGGACGGGACGCGGGGCATCCTGCGCCGCGATCTCCAGACCGGTGTCACCGAGCCGGTCGCCGCGACCGACGCGTACGGCGGCGCGCCGGTCCGCGACGCGAGCTCGCCCGCGATCAGCGCGAACGGACGCTACGTCAGCTTCACGACGAGCGCCGCGCTCGATCCCGCCGACGACCACAACCCGCAGCCTGATGTCTACGTGCGCGACATGGACGCCTCGGTGCCCGGCGACGGCGCGCCGTGCGCGGCCGACGGCCCGTGCGCTTACACGTTGGTCTCGGCGCTCGACGCCACCACCGCCGGCCTGACCTATCCGGCAGGCGGGAGCAGCGGCTCGACGGCGGCGGCACGGCAGGCGATCAGCGCCGACGGGCGCCGCGTGGCCTTCGTCGTCGAGGCGGAGTCCGACCTCGCCGGTACGGGGACGCCGGCCGGTCAGGTCGCCGTACGCGACCTCGACACGCGGCGGACGACCCTGGTCAGCGCGCAGCGCGATCCGGACAGCGGCACCATGACCGACCGGCCGGTTGCGGGTCCCGCGGTGGCCGGACAGGGAGCAGCGCTCAGTGCCGACGGCACGACCGTCGCCTGGACCGGCGAGCGGATCGGCGAGCAGGCCGCGACGGTCGGTGGCGATCCGGCCGGTGCGACCAGCGACTACAACGAGCCGCTGTGGCGGCGCATCGGCGACGGGCCGCAGGCGCCGACCCGTCGGGTGGCGGGTGCGGGCGACCCGGAGGCGCCCGGCTGTCCACCGGGCGCGACGATGGAGGACGCTGCCTGCCAGGGCCCGTATCCGCGGCTGAACATCGCCAACCCGGAGCAGGGGGTCCAGGGGGGCTGGCTGCCCGGGGTCAGCGACGCGTCGCTGTTGGCGCTGAGCGCCGACGGCCGCACGGTCGCATTCCTCGGCGCGCCGCCGTTGCCGCCGTTCTACTCACCCAACGGCAACCCTGATCTCTTCGTCGCCGACATGCGGTCCGGGCTTGCACGCCGTGACGCCGTCCGGCGCCTGACGCAGGACCTCAACGGGCGTGGGCTGATCGACGTCGCCCTCTCACCCGACGGCCGGCGCATCGCCTTCGGGACCGATCGCAACACGTTCGCGCTGAGCCCGCCGTTCCTCATCGACGCACCGCCTGCGGTGGTCGGGCTGCCCGAGCTCTGGCTCGTCGACCTCGACGGCAACACCCTCCAACGGCTGAGCCGCACGGTCGACGGCGGGCCCTCCGTGCTCGGGCCGACGGGCGTGCCGTCGGGAAACCCCGCTCCGACGTCGCCATCGTTCGACGCGACCGGTCGGATGGTCGCGTGGGTCTCGGCCGCGGCCAACCTCGTCGCCGTCGATGAGAACGGAGCCCCCGACGCCTTCCTGGTCGAGGATCGCGCGGCCCCGTCGGGAACCCCCGGTCGCTTCGACATCTCGACGCCGCCGGCCGCTCCCGCGGTCCCGCGCGCCTGGAAGCTCGCGCTGCGCGCGGTCGCCCAGCGTGACGGCAGCGTCCGGTTCGACGCGACCGTGCCGGGCCCCGGCGTCCTGCGCGCGACGGTCCGGGCCACCGTGCCGGTCATCAAGCGCGTCACGGTCAAGACGCGCGGCGGCCACCACCGGACCGTCCGCCGCCGGGTGCTCTCCAGGCGCCAGGTCGGGGTCGCCTCGCTGGTTGCCCGTGGCGTCGGGATCTCACGGCTGACCGTGCGCGTGACCAAGGCCTACAGGTCGCTGGTGAAGGCCAAGGCCGGGCTCGACGCGACCGCCGGCGTGACGTTCGCCGCTCCGTCGCGCGCGACGCTGCGCGACGCGCTCGTGGTGCGCTTCCGGGTCGCTTCCGCCAAGCAGAAGACCCAGACCACGACGAAGGCGAAGCGATGACCGCACGCCTGATCGCCGCGCTCGCGGCGTTCACGCTGATGCTGTCGCTCGGGTGCGCCGCCGCGCTCGCCGACGACTGGCACAGCGAGCAGCCGCTGACCGTCGGCAGCGACGTGCCCGTCTCGTTGGGCGCCGTCTCCGACATCGAGTTCTGGGCCCCGAACCGTGGAGTGCTGATCACCGATCGTGGCCTCTGGGCCTACGACGGCACGGGCTGGCACCAGTTGTCGACCGTCTGCGGCGGCGCGCGCGGCCGGATCGCGTGGGCCGGGCCGCTCGACTTCTGGACGATCAGCGATCAGCCGGTGGGGCGGCCCGTGCCCTTCGGCGAGAGCGGGGTCGCCCGCTCGCTCTGTCACTTCGTCAACGGCGCGGTCGTCGCCTCCTACGCGCAACCGCTCGGGCTGGCGGACTCCTATCCGGCGATGAACGGTGCTGCGTGCCTGGCCCCGGACGACTGCTGGTTCGGCGGGGCGCGCCTGCCGGGCACCGTCAACACGGGCGCCTTCCACCTGCACTGGGACGGGACGGCGCTGACGCCGTGGCCCTCGTTGACCGTCCGCGATCCGTCGATCTCCGACCCCGATCGCACGGTGACCGACATCGTGGCCCATCAGGGCGCGTTGTATGAGTCGGTCAGCGTCGACGGGAACGTGTTGGACAACGAACCCGACGACCAGCCGTTCCTGCTGCACGAGATCCAGCCCGGGTCGCCGCCGGTCTTCCGCCCGCTGTTTACGAGCGAGCCGATCGACTACCACGGCGCCGCGCCGGCGGCGCTCGGGACCGTGATCGGCGTTCCGCGGCTCTCGAGCGACGGCAGCACGATGTGGTTCGTCGGCAGCAACAGGGGCGCGGCCGGACCGCTGATCCTCCGTCTCGGATCCGGCGGCCTGACGCAGCTGACGCTCAACGACCCGGCCGGCGTGCTCACCTCCGACGGGCAGATCACGGCGATCGCCGCGGAGCCGGGAACCGACGCCGCGTGGGTCGGCTACGTCTTGCCGTTCGACACCGTCGGGCCCCTGCCGGCACGCCTCGCCCGCGTGCACGCCGACGGAACCGTCGACGACGTCCTCACCCTGCCCTCGGCGGCCGACGACATCGCGCGCAAGCAGCCGACCATTGCCCTGGCGTGCCCGGCCGCCGGTCAGTGCTGGATGGCCACGCAGGCCGGCTGGCTCTTTCACCTCGGCGGCAGCCTGCCGCGCGACGACGAGCCGGCGATGCACCGACTGATCACCTATCGGCCGGCCGACGCCGCGACGAGCCTCGTCTCGCCCGACACGCTCCCCGACGACGACTCGGGCATCGCCCCGCCCGTCTTCGACCAGCCGCCGCCGATCGGCTACGCGCCGCCGGCCACGGGCGACGGGAAGCCCAAGGCCAAGAAGCTGGTCACCGGTGTCCGTCGTCGATTGATCGGGCGCACGACGTTGCAGGTGTCCTTCACGCTGACCGCCAGGGCGCGTGTCCAGCTGGTCGCCAAGCGCAAGAAGACGGTCGTGGCCAAGACCAGCCGTCAGACGCTTGCCAAGGGCAAGCACAAGCTGCGCGTCACGCTCAACCGCAAGCACTGGCCGACGGCGCTCGACCTGCGGGCCGAGCCCTATAAGAAGGCTGCGAAGTAATGGATGTCTCTGTGGTTCTGCGCCGTCGACGGCGACGCCTGGCGGTGCCGCTGCTGTTGGCCGCCGCGGCCGCGCTCCTGGCGATCGGCCAGACCTCGCGCAGCGTGGGCGACGAGTCGTCGCCGCCCCCGACCGCGCAGCCGTGGCTCGGCGTGCTCGACCAGGGCGGCACCCTGATCGACGCCTCGCCCGACGAGGCCAAGGGCGAGGTCTGGTCGGTCGGCAGCCACCGCGTGCTGCGCTACACCGACGCGGAGGGTTGGACCGCGATGCCCGCGCCGCTGGGTGTTGACGGGCAGCCGCTCACGACACTTGAGCCGGCGGGCGGCACGTTGGAAGGCCGGGCGACGCGCGATGGGGCCGTGGCGCTGCTGGCCAACACCATGCTGTTGGTCCGTGACCCCGGCGGCGCGCGCTTCCACGCCGCTGCGGCGGCAGACGAGTTGCCGGCCGGGGAACTGCCGAGCACCGGCGCTCCCGCGACCACGAGCGCGCCCGGGTCGACGAGCGCTCCGGGCTCGACGACGGCGCCCGGCTCCACCGGCACGCCCGGCTCCACCGGCACGCCCGGCTCCACCGGCACGCCCGGCTCCACCGACACGCCGCCCGCCACCCAGACGCCCGCGCTCCACGACGGCGAGAAGCTCTACGGCGACGGGACGCCGCTGATCGCCGCCCTGTCCCAGGACGGCCACGCCGGCGCCTTCGTCGTGCCGACGGCGGGTGCCGACGGCGTCCGCGACGCGGTGCTGCACTACGACGGCACCGCGTGGACGCGCGAGCCGATCTGCCTCGGTGACGCTCCGGCATGCGACGCGCCGACAGACAGCTTCACGGTCAGCGTCATCGACGCCGCCGGCGCCGACCACGCCTGGCTGCTGGCCACCGGCACCACGTCGGACGCGGGCATCGTCCTGCTCCACCGCGCGCTGGAGGACGGCGACCCGGTCTGGAGACCCGTCTCGCTCGGTGCTTCGCTCTTCGCTCAGCGCAGCCCGGTCCTGGGCCCGGGCACCACCACCCGCATCAAGCCCCGCACCGACGGTGGCCAGCCGCTCGTCGCGACCAGCAGTGGCGTGTGGGCCGACGCGAGCGTCACCGTCGGCGGCGCGAAGACCTCGGACGCCACCCTGTTCTACAGCGAGGCCGAGCACGCGGTCCGCGGCACGTGGTGCGATCTGGGCGCACCGCTGTGCGACAAGGAGCTCGGTGCCGAACTGCCGGTCAACGGCTCACGCACCTTCGCGTGGGCCGACGGCGGGGCGTTCGGCACGCGGCTGATCACCGGCCTCGAGCAGGGCGCGATGTTGCGGCTCACGGCCGACACGTTCGACCGGGTCGCGACCGCGGGACGGGGCGCGGGGGTCTCCAACGGCGCGGCGTTCGCGGCGCCCGACGACGGCTGGCTGGGCGGCAACGGGATCATCGCCCGCTACAGCCGCGCGCCACAGCCCGACAAGCTGCACCAGTGGCCGGTGCCGTTCCGCCACCCGCTGACCGCGATCGCGGCAGAGCCGGGCAAGCCGGTCGGCGCGATCGACGCGCAGGCGCTCGCGGTCGGCGATCTGGGCGAGGTGGCGCGCTACGTCCCCGGGGAGGGCTGGTCGCCCGAGCCGTTGATCGCCGCGACCGGCAAGCGCGCGACGCCTCGGCTGCGCGGCGTCGCCTGGCCGGCGGCCGATCGGGCCTACGTCGTGGGCGACGGCGGCGAGATGTGGCTGTGGCGCAAGGCGACCGGCCTGTGGGAGTCCGACCCCGGAAAGCCGGCCACCGCCGCGGTCGCGGTGGCCAACTTCACCGGCATCGCGTTCGATCCCGGCGATGCCGACCGCGGCTACGCGATCGGCAAGCAAGGCGTGCTGCTGCGCTACGACCGCCAGTGGACACAAGAGCCGCTGCCCGACGGGCTGGGCGACGCGAACTTCACCTCGATCGCGTTCGCCGGTCATCAGGCGATCGTCACCTACAAGACGCCCGAGGGCAACGGGTACCGCGGCGGGATCATCGTCAACGACGGATCCGGGTGGCGCGAGGACAAGACGATCGCCGCGCAGCTGCCCAAGCCGTCGGCCGACGGCTACGGGTTCGGCGCCACGCCCGAGCGCGTCGCCGGCCTGGCCGACGGCAGCGCGGTCGTCGCCACGATGGGCGGAAGCCTCGCCGAGCGCGACGGCGCCGGCGGCGCGTGGCGGGCGGCGGACGTCGATGCGGCGGGCTTCCCCGCCGCGCTGGCCGCCGTCCACGACCCCGACGGCGCCGTGCGCGCGATCGTGTCGATCGTCGTCCAGTCCACCTCGCTCAACGAGGCGCCGATCGCGAGCCAGGAGCTCGGCATCGACCAGAGCACGATCTTCAAGCCGGCCCTTCCAGGGCACGCGCCGGTGCTGGTCAACCCCTACCCGGTGCCGTCCTCCGGGTTCGTGCTGCGCCAGACCGCGACCGGCTGGAGCGACGAGCAGCACGAGGCCTGGATCGACCTCAACCCGGCGGCCAACGCCTATGACATGCCGGAGCGACCCGACGCCGTGCTCGCCTTCCTGACCGATCCGTTCGGCCGCTCCGGCTGGGCGGTCGGTGGCGACGCGCAGGTCCAGACGGCGAGCGTGGTGCGCTATCCCGACGACGGCCAGTCGGCACCCGGGGCCGCGGCGGCGACGGTGCCCCTCGACCCGGAGGCGATGGTGACGTTCGCGGTCGGTGGCGGCGCGAGCTGCCTGGACGGCTGCGCCGATCTCGAGCCGGTCGGCGCCGCGCCGTGGCGGTGGCTGCCGGCCGCCGTCTCGCGGGCCGCGCAGATCAACGGCGTGCGGGCCTTCCTCGACACCGGACCGGGAACGGCCGGGCCGACCGCCACCGATGACTTCCCGCACGAGCAGGCGGCGGCGGCCGAGCGGCTCGTCGCGGCCGCCGGCGAGCTGCCCGTCTACACCGTGCCGAGCCCGAGCGACCGCGATCCCGACGGCTCCCTCGACACGTTCCTCGGTGCGTTTCGGGCGGCGAGCGAGCCGCTGGGCGAGCGGACGGCGTCCGGCATCACGTGGGACGAGAAGCCGCAGCCCGGTCACGCCTACTACGCGTTCGACTCGTCCGGTGCGTCCGGAACGGGGGACGTCGTGCGCGTCATCGTGCTCGACACCTCCGGGCCGGTCGACGACGTGCAGCGCTGCTGGCTGGCGACCCAGCTCTCCAACGCGGCGGGTCCGAGCGCGCCGGGCACGCCGGCGATCGTCGTCGGCAGCCAGGCCGCCGGCGACCTGAGCGCCGCGGTCGCCGCGACGCTGGTCACGGGCTCGGCGCCGGCGGACTGCCCGACCCTACGCGGGCGGCCCGGGTCCGCCTCGGCCTACTTCTACAACGCGTCGCAGGACAACCGGCGCGGCACGATCAGCGCCAACGGCGCGGTCATCCCGGCCTTCGGCACCGGCTCGCTGGGCTACATCGAGCCGCCCCGGGGGCGGACCGACAACCCGCCCAACAGCGGGTTCCTGCTCGCCGAGGTCGACGTCCACCATCGCGACCCGACCAACGCCGATCGCGCGCTGGTCGACGTCCGGTTGATCCCGAACATCGGTGAGCTGGCGGTGGACGCGACCGACGGCACGCTGCTGCGACGCAGCGACGTCGCGTTGTTCGATGGGCTTGCGCGGCGCCCGCGGGCGGGTCAGGGCTGCGTCGGGGCCCCGGTGTGCCAGATCATCCCCGACCCGTACACCCCGATCCCCGACGACTGCACGGGCGGCGAGTGCCAGACGACGATCGCGCCCGAGTACACGTTCACCTCCTCCGATCCGTCGGTTGCCGACTTCGTCGCGCGCGACCCCGTCTCGACCAACCCGCGGCGCCTGTTGCTCAACAGCGCCGGCGATCCGGTGCCCGCCGCCACCAGCGGCCTGTTGTGCGCCTACAACGCCGGGACGACGACCGTCACGCTCACCGCCGGTGGCCTGTCCTACTCGCAGAAGGTGACCGTTCAGGAGGGCAGCGTGCGCCGCCCGTGCGGCACGGTGCCCGCCAACCGCGCGGCGACGCCCAAGGCCCAGAACGTGGGCACCAACGTCGCCGACACGCTGCCGGAGCCCGGCCTCGGGACCACGCCGACCGGCGGGGCGGGGCCGCTGCCACCGCCGCCGGCGCCGGCGGCCAAGGCGGCGGTCAAGCCCCATCATCCGCCCCGGCCCGTGCTCGACGCGGCGATCCCGTTCCTGCCGGTGGCCACGGGCCTGACGCAGGTCGTCGCGGCGCCGCCGCCGCCCGGGCCGACCGCCGCGCGACCCGCGCCACCGAGCGGAACCGCGTCGTCGCAGGTCTATCAATCGGCCGTCGCTCCCGAGCGACAGCGCGAGGAGGAGCCCTCGGTCGAAACCGCGCACAACATGGCGCGCTACGACAGCTCCGAGACGACGCGGGTGCTCAGCCGTGGCGGCGCCCTGCTGATGCTCGTGCTCGCGGGCTTCGCGCTGACCAACGTGCGCCCGCGGCCACGTCGCCAGTACGCCTACAACACCACCGATGACCGCCGACCTCCGAGGACGCCGAGACAATGACCGAGCCCCGCAGCACGGCCACGACGATCGTGGCCGTCGATCCCCTGACCCGTGGCCTGGCGGCCGCCGCGCTGGCCGTCGCGCTGCTCGCGCTCTTCGTGGCGTTGGGCGACAACTCGTCCGCCGCGCCCCGGAGCGCGACGGCGGTCGCGGCGAAGGCCAAGGCCAAGCACAAGGCCAAGGCCGAGAAGCTGCCGCTGCCGTCGCTGACGCCCAAGCCCTATGGGTTGCTGCGCCTGAGCAAGGCCAAGAAGTTCCCCGCCAAGGCGATCCCGAAGGTCGCCGCCGCCAAGGCGGCCGACAAGGTCGGCGGCGCCACCCGCCAGGATCTGGCGCTCAACTGCCCTGGTGACACGGCCGACCTCGGCACCTGGTGCCTGCAGACCTCGACCTACACCGTTCCCAACGACCAGATCGGCAAGAACGACTTCGCCTACGCCGCCCGCACCTGCGTCGATCAGGGCGGCTGGCTGCCGAGTGCCGCCCAGCTGATCGGCGCGGCGCCGCGCGTGAAGCTCTCCAGCACGATCGACGACAACGAGAGCACCGCCGCGATCGACATCGGTCCGGGCGACGGGCTCAAGGATCAGCGCGAGATGTCCTCCTCGCTCTTCACCACGACCGCGGGCGACAGCGCCGCCGGCAGCGAGGGCGTCACCTCGGGCTCGCTCGGCGATCCACGTCAGAGCGAGCCCAACCCGGTGCCCCAGCCCGCCGATCCGATGCCCGGCTCGGTGGATTACATGACCGTCTATGACAACCACGACATGGGCGGCTTCGCCGGCGGCGCGCCGGTCGGCAAGGCCGAGAGGTTCCGCTGCGCCTTCAACAAGGTCCAGGGCACGGTGGCCGGCGAGGACTGAGTCGCGGTTTCGTCGCCGAGCGATGAGTTTCGCGTGCCCGTACCGTCCAGAGACCATGACCGAATCCACGCAGGCCCCAACGACAGTCTCCAACCTCGGCGTCGCCATGTTCACCGTCGCCGATCAGGACGCGGCCCTCGCGTTCTACACCGAGAAGCTCGGCTTCGAGGTGCGCAGCGACGTGCGCTTCGGCGAGAACGGCGAGATGCGCTGGCTGGAGGTCGCTCCGCCCGGCTCACACGCCCGCCTCGCGCTCAACCCGCCGATGGCCGACGAGCCGGGCGGCAGCGGGATCGGCGTCGAGACCAAGGACGTCCTCGGCGAGCACGCGCGCCTGACCGCCATCGGCGGCATCGACCTCGACGCCGAGCCGATGCGCACGCCCGGCGCGCCGCTCATGTTCATGCTGCGCGATCCGGACGGCAACACCGTCGTCGTGGTGGAGGAGCCCTCGGCCGCCTAGGTCGGTCGAACCGCCGGCGGACGAATCGATGCCCCAGCTGCGCCCCATGGACGCCACCCTCGACGGCTACGCGTGGCTGCCGAGGATGATCGACAAGTCGCGTGCGGCGCGGGCCGGCACGCTCGGTGATGGCGTGCATCCGTGCCCGGTCGATCGGCGCTGCCTGGCGCTGCTGGGGATCGATTTCGAAACGTTCAGCGAGACCGTCGCGCGGTCGGCCGGCGACGCGGAGGTGCTGGCGGGCTTGCGCGTGGCCGGGATCGCGTCGGCCGAGGCGGCGTGGTTCGATGCGCCGGCGTGGGAGGACGCGTTGGCGGAGATGGTCTGGCGCTCGGACGGCGAGACGATCAGCGACCGCGATTCCCGCAACATCATCATCTTGCTCGCCGAGGACGCCGTCACCGTGACCTGGTCGCGCTACGCCGGCGGCGAGCGCGGGCCGGAACTGCACCTGCACCGTGAGCACACCGACGCGTTCTACGTGCTGACGGGAGCGATGCGGTTCGCGCTGGGCCCGGACGGCGAGCGCATCGTGCGGGCGCCGGCCGGGACGTTCGTCTCGGCGCCGCCCGGCGTCGCGCACAGCTTCATCAACGACGAGGCCGATGACGTGACGTGGCTGAACATCCACACGCCCGACGCCGGCTTCGCGGCATTCCTGCGCGGCACCCGTGACGGGCGCTCGCAGCCGTTCGACTCCTTCGACGTCCCGACGGAGACCGCCGGCGACGGCGGACGGCCCGCCGGCGACGCGACCATCATCGCGCCTGACACAAACGACGGCCTGTCTCACGACGGCCCCGACCTCCAGGTGACCGCCGACCGGTTCCGCGTCGACATCGTCGTCCCCGGCGCCGCGGCGCCGGTGTCCTACTGCCGGATCTGAGCGCCAATAGACACAGTCTCGTTCCAAGATCGCTTGCAGGACTAGTTGTTGAAGAGGATCCGTCTCGTGGGAGACGAATGGCGAGGGGCGACTACAGCCTTCGTCGTATCCGCGACGTGCTGATCGGTCGTTTGACCACAGCACGTCCATGGCCTCTCGGAACCCCACCAACACTCGTCTCGATCGTGCCTCCGTACGGAGCCGGGGCACGTCGCGGCGATCACATCAGGAGTTGGGGGAGACCTGGACGTGGCCCGAGCGACGGCCATCGGGCCCTGCCATTGCACGCGAGATCGAACGCGAGGCCGCCCCATGGGATTGGTCGGCCGATCTGTCGACCGGCGTGCCGTTGGCATGCCTGCTGTTCGGCGTGCTGCTGGGACAGGTCGCGATCGTGTTCGGCGCCGCGGTCGCGTTGCACGAGGCTTGGGGTTGGTCGCCGGTCGTCGTGCAGTGCCTGGGCGGGTTGGCACTGCTCCTTGCCGGACATCGGCCGGTCATGCGCGCCCGACTCAGGCGCAAGGCGCGCGTCTTCACTGTTGCTGCCGTGATGGTCTGGTGCCTGGCTGCCGCGGGCCATGTCGATGCGCTCGACAAGAAGACCGTGGCCGTCAACGCGGTGGGCCGGCTGCCGTCGCTGCCGCACCCACCGCTGTGGACGGCGAGCCCGGTCTCCGGCTCGGTCACCAGCCTCGTTGCGATCGGGCGCCAGACCTTCGGGTGGGGCGGTGATGAGATCTCCGCACTGGCGCCTGGCGTCGGCACCACCATGCGGATTCCGGGGCTCATCCATGCGGTGTTGCCGTGCGGCAACTCGCTGATCGTCGACTACGGCGCGCATCTGGTCGCGCGATTCAGTCTTGCGCTCGCCCGTCGCATGACGCGCGCATGGCCGATGCCCGGACCGCGTTCCGGGTGGTCGTGCGCCCATGGCACGCTGGCGATCGGCGTACAGCCAGAGGGCCCTGGCACCGGCTCCGTGTTCGAGCTCGACCTTTCGACGATGGCCTTCCAACGCGCATTTGCGATCGACGGACGTGTGGGGCCGATCGAACAGCGCTTCGGTCAGCTACTGGTCGCCGGCGACGATGGGCCAGGGCAGCTGCGCCGGATCGACAGGGCCTCTGGTGCGTTCTTGAAACCGGTGACGGCTCTCCCCGAGGTCAGCGACCTCCTCCCGGCTGACAACGGTGTCATCGCCGTCGAGCGTGGTCGATCGTGCCTGCGTCGCGTCGATCTCGAACAGGAGCGCGCACCGCGTGGAACCCTCCTGACCTCCACGCCTAGAGCGGTTGCGTACGGTCACGCACAGGTGACGACGCTGAGCGGGGACGGTCGGTCAGTGCAGGCCTACGACGCGCACAGTCTTCGACCGCTCGGACGAGCGCTCGCGTTGGCGGATGGGATGCGCGGCCGCGCCCTCGTGGCCACGGCCGGCGGTTGGTCGGTGCTCGCACGCGGGGCGCGGCAGCTGCTGAGTGTCGATGTCGCGGCGCTGGTGGCGAAGTCGGGAACCAAGCTGCCGTCGACGGCCAGTTGCGCCTGAGGGCGGATAACGGTCGACCGCGCCGTGATCGTGCTCAGGTCGACCGCTGCAGCCGGTCGTCCGCTCCGCCCTCGGCCGCCGCGGCACCGTCCCTGTCATCGTCCGGCCACGGCGTGAACTCGCGGCCGTCGGGAACCGCCTCGAGCGCGAGGTCGGTCTCGTCGAGCAGGTAGTCGTAGCCGATCGGCTGCCAGACGTTGTCGGGGTCGATGCGGCGGTAGCGCTCGCGGCGGGCGGCGCGGTCGGCCGGGTGGAGCATGCGCAAGTGATAGATGTTGAGGTCGGCCTGCGGCCAGTCCTCGGGCGGAGGCGGCATCGAGGCCCAGAAGGCGTGGACGCGGCGTTCGTCGAAGGTGTGGTCCGGCGAGGAGCGGTAGAGGCAGGCCTTGCGCTTGGTGGCCCAGATGCCGTCGGCGCGGTACTGGTCCGGGCTGTCCCACAGCTCGCGGAAGTGCAACCACATGGCGTTGCTCCCGTCGGCATCCGCGCGGCGGATCTCGACCTCGGCGCGGCGCCGGAAGTCCCGCTCCAGGCGCTCGTCGGCGTCGAGGCCCAGCAGCCAGTCGGCGCCGTGCTTCCAGGCGGCCTCGGTCAGGGCGCGGTGGTTGCGGCCGTCTTCCAGCTCCTCCTGGGCTCCGGGCGCCACCGTCAGCAGCTCCAGTACCGACGGTTGTGCGGCGACGAACTCCGCCGACCCGTCGACCGACTGGTCGTCGAGCGCGATGATCCCGTCGACGTGCGCGGCGACGTTGGCGAAGAAGTCGGGGAGGTGATCCATCTCGTCGCGGAAGGCGACCAGCGCGATGATCCGATGGCGGGCGGGCTCCGGCGGGGGCGCCTCGGACCGGCCGATCCCGGCCGCCTTGCGGGCCAGCGCCGGGCGTTCCACATAGCGCCACGACGCGGCCGCGGCGCACACCGTCAGGACAAAAGCGGTGATCGCGATGCCGACGTCGCCGAGTCCGATCGCCTGGGTCAGCACGACCTGCTGGATGACGAACCCGTAGAGGTAGATGCCGTAGGAGAGATCGCCGAACGGCGTCGGCAGGACGCGGCGCAGCAGCCGGCTGTGGCCCAGGGCCAGCACGCCGAGGGCGATCACCACCGTCGCCATGGTCCGGTTGCCTTGGAAGGTCAGCGCTCCCCACTGGATTGCGGCGACGGCGGCGATCGCGCCGGCGACGAGCACCACGCTCCGGCGCCGGCCCAGGAGGCCCGCGGCGGCCACCGCGGCGCCGAGCGCGAACGGGACGGCGAACTTGGTCGCGGTGGCCCAATCCCAGGCGGTGAAGCGAGCGGGGGAGGGGACGAACGCGTGTTGGAGGCCGACGGCGATGGCGCCGAGCGCCAACGCGACCATGGCCACCACGCGTGGTCGCCGTCCGATCAACGCGGTCCACAGCGCGAGCAGCACCACGTAGAACACCAACTCGTAGCGCAGGGTGTAGAGCGGCGTGTCGACCACGGGCCAGATCGAGGTCGTGAACACGCCCGGCAGATCCAGCTGGGTGTGGGAGGCGAAGATCGTCGCGTTGCCCAAGACGTACTGGTAGCTCGACCAGGCGCCGAGGTAGTTCCCGAAGCCGACCCGCGTCACCATCAACCCGATCACGAACGTCACGCCCAGGCAGACGAGCAGCCCGGGGTAGATCCGCAGGAACCGCGAGCGCAGGTAGCGGCGCGGGCTCGGTGAGCGCAGCAGGCTGGACGTCACGAGGAAGCCGCTCAGCGAGAAGAACGTGATCAGGCCGAGGTCGCCGAGCGTGAGCGTCTCGTGGCTCCCGGGGAGCAGGACGCTGCCATGGCCCAGGATCGCGATCTGGTGAAACCAGAAGACGCTGAGCGCCGCCAGCAGGCGCATCGCGTCGAAGGAGTTCTCGCGGTGCCCGCGCGCATCGCCGGCGGCTGCCGGATCGGCCGTGGCGCGGGCCATCCGGCGTGTCGCGCTGCCGACGGCGCCGGCGCGCGCACGCAGCGGCACGCCGACGGCCTCCGGCAGCGCGCGCAGCAGCGTCCGCGGCCGCGCCGAGGACAGCTTGCGATCCTGCAGCCACCCGGCCACAGAGACCGCCAGCGCCGCCCAGATCGCCCAGCGCAGCGACGTGTAGAGATCGTTGCGCACGCCGAAGAGCGCGAAGGCACACACCGCCCAGACGGCGTACATGCCCGCGGCGCTGCGGCGGTCGACGGCCCGTCGCCAGCCGCGGCCGAGCGCGAAGCCGAGCAGGCCCATGCCGAGCCCGACGCCCGGGAGGCCGAAGTTGAGGATCAACTCCGCGATCGTCGAGAAGCCCATCGTGTAGCCCTCGGAGGCATACCGGCGCGGGAAGTAGATCTGCGCCCACTCGCGTCCCGGTCGCGGCGCCGTCACGCCGAGCAGGTGCTCGCCCGAGGGGATGATCGCCACCAACGGCATCACGAGCGTCGTGCCGAACTGGAGCTCCTGGCCGGCCGGATGGCCCGGCGGCCGGGCCAGCGCGCCGATCGTGCCGCCCACGGTCAGGAAGGTCTGGCCGAGCTCCTGGGGGAGGTCGATGATGGGGTTGACCTTGCGGTCGAACAGGACGCCCGGCACGTCCCCCGGACTGTTCACCAATCCTGAGCGCACGTTCTTGACGATCGTGCCGCCCGCGATCAGCAGCAGCGCGCCGACCAGCAGCCAGGCCACGCGGATCCGCCCGCCGCGCACGGTCGTCGCGGCCAGCGCGATGGCGACCGCGGTGAACGCGACCCAGCGCGAGCCGAGCGCCGCCGTGACCACGAGCGCCGGCAGCACGATGATGCCGAGGAAGGCGAGCCGCCGCCGGGCCGAGGGCTCCGCGAGCAGAACCGGCGCCAGGGCGCCGAGGAGCAGGACGATCCCGAGGTTGTAGAGCCGACGCAGGCCCGAGTCCTGGAGGTAGACCTGGCCGTAGTCGCCGACCTCGCTCAACCCGCTGGTCGCCGCGTAGGCCAGGACGAGCAGGCAGCCGGCGATCGCGATCGCCCAGATGAGTCGCCCTGGGCGGTGGTCGAGCAGCGGCCGACCGCCGCGCGTCGGCGCGGTCGGTTCGCGACCCAGCCCGGCCTGGACGCCGCCGACGATGGCCAGGACGCCGACCAGCGAGGCGAAGAAGGCACCCGCGGTCGCCGTCGGCACGAAGCTCAGGTAGAGCGCCTTGCGGCCCGCGGAGGCGAGGCCGAGGTAGTACATCGGCCAGAAGGCGAAGTGCCATGTCGCGGCCGCGATCGCCACGAGGACCGGCGGTTCGAGCACCCAGCGGCCGTGGACCTGTCGGCGCGACCACACGAGCCGACCGACGGCGAGGATCGCGCCGGCGGTCGCGAAGCCGCCGATCCACAGGCGGCCCGCGCCGGGGCTGTCCACGATCGCCCAGAGGATCGAGACGGCCGCCGCGGCCCACAGCATCGGGCGCCCGGGCCGCGACATGCCGAGACGATCGCTCAAGGATCGCAAACGCTCGGCGATCGTCATGGCAGCGGCGGGTAGAAGCGCTTGTTGGACAGCGACCCGCCGCGGCGCTGACGCCACCCGCGGACGGTGGCCCGGACGCCCATCGGCACGCGCCGGCCGCGCGTCGCGCCGACCTCGTGGGCGCGGCCGTCACGCCAGCGCGCCGCGTAGTCGCTCTGGTGCGGCGGCTCGGCGAACGGGTCGTCGTGGTGTTCGAGCTTCTCGGCCTGCACCACCAGCATCACGGGACGGCGCCCGGTCAAGGTCACCCGCTCGGCGACGGCATCGGGGTCGACGACCGCGACCGCGCGCCGGGCCGGGCGCAGCTCGATGCCGGGGTAGACCGCCTCGACGAGCGCGACGCGGTCGGCACGGAAGCCGCGCTCCGCGACGAAGACGCGGTGCATGAGCTCCGGGCTGAGCTGGTAGAAGCCGTGGCCGCAGAGGTTGTTGGCCGGCGTCGAGAGAAACAGGCTGCCGCCCACGCGCAGCATGCCCATGTAGGCGCGCAGCGCGGCCGGGACGTCGAAGATGTGCTCGAGCGTGCCGCCGTCGATGACCGCGTCAAAGCGCTGCGCAAGCTCCGCGGGGAGGGGGCGGTTGAGGTCGTGCAGGACCGTCGCGCCCTCGTAGTCCGATGCGTCCAGGGCCTGCAGCCGCTCGACGCCGACGGCCTCGCGCAAGAACGCGTCGGCGTAGGCACCGTACGGCGTCGCCGACCAGGAGCCCAGGATGCTGGGGCCGAACTCGTTGGCCAACGCGCGCAGGTCGCGCCGGTGCAGCGCCAGGATCTGGCGGCCTATCGTCAGGACGTCTCCCAGCGGCCGTCCCGCTTGGCGCGCGCGCAGGAGCGGGCGGACGTCGTGGTAGGTCAGCGCCATCGGCTTCCAGGATCGCAGCCGACCGCCTTTCGACGCCACGCGGTGGCGACTTGCGGCGGCATCAGGCCTGTCAGGTGCAGGCCTCCCAAATAGAGGCCGAGCGTGGGGAGCAGGCCCGCGGCGGTGGCCACCGGACCGAGCGTCAGGAGCCCTGTCATGGCCAACACGGCGGGCGCGAGCGCGACGAGCAGTCGCGCGCCGCCGGCCACGGCACCGGCGAGACCGAAGCCGAACGTCTGTGCGCAACCGCGGATGAGCAGCGCGACGAAGAGCGCGAAGGCCACGTCGGTGGCGACGGCGGCGACGAGGATCCCGTGCGAGGGCAGCAGGGCGATGTCGATCGCCGCGTTGACGGCCAGCGCCGCGCAGCTCGCGACGACGACCAGCCGGCCCGCTCCGGCGTAGTTGGCGGCCAGGGCCGTGAGCGGCGCGGCGCCGGCCATGAGGAGATAGGGGCTGAGCAGGAGCAGGACATCACCCGACGGCTCGTAGCGCGCGCCGAAGATGCGTGTCGCGTTGGGCACGACCAGCGCCAGCCACACGAGCAGGATCGCGCCCTGCGCGGTGCTCACGATCCGCACGGCGCCGGTGAGCGTCGCTCGGGCCCGCGACGGCTCGTCGCGCGCCAGCCGTGGCGCGACCGACATCGCCACCGCGTAGCCGAGGTAGCCGGCGACGACGAGCAGCCGCGCGGGCGCCTCGAAGAGCGCCACGTCGCGAGCGCTGCGCAGCGCGCCGATGAGCAGCACGTCGATCTGGGTGAAGAGCAGGAACGCGCCGTCGGCGACGGCGAGCGTGAGGCCGTAGGTCGCCAGGCTGCGCGCGGTGGCGGCCGAGGGCGTCGGGAGCGGCCCTAGGCGCCGACGCAACAGGACGAAGCCCAGCGCCGCGCCGACCAGGAACCCGGCCGCGCGGCCGGTCATGGCCCATGCGGCGGTCCCGCCGGCGACGGCGAGGCCGACCACGGCCACCGCCTCGATCGCGCTCTCGCCGAGGACCAGTCGCAGCATCGCCTGCGTCGCGCCGATGGCGTTCAGGCCGTGGCGGTAGAGCATGAAGATGCTCTGCGCCGCCAGTGCCACGGCGGTCGCGCGCAGCACGGCCGCGAGATCGGGATGGTCGTAGGTCGAGGCGATCGCGGGCGCGGCGAGCGCGAGCACGAGCGCCACGGCGATCGAGACGCCGCCCTTGATGGCCAGCCCGGAGCTCGCGGCGCGGGCGCGCTGCGCACCGGTCTCGGCCGCCGCGAGCGCGCGCGCTGTCGAGCTGGCCAAGCCTGCGTCGGCGACCACGAAGGCCACTTGGTTGATCGCGAAGCCCAACGCGAACAGGCCGTACTGCGCCGGCTCCAAGGTCCGCACGAGGACGAGCAGCGCCACGAACGTGAGCCCGGCGCTGCCGACCAACGCGATCAGCGCATGCACCGATCGGCGGGCCGTCGAGCCGGGGCGGGGGCTGGGCTCTGGGCCGACCTCGGGTTCGCTGATGGCCTGGGATGATGGGGGCATGCGAGAGACGGCGCCGGCGGAGCTGTTGCGGTGTCCGGAGACCCACCAGCCCCTCGAGCTCCGCGGAGATCGTCTGCAGACGCGCGACGGGCAGCGATCGTATCCGGTGATCGGGCGGGTTCCCGTCCTGCTGCGCTCCGACAACGCGCTCTTCGACGTCTCGGAGATCGCCGTCCGCCAAGGGGCCGAGGACGGTGGCCCCGGCGCCGCGGCACGGCGTGCCTTCGCGCGGCTGCGCTCGCGCAACGTCGCGGCCGGCCGCAGCGCGCAGCTCGTCCTCGACCAGCTGCGACCACAGCTCGATCGCGGTGAGCGTCCGCGGCTCCTGGTCGTCGGCGGGCGCGTGGTGGGTCGCGGGATGTCGCCGCTGCTCGACCATCCCGGGCTGCACGTGGTCGAGACCGACGTCGCGCTGGGCCCGCGCACGGCGCTGGTCTGCGACGGCCACGACCTGCCGTTCGCCGACGCGAGCTTCGACGCGGTCGTCTGCCAGGCCGTGCTCGAGCACGTCATCGACCCGCCGCGCGTGGCCGCCGAGATCCGGCGGGTGCTGCGCCCCGGCGGCATCGTGCTGTCAGAGATCCCGTTCCTGCAGGGCGTCCACGAGGGCGCCTATGACTTCACGCGCTACTCGCTGCTCGGCCATCGTCTGTTGTGGCGCGACTTCGAGGAGCTCGACGCGGGCGTCGCCTGCGGCCCCGGCATGGCGCTCGGCTGGGCGACGGGCTACTACCTGCGTGCGGTCGCCGGCGCCAACCGCCCGTTGCGGGCGATCTTCGGCGCGTTCGCGGCGGTGCTCACGGCGCTGTTGGCCCGCACCGACGGGTGGCTGGCCCGGACGCCGGGCGGGGAGGACGGCGCGTCGAGCACGTACTTCATCGGCCGGGGCGCCGACGTGGCGGCGTCGGACCGCGAGCTGCTGGACCGCTACAGCGGCGCGGGTCCGCGCGCGGACTGGTCGGCCGGCAGCTCGTCGTAGAGCGCGCGCACCTGGGCGCCGACGGTGTCCCAGTCGAAGTGCTCACGCCGCCGGGCCTGCGCGCGGGTCGCACGCTCGGCCGCCGCACCGCGATCGGTGAGCGCATCGTCGATCGCCCGCGCCAGGGCGCCGGGGTCATCAGGCGCCACGACCAGCGCGTGCACGCCGTCGGTCACCAGCTCGCGGACGCCGCCGACGTCGGTGGCGACGATCGGCGTCCCGGCCTCCATGTACTCCAGCACCGCCAGCGGCAGGTTCTCCCCGCGACTGCAGAGGACCGCCACGTCGGCGGCCGCGACGACCTGTGCGACGTCTTCGCGACGGCCGAGGAACCGGACCCGATCAGCGATCCCGAGCGTCGCGGCGAGCGCCTCCAGCTCGTCCTGGGTGCCGCGCGGCCGCTGCGGCGTGCCGCCGCCGAGGAGCAGGAGCCGCAGGTGCGGACGCGCCGGTGCGAGCGCGGCGACCGCGCGGATCAGGTCGTCCTGGGCCTTCTCCGGACGCAGCATCGCGGCGATGACGATCAGCTCCGCGTCGCCGGTCGGGTCGAGCTCCGCGCGCGTGGCGGCGAGCGCGTCGGGGGTCAGGACGACAGGGTGGGCGGCGTTCGGGATCACGTGGATCTTGTCTGCCGGCACGCCCTCGTGCGCGACGAGCGCCGCGCGCGACCACGCCGACGGGACGACGATCGCGTCCGCCCACGGTCCGGTCACCCAGCGGTTGACCAGCACCTCTGTGCCCCATCGTCGCATGCCGCCGACGCGCAAGAACGGCGTCTGCTCATGGGCGACGACCGTCCCTACGCCGCCGAGAGCCGCAAGCGTCGGGGCCCAGAAGTTCGACCCCCACAGGTGGGAGTGGAGCACGGTCACGCGCTCGCGCCGCAGGAGCGAGACGAGCCCGCGCCATTCCCAGAAGCGCGCCGTCGCGGTGCGGCCGAGCCCGATCCAGCGCACGCCGTTGTCCTCCAGCTCGGCGATCGTCGCCGCGTACTTGGGATGCGTGCGGGCCGACGCGTCGAGCCGCGAGCTGACGAAGGTCGACCGGGCGTCTGGGCCGAGGCGCATCGCGATCTCCACCGCGGCGCGTTCCGCACCGCCGCCGGCCACGTAGTCGATGAGCGTGACGACGGCGATGGCCAAGGCGCCGCCAAGCTACCAGCATCGACCGGCCGCTAGGCTGCCGCGGATGACGCGGGTCGCGTACCTCGTATCGAGGTTCCCGCTCACCACCGAGACGTTCATCGTCCGTGAGCTCGACCGCGTCGCGCAGTCCGAGGACATCGACGTCGAGTTGTTGTCGCTGTTCTCTGCCGGCGATCAGGTGGTCCACGAGGAGGCCAGGCGCTGGGTCGGCCGTGCACGTCGTGCTTCGCTGCTGCGCGGAGCCGTGGCCCTTGTGCGAGAGCTCGTCCGGGCGCCGCGGTCGGTGGCGCGGATCGTCGCCCGCGTCGTGGTCGATCATGCGCGCGAGCCGCGGGTTCTGGCCAAGGCGCTGGTCACCGTCGTGCTCGCCTTCGATCACGTGACGACGGTCCGTCGCCGGGGCGTCGACCACGTCCACGCCCATTTCGCCACCTACCCCGCGCTGGCGGCCTGGGTCATCCACCGGCTGACCGGCGTTCCGTTCAGCGTGA
Organism: uncultured Conexibacteraceae bacterium; assembly: GCA_963731005.1. Classification (GTDB taxonomy): domain Bacteria; phylum Actinomycetota; class Thermoleophilia; order Solirubrobacterales; family Solirubrobacteraceae; genus Baekduia. The sequence continues at coordinate 1,166,083 of CAVSTZ010000001.1, read as the reverse complement.
CGCCACACGCCCACGACATCTTCGTGTCGCAGGCCGGGCTGCGGACGCGGCTCCAGGCGGCAGCGGCGGTCATCGCCATCTCGGAGTACCACTGGCGCTTCCTCCAGCGCTTCGGCGCGAGACCGGAGCGGCTGCACCGCCTCGGGTGCGGCCTCGACCTGCAGCAATACGCCTTTGCGCCACGCGAGCTGCCGGATGCCGGTCCCGTCGACGTGCTCTGCATCTCGAGCTTTCGGAGCTACAAGGGGCAGCGCGTCCTGCTCAACGCGCTGGCCCTGGGCGGTCCCGCCCTCGCGCGCCTGCGCGTGGAGCTCGTCGGCACGGGTCCGCTGCTGGCGGCGTGCCGCGCCTTGGCCGTCGAGTTGGGGCTGGAGGACCGGTGCACCTTCTCGGGCGCGCGCGACCAGACCTACATCCGGCGTCGGCTCGCCGAGGCCCACGTCCTCGTGCAGCCCAGCCTCGTCCAGGCCGATGGCGACACCGAGGGCCTGCCCACCACGCTCGTCGAGGCCGCGGCGTGTGGCGTCACGATGGTGGGCACCAGTGTGGCCGGCGTGCCAGAGCTCGTCGAGGACGGGATCACGGGCTTTCTCGCCGATCCCGCGTCGGCCGAGGACCTTTGTCGCGCGCTGCTCGGTGTCCTGAGCCGGCCGGGCGGCATGGCGACGATGCAGCGCGCTGCGCGCGAGCGCGTGGAGGCACGCCACGACCTCGGCGCCCTCGCGGTCGCGCTGGCGACGGTGTTCAGCGGGGCGCGAGCACCAGGTGAATGGTCCTCACCGACAGCTCCTCGAGGCTGAACCGCTCGAAGCGCGGTGCGAGGCGGAGCTCGCGCAGCGCGCTGACGTGCTCGGGGAGCCCCGGCTCGTCGATCTCCAGCAGCATCTCGAACCCAGCGGCCTCGGCGAGGGCCCGGTACTCCGGGGCGCGCAGGCGGCTCTGCCATTGGAGTCGTGGATTGACTAATGAGAAGGCACGATCAGAGAAGCGCAGGAAGTTGTAGGGCGAGAGCGATGGCTCGAAGTAGGAGAAGTGGTCCTTGAGGTCGACCAGGCAGCTCACGATGCCGTCAGGCGTCAGCAGCCGCCGCATCTCCTGCAGGATCCCGACGATCTCGGCGGGCGGGATGTGCTCGAGCGTCCAGGTGCTGGTCACGAGGTCGACGCTCGCGTCGGGCAGGCCGGTCATGGTCGCGTCGCACGGTGCCTCGTAGCGGATGCCGAACCGCGACTCGAGCTCGGCGAGGTCGGCCACGGGGTCGGCGGACGGGCGGCGCAGGGGCATCTCGGCAGCGGCTTGAAGCTGCTCGTGCCAGTCGTAGAACTTGCGCAGCGTGTCGTTGACGAGCTCGATGCGCAGGACCGGCCGCAGGTCGATGAGCATCTGCGCGTCGATGCCGGCGCTCCAGCGGACCATGGGTCCGAGAAGGTCGTACCCGGCTCCGAACTCGAACGCGCGGAGCCCGCGGCTCGCGAGGCCGGGCCGCAGGTCGTCCAACGCACGCTGGTGCCGGGCGTGCTCGGCGACATGCCAGATGAAGGTCTCACCCTGGCGCGGCAGCCGGCCCGTGACGCGCTGCTGCAGCAGCGCGTTGACCCGATGGCCACGCGGCAGCGCGCCGACGGCCTGCTGCACGAGCGCCTTGCCGATCCAGCGCGCGTCGGTGCGGACGCTCAAGCCTCGTCGCGCTCCAATGGGCGCGGCCAAGCCTGCAGCGCCGCGCGCCGCGGGAGGTGCTTGGCCAGGCTGAGGAGGAAGCCCACGCCCCACGAGACGTGCATCGTCACGTAGACCACGGGCAAAAAGATCGTGTGGCGCCCGGCGCGGGGCGCGGCGCGGGCGGTGATCGCCGCGACGGCGGCGAGGTAGATCGCCGTGGCGGTGCGACTCGGCCAGGAGATCAGCCGTATGGGTACGAGGCTGCCGAGTAGCGCGAGCACCACGCCGACCGACAGCCAGCGGCTGTGCGGCAGGCTGCTCGGGTGGCGCAGGAAGGTCTTGGCCCGATAGAAGCCGTAGCGCCCGTATTGGCGCGCGAGCCCGCGCGGGGAGTTGCGCGGCACGTACTGGGCGCCCATGTCCGGGCGGCAGACGATCCGTCCGCCGGTGGCCAGGATCCGCGCGGCCATCTCGGCGTCCTGGTTGACGGGCCAGCCCTCGTCCCAGCCGCCGAGACGGTCGACATCGGTCCGGCGCCAGACGCCGGTGAAGACGCTCGTGGTCAGCGGGAACTCGTCCTGCGCGTCGCCGTCGACGGCGCCCGGCCACTTGTCGGCCTCGCCGCCGCGACCGATCCAGCTCGACAGGGCCAGCACCACGCGCTCCGACCACGGCCCGTCGCCGACCGGCAGTTGCGGTCCGGTGACCCAGACGGTGCCGTCGTCGTCGCCGCGTTCGAGCCGGTCGACCCCGCGCTGCAGGTAGCGCTCGGGGTAGACGCTGTGGGCATCCATCCGCGCGATATAGCGCCCGCGGGCCGCGCGCAGCCCGACGTTCAGGCCGGCCGCGGTCCGGCGTGCCGGGTTGTCGAGGACGCGGATGCGCGGGTCGGCGGCCGCCAACTCCTCCAGGATCGCGCGGCTGGCGTCGGTCGACCGGCCGTCGACGAACAAGAACTCCAACAACCCGTCGAACTCCTGGCGCTGCATCGCGGCCGCCGCGACGCGCAGATGGCGCTCCTCGTCGAGGACGGGGATCAGCACCGAGACGCTCACCTCGGGCTCGGACCCGGCTCCCTCCTCAGACATGGCGGGCGACTCTAGCAACGGCTGCTCGGGCGGCTGCGGGCATCGGTCAGCCCTGGCGGGCGGCCAGCAGCGAGCGGCGAATCGTGGGATCGAGCGGGTTGAGCGCCGCAGCGCGGGCATAGGCCGACCGGGCGCCGCCGGTGTCGCCGCGGCGGGTGGCGAGGTCGCCGAGCAGGACGTAGGGCAGGAAGTTGTGGGGTTCGAGGTCGGTGGCCTCGAGCAGGGCGCCACGGGCGGCGGCGTAGTCGCCGGCGCGGGCCTGCGCCGCGGCCTCGACGACGAGGGCGTCGACGTCTCCGGGCCGCAGCCCGAGCGCGGCCCGGCTGCGATCGACCGCCTTCGCGGGATCCTCGGGCAGCGCGCTGCGCGCGTCTTTGAGCAGGAACGTCGCGAGCGTGGTGCGACCCACGCCGGCCGCCGCGAAGCAGATCACCACGACCACCGCGGCGGTGAGGGCGAGCGGACGGGAGGATGGGGTGGCTTCAGGGCTCGGCGAGCGGCGGGGCAGGACCACCACCGCGCTGACCAGGCCCACGCAGGTCAGGCCGGGGAGGAGGTGCATCCAGTCGACGCTGGTCTGCAGCAGCCACCAGGCGAAGGCGCCGAGGCCCGCGACGGCCAGCAGCCGCTCGCGCTCGCTGCGCGCGCGCCACGCCACGCGGCCGACGCCGACCGACACCGCGCCGAGTGCCGCGAGCATGAGCAACAGGCCGACCAGGCCGGTCTCCGCCGCGGTCTGAAACCACAGCGAGTGCGGCTGGCGGACGTTCTCCTGGCTCTGTCGGAGCTGAAACCACGACCGGGGGTAATTGCCCGCGCCGACGCCGCCGAGCGGGTGGTCGTCGAACGCGTCGACCGCGACCCGCCAGTAGTCATAGCGGTTGCCGCTGCCGCTCAGCAGCCGTGAGTCGCCGGGCGCGTAGTTGTTGTCCAACGAGGTGAACTGGTCGGCCGCGCGATCGATGCGGCCGACCGGGTCGTCGACGGCCACGGCGGCGCCGAGCAGCCCGCAGAGCGCGCCCGCGCACAGGATCGCCACGCCGGCGCGGGCGACCGTCGGCCGCTCCCACACCGGTCGCAGCGCGGCGGCGCTCAGGCCGCCCCAGACCAGGCCCACCACCGCGGCCGACAGCAGCAGCGGGAGCAGCGCGTCGCGGATCTCGTCGGTGCTCGGCGCCACGGTGATCGGCTCGGCGCCGTAGAGGTCGACCAGCGGCGCGGCCACCGCCGCCACGCCGACGCCGACGACCACCAGCAGCCACGCCCGGCGCAGACGGCCGGGCACGAGCACGAGCACGAGGACGACGGTCCCCACCAACGCCAGCACGGCCCCGCGGCTCTGGGTCAGGAGCAGGAGCCCCAGCAAGGCGCACGCGCCCGCTGCCCCGGCACCGCGCAGCACCACGCCGCGACCACGCTCGGCCGCGGCGACGCACGGCCACAGCAGGAGACCGAACGCCGCGGCCTGGCCGTTGATGTAGCCGACGGGGTACGACAGGCGCCGCGCGAAGAACTCGTCGGCGCCCGCGTGTCCGAGCAGGTGGAGCACCAGCACGCCCGCGGCGAGCAGCCCACCGACGGACATCCCGACGAGCACCACCGTGCGCTCGCGCTCGCTGCGCGCCAGCACGAGGACCAGCCCGACGACCATCGCGTAGAGCGCCCAGCGCTGGCCCTCCACGGCGGCCGAGGCGCCGGACTCCGCCCACCAGCCCGAGGCCAGCGACCACGCCGCGAACGCGCCCAGCCCGACCACCAGGGCGCGGCCCGCGGGCGGCAGCGGCTCGGGGCGCAGCACGACGGCGGCGATCAGGACCACCGCGGCGACGATCGCCAGCGGACCCCAGAGCGTGACGTCGTAGAAGCTCTCCCATCCGGCGGTGAGGCCCAGCGCCAGGCCCAACGGCGCAAGGACGACCGACGCGTCGGCGACGCGCTGTGATCGAGCAGGATCCAGGGCGACCAGACGCACGATGCAAGGTGGGCGACCGCAGATGACCGGCGGACGGGTCCGGACCCTAGCGGCCACCGCGGTCCGCGTGATCCCGGTTCCTGTCCGCGCAACCGATACGGTTCGTGAGTTGCTTGACCAGCTGCAAAGATCGTCCGCAGATCGATGAGGACGTCCTGAGGGTGCAGAGTGCGGGAACTCGCCGTGGGGGCGGGCTGCTCATCGCCGTCGTCGTGACTCTCGCGACCCTCGCGGGGCTCGGCGGCGCGCCGGGTGCCGTGGCGGCCCAGACGCCGAGCTATGCGCCCGACAGCCCGGCGGGCACCGAGTACGCGATTCCGCTCGACGAGGCACGCCGGACCGGCAGCACGTCGGGTCCCACCGGCGGGCAGCGCGGATCCTCGAAGGCCCAGAAGGGCGCAGCGGCGTCGGGCGATGACCAGTCCGGGCTGTTCGGCGAGGGCGTCGCGCCCGCCAAGCACCGATCGTCGTCGGCCGCCGGCACATCGCGCGCGCCGTCGTCGACGACGACGAAGGGCACGCGTGCCGCGGCGGCGACGCCCTCGTCGTCCGCAGCCGGACACCTCCGGCCCGCCTCCTCCGGCATCTCGGGCACCGCGGTCGCCCTGGGCACCGCCGGCCTCGTCCTCGCCCTCGCCGCCGCGCTGACCGTCGCCATCACGATGACGCGGCGCGTGCCCCGGAGCCGTTGATGGCGATCTCCGAGCACGGCGTCCAGGCCTCGTCGGACGCCGCCCTCCGACCCGCGACCACCTCCTGGCCCTCGGCCGATGTCCTGCGGCGCCGACTGCTGTTGGGCGCCGATGTGGTGGCGGTCCTCTGCGCGACGATGGCCACCGGCATCGCCGGCGGCAGCGCGCTCAGCCGGGGCGCGGCCACCGCGATCGTGATCCTCGGCGCCGCCGGCTTCGCCAAGGCGCTCGGGCTCTATGACCGCGATCACCAGTCGATGCGTCACACGACGGCCGAGGAGGTCCCCGCCCTTCTGAGCTGGACGCTGCTGGTCGTCGCCGTCGCGGTCATCGCCACGCGGATGGTCGGTGGCGACGAGCCCTCGGCGTTGACGCTCTCGACGCTCACCCTCGCGCTGTTCGGCGGAGCGATCGGCCTGCGCGCGGCCGCGCGCGCGGCCTGGCGGCGGTCCACGCCACCGGAGCGCACGGTCATCGTCGGCACCGGTCCGCTGGAGCGCGGCGTGCGGCGCAAGCTCGAGCTGTTTCCCGACATGCACCTCGACGTCGTCGCCGTCGTCGAGACGATCGCGGCCTCCGACGCCGAGGGGCTGCTGGCCAGCATCGAGGAGCGCGCCGGCGGCTCGGTACAGCGGATCGTCATCGCCTCGACGGCCGTCGACGAATGGCTGATCCGCGAGCTCGTGCCGGCCTGCCGTGCTCGCGGCACCAAGCTCGGTCTGGTCCCGCCCGCACGCGGCATGTTCGGCACCGCCGTCCGGCTCGACCACATCGCCGAGCTCCCGGTCCTGCAGTACAACACCTGGCACGTCTCGCGGTCGACCGCGGGCGCCAAGCGGACCATTGACGTCGTCGCCGCCGGCGCCGGCCTGCTGCTCCTGAGTCCGCTGCTGGCCGTGATCGTCGCGGCGATCCGGCTCGACTCCCGCGGGCCGGCGATCTTCCGCCAATCGCGCGGCGGCCGCGACGGCGAGCCGTTCACGCTGCTGAAGTTCCGCACGATGGTGCGCGGCGCCGACGAGCGCATCGCCGAGGTCGTCGACGTCGCGACGCTGGCCACGCCCGTGTTCAAGCTGCACGACGACCCGCGCGTGACCCGCGTCGGACGGCTGCTGCGCAAGACGAGCCTGGACGAGCTGCCGCAGTTGTGGAACGTCCTGCGCGGCGACATGAGCCTCGTCGGCCCGCGGCCCGAGCAGCTCGACCTCGTCGCGCGCTACGACGCCGAGGCACGCGCGGTCCGCCTTGCCGTCCGGCCCGGGCTGACGGGCCCGATGCAGGTCTACGGCCGCGGCCGGCTGGACTTCGAGGAGCGGCTGGCCGTCGAGCGCGAGTACGTCGAGAACCTCTCCCTCGGACGCGACGCGCGCCTGCTGGCCCTCAGCGTCGCGGCGGTGATCCGGGGCACCGGTGCGTATTAAGACCCTCCTGCTCGTCCTCCTCGCCGGGCTCTGTCTCCTGGCGACGACGGCGAGTGGCGCGAGCGCGCGGCCCTCGGCCAAGAAGGGCCTCTGGGCGACCTACGAGCCCCACCCGGAGGTCACGTTCCCGATCTACCGCGACCTCGGCGTCCGGACCCTGCTGCTGAGCGTCGGGTGGGACCAGGTGGCCCACGACAAGCCCGCCGACGTGCGGAACCCCGACGACCCCGCCTACCGCTGGCCGGCGTCGATCGACGCCGCGATCCGGCTGGCCCCGCAGTTCGGCATGCGGACGATGGTGCGCGTCATGTACACGCCGGGCTGGGCCAACGGCGGTCAGGCGCCCAACGTGCCGCCGACGCGGCCTGTCGACTACACCAACTTCCTCCGCGCGGCGGCCCGGCGCTGGCCGCAGGTCCACCTGTGGCAGATCTGGGGCGAGCCGAACCTGCACCGCTGGTGGGCCGCCACGCGCTTCACCGGCCTGCGTCCGCCACGGACCAAGGCCGAGCTCGCGGGCCCGCGCCAGTACGCCCGCCTGCTCGACGCGTCCTACGGTGCGCTGAAGGCCGCGTCCCCAGCGAATCGCGTGATCGGCGGCAACACGTTCACCGCCGGTGACATCCGGCCGCTGTTCTGGATCCCGGCCATGAAGCTCCCCGACGGCCGGCCGCCGCGCATGGACCTCTACGGCCACAACCCCTTCACGGGCCGCAAGATCGACATGGACGCCGGCTCGCTCGGGCCCGGCTACGCCGACTTCAACGACCTCGACACGCTCGGGAGCGTGATCGACCACTCCCTGCGGCGTGACCGCGGCAAGCCCGGCCCGCGGCTGTTCCTCTCGGAGTTCACCGCCCCGACGAACGCCAACGACCAGTTCACCTTCCACTTCAGCGAAGCCGGAGCCGCCCGACAGCTCACCGACGCGCTGCGCGTCGTCCGCGCGAGCAAGCGCATCGACACGCTGGGCTACTACACGCTGTACGACGCGCCGGCGCAGGCCGACGGACGCGAGGACCGTCGTGGTCTCATCGACCCGACCGGCCGTCTGCGCCCGGCCTACGCCGCGTTCCGCGACGGATAGGGTGCGCCCTCCAAGCGGCTGACCTGACCGCCCTCTTGCGATGCGCATCCTCATCGGGACATACCAGCTGGACGCGTGGGCCGGCAGCGAGACCTACCTGCTGACGCTCGCCGAGCAGCTCCAGCGGCTCGGGCACGAGACCGCCGTTCACACGCACATCGCCGGCGACGTCGCGCAGGAGGCGGCGCGCCGTGGCATCGAGGTGCTGACGGGCGCCGAGGTCGAGTGGGAGGCGCCCGACGCGGCCATCGCCCAGGACGCGGTGAGCGCCTATGCGCTCGCCGCCGCCTTTCCGAGCGCGCCGCAGCTCTACATCGCCCACAGCGAGAGCCACGACCTCCAGATGCCACCGCAGTTGCCCGACCTCGTCGGGGCGATCGTCGCGATGAACGGGCGCGTGGCCCGGTTCGTCGCCTCGACCGCGGCGAGCCCGCCGGTCGTGCGCCTGCGCCAGCCGGTCGACCTGGATCGCTTCGCGCTGGCCGGCGAGCTGCCCGCCCGCGCCCGGCGGGCGGTGCTGCTGGGCAACTACCTCGCGGGCAGCCGGCGCCGCCTGGTGCTGGAGGCCTGCGCCGCCGCGGGGCTGCAGGCAGAGCAGCTCGGCGCCCACGTCGGCACCGCGACCGCCGATGCGGCCTCGGCGATCGCCGAGGCCCACGTCGTCATCGGCCAGGGGCGCGCCATCATCGAGGCGATGGCCTGTGGCCGTGCGGCCTATGTCTTCGACCAGCGCGGGTGCGGTGGCTGGATCACCAGCCACTCCTACGCGGCCCTGGCCGAGGACGGCTTCGCCGGCGTGACGAGCTCGGCCGCGCTCGGCCCGGCCGAGCTGCAGGCCGATCTCGAGCGCTACGAGCCGGCGATGGGTGCCGTCAACCGTGGCCTGGCCGCCGCCCACCACGACGCGCGCCACCACGCGGGCGAGGTCGTCGCGCTGCTGCGCGAGCTGGGGGCAGCGCCGTCACGCCCGGTGACGCCGCTGCGCGAGATGAGCCGGCTCGTGCAGTTGCAGTGGACGGGGTGGAGCCGGGAGCAGGCGCTGGTCCGCGAGAACCGGTTGCTGCGCGAGAGCCGCGACCGCGCGGAGGCCGAGTACGACGTCCTCGCCGCGGTCCACGCCGAGACCGTCGCCGAGATGGAGCGCACCCACGACCTCGTCCGGGCGCGCGACGAGGAGCTCCGCAACGCGCGTCGCCACATCGCCGCGGCCGATCGGGCCCGGCCGGGCGGCGGCGCCTTGGCGTCCGTCCGCCGGGCCATCGCACAGCTGCGCCGGCGCTAGTCGGGATCCCGCCCCGCGGGGCGGTCGGGATGTGCTCCGCTAGCGTGGCGAGCGCCACATGAGCCTCGTCGACGCCCTTCCCACCGAGCCCAGCGCCGACGCGCTCTACGAGGCGTTCGTCGGCTGGGCGGCGGAGCAGGGCCTGAGCCTCTATCCGCACCAGGAGGAGGCGGCGATCGAGCTGTTCAGCGGCAACAACGTGATCCTCGCGACGCCGACCGGCTCGGGGAAGTCGATGGTCGCGGTCGCGGCGCACTTCGCGGCGCTGGCCGAGGGCCGCGTCGACGTTCTACACCGCGCCGATCAAGGCGCTCGTGTCGGAGAAGTTCTTCGCGCTGTGCGCGATCTTCGGCGCCGAGAACGTCGGCATGCTCACCGGCGACGCGTCGGTCAACGCCGGCGCGCCGATCATCTGCTGCACGGCCGAGGTGCTGGCCAACATCGCGCTGCGCGAGGGCGCGGGCGCCGACGTCGGCCAGGTCGTGATGGACGAGTTCCACTTCTACGCCGACGGCCAGCGCGGCTGGGCGTGGCAGGTGCCGCTGCTGATGCCTGCCGCAGGCGCAGTTCCTGCTGATGTCGGCGACGCTCGGCGACGTCACGCGAGATCGCGACGACCTGACGCGCCGCACCGGCCGCGAGACGGCGCTGATCGACGACGCCGAGCGCCCGGTGCCGCTGCACCTCTCCTGGTCGCTCGAGCCGCTGCACGAGCTGCTCGAGGAGCTGGTCGGCGATCGACCAGGCGCCGATCTACGTCGTGCACTTCACGCAGGCCTCGGCGATGGAGCGCGCGCAGTCGCTGCTGTCGGCGAAGCTCTGCACGCGCGAGGAGCGCGACGCGATCGCCGAGGCGATCGGCGCCTTCCGCTTCACCGCCGGGTTCGGCCGGACGCTCTCCAAGCTCGTCCGCGGCGGCATCGGCGTCCACCACGCCGGGATGCTGCCGCGCTACCGGCGGCTGGTCGAGCAGCTCGCGCAGACCGGGCTGCTGAAGGTGATCTGCGGGACCGACACGCTCGGCGTCGGCATCAACGTCCCGATCCGCACGGTCGTCTTCACCGGCCTGGCGAAGTTCGACGGCACCCGCCACCGGCTGCTGAAGGCGCGCGAGTTCCACCAGATCGCCGGCCGCGCCGGCCGCGCCGGGTTCGACACGTCGGGCTACGTGGTCGTGCAGGCGCCCGAGCACGTGATCGAGAGACGCGCGCGCTGGCCAAGGCCGGCGACGACCCCAAGAAGCGCCGCAAGGTCCAGGCCAAGAAGCCGCCCGAGGGCGTGGTCAGCTGGACCGAGGAGACGTTCGAGCGCCTGCGCGACGCGACGCCCGAGGCGCTCGTCTCGCGCATGCGCGTCAACCACGCGATGATCCTCAACGTCATCAACCAGCCGGCGGACCCGGTCGAGACGATGCGGGCGCTGATGGAGGACAACCACGAGGACGAGCGCGGGCGCCGGCGGCTCTCCGAGCAGGCCCAGGCGCTCGGCGACGGAGCTGCTCGACGCCGGGCGTGCTGGAGTGGCTGGCCGAGCCCGACGCGGACGGCCGCACGCTGCGGCTGGCGGTCGACCTGCAGGACGACTTCGCGCTCAACCAGCCGCTGGCGTCGTTCGCGCTCGTCGCGTTCGAGCTGATCGACCCGGAGTCCGAGCACCACGCGCTCGACGTGCTGTCGGTCGTCGAGGCGATCCTCGACGACCCGTTCCCGGTGCTGATGGCGCAGGCCAACAAGGAGCGCGGCGAGGCCGTCGCCGAGATGAAGGCCGAGGGCATCGAGTACGAGGAGCGGATGGAGCTGCTCGAGGAGGTCACCTACCCGAAGCCGCTGGCCGAGCCGCTGCAGCGAGGCGCTGCGCGTCTACCGCGAGACGCATCCGTGGGTGCGCGAGTCCGACCTCTCGCCGAAGTCGGTCGTGCGCGACATGTACGAGTGGGGCCGCACCTTCACCGAGTTCGTCGCGCACTACGGCCTCGCGCGCTCCGAGGGCCTGGTGCTGCGCTACCTCAGCGACGCCTACCGCGCGCTGCGCCAGACCGTGCCCGAGCGGGTCAAGACCGACGAGCTCGACGACATCATCGAGTGGCTCGGCGAGACGGTCCGCCAGACCGACTCGAGCCTGCTCGACGAGTGGGAGGCGCTGACCGATCCCGAGTCGGTCGCGCGCGCGGCGGCGGCGATCGCGGCCGGGGAAGGCCGCTGCCGCCACCGCGCCCGATCACCGCCAACGAGCGCGCGTTCAGCGTGATGGTCCGCAACGCGATGTTCCAGAAGGTCCAGCTCGCCGTCGCGCGATCGCTACGACGGGCTGGCGCAGCTCGAGGCCGCGGCAGCCGCGCTCACCGAGCGCCGCCCGCGCCGGTCACGATGAAGCGCCGCCGACTGGGAGGCCGCGCTCGGCGCCTACTGGGACGAGTACGAGTCGATCGACGACGGCCCGCACGCGCGCTCGCCGCGGCTGCTGATGATCGATCGCGCTCCCGCGGCGGCGAGGCGCGCACCTGGACGGTGCGCCAGATCATCGACGACCCCGAGGCCATCACGACTGGGCGATCGTCGCGACCGTCGACCTCGACGCCTCCGACGCGGCGGGCGAGCCGGTGATCCGCACCAGTCGTTCGGAGCGGGCGTGGGGCCGGAAATATGAACGGCCCCGAAGCGCATCGCTCACGTAAGCCAACGCTCCGGGACCGAACCATTCATCTCGACCTAAGCCAAGACTCGCAAGCGATTATGGCAGATGTCGTGCGCGTTGACGACGCCTTGTGACCGTCGGACGGACGGACAGGGTCCCAAACGATAAAGGGCACTTAGCGTAGACCTAACGCCGTTCTCAAGTTTTCGGTGAGGTATGTGGAGTGGCGCAGGTCGTCACGTGGCGTCGAGGCACTCGTCGGTATGCCGCCGGCCCATGTCCTGCGCGACGCGCCGGAAGTCCGTCGGTCGCCGGGCACCGACGGCTGGGCGCTGGTTTGTGTGAGCCAATCGGCAGGCCTGCCGTGTCCAGAAACGTACAAGCCAGTTGGCAGTGCGACGTGGTCCGAAGTGGCCTCAGGTCAGCAGCCCGCGGCGCATCGCCGCCGCGACCGCGGCCGCCCGCTCGGAGACCTCGAGCTTGGCGTAGAGGCTGCGCAGATGGGTCTTGACCGTCGCCTGGCTGAGGTGCAGCTCCTCGGCCATCTCGGCGACCGACTGGCCCTCGGCGATGCGCTCGAGCATCTGCTGCTCGCGAACGGTGAGCGGCGGGCTCTCGGGCAGCCGCTGGCGGCGCAGCTCGGCGGTCAGTTGGCGGCCGGCGGTCGGCGCGAGCACGAGCTCGCCGCGCATGATCCCGACGATCGCGCGCCGGATCTCCGCGCTGCCCGCATCCTTGGAGAGGAAGCCGTTGCCGCCCGCGCTGAGCGCGCGGTGCACGGTGGCGCCGTCGTCGTAGGCCGAGATGAACAGGATGCGCGTGCGCAGGCCGCTCTGCTCGATCGCGTGCGCGATCTCGGGGCCGTCGCAGCCCGTCATGCGGACGTCGAGGATGGCGATCTCGGGTTCGAGCCTGCGGATCAGCTCGAGCCCCGTCGGCCCGTCGCCGGCCGCGCCGACCAGGTCGAGCTCGGGCGCCGCGCCGACCGTGTCGGCCAGGGCCTGGCGGTACAGCGGATGGTCGTCGACGACCACGACGCGGATCATCGCTCGCCGTCCTTTTGTCGTGGCAGCTCCACGGCAACCGTGGTCCCCGCGCCGGGCACGCTGTCGATCGTGCAGCGCCCGCCCGCCAGCTCGGCGCGGTAGCGCATCGTGTCCACGCCCAGATGCCCGGGCTGCGAGCCGCGCAGGATCTCCGTCTCGACGCCCCGGCCGTCGTCGGCGACCGTCAGCCGGACGGTGCCGTCGGCGTCGACCAGCTCGGTCCGCACCGTGGTGGCGTGCGCGTGCTTGGCGGCATTGCGCAGCGCCTCTTGGGCGATGCGGTAGAGGACCACCCGCGTCTCGCGGCTGGGCTGCTGGTCCAGGCGGTCGTCGAGCACATGGCGAAACGGCAGCGAGGACGAGATCACGTAGGCCTCGATCGCGGGGCCGATCGCGGTGTCGAGCTCCGGCGGCTGCAGCTGGATCAGCAGCTGGCGCAGGCGGCCGGTCGCATCGCGGACGACGTCCAAGAGCCGATGCAGCTGGCCCGCGGCGACGCTGTCCAGCGAGCCCGCGAGCTGCTCGGCGCGGAGCGCGACGGCGCTCATCGCCTGGACGGCGTCGTCGTGGATCTCACCGGCGATGCGGCGGCGCTCGTGCTCCTGGGCGGCGACCATGTCGACCAGCAGCCTGCGGCGGTGCGCGTCGGACGCGGCGAGCGCCGTCATCGCCTTGGTGATCTCGAGCTCGTAGCGCTCGCGCAGGCTGCGGTCGCGGAGGGCCACGACCACGCCCTCGATGCGTCGGCCCTGCTGCAGCGCCGTGCAGGTGAAGTCCACCGACAACAGCGCCCCGTCGGCCTGGCGGACGTGACCGCGCTCGATGTGGCGCTCGCGGCCGTCGGCCAGCGTCGCCGGGATCGGATGCCCGGCCCCGGGTTGATCGTCGGCGCCGATGACCAGCTCGTCGAACGGGATGTCGAGCAACTGGGCGCGGGTGAGACCGAGCATCCGCAGCGCAGCGTTGTTGATGAACGTGGTGTGGGCCAGTCGGTCGAGCCCCACGATGCCTTCGGAGACCGACTCCAGGATGTGCTGGCTGCGGCGGTGCAGGCGCGTCAGCTGATCGCGCACGACGCGCCGCTCCGTCACGTCCTGATCGGTGCCGCGGACCCAGACCGGTCGCCCCTGGGCGTCGGTCTCCAGCAGGCCCTGGCAGTGCATCCACCGCAGCCGGCTGTCGGCGGTGACGATCCGGTGCTCGAAGGCGAACGGCTCGCCGCGGCGCACGGCGCCGCGCATCTGGCGGGCCACCATCTCCCGGTCGCCGGGATGCTGGTGGTCGAGGCACTCCTCGATCGTCAGCGGCAGCTCGTCGTGCTCGCGGCCGTAGATGCGCGACAGCTCCTCGCTGAAGAGGACCAGGCCGGTGCGCAGGTCCCACTCCCAGCTGCCGATGCGCCCGCGCCGCTCGGCGTCGTGCAACCGCTTGCGCAGCTCGCCCGCAGGGTGCAGGTCGGCGTGGTCGACCGCGCGTAAGACCACGCCGAGGCATGGCGTCCCGCCGGTCTCGGACGCGAGGTCGAGCACGTCGCCACAGACGATGCCGGCGCCGTCGATCGCGTACTCGAAGCGTGCCCGGCCACCGGCGAGCGCCTCGCGGTCGGCTGCCGCCCGCGAGCTCACCGCCGCGGGTGGGAGCAGTTCGGCGTCGGTGGCGCCGAGCATCGTCCCGGTCGCCAGGCCGTGGGCCTCCTCGAAGTCGCGGGTCACGAACACGTAGTGCCCGTCGGCATCCTGCAGCGCCGCGCCGGGCGAGCCATGGTCCAACAGGGCGTGCAGCCCTGCCTCGATGCTCATCCTCGTAGCCTCCGCAACCACGCACTCCCCCTCATGCGCGGCCCATGCTAGGGCTTAGCAGTCGAGAACGCGATTGGTTGAACCGATCGGATGATCTTCCGCGGTAAGGCCGTTCAGAGTGGTACAACGGCGAAATCACCGATGCTCTGCGATACGGAGCAACGGAGGTACGCAGCCGGTGAAGGAGAGTCACCGGAACATCCCGCGTCGTGGGAGCGGCGCGGCAGTGCAGGGGGGACGAGCGTGACGCAGGTACTCGCATATGCGACGGGCATTGCCGTGGTCATATGCCTGATCCTCGCGACGGTGGCGCTGTGCGCGGCGGCGGGTCGTGCCGATGCCATGACCATCGCCGGCGACATGGACGAACGTTCGAGTCGCGCCACGGCGGAGGCGGGCCTGGTCGATGACCGGACGGCGCTCGATGCCCGCAGGGCCTTGCGCGGTCGACGCGCCTGGGTCTTCTCCTCGTCGCCCACGCAGGCCGGCCTGCGACTGACCGGCCGCGGCGGGGTTGCGCTGCCGCCCTCCGGCGAGGCGCTGGCGCTGCGCGTCGCGGGGATGGCGATCAACGCCGACGTGCCGATCATCGTGCCCGGTGAGGCGGGCGGGCGGTTGGAAGGTACGGCGCTCGTCGGCGTCGCGGTGCCCTTCGAGGACGGGCGCACCGGAGCGCTCGTCGTCGCCGGCGGGTCCGGCATGGCCGCACGGCCGTGGATCACCCACGTGCTGCAGGAGCTGGCGATCGAGCGCGCGGAGCTCAACGTGCCGGCGCCGCCCGACCAGCAGCGGGCCGATCGCTTCACCGTCGCGCGGCGACGCGGCGCGCACGCGCGCTGACACCGCTTGAACGACATCACCACCATCATCATCCATCAGGGAGGGGAACCCATGCGGGATCTACGGACAAGGATCGGAAGGGTCGGCGCGGCAGGGGCGCTGACGGCGATGGCACTGGCGCTCGCGCCGGCGACGAGCGGGGCGGCGGAGCCGTCGTTCACCTGTGAGGCCAGCGCGCTGCGGACGACGCTCGCAGGCCAACCGGCGATCGAGCCGAGCACCATCGGACGCGGCGCGCCCTGCGCCACCGGGACGGCCCTGCCGCCGCTTGCGCTGCCCTCACTGCTCACCGGATCGACGCTGAGCGCGGAGACCACGTTCGACCCCGCCACGCTGCAGGCCGGGGCGTCGGGCACGGTCACCGGCCTGCATCTCGGGCTGGACGCCGGCCTCCTGCCCGCCATCAACCTGCCGACCGAGCAGGCCATCGCGGCGCTGCCGCCGATCTCGGTGCCGATCCCGCCCGCGCTGGTCACGACGCTGCAGCTCCTCGTGCCGTCGTTTCCCAGCGCGATCCAGGTCGACGTCCGCGATGCGGTGACCGCGGCGCTGCCCGACGGGCGGCTGGCGACCGGCGACGTGCTCGGGGCCGACCTGCTGCGCTCCACCGCGGCCGCCGGCTGCGTGGCGGGGGTGCCGTCGTTGACCGGCAGCAGCGAGGTCAACGGCCTGCGGAGCTTGGGGCAGGACGTCACGCTCGTCGACGGCTTCGCGCAGCGGTCGCTCACGTTGCTGGACACGGCGTCGATCGACCCCTCGACACTGGACCTGTCACAGGTCTCGGTCCTGACGCCGCTCGACGGCCTCACCGCGCCGCTGCTCTCCGCCGTGCAGGGGCTGATCGGGCCGGCGCTCGCCGCGCTGCCGCCGATCCCGATTCCCGCGACGATCGCCCAACTCACCGTGCGGGCGCCGGAGCAGACCGTGGACGGCGACGTGCTGACCCAGCGGGCGCTGCACGCGACGCTGACGCTCGCCGGACAGCCGATCCTCGACACGGTGGCCGCCGAGGCCAAGGTCGGTCGCTCCGGTACCTGCCCGCCGCCCGCTTCGCCGCCGAACGACGGTCCCGCGGCCGCGCAGGGCGCGGCGGCCACCCCGACGGTCGCCCGCGCACCGGCCGCGGCGCTGAGCGCCTCGGCGCAATTGTTGGCGTGCACCGATCGCAAGCTGCTGCTGCTCGACGTCCTGCCGAGCGGCAACCGGGTGAGGATCAAGGGCGCCGCGGCCCGCGCGTTGGTCGGGCGCACCGTCAAGATCCGGCTGCGCGCGACCGGCAAGGTCGTGGCGACCGCCAAGGTGCGCAAGGACGGGTTCTTCACCACGACGGCGCCGCTGCCACGGCGGGCGATCCGCACCTCCAACGCGGCGCGCTATCGCGCCGAGCTGGGCAAGGATCTCTCGCTGCCGCTCAAGCTGCACCGGCGGATGGCGCTCACCCGGTTGACCGCCGGCGGCGGGAAGGTGACGGTCGCGGGCCGCGTCGAGCTGCCGTTGTCACACCCGGCCGACACGATCCGGCTCGTGCGTCGGGTCTCCTGCCACAAGACGGTGCTGGTCAAGGCGTTCCGGCCGGCCTCTGACGGCAGCTTCGAGGTGACCGTCGCAGCGCCCAAGGGCGCGACCGCCGCGGTCTACCGACTGGCGACCCATGTCCCCAAGACGCGCAAGAACCCGAAGCGCTTCCCGACGTTCACGCTGCCCGCCGGCATCGACCTGAACCAGCGCTGAGGGCGGGTCTTCGGCCACGACTCGACGCCGCCTGCGGGCGGCGTCGAGGCCGAAGGCGCAGGCTAGGGCTTGACGCTCGAGCGCCGGGCGCGCGCCAGCAGCGCGACGCCGACGCCGGCCAGGCCGAGCAGGCCGAGCAAGGTGAGGAGGCGTCCGAGCACGACCGGCCACGGGTGCGCGGTGGTCACCACGATGTGCGCGGCGCCGGGCTTGGCGTTGGCGTCGATCTGCAGGTAGGCGTTGCCGATCTCCGACCGTGCGGCGATGCTGGCGCCGGTGATGTGGACGAGATGGGAGGACACCTTGAGGTTGCTCAAGACGAAGTCCCCCGGTTGCGCGTTGACCGTGGCCTCGACGCGATCCTCGTGCGCGGCCGTGACCGCCGGGAACCGGACGTTCTTGAAGGGGCGGTCCGCGGTGTAGGCCGGCACGTCGGCGTCGGTGTAGTCCGCCGTCCCTTGTTGGGGTCGGGTGGTCGTCTGGTAGGGCGTGGCCGTCCACAGCGGACCCGGCAGCGGCAGCGTCAGCGGCTCCCGGACCTGCTGGCGCGCCTGAACGACCGACACGACGAGGATGCCGGCGATCGCCCACGCCCACAGCCGGCGCCGCGGTCCGGCGCGATGCGTCAGCACCAAGGTGGCGATCAGCGCGCCGCTGATGGCGAGGTTGATGTAGGCCTCCAGCCGGAAGGGGTTCTGCAACATGTCATAGGGATGGGGAAGTCCCAGGACGATCGAGCTCCGGGTCATCAGCGCCCAGGTCCCGACCGCCACCACGAGCAGCAACACCGCGGCCCGCAGCCACGGCGAGTTGCGCTTCGGTCGCATGATCAACAGGCCGGCGACGATCCAGGCGGTGACGAGGATCGGCAACTGCCACGCAAAGCGCGGATAGTCCGGGGCGACACGCTCGCGGCCCAGGCTGAACAGATGGCCTGGAGTCGTCCCGTCGATGGTGCTGCGCAGCATGTTGTGCGCGGCCGTCACGTCGCTCGCGATCAGCGTGTGGGACTGGTAGGCGATCGCGGGAAGCAAGAACCAGGCATTGACCAGGACCGCGGGAACCGCCACGACCGCGAGGCGCAGCAGCCCCTGACGGGTGATCAACGAGCGCAGCGACGGGATGATCGTGAAGGCCACGACCCCGACGATGAGCAGCACGGTCGTCCCCCACACCAACGTCAGGTTGTGGCTGCCCGTGTAGAGGACCACCGCCACCGCGAACGCCAGCGCCGGCAGCGGTCTCAGCCGATCGGCGCGGAGGATCGAGACGGCTGCGGCGAGGCCCAGCAGCAGCGCGCCGAAGGCGATCGTCTGGGCCCAGCTCCCGAGGACGTAGGCCGCGCTGAGGTACCACGTCGATGTGACGAACGCCACCGCGGGAACGTGGGACGTCCATGGTCCGAGGCCGGCCTGGCGCGCGAGCCAGAACCAGGCGCCGTAGGCCATGGCGAACGCGAGGGCCCAGGTGATGAGGTAGGCCGCGTGGTGCCCGACGACGAGCGCGATCAGCGCGCTGATCGTGTAGAGGGTGCCCCCGTAGAACGCGAAGTGCGGGTCGAAGACCCCTGAGGTGTCCTGAGCGAAGAGCGATGGCAGGCCTTGGGCCCGCAGGGCGCCTTCTTGATGCCAGATGTACCACTCGTGCAAGAACCAGTCCTGGACGACGAACGTCTTCTCGTGGAACATCGTCCAGAGACAGATCACGATGACCAGCCCGGCGAGGGCGATGCCCGCGACGACGGTCAGCCATCGTGACGACCACCACGCCTGCGCGCGCGTCGGCTCACGGACAGATCCAGGCGCTTCTGCGGCGGTCGCAGACATCGACTTCAGGACCGGCCCGGCGGTGTCGGCGCCGTCCGCCGCCGCCGGAACAGCACGACACCCACGGTCACGAGGCCGAGCAGGGCGAGCAAGGTGACCACCCGTCCCGCCACGACCGGGAACGGATGCGCGGCCGTGACCTCGATCCGCGCGGCGCCGGGCTTGTTGTCGGAGGCGATCTCCAGGAACGCGTTGCCTGCCTGGTCACGCGCGACGATCTTGGCGCCCTTGACCTTGATCAGCGGGTTGGACACCTTCAGGTTGCTCGCGACGAACTCTCCCGGCTGAGCGGCGACGGTGGCGACGGCACGGTCGTCCTGCTCGGCCTTGGTCGGGTCGAACAGGGCGTACTGGAACGGCTGGTTGGGCTGGTACTCCGGCACGTCGGTGTTGATGTAGTCGGCCATCCCCAGCCGCGCATCGCCGGTGAGGTACGGGGCCGGCGTGTTCCACTGCGGGCCGACCACGTTCGTCTGGTAGGGCTCGAGGAGCTGCGCTCGTGCCTGAACCAGGATGAGGGCGAGGATCGGGACCATGAGCCAGGTCCAGCGGCGCACGCGCAACCCGGAGCGGGCGGCCAGCGCGAGGGTGGCGATCAGCGCGCCGGCGACCGCGATGTTGATGTAGGCCTCGAGGCGGTAGGGCGCCTGGATCTGGTCGTAGGGGTGCGGGAGGCCGAGGATCCACGAGCTGTGGGTCATCAGCTGCCACATCCCTACCCCGGCGATGAGCATCAGGACCGCCGTGCGCAGCCACTGCGACCGCCAGTGCGGGCGGAAGAGCAACAGGCCGACGATCAGCCAGGCGGTGGCGAGCAGGGGGAGCTGGAGCGCGAGGTGGGGCGAGAGCGGGTCGGCGCGCGTGCGCGTCAGCGTCAGGATGTGCTGGGGCTCGACGTAGTACATGGACGTGAGCAGGAAGCTCGTGGCCATCTGGATGTTGTTGCCGATCCACGTGTGGCCCTGGTACGCGATCGCCGGGAACATGAACCAGGCGTTGACCAGCCCCGCCGGGATCGCGACGACCGCGATCCGCAGCAGCCCACGACGGTTCAACAGCCGGCGAAAGCCCGGCACGAGCGCGAAGAACACGAGGCCCAGGACCGTCATCGCCGTGGTCGCCCACGCCAGCGTCAGGCTGTGGCTGCCCGTGTAGAACAGGACGCCGATCGCCAGCGCCAGCGCCGGAAGCGGCTTGAGCCGATCCGCGCGCAGGATGGAGAAGGCCGCCGCGAGCACGAGCAGCAGCGCCGAGAACGCCGTGTTCTGGCCCCAGCTGCCCCAGACGTAGATCGAGGACAGGTACCAGGGCGAGGTGACGAAGACGATGCTCGGGATGTGGGCGGGCCACGGGCCGACGCCGGCCTGGCGCGCCAACCAGTAGAGCCCGGCGTAGGCCATCATGAACGCCCAGATCCAGGCGACGACGAAGGCCGCATCGTGGCCGATCACGATCGCGACCAGGCCCGTGAGCGTGTAGAGCGTCCCGCCGTAGAACGCGAAGTGCGGGTCGAAGACGCCGGAGGCGTTCTGCGCGAAGAACGACGGCAGGAGGTGCGCCTTCAGCGATGCTTCTTGGTGCCAGATGTACCAGAGGTGCGCGAACCAGTCGAAGCCGACGAAGCCGCCATTTCCGAGCGCGGCGGCGCGACCCTGGATCATCGGGTAGCTGCAGATGAAGATGACGACGGCGGCAAGGGTGAGGCCGCCGACGACCGTGAACCAGGTCGAGGACAGCAGCGTCGACAACCGGCGCGTCCGCGCGGGTTCGCCGATGGTCGTGGACGAGTCGGTGACGGTGGCGGACATCGTGCGACTTCGAGTCTCTCAGCGCTCGCCAGAGCCACTTGGCAGGTCTGAGACCATCGGTGTCATGAGCACCCACGTCGACACCGCCACCCTGCACCACTGGATCGACGGCGCGCCGGACACCGCGTCGACCGAGCGCTTCGGGGAGGTGACCGAGTCCGCCACCGGACAGGTCGTCGCCCGCGTGCCGTTCGCGACCGCCGCGACCGTCGATCGCGCCGTGCGCTCGGCCGCGGCGGCGGCCGCCGCGCTGGGCGCGACGAGCTCGATCAGCGCAGCGCACGCAAGGTCCTGTTCGCCTTCCGCGAGCTGGTCGCACGCCCACCGCGAGGAGCTGGCGGCGATCGTCACGCGCGAGCACGGCAAGGTGCTCTCCGACGCGCTGGGCGAGGTCCAGCGCGGCCTGGAGGTCGTCGAGTTCGCCTGCGGCGTCGGCGAGATGCTCAAGGGCGAGCATGACGCCCGGCGTCTCGCGCGGCGTCGACTCCTACTCGATGCGCCAGCCGGTCGGCGTCGTCGCCGGCATCACGCCGTTCAACTTCCCGATCATGGTTCCGCTGTGGATGCACCCGGTGGCGATCGCGTGCGGCAACGCGTTCGTCCTCAAGCCGTCCGAGCAGGACCCGTCGGCGTCGCTGCGCGTCGCCGAGCTGTGGGCGCAGGCCGGGCTGCCCGACGGCGTCTTCACCGTCGTCCACGGCGACAAGGAGGCCGTCGACGCGCTGCTCACCCACCCGCAGGTCGACGCGGTCTCGCTTCGTCGGCTCGACGCCGATCGCCCGCTACGTCCACGAGACCGGCACCGCGCACGGCAAGCGCGTGCAGGCGCTCGGCGGCGCCAAGAACCACGCGGTCGTGCTGCCCGACGCCGACCTCGAGCTGGCCGCCGACGGCCTCGTCTCGGCCGGCTACGGCTCGGCCGGCCAGCGCTGCATGGCGGTGTCGGTCGCCGTCACGGTCGGCGACTGTCGCCGAGCCGCTGCTCGACCAGATCCAGGAGCGGATCGCGACGCTGAAGGTCGGCGACGGCACCGACGCCGGCGTCCGACATGGGCCCGCTGGTCAGCGACGCGCCACCGCGACCGGGTGGCCGAGTACGTCGACGCGGGCGTCGCGGAGGGCGCGACGCTGCTCGTCGACGGCCGCGACGCTCGACCGTCGAGGGCCGCGAGGGCGGCCACTTCCTCGGCCCGACGCTGTTCGACCGCGTGCACGCCCGGCATGCGCGATCTACGACGAGGAGATCTTCGGGCCGGTGCTCGTCGTCGTGCGCGCCGAGAGCTACCCGGAGGCGCTCGCGCTGGTCAACGCCAACCCGTACGGCAACGGCGCGGCGATCTTCACCAACGACGGCGGCGCCGCGCGCGCGCTTCGAGCAGGACGTCACGGCGGGCATGGTCGGCATCAACGTCCCGATCCCGGTGCCGATGGCCTACCACTCCTTCGGCGGCTGGAAGGCCTCGCTGTTCGGCGACGTCCACATCCACGGCCCCGAGGGCGTGCGCTTCTACACGCGCGGCAAGGTCGTCACCCGCCGCTGGCCCGACCCGTCGCACCGCGGCGTCGACCTCGGCTTCCCGACGGCGGGGTGAGCGCGGCCCCCGCCGCCGGCGCTACTTGCCGCGCCGCGGCTTGTCCGGCTTGAGCACCACCGACGACGTGTGACGCACGGTCTTGTGACCCTTGGCCGCGACCGCGACCGACACGGACACCTTGAGCTTCTTCTCGGCCTTGACCGCGGCGCGCATGAGCTTGATCCCCGCCTTGGTCAACTTCACCTTGAACGTGTAGGTCCCGAGCTTGGCGAAGTGCTTCTTGAAGGAGAAGAGCACGACCGGCTTGACCTTCTTCTGGACGCTGAAGCGGTCCGTTTTCCGTGCATCTGCTGCGCTTCCTGGCGACGTACGCGGTCTTGCGTACGGGTGTCGTTGTGCGAGGATCCCGCCGTCATGGCCGACCGCAAACACACCATCCTCGACGCGGCCATCAGCGTGATCGCGCGCAAGGGCGTCCGAGGCCTCCGGGTCGAGGAGGTCGCCGAGCGCGCGGGCGTGGCCGTGTCGCTGCTCTACTACCACTTCGACAACCGCAGCGGCCTGATCCGGGCCACGCTCAAGCACGCCAACGAGCGCGCCGCCCAGACGATCGAGGACGTCGACGGCGGTCGGCGCAGCGGCGCCGAGCTGATCGTCGCCATGTTGCTCGCCGAGCTCGAAGATCCTGTGCAGGAGCGCGAGCTGTCGATCCTCTGGAGCGAGGTGATGTCGGCGGCGTTCTTCGACCCGAGCCTGCACGAGCACCTGGCGGAGGCCGGCGAGCGCTGGAGCGCGCTCGTCGCCGACGCGGTCTGGCGCGGTCAGGAGGACGGGTCGATCGCGGCGCTCGGCGCGCCGCACGACCTCGCGGCGCTGCTGACGGCGGCGATCGACGGGATCAGCGCCCGCTGGCTGGCCGGCCTGATCACGCGCGAGCGGGCGCGGGAGCTGCTGGCGATGAGCGTCGCGTCGTTGTTGGGGGTCAACGACATGGTGGCGACTCCGTGAGCGGCGCGGTGGCGTTTCGCGCCGTCGTCCAGGGCAAGGTCCAGGGCGTCGCGTTTCGCGACGCGGCGGTCCGCCGGGCGCACGCGCTCGGCGTGCTCGGCTGGGTGCGCAACGAGGACGACGGCACGGTGGCGGTCCACGCCGAGGGCGCACCCGAGGCGCTCGACGCGTTCGCGGCGTGGCTGCACGAGGGCCCGGCGCCCGCGCGTGTCGATGGCGTTGCGCTGGAGCCCGTCAAGGTCGAGGGCCATGAGCAGTTCGCGATGCGCGGCGTCAGCGCCGGCGTCTTCGTCGTCCAGGAGCATCAGGCGACCGCCCACCACTACGACCTGCGGTTGGAGGTCGACGGCGTGATGCGCTCGTGGGCGGTCCCGAAGGGCCCGTCGATGGATCCCGCGGTCAAACGCCTGGCCGTGCAGGTCGAAGACCACGAGTTGTCGCACAACGACGTCGAGGGAGCGTTGGGCGAGGGTGCCGTGATCATCTGGGATCGCGGCAGCTACGAGCAGGGCGGTCGCGTGCCGTGGCCCGAGGCGCTGGACCGCGGCCACGCCGTCTTCGTGCTGCACGGCGAGAAGCTCCGCGGAGGGTTTGCACTGCAGCGCACAGGCCGCGGCGACGCCGCCAAGCCCCAATGGCTGCTGATCAAGCGCCGCGACGACGACGCCGCCCCGGGCTCCGACGTCGCCGCCGCCCAGCCGCGCTCGGTGGTCAGCGGGCGCACGCTCGGCGAGCTGCTGGATCCCTAGGCCGCCGCCTCGTGGCCGATGCGATGCGCGTTGGCCATGATGCTGAAGGTCACCGTCGTCGCCGGGATCGTCGGGAGGACCGACCCGTCGACGAGGTGCACGCGCTCTAGCCCACCGGGCCGTCCGAGCACGTCGCTCTGCAGCCCGCGCGGTCGCCGCACCATCGGGAACGTCCCACCGAGGTGGTTGCCGCGGCCCGACTCCCAGACGTGGAGCTGGGGCAGGAGCACGAGCGTGCGCAGCTCCCGGAAGGCACGCAGCAGCCACCGGCCGACCGCCTGTACCTCGGCCCGCGGGCGCGCGTCGTCGGGTGGTCGCTCGAAGTGCAGCGTCTCGTCGCGTTGCAGGCGGACGCGGATCGGGTCCGAGCTGTTGGAGTGCAGGTAGCACTGGGCGAGCATCAGGCGGCCGAGCAGCGACTGCCCCCGGCGCTCGACAAGGCCGGGTGGGAGGCGCAGCCGCCCGGCCACCTCGCGCAGGACGAGGTCGCTGTAGCCGTAGATCTGCGCGTGGACCGAGTTGGCCGACACCTCGGGCGCGTCGATCTCCAGGAAGGCCTGGGCAAGGGTGACGCCGCTCGTCGCGGTCGCGACCGGCGCCGATGGCAAACGCAGCAGCGGGGCCGTGAAGTACTGCGAGTCCTGCAGGTCGACGTCCTGGTCGTGGGCATCGAGCGCCATCAGCCCCAGGCGCGTGGAGGACAGGACACCGGTGGCCACGAAGGCCCGCTCGAACCGCTCGACCTGCGGCGCCCCCACGGCATCGTGGAGGTGCAGCGTGACGCGGTCGCCGGCCTCCTCGACGCGCTCGACGAGCTGTCCCGGCCGGTAGTCGAAGCGCGGGTCGGTCGTCATCCGCGCGATCTCGAGATCGGTCCGGTAGATCGAGCCGTAGGGGCATCCGTGCAGGCACACGCCCGCGCGGCGACAGGCCGAGCCGGGACCGTGGTTGGCCGTCGTCTGCAGCGCCAGGCGCGAGCGCCCCGCGACGATCCCCGCCCGGCGCAGCCGCGACGCGTGCCTGGCGAAGTCGCCCATCAGTGACGCGATCTGCGGGGTCGGCGGCATCTGGCCGGGCTCGTCGGTGTAGAGCGGCAGGATCGTGGCGAGCGCGTCGTGCTCGCCCGCCAGGGGCATGAAGCGCAGCACCGCGCGGTAGTGCTCGGCGAGGTCGCGCTCGCCGAACGGCCACTCGGCGAGGTCGCGGTCACGGTAGGGGAGGATCGATGCGCCCCAAACGGTGCTCAGGCCGCCGGCGGCCAGCGACGGCCAGGCCGGGATGCCGGCCTCGGGCGCCGGCTTGGCCGGATGCTCCTGGGCGTAGGGGTGCAAGGACCCCAACACGGGCTTGAGGGGCACCGCGCCGAGGTTGGGCCGGAACTCGTGGCGCAACGCGTCGACGAGCTCGGGGTCCCACTCCTCGGGCTCCTGATCGCGCAGCGGCGCGTAGCGCTCGCTGGGTACCGGGTCCGGCTGCGCGCCGCCGTCGAACAGCGTGACGCGCACGCCCGCGGCCAGCAGCGCGCGTGCGCAAGCGACGCCGGCGGGTCCCGACCCGAGAACGGCGACACCGGCGCTCACGTCGTGGCGATCCCCAGATCGGCCGGCCGGAATGGTCGGAACGCCACGGTCGTCGGGCCACTGGCCGCAGCGAAGGGCTGCGTGTTGGCGGTGGCCAGGCCCAGGGCGCTGTCGCTGCGAAACGGCGGTTGCAGGCCGACGCGCTCGCAGCTCTTCAGCACGGTGAAGACCGCGCGCCACGGCACCGGGATGAAGCGCGGCGAGCGGCCTCGGGCCCCGGCGAGCGAGGTGAGCAGGCCGCGCAGCGTGATCGGCTCCGGGTTGGCGGCGACCAGCGGCCGCCCCGGCTCCGGCAACTCACGACCTTCGGCGATCGCCGCCACCAGGTCGGCGACGTCCTGCTCGTGGGCCAGGAGCATCGGGCTCCCGTCGCCGACGATCAGCGGGATGACGGGCAGGCGATCGGCCATCCGCTGCAGCCCGGCGACCATCGCGCCGGCACGCGGCCCGTAGACCAGGCCGGGCCGGATGACGACGCCGTCGCGCGACGCGGCCTCGGCCTCGGTCAGCAGCTTCGCCGTGCCGTAGCGCGAGCGGGCCTCACGGAACGCGGCCAGGCTGGAGATGTGGATCAGCTGCCCGACGCCGGCGTCGAGCGCCGCGTCGAACAGCCTTCGCGCGCCGCCGACGTTGACCTGCTCGATGTCCATCCAGTCGGTCGGCGTGAAGTCATAGGCCGCGTGGACGAGGAGGTCGACGTCGGTCAGGTCCGGGAGTTGCCGGGCCTGCAGGGACCACGTCCGGTGCTCGTCGGCGTTGCCCGTGGGCGAGCGCGTGAGCGCGACGACATGCCATCCGTCATCACGCAACCGACGCGCGATCACCCCGCCGACATACCCGGAAGCGCCGGTGACGGCGACGGTTCGACGCTGCGACGGGCCCATGGCCTCCGACCATAGGCGCGGACATGTTGTAGGTCTTGTACCGGGCACTGACAGCCGGCATGCACTGCAGCGATGAGGACCGTTGCTCAGAAGATGCGTTGCAGGTACCAGCCGGCGTTGCGTGCCATCTGCTGGGGCCACTCGCTCGCCAGCAGCGGGATGGTCGTCCAGAGGACGAGCATGCCGGTGCCGACGGCAAAGGTCACGCGGTTTCGTGACTCGGCGAAGGTCAGTGCCGCCAGCCCCAGCAGACCGTAGTAGGGGATCTCCAGGAAGCGGCTGTAGATGATGGCCTGCGCGATCGACGGTGCGCCGCTGAAGAAGACGATCACCAACCCCAGGTTCAGTCCTGCCACCAAGATCAGCAGCGTCGCGCGACGGGCGTTGAGCGCCGCGTCTGAGGTCAACGGACCGAAGCTGATCCACGTGACCAAGACCAGGATGAACAGGACCCCGAAGGAGGCCAGGAAGTCCGCGAGGCCTCCGCAGGCGATCAGTGATTGACATGACGGCCCCGAGATCCTGGGAAACGACAGGCCGGTGAGCACATCGTGCCCGAGGCCATGGTTGCCGTCGCGGTTCAGTGCCCCTTTGTCATAGCCCGGCAGGACGGTGCCGAGAATGCTGCGGGCGTGTCCGTGAAGAAGACCGTTGGTCAGGTTGTTGGACAGCAGCAGCCCGAAGATCGCCGCGGTGAGCCAGGCGCCGGCCCAGGCCACAGGCAGCCTGGGCGAGGCCTGCGTGGCGTGACGGACGGTGGCCGCGCCGATCGCGAAGGCGCCTGCGATCGCGACCACCTGTCCGAGCACCAGCCACCAGACCGCGCTGTTGGGTGGTTGCGCGCGATGCACCCAGAACGCCGCGGCGATCATGGCCAACGCGACGGCCGGCAGCAGGTGGATCATGGTGCGGAAGCGGCGGACGTCCATCCACGCGGGTCTGCTTCCGCGGACCGCGCGATAGATCAGCGCTGCCGTGAGGGTTGCCAGGACGCTGAGCAGCACGTGGACGGAGACGAAGCCGAGCCCGAGCGTCGCGAGCGCGACCGCGATGACGACGGCCCGTCGTTGTCGGCCGAGCAGCAGCAAGGCGATCCAGGGGGCGATGATCCCGACGTGACGTCCCGGATGGCCCAACTGGACGAGTGGCTGTCCTCCGATGACGATCGTGATGTAGATCCAGGGGTAGATCGCCAGCGTCGA
Source organism: uncultured Conexibacteraceae bacterium (assembly GCA_963731005.1). Classification (GTDB taxonomy): domain Bacteria; phylum Actinomycetota; class Thermoleophilia; order Solirubrobacterales; family Solirubrobacteraceae; genus Baekduia. The sequence goes on along the minus strand of CAVSTZ010000001.1, from coordinate 1,138,240 downwards.
CCCGAAGACGACCGCGGTGGTCACCGCGGCGGCGAGGCTCTTGCGCCGTCGGGCCAAGCGGTGGACGATCCCGAACACCAGCGCCAGCAACGACGCCAGGCTCACGCATTGTGTTGCATAAATGGGAAACCACAGGTCGCCGATATTGTGTGAAGAGAACATCAGGGGCGCGTTGAACACCCACTCGTCGGACTGCAGGTACCACTGCACCAGGTACGAGCCCCACTGACCGCGGAGTTGATCCTCGGCGGCCAGCAGGGTCCACTGGATCGAGTCCTGGGTCAGAAAGAAATGGCCGGCCTGGAGGCGATGCACCAGCGCCAGCGCGGTCATCGCGGCAACGCCGCCGATCGTCAAGGCCGCCTTGCGTCGCGCTCGTCGGTCACGGACGACGGCCACGGCGGACGTCGTGACCGTGTGCCGGTGAAGCGCCATGGCGCTCATCGGCAGGGCGGCGAGCGCGATCCACGACGCCGGCCGCACGGGAATCGCGGCGTACAGCAGTTGGAGCGGGGCGAGCACCATGAGATAGCCCGGCAGGAAGCCCGCGAGCGCCGACACGGGCCCAGGCCAGCGGTCATCGCCACGAACGACACCGACGACGATGCTCCCGATCGCCGCCGTCGAGCCGAGGTACACGATCAACAACACGATCGTCAGCAGCCATGAACGATGAGCGAGATCGGGGCTGAAGGGGCTGATCGGCCGATAGGGGAACACGCCCTCGGGGCCGCCCACAGATGTCAGGTCCCACGACGTGCCCGACCGTGCCCGCAGCGCCGGGGCAGACAACCGCGACTGGGACGCGACGATCGCCGCCACGACGGCGAGGCCGAGGATCAACACGCCTGCGGGCACCCAGGCACGAAGGTCACCTGCCCTGGGGCGGAGCGCGACGGCCTGCGGGCGGGGCCTCGGGGTCATCGAGCAGCATCCCTACATCAGCGATCACGCCCACCGCCAGAGCCGGCGGGCAGGGACGCCGATGCGGCTTCTCCTCACCTGACCTTCAGGTTCGTCGGCGACGATCGCGCCGATGCGCGTCCTGGTCGTCGACGACGAGCCCGCCGTGCGCGAGGTGCTCGAGCGGATCCTGCGAGGTCGAGGGCTTCGAGGTCGCGCTGGCCGGCGACGGGCGCGAGGCGGTCCGCGCCCAGGCCGACGGCGCCGCGCCGACGCGGTCCTGCTCGACGTCCTGATGCCCGGGCTCGACGGCCTCGAGGTCTGCCGCCGGCTGCGCGACACCGGCGACCGCACGCCGGTCCTGATGCTCACCGCGCGCGACGGCGTCGGCGACCGCGTCGCGGGCCTGGAGGCGGGCGCCGACGACTACCTGCCCAAGCCGTTCGCGCTCGAGGAGCTGCTCGCCCGCCTGCGCGCGCTGCTGCGCCGCTCGGGCTGGGAGCAGGACCGCCAGACGCTGCGCTTCGACGACCTCGAGCTCGATCCCGTCGGCCACGAGGTCCGCCGCGGCGGACGCGGCGATCGAGCTGACGCGCACCGAGTTCCTGCTGCTCGAGCTCTTCCTGCACCATCCCGCGCCAGGTGCTCACGCGCGAGCAGATCTTCGACCGCGTCTGGGGCTATGACTTCGGGCCGGCGTCGAACTCGCTGGAGGTCTACGTCGGCTACCTGCGGCGCAAGACCGAGGCGGCGGGGGAGCCGCGCCTGCTGCACACCGTGCGGGGCGTCGGCTACGTCCTGCGGGCGCCGCGCGCATGACCTTCCGCCGCCGGATCGTCCTGCTCGCCGCCGCGGCCGTCGCGGTGGCGATCGCCCTGGCGGTGACCATCACCTACATCATCGTCCGCCACGACCTGCGCGGCCAGCGTCGACGGCGCGCTGCGCACGACGCAGCCCGAGGTCGTCCTGCTCAGCAAGGACCGCGCGCCCGGCATGCCGGTGCCGCCGCCGGGCGACGACAAGCAGACCCAGCCCCTCGACGTTCGCGTCCGGGTCCCCAACGCGGCGTTCGGCGACGCCATCGGCGTGGCCCAGGCCACGTTGGCAGGGCGGCACGACGATCCGCGGCGACGCGCGCGAGATCCTGCCGGTGACCGATGCGGTCAGGTCGGTCGCGGCGGGCCGACGCGGGTCCTTCATCCGCGACGAGACCGTCGACGGCGTCCGCCTGCGCGTCCTCACGCGCCGCGGCGACAACGGCGAGGCGCTGCAGATCGCGCGCTCGCTGACCGAGGTCGACGACGACGCTCGGACGGCTGCGCTGGGTGCTGATCGCGGTCATGCTCGGCGGGGTCGGGGCTGGCCACGGCGCTCGGCCTGGCCGTCTCCCGGGCGGCGACGCGCCCGCTCGCACGGCTGACCGCCGCGGCCGAGCAGGTCGACCGCGACCGGCGAGCTGCATCACCGGATCCGAGCCGGGCGCCGACGACGAGCCCGGCCGGCTGGCCGCCGCCTTCAACGCGATGCTCGTCGGCCTTGGAGAGCTCGCGCGATGCGCAGCGTCAGCTCGTCGCCGACGCCTCGCACGAGCTGCGCACGCCGCTGACGTCGATCCGGGCGAACATCGAGTTGCTCGAGCGCGCGCCGCGAGCTGCCGCCGGCGCGAGCGCGCCGCGATGCTCGCGCTCCGCGCGCGGCCAGCTGGAGGACCTCACGGTCCTCGTCGGCGACCTCGTCGACCTCGCCCGGGCGGGTGGGTCGGAATCCGAGACGACCCGCCCGAGGACCTGCGCCTCGACGAGCTGGTCGGCGTCGCGGTGGAGCGCGCGCGGCGCCATGCGCCCGGGATCACGCTTCGCGCTCGCGGCCGAGCCGTCGATCGTCGTCGGCTGTCGCGGCGCGGCTCGCGCGCGCGGTCGGCAACCTGCTCGACAACGCGGTCAAGTGGAGCCCGCCGGAGGCGACCGTCGAGGTGACCGTCGGCCACGGCGAGGTGACCGTTCGCGACCACGGCCCGGGCATCGCGCGAGGACGACCTGCCGCACGTCTTCGATCGCTTCTACCGCGCGCCCGTCGGCCCGCGGGCTGCCCGGCTCGGGCCTCGGGCTGGCGATCGTCAAGCACGTCGCCGACGCCCACGGCGGCACCGTCGTCGCCGAGGCCGCGCCCGGCGGCGGGGCGCTGCTGCGGCTGACGCTGCCCGCCTCCTAACCGCTCCCTAGCCCGCGTTCAGCCGCCGCTCATGTTCGCCGGGCTTGATGGTGGACATGATCAGACAGCTGCTCACCCTCGCCGCGATCGCCGGCGCCGCGCTCGTGCTCGGCGCCTGCGGCTCGGGCAACGGACGACAACTCGCCGGGCGGTCGCCAGGACAAGGCCTTCGACGGCGCGCTGAAGTTCGCCAAGTGCATGCGCGACCACGGCATCGACATGCCGGACCCGAAGCGCGTCGGGCGGCGGCGGGATCCTGCAGAAGTTGGGCGGCCCGGGCCGGCGCGACCGTGGACCCGACGACCCCAAGATCAAGGCGGCCGACAGAGGCGTGCGCCGAGTACCGCGAGATCGGCGGGGGCCAGGCGCCCGATCCGGCGGCAGCTGGCCAAGCAGCGCGACGCGTTCGTCGCCTACGCGCGCTGCATGCGCGGCAAGGGCATCGACATGCCCGACCCGAAGGTCAGCAGCCACGGCAGCGAGATGTCGATCGGCAAGGGCATCCGGCCCGACTCGGCGCCTTCAAGGCCGCCGACAAGGCGTGCCACACGCTGCTGGGCAAGCCGCCCGAGGGCGCCGAGGGCGGTCCCGACGGTGGCGCGACGGCGTTCGGCGCGGGTCCGACGCCGTGAGCGCTGCCACGGAGGCGCCGCCGGTGGCCCCGGACCCGCGCCCGCGCCGCCGTCGGACGCGGGGTCGTGTCGGCCGCGCCGTCGCCGCCGTCCTGACGCTCGCGGCCGTCGGCGCCGCCGTCTGGCTCCTGCTGCCAGACGACGATGCGCCGCCGCCGGCGGCCAACGATCACGTGCCGCTCGGCACCGCGACCGTCCAGCGGCGCGACCTCGTCGACCGCGACGACGTCGACGGCACGCTCGGCTACGCGGACGCCGCGACAGCTCGCTCGCGCCCGCCGCCGGGCACGATCACGCGCCTGCGCGCCGAGGGCGCGATCGTCGCGCCGCGGCCGCTCGCTGCTGTCGATCGACGCCCAGGCGACCGCGTGGGTCCTCTACGGCACGCATCCCGATCTACCGCGACCTCGGTCCCGGCATGACCGACGGCCGCGACGTCCGCCAGCTCGAGCGCAACCTCGAACGCCCTCGGCTACGACCCGGGCACGGTCGACGATCGACTGGACATCGGCGACGACCGTGCGCGGTCGAGGACTTCCAGGACGACCGCGACCTCGACCGAGACCGGCACGCTGCGCGCGCGCCGAGGTCGTCGTCAGCGACGGCCCGGCGCGCGTCGGCGCGCACACCGCCGAGGTCGGCGATCAGCGCGCGCGTCGGCGCGCCGGTGACCGCGCTCAGCTCGACCGCGCCGGCGGTCGACCGCGGAGGTCGACGCGCGGGCAGCGCCGCCGCGGTGCGACGCGGCGACGCGGTGACGGTGACGCTGCCCGACGGGCGCGACGGTCGCGCGGGCGCGATCGCCGAGCGTCGGCACGGTCGCGACCGCGGCGCAGGACGGCGAGGACGCCGACGGTCGAGCTGTCGCGTCGCGCTGCGCGAGCCGCCGCCGCGGCGGCCTCGACGGCGCGCCGGTGACGCTGTCGCTGGCGACCGGGCGCACGAAGGCCGCGCTCGCGGTGCCGGTCACCGCGCTGGTCGCGACCGGCGCCGGGTCGCCTACGCGGTCGAGCTGGCCGGCACGCGCCGCCTGGTCGCCGTCACGCCGGGCGTCTTCGCCGACGACTGGGTCGAGGTCGCGGGCGCGGGCCTCGCGGCGGGCGCGCGGGTGGTGGTGCCGCGATGAGCCTCGTCCTGGAGGACGTCACCAAGGAGTACCCGGGCGGCGTGCGAGCGCTCGACGGCGTCAGCCTCGACGGTCGGCGACGGCGAGCTGGTCGGCGTCGTCGGGCCGTCGGGCTCGGGCAAGTCGACGCTGCTGCACGTGATGGGGACGCTCGAGCGGCCGATCGAGCGGGCGCGTGGCGGTCGCGGGCGCCGACGTCGCGGACCTCGACGACCGCGAGCTGGCCGGGCTGCGCGCGCAGCCGGATCGGCTTCGTCTTCCAGCAGTTCTTCCTGCTCGACGGGATGACGCGCGCTCGACAACGTCGCCGCAGGGCCTGCTCTACAGCGGCGACGCCGCGTCGAGCAGCGGACCGCGCGCGGCGCGCGCGGCGCTGGAGCGCGTCGGGCTCGGAGCACCGCCTGACGCACCGGCCCGACGCAGCTCTCGGGCGGCGAGCGCCAGCGCGTGGCGATCGCCCGCGCGGTCGTCGGGCGGCCGGCGATCGTCTTCGCCGACGAGCCGACCGGCAACCTCGACTCGCGCTCGGGCGCCGAGATCCTGGCGCTGCTGCGCGAGCTGCAACGGCGAGGGCACGACGATCGTCGTCATCACCCACGACCGCGAGGTCGCCGCCGCGCTGCCGCGGCGCGTCGCACCTGCGCGACGGGCGGGTCGAGGAGGACGCGATGACCGGCGCGTCACGGCTGTTGCCCGCCGATCTCGCTGCGCGTCGGCGCCGTCGGCCTGCGCACGCGCCGGCTGCGCGCCGCGCTGTCGGCGCTCGGGATCGCGATCGGCATCGCGAGCATGGTCGCCGTGCTCGGGCTCTCGGCGTCCTCGCGCGCGGAGCTGCTGCGACGAGCTCGACCGCCTGGGCACCAACCTGCTGACCGCGGCGCCGGGGCAGACGCTCGGCGGCGACGACGCGACGCTGCCGCGGCGCACGCGCAAGGCTGATCGGCGCGCCTGGGCGGCGTACGGCAGCGTCGCGACGGTCCGCGGCGCTGGACGCCACGGTCCGGCGCAGCGACCGGATCGACCCCGACGGAGACCGGCGGCATCGCGGTCGACGCCGCCGACCCGGCGCTGCTGGCCGACGCTCGGCGGCACGATGGCCCGCGGGCGCTTCCTCAACGCGCGACCGCGCACACCCGGCGGTCGTCCTCGGTGCGCTGGCGGCGCGAGCGCCTCGGCATCGACCGCCCGGGCACGCTGGTGTACATCGGCGGGCGCTGGTTGACCGTGGTCGGCATCCTCGCCCCGCTGGAGCTCGCGCCCGAGCTCGACCGCGCGGCGCTGATCGGCTACGCGGCCGCCGTGCGCGAGCTCGGCGCCGAGCGCATCGCGAGCACCGTCTACCTGCGCGCCGACCCGGCCGCGGTCGCGCCGCGTGCGCGACGCTGCTGCCCGCGGCCGTCAACCCCGAGCAACCCGGAGGAGGTCGAGGTCAGCCGCCCGTCCGACGCGCTGGCGGCGCGCGCCGCCGCCGACCGGCGCTGACCGGGCTGTTCCTCGGCCTCGGCGCGGTCGCGCTGCTGGTCGGCGGGATCGGCATCGCCAACACGATGGTCATCTCGGTGCTCGAGCGCCGCTCGGAGATCGGCCTGCGCCGCGCGCTCGGCGCGACCCGCGGCCACGTCCGCGCGCAGTTCCTCGTCGAGTCGCTGCTGCTCGCCGTCGCCGGCGGCGCTGGCCGGCGTCGCGCTCGGGGCGCTGGTCACCGGCGGCTACGCGAGGACCCGCGGCTGGACGGCGGTGGTCCCGCCCGAGGCGCTGGCCGGCGGCATCGGCGGGCGCCCTGCTGATCGGCGCGGCCGCCGGCCTCTACCCGGCGGTGCGGGCGGCGCGGCTGTCGCCGACCGAGGCGCTGCGATCGACGTAGTCCGGCGCGCGAGCCCCTGCCAGTTGGCCCAAAGGCCCGTTCGGGCGATCGCCATGGACCTAGAGTCGCGCCAATGGCAACCGGAGCCGAAAGTCAGCGGCGGCCCAATGCGGCCGTCGACGATGCGCTGCCGGTCGCTCCGATCGCGGCGCCGGCCGGACTGTTGCCGGCGGTCGCGGCCGGCACCGTCTTCGTCGCCAGCGGCGCGGTCCTCATGCTCGAGATCCTGGCGGTGCGGCTGCTCGCGCCCTACGTGGGGCTCACGCTGGAGACGACGACGTCGATCATCGGCGCGGTGCTGGCCGGCATCGCGCTCGGCGCGGCGGTGGGCGGCTGGTTCGCCGATCGTGGGCGATCCGCGGCGGCTGCTCGTCGGCCTGCTGATCGGCGGTGGCCTGCTGGCGCTGCTGACCGTACCGATCGTGCGGTGGCTCGGGCCGGGCGCACGGGGTCACGGCGATCTCGCCGCGCTGGGCATCACCGTCGCGTCGCTGGTGCCCAGTGCCGCGGTCCTCAGCGCCGTCTCGCCGACGGTCGCGCGGCTCCAGCTCAACGACCTGCACGCCAGCGGGACGATCGTCGGCCGGCTCTCGGCGTTCGCGACGGCCGGCGCGCTGGTCGGCACCTTCGGGACGGGCTTCGTCGTCGTCCCACGGGTTCCGGTCAGCGTGGCGGTGCTCGGGATCGGCCTGGCCCTCGTGGCCATCGGCCTCGTGTTGGGCTTCTCGCTGCGGGCGTTGACCCGTGCCGCGGCCGTCGGCGCCGTGGTGGCGACGATCGCGTTCGCCGCGCTGGCGGCGACGCGCGACTCCCCGTGCGACGTCGAGACCCGCTACCACTGCGCGGTCATCGTCACCGAGAGCCCGAACGGGCGCACCCTGTTGCTCGACACCGAGTCCAATTCGTACGTCGACCTCGCCGACCCGACGGTCCTGCAGTACCTCTATGCCAAGTGGGTCGCCAAGGTGATCGACGCGACGGCGCTGCCCGGCCGCCCGCGCAACATGGTGGTCATCGGCGGTGGCGGCGGCACGCTGCCCCGCTGGCTGCTCGCGACGCGCCCGGGCTCGCACGCCGAGGTGCTGGAGGTCGACGGGGAGCTGGTGAAGCTCGACGAGCGGCGGTTGGGGCTGAAGCTGTCGCCGGCGCTCAAGGTCAAGGTCGGCGACGCGCGGATGACCCTGCACGACCTGCCGTCCAAAAGCGCAGACATCATCATCGGTGATGCCTTCAGCGGCCTGACGGTGCCCTGGCACCTCCTGACGCAGGAGTGGACGAAGGACGTCCGGCGCGTGCTCAAGCCGGGCGGCCTGTACCTCATCAACGTGATCGACCTGCGCCCGAACAAGCTGCTGAAGGCGGAGCTGGCGACGCTGCTGCCCCTCTTTGACGACGTCCAGGTCGTGGTCACCCCGGACGCCGATGGCGCGCCGCTCGGCGGCAACGAGCTCATCATCGCCTCAGACACCGCGCGCGCTTACGACTTCGATGCGAACGCGGATGGGGGCACGATCTACGGGCACCAGGAGGTCGAGTCCTTCGCGCGTGGCGCTCGACGCCTGCGCGACGACTTCGCGCCGGTCGACCAGCTGATGGCGCGTCTCCCGAACCCCTAGCGCGAATCCACACGACCCAGTGCGCGGGCCTGCACGTCGACCGCGCCGAGCTGCTCGACGCCGAGCAGCGTCGGGGTGCCTAAGACCTGTGCGTGCCAGTAGATCGAGGCGAGCCATTCGAGCTGACGGGCCTGCTCGACGGCACGGTCGAGCGTCGCGGCGATGGTGACCGCGCCATGGTTGGCCATCAGCGCCGCGGAGCGGCCGGCCAGCGCGGCGGCGACGCCCTCGGCCAGCTCGACCGAGCCGTAGGTCGCATACGGCGCGACGCGCACCGGGCCACCGAACTCGGTGGTGACGTAGTGGATCGGCGGGATCTCGTGCACGAGCGTCGAGAGCACGGTCGCGAAGTGCGAGTGGGTATGGACGATCGCCTTGGCCTCCGGCGCCGCCGCGTAGACGGCCAGGTGCAGCGGCAGCTCCGAGGAGGGCAGCGAGGCCGTCGCGTGGTCGGGCGACACGGTGCCGTCGGCCAGCGCGGCGGCGACGCAGTCGGCCGGGGCGATGGCACCCAGCCGGCTTCCACGTGGCGTGATCAGCAGATGCTCGCCGGAGCGAATGCCGAGGTTGCCCGAGGCGCCGACGACCAGCCCGCTGTCGGCGATGTCGCGGGCGGCCGCGACGAGCGCTTCGCGGTCGCCGCGCGTGAACGGATCGGGCATCACGAGATCCTCGCATGCGCCGCTGTCGGGCCGACGTACGTACAACCGCGTACCCGTCGCCGTGCGCGGCCGGTGCGTGGCTCCGGGAACTGGTAGGTACAGGCTATGCGACGGAGCGCGTGGTTGGCCCTGGCCATGTCGATGCTGGTCTGGGCGCCGGCTGCGGTGGCCGTGACGCCCGACTACTTCACCTTCCCGGCGGGCTATGGCGTTGATGACTGGGGCGTGACCGCCGACGGCGCGGGCAACGTCTGGTTCACGGCCAAGAGCCCGGACCACGGCCCGCAGCCGACGCCGTCACTCGGGCGGCTGATCCCCGCGCAGGCATCGCCGGGGACGAGCGACGGCATCGCCTTCTTCCCGCTGCCCGACCCGGCCAACGTCAACTGCTGTGCCAACCAGGCGCGCGGCGTCACCTTCAACCCCGCCGACGGCAAGCTCTACTACGTGCGTGACGACGATGGCGTCGGCTCGGCCCTGCCCGCCGCGCTGACCCCGGGGTCGAGCAACGGCTTCACCGCGTCGACGCTGCCGGGCAACGTGGATCTGTGGGACGTCGCGCCGTCGCCGGCGGGCGGCGCGTGGTTCACCGAGCACAGCGCCGGCGGCTCGCCGAACTACTACGGCGCCCGCGTCGGCTACTTCGACGGCTCGGTGACCGAGGGCCCGAACGTCGCGCTGCAGGACGGCAACACCACCCAGAGCAGCATCCGCTTCGACTCCAAGCCCGCAGGCGTGGCGGTCGACGGCACGGGCCGCATCTGGTTCAGCGAGGAGGACCCGGGCAACCCGGGCTACCGCATCGCCTCCTACAGCGGCAACGGCACCCACTACAACGAGTATGAGGTGTCCCCATGCGAGGCCGTCTCGCCGTGCTCGGGCTCCTACAGCGGCCAGGGCCTGACCGACATCGCGATCGCCCCCGACGGCGGCGTCTGGTTCACCAACTACCTCAACAGGAAGTTCGGGCGCTTCGATCCCGGCACGCATCAGATGGTGCAGTACACGCTGCCCTCGATCGACCCGACGCTGGCGGGCGGCCAGCCCTGGCACATCACCACGGCGCCCGACGGCACCCTGTGGATGACCACGCGGCCGTCGGGCTACCAGGGGCCCGGCAACGCGATCGTCCGGATCGTGCCGAGCGCCACGCCGACCGCGTCGGTCACCCACCTCACGACCGACGCGTTCGCGCTGGGCATCGGCGCCGACAACGCGGGCAACATCTGGTTCGGCACCTCTGACAACAAGCTCGGTCGCCTGGCCGGCGTCGTCGGCGTCACGCCCGCGCCGACGCCGGTCGATCCGGGCACGGGTGGCGGCGGTGGCGAAACGCCGCCGGCGCCCGCGGCGCCCGTCAACCCGCCCGCGACCCCACCGGTGGTGTTGAAGCCTGCCAGCGTCGGCACCTCCAAGCTCACGCCGCCCTCGACCGACAACGGCGCGATCAACACCAACCAGATCTGCGTCGGCCCGCCCGAGGCACGCTGCTCGCTCGTCTACCTGATCAAGGAGCACGAGTACGTGACCGGCTTCCCGTCGTCGGTCACCAAGAAGCGCAAGCAGCACCAGCCGCGCGTGCTGGGCACCAAGACCGTGACCCTGCACGGCGGCCAGAAGGCCAAGGTCACCGTCAAGCTCAACAAGCTGGGCAAGCGCATCCTCAAGGGCAAGCACAAGCTCAAGATCGACTTCAGCGCCACGCAGAAGCTCGCCAACGGCAAAACCAAGACCGTCACCAAGAAGACCCTCACCCTCCGGAGCAAGTGACCCCCATGACCCGCCGTGCCCTCGTCCTCGCCGTCCTGACCGCCTTCGCGCTGTTGGTCCCCGCCGTCGCCCTGGCGGGCGTCAAGCGCGGGTACTACATCGAGGTCTCCAGCCAGACCTACATCCAGACCAACGCGGCGGCGACGTCGATCAAGTCCTTCAACTTCCCGTGCCTGGTCAACGGCACCCAGCAGGGCGGCAACGCCATCACCAAGGGCATGAAGATCTCGTCGAAGGGAGCGTTCTCCTACAACGGCAAGTCGACGTTGCGCAGCTCCTCCAACGCGGTGATCTCGGTCAAGATCACCGGCAAGTACGTCAACGGCAAGGTCAAGGGCACGATCAAGTACCTGACCGACGGCGTCGCCTGCGCCGATCGCAGCTACTCGGCCAAGTACTACGGGGTCAACCCGCAGGGCTGACATAGTCGGAGGCATGGACCTCCAGCTGCAGGACAAGGTCGCGATCGTCACCGGTGCCGGCAAGGGCATCGGGCTGGCGATCACCAAGATGCTGGTCGACGAGGGCGCGCACGTCGTGGCCGCCTCGCGTACCGTCGACACGCTCGCGGGCCTGGACCGGGTGACGCCCGTGGCGATCGACCTGATCGCGCCCGACGCTCCCGGCCGGCTGATCGCGGCGGCCGTCGAGGCCCACGGCCGCGTCGACATCCTCATCAACAACGTCGGCGCGGTGCGGCTGCGGCTGGAGGGCTTCCTGGGCACCAGCGACGAGGAGTTCGAGTGGTCGCTGCAGATGAACTTCCTGACGGCGGTGCGCGCCACGCGGGCGGCGCTCGGTCCGATGCTGGAGCAAGGCGGCGGCACGATCGTCAACACCGCCTCGATCAACGCGTTCTACGAGCCCGACGCCGGCGTCATCGACTACGGCGCGGCCAAGGCGGCGCTCGTCAACTTCTCCAAGTCGATCGCCCAGGAGTTCGGGCCCAAGGGCATCCGCATCAACTCGGTCTCGCCCGGCCCGGTCGCGACCGACCTGTGGCTGGGGGAGGGCGGCGTCGCCGACACGGTGGCCAAGGCGAGCGGGACCGACATCGCCTCGGCGCGTGAGCAGATCGTCGCCGGCATGGGCGGCTTTCCGACCGGGCGCTTCACGACGCCCGAGGAGGTCGCGACGCTCGTCGTCATGCTCGCCTCCGAGCGCACGGCCAACGTGACGGGCTCGGAGTACGTGATCGACGGTGGGTTGATCAAGACGACCTGATGCGATCGGGCTCCAGGTGGCGGCACTGGTCGAGTTGACCGGCACAGTGCCGGTCAACTCGACCAGCGCTCGCGTTCCCAGGCCGTGGCGCCTGTGGTACTGATGGCCCCATCGCCGCGCCATCAGCACCCGCCCGCCGGATCACCGGCGTCAACGCCACCGTGGTCGCCGCTGCGGCCGTCTATGCCATCGCGACGCTCGTCGCCCTGCTGCTTCCGTCGCCGGGCAAGGGCTGGGCCGTGCTTGCGGTCGCCTTCGGCGGGTGCGTCGGGCTTGTCGCCTTGGCCCACGAACTCGACCGCCCCGCGTGGTCGGCAGCGCTCGGCGTCCTGATCCCGATCTCGATCTTCCAGCTCCTCCCCGACTGGTTCCTGGCCGACGCGCTCGGCACGTTGCGCTTCCCCGACACCGGTGGCGTCCGCGTCGGTGACGTCATCCCGCTGGCGATGTGCGGCATGTGGGCGCTGCCGCTGTTCTTGGTGGTCTTGCTCGCCCGCGACAGCGTGGCTCGCGGAGCGCTCACGGCGTTCGTGCTCTTCCTCGGCACCGAGCTGCTCGCGCCCACCGCCGGGCTCTGGGAGCCCGCGGGCGGCGTGACGGAGGTGGCCGGCGTCGCGCTCTACGTCCTGCCGGCCGAGGCCGTCCTCGGTGCGGCGACGGTCCTGGCCGTGCGGGCGACGCGCGATCGGCCGCTCGGCGAGCGCGTGCTCGCGGCGGCGGCCGTCAGCACCGTCTACACGGGCGCGCTGGCGTTGTGCTGGTTCTTCATCGACCACGCCGCGTGGACGCTGTCGGCCTGAGGTGCCGCGGGCTCAGCGCTCGCGGTTGATCTCCTCGGCGACGTCCATGAGCGCACCCTGCTCGTAGAAGTCGGTGGCGATCAGCGACACCGGCATCCCGCGCGCCTGCTCGCAGTCGGCGATGCGCTTGCGCAAGAAGGCGCGCGTGAGGATCGCGCCGTTGGCCGACGGCGGCGGCGGGAAGCGGTCGATCCAGTGGTTGAGCATCAAGAACGGGCTGCTCGCGCTGCCGCGATAGCGCTTGCACTGCAACTGGGACGGCTGTTGGGCCCCCAGCGGCGTGTCCTGGATCCAGCTGAAGGCGTCGTTGAGCCAGGGCACGGTGCCGCTCGGCGTCTTCTCGGTGAAGACCACGAGGCGGTGACCCGCGGCGATCAGCTGTCCGAGGGTCGGCAGTGGTTGGCCATGGCTCAGCGTCGCGGCGTACCGCTCGGTGTCGGTCGCGGCGAACGCGCGTTGCAGATCGGCGTCGGTCACGTAGGACTCGAGGATCAGGATGAGCACGGTCGACGGGTGCGCGCGCAGGTAGGCGCCCATCGTGTTCAGCGTGTCGTTCATGCGCGTCGCGCCGAGCTCGCAGACCGTGTGGCAGAGCCAGACCTCGCGGGGACCGCGCGCGCTCTGGGACCGGCTGAGCGAGACGCCGAGGCGATCCAGCGCGGCGAGCGCCGCCGGGCTCAACTCCCGCGCGACCTTGTTGGCGTCGCGGTTCTCGTCGTCGAAGTCGGTCTGGACGCGCCCGCCGCGCAGCGTCCGACCGTAGTGCGGGTCCAACAGGAAGAGCCGGATGCCGTCCGAGAGCTGCCGCCCCACCGAGCGGCGCTGGTTGGGCAGCGACCAGCCGGCGACGTCGGCGGCGGCCATCGCATTGTGCGTGCCGGGGAAGAGGACCTCGTTGAGGCGGCGGCCGCACAGCTCGGGGAGGCCGTTGCAGCCCGCGGCCGGCGCGGCGGCCGCGCGGGGAGGACCCTCGTCGTGCAGGACCAGCGCGGCGGCGCCCGAGGCGGCGAGCACGGTGATCAGCGCCGTCGCGGCGGCGACGGCGATGCGGCGGCGCACGGCGTGCGCCGGCGTGGCGGCGTCCCGTGAGGCCGTCGCGGGCGATCGTCCGAGCGCCGTCAGCAGCTCGGTGCTTCCCACCAGGACGAGGCCGGCGCCCAACAGGTAGGCGATGGCCCGCAGGGCGAGGCTCGGGAAGAGCAGGACAGCGACGCCGAGCGTGGCGATCGCCACGCCTCGGAGCCCCAGCGCCCACGGCGACTCCGGCCGCCGGGCGAGCTGCTCGAGCCGCCGCCGCACGGCACCGGGGTCGAGCGCCGAGAGGATGCCCGCCGCGAGCAGGAAGCCGACGATCGCGCCGATCAGCAGCAGGCCGGCGAGGTCACCCAGGAACGCGTCCCAGACGCCGCCGACCGCGGCGCGCACATCGTCGGTCGGGATCTCGTTGGTGCCATCGACCGATCCGATGACGATCGTCCGCGTGGTCGACAGGGCGATCGCGGCGACCGTCGCCACGACCCCGACGGTCAGCCCGTAGCGGGCCAGCGCGCGGCCGCGGTCGCGGGCGGTGACCAGCGCGCTGATGAGCAGGACCAGGGCGAGCGCCGGCACGAGGACCGTCCAGCGCCGCAGGCGGTCCGCGGCGTCGAGCGTGTCGTTGGCGAACGGCCGCTCGCGCAGATCGATCAGCGTCGCGTCGGCGTGCTCGGGCAGTCGCGCCGCGACGTTGGGCGCGAGGCTGCGCACGGCCGAGAGCACGACGGTGCCGGTGTCGGCGAGGTCGAGCACGAACGCGTCGCCACGATCGAAGAGGACCTGGTGGCCTTGCAGCGCGGCGGTCCGCACGAGCGAGCGGAACGGGCCGGTGCCGACGATCGTCTGCACCGCGCTCTCCAACAGCGGTCGCGCCGACAGGAGGTCGGGCGAGCCGCGCTCCAGCACGCCGACGACGACCTGACGCGCGACGACCTGGCGGACGGCCGGATCCTCGAGCGCGGCGACGGCACGGTCGGCGAAGGCGTCACGGTCGGCGATCTCGGCCCGGAGATACAGGGCGAGGATCGACGCCACGGTGGCGACCGCCGCGAGCGACGACAGGACCACGGAGACGAGATCCCGGCCGGACCAGCGCATCGGCAGACCCTATCGGGCCGCGCCGGCGTGCCACCTCAACCGACCGCGACCAGATCGCGGCGCACGCTCTCGGACGCCAACCCCGCCGCCGTCGCGTCGCTGACGAAGATGTCATAGCGCTTGGCCGGGTCCAGGTCGGGGAGCGGGAGAACGCCGCTGGTGCCCGCGATCCTCTCGTTGACCGTCGCCGGCGGGGCGGCCTCGTCCTTGGAGTTGATGGTGATGGTCAGCAACGTCGGGAGCTCGCCGTCGGCGGCCGGCGTGACCGCCCAGGCCAGCTCGGCGCCGCCGTCGGTCCGCGTGATCGTCACCGACGGCGCGGCGGGCGGCGCCGGTCGCGGTGGCCGTGGCTCGGCCGCCTTGGACACCGCGACGTCGAGCAGCGCGAGCGGGTCGCGCCAGTGCTTGCGCACCCCGGGCGAGCGCGGGCTCTCGGCGGGCGCGATCCCGCCGCCGCCCTTCGTGTCGCCCCAACTGCCCGGCCAGCGGATCCAGCGCAGCGTCGCGTCGCCGTCGATCACCGCGACGAGCCGCTGACGCTCCGGGCTCTGGCGCTTGCCGTCGGCGTAGTCGAACCACACGCCGGTCCACTTCGTGCCGGGCTCGAAGTAGGAGGCGTGCGAGCCACGCGCCACGTAGACGACCGGCCGCTCGCTGCCGGGCACGGTCTCGACCTGATCCCACGGCCGACCCTCGGCGTGGCTGTGCTGGGCATAGACGGCGTGATCGGGCTTGTCGTCGGCCCCGAGCCGGATCTGGATCGTCTCCCAATCGCCCTCGTGCAGCCCGGCCTTGACGAAGCCGCCGATCAGGTTGTAGTCGTTGAAGAGGTAGCAGTACCAGTACTGCAGCCAGGTCGCGCCGCGGCGGTCCTCGACGACGTGGCCGTAGACGACGTTGGCGTAGCGCGGCTGCAGGTGCAGCTCGGCGGCGCGCTCGCGGTACTTCTTGTCGTGGATGCTCAGCAGATCCGTCTTGGCCCAGGCCACCGCGGCGGTCCCGGGGTACGGATCCTGGCCGAGCAGGGCGAGCGAGAGTCCGGCGCCGGCGGTGGCCAACACATGGCCATTGGCTTGCTGCAGCGTGTTGCCGGGGTTGTCGGTGAAGATCGCCGCGTCGTCGGCGAAGTACGCCTCGTGGCTGTCGTAGCGCAGATAGGGCTGGTGCTTGTCCAGCAGCGCGCGCAGCTGTGCAGCGGTGCTCATCGGTCGAGTCTCGCTCGACGACCGGACGGGATCCGGCGTGGCCTACGCGGCGCCCGGCACCGCGGCGGTGGCGGCGCGCTCCAGCGCGGCGGCGAACTGCTGCACGTCGTCGGCGGTCGTGTCCCACGAGCACATCCAGCGGACCTCGCCGGTGGCCTCGTCCCAGGTGTAGAAGGGGAAGTCAGGGCGCACGGCGTCGGCCAGCGCGCGGGGGAGGATCGCGAAGAGCGCGTTGGCCTGCGGCGCGCGGGTGAGCCGGACGCCGGGGATCCCGGCGACGCGCTGGGCGAGCAGGGCGGCCATCGCGTTGGCGTGGGCGGCCGAGCGACGCCAGAGGTCGTCCTCGAGCATCGCGACGACCTGCGCCGAGAGGAAGCGCATCTTGGAGGACAGCTGCGGCGTGCTGCTTGCGCATCCAGGCGAAGCCCTCGGGCGCGGGATCGCGGAGGAAGACGACGGCCTCGACGCCGAGCGCGCCGTTCTTGGTCAGCCCGAAGGAGACGGCGTCGGCGCCGATGGCGGTCGTGATGTCGGCCAGCGACGCGCCGAGCGCGACCGCCGCGTTGGCCAGGCGCGAGCCGTCGACGTGCAGCAGCAGGCCGTTGGCGTGGGCGACGTCGGCCAGCGCGCGGAGCTCGTCGATCGTGTAGACGGTGCCCAGCTCGGTGGTGTTGGCGATCGAGATCACACGTACCTGCGGCGCGTGCTCGTCGCCCTGGCGCGCGAGCAGCGGCTCGATCTGGGCCGGCGACAGCTTGCCGTCGGCCGTCGGGAGCGTCAGCAGCTTGACGTCGGCCATGCGCTCGGGGGCGGCGGCCTCGTCGACGTGCAGGTGCGAGCGTCTCGGGCGTGACGACGCACTCCCACGACCGCGTCAGCGCGCCGAGCGACAGGACGTTGGCCGCGGTGCCGTTGAAGACCAGCCATGGTCGGGCGTGCTCACCGAACTGCGCCCGGATCAGCTCCTTCGCCCGCGCCGTCCACGGGTCGGCCCCGTAGGAGACGGCGTGGTCGGCGTTGGCTTCCGCGATCGCCGCCAGGACCTCGGGGTGGGCACCGGCGTAGTTGTCGGAGGCGAACGCGCGCATGCGCTCCAGCCTAGGAGGTGTGCAGGCTCAGCCGCTGACCGTTCATCTTGCGCGCGGCGTCGGAGCACAGGTAGACGAGCGCGTCGGCGATCTCGGTGACGTCGGTGAACGTCTTGTAGGCCTTCTCGGGGTGCTCCTCGCGCATCTGCGGCGTGACGATCGCCTGGACGACCGCGATGTTCGCAGTGCCCTCGGTTTCGGCCAGCTCGGCGGCGAAGGTCAGCGTCCAGGCCTCGGCCGCGGCCTTGGTCGCCGCGTAGGCGCTGTTGCCGGCGACCGGCTTGCCCGCCACCGAGGACGAGACCAGCGCGAAGCGCCCGTGCGCGCCGGCGGCCTTCAGCAGGGGCGCGAAGGCGCGCGTCGTGTGCACGACGCTGTGAAAGAGCAAGGCCTCCAAGAAGTCGAGGTCTTCCAAGTTGGTGTCCTCGATCGTCTGGCCGCCGCGCCAGCCGCCGACGAGGTGCAGCAGGCCGTCGACCTCGCCGAGCGCGTCCGCCCAGGCCTGCGCGCCGTCGGCGGTGACGAGATCCGCTGCGCGGGCGTCGCCGGTGATGTCGCGCACGACGTCGAGGTGCGCGTCGGTGCGATCGGCCGCGGCGACCCAGGCGCCGGCGTCGGCGAGCGCGCGCACGACCGTCGGGCCGAGCCCACCGCCGGCACCGGCGACCGCGATGCGGCGACCGGCGAGCACGCCGCTGCCGGTCATGCGGTCACCGCGACGGCCGGCGTGGTGCCGGTGGGCCGCGCGATCACGGGCTGGAGCTTCTGCTTGAGCGAGGTGTAGAACATGGAGAGCGGGAACTCGTCGGGGTTGACGTCATCGAGGTAGCGCACGCGGGTCCTCGACGTCGGGATAAGCGCGCACGGCGGCCGCCCACTTCGAGCCCGACGTCGGCCGGAACGTACCGTGCGACGAGGTCGTGCGCCGCGCCCCACTGCGCGAGCTTGGAGCGGTCGATGCCCTCGCGGTAGAGCGTCTCGACCTCGGCGCGCAGGCCCGCGACGCCCTCGGCGAGCCGGTCCCATTCGACGGTGAGGCGGTTGTCGGTCCAGTGCACGAAGCCGTGGCGATGCAGGTAGGCGAAGAGCAGCTGCCCGCCGAGGCCATCGTAGTTGCGCACGCGGCTGCCCGTCACCGGGAAGCGGAAGATCCGGTCGAAGAGGATCGCGTACTGCACGTGCGCGCGCGAAGGCCATGCCCTCGGCCTCGAGCGCGACGGCCTCGCCGAAGGCGGTCAGGTCGCAGCGCAGCTCCTCCAGCGAGTACATCCAGTACGGCATCCGCTGGCGGATCATGAAGGGGTCGAACGGCAGGTCGCCGCGACTGTGGGCGCGGTCGTGGATGAGGTCCCACATGGCATAGGCGTCGATCGACAGCCGCTCGGAGGCGAGCAGCGCGGCGGCGTCGGGCGGGAGGTTGACGCCGACCGTGTCGGCGGCGACGCCCACGACGCGGCGGAAGCGCTCGGACTCGCGGTCGCAGAAGATCGCGCCGAAGTGGTTGACCTCGGGCTTGACGGCGACGCTGACGGTCTCGGGGAAGAGGACGGCGCACTCGGAGTCATAGCCCGCCGTGTGGTCGGTCAGCGTGACCGGGACGAACTTCGCGTTGTCGTAGCGGTCGCCCTCCAGCTCGGCGAGCCAGTCGGGCCAGGGCACGGCGACCAGCAGCGCCTCGAAGCGCGTGTCGCGCGAGCCGTTCTGGGTGTACATCGGGAAGAGCACGAGGTGCTCGATCCCGTCGGCGCGGTCGCGCTCGGGACGGAAGCGCTCCAGCGACGCGGCGAAGTCCGGCTTGGGGAAGCCGCCGTCGGCCCAGGTGCGGAGGTCGGCGACGGCCGCGCGCAGGTACTCGTCCTGATGGGCGAAGCGCGGGGCGAGGGCTTGCACGGCGCTCGCCATCGTCTTCACGTGTGCGCGCGCGGCGGCCTCGTCGTGCGCGGTGAGGTCGAGCGAGCCGTCGGGCTCCTGCAGGATGCGCAGGGCGTCGGTGGCGTCGCGCAGCGCGATCCACGCGGGGTCGGCGGCCGCCTCGGAGGCGCCGGTGGTCGCCGGACGCGCGTAGGCGGCGGCGCCGGCCCAGGCGACGATGTTGGTCCACAACGCCTCGTGGCCGAGGTCGCCGAGGCAGTCGTCGCCGAAGAGGTCGGAGTCGGCGAGCGCGACGACCCGGCCCGCGCCGTGGCGGACGGCGACGGCCAGCGGCTGCGCCGGGCGTCGAGGCGCTCGGTGCGGTCCGCGCGAGCACCTGGACATCGGCGTCGGCGGCGACCGTCAGCGTGCCGGCGCGGTAGAAGCAGGCGTCGCTGACGCCGGCCAGGAGGTCGCCGGCCGCGCCGCGTTCGCCGCGCCCCAGCTGCGCGCGCACCCAGGACGGCGTCGCGTTGAGGTTGCGCTCGTAGTCCTGGACGGTGTCGTGCTCGATCGTGATGCTCGAAGCGGCGCGAGCAGCATGTTGAGGTTGTTGCCGTACTTGTCCTGCTCGCTCTCGCCGAGGACGACGAGGCCGCCGCCGGCGGTGACGAAGGCCTCCAGCGCGTCGAGCTCGGCGTCGGTCAGGACCGGCGAGCCGGTGCCGGTGGTCGCCTCCCACTTGGGCTCGCTGGGGTGGGCGAGGACGACGACGTCGGTGCTCTCCAGGGCGGTCGCCTCGAGCGCACCCTCGGTGTGCGCGTCGACCGCGATGCGTCGCGCGCGCAGCGTGTCGGCCGCGCGCGCGTAGGACGACGTCGGCCGGGTGCGACGGCTGCATCCGCGCCGCCAGCTCCGGGCGGATCGTCCACGCCTGGGCGTGGGCCTCGTCGAAGAGCATGCGGATGACTGGTCGCGGAGAGGCCATCCACCGAGGCTACGCTCCTCGCGACCAGCGCTCAACCCCGTTATCGTGCGTCTGATGAGCGATCTCTTGCGTGTCGACGACGTCGATCGCCGGATTCTTGCGTGCCTGGTCGAAGACGGCCGCTCGACCTACGACGACGTCGGCAAACGCGTCGCGCTGTCGGCGCCGGCGGTCAAGCGGCGGGTGGACCGCCTCCGCGAGCGCGGCGTTCTACGAGGCTTCACCGCGCTGGTCGATCCGGCGGCGCTCGGCGCCACGACCGAGGCGCTGATCGAGCTCTTCTACGCGCCCGGCATCGGCCTCGACGAGGTCCGCGAGTCGCTGCGTCCGCTCCCCGAGGTCGTCGAGGCCTGGTCGGTCACCGGCGATGCCGACTGCATCGTCCGCGTCCGCGCGACCGACCCCCAGGACCTCGAGCGCGTGATCATGGAGCTCCAGCGCGAGTCCTCCGTCGTCCGCACGCGCTCCCAGATCATAATGTCGCGGTTGATCGAGCGGCGTGACTGAGTCCCGGACCGCGGAGACTCAGCTCACGGCCCCGACGCCTGCCGCAACCGCTCCGCCTTCTGCCGCCGAGGCGTCCTCGGCCAGGCCGCGGACGACGAAGGCGGTGAACAGCAGCAGACCGGGGTCGACCGCGCCGAGGTCGTCGATCTCGACCTTGACCGGGCGCTTGCCCCCGCCCTTGCCGGTGAGGACCGCCAGCTCGCGCTCGCCGTCGGCCAGCGCGTAGCGTGAGCGCCAGGCGCTGGCCGGTCGCAGTGTCAGCTCGCGCCTGTCCCAGGACAACGTTCCGCCGCGGCGCAGCGTGCGGCCGTGGAACGCGCCGACGGTCGTGCCGCTCGCGTCGGTCGCCTCGAACGTCGCCGTGAAGATGCCGCGGCGCTCGATCTCCCAGTTGCGCCCGTCGGTCTCGGCCCTCGCACCCCGTGACGTCCAGCCCCGCAGCCGCAGCGCGCCGACGCCGTCCAACACATACAGCTTGCGATCCTCGCGCGACCGCGTCAGCTCGATCTCGGGCATGGCGCGAACGCTACCCGGCGTCGCCCGGGGTGACTCGTCGCTCAGCAGGCCAGCGCGTCCAGCAGCCCCCACGTCGCCGCCGGATCGAACTGACTGCCGGTGCCGGCGACGATGCGCTCGCGGGCGACCGGCTCGGCGAGCGCGGGACGGTAGGGGCGGTTGGAGGTCATGGCCTCGTAGGCGTCGCAGACCGCGATCACGCGGGCGCCGATCGGGATGTCCTCGCCGGCCAGGCCGTCCGGATAGCCGCCGCCGTCCCAGCGCTCGTGGTGATGGCGGACGGCGCGCGAGGCCGCGCGGAAGCCGGGGATGGTCTCCAGGGCGCGGGCGCCCCAGACCGGGTGCTCGCGCATGATCGCCCACTCGGTGTCGTCGAGCGGGCCGGGCTTGTGCAGGATCTCGTCGGGCACGCCGATCTTGCCGAGGTCGTGCAGGTGCGCGGCGATGCGCAGGTGCTCCAACTCGTCGCCGGTGACGCCGACGCGACGGGCGACCTGCTCGCAGAGCGCGACGACCGTGCCGCTGTGACGGCTCGTGTAGCCGTCGCGCAGGTCCAGCAGGGAGGAGAGCGATTGGACGCTCGCGCTCAGCGTCAGCTCGAGCTGACGCTCGGCCTCGGTGGCACGCTGTGCCTCGCCCTCCAGGGTCTTGATCTCGTCGAGGCACTGCGACAGGCGCGGGCCGTCGCCGCGGGTGCCTTCGAACCGGCCGTGTCGGGGGAGGAGGCGAGCCATATTCCCTGAGTGGTGCCGCTTTTTGCAGCATCCAAACCGGCCTCTGGACATACGCACTATCTTTCGGGGCGAAAGGTGCAGAAAGATGAGCGGTTTCGGTCGCACCGCTGTCCGCCCAAGAGCCAGACGGCGCCCGCACCGCGTTTCCCGGGAGAATCGTCGGCCCGTGCCGACCCACCTGCCTCTCGACTACGACAAGCGGCTGATGCTCTTCGCCGGGCGCGCCTCCAACGAGCTGGCCGCCGCGATCGCCCAGCGCCTCGGGGTGGAGGCGGGCCCCGTCGACCTGCAGACCTACGCCAGCGGCGAGATGTACTGCCGCTACGAGGAGTCGGTGCGCGGCGCCGACGTCTTCGTCATCCAGTCGCTGGCCGGCACGCGCGACGGAGCGCTGTCGCTCAACGACGCGCTGATGGAGTTGGTGTTGATGGTCGACGCGGCGGTCGGCGCGTCCGCACACCGCGTCATCGCCGTGATCCCGTGGTTCGGCTACAGCCGCCAGGACATGAAGTCGCGCCTGCGCGAGCCGATCAGCGCCCGCGCCGTGGCCCGGATGCTGGAGTCCGTCGGCGTCAGCCGCGTGCTGACCGTCGACCTGCACACCGGCCAGGCCCAGGGCTTCTTCCGCGTCCCGGTCGACCACATGACCGCGCTGCACACGCTGACCCAGGATCTGGCCGAACGGCTGCCGGCCGATGCCGTCGTCGTCGCGCCGGACGCCGGCCGCGTGAAGCTCGCCAAGAAGTTCGCGACCCATCTCGGTGCCGAGCTGGCGATCCTCGACCCCGAGGCCACCCACGAGAGCCACCGCGTGATCGGCGAGGTCGCCGGCCGTAAGACCGTCGTCGTCGACGACATCATCGACACCGGCAGCACGCTGACCGCCGCGGTCGGGGCGCTGCGCGATGCGCGGGCGACATCGATCAGCGCGGTCGCGATGCACCCGGTCCTCAGCCCCGGCACGCTGGAACGCGTCGGCGCGCTCGGGCTCGAGGAGCTGCTGGTGACCGACACGGTCGGCGCCCCGCCCGGCGTCCCGGACTACCTGCGCGTCGTCAGCTGCGCGGACCTGCTGGCCGACACCATCCACCGGATCTTCGTCGACGAGTCGGTCGCCGAGGCCTTCGGCGGCGACAACCTGTAGGGCCCCGTCGCTGGACGACCTGTCCATTGCCGGCGGGCAGGTTCTGACGTCTCGCGGGTTTGCGGGCGACAGCAGACCCGTCACGATGGCCCCATGACGCACGACGAGCTTCAGCAGGCCGCGAGCGACCACCTGCTGCTGCACTTCTCAAAGCAGTCGATCGACGACCTCCTCGTGCTGGAGCGCGGCGAGGGCCCCTACGTCTTCGACACCCGGGGCAAGCGCTACATCGACGCGCTGTCGAGCCTCTTCTGCGCGCAGATCGGCTACTCCTACGGCGAGGAGATGGCCGCCGCCGCGGCCGGCGCAGCTGACGACGCTGGCGTTCAACACCAACTGGGGCACGGCGCACCCGGCGTCGATCGAGCTCGCGGCCAAGCTCGCGAGCGCTGGCGCCGCCCGGCGACCTGGACCGCGTCTTCTTCACCAGCGGCGGCTCGGAGTCGGTCGAGGCCGCGTGGAAGCTCGTGCCGTGAGCACTACCTCGCCATCGGCCAGCCGCAGCGCACCAAGGCGATCGCCCGCGACATCGCCTACCACGGCGTCACGCTCGGCGCCCTGTCGTTCACCGGCGTCGAGCGCTTCAAGGAGCCGTTCGGCCGGCCGGCGATCGACGTCACCCACGTCTCCAACACCAACATGTTCCGCGGGCCCGACGGCGGCCGACGACCGACCGCGGCGTTCTGCGCCCGGCTGCTGGCCGAGGTCGAGGACGCGATCCTCGCCGCCGGTCCCGACGAGGTCGCGCTGATCATCGCCGAGCCCGTCCAGAACGCCGGCGGCTGCCTGGTCGCCCCGCCCGGCTACTGGCAGGGCCTGCGCGCGCTGGCCGACAAGTACGGCGCGCTGCTGATGGCCGACGAGGTCATCTGCGGCTGCGGGCGCCTGGGCGAGTGGTTCGCCATCGGCCGCGAGGGCGTCACGCCCGACCTGGTGTCGCTGGCCAAGGGCCTGACCTCGGCCTACGCGCCGATGGGCGCCGTGGTCGTCGCGCGAGTCGCGTCATCGCGCCGATCGTCGAGCAGGGCGCGATCTTCCGCCACGGCATCACCTTCGGCGGCCACCCGGTCGCCGCGGCGATCGCGCTGAAGAACATCGAGATCTTCGAGCGCGACGGCGTGCTGGAGAACGTGCGCAGGCCTTGACGCCCTACCTCGCCGAGACGCTGCGCACGCTCGCCGACCTGCCGATCGTCGGCGACGTCCGCGGCGACGGCTTCTTCTGGGCGATGGAGCTGGTCGAGGACGACGACAACTCGACGCTTCGACCAGGCCGAGCGCGACGAGCTGCTGCGCGGCTTCCTGCCCGGCCGCCTGCGCGAGGCGGGACTGATCGCCCGCGCCGACGACCGCGGCGACAGCGGTCCTGCAGATCGCACCGCCGCTGATCGCCGACGCGGCGCTGCTCGACGAGATCGTCGCGCGCCTGGGCGACGTGCTGGCCGACGCGGGCGTCCACATGGGCCTCGCGACGACCGCGCGGGCGACGGCGTGAGCGTGACCGCGGTCCTGCACCAGCGCAACCTCGTCGGTGGCGAGCTGCTCGACGCCGTCGACGGCGCCACCCGCGAGATCGTCAACCCGGCAACGGGCGAGACCATCGCGCGCGTGCCCGAGGGCAGCGCCGCCGACGTCGAGCGCGCCGTCGCTGCCGCGCGCGCAGCACGGATCCCGTGGCGCGACGCGACGCCGGGCCGGCGCCAAGAGCTGCTGCTCGCGCTCGCCGACATCGTCGACCGCCACGGCGAGGAGCTGGCCGCGCTGGAGTCGCTCAACGTCGGCAAGCCGCACGCGCTGGCCGCCGAGGAGCTGCCGATCTGCGCCGACGAGCTGCGCTTCTTCGCGGGCGCGGCGCGGACCATGAGCGGGCCCGCCGCCGGCGAGTACGGCGCGGGCTACACCTCGATGGTCCGTCGCGAGCCGCTGGGCATCGTCGGGCAGATCGCCCCGTGGAACTACCCGTTGATGATGGCCATCTGGAAGATCGCGCCGGCGCTGGCGGGTGGCAACACGGTGGTGTTGAAGCCGTCAGAGCTGACGCCGATCTCCACGCTGCGCTTCGCCGAGCTGGCCGCCGAGGTCGTGCCGCCCGGCGTGCTCAACGTCATCACCGGCGACGGGCCGGGCGTGGGGGAGGCGATCGTGCGCCATCCCGAGATCGCGCTGGTCTCGCTCACCGGCAGCGTCCAGACGGGGAAGGGGATCGCCCGCGCGGCGGCCGACACGCTCAAGCGCGTGCACTTGGAGCTGGGCGGCAAGGCACCGGTGATCGTCTTCGAGGACGCCGACCCGAAGGCCGTCGCCGCGGGCCTGCGCGTCGCGAGCTTCCTCAACTCCGGCCAGGACTGCACGGCGGCCTCGCGGGTGCTCGCCGCGCCCGGGATCTACGAGGCGCTGCTGGAGGAGCTGGTCCCGGCGGCGGCCTCGCTGGTCGTCGGCGACCCCGCCGCGGGTGACACCATCGAGATGGGCCCGGTCATCTCCGCCCGCCAGCAGCAGCGCGTCCTGGGCTTCCTGGACCGCGCGACCGACGCGGGCGCCGACGTGCTCACCGGCGGCAGCGCCGGCAGCGACCGCGGCTTCTTCGTGCAGCCCACGATCGTCGCCGGCGTCGGCCAAGCAGTCAGAGATCGTCCAGCGCGAGGTCTTCGGCCCGGTCGTCACGGTGCAGCGCCTCCGAGACGCGAGCGAGGCGTTCGCGCTGGCCAACGACGTCCCCTACGGCCTGGCCGCTTCGGTCTGGACGCGCGACACGGGGACCGCGATGGAGGCCATCCGCCAACTCGACTTCGGCTGCGTCTGGGTCAACGACCACCTGCCGTTCCTCTCGGAGATGCCGCACGGGGGCTTCAAGGAGTCGGGCTACGGCAAGGATCTCTCCGTCTACGCGCTGGAGGACTACACGCGCGTCAAGCACGCGATGATCAAGCTCGAATAGGAACGGCCGACTACCTTCACTGGTGGATGACGTCCGCACAACGGAGCACGACCTCGACGAGCTTCGCGCGGCGGCCGCCCGCCTGCAAGCCGCCGAGGAGCGCGCCGAGGCGGCCGAGCGCGGCCTGCGCCATCAGGCACTGCACGACCCGCTGACCCAACTGCCCAACCGCGCGCTGCTGCTGGACCGGCTGAGCCTCGCGGTCGCCCGCCGCCGGCGCGCGCAGACCTGGGTCGCGGTGCTCTCCCTCGACGTCGACGACTTCAAGGGCATCAACGACAGCCTCGGCCATGCGGCCGGCGACGAGTTCCTGCGCACGCTCGCGCCGCGCCTCAGCCAGGCGCTGCGACCCAGCGACACGCTCGCGCGGCTCGGCGCCGACGAGTTCGCGATCCTCTGCGAAGGGCTCGACGAGGTGACCGAGAGCGCGGCGATCGCCGAGCGGCTGCTGGCCATCGTCGCCCAGCCGGTCGAGATCGCCGGCGTGCAGCTGCGCCCGAGCGCGAGCATCGGCATCGCGCTGACCGGGCCCGGCACGGCCAACGAGGGCGAGGACCTGGTCCGCGACGCCGGCGTCGCGATGTACCGCGCCCGGGCCGGGGGCCACGGTCGCTATGAGATCTTCGACGACCACATGCGCGCCGAGACCGTCGAGCGCGTCGCGCTGACCCGCGACCTACGGCGCGCGATCGAGGACGGCGACCTGCAGCTCGTCTACCAGCCGATGGTGCGCTTCGCCGAGGGCCGCGCCCACGCCTTCGAGGCGCTCGCGCGCTGGACGCATCCGCAGCGAGGCGAGATCCCGCCCGATCGCTTCATCGCGCTGGCCGAGCAGCACGGGCTGATCGAGCCGCTGGGTCGCTGGGTCCTGCACGAGGCCGTCGACCAGCTGTGCCGCTGGCGCGACGCCGGGCTGTCGATGGGGGCCATGGAGATGTCGGTCAACGTCTCGCGCGTGCAGCTCAGTCGGCCGGGCCTGGCCGAGGAGATCTTCGAGGTGCTGAGCGCGCGTGGGATCCCGCCGCGCCAGTTCGTCATCGAGGTCACCGAGTCGGCGGTGATGGACGATCCCGCGGTCGCCAACGCGACGCTCGACGCGCTGGCGCAGGCCGGCGTGCGCATCGCGCTCGACGACTTCGGCGTCGGCCAGTCCTCGCTGGCCTGTCTGCGCGACCTGCCGCTCGACGCGCTCAAGCTCGACCGCGGCTTCATCACCAGCCTCGCCTCCAGCCGCCAGGCCGCCGCGATCGTGCGCGCGGTCTGCGACATGGCGCGCACGCTCGGCTTCTCGGTCGTCGCCGAGGGCGTCGAGACCGACGCCCAGAGCCAGGTCGTCGAGGCGCTGGGCTGTGACATCGGCCAGGGCTTCCTCTACGCGCGGCCGGTGGCGCCGCAGGAGATCCCGGCCGTCGTCACTGCGCTCGACGGCCGGCTCGGCGCGCCGGTCGACGCTGCCGCGCTGAGCTAGGCCCAGGTCGCGGCGAGCACGCGCCGCCAGTTGCCCCAGGCGATCGCGGCGATCTCCTCGCCGGTGAAGCCCCCGTCGCCCAACGCGTCGAGCAGCCGCGGCAGCCCCGCGACGTCACCGAGCTCGTCCGGGATGTCGCCACCGTCGAAGTCCGAGCCGAAGCCGACGTGGTCCACGCCGATGCGATCGGCGACGTGGCGGACGTGGGCGACGACGGCGCTCAGCGGCGTGGAGCGATCAAGGACGCCGTCGGCACGCAGGAAGTCCACGATGTAGGGGATGCCGACGATGCCGCCCGAGGCGCCGACCGCGTCGAGCTGATCGTCGGTGAGGTTGCGTGACGCGGGCGCCAACGCATGCGCGCCGCAGTGCGAGGCGATGATCGGGGCGTCGGTGATCTCCGCCACGTCCCAGAAGCCGCGCGCGTTGAGGTGGCTGACATCGACCGCGATGCCCAGCGCGTTGCAGCGCGTGACCAGCGCCCGCCCGGCGGCCGTCAGCCCGTCGCCGGTGTCGGGCGTCGAGGGAAAGCGGAACGGCACGCCGTGGCCGAACGCGTTGGGCCGGCTCCAGACCGGCCCGAGCGATCGCAGGCCCGCTGCATGCCAATGGTCCAGGGCCTCCAGGTCCTGGTCGATCGCCTCGGCGCCCTCCAGGTGCATGATCGCCGCCGGAAGGCCACCGTCGGCCGCGGCGTCGACGTCCTCGATCGTCCGCGCGACGCGCAGGTGGCCATGGCGCTCCAGGGCCAGGAGACGCCCCGCCGCCACGCTCGCCCCACCGGCGGCGTCGGCCTGGCCGACCTCCTGAGCGAGCGGCAGGTCATAGCCGCCGTTGACGCCGTTGGCGAAGTCCAGGTCGGCGCCGGGGCCGTCGACGAAGATCGCCCAGATCGAGGCGACCAGCCCGCCGGCGCGAGCGCGGGGGAGGTCGAGATGGCCGTCGGGGCGGCCGGGGACGAGCCGGTCGGCGCTCGCGCGCGTCAGCGCGTCGTGATGGCCGTCGAAGATGGGCTGGTCCACGCGGGCAGCCTAACTGGGCGAGCGTTCGGCGGTACCCCGGGGCGGTATCCTCGGGGCATGTCCGACGCTCCCGCCAGCCGTGGCTACACCGCCTCCAAGGACCAGCTGCTCAAGCGCCTGCGCCGCATCGAGGGGCAGGTCCGCGGCATCGAGGGCATGGTCGACGACGACCGCTACTGCATCGACGTCCTGACCCAGATCAGCGCGGTGCAGGCGGCGCTGGACAAGGTCGCGCTCGGCCTGCTCGACGGTCACGCGCGCCACTGCGTCACCGGCGGCCCCGAGGAGCTGCAGGCCGGACCGCACCGACGAGCTGATGGCCGCGGTCGGCCGGCTCATGCGCCGCGGATAGCCGACCCATCACCGCAAGCGAAAGAAGGCAGCCATACCCAAGAATTGGCGCGCCTTAACGCGAATTGCGGTTCGTCGACCTGTCGATCGGGCAGTATTTGGCCGACGTGGCATCTCATGACCTCGTTCGCCTCCTCGATGCCGATCCCGAGCTCGGAGAACGCTTGGCGCCCGAGGAGCTCGATCGGGCGCGACATCAGCTCGTCGCCGAGACGCGCCGCGTGCCGACCGGACGTTGGGATGCCGCGGGCGTGCTGGAGCCCGGTGGGATCCCGCTGGGCCTGCTGCTGCTCGACGGTCTCCTGCTGCGCGACCTCGACCTCGGCCGGCGCGCCTCGACCGAGGTCCTCGGCTTCGGCGACATCCTGCGTCCGTGGGATACCGACAGCGCCAACTCCGACCTGCCGTTCGTCGCGCGCTGGACGGTCCTGGAGCCGCTGCGCCTCGCCGTGCTCGACGAGCGCTTCGTCCACACCGCGGTGCGCTACCCGGCGATCATCGACGCGCTCTTCGCGCGCGCCTCGCGGCGCCAGCGCGGGCTGTCGGTGCGGCTCGTGGTCAACCAGCTCGTGCGCCTCGAAGACCGGTTGACGCTCGCGCTCTGGGCGCTGGCCGAGCGCTGGGGTCGCGTCACGCCCGACGGCATCCTGGTCCCGATGGGCCTGACCCACAGCGCGCTCGCGCGCCTGGTCGGCGCACGCCGCCCCTCGGTCACCTCCGCGCTCGGGGATCTGGCGCGCGATCACCTGCTGGAGCGCACCGAGGAGGGCTGGCTGCTGCGCGGCGATCCCGCGCATCTGGTCGATCCGGTGACCGAGCGCCTGCTCGCCCCGGCTCAGGCCTAGCGCGCGCGAGTACGCTGGCCCGATGGAGGAGGGGCGCGTCCGCTGGGCGCAGAGCGGCGAGTCGCACATCGCCTTCCGCGTACTCGGCGACGGGCCGGTCGACCTGCTGTTCCTCGGCGGCTTCTTGTCGCACATCGAGGTGCTGCTCGAAGAGCCCGGCCTGCGCCGTTGGTGGGAGCGGCTGGGCTCGATCGCGCGCGTGATCCTGGTCGACCGTCGTGGCCTCGGCCTCTCCGATCCGCTCGACGGCACGCTGACGCCGGCCGACGAGGTCGCCGACATCGACGCGGTGCTCGACGCCGCCGGCTGCGATCGCGTCGTCGTGCAGTCCTACGCGGCCGGCGGTCCGCTGGCCATCGAGTACGCCGTGGCGCGCCCCGACCGCACGCTCGCGCTCATCCTCTATGCCTCGGTGCTCACGACCGAGCCCGACGACGAGGCCCCGTTCGCCGACTCCGAGCCGGTCGCGTGAGGCGCGGCTCGCCGGCCTGCTCGAGCGCTGGGGCACCGGCGCCAACCTCGACGACATGGCGCCGAGCGTCGTCGACGACGCGCGGATCCGCGAATGGCTCGGCAAGCTCGAGCGCCAGTCCGCGACGCCCGCCGGCATGCTGCGCATGGCCGCCAACCTGCGCGGCATCGACGTGCGCCACCACCTGCCGGCGCTGCGCGTGCCGACGCTGATCCTGCATCGCACCGGCGACCGGCTGATCGACGTGGGCCACTCACGCCTGGCCGCCCAGCGGATCCCGGGTTCGCGGCTGGTCGAGCTGCCCGGGGTCGACAGCCTGCCGATGATCGGCGACACCGAGGCGCTGCTCGGCGAGATCGAAGAGTTCCTGACCGGCAGCCGCACGTCGACCAGCGGCCTGCAGCGGCGGCTGCATGACGATCCTCTTCACCGACATCGTCGACGCCACCGGCCACGCGGCGCGGATGGGCGACGGGCGCTGGCGCGACCTGCTGTCGGCCCACGACAGCGCGATCCGCCGGGAGGTGGAGCGCTACGGCGGCCGCGAGGTCAAGACCGTCGGCGACGGCTACATCGCCGCGTTCGAAGGGCCGCCGTCCGACGCGCTGCGCTGCGCCCGCACGATCGTCGCCGTGGTCCGCGGCCTGGGCATCGAGATCCGCGCCGGGCTGCACACGGGGGAGTGCGAGCTGATCGGCGACGACGTCGGCGGGATGGCGGTGCACATCGCCGCGCGCGTGTGTGACATGGCCGGCCCGGAGGAGATCCTGACCTCGGGCACCGTCTTCGGCACGGTCGTCGGCTCCGGCCTGGACTTCGAGGCCCGCGGGGCGCATCTGCTGCGCGGCGTCCCGGGCCCCTGGCCGATCTTCGCGTTGAAGAACTGAGCGCTGAGCAGCACGAGCGGTTGCGCCGGCGCGCCATCGTCGACGGCGCACCGCAACCTTGGACCATCGGCCCAGTTGTCAAGGGAAAGGAAACCGACAGGGAGGCTGTCCACCCCATGTTCCGCAAGCTCCAGCTCCAAGGGCTCGTTGATCCTCGCGTCCGCGGTGATCATCGGCCTGCTGGCCAGCTCGTTCGCGGTCGCGTCCGGCGAGGGCAAGAACCTGATCCTCGGCAAGCGCAACCCAGGCTCCAACAACTCGGCGGCGTTGACGAGCGAGACGCAGATCATCGCCAACAACGGCACCTACGGCACCCGTCAGTCCAACAAGTCCGACAAGGGCGGCGGCGCGATCTACGGCTGTCGCTCCGCCCAGGGCGGCTCGACGACGGGCAACTCGCCGTGCATCCGCTCCAGCAACCTGGCCAACGGCCGGGCCTTCGAGTTCTCGGCCAACGGCGGGACCGAGGTCGGCGCGATCACCTCGGGCAACGTCAACGCCGCGCCGTTCACCACCAACGCGCACGGGCGTCGCGACCGGGCTGAACGCCGACCAGGTCGACGGCAAGGGCGCTGACGACATCGCCAAGGCCGCACATGACGCGCCGTCACCGCGGCCCAGGGCCTGACCTCGTTCGCCGCCGTGGCGGCCGACGGCACGCTGGGCGGCAAGCGCGGCGCGACCGCCGCGGCCCGCACCGCCGAGGGCACCTACACGGTGACGTTCGCCAACGACATCTCGGCGTGCGCGATCCAGGCGACCGAGACCACGATCACCGACGCCGGCGCCGCCGCGGCCGAGCTCGGCGACGACAAGAAGACCGTCATCGTGCGCACCCGCGCCGGCGGCGGCGACGACGGCACGGGGGCGACCGCGCCCGCCGACCGGCCGTTCCACCTGACGGTCAGCTGCTGAGCAGCCTCGACGTCTCAGGCTCCCTCGCACGCGCCTGCGCGCGCGCGTGCGAGGGCCAGGCGCGACAGCAGCGCCGCCCAGTCGGCCAGCCCGCCGTAGAGGTGGCCGATCGGTCCCGTGTAGATCCACGCGAGCGCGCGTG
This sequence comes from uncultured Conexibacteraceae bacterium, assembly GCA_963731005.1. Lineage (GTDB taxonomy): Bacteria > Actinomycetota > Thermoleophilia > Solirubrobacterales > Solirubrobacteraceae > Baekduia. The sequence goes on along the minus strand of CAVSTZ010000001.1, from coordinate 1,106,227 downwards.
TCGAAGGGGAGGGGCGGCGGGCGGACATGACCGCTCCTGACGCTATCTTCAACGGCCTAATGGCCGCTGCAACGAACGTCAAGACCACCGTCGAAGAGCTCCCCGAGTCCCGGGTTCGAGTCGACGCGGAGGTCACCCCGCAGGAGGTCCAGCGCCGCGTCAACGAGGCCGCGGGCAAGCTCGGTCGCGACCTGCGCATGCCCGGCTTCCGCAAGGGCAAGGTCCCCGCGCCGGTCGTCATCCAGCGCGTCGGCCGCGACGCCGTCCTCGACGACGCCGTGCGCGCCGCGCTGCCCCGCTGGTACGTCGAGGCGATCGACGAGGCCGGCCTCAAGACGGTCGGCGAGCCCGACGTCGAGCTGGGCGACCTGCCCGCCGAGGGCAAGCCGCTGACCTTCACGATCGAGATCGGCGTGCGCCCGACGGCCGACGATCGGCGACATCGCCAAGATCGAGGTCACCCGGCGCGAGGCCGAGGTCGACGACGCCGCGGTCGACGAGCAGATCGAGACGCTGCGCCAGCAGCTCGGCCGCCTGGAGACGGTCGAGAAGGCCGCCGAGAACGGCGACTTCGTCGTCATCGACTTCAAGGGCTCGCATCGACGGCGAAGACGGTGAGCGCGACTACTTCGCCGGCGGCGAGGGCCGCGACCACCTGCTCGAGCTCGGCTCCGGCCAGTTCATCCCCGGCTTCGAGGAGCAGCTCGTCGGGCTGAAGGCCGGCGACGAGAAGGTCGTCGAGCTGACCTTCCCCGAGGACTACGGCTCCGCGCCGCACCTCGCCGGCCAGCCCGCCCAGTTCGAGGTCACCGTCAACGAGGTCAAGGCCAAGCAGCTGCCCGAGCTCGACGACGACTTCGCCACCGAGGCCGGCGGCTTCGACTCGATCGACGAGCTGCGCGAGGACATCGCGCTCGCGCATGCGCGAGGCCGACGAGCGCAAGATCGAGGCCGAGTTCCGCGAGGCGGCGCTGGACGCCGTCGTCGAGGGCGCGACCGTCGAGGTCCCCGACTCGCTGATCGAGGCCCGCGCCGCGTGAGCTCTGGGACCAGATGCTGCACTCGCTCTCGCACCGCGGCATCACCAAGGACGCCTACCTGCGGATCGCGCAGAAGACCGAGGAGGAGCTGCTCGCCGAGGCCCGCCCGGACGCCGAGCAGGCGCTGCGCCGCGAGGCCGTCCTCGCCGCCGTCATCGAGGCCGAGTCGATCGAGCCCTCCGACGGCGACATCCTCGACGCGCTGCAGGACACCGCCGTGCAGCAGGGCGTGGCGCCCGAGAAGCTGCGCAAGCGCCTCGAGCAGCAGGGTCGCCTCGACGAGCTCAAGGACGATCTGGCCCAGCGCCGGGCCGTCGAGCTGCTCGCCGAGCGCGCCGGCGGCGCCCCCGCGACCTGCCTAGGACGAGCGTCCGAGCGCCCTTCAGGACGGGCGTCCACAACCGACCTGAAAGCCCAGGGAGCGCTCCTGGTCGGGTGCTAGCCTCCACGGACCTTCCGCGCCCTGACGACAGTTGTCCGTCAGGGCAGGAATTCCGCCCGCCGAGAGAGAACGAGCACGAGGTCACATGAGTCCACTGGTTCCGATGGTCGTCGAGCAGACGTCGCGTGGTGAGCGTGCGTTCGACATCTACTCCCGCCTGCTCAACGAGCGCATCGTGTTCCTCGGCACGCCCGTGGACGATCAGATCGCCAACCTGATCGTGGCCCAGCTCCTGCACCTGGAGTCCGAGGACCCCGACAAGGACATCTCGATCTACATCAACTCCCCCGGCGGGAGCGTGTACGCGGGCCTGGCGATCTACGACACGATGCAGTTCATCAAGCCCGACGTGTCGACGATCTGCGTCGGCATCGCGATGTCGATGGGCGCGCTGCTGCTCGCCGGCGGCGCCGAGGGCAAGCGCATGGCGCTGCCCAACGCCAAGATCCTGATCCACCAGGTCTCCTCCGGCTTCTCGGGCCAGGCGACGGACATCGAGATCCACGCCAAGGAGATCATCGACATCCGCCAGCGCCTCGATCACATCATCGCCCAGCACACCAAGCAGGACTACGAGAAGGTCCGGACCGACACGGAGCGCGACTACTTCATGTCGTCCGAAGAGGCCGTCGCATACGGCATCATCGACAGGGTGATCTCCGAGCACTAGGCTCGGCAGGTCAGGCGAGAAGAGAAGAAGAGGCGGATGTAGATGGCGCGTCCCACGGACTCCAACGAGCAGCTCCTGTGCAGCTTCTGCGGGAAGTCGCAGCGGCAGGTCAAGAAGCTGATCGCCGGACCCGGCGTCTACATCTGCGACGAGTGCATCGATCTCTGCAACGAGATCATCGACGAGGAGCTCACGGCGCCGCCCTCGTTCGACCTGGAGAACCTCCCCAAGCCGCGGGAGATCTACAACGTCCTGGACGAGTACGTCGTCGGCCAGGAAGAGGCCAAGCGCACGCTGTCGGTGGCGGTCTACAACCACTACAAGCGCGTGCAGATGATGCAGTCGACCGAGACCGACATCGAGCTGCAGAAGTCCAACATCCTGCTGCTCGGCCCGACGGGCTGCGGCAAGACGCTGCTCGCGCAGACGCTCGCGCGGATCCTCAACGTCCCGTTCGCGATCGCCGACGCCACGGCGCTGACCGAGGCCGGCTACGTCGGCGAGGACGTCGAGAACATCCTGCTCAAGCTGATCCAGGCCGCCGACTACGACGTCAAGAAGGCCGAGACCGGGATCATCTACATCGACGAGGTCGACAAGATCGCCCGCAAGGCCGACAACCCGTCGATCACGCGCGACGTGTCCGGCGAGGGCGTCCAGCAGGCGCTGCTGAAGATCCTCGAGGGCACCACCGCCTCGGTGCCGCCCCAGGGCGGGCGCAAGCATCCCCACCAGGAGTTCCTGTCGATCGACACGACGAACGTCCTGTTCATCTGCGGCGGCGCGTTCGCCAACCTCGACACGGTCATCGAGCGGCGGATCGGCCACAAGGGCATCGGCTTCGGCGCCGAGATCCACGTCAAGGCCGACCACGACAAGGGCGAGGTCTTCCAGAAGTGCCTCCCCGAGGACCTGGTCAACTACGGGCTGATCCCGGAGTTCATCGGGCGCCTGCCGGTCATGAGCGCGGTGCACCAGCTCTCGCGCGAGGACCTGATCACGATCCTGACCGAGCCGCGCAACGCGCTCGTCAAGCAGTTCCAGCGCTTCTTCCAGTTCGACGGCATCGAGCTGGTCTTCTCCGAGGACGCCCTCGGGTCGGTCGCCGAGCTCGCGCTGGAGCGCGAGACCGGCGCCCGCGGCCTGCGCTCGATCATCGAGGAGACGCTGCTCGACGTGCAGTTCGAGCTGCCCTCGCGCCGCGACGTCAAGAAGTGCGTCGTGACCAAGGAGACGATCGAGAAGGGCCTCACGCCCACGCTCGTCACCGAGGCCGTCGAGGACGACGGCTCAGACGACGCTGCTGCCGCCGAGTCGGCGTAGCGCCGCCGCCACGCCCGCCTCACCGGATCCCATCGCCTTCGCCGGCGGCGCGCTGGATCGCGCCGGCCTGCGCCGCACCGACGCCGCGTGGCTGGACGGTGCGCGTCGCGACCCGGCGGCGCGGGCGATCGTCGTCGGTCGCGCCGGCGCGCATCCCGAGCCGCTCGCGCTGCTCGCCGACGACGGTGACGCGATCTTCCTCGGCATCGGGCCCGACGGGCCGGTCTTCGCGGTTGAGCGCGAGGGCGTGCCGCTGACCGGCCTGCGCGACCTCGCCGTCTCGCTCCCGGGCGCGCAGCTGGGCACGGTCGCCTACGCGACCGGGCTGGCCAACTGGGCGCGCGCGACGCGCTTCTGCGGGATCTGCGGCACGGCGACCGAGGCGCGCGACGGCGGCCACGTCCGCGTCTGCGCCAACGGCCACCAGCACCATCCGCGGACCGACCCGGTCGTGATCATGCTCGTCACCGACGGCGACCGCTGCCTGCTCGGGCGCCAGGCCGCGTGGCCGGCCGGGCGCTACAGCGCGCTGGCCGGCTTCGTGGAGCCGGGCGAGCGGCTGGAGGACGCCGTGGCGCGCGAGGTGCTGGAGGAGTCGGGCATCGTCGCCGACGACGTCCGCTACCTGGAGTCCCAGCCGTGGCCGTTTCCGGTCTCGCTGATGCTCGGCTTCCACGCGACCTACGTCAGCGGCGAGCCGGTGCCCGGCGACGGCGAGCTGGAGGACGTGCGCTGGTACTCGCGCGCCGAGGTCGCGAGCGCGATCAGCGGCAGCGACGACTGGATCGACGGGCCGGATGCCGAGGGGCTGATGGTGCCGCCGCCGACGGCGATCGCCCGCACGCTGCTCGACAGATGGATCGCGCAATAGCCGGGTAGCCTCGGGGCAGATGCCTCGCATGCCCGGCCGCAAGGCCGTCCCCTGGATGCTGTTGATCGAGGCCGCGTTGGTCATGCGGACGCACTGGAGCCGGCTCGACGATCGCGACCGCCGCGAGCTGACGCGGATCGTCAGGAAGTCCCACGGCCTCCCCAATCACCTGACCAAGAACGAGCGCGCCGAGCTGGCCCGCCTCGTGCGCCGTCTCGACCTCATCACCGCCGGCCGCAAGTTGATGCCCTTCCACGGCGGCGTGCGGCCCGGCCGTCGCTAGCGCCTCAGGCCGCCTGCAGCTGCTTGGAGAAGAACTCGAGCGCCTTGCGCGTCTTCGTCGTCTGGGCGCCGGTCGATCTTGATGTCGCGCTCGGCGAGGAAGGCCCGGCACTCGGCGGCGACCTGGAAGGCCTCCGTCGGCGCGCACTTCGTCGACAGCTCGAGGATCCGCGTGCCGTCGGGGTAGAGCCACAGCTCGACGACCATCTTGCGCGTCGAAGCCGGGCGGTGCGGCCTTGAGCTTGAGCACGAAGATCGGGCCGAGCAGCGACGAGGTCGTCGAAGTCGATGCCCTCGGGCGCGTGCTCGGCGAAGAACGCGCGCTGCTCCTTGGAGAACAGCTTGCGCAGCGGCGCGCCACCGCGCGCGACGTCGGGCACCGGTGTCGTGGGCACGCCCTTCAGCGACGCCGAGCAGACGTAGCCGCCGGGCATCGCGTCGACCTCGACCATGCACATCGGCGACTCGCGCACGTCGCGCGGCAGCTCGGTCGGGCACGACCGGCCGCAGCTTGACCACGGAGTCGTCGCCCTTGCCGTGCGACGCGTCGTGCGCGCACGACGACGCCCGCGCGCTCTCGAGCGCCAGGTCCGGGGTGTCGAAGAAGTAGACCAGGCGGACCTGCGCGCCGAGCGGATCCATCCCGAGCGCCTCGATCGTCGAGCGCTGGGTCGGACTCCGGGATCGTCAGCTTGAGCTCGACGCTGTCGGCGCCCTGCATCAGCGAGAGCATCTCCACGAGCGCGTCGTCGGAGAGCTTGGGTGCGGTGGCAGGCATGGTGTGACCTTGCGCCCTCGCGGGGTGAGCGATCATCACCCGCCACAGGTGACCGGATCACCTCGCCTGGGCGAGGGCGCCTCACCCCATGCGCCGGGACGCTGCCGGCCATGGGCACCGACAGGCGGACCCGCCGCCGGGGGCGCTTTGCGCAGCGCATCACGCTGCCGCGCGCGATGGCGGCGATCGTCGTGGTCACGACCACGTTCACGCTGCTCGCGGCCGTCGCCGAGCTGCTCGTCGAGCCGGAGACCTTCACCGGCTACGGCAAGGCCTGGTGGTGGGCGGTCCAGACCGTCTCGACCGTCGGCTACGGCGACATCACGCCGCAGACGACGGCGGGCCGCCTGGTCGCGACCGTGGTCATGATCTTCGGCGTCGCGCTGGTGCCGACGGCGACGTCGATCGTCGTGGCGATCCTGCTCGATCGTCACCGCCGCGACTGAGCGCGGTGCCCGGCGCGTTCAGCGCGCGGTGGCCACGATGTTCAGCCGCACGTAGTCGTGGACCGGGTCCGGGCCCAGCCCCTCCAGGACCGCGTCGAGGAAGGCCTCGTGCAGCTCGGGCGCCAGCCGCAGCAGGTGCGAGCCGAGCGAGACGGTGCGCAGGAACTCCCGCGGTCTCGGGCGGGCGCTGGGGCGACGCGTTGAGCCAGACGCGGTCGACGGCGAAGCCCGCGCGCTCCAGGCGCGGCACCGTCTCCTCGGGGCCGGCGAAGTTCCACGGCCCGGCCCAGCCCGCGAAGGTCGCCGCGAACGGCTCGCGCGCGGAGACCTCGCGCACGACCGCGACGATCGAGGCGACGTTGCCGCGCCCACCGCACTGGGCGACGAACGGCGCGCCGTCCTTCACCGCCGCGCGGACGCGCGCGAAGAGCCGGTCATGGTCGGCGATCCAGTGGAAGGTCGGCGCTGGAGACCGCCGGCGTCGGCGGGCTGCGCGACGGTCAGCTCGAGCAGGTCCTGCTGGACGAAGTGCGCGCGCTCGCCGCCGAGTTGGCGCGTCGCCTCGGCGACCATCGCGGCCGAGCCGTCGACTCCGAGGACCCGGCCCTCCGGACCCAGCCGCTCCAGCAGCTGGGCGCTCACGCGGCCGGTGCCGCAGCCGAGGTCGAGCACCGTCTCGTCACCGCGCAGCGTCAGGCGGTCGAGGATCTCGGCGCCCCAGCCCTGGTGCGGGGTCGCCACGGCGTGGTAGCTGCCCGCGTCCCACTCGCGCGGGCGGGCGGGGTCGACATCATCGTCGTCCATAGACTCCGATCCTCTCATGTCGAGCCTGAAGGATCGCAAGCGCTTCGAGCCCGCCGAAGTCGAGCCGCGCATCGTCGCGCGCTGGCTGGAGTCGGGGCTGTTCCACCCCGAGCCCGAGGGCTCGCGCGGCCGAGAACTTCTCGATCGCGATCCCGCCGCCGAACGTCACCGGCGCGCTGCACATGGGCCACGCGCTCAACGGCTCGGTCCAGGACACGCTGATCCGCTTCCACCGCCAGCGCGGCCGCCGCGCCAAGTGGATCCTCGGCACCGACCACGCCGGCATCGCGACCCAGACGCAGGTCGAGAAGCGCCTGGTCGGCGAGGGCACGACGCGCGAGGCGATCGGCCGCGAGGCGTTCATCGAGCAAGACGTGGGAGTGGCGCGAGGAGTTCGGCGGCACGATCATCGAGCAGTTCAAGCGCCTCGGCGCCTCGCTGGACTACGAGCGAGGAGCGCTTCACGCTCGACGAGGGCTACGTCAAGGCCGTGCTGAAGGTCTTCGTCGACCTGTACAACAAGGGCTGGATCTACCGCGACAACTACATGGTCAACTGGGATCCGGGCTCCGGCTCGGCGATCAGCGACCTGGAGGTCGAGGAGCGCGAGGCCCACGACACGCTCTTCCACATCGCCTACCCGCTGAGCGACGGCAGCGGCGAGGTCGTCGTCGCGACCGTGCGGCCCGAGACGATGCTGGCCGACGTCGCGGTCGCCGTGCATCCCGACGACGAGCGCTACACAGCGACCTCGTCGGCAAGACCGTGACGCTGCCGCTCGTCGGCCGCGAGCTGCCGATCATCGCCGACGAGTACGTCAAGACCGACTTCGGCACCGGCTGCCTGAAGATCACGCCGGGCCACGACCCCAACGACTTCGAGATCGGGCGCCGCCACGGCCTGCCCGAGCTCAGCGCGATCGGCGAGGACGGGCGCATGACCGACCTCGTGCCGCAGTTCGCGGGGCTGCCGGTCGCCGAGGCGCAGGCGGCCGTTGTCGCAGCACTCGACGCGGCGGGCGCGATCCGCGCCAAGGAGCCCTACACGCACACCGTCCCGTTCAGCCATCGCTGCGGGCAGCGGATCGAGCCGCTGATCTCGCTGCAGTGGTTCATGAAGATGGACGAGCTGGCCGCGCCGGCGATCGAGGTCGTCAAGGACGGCAAGCGTGCGGATCCACCCCGAGTCGCAGTCGCGCCGCTACATCGACTGGCTGGAGAACATCCGGCCCGTGGTGCATCTCGCGCCAGCTGTGGTGGGGCCATCAGATCCCGGTCTGGTATCGCGGCGAGGAGGTCTACTGCGGCGGCGACGCCGCCCGAGGGCGACGGCTGGACGCGCGACCCCGACGTCCTGGACACGTGGTTCAGCTCGGCGCTGTGGCCGTTCGCGACGCTCGGCTGGCCGGAGCGAGACGCCCGAGCTGCGCGCCTTCTACCCGACCGACGTGCTCTCGACGGCGCGCGACATCCTGTTCCTGTGGGTCGCCCGCATGGTGATGATGGGCCTCGAGCTCACCGGCGACGATCCCGTTCGCGGACGTCTACGTGCCACTCGGTCATCCAGGCGCCCGACGGCCGGCGGATGAGCAAGTCGCTCGGCACCGGCATCGACCCGCTGACGCTGATCGACGCCCACGGCGCCGACGGCGCTGCGCTTCGGCCTGCTGGCGATGTCCTCGACCCAGGACGTGCGCTTCAGCGAGGAGAAGGTCGCCCAGGGCCAGGCGCTGGCCAACAAGCTCTTCAACGCCACGCGCTTCGTGATCACCAACGTCGCCGACGGCGCACGGCGCCGCGCCGCCGCTGCGCACGACCGTCGAGGACCGCTGGATCCTCAGTCGCCTCGGCGGCCGCCGCGTGCCGAGTTCGCCGCGCGCGATCGAGGCCTTCGACTTCTCCAAGGCCGCGCTCGGGCTGTACGACTTCGTCTACGGCGAGCTGTGCGACTGGTACCTGGAGCTGATCAAGGGCCGCGAGTTCGACGACAACGTCTGAGCGCGCACCTGCTGCACGTGCTGCGCGAGACGGTCGTGCTCGCGCATCCGATCATCCCGTTCGTCACCGAGGAGCTGTGGCCGCACGTCGGCGGCGAGCGGCCTGCTGGCCGCGCACGTCGCGGGCGACGTGGCGGCGCCGCGCGACCTCGACGCCGAGCGCGACGTCGAGCGCGTCATCGCCACCGTGCAGGCGGTGCGCTCGCTGGCGCGACGCCGGCGGCGTCAAGCCGGGCGCGGTCCTGGCCGCGCGGATCGACGGCCTCGACGACGACCTCGTCGAGCTCGTCGCCCGCCTCGCGCGCCTGACGCCCGTCACCGACGACGATCGCGCAGCCGGTCGCCGTCATCCCGGTCCGGCGGCTGCCAGGTCGAGCTGCTCGAGGGCGTCGACCCGGAGGAGGCCGCCGCCAAGCTGCAGGCCTCGCGCAAGTCGCTGCGCGGCCGAGATCGCGCGCGCCGAGGGCAAGCTGAGCAACCAGGGCTTCGTCGCCAAGGCGCCCGACGCCGTCGTGGCCGCCGAGCGCGAGAAGCTCGACCGGCTCAGGGCGGAGCTGGCAGGCGTTGTAGTCATGGCGCCGATGCGCTTGGAGGACGCCGAGCGGCTGCTGCTCTCGCTGGAGCTGTTCGGCATGCGCTTCGGGCTGGACCGGATGCGCCGCCTGCTCACGGCGCTCGGCTCGCCGCAGGAGCGCTTCGCCTCGATCCACGTCGTCGGGACCAACGGCAAGTCCTCGACGGTCCGCATGACCGCGGCGATCCTGCGGCGCCACGGGCTGCGCGTCGGCGCCTACCTGTCGCCGCACCTGGTCTCGTTCGCCGAGCGCGTACGGATCGACGACGCCGACGTCTCGGGCGCCGAGTTCGCCGCCGCGATCCAGCGCGCGGCGGCCGCCGCCGAGAAGGTCGACCGCACGGCGCCGAGCGACGACCACGTCACGCAGTTCGAGCTGCTGACCGCCGCGGCGCTGGACTGCTTCGCGCGCGCCGGCGTCGACGTCGCGGTCGTCGAGGCCGGGCTCGGCGGGCGCTTCGACGCGACCAACGTGCTGCCGTCATCGGTGGCCGTGCTGACCAACGTCGGCCTGGAGCACACGCGCTGGCTCGGGCCGACGGTCGCCGACATCGCGACCGAGAAGCTCGACGTCGTCGAGGAGCACGCGACGCTGATCGTCGGCACCGACCTGCATCCCGACGCGCTGGCGCTGGCCCAGCAGACGGCGCGCGAGCGCCACGCGACGCTGCGCGTCGCGCCGACCGACCCCGGCGCGGGGCTGGAGATCCTGGCCCGCGGGCCGTTCCAGCGGCGCAACTTCACGCTGGCGATCGAGGCGGCGCGGGCGTTCCTGGCGACGCTGGCGCGCCCGCTCGACGATGCCGCCGTGCGCGCCGCCGCGGCCTCGACGCTCGTGCCCGGGCGCTTCGAGGTCGTCGCGCAACGGCCGGACACGGTGCTGGACGGCGCCCACAACCCCGGCGGCCTGACCGCGTTGGCCGAGGCGCTCACCGGCTTCGTCGCCGACCGTCGCCTCGTCGCCTGCCTCGCGGTCCTCGACGACAAGGACGCCACGGGGATGCTGCGCACGCTGCTGCCGCTCTGTGACGCGCGTCGTCACGACGCGCGCCCACACGCCGCGCGCGCTGCCGCCGGCGACGCTCGCCTCGCTCTGTCACCAGCTCGGCTACGCCGGCACTGTCGAGATCGTCGGCGAGGCCCGCGCCGCGCTGGAGCGCGCCCGCACGCTCGCCGGCCCCGACGGCGTCGCGCTGGCGACCGGCTCGATCTACCTCATCGCCGATCTGCTGCGCCCCGCAGGCGCAGCCCGGAGCACCCTGTGAACGAGGACGACGACGGCCCGCGCGTCGGCGTCATGATCGCGATCGTCGCGGTCTCCGTCGCGCTGGTGATCTTGATCTTCTTCGGGGTTGGGTACGGCTTTGGCCGACTCTTTCTCTAGGATTTGAAGGCACATGCCGATCGAAGCGGTCTTCGGGATCGACAGCTCCGGCCTCAACACGGCCGTCAAGCTGCTCGTCCTCTTCCTCGTCGTCATCTACGTGGCGTTGATCTACTACACGTTCGCGGACGCGCGGCGGCGCATCGAGGACCCGATGCTGATCGGCTGCGCGACGATCGCCGCGCTGTTTCCGTTCGTGGGGACGATCGTCTACATGATCGTCCGGCCGCCCGAGTTCCTGGACGACGTCCGCGAGCGCGAGCTGGAGATGCAGGCCGCCGAGGCGCGGCTGCACGGCGCCGGCTACCTGATCTGCCCGCACTGCGACAACGAGGTCAAGGACGACTTCCTGCGGTGCCCGCACTGCCTGCGCAAGCTCAAGGACCCGTGCGGCACCTGCACCAAGCCGCTCGATCCGTCCTGGAAGATCTGCCCCTACTGCGAGGCCGAGATCCCGGGCGTCACGCCACCGCCGCGGCGCCGTCGCCGGCGTCCTGCCGCTGATCTCGAGCAGGCGGCGGTCAGCGAGCCGGGCTCGTAGAGTCCGGGGAAGCGCTCGCCTGGCGGCTCGCGTTTCCCTTGCGGGAGCTCGCGCAGAGCGCTCGTTCCCGCCCCATTCGTCGACGACACCCCTCTCCAAGGAGCCATTTAACCTTGTCCCGGACCCTCATCCTCGTCAAGCCCGACGCGTACGCGCGTGGCCTCACCGGCGAGATCCTCGCGCGCTTCGAGCGCAAGGGCCTCACGATCGCCGCGCTGAAGCTCGTGCAGACCCCGCGCGAGACCGCCGAGACCCACTACGCCGAGCACGCCGAGCGCCCGTTCTTCGGTGAGCTCGTCGACTTCATCACCAGCGCGCCGCTCGTCGCGGCCGTGCTGGAGGGCGACGACGTCGTCAAGGCCTCGCGCCAGCTGATCGGCGCCACCAATCCGCTGGAGGCCAACACCGGCTCGATCCGCGGCGACTTCGCGATCGAGGTCGGCCAGAACCTCGTGCACGGCTCGGACTCCGACGAGTCCGCCGAGCGCGAGATCGGGATCTGGTTCCCCGAGCTGTAGGCCGGTAGGCCGCGCGATGCCGAGGGGCCGGACCCCGCGACGCAATTGCGCCGACGCGTGATGCGTCTCGTCCTCGCCAGCGGCTCGCCGCAGCGGCGCGCGATCCTCGGCGACCTGGGCCTCGACTTCGAGGTCCGGGTCTCCGACGTCGCCGAGCGCGACGAGGGACCGCCGGTCGCGGTCGCCGCCGAGAACGCGCGCCGCAAGGCGCGCGCGGTGGCGAGGGACGGTGCCGACGAGCTGGTGGTCGGCTGCGACACGCTGGTCGCGACCGGCGATCAGATCGCAGATCACCCTTCCGGCTCCACTGGTTCAGTGATCGCAGATCACTCTTTCGGCTCCGCCGGTTCAGTGATCGCAGCTCACGCTTCCGGCTCCGCCGGTGCGGTGATCTGGGGCAAGCCGGCCGACGAGTCAGCCGCACGCGCGACGCTGCGCCATCTGTCCGGGCGCACGCACGAGGTCGTCAGCGGCCTCGCACTCGTCTGCGACGGCGAGGTGCGCGAGGCCACCGAGATCACCCTGGTGACGTTCCGCGAACTCGACGAGCCGACCATCGACTGGTACCTGGCGACCCGCGAGTGGGAAGGCCGCGCGGGCGGCTACGCCATCCAGGGCCGCGGCGCGGTGCTCGTCAGCCGCATCGAGGGCGACTACCTCAACGTCGTCGGCCTCCCGGTCGCGGCGCTGCTGGCCCTGGAGCCGCGGCTCATGCGCGACTTTGCCGCGCGCGGCGCCTAGATCGGCGCTGCGCGACGTCCGCTGCGTTCAGCGCAGACGCTGGTCTGGGTACGCGACGTGGTCTGTTTGGCAGCGAGGAGAGCGAGCGGGGATTGCGCCTCGCGGCGTCGGCTCGTCGTCTGCCATCGCCCGGGAGGGTGGGCCTGTCTACCGCGATGCGCTCGCGCTCAACGGGCCCACCCCTCGTCATCCATCGCAGCTCGGGGAGGGTGGGCCTCTTCGCCGCGATGTGGTCGCGCCAAACAGGCCCACCCTCGGGTTGCGGCGTCGATCGCGCGGAACCCCGCGTATATCGCGGGTTCGACCACGGCTCCGCGAGGTCCGTGTCGTCCAACCCCTCATATATGCGACGGTGAGACGACACGGATGTCGCGATCGCCTCCGCATCGTCCGCCCGGGCGCCGGTGGACGACGAGCCGACGTCGCGAGGCGCAATCCCCGCTCGCTCTCCTCGCCGCCAACAGACCACGCCGCGCGCCCAAGACCAGCGCCCACACTGCGCGCCAACCACGACGCGAAGCACCGTCCTAATGCACCCGGCACAAGAACGCCACCTGCTGCTCCGGCGTCCGAAACGCGCGTCCCACATACACCGGCAACTGCACCTTCTGCTCGGCGAGCAGATGGCGAGCCTCGCTCCGGCTCATCGCCCCGACACGCACGCCGCGGTCGGCACGGGCCACGAGCAGCGCCCAGAGCGCGCCGCGCACATGGGCGGCGCTGCGGCCGCCGCGCGCGCCGATCGCCAGCGGCGTCAGCGCGCTGTCGCGCAGCGTCCGGAACCGCGCGGGGGAGAGGCCGAAGATCGCGCGGGCGTTGCGCGGGATCGCCGGCGTGTGGAAGACGTGGAAGATCACGTGGCGGCTGAGGTGCGCCTGGGTCAGCATCGCCCGCGCGCGGCGCTCCAGCACCGGGCGCATCGGCGGCCGCACGTGGGCCAGCCGTGGCGCGACCAGCGTGTGGGCCAGCTGCGCGGCGCTGCCGCGCGCGCCGTGCTCGTGGGCCAGCGCCAGCAGCGTGCGGTGGTCATCGAGCCACGTGACCAGCTCGTCGTGATCGGTCTTGAGCACCGAGTCCAGGCGCGGCTCGTCGAACGGCATCCAGCCGGACATGACCCACGTGTCGGTCGGCAGCCAGTCCAGGCGCGCCCCCTTCGGCGCGTGGGTGTCAGCCGCGCCGGCGGTGGGTATGTGGCCCGCGGCAAGAGCCAGAGCGGCCAGGAGCGAGAGCAGCAGTCGGAAGCGCATGTCCTTCAAACGGACGTGGCGCTGCATCGATCCCGCACCTAGGTCTCGATCTTCCACACCTCGGTCAGACGTCTTGTCACGTTTGAGCGCCACATCGGACAACGTTGCTCTCCAGACCTTGCGTGGTCCGGTCACAGGACCATAGAGTCGACGCCAACAACCGTGCGTGGTTCAGGGGTGAGCGCGCGCGTACATCATGCGAACGCGGGGTCGTGTCGGCCCCCAGGGAGGTTCCATGCAGATCACCAGAACGGCTCGCGGCCTGCTCGCGAGCGTCGCGGCGTTGACGGTCCTGGGTGTCGGCAGCGCGCACGCTGCCGACCGCACGGTCGAGCCGCTCAACCAGTACGTCGTCAGCGGTCGCGTCACGACCGACCAGCTCGCGCGCGCCGGCTATGACCTCAACGAGGTCAAGGCCATCGGCAAGACGGGCAAGCTCGGCATCGTCGCCACGCCCGCCCAAGCCCAGTCCCTGCGCGACAAGGGCGCCACCGTGGAGGCGCTCTCAGAGGCCCGCACGATGGCCGCGCCGCCGTCGCCGCTGACCGACCCGACGCACGGCTACGACGTCTTCCGGCCGTGGAGCCTGAAGCCGGCGCCGTGCCCGGACACGCTGCACGACGCCGCAACGTGCCGCTCAAGAAGCTGGTACCACGACCTTGCCCGCGCATCCGGACATCGTCAAGGAGGACGTCGATCGGCGCGTCCGTCCTCGGGCAGCCGATCATGGCCTACAAGGTCACCGAAGGACGCCCGCGACGACGCGCGACGGCGCCAAGCCGGTCGTGCTCTACGAGTCCACCCAGCACGCCCGCGAGTGGATCGCGACCGAGGTCGAGCGGCGCGCTGTTCAAGTACGTGCTCGACCACGCGACCGACGACGCGCGACATCCCGCACGCTGCTGCGCAACACCGAGCTGTGGTTCGTGCCGATCGTCAACCTCGACGGCTACGACTACACGTTCACCGCCAAGGGCACGCGCCTGTGGCGCAAGAACCTGCGCGACAACAACGGCGACGGCGTGATCACCGGCCAACGACGGCGTCGACACCAACCGCAACTGGCCGGAGAAGTGGAGCTACGACCTCGAGGGCGCGTCCGACGACTCCGCCAACGAGACCTACCACGGCGCCGGCGCCGGCGTCCGAGCCCGAGGTCAGGCGCTCGCGCGGCGCTCGAGCCAGCGCCTCAAGCCGAAGTTCCTGATCGACTACCACTCCTTCGCGCAGCTGATCCTGTACCCGGAGGGCTGGCAGGTCGAGACCGACGGCGACCGACGCGCCGCTGATGAAGGCGCTGGCCGGCGACGACGACCATCCGGCCGTCCCGGGCTTCGACCCCGACGTCTCGGCCGAGCTGTACACGACCAACGGCGACGTCACCGACGACGCCTACAACGCTACGGCACGCAGGCCTACACGGTCGAGCTCGACGGCGGCACCGGCGCCGGCGTCGGCGGCACGGTCGACGGGCCCGACTCGCTGCCGCCCGGCGGCTTCGTCTTCCAGGACTCCGAGGCGGCCGTCCAGGCCGAGTTCCAGAAGAACCTGCGACGTTCGCGCTCGACCTCGCGCAGTCCGCGGCCAAGACCCGGACCAGCCCGGTCTCGCACCTGGGCAACACGGCGCCGGACTTCGTGCCGACGACGTTCACGATCGTCCTACGGCGATCCGCAGACCGTCGAGGTCAACGCCAAGCGCGTCGCTCGGCGACGGTCAAGGTCTTCTGGCAGGTCAACGGCGGCGCGCGTCCAGCGCGCGCCGACCTCGGCGAGTACGAGGGCGGCGAGCGCTACGGCGAGCCCGGCATCTACTACCACCAGCTGCGCGGCACAGGTCAGCGGCTTCGCAGCCGGGCGACAGCGTGAAGGTGTGGTTCAGCCGCGGGCGACAAGACGCTCGGACCCGTTCACCTTACACGGTCGAAGGTCAACACGCGCAACAAGGTGCTGCTGATGGTCGCCGAGGACTACACGGGCAACAGCGACGCACCGGCGCGGCACCCCGTACGCCGGGCCCGCTCTACCTGGACGACTACGCGCAGGCGCTGACCGACGCGGGCATCGCCTACGACGTCTACGACGTCGACGCGCAACGGCCGCACCGCGCCGTCGGCGCTCGGCGTGCTCGTCGCACTACAAGGCCGTCATCTGGGACACGGGCGACGACCTCTACGTCGCGTGAGCCGGGCCAGCCCGGCGGCACCGGCACGTCGAAGCTCGCTCGACGACGAGGTCCTCGCGCGTCCGCGACTACCTCAACGACGGCGGCAAGGTGCTCGTGACCGGCCAGCACGCGCTGCAGGGCGGCGTGGGACCAGTTCCTCTACAACCCGCTCGGCGCGCCGCCGAACCCGTTCTGCAAGACCAACCAGACGCAGGGCCAGCGGCGACGTCGACGACCCGCCGGGCCAGAACGTCAACTGCGTGGTCGTCTCCAACGACTTCCAGCAGTACTGGCTCGGGGCCTACCTGCCGATCGACGGCGGCGGCCGACACCGACGCGGCGGCGGCGCTGCCGTTCAAGAGGCCGGCGCGCCGTTCGGCACGACGGCGTTCACGCGTCAACGGCGACGGACTCGGCCGACAACCAGGACAACGTCTACTCGTTCGTGACGACGTCGAGCATCCTGCCGGCGGCGACCTACCCGCAGTTCGACAGCCGACCAGGCGATCAAGTTCGACCGCCCGCCGGCGTTCGACCCGCCGACGGGCACGCACTACGCGTACTCGCCAGGCCGGCCGACGACGAGCTACCAGCGGCTGTCGCGGACGGTCGACCTGACCGGCGCGACGGCGCGGCGACCTGAAGTTCAAGATCGTCCTACGACACCGAGCCCGGCTACGACTACGTGTTCGTCGAGGCGCACACCGTCGGCCAGGACGACTGGACGACGCTGCCCGACGTCAACGGGCACACGTCCGACGACGCTCGGCGCGCCAGTGCCGACAGATCCGATCTGGACGCACGAGCACCCGTTCCTGGAGCCACTACGTCACGACGCAACCCGAGCAGCCGGCGCCGGCGACGCGACTGCACCAACGACGGGCACGACCGGCACGTGGAACGCGGCCACCGGCAACTCCGGCGGCTTCCAGGACTGGAACGTTCGACCTGAGCGCCTACGCGGGCAAGCAGGTCGAGATCTCGATCACCTACGCCAGCGACGCGGGCTTCCAGGGCCTCGGCGTGTTCGTGGACGACGCGAAGATCACGGTCGACGGCGCCACGCTGACCGAGACGTCCTTCGAGAACGGGCTCGGCGGCTGGGTCGTGCCCGGCGCGCCGCCGAGGGCAGCGGCGGCAACGCCAACGACTGGATCGCGTCGACGTCGGTCGGCTT
This sequence comes from uncultured Conexibacteraceae bacterium, assembly GCA_963731005.1. Lineage (GTDB taxonomy): Bacteria > Actinomycetota > Thermoleophilia > Solirubrobacterales > Solirubrobacteraceae > Baekduia. The sequence continues at coordinate 1,089,227 of CAVSTZ010000001.1, read as the reverse complement.
CGTCGACGGCCCGGGCGTGGCGACCAAGGACACGCTCTACTGGGGCTTCGGCCTCGAGGGCGTGACCGGGGCCGATAAGAGGGCGACGCTCGTCAAGGACGCGATGTCGGCGCTCGGCGCCACAGGCTGAGGTCGGACTGGAGGCTCAGGGGCGCCGCCGCCGTGACGGGGCGGCGCTCCTGGCTCCAGTACCCTCAACAAAGCTCATGCTCAGCCTGAGCCTGAGTCTTGATCGCCCAGGGCGGGTAAATGCTGCTTCGCGGTTGGCGGCCGGCAGCTTTCCGTAATCTCCCACGCGCGTTTTGCAGCGTTTTCGGCGTCTGCAACGCGCCATTCGCGCATCGGGACTCCGGGGCCGCCTCCGCTACACTGCGCCGCGTGGCCCGTCCGTCCGCCCCGCATCCGCGGGGCGCACGCAGCTCAACGGGCGGTCCGCTCTCTCCGGCATGGGCTTCTTCAGCTACCTCACCGGCTTCGGTGGCCGCGACATGGCGGTCGACCTGGGCACCGCGAACACGCTCGTCTATGTGCGTGGCCGCGGCATCGTGCTCAGCGAGCCCTCCGTCGTCGCCATCGACTCGCGAACTGGCGAGGTCCACGCCGTGGGCATCGAGGCCAAGCGCATGCTCGGCCGCACGCCCGGCACGATCCAGGCGATCCGCCCGCTGAAGGACGGCGTCATCGCCGACTTCGACGTGACGGAGGAGATGCTGCGCCACTTCATCCAGAAGGTGCATCAGAACCGCTGGGCGCATCCGCGCGTCGTCGTCTGTGTTCCGAGCGGCGTGACGGGGGTCGAGAAGCGTGCGGTGGAGGAGGCCTGCCTCTCGGCCGGCGCGCGCCAGGCCTACCTGATCGAGGAGCCGATGGCCGCCGCGATCGGGGCCGGGTTGCCGGTCGGCGAGCCCACGGGCTCGATGATCGTCGACATCGGCGGCGGCACGTCCGAGGTGGCCGTGATCTCGTTGGGCGGCATCGTCGTCTCGCAGTCCATCCGCGTGGGTGGCGACGAACTCGACGAGGCGATCATCAACTACGCCAAGCGCGAGTACAAGCTGCTGATCGGGCAGCAGACGGCCGAGGAGGTCAAGCTGGAGATCGGCTCGGCCTACCCGATGGAGGAAGAGGTCCAGGCCGAGATCCGGGGCCGCGACATGGTCTCCGGCCTGCCGAAGACCGTCGTGCTGACCAGCGAAGAGATCCGCCAGGCGCTCGAAGAGCCGCTGTCGCAGATCATCGACGCGGTCAAGGAGACGCTGGACCGGACCCCTCCGGAGCTCGCATCCGACATCATGGATCGCGGCATCATGCTCGCGGGCGGCGGCTCGCTCTTGCAGGGGCTCGACGAGCGCCTGCGGGAGGAGACGCAGATGCCGTCCCATCTGGCCGAGTCGCCGCTGACCTGTGTGGCGGTGGGCTCCGGCCGATCGCTCGAGGAGTTCGAGGTCATCCACCGCAGCAACAAGAATTCAAGGAACCGGCGCAGGCCGCGGTAGCGCCGCGCCCGGAGACCAAGCTTTGGAGTCGCGTACGACATGTACGACAAGACGGTTCGCCGACGACGTGCGGTTCTCGGGCTGCTCGTCGTCAGCTCCCTGATCCTCCTCACCGCCTATTTCCGCGAGCCCACCGGGGGCGCGCTGCACAACGTGCAGCGCGGCATCCTCGAGGTCGTCTCGCCGATCCAGGACGGCGCCAGCCGCGCGCTCAAGCCCGTGCGCGACCTCTTCGGGTGGGTCGGCGACACCGTCTCGGCCAAGGGCGACCTCAAGGACGCCCGCTCCGACCGCGACCAATGGCGCTCGGCGGCGATCCGCCTGCAGGCCCAGGAGCGCGAGAACGCACAGTTCCGCGGTCTGCTCGGCCTCGACGAGTCGCCGAAGTCGCTGAAGCCCTACGGGCCGACGACCGCGCGCGTCACCGGCCAGTCGCCGACGCTCTGGTACGCCAAGATCACGATCGACAAGGGCAGCTCCTCGGGCATCGAGGCCGACATGCCGGTCATCGCCTCCGACGGCCACGGCGGCGACGACAGCGGGCTGATCGGCAAGGTCGAGAGCTCCACCGGCAACGCCGCGATCGTCCGCCTGATCACCGACTCGTCGGTGTCGGTGTCGGCGCGCACCGTCGACAACTCGACCCAGGGCGTCGTGCAGCCCAGCCCGGGCAACCCGCGCGATCTGATCATGCGCTACGTCGCCAAGAACGACACGCCCGACATCGGGCAGGTCGTGGCCACCTCGGGCACGGTCTCCAAGACCGACGACCTGGACTCGATCTTCCCGCCCGACCTGCCGATCGGCCGGATCACGCGGATCGACGACCAGGGCTCGGCCAACCAGACGCCGCACCTGCGCCCGTTCGTCGACCTGCGCCGCGTCCAGTGGGTCCAGGTGCTCACCAAGAAGGTGGACCACAACCGCTGATGGCCGCCGTCACGCCTCAGCTGGTCCTGCGCACCGTCCTGCTCGGCGTCGCCGTGGTGGTGTTGCAGGTCGCCGCCGTCTCCCAGGTGGTCATCTTCGGCGCCAGCGCCGACCTGACGCCGCTGGTGGTCGCGGCCGTCGGCCTGATGTGCGGCTCGATCACCGGCGCCATCTTCGGCTTCAGCGTCGGGCTCTTCTTCGACGCCGCGCTGGTGCAGACGATGGGGCTGACGAGCTTCGTGTTCGTGCTGGCGGGCTACGGCGCCGGCCGGCTGCGCGAGTTGCGCGACCCGCAGGCCACGGTCATCCCGATGGTCGTCGGCGCCGCGGCGACGGCGATCACGACCTTCGGCTACGGCCTGATGAACTTCATGCTCGGCATCGACGCGCCGGTCAGCTTCCTGCTGCTGCGCGTCATCCTCGCCACGATCGTCTTCAACGCGATCATCGCGCTGCCGGTCTTCGCGTTGGTGCGCCGCTGGCTCTCGCCGGTCCTGCCCGACGATCCGCGCCGGCGCCGGCGCCGGGCCTACACGACCGGGGGCCTGTCCCCGTTGAGCCGCGCCTGATGCCGCTCGATCCCGCCAACGACCGGCGTCCGCCGATCACCCCGCAGCTGGCGATCCGCGTCGCCGGCGCGGGCGTCGTCGCGTTCGTCCTGTTCGGGATCATCTTCTTCCGCCTCTGGTACCTCGAGGTCCTCGACGGCGACAAGTACCTGGCCCAGGCCCGCGAGAACCGCGTGCGCACCGAGCGCATCCCCGCGCCGCGCGGGCGGATCGTCGACGCCAACAAGGTCATCATCGTCGACAACCGCAAGGCCACCGTCGTCTCGCTGAACCCGGCGTCGATCCCGGCCGAGATGCGCACGGCGATCGCCACCTACGGCCAGCGCTTCACCGCGCGCTCCAAGCTCCCCAAGGGCCACAAGGGCCCACGGCCGCCGCTGCCCGAGCCATCCGGCGCGCTACGGGCGCGCTACGAGCGGCTGGGCAAGGTCCTCGACCTGTCGGTCAAGACGATCAACCAGCGCGTGGTCACCGGCATCCTGCAGGTGCCCTACGCCGACGTGCGGATCCGCACCGACGTCCCGGCCTCGCAGCGCAACTTCATCGAGGAGCGCTCCGACCAGTTCCCCGGCGTCACCGTCGCCCAGCTCTACGTCCGCCAGTACCCCTACCGCTCGTTGGCCGCGCAGGTCCTCGGATCGATCGGCCAGATCGACAAGGACCAGCTCGGCAAGCGCCCCTTCAAGGACGTCGCGGCGGGCACCGACATCGGCAAGAGCGGGTTGGAGTACGAGTACGACAAGCAGCTGCGCGGGACCGACGGCTCGCTGCACATCGAGGTCAACGCGGCGGGCGAGCGCCGGCGCGCGAGCATCGTCCGCCAGCCCAAGCAGGGCCGCGAGCTCCAGCTGACGCTGCGCCTGGATCTCCAGCAGGCGGGGGAGCGCGCGCTGCAGACCGCCGGCCACGGCCTGCCCGGCGCCTTCGTCGCGCTGAACCCCGAGAACGGCGCGGTCTACGCGATGGGCTCGAGCCCGAGCTTCAACCCGCGCGACCTCAACGGCCCGTTCGCCACCAAGGCCGCGTACGACGCCAAGTTCGGCAACGCCGCCGGCAAGCCGCTGTTCAACCGCGCCGACCAGAGCGCCTATCCGACCGGCTCGATCTTCAAGCCGATCACCTCGCTGGCCGCGCTCAGCACCGGGGTGATCACGCCGACCGAGAAGTTCAACGACACCGGCTGCTACCAGACCGGTGCGCGCAAGGACATCGACAAGTCCTGCAACGCCGGCGGCAAGGCCTACGGGCCGGTCAACATGGTCGACGCGCTGCGCGTCTCGTCCGACACCTACTACTACAACTTGGGCAAGAAGCTGTTCCTGCAGGGTGGCCTCAAGCTGCAGAAGTGGGCGCACGACCTCGGCGTCGGGCGTCGCAGCGGGATCGACCTGCCCGACGAGGCCAGCGGCTCGCTGCCCAGCCCGGCGAAGATCCGCGAGTTGCAGGCCTACGAGCGCCAGTGCCGCAAGCGCGAGCACAAGGCCAACTGCTACATCGCCGATCTGAGCGCCAGCTGGAACCCGGGCGACATGACCAACTTCGCCGTCGGTCAGGGCGGGCTGCAGGCCACGCCGCTGCAGATGGCGACCGCGTACTCGACGATCATCAACCACGGTCGCGTGCCCACGCCGCACATCGCCGAGCAGGTCGAGGACTCGCGTGGCATCGTCGAGCCGATCGACAAGCCCTCCAAGCGCAAGGTCGCGATCAAGGACGAGTGGCGCTCCACGATCCTGGAGGGGCTCTCGGAGGCCGCCAACCAGGACGGCGGCACCTCCAAGCAGGTCTGGGATCAGGGCTGGCCGCGCGAGCAGTTCCCGATCTTCGGCAAGACCGGCACGGCCGAGCGCCAGGGCCAGGCCGACCAGTCCTGGTATGTCGCCTACTCCTATGACCGCACGCCCGACCGCAACCCGATCCTGGTCGTGGTCACGGTGGAGAAGGGCGGGTTCGGCGCCGAGGCCGCCGCGCCCGCGGCGCGCCTGATCCTGTCGCACTGGTTCCACGTCACGCCGAAGCTGATCCGCGGGAGCTCGCAGGACACATGAGCGCCGCCTCGACACCCCTGCGCGACATCGACGACGCGCCGCCGCGCGATCACGCCCGCCCGCAGGGCATGGCGCTGCCGTTCGACCTCGTCCTGCTGCTGGCCGTCGCCGGCCTCGCCGCGTGCTCGCTGGTCGCGATCCGCTCCTCGACGGCCGACGACATCGCCGGCGACCCGACCTACTACTTCAAGCGCCAGGCGATCTTCTTCGCCGTCGGCGGCGTGCTCTCGCTCGCGCTGATCCGCTTCGACTACGCGCGGCTGCGCGCCGCGCGCTGGTGGATCTACGGCTTCCTGATGGCCTCGATCTTCGCCGTCGCGCCTGATCGGCTCCACCGCCAAGGGCGCGCAGCGCTCGATCCCGCTCGGCCCGTTCCAGTACCAGGCCTCCGAGCTGGGCAAGGTGCTGATCGTCGTCGTCGCTCGCCGGCTTCGCCGCCGACCGCGCGCGGCGCCTGCAGGAGCGCGACACCACCGCCCGGACCATGCTCCTCGGCGCTGATCCCGGCCGCCTTCGTGATGGTCCAGCCCGACCTCGGCTCCAGCCTGGTCTACGGCGCGATCTCGCTGGCCATCCTCTACTTCGCCGGTACCCCGGCACGACACTTCCTGGCGCTGTTCGCGCTCGGCGCGGTGGCGATCAGCCTGGTGCTGGTCGCCGCTCCCGCCGCGGGAGTGCCGGTGCTGCACGGGTACCAGAAGGACCGACTGACGTCCTTCCTGCACCCGTCCTCCGATACCAACCGGGCGGGCTACCAGCAGAACCAATCCCTCATCGCCGATCGGCTCCGGTCAGAAGACCGGGCGCGGCGATCACGCGACGCAGACGAAGTTCAACTTCCTGCCCGAGCACCACACCGACTTCATCAATGCCGTCGTCGGTGAACGCTGGGGCTTCGTCGGCGCCGCCTTGGTGCTTGTCCCTCTACGCGCTGTTGATCTGGCGCGGGCTGCGGATCCTGACCATGGCGAAGGACCTGTTCGGCGCGCTGGTCGCCGGTGGCATCGTCGCGATGCTGCTGTTCCAGGTCTTCGTGAACGTCGGCATGACCCTCGGGATCATGCCCATCACCGGAATCCCGCTGCCGCTCATGAGCTACGGCGGCTCTTCGGTGGTGTCCACCCTCTTGGCCATCGGCCTTCTCCAGGCGATCTACGTCCAAGGACGTGCGTCGGCTGCGACGAAGGGTCGCATCATGGGCCACTGAATCGGTAAGGACCTACCCATCGTGAGAAAGCAAGTGCTCGTCAGCGTGGACCGCGGGGAGACCCGCGTGGCGCTGATGGAAGCCACAGGAGCCCCGGCCGCGCGCCTCGTCGCAGCCGGACCCGGACCCGCCCAGCCGGCGCGCCGCCGCGAGCGGCAACGCCTCCGCCACCAAGGCCGCTCCCAGGACCAAGGCCGCCAACGACGGCTGGCGCGTCGCCGAGCTCTACCTCGAGCGCCGCGGCAACCGCTCGATCGTCGGCAACATCTACAAGGGCAAGGTCGACAACGTCCTGCCCGGGCTGGAGGCCGCGTTCGTCGACATCGGCCTCGACAAGAACGGCTTCCTGCACGTCGACGAGATCGTCATCCCCGGCGTCGAGGTCGCGCGTCGTGGCCGCGCCGGCTCCAAGGGCAAGTCGATCGGCGAGCTGCTCAAGCCCGGCCAGGAGGTCGTCGTCCAGGTCGTCAAGGACCCCTTGAAGACCAAGGGCGCGCGCCTGTCGATGGACCTGACGATCGCCGGCCGCTACATGGTCTACACGCCCGACCGGCGAGGGCGTCGGCGTCTCCAAGCGCCTCGACGACAAGGAGCGCGATCGCCTGCGCCGCGAGGCCAAGGGCCTCGACCTGCACGGGCGGCGGCGCGATCGTGCGCACCGCGGCCCACGGCGCCAGCGCGCCAGGACTTCGAGCGCGAGCTGCAGTACCTCTTCAAGCTCCACGAGGTCCTCGACAAGCGCGTCGCCGAGACCGCGGCGCCCGACGATGGTCTTCCAGGAGGCCGACCTGTCGGTGCGCGTCGTGCGCGACATCTTCAGCGCGGACTTCGAGAAGGCGATCGTCGACGACGAGCAGCAGTTCCACCGGCTCGTCTCGTTCTTCAGCCGCACGGCTCCCGAGCTGGTCGACCGCGTCGAGCTCTGGCAGGAGTCCAAGCCCCTGTTCGAGGCCTGGGACGTCGAGAAGGTCATCGACGGCCTGATGTCCAAGCGGGTCGACCTGCCCAGCGGCGGCTACCTGCTGATCGACTACGCCGAGGCGCTGACGGTCATCGACGTCAACTCCGGGTCGTTCGTCGGGCGCGGCAAGCAGGCGCGCCTGGAGGACACGATCACGCGCACCAACCTGGAGGCGGCCGACGAGGTCGTCCAGCCAGCTGCGGCTGCGCGACATCGGCGGGATCATCGTCATCGACTTCATCGACATGGCGCGCGCGCAAGAACCGCGACGCGGTGCTCAAGACGCTGCGCAAGGCGCTCGACGACGACCGCACCAAGACGTTCACGGCCGAGATCTCCAAGCTCGGCCTGGTCGAGATGACGCGCCAGAACGTCACCGAGGGCGTCCGGGAGATCATGTCGCGCCCGTGCCCGACCTGCCACGGCGACGGCGTCATCAAGTCCGAGGAGACGATCGCGATCGAGTTCGAGCGCCAGCTGCGCGAGATCGCGTCGCGCGCCAAGCGCGGCACCGAGGCGTTCCTGGTCCAGGTCAACCCGCGCGTGAGCGCGAAGTTCACCGGCGAGGGCGCGCGCGTGCTGCACGCGCTGGAGGCCGAGACGGGCAAGATCTTCCACTTCGAGGGCTCCGAGGGCCTGCCGCTGGACCACTTCGCGATCACCCAGGAGGGGGCCTCGCAGGACATCGAGGAGCGCGCGATCCCCTTCAAGGAGGGCGACGAGGTGCTGGTCAACATCGTCGAGCCGCACATGTACGAGGTCGACGACGCGGTGGCCAAGATCGACGGCTACATCATCTCCGTGGTCAACGGCGGGCGGTTCGTCGGGAGCAAGAAGCTCGTGCGCATCGAGGAGGCCGGGCGAACTGCCGCGGTCGCCACGCTGATCGACAACGGCGAGGAAGAAGGCGGGACCGACGGTGAGTCGCTAGAATCCAAGCCCAGGCGCCGCGGCCGCAGAGGTGGACGGCGCCGTTCGGCTGTCAAGGCCGAGGCGACTTCGGAGTAACGAGAGACCATGTACGCAATCGTCAAGACCGGCGGCAAGCAGTACCGCGTCGAAGAGGGCCAGACCCTCCTCGTCGAGCGGCTGCCTGGCGACGCCGGCGCCAAGCTCGACCTCGAGCCCCTGCTGTTCGCGGGGGAGGACACCCTGTTCGGCGACAAGCTGGGCAAGGTCTCCGTGGCCGCCGAGGTGGTCGAGCACCTGCGTGGCCCCAAGCTGCGCGTCAACAAGTTCAAGCCCAAGCGGGGCTACCGTCGCAAGATGGGCCACCGCCAGGAGCTCACGCGCATCCGCGTGACCAAGATCTCGAAGGGGAGCTGAGCGACTTATGGCACATAAGAAGGGCCTCGGCTCCTCCAAGAACGGCCGCGACTCCAACGCCCAGTTCCTGGGCGTCAAGAAGTTCGCCGGCGAGATCGTCACCGGCGGCGAGATCATCGTGCGTCAGCGCGGCTCGCGCTTCAAGGCGGGCGCGGGCGTCGGCATGGGCAAGGACGACACGCTGTTCGTCAAGGCGCCCGGCACGCTGGAGTTCAAGACCGGCCGCCGCGGGCGCGTCGTGTCGGTGCTGCCGCACGAGGACGCCGCGGCCTAGGCTGCGCCTTCTCACAAGACTGTCTGGCCACGGCCGGCGCGCATGCGCCGGCCGTTGTCGTTCTCGGGGCGCGAGCCCGCAGTCAATGATTGCGTGTGCAACAGTATGGGGGTGAGTCCCGCCGATGCCGCCCGCCACAAGACGCTGATCCTGACCCTCTGCTGCCTGGCGCAGTTCATGGTCATCCTCGACGTCGCGATCGTCAACGTCGCGCTGCCGTCGATCCGCAGCGACCTCGGCTTCTCGGCGACGGGGCTGCAGTGGGTGGTCAACGCCTACACGCTTGACGTTCGCCGGCTTCCTGCTGCTCGGCGGCCGCGCGGCGGACCTGCTCGGCCGCCGCGAGGTCTTCGCGGGCGGGCTGCTGCTGTTCGCGCTCGCCTCGCTGTTCGGCGGGCTCGCGCAGACCGACGGGCAGCTGGTCGGCCGCGCGCGCGGTGCAGGGCCTCGGTGGCGCGGTGGTGGCGCCGGCGACGCTGTCGATCCTCACGACGACGTTCACCGAGGGCGGCGAGCGCAACCGCGCGCTCGGGCTCTGGGGCGCGATGGGCGGCGTCGGCGGCGCGACGGGCGCCCTGCTCGGCGGCGATCCTGACCCAGACGCTGTCGTGGCGCTGGATCCTGCTCATCAACGTCCCGATCGGCATCATCGCGGCGCTCGCCGGGCTGCGCGTGGTGACGCGTGGCCGGCGCGACGTGGGCGCGGCGCGCTCGTTCGACCTGGCGGGCGCGCTGACGGTGACGGCCGGGCTGGTCGTGCTGACCTACGGCATCGTCGAGACCGACACCCACGGCTGGGGCTCGACCCGCACGCTGGTGACGCTCGCGCTCGGCCTGGCGCTGCTGGCGACCTTCGTACTGATCGAGGGCCGCCTGGCCACCGCGCCGCTCGTGCCGCTGCGGATCTTCCGCAACCGCCCGGTGACGGCGGCCAACATCGTGGTCTTCTGCATCGGTGCCTCGGCGTTCGCCATGTGGTACTTCATGTCGCTCTACCTGCAGGAGGTCCTGGGCTTCGACCCGATCGAGGCCGGCGTGGCGTTCCTGCCGATGACGATCGCGATCGATCATCACCTCGCAGATCGCCAGCCGGCTGACCGGCCGCCTCGGCGCCGGCGTCGTGCTCACGACCGGCATGGTGCTGCTGGCGCTCGGGATGCTCGGGCTGAGCCGCGTCTCGGCCGACGGCAGCTACTGCGGTCCACGTCCTCGGCCCGTCGATCGTCACCGCCGCCGGCCTCGGCTGCGCCTTCGTCTCGGTGACGATCGCCGCGACCACCGGCGTCCGCGGGCCGGAGGCCGGGCTGGCGTCCGGGCTGGTCAACACCTTCCGTCAGGTCGGCGGCTCGATCGGCCTGGCGCTGCTGGCGACGATCGCCACGCAGCGCACCGCCGACGTCGCCGGGACGGTCTCGCACGCGGTGGCGCTGACCGACGGCTTCCAGCGGGCCTTCCTGGTCGGCGCCGGCTTCGCGGCGGTCGGCGCCGTGATCAGCGCGACGACGCTCGCGCGCGCCGGAGCGCGCGCGGCCGCCGAGGCGCGCGGCAATGCGGAGAGCGCGGGGGCGTAGGGCGCTCGGGTGCGGGCGCGCCACGCTGGCCGGCGCTCAGTGCGCGGCGGGGCCCTGTTGTGCTGCGTGGTCTGTCGGCACCGAGGAGAGCGAGCGGGTGGAGCCCTTCGCGGCGGGGCCGGCCGTCCGCGGCGCCTGGGCGCGGGTCGTTCGGGCCCTGACGGCGCTCGACGACACCTAACCCGCGCATATCGCGGGTTGCGTGTGCTCCATGTCGCTCACCGGTCGCCGCCGATGCTCTGGCGGCGGGGTGGGCCTGTTGACCGCGAGCCCATCACGCCAAACAGGCCCACCCCTCCTGGGCGGCTCGAGTAGACGCCGGCGCATGTTGCCACGTATCATTTGCCTCATGTCCGACCGCTTGGAGGACGTGGTCAACATCGGTCCCGCGCTGGCGCATGATCTGCGCGCCGTCGGCGTGCCCGATGTGCAGGCGTTGCGGGATGTCGGCGCCCAGGAGGCGTGGCTGCGGATGAACGCCGTCGGCTCGCAGGACTGCCTGTGCTCGCTGCTCGCGCTGGAGGGTGCGGTGCGGGGCGTGCGCTGGATGCAGCTGTCGCCCGACGATCGCGATGCGGTGGCGAGCGCCGCCCGCGCGGCGCTGGCCACTGCCGGGCAGCCCGCCGCGCACTAGACGCCACGCGCGGGTCGCCGGCGCCGCTCCGGGTGGGCAGGCACGACGGGGTCGTCGGACCGTCCCGGCTACCTTCTCCAGCACACATGCTGTACGACAAGGCACGCATCTTCGTCCAGGCGGGCGGCGGCGGGAACGGTTGCATGAGCTTCCGCCGGGAGGCGCACGTGCCCAAGGGCGGCCCCGACGGTGGCGACGGCGGGACACGGCGGCGCCGTCGTGCTGCTCTGCGACGACTCGTTCCGTGACCTGCAGTCCTTCAAGCGCCGCGCCCACTACAAGGCCGGGCGCGGGCGCCACGGCGAGGGCAACCAGCGCCACGGCGCCGACGGCGAGGAGCTCGTCGTCCGTGTCCCGCCGGGCACGCAGGTGCTCGACGAGGCGGGCACGATCCTCCACGACCTCGTCGTTCCGGGCACGCGCGTCACCATCGCCAAGGGCGGCTCGGGCGGCCGCGGCAACAAGAAGTTCGCGGGCGCGACGCACCAGTCGCCGACCTTCGCCGAGCGCGGGCTGGACGGCAGCGAGAGCTGGCTCGACCTGCAGCTCAAGCTGTTGGCCGACGTCGGCCTCGTCGGCCTGCCCAACGCGGGCAAGTCCTCCATGTTGGGCCGGATGACGCGCGCGGCGCCCAAGGTCGCCAACTACCCCTTCACCACCCTGGAGCCGATCCTCGGCACGCTCGACGGCGACGAGCGCCAGCTCGTGCTCGCCGACATCCCGGGGTTGATCGAGGGCGCCTCCGACGGCGCCGGCCTCGGCCACGAGTTCCTCGCGCACGTCGAGCGCACGCGGCTGCTTGTGCATGTCCTTGACCTCGCGCCGCTGGACGGCAGCGACCCGGAGGAGAACTACGCGACGATCGAGCGCGAGCTCGCCGAGTACGACGAGCGGCTCGCGACGCTCCCGCGGATCCTCGCGCTGACCAAGGCCGACCTCGTCTCGCCCGAGGAGGCCGAGGTCACCGCCCAGGTCTGGCGCGAGCGCTTCGCCGCCGAGTTGCCCGAGCTGGAGGAGTGGGAGGAGCCGGTCGAGGCGACGCCGGTGCTGATCACGTCCTCGGCGACGGGCCTGGGCCTGGAGGAGCTGAAGGCCGAGCTGTTCCGACGCGTGCCGGTCCTGACCGACGCGCCGCTGCCGCCCGGCCTCGACGCGGGCGAGGCGCTGGAGGAGCATCGCGTCTTCCGGCCGGCCGCGGGCCGCCGCGCCAAGGACTTCGAGGTCGAGCACCTCGAGGACGGCCTGTGGCGCGTGGCCGGCGAGGGCGTCGATCGCCTCATCGCCCGCCACGACATGGAGAACATGGACGCGCTCGCGCACGTCGAGCGCCGCCTGCACCGCATGGGCGTCATCCGCGCGCTGGAGGCCGAGGGCTTCGAGCCGGGCGACGATGTGGAAATCGGCGGCATCGTGTTCGAGCTGGACCCGTCGTAGTCTTCGGCGCCGCATGGCCCGCCACGTCATCAAGCTCGGCTCCGGCATCACCGCCGGCGACGACGGCACGCTTCGCGCCGAGGTGCTCGCCGCGATCTGCGACGAGGTCGCCACGCGGCGCCGGGCCGGCGACGACGTCGTCATCGTCAGCAGCGGCGCGATCGTCCGCGGGCTGGACACGATGGGCATCGTCGGCCGGCCGAGCGCGATCGAGGACCTGCAGGCCGCCAGCGCGGTGGGGCAGGGACGGCTGTTTCGCTTCTACGACGAGCTGCTGGCCGCGCGCGGCGTCACCGCGGCGCAGGTGCTGCTGACGTTCTATCGACCTCAGCCACCGCACGCACTACCTCAACGCGCGCCAGACGCTGCGGCGGCTGCTGGACTGGGGCGTCGTCCCGATCATCAACGAGAACGACACGACGGCGACCGACGAGATCTCCTTCGGCGACAACGACTTCCTCGCCGCGCAGGTCGCGATCCTCGTCGAGGCCGACCGACTGCTGCTGCTGACCGGCGTCGACGGCGTCTACACCGCGGACCCGCGCAGCGATCCGCAGGCCGACATCGTCCGCGAGATCACCGACTTCGCGACGCTGGAGGACCAAGCCGCGATCGGCGACTCGACCTCGGCGCTCGGATCCGGCGGCATGCGCTCGAAGGTCGTGGCCGCCGAGATGGCGACGGCCGCCGGTATCCCCGCGGCGATCGTCAACGGCCTGCGCCACGAGGCGCTCGGCGCCGTGCTCGCCGGCGCGACCGACGAGGGCACGCACTTCCCCGCGCGGGCGCTCGGGATCTCCTCCTTCAAGCTCTGGCTGCGCTACGCCAAGCCCGCCGCCGGGACGGTCGTCGTCGACGCCGGCGCGGCCCGTGCGCTGCGTGACGGTGGCACCTCGCTGCTGCCCGTCGGCGTGGTCGGCGTCCACGGGGAGTTCGCCGCCGGCGACGCGGTCGAGATCCACGCCGACGGCGGCATCTTGCTGGGCAAGGGCATCGTCACGCTCTCGGCGAGTCGAGCTGCGCCGCGTGCAGGGCCTGCAGTCCGCGCAGGTGCGCGAGGTGCTCCCGCGCGCGGCCGACGAAGCCGTGCACCGCGACTACTTCGTGCTGGCCTGAGGCTCGGTCGCAGCCGATTGGCAGGGACTCGGCACGGGATCGGTGCCCGATCTTCACGAGCCGACGCAGGTGCGCGACAGTCCGGCCGTTACCCTTCCTGCATGGCCGTCTCCGTCGCCTCCGTGACCGACATCTGCCGCTCGGCGCGAGCGGCGTCGCGCCGTCTGGCGATGCTGCCGACGGCCGAGAAGGATGCGGCGCTGCTGGCGATCGCCGATGCGCTGGAGGCGCGGACGGTCGAGATCCTCGAGGCCAACGCGCGCGATCTGGAGGCCGGGCGCGAGGCGGGCCTCTCCGACGCGCTGCTGGATCGGCTGCTGCTGGATCCCGAGCGGATCGCCGCGATCGCCGCGCAGGTGCGCGACATCGCCGCGCTGCCGGATCCGGTCGGCGAGATCATCGACGGGTTCCGGCTGCCCAACGGCCTCGACGTCGCCAAGACGCGGACGCCGCTGGGCGTGGTCGCGGTGGTCTACGAGGCGCGGCCCAACGTCACGATCGACGCCGCCGCGCTGTGCCTGAAGTCGGGCAACGCGATCGTGCTGCGGGGCTCCTCGAGCGCCGCGCACTCCAACGCGATCCTCGCCGCGATCGCCGCCGAGCACGCGCCCGCCGGCGCGATCGGCCTCGTCGCCGGCGGCGGGCGTGAGGAGCTGGCCGAGCTCGCCACCCAGGACGAGCTGGTCGACCTCATCATCCCGCGCGGGGGCGAGGGCTTGAAGAAGGCGCTGACCGAGGTCGCGACCGTCCCGATGATCTTCGCCGCCTCGGGCAACTGCCACGTCTACGTCGACGCGGCCGCCGACCTCGACATCGCGCGCGAGATCATCATCAACGCCAAGACCCAGCGGCCCGGGGTCTGCAACGCGGCCGAGACGCTGCTGGTCCACGCCGACGTCGCCGGCGCGTTCCTGCCCGGCGCGCTGGCCGCGCTGCGCGACGCGGGCGTCGAGCTGCGCGGCGACGAGCGCGTGCGCGCGCTGGACGGCGCGGTCACGGCCGCCACCGACGCCGACTGGGACACCGAGTTCCTGGCGCTTGGTCCTCGCTGTCGGGTGTCGTCGACTCGGTCGAGGAGGCCGTCGACCACGTCAACCGCCACGGCTCCGGTCACTCCGAGGCGATCGTCACCGGCAGCTACCCGGTGGCCCGCGCGTTCGAGCTCGGCGTCGACGCGGCGTGCGTCTACGTCAACGCCTCGACGCGCTTCACCGACGGCGGCGAGTTCGGGTTCGGCGCCGAGATCGGCAACTCCACCCAGAAGCTCCACGCGCGCGGCCCGATCGGCCTGCGCGAGCTGTGCTCGTTCAAGTACGTCGTGCGGGGAGACGGGCACGTCCGCGGTTGAGCCGACGGCGGTCGCTGCGGGTGACCGCCTCGGCATCCTCGGCGGGACGTTCAACCCGCCGCACCTCGCACACCTGCTCGCTGCGCAGGAGGCCTACGACCAGCTCGACCTGGACCGCGTCCTGCTGATGCCGGTCGCCACGCCGCCGCACAAGGAGGCGGCCGACGACCCGGGGCCGGAGGTGCGGCTGGAGCTCTGCCGGCTGGCCGTCGCGGGCGACGATCGCCTCGCGGTGTCCGATCTGGAGGTCCGGCGGGGTGGGGCGTCCTACACGGCCGATACGCTGCGCGCACTGCATGCCACGTACTCGGGAGTCGACCTGACGTTCATCGTCGGAGGCGACATGGCCTCCAGCCTCCCGACGTGGCGCGAGCCCGCGGAGGTGGCGGCCCTGGCACGCCTCGCGGTGGCCGAGCGCGAAGGTGCGCGCCGGGCCGATATCCTGGAACGGCTGGCGACGATCCCCGGCGCCGTCGAGCAAGTCGCGTTCTTCGACCTGCCGCGCATCGACCTCTCGTCCTCGCTGGTCCGGCGGCGGGTGGCCGCCGGACATCCGATCCGGTACCTGGTGCCCGACGCGGTCGCCACGTACATCGCACAGCACGGGCTCTACCGGAGCCCGGTCGGGACCCCATCACCATCAGCATGACCACGGAGGAAGCGTCCTCTTGCCCAACCACACCATCCAGATGTCCGATCCCCAGTCCCCAGAAGAGCTGAGCCCCGAGCGCCTCGCGCAGCTCGCGGCCTCCTACGCCGCCGACAAGAAGGCCATCGACCTCACCGTGCTGGACCTGCGCGGCGTGTCGAGCTACACCGACTTCTTCGTCGTCTGCTCGGGCAACAGCGACCGGCAGGCCAAGGCGATCCACGACGCCGTCCACGAGGGCCTCAAGAAGGACCACGGCCGCTACCCGCGCCGGGTCGAGGGCGTCAGCGAGTCGCGCTGGATCCTCATGGACTACTTCGACATCGTCGTCCATGTCTTCGTCCCCGAGGTCCGCGAGTTCTACCGTCTCGAGCAGCTGTGGGGCGACGTGCCGCGGCTGGATCTCGAGCTCGAAGAGGTGCCGCAGCGCTAGCCGCCCGGCCGTCACCTGCCGGGTGGCACTTGTGCTCTCGGTGACAACTTCTCACTCTTGATTGCCCCTGCGCGGGCCAAGTCCGTGCATGGTGCGGCGACGTAGGGTCGGCCGCGATACGGCAGTCGACAGGAGGAGAAACAGGTGCGGTCCAACATGCGACGGCTCATCGGAGTCGTCATGGTCGTGGGTGCGTGCAGCGGTGGGGTCGCCGCGACGGCATCCGCCGACAACTACGTCGCCCTCGGCGACAGCTACTCGTCGGGAACGGGAACCAGGGACTACTCCCTGAACTCGGGGTGCCAGCGCGGGCCCTTCGCCTACCCGGCGCTGATCAAGGCCGATCGGCCCAACACGACGCTGACGTTCGTGGCGTGCTCGGGGGCCAAGACCGGCGACGTGCTCGCCAACCAGGTGCAGTCGCTGAGCGCGTCCACCAACATCGTGACGATCACGATCGGTGGCAACGACGCCGGCTTCTCGAGCGTCATCACGCAGTGCGCGCTCCCGCTGGTGAGCTGCAACAGCAACATCACCACGGCGCAGAACTACATCAACAACACGCTGCCGGCGCAGCTGGACAACGTCTACAACCAGATCCACACGCGGGCGCCCAGCGCGACCGTCGTGGTGCTCGGCTACCCGCGCCTGTTCATGGGCGTGGACTGCAACGCGGGGACGTTCTTCAGCACCGACGAGATGACCAAGCTCAATCAGACCGCCGACATGCTCAAGAACGTGACGGCGGCGCGGGCCGCGGCCCACAGCTTCACGTTCAAGGACGCGATCCCGTCGTTCACGGGCCACGCGGTGTGCTCGTCGACCGAGTGGCTCAACGGGCTCTCCAACCCGGTCAGCGACAGCTACCACCCCAATCGCACGGGGCACAAGTCGGGCTACGAGCCGCTGGTGCGGTCCGTCATCGGCTGATCGCCCAGGGGGCGATCAGCTTGCGAAGAATCGCCTGGCGGCGATTTTCGCGGGCGATGTGACTCACGGTCGTGCTGCGCTGCGAGCGCGCAGCACGACCTCGAGCTCGAAGCGCGCCTCGGGGTCGTCGAGCGCGGCGCCCAGCAGCTCGCGCAGGCGACCCAGGCGGTAGCGCACGGTCTGGGGATGGACGTGCAGGTCGAAGGCCATCCGCGGTCCGTTGCCGCGGTGGCGCAGGTAGGCGAGCAGGGTCGACTCCAGCCGCTCGCGCGAGCGCGGGGCCAGCGCGGTGAGCGGTCCGAGCCGCATGCGCGCGAGGTCGTCGACCAGCGACGGATCCTCGGCGAGCAGCAGCGCCGGCAGATGGTCGTCGACGATCCGCAGGCCGGGCGCTTGCGGGTCGAGCAGACGCCACAGCGCGCGGGCGCGCGCCCAGCTGCGTGGCGCATGCTCGATGGCCACCGTCGGACCCAGCGTCGCCGCGTGGCCACGCAGGGCGAGCTCGATCTGCCGGCGGCGCCCCGGGCCGTCGGGGTCGGGGAGGATCAGGCAGGCGGTGCCGTCGACGTTGCCGATCAGCAGGTCGCTCGGCAGTCGCCGGTCACGCAGGCCGCCGTGGTCGGCGCCGAGCGTCACGGCCGCGACGGCTCGCGGCAACGGCCACGACGCGTCGGCCGCAGTCCGTTCGAGCACCGCGCGCTCGGGCGCCGGATCGGCGACCAGCGTGGCGACCAGCTGCGCACGCCGGCGCTCGTGCTCGCCGGCCGCCGCGGCCTGCGCGGCGACGAAGCCCTCGACCGTGACCGCCGCGATCTCGTCGAGGTAGGCGAAGAGCGTGTCGGCCAGGACCGCCACGGTCTCGGCCTCGGCGCACGCGTCGGTGGCGACCGCGGCGATGCGACGCCAGACCACGCGCGCGCCGAGGTGGTAGCCCGACTGCAGGTCGTCGAGGCTGTGGCCGGAGCGAAACCAGCGCTCGCCCACCGCGACGTACAGTGCACGGTCGGCGCCGACGGTCGGCGGCCGGTGCTCGATGACGCCCGCGAAGTCATGCAGCGCGTCGGCGACCGCCGCGACGACATCGCGGCCGAACGGGCCATCCAGAGTCCGGTAGACCGGGATCGCGGGGCCGAGCACCTCGACCAGCTCGTCGGCGATCGCCGGGATCGCCGCGCAGACGAGCGCGCCGAGATCGGTCGGCAGGGCATGCCAGGGCCGCGGGGTGGTCCGCGCATCGAGCGCCATGGCCCATGCTCGCCCGCGTCGCTCCGGAAAGCAAGAAACTTGCATGTGCTGTCCGGCAGGAACAGTCTTGAGTATTCCGGGCGGAGACCGGCCCGCCCCCGGGTGATCACGCGTCCGCGCTCAGCGCGACGCGCCGACGACCGCCTCGGCGCACGGGATCTGGGCGTGCAGACGCGTTCCATGGCCGGGCGGGCTGTCGACCGCGATCGTTCCGTCGAGCGCCTCGAGGCGATCGACGAGGCCGCGCAGGCCCGATCCGTGAGCGATGTCGGCCCCGCCCACGCCGTTGTCGGCGACCTCGATGCTCAGCCGGCCGTCCGCTCGGCGGATCGTGACGGTCGCCTCGGTGGCCTGCGCGTACTTGGCGACGTTCGCGAGTGCCTCGGACACGATGTAGTACGCGGCGATCTCGACGGCGGGCGCGGGCCGCTCACCGTGCTCGACGTCCACGAGCACCGGGACCGCAGCGCGCCGGGCGAGCGCCTCGACGGCCGGCTCCAGCCCGCGGTCGGTCAGCACCGCCGGGTGCAGGCCGCGCGCCAGCTCCCGCAGCTCGGCGAGGCTCGTCTTCAGCTCCTCCAGCGCGTGATCGAGCATCGGCGCGATCTCGGACTGCGCGCCGACCCGACTGCGCAGATGGCCGAGCATCAGCGCGACGGCGACGAGCCTTCCCTGCGCGCCGTCGTGCAGGTTGCGCTCCAGGCGGCGCCGCTCGGCGTCGCCGGCCGCGACCAGCCGGGTCCGTGAGCTGCGCAGCTCCTGCAGACGGGCGCGCAGCTCGGAGTCCAGGCGCGCGACGTGGCTGCGCAGCAGCCCCGCGAGGAAGCCGAACGGCAGCATCGCCATCGCGACGAACGCCGCCCACCAAGCCACGTCGCCGGCGCCGGCCTGGCCGATCGTCACGAGCAGGAAGGTCAGCAGCCCCGATGCGTAGACCGGGGTGAGCTGGAGCCGTTCGAGTGGGCTCGTCCGTCGCCACCGCCGCGTCAGGCGGACGAGCACGATCGCGAACAGCACCAGGTAGAGCACCGCCTGGAAGGCCAACGCGATCCTGGCGAGCGTCGGGTCGCGGTCGATCAGCAGGACGTTGACCGGGCAGTCGTCGCAGCTCAACTCGTGCGGACCGGCGACGAGCATCGACGGCACGGTCGCCAGCGTGAATACGACATAGCCCGCGATCACGATCGCGCGGTCCAGCGGATCGCTCAGCCGGCCCGACGGGAACGTCATGACGAGCTGCAGGAACAGGGCACCCCACAGCCCGCCCAGGATCAGCCCGAGGGAGTAGGGCACCCGCCCGTTCGCCAGGCCGAGCGCCGACAAGAACCACGCGAAGCCGAGCAGGACCATCAACATCCCGACCCCGCTCTCCGGCCGCAGGCGCCGCGCGTAGAGGCCCGTGCCGATGAAGCTCCATCCCGCGATCGGTCCGAAGACGGCCCACACGGTCGTCGCGCTCTGGTGGTCGCCTGCGCGCACCAGCGGGACGACCGCGATGCCACACACCAGCGCGGCGATGACGACAGCGAGGGTGCGGGTCGCGCTCATGGGCTGATCGTCCCGTGCCGGGGTGGTCCGAGCAAGCCGCGCGAGTCGGCGGGACGTCAGGCTCCGGCCGGTCCCAGACCCTTCCCGCTTGTCAGCGCTTCGAGGCGGTCTAGACTTCGTACCAGACGCCCTACCGGAGCTCCATCTTGGACTGGAACGCGACCCCTCCATCGGCCCTTGTAACCGCGCTGGCGCTTGCCCAGGAGCACGGAGGTGCCGAAGCGGCACTGCGGGCGATGGGCCTCGACCTCGACGGCCTCGAGCGCTTCGACGGCGTAGCGGATGACCTCCTGCGTCTGACCGAAGGGCAGGAGCCGGCCGAGGCGCTGAGCCAGATGCTGGCGCTCGGCTTCCTGGCCGGACGCGTCGCCTACCGGCCACGGCCGCGGAGGTCTCACGACCCGACCACGTTCGTCATGGATCGGGATCTGTTGATCCGGGGAGCCGAGGGCGAGTCGATCCTGAGACTGCCCTGGGTCGAGGAAGCGCTCTTCGTCGGGCGCATCGTGCCGGACATCTCCGAGTGCCCGAAGCACGTACTGCGCCTCAGCGTCGATCACTACGGCGCGGCGCTCGACGGTGAGCGCGGCCAGTTCTGCTTCAGCAGCTACGGCCACACCTACACGGTCGACGCGGTGCCGGTGCGCAACGACGAGCGGGACATCATCGGTGTGCTCGCCGTCGTGGCTCCCACCACGCCGCCCGCCGGTCGGTTGCGGCGCGCCACCGAGCTCGAGCGGACGGCCGATGCCCTCGAGGAGTCGGCCAGGATCGCCGACAACCGAGCCGACCTCTACGGCGCCGCGGGCGACCAGGAGTCCGCGGAGCGTCAACGCGAGGTGGCCGAGGAGGCTCGGAGCGCCGCCCGCACGGTCCGGGCCCACGGGTTCCGTCAGCGGTCCGCGGGCCGTTGGCACAACACCGAGTAGCGCACGGCAGCATTGGACCGTCGACTGAAGCGGCGCTGCTCAGTCGTCCGCAGAGAGCCAGTCCAGCAGCTCGTCGAGGACCGCCTCCTGGCCCGCGGGCGTGCCGTCGGTCGCGGCGCGGACCAGCTCGCGCTTGCGATCGATCACGGCGGCGATCCGCTCGTCGATCGTGTCGGCCGCGAGCAGGTACCAGGCGGTGACGGCCTCCTCCTGGCCGATGCGGTGCACGCGGTCTTCGGCCTGGTCGTGGGCGGCCGGCGTCCAGCCCAGCTCCACGAAGGCGACGTTGGACGCGGCGGTCATCGTGAGCCCGACGCCCGCGGCATCCAGCGAGCAGACGATGAGCCGGCAGGCGTCGTCTGACTGGAAGCGCTCGACCTCGGCGGAGCGGCCGTCGGCTTCGAGGCGGCCTGTTGCGCAGGCGGCGCCGGGGAAGGCCGCCAACAACGCGTCGCCGATCTCGCGGTGGCGGGTGAAGACCACCAACTTCTCGCCGGTCTCGAGGAAGTTGGCGATCCACTCCTTGGCGCCGTCGAGCTTGCCGCGCGCGGCGATCAGCGCCAGCTGCGTGATCCGGACCAGCGCCTGGGCGCGGCGGGCGCGCTGCTCGGCGTCACGGCCACGCTCGCGGATCGCGGCGGCGCGGGCGTCGTCGTCGAGGCTTGCGATCTCCCGGGTGAACGCCTCGTCGGCCTCGGCCTGGGCGCGGACCCACTGGGCGACGTCGGACTGCGCGGCGCGGTACTCGCCGCCGTTGGCGATCGTGACCGGGACGACCACGCGCTGCTTGGCCGGGAGGTGGCGCAGGACATCGGCCTTGCGGCGGCGCACGAAGCAGGTCCGGCGCAGGCGGCGGTTGAGCGTGTCGAGCTCCTGGCCGCGCGCGTAGACGCGGGCGAAGCGCCGGGCGCCGCCGATCGCGTCCAGCCGGCCGAGGATCTTCAGCTGCGGCGCGAGCTCCTCGGGGCGGTTGAGGACGGGCGTGCCGGACAAGAGCAGGACGATCGCGTCCTCGGGGAGGACGTCGGCGATCGCGGTGACCGCTTGGGTGCGGCGTGCCGTGGGGTTCTTGCAGAAGTGCGACTCGTCGAGGACGAGCGCCCGGGGCGGGCGGGCGACCGCGCCCTCGACCAAGGTATGGGTGATCTCGTAGCTGGCCACGGAGATGTCGTGCACGCTTGCGGTCTGCCCGCCGCTGAGCCCCGCGCGGGTGCGGTGCGGCAGCCAGCGCTCGGCCTCGCGCAGCCAGTTGAGACGCAGCGACGCGGGGGCGACGATCAGCGCCGGGTAGGCGCCGGCGGCTTCGAGCGTCGCCAGCGCCTGGATCGTCTTGCCGAGGCCGGGCTCGTCGGACAGAAACGTGCGGCGGGCGCGCAGCGCGTAGTCGACGGCCGCGCCCTGGAAGGGGCGCAGCGGCGCGGTCAGGCCGTCGATCTCTGTCCGTCCCTCCTCGGCGATCGAGAGCGCCTCGAGCGCATCGGCGGCGCCGGCTTGCTGCGCGGCGGCGTCGAGCGCGGGGAGGATGTCGTGGCCGCCCTGCAGCCCCGGGCGGGTTTCGAGGAGCGCGCGCAGCCCGCCGTCGCCGTGGATCGCGACCCACCAGGAGTCGAACGTGCGGGTGACGAGGCCGAGTGGGGTGAGCTCGGGTTCGAGGTCCGGATGACAGCGGCGGCAGAGGCGCAGGCCGACCTCGCCGGCGGTGTTCTGGACGATGGCCACGTCGCAGCGGTGGACGACGTCGACGGCCGCGGCGTGCGAGAGCGACGGCTGCTCGTAGCGGCCGACGCGCTTGCGGACCTCGGGCGTGGCGGTGAGTGTTCCGATGCGGTCGAGCTCATC
Organism: uncultured Conexibacteraceae bacterium; assembly: GCA_963731005.1. Classification (GTDB taxonomy): domain Bacteria; phylum Actinomycetota; class Thermoleophilia; order Solirubrobacterales; family Solirubrobacteraceae; genus Baekduia. The sequence goes on along the minus strand of CAVSTZ010000001.1, from coordinate 1,066,740 downwards.
GCCGAGGGCCTCCAGCGGGGCGTCGCGCGCAGGAATCCAGAATCGGTCCAGCACCGGATCGTGGCGGCGCTCGGGGAGCTGGGTCAGTGCGGCGCGCAGCTCGCGGTCGGGCTCCATCGCGATGACGACGCCGGGCACGCCGGGCTTGTGCTCGCAAAAGTGCGCGACGGCGGTCGCGTCTTCAGGCAGCTGCTCGACGGCGATCAGCAGGCGCTCGGCGGGCGGTTCCACCTCGATCCACGGATGCATCGCCACGAGCGATCGCACGGCGCGCACCACGATCGGCACCGCCGGCGCACTCCAGCAGTGCGGCTCGCGGATGGGATCGCGCAGGACGTGGGGGAGAGCCGTGAGTGCGCCAGTGAGGTCGTCGCCGGGCACCGTCGTGATGACGAAGTGCGACCCCATCTGCTCGACCCCGACCGTGGCGTTCGGTGGGGAGGACGGGAGCATCGGAGCGCAGCCTATTGCGCGGGGATGGGCGCTGCCGTGGTCCCTGAAGTTCGGGCGCTGACATCGCGTCTGAGGGGCCGTCCACCGCCGTCAGACGAAAGCTCTGGAGTTCGGAGCGTTGCGGGACGGATGGGCAGAGGGAAATCCATCATCGTTCTTTCGCTCTGTGGTGAACGGCTGTCGACCCACTGAAGACGAGAAACACTCGTGGGGTCTGGTTGCATTGCTAACGGGTAGCTGATTGAATAATAGCGCCTATGTAGACGATCATGTCTACCAAGTCAATCTCGCTGCCGTACACCGGTGTTCTCCGGTGTTCTGACAGTTATGCAGCGCTCGAGGACACTGATCAACGGCTCAGCGATTCTCAATCCACAGTGAAAGGATGGAGTATTTATGCCTAGTCGCAGGAGAATGCTCGGCGTCACGGCCACGATGGCCGTGACGCTGGTTGCGGGGTCAGGAGTGGCATCGGCGTCTGCGCCGACGCCGGCTCAGAAGCAGACGTTCAGCATGCTGAACAGCAAGCCGACCAAGCTCGTTCCGGCGGTCGTCGACCAGTTCATCCGGTCAGGCTTCGGGCGGCAGATCGGCGTCGACGCCGATCACGTCTACCGCGCGCCCGCGCCCGGCGGCGGCGCGTTGTCGGTGCTGCCCGGCGAGCGCGGTCAGGTCTGCGTCGTCTTCGAGACCACAGAGGGCGTGGCTGGGTGCGGCTCGCTGCAGCAGGCGAAGGCCGGCGCGCTGTCGGGGTCGTTGGAGGCTCCCGATCCGCAGCGCGCGGGGCTGACCTCGGCGGGTTCCGCCCCAGAGATCAAGCTCGGATTCGTGCCGCCGGCCCTCGCACCGGCGCTCGCGGGGAGCATCGCCGGTCAGGGCGCCACGGCGGCCATCAAGTCCGGCTTCTACAAGGTGTCGGGCAAGAGCCTCCGGCTGTCGTCGTTGCTCGGTCGCTTCAGCCGTCACGCCCTGAGCCTCCAGAAGCGGTCGGGCGTGCTTGCCGGACCGACGGCGAAGGCGGCACAAGCCGTTGTGGGCACGGATTGCATTCCGGGTGCTGCGGCTGGGGAGGGGCTCCCGGGTCACACGAATTGCGACAAGGTCTTCTATGGAGGCTGGTTCGCCTATCAGCACAACATCCGCCAGATCACGGTCAGCAGCTGGGACGGCAACAAGATCTGCGGCAACGCCGCGGACATCTATGGCACGTGGGCGGGCGTCGACATCTGCTCGACCAACTCGTACTGGAGCAAGGCCTACAACGGGAGCCCGAGAAGCCCATGGGCGGGGCCCGGGTATCCGTCTGCCAGCGGGATCGGCACGGCGCAGTCGTGGTGGTCGTAGCGACCAGTCTCGGCTCGTAGCGTGGGCGGGTGGTCCGGGATCCTCCGGGCCACCCGCTGCCGAGCCGCTAGGACCCGGAGAGCAACGCGGGCTGTCGGGGCTGACCTTGCGGATCGCGGGGTGGTCGTGCCCCAGATCCCCGCCCGGGCGCTGCGGCTGTTAAGCTGATGGCCGACCTGGGGCCATAGCTCAGCTGGGAGAGCGCCTGCATGGCATGCAGGAGGTCGGGGGTTCGAGCCCCCCTGGCTCCACTGGTACGGAACCCCTGCTAGCGCGGGGGTTCTGTCGTTGTGGGGTCCGCGCTGAATCGGCGGCCATCGGCGGCGGTTTCAGGCACCAGTGCCTTTATCCCGTCAGATGCCGGTGGTTTGCCGTCGATTGGCGGCGATTTGGCTGGATTCGGGGCCGCTGCATGGCTAACGTCGCGGCCGTCCGAATAGTTGGCCCCGGCGGTGCGGAAACACCCCGGGGCCTGGCACCGAGGAACCACGTCCTCGGTATGCGGGGCATCTCGCGTATCCCCGTGCGCGGAAGCGCTCTTCAAACCGTGGCCTGACGTCGACGCCGTCGCCCCTCACCACGGGCTGACGATCCCCCTCACCCAGGCCATCGCGGTGTTTTGCGTGCCGGCGGAGTCGACATGCGATCTGCATGCAGCTAGGATGAATTGCATGTCAACGATCCAGGTCCGTAACGTCCCCGAGGATCTCCACCACCAGCTCAAGGCTCGCGCCGCGGGCCAAGGCCGGTCACTCTCTGACTATGTGCTCGATGAGCTGCGCGTCGCGGCCAACCGGCCGACGATGGGCGAATGGCTCGCGGCCGTCGACGCGCTGCCGTCACCCCAGCGCACACCCACGCCAGCAGCCGACGTCCTGGCCGACGAGCGGCGCCCGCGCCGGTGACGCGCCTGGTCGCCGACGCCAGCGCGATCGTCGATCTGCTTGCCGGTGCCCCAAACGCACCCGCCATCGCCAGGGCGCTCGCGCCCTTTCCCGAGATCGACGTCCCCGAGCACTTCCACGTCGAAGCCATCTCCGCGCTACGCGGCATGCTGCTCCGCGGCGACATCGCCGCCGACCACGCCGAACGAGCGCTCCAACTCCTGCCCGATCTGCGCGTCGTTCGTCACCCGGTCGAGCCGCTCATCCGCAGCATCTGGTCGATGCGCGACACCCTCACCGCCTACGACGCCGCCTACCTCGCCGTCGCCCAGAACATCGACGCCCAACTCCTCACCACCGACCGAGGTTTGGCTGCCGCCGCCCGCCAGGACCAACGACTGATCGAGAGCATGGCACCGTGAACGGTAAGTGGGGTTAACGCGCGACCTCACACGCTCCTCAGCAATACGTGAGCAAGAAGATTTCGGTCGACGAGATCCCGCAATTGCTGGTACAGATTCCCGCCGGTCGCCCTTCTGGTCAACGCAGGACACCCTCCAGCATCCAGTCGGATGCAGAGGGCGAACATGCCCGCGGCTATCGACTTGAGGCGACGCGCCATCTCGACCTCGAGACGGACCGCGACCCATCTCCGCTACAACAATTCGGCCCTGCTCGCGCTCGATAGTCGGGCATTACGACGACTAGCAGAAGTGTCGACTATTCGACTGCTGCTCAGACGCACGGGACGACGAGCTAGGCGCCGTTGGCTGCGGCTTAGCGCAACGTGCCGCAGACCGCCCAGAGATACCGGCGTGAGGCCATCGTCCCTGTAAATGGCGCAGCCATCAACGGAAGTCCATGATTGGGAGCTCGAACTGAGTTAGAGTTTCGTAGTCCCATGTCATCGAGCAACGCTGAGCCTGCAATGTGGGGTGATTACTATGACATTCCCTACCGAACGGCTATCGCAAACGCAGTCGATGGTCTATTCGGGCGTCGCATCGACATCGATGAGCGGGCGTACCAAGCGCTCAGCGTAGTCCGCTGGGACGGCCGGTCCGCACAGCCGCATGATGTTTGGCTGAACGCGACGGCGCTCTTCCCAGGAGCCGATTCGTTGCATGAGTCCTTGGGTATCCGGCGTTATCGGCCCCCGCGGCGACAGCAATTTACGTTCGCTGGCGACGAGGACGATGATCCCGAGATCTGGCGCGCGACTGTGGCGATGACGCTCTTCCATCACCGCGGCGCCGGGCGATTGGTTCAGCCCACTAGGCCCACTCGGTCAGCGCAAATAGTCGCAGAGACTGGACGATTGACGATCGACGCGATTATGACAGGCGCCCTCGAGGCCACACGTGAATCCGGATCTGGCGGTCCCCATCGAAGTCGCACCACGCTCGTGGCGAGAAGACTGGCGGGCTCGGCCGGACTCGGAGGCGACCACACGACGCTTCAGGGATCGACGCTTCGTTTTGTCGAGCAGTGCGTCGCATCGTTTCGCGCCTTGCGGCTGGCCGACAGTGACCTGGGCGAGCAACAGTTTGCCGTCTTTGTCGAGGAGGGACGAGTCAGTGTGCGCCCTTTCGGCACTGGAGGTGCGGTCGAGCTTGCGGGAGCCCGTCGGCGCGAGCTGGGGTCCTTCCGCACCAACACCGTCCAGCCTTCCAGCCAATTCGGGACGGGTGCGATCACGGAACTTGAACGCCTACTGAACAGCGACGCACGAGAACGCGAGTTCCAGATGCTTTTCGAAAGCTATCCGGAGTTGTTGACGGCGCTCGGACCTTATGTCGATGTCCACCCACAAGTCGTGCTCAGCCGAGCCGACGCGGGACCCCTGATCCCGGACTTCTTCCTCGAACGGCTCAACACCCGCTTCTGCGACTTATGCGAGCTAAAGCGCGCAGACGTTGATCTAGTCCGGCGCCAGCAAAACCGGACCCGGTTCCGCGACGCCGTGATGGAAGCCGTCGCGCAACTAGATACCTATCGTGATTGGTTCGAGCAAGACGGTCGACGCGACGCGCTGCTCGAAGAGTTTGGGCTCACAGCGTTCAGGCCACAGGCGGTGCTTGTCATCGGACGCAAGAACAGCTTCGCCTCCGATCTCGAGAGAATCTCGAACGAGAGCAAATTGCCTGGGTGGATCCGGCTGACTACCTACGACGATGTCCTTGAGCGGGCCCGGCGCTGGCGCGGTATTGGAAATGCTTAGCCGCGGGATCAGACGCCTTGCGAGCTACTCATCTCCGCGACCGACACGCAATGGTTTGAGCGCGGCGCCGCGACGGCGGGCGGAACGTCGCCCTGGCTGCGGTCAGCGCGGCCCGCTGGGAGCCAACCTGACGGCCACTAGGGTGAGCGCAAAAGGCCTGCGAGAGAGCCCGCAACCGGCGTTGATTCGAAGGAGGGCCACCCACGGATACCACCGGGCGCCGAGATCCGTCGCAGCAGCGCGAACGAGGCGCTGAAACACCGGACAGGACTTGCCTCTGCCGACTCTCGCGAGGTCCCGTCAGTGGATCACGGCCTTAGGCATCCGGCATGTTGCGCTGACCGCGCGAAGGTCGGCTGCTCCGAAATGACCGAGGATGACGTGTCCACTGAGGTCGAACTTGCCGCCGCCTTGTTGCGGGAGCCGGCGGTGCAGGACCTCGTACATGCGATCACCGGCGCATCGCCCTCCAAGGAGGCGGTCGAGTGGCTCGGCGACGTGGTGCGTGGTCGCCGGGCACGTACTCAGGTGAAGGTTCTGAAGGCGACGCTCGATGCCATCCACGCCAGCGGGCTAACGACTCGTGTCGTCCCCGCCAAGCACCTCGTGTCCCTGCTCGACTACGCCGGCCTCGAGGATCCGGCCGACGAAGAGATGATCAAGCGGTGGGCCAACCTGCTCGCCAACCATGCAACCGCCGATGATCGTCCGCATATTGCGTTCCCCGCGATCCTGTCGGAACTTGAGCCCTATGAGGCGTTGATGCTTGAGACAATGTTCGCGCGCGTTGAGCGTGGTGAGAGTCACCCCATTGGACTGATGATGTTCTATGAGGAAGTATCGGTGGATCGCTTGCAGGAGGAGCTTCAACTGGAGCGCGAGTTGATCGACCTCGGCGCTGCCAACCTGGCTCGGCTTCGGCTGGTTCACGAGGACGATGTGCACGGACGCGCCACCGAGCCGATCAGGATCCGAAAGATGTGGCTAACCCTTCTTGGCTACGAGTTCGTGAGGGCATGCCAACCTCCTTACCCTCCAACCACTTTTGACGACGGGCGCTGCCACACCTGATTCTCGCGCACCAGTTAGCCAGTAGAGCGAGTCCCAGGGTAGCAACTTGTACGCCAACGGCGCGTGAGCGGCGACCTCCGCAATCACGATGCAAATCACGATTCCGACAACACCCACAAATGCCTCTGAAATTGTGGCGTCACACGTTGGAGAGTCTGTCTGCACCCTCAGTCCTTCAGCGAGGAAAAGTACACCGCCGCGTGGGTCGCAACGACGCTGTCGCCGTCGCGACGCAGCAGACCGGCGCCGATGAGATCGCGGACAGCCCGGTCGTGGGCGTCGATCTGCTCAAAGTCCTGCTCGCCGGCAAGCATCGCCCGCCGCAACTCCATCGCGCTGAGCCGTTCAGGATGCAGCACCAGGACGCACGTGAGCACGGCGGACTGCGACGCCTCATCGGTCCTGTGGGCTGGAGGACAGGAGGATCTGCCACAGACCGTCGGCCGCTGGCTACCAACGATCTCACGACCGTAGCTGTCCATAACACTTGGCGCTAGATCCGGACGCTGCCGCAACCGGTGTGGCGCAGTTCGCGCGTTTAGGGCTGTTCTGGGATGCGCTGAGCCACGGCCAAATGGTGGGAGGAGACGACCTTCCGTTGAGCGAAGTCGAGAGTCTCCCGACGGTACGTGGGTCCTGCGAACGAGCGCAGCCGGTTCGGTCCCCGGCCTTGACTGTCGCAATGATCACTGGTGGAAGCGACACGCCCGCGTGGCGCCACAGCGTGCCCGTCCTGGGCCGCGTTGGAGGGGCGCTATGACGTGGCTGGGTGTCGACCGTGGCCCGAGGCGAACCGCACCGCGAACTCACCCGCCGGGCCGGTCGAGACGCCCTTAGAGCTGCTCGCCCTGACACTCGGCTGGATGTCGCACCGGTGTCGTCGGGGTGGAAATGTTGCGCTTATCCTCGTATGAAACTAGGTTTCTGACTGATGACACCGCGCTTACGGACCGCGTCGACTCCCGCCATCCAAACGTGACCTATCGGGAGCGCACGAGTGGACAGCCAACCTATGACGTCTTCCTGAGCTACAGCCTCAATGATCTCGAGGTGGCCCACGAGATTAGGTCGCACCTCATCAGCCATGGGCTCGTCGTGTGGAGCACACACAAGGCCGATCGACCGCACCCAGCAGATCCTGCCGACTCAGAGGCTGGTCGTCGAGCTCTAGATGCGTCGCGGGTCTTGGTGTTCCTTATGTCGGGTCATTCACTTGGCCCAGATTGGCGGATGCTCGAGCGACAGGTCGTTAGGTTTCTGGACCCGCGAGACCCGGACCGACGGTTCGTCCCGGTACGTCTGGATGACGTCAATCCACCGGGCTTCCTCTCGCAAGCGCTCGCGCTGGACTTTCGCGATCCCTCCTACATTCAGTTCGGCCAGCTCCTCAAGGCCTGCGAGCGACGGCACGCTGTCATGGTGGACCGGCCGACCGTCACCGAGCCCGTCCGCGTTTTGGCGCCGGGTCACATTGAGCAAGTCAACGCGATCGCTATTCAGCCGGATGCTGGCAGAGCGGTAACCGGATCCGCGGATGGGACGGTGCGTGTGTGGGACCTGGATCGCCGTTGCACGGAATGGGTCCTATCCGGCCATCACGACGAGGTGACGAGCGTGGCGCTGTCGTCTGACGGTTCCTTCGCCATCAGCGGATCAGTCGACGGGACGTTGATTAAGTGGGATCCCACGACGGGTACGCGACTGGCGACGCTGTCCTGGGACGACAAAGGTGAAGGTGCCACCTCAGTGGCCATCTCTCCTGACGACTCCCTGGTCGTCGCAGGGCTTGCAATGGGGCGCGTGATGGTGTGGAACGTCGAGACGGGCCAGCTCGTGGACTCGCGGCCCATTGCGAATTCGGTAACGGCCGTTGCGTTCAGCCCAGGCGGGTCTGTCGTCGCTGGGTGCGATAGCGGGGTCTTCTACGGCTGGGAGCTCGCCGACGACGACGAGCACATGACGAACGCGCCCGGCATCGGCATCACAGTGATGGTCTGGAGTGCGGACGGCCGGAGGTTGGTCTGCGGAGCGCAGAACGGCCAAGCCTCTGTATGGGATAAGCGGTCGGAGGAGCCGGTGGCGGTCCTACCACCTCACCGGGGCGCGGTCCTTGCGGCTGGCATCGATCGCCACGGAACGGTCTTCAGCGGAGACCAGAGTGGGCGACTGTCGAAATGGAAGCCAGACGGGCGCAACACGCACAAATACACGCGCGCGGGCATCACTGCGTTAGACATTGACCTGGACGGCAACCGCCTCCTCGCTGCGACCGAGGAGGGCCCGCTGGTCCTCCACGAACTAGAATCGGGAGAGCTGATCGCGACGGTCGACGGCGGTCGTCCTCGCCTCCAAGCCGTCGCGTGCCACCCCACGGATCAACGTGCGTTGACCGGCGGCGCAGACGGGAACCTTCTCGTGTGGGATCTGATGTCCGGCGCACCGCCAAGGGCCTTGCAAGGACATGGAGGAGTCGTCGGTGCCGTGGCGTTCAGCGCTGATGGTCGCCTGGCGTTCAGCGGCTCCAGTGACCGAACGGTTCGAGTATGGGATGTCGACTCGGGTCAGTGCCAACGTCGTCTCGAAAACCATCCGGCCACCATCAGCGCGATTGCTTGCAGCGCCGACGGCAGCACCGTAGTCAGCGGTGATCGGAGCGGCATGCTCCGCATCTGGGGTCCTGACGGGGGCGTGGTCACGGCTCGCTGCGATGGTGGCGCGATCCGAAGCTTGTCGGTCCACCCCAATGGCACCGGCTTCCTCAGCGGCGACTCCTCGGGAGTGATCCGTGAGTGGAGGGTCGAGGACGGCTCATGTAAGCAGGTGCTACGCGGACACTTAGGACCGGTCTGGTCGATCTCGTACCAGCAGGACGGGGCACGCGCGGTCAGCGGCTCTGGCGATCTCACGGTCCGTGTTTGGGATCTGACGACGGGCCTCTGCGAACACGTGTTGGAGGGCCACAACGAGGAGGTCAACTGCGTAGCTCTCCACCCCGACGGACGATGGGCGCTGAGTGGCAGTGACGACCGGTCAGTCAGATCGTGGGATCTGATGACGGGTCTCTGTCAGGAGATCGAGGTGAGGCACACCGCCGCCGTCTGGGAGGTCGCATTCGATACCGCCAGCGGCAGAGGACTCTCTATCGCCGAGGACGGACGATTTCAGGCGTGGGAGATAAATGATCTGGACGAAGCACCGGTCGAAGAGCGGGTCTTGTACACCAACGCGAAGGTCGTTCTCGTTGGCGAGAGCGAAGCAGGCAAGAGCGGCCTCGCCCAGCGCATCGCCTACGACTCGTGGGCGCCAACGGAGTCCACGCTCGGTGCTTGGGCCAGCCATATGCAGCTTCCCTCGGCCCCGGACTCACCGCATCGCGAGGTCTGGTTGTGGGACTTCGGCGGCCAAGCCGATCAACGACTGATCCACCAGCTCTATCTGGGGGACACGGCCGCAGCTGTGCTGGTGTTCAACGGTCAGCGAGACGATGCGCTAGCGCGGCTGTGGGACTGGAACAGAGCGCTGCGCTCCAAGAACGACGAGTTCCCAAAGCTGCTCGCCGCCGGGCGCATCGATCGCTACCCGGTACGCGCCGGCCGAGCGGAGCTCGATGCATTCTGCGAGGAGGCCGGCTTCCAGGGGTTGGTCGAGACGAGCGCGAAAGAGGACATCGGGTGCTCCCAGCTACGGGAGGAGATCCTCGACGCGATCGACTGGAGTCGGATCCCGTGGCGCTCCTCGCCAGAAGAGTTCCAACAGTTGAAGCGGGAGATCCTCAAGCTAAAGGACAGCGGACGCGCGCTGACCTCGATCAAGGAACTCCGTGATTGGCTGCCTACGCAGATCGGCCCGTTCGACCCAGGCCAGCTCAACGCGGTCGTTGGCTTGTTGTCCGGGCCAGGCGCAGTGATGCCGCTCGGGTTCGGTGACTACGTCCTACTTCAACCCGAACTCATGAACACCTACGCGCAGGTCGTCATCCAGACCCTCCGCGATGATCCACACGAGCGCGGTTGCGTGACGGAGGAGCGCGTGCTTCGCGGAGAGCTGGCCTACGACTCGAGTTTTCCGCGCCTCTCAGAAGCTGACGAGCGCGTTGTCCTCCACGCGATGCATAAGCAACTTGTCGAGCGTTCGATCTGTTTGCGCGACATGGATCCCGAGGGACGCCGACCAACGCTGCTCGTCTTCCCGAGCTACTTTAGGCGCGAACGCTCAGATCGCCCGAAGCAGCCACCGGCTTTCATGACGTACCGCCTAAACGACTACTTGGACGAGTTGTACGCAAGCCTGGTCGTTCGGCTACATCACAGCGATCCGTTCAGGAGCGCCGACCTCTGGCGCAACGCCGCGGACTTCCGTACGCCGACGGCCAAGACAATCGGAATTCGGTTGTCTGTGGGGCCCGACGGTGACGGAACCTTGGAGGTCCACTGCGAGCCCGGCACACCGATGGGCGAGCAGGTCATCTTCGCCAAGTACGTCGACGACCACCTCCGTGCCCACGCGACCGACGTCACGCGCCTACGGACCTACATCTGCACGTCGTGTTCGACACCTATGGAGAACCGAGATGCAGCGCATACCCGCTTGATGAAAGGCCTTGACGACATCGGTTGCTCTTTGTGCGACGATCGAATCCCGCTTTGGGACGACAGGGTCTGCTGCACGGATAGGTGACACCTGATCTGTCTGGTCAAGAGACCGGCTGAAAGGATGTCGCTGTGCCCAAGCCGTTTCCGAGAGAGTTCCGTGAGGATGTTGTACGGGTCGCTCGTGATCGTGATTCGAAGACGACGATCGAGCAGATCGCCAGGGACTTCGGGATCCATGTCGGGACGTTGACCAAGTGGTTGCGCCAGGCCGATGTCGAGGACGGCGTGAAGCCGGGCGTGACCGAGTCAGAGTCCGCCGAGCTGCGCGAGCTCAAGCGTCGCAACCGCCTGCTCGAGCAGGAGAACGAGGTGCTGCGACGCGCGGCGGCGTACCTCTCGCAGGCCAACCTGCCGGGAAAATGATGTACCCGCTCGTCCGTGAGCTCGCTGCCGACGGTGTTGCCGTCGCGGTGACGTGCCGGGTCCTCGATCTCGCCCGCCAGCCGTATTACCGCTGGCGGGCCAAGCCCGTCGGCGAGGCCGAGCTCGTCCGCGCCCATCGCGCCAACGCGTTGTTTGACGCCCATCGCGACGATCCCGAGTTCGGCTACCGCTTCCTGGCCGACGAGGCGCGCGAGGCCGGAGAAGCGATGACGGATCGCACCGCGTGGCGGATCTGCTCGCAGTTGGGTTGGTTCTCGGCGTTCGGCAAGAAGCGCGGCCGCAACGGCAAGAGGCCCGGCCCGCCGGTTCACGACGACCTCTGCGTCGTCATCGACGACGACGGCCGGCTATGTCATCGCTTCACCGCGACGGCGGCCAACGAGCTGTGGCTGGCCGACATCACCGAGCACCGCACCGGCGAAGGCAAGTTGTACGTCTGCGCGATCAAGGACGTCTACTCCAACCGGATCGTCGGGTACTCGATCGACACCAGGATGAAGTCCCGGATCGCCGTCGCGGCGCTCAACAACGCGGTCGCCCGGCGCGGCGATGTCGCCAGCTGCGTCCTACACACCGACCGCGGCTCGCAGTTCCGCAGCCGCAAACTCGTCGGCGCCCTCAACCGCCATCACATGGTCGGATCGATGGGCCGCGTCGGCTCGGCCGGCGACAACGCCGCCATGGAGAGCTTCTTCTCGCTGCTGCAGAAGAACGTTCTCGACCGCCGCGCCTGGGCCACTCGCGAGGAGCTGCGGATCGCGATCGTGACCTGGATCGAGAGGACCTACCACCGGCGTCGTCGCCAAGCCACACTCGGCCGATTGACCCCGATCGAGTTCGAGACCATCATGACCACACCGGCCCTTCAGGCCGCGTAACCCAACCTGTCACCAACTCGTGCAGCAGACCCACATTGAGGAGCAACTCGCTAGCTTGGAGCTACGCCAAGCGGTCGAAGAGATGCGCCAGACCGCGCAGATCGTCCTCGACACTGAGAGTCGAGAGCGAGTGCTGGTCGGCGAAGTCCTCGCGACGGTCGCGCGCGCGAACCAGATCGCCAGAGAGATCCATGTCGGCGATCACGGCATCGACATGGAGATTGAGTTTAAGGGACATGACGGGAAGGCCACGGGCCAGAAGCTGTACCTCCAGCTTAAGTCAGGTGACTCGCACCTCAGAATGCGCAAAGAGGACGACGCACGAATCTTCCGCATCCCGAGCGAGCGACACGCCAACTACTGGTGCGATCAAGCCTTCCCTGTGATGTTGGTGATCCGCGGCGCGGAAGGTAACGCGGAGTGGATGGAGATGTCATCGGTCCTCGACCGTGAGCGCCGCGCCAAACGCTGGCCGGCCAAGCAGCTGGTCTTTGATGCAGAACGCTTTGATGAGATCAGCATCTTGCGCTGGCGCGACCGTGTGCTCGACTCCTGACGGCTTGATGCCCTAGCGAATCCCCGACGAAGTCCACGCCTTGCCACGAGCAGTTGAGCGGGGTACGAGAGAACCTGACCGCGAACCCCGCACATCCCCGCCAGGCACTCAAATCCCAGAAGTGCCTGGAACCCCGATGATCCCCGGTAATCCCCGGCAATTCGGGGCAATCCATGCCGCTCAGCGGTCGCTAGACTTGGGCAAAAGACCTGCACACAGCCATATTCGAGCGACAAAGCTCCTTAGATGGCATGCAGGAGGTCGGGGGTTCGAGCCCCCCTGGCTCCATCGGTACGGAACCCCTGCTAACGCAGGGGTTCCGTCGTTGTGGGGTCGGCGCTGAATCGGCGGCCGGCGGCGACGTTTCAGGCGCTGGTGCCTTCATCCCGCCAGATGCCGTTGGGTTTGCCGTGGCTTACCGGCAATTTCGCTGGATTCGGGGTCGTTACAGAGCTGACGTCGCGGTCGTTGCCGGACGCCTAGCCCGGCCCCGGGTTTCGGCTCAGCACGCAGCCGGGCGGCGTCGCGTTGACGTCGGAGGCGAGCGTGACGCGGCGCACGATCGTCGGCGACTGCCCGTGAACGTCGATCGTCAGCGTCGCCCGACTCCCGGCGTGGAGCCTGCGCAGCGACGCGCGCCCGAGGTCGTTGTACAGCGTCTGCCGATAGCAGGACCCGGTCGACCCTCTCATCTTGACCGGGGCGTGGTCGGACGTGCTCGGGCCGATCGAGAATTCTGCTCCCGCCCCCGTCCCGTCCTTGCTAGGCGGCAATGCGCGTGCGAATCGTAGGCGCACCTCGAACGTCGAACCGAGCTTCACAACGACCGGCGCTGCCGCCAGGCGCGACTTCAGCTTGGTGGTCGCCGCGGTCGAGCGCGATGTCGCCGTGGCGCTCGCGGACGTGTCGGCCGAACCGCAGCCCGGCAGCGCGCCCGTGAAGACGATGACGCCGAGTGCCGCGGCCCCGCGGCCCAGGCTCATGTGGTGCCACAGTGGCGCTTGCCTGCAACGGTGTCTCTGGTGCACAGGTTCCTCCTCAACGCGCGTCGACCTCGTCGATCTGCGCGTCGGCGACTTCCTTGATCGAAGAGTTATTGGCGCCTAGCGGCGACCCGGCAGGAACTCGGGGATCTCGAAGTCGTCGTCGCCACCCCCGCGGCCACCGGCCGGCGACGGTCGCGACGCAAAGCCGGGGGAGACCGACGACGAGTCGGACCCGCGCGAGGCGCTGGGCGCGGAGTCGATCCCGCCCGCCGGCGCCGCCTGATCGAGATCTGCGGTCAGCCGCGCATGCGCGAGCTTGACGTCGTTCAACAGCCGCTCCGCGTTGCGGTGCAGCGAATCGCTCAGCTCCTGCAGGTGTCCCGACAGCGTCGTCCCGTCGTGCAGCACGTCGCGGGCCGCCGCATGTGCCTCGGCGATGATCTCCCGCGCGGCGCGCTTGGCGTCCTGCTGGGTCTCCTCGGCATAGGCGTCCGCGGCGGCGCGCACGCGCAATGCCTCCTCGCTCGCCTCGGCCACCGCGGCCGCCTTGCGCGCCTCGGCCTCGGACCGCACCTGCGTGGCCCGCTCGTGGATCAATCGCACGCCCTCGCGCGCCTCGGCCTCCACGGCAGCCGCCTCACGGCGCGCCGCATCGACCAGCTCCCGCGCCTCGGCCTCGGCCGCCTCGACCCGCAGATCGGCCGCCCGATCGGCCTCGGCGATGCGCTCGCGGACCTTCTCCTCGGTCTTCAGCCGCAGGTCCTCGGCCGCGCGCTCGGCGGACTCGACGATCGCGGCGACCTTCGACGACGCGACGGAGATCTCGCTCAGCGGCCGTGCCGTGCCCAGCGACGCGAGCAGCTCGTCCAGCTCGGTCCGCTCGGGCTCTGCGGGCTGATCCTCCATGGGCGTCATGGTAGGTCCGTCACTCGCGCGCGCACGCAAGATGCCCGTCAGGCGCGGGCGTCGGCGACCTCGACCCGCAGCCGCGGCTCGTCGACGTCCTCGGGCCAGACGTCGTGGCCCTCCATGTCGCGCAGGTTGCGCAGCGCCTCGTCCAGCGTGTGGCCCAACTCCTCCTCGGCGACCTCGCGCGCGTCCCGGCCCGGCTCGCGCCAGACCAAGGAGTGCACGAACTCGTGATCGTGGTCCTCGCCGATCGCGATCCGGACCTCGAACCACAGCGGCTGCCAGCCACGGTCGGCCAGCCGCTGCGACCCCGGGTTGCGCTCCAGGCCCTCGGTCACTTCCACGGTGGTCGGGTCGCGCAGCAGCGCGTCGACGGTGACGGTCTCGCCCACGGGCGGATCGTACGGCCTCGCCGCAGATCGGCCGTCGGCACCGTCGCTGTAGCCTGCGGCCCGTGGCCGAGCATCGTTACGACCCGCTGGAGATCGAGCCCCGCTGGCAGCGGGTCTGGGCCGAGGAACGCACGTGGGAGGTCTCCAATGAAGAGGCCCTCGACGCGGGCGAGAAGTCCTACGTCTTGGAGATGCTCCCGTATCCCAGCGGCGAGCCGCACATCGGCCACCTCAAGGTCTACTCGGTGGGCGACGCGGTCGCGCACTTCCACCGCCGCACCGGCCGGCGGGTCCTGCATCCGATGGGCTATGACGCCTTCGGCCTGCCCGCCGAGAATCACGCGATCCGCACCGGGCAGCACCCGCGCGTCTCGACCGAGGCGGCGATCAAGTCCTTCCAGAAGCAGTTCCGCGAGTGGGGGATCTCGATCGACTGGTCGCGTGAGCTCGCGACCCACGAGCCCTCTTACTACCGCTGGACGCAGTGGATCTTCCTGCAGCTCTTCGAGCGCGGTCTGGCCTATCGCAAGGACGCCGCGGTCAAGTGGTGTCCCAATGACGCGACCGTCCTGGCCAACGAGCAGGTCGTCGACGGGCGCTGCGAACGCTGCGGTCACGAGGTCGAGGTTCGCCAGCTCGAGCAGTGGTTCTTCCGGATCACCGACTACGCCGATCAGCTGGTTGATGATCTTGCCGACATCGCCTGGCCCGAGCACGTCAAGACCATGCAGCGCAACTGGATCGGGCGCTCCGAGGGCGCCGAGGTCACGTTCCGCTGCGAGGAGCTGAACATCGACTACCCCGTCTTCACGACGCGGCCCGACACGCTCTTCGGTGCGACGTTCTTCGTGATGGCGCCCGAGCACTCCGACATCGAGCGGTTGATCGCGGGAACGGGTCGCGAGGACGAGGTGCGCGCGTACGTCAACCACGCCGCCGGCGAGTCGGTCGAGGACCGTGGTGACGCCGAGAAGCCCAAGACGGGCGTCTTCCTGGGGCGACATGTCGTCAATCCCGTCAACGGCGAGCTGCTGCCGATGTACGTCGCCGACTACGTGTTGATGGAGTACGGCACGGGCGCGATCATGGCGGTGCCGGGCCACGACGAGCGCGACTTCGCGTTTGCCAAGGCCTATGACCTGCCGGTCAAGCGCGTGGTCGCCGACCCCGAGGGCGGCGACGAGCTGCCGTTCACCGGGGACGGCCCGCTGGTCGACTCGCATCCGGACTTCGACGGCCTCTACAAGGCCGAGGCGGTCGAGCGGATCGTCGACTGGCTCGACCGCGAAGGCAAGGGCAACAAGTCGGTCAACTACCGGCTGCGCGACTGGCTGCTGTCGCGCCAGCGCTACTGGGGCTGTCCGATCCCGATCATCCACTGTGACACGTGCGGGATGGTCCCGGTGCCCGACACCGACCTCCCGGTCGTCCTGCCCGACATCACCGACTACAAGCCCAAGGGCAAGTCGCCGCTGGCCGCGGCCGAGGACTGGGTCAACGTCGCCTGTCCCTCGTGCGGCGCTCCGGCACGGCGCGAGACCGACACGATGGACACGTTCGTCGACTCCTCGTGGTACTTCCTGCGCTACACCGATGCGCACAACGCGGAGGCCGCGTGGGACGCGAAGGTGCTGGACCACTGGATGCCGGTGGACCAGTACATCGGCGGCGTCGAGCACGCGATCCTGCACCTGCTCTACGCGCGGTTCTTCATCAAGGCCCTGCGCGACATGGGGCACTTGCAGGCCGACGAGCCGTTCGCCCGGCTGTTCACGCAGGGGATGATCACCAAGGACGGGGCGAAGATGTCCAAGTCCAGGGGGAACGTCGTGTCGCCGGCGTCGATCGTCGATCGCTTCGGGTCCGATACGGCCAGGGCCTACATCTTGTTCATCGGCCCGCCGGACCAGGATGCTGACTGGTCCGAGAGCGGCGTCGAGGGCATGTATCGGTTCTTGGGGCGGTTGTGGCGGACGTCGGCGGTGGCGGCCGAGGAGCTGCCGGACGACCCGCTGCCGGACGCGTTGAACGCCGATGCCTCGCGGATCGTCCGCAAGGCGCATTGGGCGATCGACAAGGTCACCAACGACATGGACCAGCGCTTCTCGTTCAACACGGCCATCGCCGCGGTGCGCGAGCTGTTCAACGAGGTGACGGCGGAGAAGCGCGGTGACGCGGATCCCGGATCCGTGCGCTTCGCGCTGGCGACCGCGTCGTCGCTGCTGTTCCCGTTCGCGCCCCATGTGACGGCTGATGCCTACATGTTGCTGACCGGCCGGCGCGTGTGGGAGGAGCCGTGGCCGGCGGCGGACTCCGCGTTCCTGGAGGCCGACACGTTCGAGCTGGTCGTGCAGGTCAACGGCAAGGTGCGCGATCGCGTCGAGGCGCCGACAGGTGCGTCGAAGGACGCGCTGCTGGAGCTGGCGCGGGCGCTGCCCAACGTGATCGCGCATGTCGACGGCAGGGACGTCGTCAAGGAGATCGTCGTACCGGGCAAGCTGGTCAACGTGGTGGTGCGCGGCTGAGGCCGCGCAGCTGCTCCGCGAAATCGTCACACGACGCGCGTCCCGCTTGTGAGGGCCCGGCCTAGGTTGGCCGGATGCCCGACCTCAGCCGCTCCGAGCTCGCCGCCTACGCGGCGTGCGTCGTGTTGGTGGTGTTGCTCGGGTGGCGGGTGCTCCGGGCTGATGGGGAGGCGTCGACGGCGCCGATGCAGGATCGCGGCGCGGCGACGACGACCACGGGTGCCTCGGACGCGCCGTCGGTCTCGGTCGCGCCCGCGCGCGACGGCAGCGCGGTCGTGCACGTCGTGGGCGCGGTGCGACGCCCTGGCGTCTATCGGCTGCGGCTCGGCCAGCGCGTGGAGGACGCGATCCGGCGCGCGGGTGGGGCGGAGGGTGACACGGATCTGCAGGCCATCAACTTGGCGGCGAAGATCGCTGACGGGCAGCAGGTGGTGGTGCCGCGGCGTGGTGGGGCGGCGGGAGCGGGTGGCGGTGTGGCGACGGGTGGCGGCGCGGCGGGCGGCGGAGTCGCTGGGGGCGGCGGTGCCGCGGGTGCTGCGCCGTCGGCACCCATCAACCTCAACTCGGCCACCGCCGAACAGCTTGACACGCTCGACGGCGTCGGCCCCGCGACGGCGCAGAAGATCCTCGAGTACCGCACGCAGCACGGCGGCTTCGCCTCGGTCGACGACCTCGCGCAGGTCTCCGGGATCGGGCCGAAGAAGTTGGAGGCGTTGAAGGCGCAGGTGACGGTGTGAGCGCCGTCGGCCGGTCGTCGGCGGCGCGGGTGTCGGCTGCGGCGGACCGCGTGCGTCGGCGTGTCGGGTTCTGGCGTCAGGTCGTGGCGGACCAGGGCACGCGTCACCCGCGGCAGGTGCTGCTGGTTGTCGTCGTTGCCGGGCTCCTGCTCGGGACGCGGGCGCCCGCGTCGGTCATCGCGGTCACGGCGCTGATCGTCGCGTTCGGAGCGCTGACGCTGCCGATCACGCGAGGCCCTGCGGCGGCACTGGCGCTGGCGGTCGCGCTGCTCGGTGCCGCTTGGGCCTCGGAGGCGCGGACCGCGGCGCTGGAACGGACACGGCTGGCGGCGAGCTTCGGGCGGTCCGTGACGGGGGAGGCGACGGTGCTGGCACCGTTACGCGCTGACGCCTTCGGTGGCCGGCGCGTGCTGGTGCGTTGGCGCGGCGAGCCGGTCCTGCTGCGTGTGTCGAGCTGGATGGGGTCGAGCGAGGATGCCGTGCGTGTCGGCGACATCGTCGCCGTGCGTGGACGCCTGCGGCCACCCGACCTCGCCGCCCAGGCGGTGCACGGCCACGCGACGTTGCGGGCCGCCGATCTCCGGACGACCGGTCGCCGACGCGGGGGCACGCTGGGAGTGGTGGACGGCGTGCGCCGTCGCGCCGAGCACGTTCTTGATGGACATCTCCCGCGGGCGGAGGCGGCGCTGCTGCGCGGCATGGTCCTCGGCGACGACGCCGCGCTGCCCGACGACCTGCGCGATGCGTTCAAGGCGGCGAGCCTGACGCATCTCACGGCAGCCTCGGGTCAGAACATCGCGCTGCTCGCCGCGCTCGCCTTCGGGCTGTGCATCGTCGCCGGCGTCGGGATCCGCGCGCGCTGGATGCTCGTCCTGGCGTTGATCGCGCTCTACGTCCCGCTGGCCGGTGGCGGGCCGTCGATCCAGCGCGCCGGCGTGATGGGCGGCGCGACGATCGTGGCCGCGCTCGCCGGCCGACCGGCGTCGCGGTGGTACGCGCTGCTGCTGGCCGCGGCGGTAACGCTCGTGCTGGACCCGCGCGCTGCGGCGGACGCGGGCTGGCAGCTGAGCTTCGCGGCAGTTGTCGGGATCGCGACCATCGCGGCGCCGGTACGTGAGCGGTTGCAGCGCCGCGGGTTGGCGGCGCCGATCGCCGAGGCCCTCGCGGTGACCTGCGCCGCGACCCTTGCGACCGCGCCGCTGATCGCCATCCACTTCGATCGCGTCTCGCTGGTCGCGCTGCCGGCCAACGTCCTCGCGACCCTTGCCGTCGCGCCGATCATGTGGCTCGGGCTGGCGGCAGCGGCGCTGGGCCAACTCGTCCCGGTGCTCGCGTCGCCCTTGGTGGTCCTCACCGGTCCGCTGCTCGGCTACCTCGCCGGCCTCGCGCGCCTCGCGGCGGGATTGCCCGGCGCCCAAGTGACCTTGCCGCTGTCGGCGCTCGTCGTCCTCTGCGCGCTGGCCACCGTCCTGCTGACGGCGCCCGCGGCCGACGGCTTGGTGGGCGCCTCGGGTCGGCGACGCAGCCCGCGCGAGTGGCTGGCGACTCGTGGCATGCCGGCCCACTCGCGCGGGCTGAGCCTGCGCGAGTGGGCCGCTGCGCGCAGCGGACATTCCGCGGTTGGTGGCGCGCACCGCGGGCGCCGCCGCGCCCTTTTCGCCGCGGCCATCCTCGTCGCCCTCGCGGCTGCGTTCGGCCCCGCTCTCATCCCATCGCGCACGCTCGCGCCGCCGCCCGACGGCACCCTTCGCGTGACCGCGCTGGACATCGGCCAAGGGGATGCGACGCTGCTGCAGACGGGAGGTCACGCGGTCCTGGTCGACGCCGGACCGGCCGGCGATGGCATCGCCCGCAAGCTCAAGGCCACGGGCGTTCACCGGCTCGACGCGCTGGTCGTCACCCATCCCCAAGCCGATCACGACGGCGGCGCGCCCGCGGTGCTCGCGGCGCTGCCGGTCGCCCTGCTCCTCGACGGTCGCGGTGGCGACCGCTCGCCGACCTCCATCGCCATCGATGCACCCGCGCGGCGCGAGCGCACGCGCATCACGGCGGCGCAGGCCGGTCAGGTCCTGCACGCCGGCCCGCTCACGCTTCGGATCCTCTGGCCGCCCGCCGGACCTGGCACGCCGGGTGCCGACCCCAACGACCGCGCAGTCGTCGCGGTCGCCGAGGCCTTCGGGGCGACCGCGCTGCTGACCGCCGACGCCGAGTCGCCGGTCCTCGCGCCGCTCGACCTCCCGCCGGTCGACGTGCTCAAGGTCAGCCATCACGGCAGCGCCGACCCTGGGCTCCCGGCGTTGCTGCAGCGTCTGCGGCCGCGCGTCGCGCTCATCGAGGTCGGCGCGCACAACACCTACGGCCACCCAACGCCATCGACCCTTCAGGCCCTCGCGACGGCGGTGCCGATCGTCAAGCGCACCGATCACGACGGCGCCGTCCGCGTCGAGCTGCGCGCCGGCCGGGCAACGGTGAGCAGCGGATGAGCGCGGCCGATCACCGCGACCGCACCCATGCCTACACTGGCCGCGATGGCGACCTGGAAGCCCGCGTACCTGATCCACGGCGACGACCACGGGCGCATCGCCGAGCGGCGTGCCGGCCTGCGTGCGCGAGCCGAAGGGGAGAGCGGCGCAGGCGGCCTGGAGGTCATCGAGGGCGATGCGTCGACCCCCGAGGCGGTCGGGCTCGCCCTCAACGCCATGACCTTCGCGATGGGGCGCCGGTTCGTCGTGGTCGACGGCGCCGAGCGCTGGAAGCCGGCCGAGGTCGACACCCACATCATCCCGGCGCTCGCGAACCTCGCGCCCGACACCACCGTCGCGTTCTTCGCCCGCGAGGACGGTCGGGCGAAGGTGCCGCCCGCGCTCGCCAAGGCGGTGACCAAGGCCGGCGGCGACGTCGTCGAGCAGGCCACGGTCAAGCTCCGCGAGCTGCCCAAGTGGGTGTTGGCCGAGGCCAAGCGGCTCGGCATCGACCTGGAGCCCGCCGCGGCACAGGTGCTCGTCGCGCAGGTCGGCGAGCGTCAGCAGCGGCTGTTGCGAGAGCTCGAGAAGCTCGCGCTGGAGCACGGCCCGGGCGTGCGACTCACCGCCGAGGACGTCAGCGACGCCGCTGCCGACTCCGCCGAGATCCAGGTCTGGGGCCTCGTCGACTCACTCGTCGCGCGCGATCGCCGCGCCGTCTTCCACGCCTTCCTGGAACTGCGCGAGCAGGGCGAGGCGGTCGGGCGGCTGATCCCGCTGATGGCACGCCGCCTGCGCGAGGTGCTCACGATCGCCGACCGCCTGGAGGCGGGCGAGTCGCCCGCGCAGGTGAAGTCCTCGACCAAGGGCAGCCCCTGGGCGCTGGACCGCCGCATCAAGGAGGCCCGCGCCACCGACCCCGACGCACTCCGCCGCGCGATCGAGACCCTCGCCGACCTCGAGCTCCAGACCCGCGGCATGAGCGACCTCGACGACGACACCACGTCGATCCGTGCCCTGGGCCGCATGGCCGCCGCACGCTGAACACGGTCCCGCAACGCAGAAACAGCCCCCGAGATCGGAGGCCGTTCAAGGCACAGCAAGCGGCGTGAGCGCCGCTTCGGTCGAAGCTAGGCCGCGGGAGCGCCGGCCCGGACGCGTGATGCGCGGGCCTTCTTGCGGCTGCCCGTGTTGCGATGCAAGGCGCCGCGCTTGACGGCCTTGTCGATCGTCTGCACGAGGTCGCGATGCTCGGCGTCGGCCTTCGCATCGTCCCCCTCGGCAACCGTGGCCTCGAGGCGACGGAAGTAGGTCTTGATGGTGGACGTGTAGCGGCGATTCTCCAGGCGCTCACGCTCGGCCCGGAGGATGCGCTTCTTCTGCGAGTGAATGTTCGCCATGAGCGACGGACAATTCTAGCGGGCCACGGCGCGCGGCGCGGCGCGGGCCGACGTGCCCGGTCCGGGCCGTAGCATCCGCGCCCAGTGACGAGCGAGGCACCACCCGCGGGCGACCGCTCCGAGGCGTCTCCGCGCCCACCGCGACGCTCCTTCGCGCGCAACACCGCGATCTTCTCGATCCTCACCGGCCTCAGCCGCGTCGCCGGCCTGATGCGCGAGGTGCTGGCCTCCGCCTTCTTCGGCCTGACGCCGGCCTTCAGCGCCTTCACCTTCGCCTTCGCGCTCCCGAACGTCGTCCGCTCGCTCTTCGCCGACTCGGCGCTGAGCGCGGCGTTCGTCCCGATCTTCACCGAGCTTCAGGAGGAGGGCAAGAAGCGCGAGGCGTTCCGGCTGGCCTCGACGCTCCTGATGGTGATCCTGATCGTCCTGAGCGTCATCACGATCCTGTTCATCCTCACCGCGGGATGGCTCGTGCCGGCGATCAGCCCGGGCAAGTTCTCCGACGCCGCCGACCAGCTGGCGGTCGGCTTCAGCCGCGTGCTGTTCCCGATCGTCCTGATCCTCGGGCTCAACGGCCTGGTCGTCGGGATCCTGCAGGCCTACGACCACTTCACGATCCCGGCGCTCTCGGCGCTGGTCTGGAACATCGTGATCATGGTGTTCATGGTCGGCGCCCGGCCGCTGTTCCATGGCGACGAGCAGTTGTACGCCTACGCGATCGGGATCCTGGTCGGCACCGCGGTGCAGTTCGCGATGGCGCTCCCGGTGCTCAAGACCGTCGGCTTTCACTTCGAGTGGTCCTTCGACTGGCGCGACCCGCGCGTCAAGCGCGTCTTCGTGTTGATGCTCCCGGTGACGCTCGGCCTCGGGCTGATCAACTTCAACGCCTTGGCCAACTACTACCTGGCGGGCTTCGTCTCCGAGGAGGGCCCGCGCGCGATCGAGGCCGCGTTCCGCCTCTACATGCTCCCGCAGGGGATGTTCAGCGTGGCGATCGCGACCGTCCTGTTCCCCCAGCTCAGCCGGCTCGCCGCTCGCCGCGATCTCGCCGGCCTGCGGGCGACGATCGGCAACGGCCTGCGCCTGATCTTCCTGATGTTGCTCCCCGCCGCGGCGGCGACCGCCGTCCTGGCCACCCCGATGATCCGCCTCGTCTACCAGCGCGGCGAGTTCACCGCCGACGACACGACGCTCGTCGCGACCGCGCTCTTCTGGTTCTCCTTCAGCCTGCCGTTCAGCGGCGTCAACCTGCTGCTCACGCGCTCCTTCTTCAGCCTCCAGAAGCCGTGGGCGGTGACCTACCTGTCGGTGGCCAACCTGGTGGTCAACATCGGCGTCTCGATCGCGCTGCTGCCGTTGGGCATCGGCGGCGTGGTGGCGGGCACCGCGATCGCCGACCTCGCGCTCGCCGCAGCGCAGTACTTCTACCTCAAGCGCGAGCTCGACAACCAGCTGGAGCTGCGCGACACGATGGAGGCGGTGATGGGGATGCTGATCGCGGCCGTGTGGTTCGGCATCGCCGCGTGGGTCGCATGGGCGGGGCTGGACTGGATCTTCGGCCGCAGCCTGCTCGGCCAGGTGATCTCGGTGGGCGGCGGCCTGGCCGCCGGCACCGCGGTCTACGCCTACGTCGTGCTGGCGATGGCGCTGCCCGAGGCCCAGCAGTTGCGCCGCCTCATCGCCGGGCGCCTCGGCCGGGCGTAGCGACAACGCCTGGTCTGCTCGGGCCGCGGCTTCGCCCCTTGGGCGAACGCCGCCACGAACGCGAGCCCCTGGGCGAGCAGTTCGTCATATCCTGGGCGGCCGCTTGTCTGACCAGAGCCTCATCCGCAACTTCTCGATCATCGCCCACATCGATCACGGCAAGTCGACCCTGGCCGATCGCATCCTGGAGATGACCCAGACCGTGGCCTCGCGCGACATGCGCGAGCAGCTGCTGGACTCGATGGACCTCGAGCGTGAGCGCGGGATCACGATCAAGTCCCAGGCCGTCCGCGTCTACTACGAGGCCAAGGACGGCAAGACCTACCAGCTGCACCTCATCGACACGCCCGGGCACGTCGACTTCACCTACGAGGTCTCACGCAGCCTCAACGCGTGCGAGGGCGCGCTGCTGGTCGTCGATGCCTCCCAAGGCGTCGAGGCCCAGACGGTGGCCAACACCTACCTCGCCGTCGAGGCCGGGCTGGAGCTGATCCCGTGCCTGAACAAGATCGACCTGCCGGGCGCCGAGCCCGAGCGCGTCGCGGGCGAGGTCTCCGAGCTGATCGGCGAGGACCCCGAGTCGATCCTCATCATCTCCGGCAAGACCGGCGCGGGCGTCACCGAGGTGCTCGAGCAGCTCGTCGCGCGCGTGCCCGCACCGGGCGGCGACCGCAGCGCCCCGGCGCGCGCGCTGATCTTCGACTCGCAGTTCGACCAGTACCGCGGCGTCGTCGCCTACATCCGCGTGGTCGACGGCGTCTTTCGCAAGGGGGAGGCGATCCGCGCGATCGCCACGTCGACCGAGGCCGACATCGACGACATCGGCTTCTTCACCCCGGCGATGACGCCGGTGAGCGAGTTGGCGGCCGGCGAGGTGGGCTACCTCATCACCGGCATCAAGGACGTCACCAAGCTGCGGGTCGGCGACACGCTGACGACCAAGCGCAACGGCGCGACCGAGGCGCTGCCCGGCTACCGCGAGGTCAAGCCGATGGTCTTCTGCGGGCTCTTCCCGATCGAGAACGACGACTACGCCGACTTTCGCGATGCCTTGGAGAAGTTGTCGCTCAACGACGCCGCGCTGGCGTGGGAGCCCGAGACCTCCGACGCGCTCGGCTTCGGCTTCCGCTGCGGGTTCTTGGGGTTGTTGCACATGGACATCGTGCGCGAGCGGCTGGAGCGCGAGTACGACTTGGAGTTGATGGCGACGATGCCGTCGGTGAGCTTCGAGGTGACGCTGACCAACGGCGAGATCGTCGAGGTCCACAACCCGTCCGACATGCCGGATCCCGCACGGATCCAGGAGATTCGCGAGCCCTACATCAAGGCCTCCATCCTGCTTCCCAAGGAGTACGTGGGGGTGACGATGGAGCTCTGCCAGGAGCGCCGCGGCGAGCACGCGGGCATGCACTACCTGTCGGCCGATCGCGTGCAGCTGCACTACGACCTGCCGTTGTCAGAGATCGTGTTGGACTTCTTCGACCAGCTGAAGTCGCGCACGCGCGGCTACGCCTCGCTGGACTACGAGCTGCTCGGGCTGCGGCCTTCCAACCTGGCCAAGCTCGACGTGCTGCTGGCCGGCGACCCGGTCGACGCGCTGTCCATGGTGGTGCACAAGGACAAGGCCTATGAGATCGGCCGCAACCTCACCGAGAAGCTGCGCAAGAAGATCCCGCGCCAGCAGTTCGACGTGCCGATCCAGGCCGCGATCGGCTCGGCGATCGTCGCGCGCGAGACGGTGAAGGCCTACCGCAAGGACGTGACGGCCAAGTGCTACGGCGGCGACATCAGCCGTAAGCGCAAGCTGCTGGAGCGCCAGAAGGAAGGCAAGAAGCGGATGAAGCAGGTCGGGCGCATCGAGGTCCCGCAAGAGGCGTTCCTCGCGGTGCTCGAGTTGGGCGACGAGCGCCCGAGCAAGTAGCCCGCGGCATCAGCGGGCGGCGCGGCGCCGCGCCCAGGCGTCGAGCGCGATCAGCTGATCGCCGAGGGCGCGCCCGTCGGTGGTCAGCGCGTAGGCGCCGGCGTCGTCGACGGCTATGAGGTGCTCGTCGCGCAGCTCCCACAGCACGCGCAGCATCCAGCGGCGGCCGAGAAGCTCGAGGAGGTCGTTGATGGGGGGCTTGGAGGTGGCAGGCGACTTGCGGCGCCTGATGGGCGGCCACGACGACGTCGAGCCGCTGGCGCTCTTCCGGACCCTTGCGCATCACGAAGCGCTGCTGCAGCGCTTTCGTCAGGTCGGCTCGGCGCTGCTCTCCTTCGGCCGGATCGACCCGGCCGACCGCGAGACCGTGATCCACCGCACGACCGCGCGCTGCGGGGCGGCGTATGAGTGGGGCGTGCACGCCGCGCTGTTCGCGCCGGCCATCGGTGTCACCGAGGCGTGGCTGCATGCGACCTGGCACGGCACCGCGGACGATCCGGCGTTCACGCCGCGGCAGGCCATGTTGGTGGCGATGTGCGACGAGTTGCACGACAGCGCGACCCTGAGCGAGCCGACATGGAGCGCGCTGCGGGCCGAGCCGTGGGCGATCGCGGTGCCGGCCGCCGTGGGCTAGTTTCGGCGCCATGGATCTCGGACTGGACGAGCGCGTCTGTGTCGTGACGGGCGCGAGTCGGGGCATCGGCCTGGCGGTCAGCGGCCGGCTGGTCGCCGAGAGCGCGCGGGTCCTGATGGTCGCGCGCGACGAGGAGCGATTGCGCGAGGTCGCCGAGGACCTCGGTGCCGAGTGGCTGGCCGCCGACGTGACCGACCCCGACTGCGCGGCACGGATCGTCGCGACCGCGAGCGAGCAGCTGGGGCGGCTGGACGTGTTGGTCAACAACGCGGGGACGTCGCGCAACGTCGGGCTCGACGAGCTGAGCGATGAGGACTGGCGCGACCAGCACGAGCTGCACGTGATGGCGCCGATGCGGCTGATGCGCCTCGCCGCACCGCTGATGGCCGACCGCGGGTGGGGCCGGATCGTCAATGTCGCATCGTCTTCGGGCAAGCGGCCGTCGGCCTCCAACGCCGCCTATTCGGTGGCCAAGGCGGGGCAGTTGTCGGTGTCGCGCGCGTTCGCCGATGCCTACGCGTCGCATGGCGTCCTGGTCAACGCGGTCGCCCCGGGGCCGACGAGCTCGCCCTTGTGGACGGGCGAGGGTGGCCTCGCGGATCAGGTTGCCGCGGCGCGCGGGATCACGCGCGAGGAGGCGCTGGAGGCGGCCGCGGCCAAGATCCCGCGCGGGCGCTTCGGCACGCCCGAGGAGATCGCCGACGTGGTGGTCTTCCTGTGCTCCGAGCGTGCGGGCAACGTCGCGGGCGCGGCGTGGTCGGCCGACGGTGGGACGATCGCCACGATCGTGTAGGGCTCCGTGATGAGCACCTCGTGGCGATGGTCCGGCGCAGTCACCATCATCATCCAGCGTCGGTCGCCGGCCGCTGCACGAGGATCTCGACCGGCCCGCCCACACCGAGCCGCTCGCCTTCGCCGGCGGCGTGCGCGGCGAGACGATCGGTCTCCGCGCCGTAGGCCGACGCCGCTTCGAGCTTGGCCGCCAGATGCGTGTCGGAGGCCGGAACCGCGACGACCTCGCCCGCACCCAAAGGCGCGCCCGCCGTGCGGCGCAGCGCGTAGGGGAGGTCGAGCCAGCGCAGTCGCGGCAGCTTCAGCTCGTCGAGCGCCTGTTCGACGACAAGATGGTCGACGTGGCCGGTGAGGCCGAGCGGCGCGAGGATCAGGTCGGGTTCGAGCCGTCCGAGGGCGAGCGCCAAGACCGACGCGGCGATCTTGGGCGCGTCGTCGTCGGACCGCAGGCCGTCGTGGGCGCGGTCGTCGGCGTAGCCGCGACCCGACGCCGGATCGAGCGCGAGGTGCACGACGCCGGAGAGGCCGAGGGCCTTGGCGGCCACCGCGTCCTGCTCACCGCCGTCGCGCGTGAAGACGCTGACGACGACGACCGGATGGCCGTCGGCGGCGTGCCGGTGCAGCGTGGCGCCCGCGGACTGCACGGCATCCGAGAGCGTGGGGGTGACGGCGACGATGGTGGTGGGCACGAGGGCGTTGATGGTCGCAGGACGGATGTCGTTGGCGTTCCGCGCGCGGCGCTGGTCGCGCCGCGCGGCGTGATCGGTCGGCGGCGAAGGAGTGAAGGTGAGTGGCGCCTCGTATCGCAGTTGCTCGTCCGCGGGCATCTGGGAAGGGTGGGCCTGTTGAGCGCGACGGAGCCGCGTCCAGAAGGCCCACGCCGCATCCTCGGCGGAGGCCGGCCGGGGGTGGGCCTCCTCGGCGCGACCTGGTCGCGCTCAACAGGCCCACCCACCCTCGCCCGACCGCTTGTCGATCTGCTGGCAGACGTCGCCGACACATCTCGATCGCACCTTGACCGCCATATGCGCGGTCGGCGTGCGATCGAGTGTTGAGTCCCCCGGGCCCAGGCGAAGGCGGACGAGCGATCCCGCGTCGAGGGACCACCCAACCTTCACTCCTTCGCCGCCGACAGATCCACGCCTGGAGCTCGACCGCACCGCGGGCTGGGCTCCGCGTCATTCGTAGTCCGGTGTACGCGGAGAGCACCGGGCTACGAACGACGATCAGTCGTGGCCACCCCCGCCAGCCGCCGCACGCCCTCGGCCAGGTCCGCCGCGGGCGCCCCGGCGAACGTCAGCCGCAGATGCGGCGCCGGCGGCTCGGCGGCGAACCACGGGCGGCCGGGCGAGACCATCACGCCGGCGGCTGCCGCGCGCGCGGTCAGCGCGACGTCGTCGGTGCCATCTGGCAGTCGGACCCAGACGTGCAGTCCGCCGGCCGGCACGGTCGCGAGCTCCCACGACGGCAGGTGCTCGCCCAGCGCGGCGACGAGCGCATCGCGCCGCACGCCCAGCTCGGTGCGCAACGTCCGCAGATGGCGCCGCCACGCAGGAGCGCTGACCAGCTCCAGGGTCGCGTGCTGCAGCGGGCCGGCGACGAAGAAGTCGTCGATGATCCGCGCGTCCTTCAGTCGGGCACCCGCCGCACCGCGGGCGCTCACCGCGGCGACGCGCAGCCCGGGCGCCGCCGACTTGGTCAGCGACCGGATGTAGACGACGTGGCCGTCGGGATCGCTTGCGGCCAACGGTGGCGGTGCCTCGCCGTCGATGCGCAGATCGCGGGCCCAGTCGTCCTCGACCAGGAACGCGCCCGCGGCGGCGACGACCTCCAGCACGGCCTCCCGCCGATCGGCCGACAGCGTGGCGCCGGTCGGATTGGCGTGCAGCGGCTGGCAGTAGAAGACGCGCGCGCCGGTCAGCGCGAAGGCACCGGCCAGCAGCTCGGGCCGGACCCCGTGCTCGTCGGTCGGCACCGGCACGGGGCGCAGGCGCGCCGCCCGCAGCGCGGCGATCGCACCGAGATAGGTGGGGGACTCGACGAGCACCGGCTCGCCGGGCGTCGACAGCGCACGGAAGGTCGTCGACAGCGCGGCCTGGCCGCCGCTGCAGATGACGACGTCGTGACCGCGCACGTGGCCGCCGGCCTCGCGCGCGAACCACGCGCGCAGCGGCTCCAGCCCTTCGACCGCCAGCCGGCCCCACGTCTCGGGTCGTCGGGCCGCGCGGCCCAGGGCGGCGCCGAGCGCGGCCAGCGGCTGCAGGTCGGGCGCCAGGTAGCCGCCGGTCAGCGCGATCGCGCCCGGCGGTCCGATGGCCAGCAACTGATCCAGCGACGCGGCAGGCAGCGGTGGCCGGTCGGCCAGCGCGATCTCCTGCCAGTCGAGGTCGGGAGCGCGGGCCGGCGCGTCGGCAGGGATCGCGACGGCGTCGCGCTCGGCGACGAACGTCCCGCGACCCGGCCGCGGCACGACGAGCCCTTCACCGGCCAACTGCGCGAGCGCGCGCTGAACGGTGACGGGCGACGCGCGGTGGCGCGCCATCAGCTCGCGGACGGACGGTAGGCGGCTGCCCGGGGGGAGGGCACGGGCAGCCGTCCGCACATCCTCGATAACACGGCTCTGTGTGTTACCGTCAATCATGAGTAACAAGAGTAACGTTACTGCGGCGCGCACGATAACGCAAGATCGTCTGCACGGCATCACGGCAGCCATGGCCACGGCCGGTCCCGCAGTCCGCGCTCGCCGGTCGCTCGCGCGTCGCGCATCGACGCTCCCGCCCGGCCTGCTGCTCGGTGCTCTCGGCGTCCTGGCCTTCTCCTTCTCGCTGCCCGCCACGCGCCTCGCGGTCGCCGACCTCGACCCGTGGCTCGTCGCCTTCGGCCGCGCGGTCGTCGCCGGCGTCCTCAGCGTGCTCGTCCTCACGGCCACCCGCGCGCCCAGGCCCACGCCGACGCAGTGGCGCTCGCTCGCCCTCGTCGCGCTCGGCGTCGTCGTCGGCTTCCCGCTCTTCACCTCGCTCGCGCTGCACCATCTGCCCGCCTCCCATGGCGCGGTCGTCGTCGGCATGCTCCCCGCCGCGACCGCGGTGGCGGCCGTCCTGCGCGCCGGCGAGCGCCCGACACGCGCCTTCTGGCTGGCCGGCGCCGCCGGGCTGGTCGCCGTCCTGGCCTTCGCGCTCACCCGTGGCGGCGGCGATCTCGGCGTGCCCGACCTCGAGCTGCTGGCCGCCGTCCTGCTCTGCGCGCTGGGCTACGCCGAGGGTGGCCGTCTCAGCCGGGAGCTCGGCGGCGCGCGGACGATCTGCTGGGCGCTGGTGCTGAGCCTGCCGGTGACGCTCACCGTCTCGACCATCGCGTTGGTCCAAGACGGTGCCCACGCAGGCCCCACGGCATGGCTCGGGTTCGCCTACGTGTCGGTCATCTCGATGTTCTTGGGGTTCTTCGCCTGGTACGCGGGGCTCGCGCGCGGCGGGGTCGCCAAGATCGGCCAGGTCCAGCTCGCCCAGCCGGTGCTGAGCCTGATCTGGGCGGCGCTGATCCTCGGCGAGTCCGTCGGCCCCGCCACCGTGCTCGCCGCACTTGTGGTCCTCGCCTGCGTGGTGGCGACCCAGCGGGTCGAGCCCAAGGCGCAGGTCGGCGCCCACGCGCAGAGCTCGAGCCGCTCGCGCACGCGGGTAGCATCACGTCGCCAATGACGCCCACGCCCGTCGGCAAGTCCTATCCACCCACGCTCTACGCGGTGGGACGGGAGAAGATCAAGGAGTACGCGCGGGTGACCGGGGAGACCGACCCGCTGCACCTCGACCACGAGGCCGCGCGGGCCGCGGGCTACGCCGATGTCGTCGCCCCGCCGATGTTCGCCGTCGTCTACTGCAGCCCGGCGATGGGCCCGGCCTACTTCGACCCGGAGTTGCAGATCGACTTCGCGCGCCTGGTCCATGGCGGCCAGGAGTTCAAGTGGGGGCCGCTGGTGGTCGCCGGCGACGAGATCACCACGGCCGTCACGGTCACGTCGATCGACGAGCGCGGCGGCAACGGCTTCTTCGTCTTCGAGTCGGTGTCGACCAACCAGGACGGCCACACCGTGAGCGTGGGCACCTGGACCAACGTGGTGCGAGGAGCGGCATGACCACCTTCGAGGCCGGCCAGGAGCTCCCCGCGCTGAAGGTCACGCCCGACCGCTACCTGACCGTGCGCTACGCCGGGGCGTCCGGGGACTTCAACCCCATCCACATCGACGAGGAGTTCGCCAAGCAGGTCGGCCTGCCCGGCCGGATCCTGCACGGGCTGTGGACGATGGCCCAGGTCGCCCGGGCCCAGACCGAGGCCGCGGGCGGCCCGCACGCGCTGCAGCGTCTGAGCGTCGGCTTCCGCGGGATGGGCGTGCCCGAGCAGGAGATCGTCGTCACCTCGAAGGTCGTCTCGATCGAGGACGGCGTCGCGCACATCGACACCGAGGCGATCCAAGCGGGCACGACGATCGTGCGCCGCGGCGACGCCGAAGTGCGCGTCGACTGACCCCGCACGCGCGGAAACTAGACTGTGGCGGGAATTGCTCTCGCCCCGCCAAGAGCTGCTCCTGCGCAAGGTCGTCGAGTCCTACACCGAGACCGGCCTGCCCGTGGGCTCCAAGACGCTCGCCGCCGACCCCGAGATCGAGGCGGGCTCGTCGACGATCCGCAACGAGCTGTCGATGCTCGAAGAGCACGGCCTGCTCGCGCACCCGCACACCTCCGCGGGCCGCGTGCCGACCGACGCCGGCCACCGCTGGTACGTCGATCAGCTCAGCGGTGGCACCCTCGTCCCGGCCGGCGAGCGCCCGCTCGGCCTGCAACTGATCCGCCGCGAGGTCGACGAGGCGATGCGCGTGACCTCCGAGACGCTCTCGCAGGTCACCAACCTGCTGGCGATCGTCTCGGCGCCGCCGATCGACACCGCCGTGATCCGCCACGTCGAGGTCCTGCTGCTGCAGCCGCAGGTCCTGATGGTGGTGGTCATCACCTCGACCGGCGGCGTGACCAAGCGCGTCTTCACCTTCGACCGGCCCGTCGACCCCGGCCTCGCCACCTGGGCCGGGCAGTTCCTCGACGAGCGTCTCACCGGCGTCGGCCTCGGCGCCCGGATGCTGCACCTGCGTCTGGCCGACGCCAGCCTGACGCACAACGAGCGCACCTTCCTGGAGCAGCTCACCCCGATCTTCACCGAGCTGGTCGAGACCTCCGAGGACACGCTGTATGTCGACGGCACCGCGCGCCTGATCGGCGAGCACCGCGTCCAGGACCTCCATCAGATCAACGAGTTGATGCACATGCTCGAGCGGCGCGCGACGCTGCTGGGCCTCCTGCGCGCCGCGCTGCAGGAGCCCGACGTGCTGGTGCGCATCGGCTCGGAGAACCAAGCCCCCGCGCTGCAGTCGCTCGCGGTCGTCGGTGCCGGCTACGGCCTGCCGACCCGCAAGCTCGGAACCGTGTCGGTCATCGGCCCGGTCCGCATGGACTACCCGCGCGCCATCCGCTCAGTACGCGAAGCAGCCCATGAGCTCTCGCGCTTCATCGAGGACGTCTACGGATCATGAGCTCCACCGTGCCCAGCGACCCCTATGAGGTGCTCGGCGTCGGCCGAGACGCCGACGAGACCACCATCAAGAAGGCGTTTCGCAAGCTCGCGCGCGAGCTGCATCCCGACGTCAACAGCCACGACCCCGACGCCGAGGAGAAGTTCAAGGCGGCGGCCGAGGCCTACGAGATCCTCAACGACGCCGAGCGTCGCGCGACCTATGACCGCTACGGCCACGAGGGCCTGCGGTCCGGTGGCCAGGCGCCGAACTTCGACGGCTTTGGGTCGATCTCCGACCTCTTCGACGCGTTCTTCGGCGGCTCGTTCGGCGGGGGCTTCGGCGGCGGGACGCGGACCGGTCCGCGCCAGGGCGAGGACATCGCGGTCGCCGTCGAGATCGACCTCGACCAGGCCTATCGCGGCGCGAAGATGCCGGTCGGCTACGAGGCGATCGACCGCTGCGAGCACTGCAAGGGCAACGGCGCCGAGCCCGGCACGCCGATCGAGAGCTGTGACAAGTGCGCCGGTCACGGCGTCCTGCAGGCGGTGACGCGGTCGCCCTTCGGGCAAGTTGTACGCCAAGTGGCGTGTGACAAGTGCGGCGGCGACGGCAAGATCCCCAAGCAGCCGTGCGAGACCTGTGACGGCCGCGGCCTGGTCGTCGGCCACCGGCGGTTGGAGGTCGACGTGCCCGCGGGCATCGCCGACGGTCAGCGGATCCGGCTGGGCGGGCGTGGCCACGCCGGCGACCACGGTGGGCCTCCGGGTGACTTGTACGTTGTTGTCCAAGTCGCGCTCGGCGAGGGCTGGCTGCGCGACGGCGACGACCTGGTGACGGTCGCCGACGTCCCGGCGCCGCTGGCCGCCCTGGGCACGACGGTGACGATCGAGCATCCCGACGGTGACGATCGCGGTCGAGGTGCCGGGCGGCACCCAGCCGGGAACCGTGCTGACGGTCAAGGACAAGGGGATGCCGATGCTGCGCCGCCAAGGCCGCTTCGGCGACCTGCGCGTCGTGGCCAACGTCGTCATCCCGCGTCGGCTCAACGCCCAGCAGCGCGAGCTGCTGGAGGAGCTGTCGGCCTCGATCACGCCCGAGCAGCTGCGCGACGACGGCGAGTCGATGGTCGGCAAGCTGCGCAGGCTCTTTCACCGGTGATCCGCCTGGCGGTGCGGGTCAGGCGCGAGGACGCCGACGTCGTCCTCGCCGAGCTGCTGGAGCTGGCGCCCGGCGGGGTGGAGGAGACCGACCTGCCCGAGGGGGTCATCGAGTACGCGGTCTACGGCGCACCGGGCGAGCTGCCGGACCTGCCGGACGTCCAGGCCGCGGCGGGTGGCGCGCTGGTCGAGGTCGTCACGACCGAGGTGGCCGACGACTGGGCCGACCGCTGGCGCCAGTTCCACCGGCCGATCGAGATCGGCGACCGGCTCTACGTGCGTCCCCCATGGGAGCCGGCGCGCGACGACTTGATGGACTTGGTCATCGACCCCGGACAGGCGTTCGGGACCGGTGCGCACCACACGACGCGGCTGTGCCTGGAGCTCCTGGCCGACGAGCCCGTCCCGGCCCCGCCCGCCGCCGGCGTCATGGACCTCGGCTGCGGCTCCGGCGTCCTGGCGATCGCCGCGGCCAAGCTCGGCTGGGGCCCCGTCGCGGGCGTCGACCACGAGCTGGAGTCCGTCCGCGCGACGGCCGAGAACGCGCAGGCCAACGGCGTCGCGGTCGCCGTCGAGCGCTTCGACCTCATCCGCGGCGGCCCGGCACCGACCGCGCCGCTCGTGCTCGCCAACCTCCTGCGTCCGCTGTTGCTCTGCGTCGCCCGCGCCGGCTTCCGAGGCGTCCCGCCCCAAACCCTCATCGCCTCCGGCCTCCTGACCCACGAGGCCGACGAGATCGCCACGGCCTTCGCGCCCCACGGCCTCCACGAAGCCGACCGTCGCACCAGCGGCGAGTGGGCCGCGCTGCTCCTGCGCCGGTCTGCACGCCCGTAGTCCGCGCTCGTGCGGTTGGTCTCGTGGCGGTCGGAGGACTAGCCTCGAAGCCATGGCCTGGCATGTCGTCATCGCTGGTGGTGGGTTCGGCGGCTTCTACGCCGCCCGGACGCTCGAGAAGGTCCTTCCGCCGCAAGCGGCGCGGATCACGCTCGTCAACGACGTCAACTTCATGCTCTACACGCCGCTGCTGCCCGGCGCGGCGGCGGGCACGCTGGAGCCGCGGCACGTCGTGGTCCCGCTGCGCGAGGAGCTCAAGCGCACGCACCTGCGGCTCGGCACGGTCATCGGCGGCGACGCCGCGCGACAAGGCGATCCAGGTCCGGACGCTCGAAGGGCACGGTCGAGACCCTCAACTACGACCACCTCGTCGTCGCGATGGGCAGCGTCAGCCGCACGCTGCCGATCCCCGGCCTGGCCGAGCACGGCATCGGCTTCAAGTCGCTGCCCGAGGCGATCGAGCTGCGCAACCACGTCCTGCGCACGCTCGAGGTCGCCGAGACGCTCGAGGATCCCGCAAGAGCGCAAGAAGTGGTTGACCTACGTCTTCGTCGGCGCCGGCTACGCGGGGCTCGAGGGGCTCGCCGAGCTGCAGGACTTCGCCGCCGACGTCATCGACCTCTACCCGCGCTGCCGCACGCAGGGGATGCGCTGGATCCTCGTCGAGGCGCGCGACCGCGTGATGCCCGAGATCCCGGCGCCGCTGGCCGACTTCGCCATGCGCGAGCTGCGCGGTCGCGGCATCGAGATCCGCACGAGCACGACGCTCGACGAGGTCACCGCCGACACCGCGGTCCTCTCCGGCGGCGAGGTCATCCCGACGCGCACGCTCGTCTGGACCGCGGGCGTCAAGCCCGCATCCGGTCATCGCCCGTCTCGGCCTGCCGCTCGACGAGCACGGCCGCATCAAGGTCGACCGCACGCTGCGCGTCGAGGGCCACGAGCAGCGTCTGGGCGATCGGCGACGCCGCCGCGGTCCCGGATCCGGCCAAGAAGGGCAAGGCCGCGACGCCGCCGACCGCCCAGCACGCGATCCGCCAGGGCAAGCTCGTCGGGCGCAACGTGGCCGCCTCGATCGGCAACGGCAAGGTCAAGCCCTTCACCTTCAAGACCAAGGGCGTCTTCGTCGACATGGGTCAGGGCCAGGCCGTCGCGACGACGCTCGGCATCCGCTGGCGCGGCATGCCCGGCCTGGTGGCTGGCGCGCACCTACCACCTCGCGATGATGCCGGGCACCAAGCGCAAGCTGCGCCTGCTGGTCGACTGGAACATCCAGCTGCTCTTCGGTCGCGACGCCTCCGAGCTCGGCGGCCTGGGCCGCGCGCCCGGTCTCGGGGTCGACCCCACCGGCGGCGGGACGCCCGCCGCCGAGGGCAACGGCGCGTCGGCGCCCGTCGGTGCCGACGCACCCGGGGCCTACAATCGAGGCACATGAGCGTCGCCGACAGGGTCAAGCAGGATCTCACCATCGCGATGAAGGCGAGGGAGAAGGAACGCGTCGGCGCGCTGCGACTCGTGCTGTCCGAGCTGCAGAAGGCGGCCAAGGACGGCAACGCGGACGAGCTGGCCATCCTGCGCCGTGAGCGCAAGCGTCGCCTGGAGTCCGCCACCGCCTTCCGCGAGGCCGGCCGCATCGAGCTGGCCGAGGGCGAGGAGGCCGAGGCCGCCGTCATCGAGACCTACCTCCCGGCGGAGCTGGGCGACGACGAGCTGCGCCAGATCGTGACCGACGCGATCGCCGAGTCCGGCGCCAGCACGCCCAAGGACCTCGGCGGCGTGATGAAGCTCGCCATGGAGCGCACCGGCGGCCGGGCCGACGGCAAGCGCGTCTCGGCCCTCGCGCGGGAGGCACTGACGTGAGCGCGTCGCTTCGCGATCGAGAAGGGAACGGCCGGTGAGCGCCCGCCGGCAGATCGAGCTGAGCAACGACGTCGCGGCCGCGCTCAGCGGCACGCACGACGCCGTCCTGCGTCAGCTCGAGGAGCACGTCGACTGCGCGCTGTTCCTGCGCGGCAACCTCGTCACGCTCGAGGGCGAGCCGACCGCCGTCGACGACGCCGCGGTCGTCGTGCGCGAGCTCTCCGAGCTTGATCGAGGGCGGCCACGAGATCACCCACGGGACGATGGACGCCGTCACCAGCGCGCTCGATCGCCACGAGTCCCCGGCCAAGGTGCTGGAGGACGTCGTCTGGCGCCACCGCTCGGCGAAGGTCGCGCCGAAGTCGGTCAACCAGAAGCGCTACGTCGACTCGATCCGCACCAACACCGTGACGTTCGGCATCGGCCCGGCCGGCACGGGCAAGACCTTCCTCGCCGTCGCGATGGCCGCCGCCGCGCTGGCCCGCAAGGAGGTCAACCGCATCATCTTGACCCGCCCGGCCGTCGAGGCCGGCGAGCGTCTGGGCTTCCTGCCCGGCGACCTGATGGCCAAGATCGACCCGTACCTGCGGCCGCTCTTCGACGCGCTCAACGACATGCTCGACCCCGAGAAGGTCGCGGGCTTCCTGGAGAAGGGCGTGATCGAGGTCGCGCCGCTGGCCTTCATGCGCGGTCGCACGCTCAACGACTCCTTCGTCATCCTCGACGAGGCGCAGAACACGACGCCCGAGCAGATGAAGATGTTCCTGACGCGCCTGGGCTTCGGGTCCCGGATGGTCATCACGGGCGACATCACCCAGGTCGACCTGCCCCGTCACGAGAAGTCCGGCCTGATCGTGGTCGGCGACATCCTGGACGGGGTCGACGGGGTCGACTTCGTCCGTTTCGACGGCGGTGACGTCGTCCGCCATCGCCTCGTGCAGCGGATCGTCGAGGCCTACGACGCGCACGACCAGGCGGCCGCGCCCGAGCTGCGCTCCGCAGCCACCCGCGCTTGATGTCGCTCGAGGTCGAGGTGCTCGACGCCGAGCTGGCCGTCGGTCGTGAGGACCTGCCCGCCGAGCCCGACATCGTCCGGCTCGTCAGCCTGGCGATCGCGACGGCGGGCGTGGTCGACGGCCATGTCGCGGTCGCCTTCGTCGATGCCGAGCGGATCGCCGAGCTCAACGCCGAGCACCGCGGCAAGGAGGGCCCGACCGACGTGCTCTCGTTCCCGATCGACGAGGCGGAGCCCGACGGGGTGGGTGGGGTGCCGGAGTCCCGTGAGCTCGGCGACATCGTGATCTGCCCGCCGCACACCATCAACATCCGCGAGGCGATCGTCCACGGGGCGCTGCACCTCGTCGGCATGGACCACGAGGTCGACGACGGC
Organism: uncultured Conexibacteraceae bacterium; assembly: GCA_963731005.1. Classification (GTDB taxonomy): domain Bacteria; phylum Actinomycetota; class Thermoleophilia; order Solirubrobacterales; family Solirubrobacteraceae; genus Baekduia. The sequence goes on along the minus strand of CAVSTZ010000001.1, from coordinate 1,029,037 downwards.
GAGATGCTGGCAATCCAGGCCGAGCTGCTGACGTGGTAGGCACTGCCGGCTGCCTGGATCGCGCGGTGCAGGCGGAACTGCTCTCATGGTGACCGTGAACACGCGCGCCGGACTCATCGCCCTCGCCGGTCGGCCCAACGTCGGCAAGTCGACGCTCGTCAACGCGATCGTCGGCCAGAAGGTCGCGATCGTCTCCGACAAGCCGCAGACGACGCGCCGCGCGATCCGCGGCGTCGTCACGCGCGAGGACGTCCAGCTCGTGCTGACCGACCTGCCCGGTGTGCAGAAGCCGCTGGACAGCCTGACCGAACGCATGCAGCGCCGCGTCGAGCGCGAGCTGTCGAGACCGACGTCGCGTTGATGGTGCTCAACGCCGAGCAGGGCGTCGGGCCCGGCGACCGCTGGATCGCCAACGCGCTGAGGAACGCGACCTGCCCGGTCGTCATCGCCGTCAACAAGGTCGATCGCCTGGACCGCCCGCACATCATCCTCGCGCTGGAGGCCGCCGGCGAGCTGGGCATCGCCGACGAGATCTTCCCCATCTCGGCGCGTAAGGGCACGGGCGTCGAGGCGCTGGCCGACCACCTCTTCAGCCTGGCGCCCGACTCGCCGTTCCTGTTCGATCGCGAGGAGTCCAGCGACCTCTCGCCCTACGTCCATCTCGCCGAGCTGGTCCGCGAGCAGATCCTGCGTCGCACCTTCCAGGAGGTGCCCCACGCGGTCGAGGTCGTTGTCGAAGAGGTCGAGGACGATCGCGAGGACCTGACGGTCGTCCACGCCCGCGCCTGGGTGGAGACCGACTCCCAGAAGGGCATCCTCGTCGGCGCCCAGGGCAAGATGATCCGTGCGATCGGCACCGCCGCCCGCAAGTCGCTGGAGCGCGAGCTCGGCACCAAGGTCCACCTCGACCTCATCGTCCGCGTCCGCCGCGGCTGGCGCGGCGACGAGAGCCTGCTGGACCGTCTCGGGTTCGACAACTAGTTGACATCAACTGACGCCCCGGCCACCGGAGTTGCCGGTGGTGTCGTCTCAGTTGATCAGCTTCTTCTCCATGCGGTTGATCGCCAGGCGCCAGGCGACGAGGCCGAAGACGATCAAGAAGCCCAGGTGCCAGAGGTCGAGCCATTCGAGCCCGAAGACCGCGTGGCGCACCAGCTGCACGCAGTGATAGAGCGGGTTGACGTTGGCCAGGATGCGCGCCCACTCGGGCAGGCCGGAGATCGGGAAGAAGGTCCCGGCGACGAGGAAGAGCGGCGTGATGACCGTCGACGTCACGTAGCTGAAGTTGTCGATGGACTTCATGACCGCCGAGATCACGATCCCGAACGACGCCCAGCCGAAGCCCGCGATGAAGGCGATGAACGGCACCAGCAGCATGCCCCACGACGGGTCCAGGCCGAAGACCATGGCCACCAGCAACGGCGCGCAGCCGAAGACGCCGGCGCGCGCGGCGATCCACAGCGCCTCGGCGGTCACGAGCTCCTCGGTGTCCACGGGCGCGGCGAGGATGGCGTCGTAGGTTCGCTGGTAGGTGTACTTGACGAAGGTGCCGAACATCGCCGGGAAGACCGAGGAGAACAGCACCGCGGTCGCGACCGTGCCGGTCCCGACGAACTGCACGTAGTCCAGCCCGTTGACCGTGGAGACCAGCGAGCCGAAGCCGAAGCCGAAGGCGATCAGGTAGATCGTCGGCTCGACGGTCGACGAGAACGTCGACGCGCGCCAGTAGGAGCCGAAGTTGACGACCTCGCGCACGAGCACGCCGGTGAGCGCGGCACGGTCCAGGCGGCCGGGTCGGTTGGCGGTCGGCCGGTCGACGTCCGGCCGCTCGACGGTGGCGGCCATCAGGCGATCTCCTCCCCGGTGAGCAGCACGAACACGTCCTCCAGGTTGGCGTTGCGACGCTCGCCCTCCGGTACGTCGCCGTTGAGCGTCTCGGCGCGCAGGATCGTCACCGAGGTGCCCGTTCGGCGGGTCGGCCATCCCCGTTGCGCCGCGTCGGCCTCGACCTCGCGCAGCCGCGTCGGCGGCCCGTAGACCTCCAACGCCTCACGGCCCGCGTGCTCGACCACCAGATCGTTCGGCCGTCCGACCGCCACCGCACGGCCCTTGCTGACGACCACGACCGTGTCGGCGAGGCGCTCGGCCTCCTCGATGTAGTGCGTGGACATCAGGATCGAGGCGCCCTCGCTGCGGAGCCGGTCGATCAGCGCCCACAGCTCCTGGCGCACCTGCGGGTCCAGGCCGACGGTCGGCTCGTCGAGCAGGACGAGCCGCGGCTGATGGACGAGCGCACGGGCGATGAGCAGCCGTCGGCGCATGCCGCCTGACAGCTCGTCGACCCGCGCCGTGCGCCGCTCGCGCAGGTTGGCGATCTCCAGCGCGCGCTCGATCGCCGCGCGTCGATCGCCGCGACTGACGCGGTAGAGGTGGGTGAAGACGAGCAGGTTCTGCTCGACGGTCAGCGTCACGTCGAGGTTGTCGAGCTGGGGGACGACGCCCATCTGGGCGCGCGCGGCCTTCGACTCGGCGGGCAGCGCAAGGCCGAGCACCTCGAGCTCACCCTCATCGGCGATGGCCTGGGCGGTGAGCATCCGCATCGTGGTCGACTTGCCCGCGCCGTTGGGTCCGAGAAGGCCCACGCAGGTCCCGTCCGGCACTGTTAGGTCAAGGCCGTTGACCGCTGTGACATCGCCATAGCGCTTGACGACGCCACGCAGGCGGATTGCAGGGGGTGCGGGCGCAGACGACACCCACCCGAACCTACACCGAGGCGTCGTGGCCAGGCACGGCGGCGGGCTTAACGGGAACGGACCCGAGCAACCGTCGTCGCTCGGGTCCGCACCGTGGATGTCCCCTCCGGTGGGAGGCGTATATGTGGCGAAAGGTCGACTCTCGATCCTTGGCGGTCCCGATGATGCCGGCGCCGCGCTCCCTCCAGAAGCGACGCTCGAGCTCAGGGCCGACCCGTCCGTGGGTCGTATTCGCCTGTTGTGTTGCTTCCCTAGTGTCGGCCCGGGTGCCGTCGGCTGGAGGTCGGTTTGACCCCGAACGGACGTCTGTCCTAGTGCGACGCCGCCAGCCGTGAGGAGAAGGCCCGGATCTCCTCGGCGCCCAGTCGCTCGCCGAAGACGAACGGCAGCGTCGAGACCGCGGCGACCGCGTCGCGCCGCAGGCGGGCCAGTTGGCCCTGCTGGGTGCGGACGCGGCCCGCGGCCGCCGTGACCGCCCGGCGCACGGCGTGATCGGCGGCGCCGTCGACCGCGGCGACGGCGGCGACGTCATGGCCCGAGAGGCGTCGCGGCCAGAGGCCGTTGACGACGATCGCGTCGAGGTCGCGGCCCAGGGTGGCGGCCACGCGCCCCTCCAGCTCCAGCGTCTCGCTGACGGCCAGCTCGCTGGGCAGGGCGACGGCGACCAGCCGGCTGCGCGCCGGATCGGCCAGTGCCTCGGCGACCGTGCGCGCCTGGCCGGCGATCGGCCCGACGCGGGCGATGTCGGCGAAGGTACGCGGCGTGCGCAGCAGCCCGAGGCCGTGGCCCGAGGCCGGCGCGTCGAGGATGACGGTGTCGTAGCCGCGCGCGTCGCCGCGCCACCGCTGGGCCTGGCCGAGCTCCCACGCCTTGGTCATCGTCACCAGCTCACGCGCCCCCGGCGCCGCGGCGACGAAGCCGGAGAAGACGCCGGAGCGCGTGAGCGGCTGCACGAGGCGGCGCGGCAACTGGCGCGTCAGCCACTCCTCCAGCGCGCCGTCGGGGTCGATCGTGGTCGTCCACAGGCCGTCGCCGACCGGCGTCTCGACCCCGGGCCGCGGCGCGCGCTCGCCCTTACCGAGCAGCGCGGCCACCCGCGACTGGCCGCCGACCTCGCAGACGATCGTGCGCCGTCCTTGCGCCGCCGCGGCCACCCCGAGGGCGGCCGCGACCGTGGTGCGGCCGGTGCCACCCTTGCCCGTGACGACCACGAGCTGTGCATCATTGATCGCGGTCATCTGCTTTTCAGAGTTGTACGTAGCGACCTGCAACAGGGAACATGCCAGACACGGACACTCAAGAGGCCTACATCCGCTGTGCCGCGCTACAGCGCCGCCATGACCCGACCTTCCACCTGGCGACCCAGGTGCTGGGTCGCGACGTGCGCCCCGCCGTGCATGCCTTGTACGGCTTCCTGCGCGGCGCGGATGAGCTGGTCGACGGGCCGGACCGCCCCGAGACCCCCGAGGCGCGGCGGGCGGCGCTCGACGCCTGGCAGGCCACGCTGGCCGACGGCATCGCCGCCGGCGACAGCGACCATCCCCTGATCGCCGCGCTGGTCGACGCCGGTCGCCGCCACGAGCTCCCGCTCGAGGAGCTCGGCGTCTACATGGACTCGATGCGCGTCGACTGCGACGGCCACGTGCGGCTCAACAGCCGCGCCGAGCTCGACACCTACATGAACGGCAGCGCCGCGGCGGTCGGCCGCGTGATGGCGCCGCTGATCGGCGTGCCGGCCGAGCGGCGTGAGGACGTCGCGCGCCTGGGCATCGCCTTCCAGCTCACGAACTTCCTGCGCGACGTCCGTGAGGACTACGCCATGGACCGCGTCTACCTGCCCGGGCTCGACGAGGAGGCGCTGGCACAAGGGCGTCCGACCGCGGCGCCCGCCGACGAGGTCCGTCGCGCCGCTGAGCTGTTTCGCGACTCGGCGCGCGCGGTGCTCGGCGCCTGCACGCCGCGCGCCCGGCCCGGCATCGCGCTGGCCACCACGATCTACCGCCGCGTGCATCTGCGCCGTATCGAGCGTCGGGGCCTCGTGCCCGCATGACCACGCGCGCGACCGCCCGTGGCGCCGATCGCCCGCCGTTCGTCGACGGCGAGCGCGCCGACGTGATCATCTGCGGCGCGAGCTTCGCCGGCCTCGCGGTCGCCCGCGAGCTGGCCGGCGTCGACGCCGACGTCCTGATCCTCGACCGCTACGAGATCGGCGAGCGCGCCACCTCGGCCTGCGCCGTCCCGACGCCGTGGATGGCCGCGATGGGCGTGCAGGGCGCCGCACGCCAGGAGCTGCCCGGCATGTCCTTCTCCACGCCCCACGGCCGCGCGCGCTATCGCCTGCCGTGGAGCTGGACGTCGTTTGACTACAAGACGCTCTGCGAGCTGCTCTGGGCCCAGTGCGGCAGCGCGCGCTTCGCCACCGCCGTCGTCCTCGGCCGCACGGGGGACACGATCCACACCGACCGCGGCGACGTCACCGCGCCGCTGCTGGTCGACGCCGCCGGCTGGCGCCGCGTCCTCGGCGATCCGCACGTCCAGCCGCCCGAGGCGACGCTGAGCCGCGGGCTGGAGGTCCACCCCCACGAAATCGGCCCCCACCCAGCCCTCGACCTCGACCTCTGGCTGGACCGCTGACCTGATCCGTCGCGGCTACGGCTGGTCGGTGCCGGCCAACGGCGAGCGGCGCGTCGGCACGCTCTCCTACGACCCGCACGACCACGTCAAGGAGCCCACGCGCGCCATGGCGCGCAAGCTCGACGTCGAGACCGTCCGCTACCAAGGAAACTGGTTTCCGCACGCGCTCCGCGAGGCGACCGTCGACGGCGCCTTCTGCGTCGGCGACAGCGCCGGGCACTGCTTCCCGCTCTCGGGCGAGGGGATCCGCACCGCGTTCTACTTCGGGATCGCCTGCGGGCGCGAGCTGGGCGCCGTCCTGGACGGCAGCCAGACCCGCGAGCAGGCCCTGACCGCCTACACCGACTTCCACGAGCGCCACCGTCCGGCCTTCACCCGGGCGGCCCGCCTGCAGCGGGTGATTCCCGCCTTGCCGCCGCGATTGCTGTCACTCTTGCTGCGCGCAATGGGCGTCCAGCCGTTGGTCGATCGCGCGTTCGGCTGGTATCTCCAACAGGCGCATCCGTCGTTGGCCGACCGTCCCACCGGCTCGCGCGCACCCAATGGCCGACCCCTCGAGCACGCCTCCCACTCCACCTGACGTCGAGCACGCGCCGCTGGTGCGCGCGCTGGAGGACCGGCTCGCGCTGGCCGAAGCGCGCTACCGCGGCCTGGTCGAGCACGTCCCGGCGGTCGCCTACGTCGCCGAATGGGATGCGCACTCGACGCTGACCTACGTCAGCCCGCAGATCGAGGAGCTCCTCGGCTGGCCGCCCGAGGCGTTCCTCGACGATCAGGACCTCTGGTATCGCTGCATCCATCCCGACGACCGCGCCCGCGTCCGCGAGCAGGAGCGCGTCGCCTTCGAGGCCGGCACCTGGGCCGACATGGAGTTCCGCATGCTCCACCGCGACGGCAGCGAGCGGTGGGTGCGCGACAAGGAGGCCGTCATCCGCGACGCCGACGGCACGCCGCGCTTCAGCCAGGGCGTCCTGGTCGACGTCACGCCGACGCGCGCGACCGAGTCAGAGCTCCAGGACGAGCGCCACCGCGCGCAGCGTTACCTCGACATCGCCGGGGCGATCATCGTGATCCTCGATCGCTCCGCGCAGATCACGCTGCTCAACCGCGCCGGCACCGAGCTGCTGGGCTACGAGGAAGGCGAGCTGATCGGCCGCGACTGGTATGACGCGGTCGTCCCCGAGCGGCTGCGCGAGAGCGGCCGTGCCACCTTCGCGGCCGAGGTCGACAGCGACCAGGACGACGCCGTCCACGAGTCGGTCGTGGTGACCAAGGACGGCGAGGAGCGCACGATCGCCTGGCGCGACACGGTCGTCCGCGACGCCGACGGCGCCGTCACCGCGGTGATGAGCAGCGGCGTCGACCTGACCGAGCGCCGCGCGGCCGAGGAGCAGATCGCCTACCTCGCCTACCACGACCCGCTCACCGGGCTGCCCAACCGCGCGCTGCTGCAGGAGCACCTCGACCTCGCGCTGGCCCGCGCGCGCCGTCAGGGCGAGGCCGTGGGCCTGCTCTACCTCGACCTCGACGGCTTCAAGCTCGTCAACGACTCGCTCGGCCATCCCGCCGGCGACGAGCTGCTCTGCCACGTGACGATGCGCCTCGGCGAGCGCCGCCGTGGCATGGACCTGCTCGCCCGCCAGGGCGGCGACGAGTTCCTGTTGCTGTTGGCCGACATGCCGCGCGCCGACGCCGAGGCCCATGCCCGACGCGTCGCCGAGGACCTGCTGCGCTCGCTCGCCGAGCCGTTCTCGATCTCCGGCGCGGAGTTCCACATCGGCGCGTCGATCGGCATCTCGCTCTACCCGCGCGACGCCGCCGACGCCGACGCGCTGCTGCGCCACGCCGACGCCGCGATGTACGCGGCCAAGGCCGCCGGTCGCAACGGCGTCACGGTCTACAGCGGCGATCCGCACGAGTCGCTGGAGCGGCTGTCGATGACCAGCCGCCTGCGCAAGGCCCTGGATCGCGACGAGCTGCTGCTGCACTGGCAGCCGATCGTCGACCCGCGCGACGGCACGCTGCGCAAGCTCGAGGCGCTCGTGCGCTGGCAGGACCCGTTTCGCGGGCTCGTCATGCCCGACGAGTTCATCGCCTTCGCCGAGGAGACGGGCTTCGTCGATCGCGTCGGCGACTGGGTCGTCCGCTCGGTCCGCGATCAGGTCCTGGCCTGGGAGCACGCGGGCTACCGGCCGCCGCGCGTGACCGTCAACGTCTCGCCGCGCCAGCTGCGCCGCCCGGACTTCGGCCAGCGCCTGCTCGGCCTGCTGACCCCCGACGACGTCGCCGGGCGCTTCACGGTCGAGATCACCGAGTCCGCGGCGATGGTCGACCCGCTGCGCACCGACCCCGTCCTCACCGAGCTGGTGGCGGCGGGCATCGAGGTCGCCATCGACGACTTCGGCGCCGGCTACTCGTCGCTGTCGCGGCTGCGCACGATGCCGGTGCAGGTGCTCAAGATCGACAAGACGTTCCTGCAGGCCGTTCCCGACGACCCGGAGGCGACGGCGATCGTGACCGCGATCCTCGAGCTCGCGCGGGCGTTGGGCATGGACGCCGTGGCCGAGGGCGTCGAGAACGAGGCCCAGCGCGCGTTCCTGGTGCAGCAGGGCTGCCCACTGGCCCAGGGCTTCCTGCTCGGCCGGCCGGTCCCGGCGCAGGAGATCGAGCCGCTGCTCGCGCGTGTCGGCAAGAGCCACGCTTCGTAGACTCCGCTTCGTGGAGATCAACTACGACGCCCAGGGCCACGTGCCCGTCGTCATCCAGGACTGGCGCTCGGGCGAGGTCCTGACGCTGGCCTACGCCAACGCCGAGGCCGTCGCCAAGACGCGCGAGACCGGCGAGCTCCACCTGTGGTCGCGCTCGCGCAACGAGCTCTGGCACAAGGGCGCCACGTCGGGCAACACGCAGGCCGTCAAGGCGCTGCGCGTCGACTGCGACGGCGACGCGCTGCTCGCGCTGGTCGAGCCCGCCGGCCCGGCCTGCCACACGGGCGAGCGCACCTGCTTCTTCACCGGTGACCTGGAGCCGGCGCCCTACGAGATCCTGCCGGCGCTGGAGCGCACGCTCGTCGCGCGTCAGGCCCAGCGGCCCGCGGGCAGCTACACCGTCGAGCTGCTCGACAACCCGGCCCACATCGGCGAGAAGGTCGAGGAAGAGGCCGAGGAGGTCGCCCGCGCCGCGCGCGAGGAGACCGACGACCGCGTCGACAACGAGGCGGCCGACGTCCTCTACCACCTGCTCGTGCTGCTGCGCTCGCGCGGCCGCTCGCTGACCGATGTGACGGAGGTGCTGCGTGAGCGCCATCGCTGAGAGCAGCCTGAGCCTGGAGCCCTCGCTCGACGAGATCCGCGAGCTCGCGCGCGACCACGACCTGATCCCGCTGCGCCACACCTTCATCGACGACTGCGAGACGCCGGTCGCCGCGTTCCTGAAGCTGCGCGGCACCGAGCCCGAGCATCCCGCCTTCCTGCTGGAGTCCGCCGAGCAGGGCCAGCGCATGGGGCGCTACTCGTTCATCGGCGTGCGCCCGCGGGGCCTGGTGCGCTGGTCGCTGGGCGACGACGGCGACCCCTATGCCGTGGCCGAGCAGGCCGCGGCGCTGCGTCAGGCGACCTTCGAGGACGCCCCGCCGTTCACCGGCGGCGCGGTCGGCTTCTTCGGCTACGACCTCGTGCGCACCGTCGAGACCACGCTCGGCGAGCCCAACCCGGACGTGCTCGGCCTGCCCGACATGGCGCTGATGCTCTCCGACGTGCTGGTGGTCTTCGACCATCTCAAGCACACGGTCACGATCCTGGTCAACGTCGCCGCCCACGACCTCGACGAGTCCTACGCCGACGCGGTCGCCACGATCGCCGACACGCGGCGCCTGCTCGACGGCCCCGTGCCGAAGCCCGAGGCGGGCCGGCCCGATCGGCCGCTGCCCGAGTTCCACTCCAACATGCCGCGCGAGCAGTTCGAGGGCATGGTCGAGCGGATCGTCGAGTACGTCCACGCCGGCGACGCGTTCCAGGTCGTGCCGTCCCAGCGCTGGAGCGCGCCGCTGGAGGGCATCGACCCGTTCTCGGTCTACCGCGGGCTGCGCGTCGTCAACCCGTCGCCCTACATGTACTTCCTGGACTTCCTCGACTTCCAGGTCGCCGGCGCCTCGCCCGAGCCGCTGTTGACGGTCACCGGCCGTCTCGCGTCGACTCGGCCGATCGCCGGCACGCGGCCCCATGACGCCGACCCGGCCGAGCTGCTGGCCGACGAGAAGGAGCGCTCCGAGCACGTGATGCTCGTCGACCTCGGGCGCAACGACCTCGGCCGCGTCTGCGAGTACGGCAGCGTGAACGTCGACACGTTCATGCAGATCGAGCACTACTCGCACGTCATGCACATCGTCTCGTCGGTCAGCGGCACGCTGCGCGAGGACGTCGGCCCGATGGCCGCGTTGCGCGCGATCCTGCCGGCCGGCACGCTCAGCGGCGCGCCGAAGGTGCGGGCGATGGAGATCATCGACGAGCTCGAGCCGATCAAGCGCGGCGGCTACGGCGGGGCGATCGGCTACCTCAGCTACTCCGGCGACCTCGACACGTGCATCCACATCCGCACGGTCGTGATCAAGGACGGCAGCGCGCACATCCAGGCCGGCGGCGGGACGGTCGCCGACGCCAAGCCCGCCTATGAGTTCGAGGAGTCGGTCAACAAGGCCAAGGCCGTCAAGGGCGCGATCGTCCTGGCCGCGCAGCAGAGGGACTGGGCATGAACGTCCTGATGGTGGACAACTACGACTCCTTCACCTACAACCTGGTCCAGTACCTGGGTGAGCTGGGCGCGACGATCGACGTCGTGCGCAACGACGTGGCCTCGATCGACGAGCTGCTGGAGCGCGCGCCCGATCGCGTCGTCGTCTCGCCGGGGCCGTGCACGCCCGACGACGCGGGCGTCTCGATCGCCGCGATGCGCCGCTTCCCCGAGGCGGGGGTTCCGACGCTCGGCGTCTGCCTCGGCCACCAGTCGCTGGCCCAGGCGTTCGGCGGCACGGTCATCCGCCACGAGCCGATCCACGGCAAGACGACGGTGATCGAGCACGACGGCCAGGGCGTCTACCGCGGGCTCAACGGGGCGCTGACAGTTGGCAGGTACCACTCGCTGGTGGTCGCCGAGGACGACCTGCCCGATCAGTTCACGGTCACCTCCCGCGGGGGCGGCGTCCTGATGGGCATCCGTCATCGCGAGCTGCCCGTGGAGGGCGTTCAGTTCCACCCCGAGTCGGTCCTGACCGACCGGGGCAAGGACATGCTGGCCAACTTCCTCGCGGACGGCTGAGCGACGGCCGCCCGCCAGGCGGTTAGTCTCTCGCACTTTCCGATGCCCAACGACGTCCTCACGGCCGCCATCGACGCGCTCGCCACCCGTCGCGACCTCAGCCAGGAGCAGGCAGGCGCCGTGCTGGGCGAGATCATGGCCGGCAACGGCAGCGAGGGGCAGATCGCCGCCTTCCTGATCGCGCTGCGGACCAAGGGGGAGACCGTCGCGGAGATCGCCGGGCTCGCCGAGGCGATGCGCGGGCTGGCCACGCCGGTCACGACGCAGCGCGCCGACCTGCTCGACACCGCGGGCACCGGCGGCGGCCGACGCACCTTCAACGTCTCGACGACCGCGGCGCTGGTTGCCGCGGGCGCCGGCTGCGCGGTGGCCAAGCACGGCAACCGCTCGGCCACCGGGCTGAGCGGCTCGGCCGACGTGCTGGAGGCGCTGGGCGCCCGCATCGATCTCACGCCGTCAGACGTCGGGCGCTGCATCGACGAGGTCGGCTTCGGGTTCATGTTCGCGCCCGCCCACCACGCGGCCACGCGCTGGGTCATCCCGGTGCGCAAGGAGCTCGCGGTGCGCACGATCTTCAACTTCCTCGGGCCGCTGACCAACCCGGCCGGTGCCCGCCGCCAGGTCGTCGGCGTCTCGGACCCCGCCTACCTCGACGTACTCGCCGGCGCGCTCGCCCGCCTGGGCTGCGATCGCGCGTTGGTAGTCTCCTCCGCGGATGGCCTGGACGAGATGAGTACGTCGGCCCCCACGCACGTCGTGGAGGTCAACGGCGACGAGTTGCGCCGGTATGACGTCGCGCCGGCCGACGTGGGTCTGGCCGAGGCGCCCGAGAGCGCGATCTCGGGCGGCGACCCGCAGGCCAACGCGGCGACCACGCGCGCGGTGTTCGAGGGCGCGCAGGGGCCTGACACGGACCTCGTCCTGCTCAACTCGGGCGCGGCGATCTACGCTGCGGGGCGCACCGACGACCTGCGCTCGGGCGTCGAGCTCGCGCGCGAGACCATCGCATCCGGGGCAGCCACCGCCGCCCTGCAGGAGTACGTCCGCATCAGCACCGAACTGGCACCGGCCTCATCATGAGCAACGTCCTGGAGCGCATCGTCGACGTGACGCGCGACGAAGTCCGTCGCCGCCGCAAGGAGGTGCCGCTCGCGCTGCTGGAGTCCCGTCTGGCGCCGCATCGCGAGGGCCGTCCGTTCTCCGAGGCGCTCGTGCGTCCCGGCGTGTCGATCATCGCCGAGCACAAGCGGCGCTCGCCGTCGGCGGGGGAGATCCGCGCGGGCGCCACCGTCACCGAGATCGCGCAGGCCTATGAGCGTGGCGGTGCCGCGGCGGTCTCGATCCTGACCGAGGGCCCGCACTTCGGCGGCACGCTCGCCGATCTGGAGGAGGCGCGCGCGGCGACCGGCCTGCCGATCCTGCGCAAGGACTTCATGGTCGACGCCTACCAGGTCTACGAGGCCGCGGTGGCGGGCGCCGACGCGATCCTGCTGATCGTCGCGGCCCTGGAGCCCAGGGAGCTGGCCGACCTCCACGCCGAGGCGCTGGCGCTCGACCTCGACGTCGTCGTCGAGGTCCACGACGAGGAGGAGCTGGAGGCCGCGCTGGAGGTCGTCGACGCCGACGTCATCGGCATCAACAACCGCAACCTCACCGACTTCACCGTCGACGTCGAGCGCACCTACGAGTTGCTCAGCGACGTGCCGGCCGGCAAGACGGTGGTCTCGGAGTCCGGATTTCACACCCGCGCGCAGATCGAGGAGCTCGAGCGCGTCGGCATCGACGCCGTGCTGATCGGCGAGACGCTGATGCGCGCCCCCGAGCCGGAATTCGCGCTGCGCGACCTCGCCGGCCACGGCGCCAGCGCCGAGGACGCGTTGTAGCGCACCGCCGTCCGTCCAGGATCGCGCACCGCTTTAGCAACATTTAGACCGACTTCAGGGTCGCTTCAGCGATCCCCAGGATCATCTGCCCCAGCCATGAGCCAGCCCCCCTCCCCGAACTCGAAGACCATCGTCCTGCCGTTGCTGGTCGCCGCGCTGCTCGGCGGCGGGGTCGCCGCGGGGGTGACCGCGTTCATCGTCGACGACAGCGGCGGCGACACGCACACGACGACGGTCATCCGCCAGTCGGCGCTCGCCTCTCAGGGCGCCAACGGCAAGCGCTCCGACGCCGCCGACGGGCTGACCGCCGGCCGACATCTACCAGCGCTACGCGCCCGGTGTCGCCTTCGTCCGCTCCGAGATCACCGAGCAGACCCAGAACCCGTTCGACCCGTTCGGCGGCACGCAGCGCAGCGAGTCCACCGGCTCGGGCTTCGTCATCGACGCCGGCGGCGACATCCTCACCAACAACCACGTGATCGACGGCGCCACGCCCGGCTCGATCACTGTCCAGTTCGCCGACAAGAAGTCCGTCAAGGCGACGGTCGTCGGCAAGGACCCGTCGACCGACCTCGCGCTGCTGAAGGTCGACCCCGAGGGGCTGGCCCTCAAGCCGCTGCCGCTCGGCTCCTCCAAGGACGTCCACGTCGGCGACCCGACGATCGCGATCGGCAACCCCTTCGGCCTGGACCGCACGCTGACCACCGGCGTCGTCTCGGCCCTGCAGCGCCAGATCCAGGCGCCCAACGGCTGCGTCGATCAAGGACGTCATCCAGACCGACGCGGCGATCAACCCGGGCAACTCGGGCGGCCCGCTGATCGACTCCGCCGGGCGCGTCATCGGCATCAACTCGCAGATCGAGACCGGCGGCGGGGGCTCCGGGCAGCGTCGGCATCGGCTTCGCGGTCCCGATCGACACCGCCAAGTCGATCCTCGCCAACCTCAAGAAGGGCGAGACGGTCCAGCGCGCCTACCTCGGCATCACGTCGCTGACCGTCGACGGCCAGCTCGACGCCCTCAACCTGCCCGTCGACCACGGCGCGCTCGTGCAGACCGTCGAGCCCAACAGCCCGGCCGATCTGGCAGGGCTCAAGGCCGGCGACCTGCAGGCGACGCTGACGGGCAGCCCGAACAACGACACCGTGGTCCTCGGCGGCGACATCATCACCAAGGTCGACGGCAAGGCGATCACGAGCTCCGACCAGCTCTCGCAGCTGGTCACCGGCCACAAGCCGGGCGACAGGGTCAAGGTCGAGATCGTCCGCAAGAAGGACACCAAGACGGTGGTCGTCACGCTGGCCAAGCGCCCGCCGGCGCTGCAGACGGGCTAGCGCCGAGGCGCTCACCCTAAGATGCAGGGCGTGGCCAACCGCGCACCTCGCATCAAGTTCTGCGGCATCACCAGCGTCGCCGACGCCGAGCTGGCGGTGGTCAACGGCGCCTGGGCGGTCGGCCTGATCCTGTGGCCGGAGTCCAAGCGCGCGTGCGATCCCGGCGAGGGAATCCGGATCAGCAACGCGGTGCGCCGCAAGGTCGAGGTCGCCGGCGTCTTCGTCAACCAGTCGCTGGACGAGATCGCGGCGCTGGTCGACATGCTGCAGCTCTCGATGGTGCAGCTGCACGGCGAGGAGGGTCCGGCCTTCGCGACCGAGGTGCGGCGCCGCACCGGCGCCAAGGTCATCAAGGCGCAGTCGATCCGGCTGGCCTCCGACGTGTTGAAGGTCCAGGCCTTCCATGCCATCGACTACCACCTGCTCGACACCTACCGCGAGGGGCAGCGCGGTGGGACGGGGGAGACCTTCGACTGGCGGATGCTCAGCCGCCGCAGCACCGACGTGCCGCTGATCCTGTCGGGCGGGCTGAACCCCGAGAACGTGGCCGACGCGATCGCCGCTGCGGATCCCTTCGCGGTCGACGTCGCCAGCGGCGTCGAGCTGTCGCCCGGCGTCAAGGACCCGGCCAAGATGAAGGCCTTCGCCGCCGCCGTGCGCGCGACGACCGGCGAGCTGGAGCCCATGCCCAAGGCACTGGCTTCCGAGGCGCCGAAGCCGACCGCGGCCCCGGCCGGCCGCCGCAGCCCTGTTCGGCCCGCGGGCGCATGACCACGTCGCTTCGCGATCGAGAAGGAAACGGCAAGTGAGCACCGGCCTGGAGATCCGCTTCGGCCCCTACGGCGGCCAGTACGTCCCCGAGACGCTGATGCCCGCGCTCGGCGATCTGCAGAAGGTCGTGGCTCGACGCCTGGGCCGACCCTGCGTTCCGCGCCGAGCTCGAGCACCTGCAGCGCGACTACGTCGGCCGACCGTCGCCGCTCTACCTCGCGCCGCGCCTGTCGGAGTTCGCCGGCCGCGCGATCTACCTCAAGCGCGAGGACCTCAACCACACCGGCGCGCACAAGATCAACAACGCGCTCGGCCAGGCGCTGCTGGCCAAGCGCATGGGCAAGCCGCGCGTCGTCGCCGAGACCGGCGCGGGCTCGCACGGCACCGCGACGGCCACCGCCTGCGCGCTGCTCGACCTCGAGTGCGTGGTCTACATGGGCGAGGTCGACGTCGTGCGCCAGAAGCCCAACGTCGAGCGCATGCAGCTGCTCGGCGCGACCGTCGTCCCGGTGGCCGCGGGCTCGCGGACGCTCAAGGAGGCCACCAGCGAGGCGATCCGCGACTGGGTCGCCAACGTCGAGACCACGCACTACGTGCTCGGCACGGTGGCGGGCCCGGCGCCCTACCCGGCGATCGTGCGCGAGCTGCAGCGGATCATCGGCGAGGAGGCGCGCGCTCAGCTGCTGGAGCGCGAGGGCCGGCTGCCCGATCGCGTGCTCGCCTGCGTCGGCGGCGGCTCCAACGCCATGGGCATCTTCGCGGCCTTCGTCCCGGACGAGTCGGTCGCGCTGGTCGGCGTCGAGGCCGGCGGCGAGGGTCTGGACGGCCGCCACGGCGCGCCGCTGACCTCGGGCGCGCGCGCCGGCGTGCTGCACGGCTCGTTCAGCGCGATCATGCAGGACGACGAGGGCCAGATCCTGGAGGCCCACTCGATCTCGGCGGGCCTGGACTATCCGGGCGTGGGTCCCGAGCACGCGTGGCTGCGGGACACGGGGCGCGCGACGTACGTCGCGGTGACCGATGACCAGGCCGTCGCAGGCCTTCAAGGAGGTCACGCGGCTGGAGGGGATCATCCCGGCGCTGGAGACCTCGCACGCGCTCTACCACGCGCTGCACGAGCCGACCGAGTCGCAGCTCGACGTGATCTGCCTCAGTGGCCGCGGCGACAAGGACCTTGCCCAGATCATCGAGGCCTACGGGGTCGACTGAGCCGTCGGTCGTCGCCGACGACCGGAGGTCAGGCCGCGTCGCGCTCCGCGTCGTCGTCGACGATCTCGGCCCCATCGGCCGCGCGTCGCAGCGTCGCCAAGGCGAGCACCCCCGGCAGCGCCGGCAGCCACACCGAGATCGCCCGGTAGGCCAGCACCGCCACCAGCGCGATCTCGGCGTCCATGCCGAACGCGGCGCACGCACCGACCATGCCGCCCTCGACGCCGCCGACGCCGCCCGGCAGCGGCAGCAGGTTGCCGAGCATGCCGAGCAGGTAGGCCATCGTCAGCTCCGCGACGTTCGGGTGCCCGCCGAAGGCCCAGAAGCACGCCCACAGGGTCGCGACGTCGAAGACCCACCAGACCACCGTCCCGAGCAGGCCGAGCTCGCGGCGACGGACCAAGTCGATGGTGAAGTGCGTGCCGTCGGCCAGCGCCTGCGGTGCGGCGAGCAGGCGCCTGGCGCCAGCGGCCGCCGCCCTGGCCGAGGCGGCGCTGCAGGGCGTCGGGCGCCTGGATCGCGATGCCGTACGCGGCGAACAGCAGCGCGCCCAGCACCGCGGGCACCGCGCTGAGCAGCGGCTCGGCGCCGGCGATCGCCAGGCCGGTGCCGAACAGGACGATCGCGCCGACGAAGACGCGCGTAGGTCGCGACCAGGTGCGAGGACACCTGCTTGGCCGCGCCGCGTGGACCGTGGCCCGCGCGCGACAGCGCCCAGGTCGTGACCGCGATCCCACCCGCGCCGCCGGCGGCCAGCAGGCGCGTGGCCGCGGTCGCCGCGAGCGTGATCTGCGCCGAGCGACGGAAGCCGAGCACGACGCGGTCGGCCGCGCTGACGGCGGCCACGTTCCAGGCATAGCCCGCGTAGGAGACGGCCTCCAGCGCGACTGCTGCGGCCAGCCAGGCCGGCGACCCGTCGCGGATGCGGTTCCACGTGTCCTCGATCCCGGCCAGGTGCGGGATCAGGAGGTAGACGACGAGGATCAGGATCACGGTGGATCCGAACCACACCAGCGCGCGGCGGGTGGGTGGGGCCGTCTTCCCCAGCATCGGCAGTGAGCATAGGACGCGGTCTGGTCGTAGGCTTGCACGCTCCCCATGGACGGCCCCCAGCGCATCGCCGACGCCTTCGCCAACGCCCAGGGCCGCGCGGCCCTCATGCCCTACCTGATGGGCGGCTTCCCGACGCTCGGGGACTCGATCGCGGATCGGCGAGGCCTACGTCGACGGCGGCGCCGACCTCATCGAGCTGGGCGTCCCGTTCTCCGACCCGCTGGCCGACGGTCCCGTGATCCACGCGGCCGGGACCGAGGCGCTGCGGGCCGGGACGACGGTCGCGGGCGTCCTCACCGTCTGCCACACGCTCGCCCAGCGTGTCCCGGTCGTGATGATGATGTACGCCAACCTCATCTTCGCCAAGGGGCCGGAGGCGTTCGTCGCCGAGCTCGCCGAGGCCGGCGCCAGCGGGCTGATCGTCCCCGACATGCCGCTGGAGGAGGGCGAAGATGTGCTCGCGGCCTGCGACGCGGCGGGCATCGCCTTGGTCCCGCTGGTCGCGCCGACCACGCCCGACGAGCGCCTGGCGCGGATCGGCGCCCGCGCGCGCGGCTTCGTCTACACCGTCTCGGTCACCGGCACGACCGGCGAGCGCGCCGCGCTCTCTGCGACCTACGGCTCGGTCATCGCCCGCACCAAGGCCCACACCGACCTGCCCGTCGCGCTGGGCTTCGGCATCGGCGCGCCCGAGCAGGCCGCTCAGGCCGCCGAGGCCGGCGCCGACGGCGTGATCATCGGCAGCCGCCTGGTCCGCGCCGCCGCCGAGGCCGACGATCCGGCCGCCGCGGTGCGGGACCTCGTCAAGGGGTTCTCCGCCGCGCTGGCGACGCCCGCGTCGAGCTGAGCGCAGGCCGCGCGCGGGCCGATGGCCATCCTGCACATCACCAACGGCGCGGCCGTCGCCGCCGACCTGCGCCCGCTCGGTGAGGTGCTGACCTGGGACGACGTCCTGCACGAGGGCCCGGTGCCGGCGCTGGAGCCCGCGCCGTTGCGCGAGGTCCGCGCGCGCTTCCTGGCCGATGCGGGCCTCACCGACCTGGCGCAGGCCCGCGCGCAGCTGGCGGTCCGCGACGAGCGCCTCGACGCCGTCGACTTCTCCACGCGGATCGTCCTGTGGTTCGAGGACGACCTCTACGACCAACTGCAGTTGCTGCAGATCCTCGACCGCCTCGCCGTCTCGGCCGAGAGCCGGCGCAGCCGCCCGGCCGGGCCGGTCGAGCTGGTCCGCCTCGCGCGTGGGCCGCGGAGCTTCCTGCGCGACCGGCTCGCCGCCGCTCGGCCGCTGGGCGAGGGCGAGCACGAGCTGGCGCGCCAACTGTGGGCGGCGTTCACCTCACCCGATCCGCTGCAGGTCCAGGAGGCGTGGCTGGCCGGGACGCCGGGCCTGCCCGACGTCGCACCGGCCCTGGGCCGCCTGCTCGAGGAGCATCCGGCCACGACCGACGGGCTGGCGCGCACCGAGCGCCAGATCCTGGCGGCGCTGGCCGACGGGCCGCTGCCGCCCGCCGCGCTCTTCGTGGCGGCGACGGCGCCCGAGGAGCGCCCCTTCCTCGGCGACGCGACGCTGTGGTGGCGCGCCACGCGCCTGGCCGGGCTGGTTCGGCGGACCGACCACGGTGTCTTCGCGCTGACCGCCGACGGCGCACGTGTGCTCGCCGGCGAGGCCGACGCGACCGCAGTGCTCGCGCCACTGGATCGTTGGGTCGGCGGCGTCCACCACGCCGGCGCGCCCGCCGTGCGGTGGGATCCGGCGACGCGCCGCCTGCGTCGCTAGGGCGATAGGATCCGCCCGGCCATGGGACTCGTGTACTCCATCGTTGCCTCGCTCTGCCTCTGGATTGTCCTCTGGGCACTGGGCGCCAAGGCCCTCGACAGCTTCCTCCTCGCCGCACTGTTGATCATCGTCGCCGTGACGGTCCAGATGCTGCAGAAGTACAACCCCTCCAAGCGTCAGCGCTGACCCGCGCCCGCCTTGCGCGGGCACCCGGACGGTGGTCAACCCACGTTTCCACCTTGTGGTGTGGAGGGGTGACCATTGCGCGGCGTCCCTGACCCTGTTTAGACTCGCCTTCTCTCCGTATTCGATCCCTTGAGGAGGGGACACGTTGCGCGTACGTCATGTGGCAGCCTCAGGCTGTCTTCTGGCTGCGCTGTCGATCGGAGTTGCCGCTTGCGGCAGCGACGACAACAGCGGCAGCAGCAGCACCGGAAGCTCGGACACGAGCTCCGGATCCAAGAGCCTGACGATCTACTCCAGCCTCCCGCTGCAGGGCGATTCGCGAGCGCAGTCGCTCTCGGTCGTCAACGGCGAGAAGCTGGCGCTGGAGAGCCAGGGCAGCAAGGTCGGCGACTTCACCATCAAGTACACCAGTCTCGACGACTCCACCGCCGCCGCCGGCAAGTGGGACCCGGGCGCCACGTCGGGCGATGCCCGCAAGGCCGCTCAGGACAAGTCCACCATCGGCTACCTCGGTGAGTTCAACTCGGGTGCGTCGGCGATCTCGATCCCGATCCTGAACGAGGCCGGCGTCCTGCAGGTCTCGCCGTCGAACACCGCGACGGGTCTGACCCGCTCGCTCGGTGCCGACAAGGGCGAGCCCGACAAGTACTACCCGTCGGGCAAGCGCACCTACGGGCGCGTCGTGCCTGCCGACCACATCCAGGGCGCCGCCCAGGTCAGCTATCAGAAGGACAATGGCTGCAAGAAGACCTACTTGTTGAACGACAAGGAGGTCTACGGCTCCGGTCTCGTCAAGAACGTCGTCGCCGCCGCCAAGACCCAGGGCCTGCCGATCGCCGGCAACACCGGCATCGATCCCAAGGCCGCCAACTACCGCTCGGTCGCCACGACGATCAAGGCAACGGGCGCCGACTGCGTGTTCTTCGGTGGCATCACCGACAACAACGCGGTCCAGCTGTTCAAGGACCTCCACGCGGCGATGCCGACGGCGAAGCTGTTCGGCCCCGACGGCGTGGCGGAGACCGCGTTCACGACCAAGCTCGGCTCGTCGGTCGAGAAGGTCACCTACGTCACCAACCCGACGTTGGATCCGAAGCTCTACCCGGCCTCCGGCCAGGAGTTCTTCAAGAACTACAAGGCGAAGTACGGCGCCGATCCCGAGGCCTACGCGATCTATGGCTATGAGGCCATGGGCGTGATGCTCGAGGCGATCAAGAACGCGGGCGCCAAGGGCAACGATCGCCAGGCGGTCATCGACGCCTTCTTCAAGATCAAGAACCGGGAGTCCGTGTTGGGCACCTACTCGATCGACGAGAACGGCGACACGACGCTGTCGGACTACGGCGGAGATCGCGTGGTCGACGGCAAGCTGGTGTTCGACAAGGTCATCAAGGCCCAGACCAGCTGAGCCAACTCGTGACGTGCCGGCCGGGACCCTGTGTCCCGGCCGGCGTCACGGGGTACTCGGCAAAGGACCACATGGAAGCCGCATCCATCACCGAGACGGCGTCGGAGGGCCCGCCCGCCCGCAAGCTCTCTGATGTTCTCAACGCCTACGCGTTGCCCGTGCTGCTCGTGCTGGCGCTGGTCGCGCAGTTCGTGCACTCGCCGCACGACACGTTGGATGACGTCAAGACCGGCCTTTCCAACGGAACGATCTGGGCACTGATCGCGCTCGGCTACACGCTGGTCTACGGCATCGTCGAGCTCATCAACTTCGCCCACGGCGAGGTCTTCATGATCGGCTCGTTCGTCTCGGTGTCCCTGTGGGCGACCTTCGGCGTCGACGAGCAAACCGCGATGCCGCTGACGGTCCTCTCGATCGTGGTGGTGCTGGCGCTCGCGATGTTCGCCAGCGGCACGCTGAACGTGCTGATCGAACGGGTCGCGTATCGACCGCTGCGCAACGCGCCCAAGCTGGCGCCGCTGATCACGGCGATCGGGATGAGCTTCATCCTGCAGAACGTCGGCCTGCTGTGGCGCCCGACGCCTGACAGCGCGCCCGACCTCATCGGCTCCCAGAAGAACTACTTCACCGTCTTCAACGTCGGGATCGAGCACTCCGACGTCTTCGCCGTGATCGTGACGGTCCCGCTGCTGATGGCCCTGCTCTGGTTCGTCGGCTCGACGCGTTACGGCAAGGCCATGCGCGCGACCGCGCAGGATCCGGACGCGGCGCGCCTGATGGGTATCGACGTCGATCGCACGATCCAGCTGACCTTCCTGCTCGGTGGCCTGATGGCCGGCGCCGCCGGCCTCATCTACGCGCTCTACAACGGCACGATCCGCTTCAACCAGGGCTTCACCGCCGGGCTGATCGCGTTCACCGCGGCGGTCATGGGCGGCATCGGCAACCTCAAGGGCGCGGTGGTCGGTGGGCTGATCATCGGCGTGATCCAGGCGATCTCGGACTCCGGGGACTACCTCGGATTGCCGCTGGGCCCGCAGTGGACACCCGCGATCGTCTTCGGCGTGCTGATCCTGGTCATGGTCTTCCGGCCGCAAGGGCTCTTCGGCGAAGAGACGCGGGAGGGGTGAGCGTCATGCTCGGGACCACCCGCACGCGCTTCAACGACATGACGCGGCTGCTGCCGCCGTCGGCGTGGATGGCCATCGCCCTCGTCCTGGCGATCCTGTTTCCCTACGTCGCGGGGACGGGATCCCTACTGGACGCCTCGATCCAGACGCTGGCCTACGTGATCATGGCGCTGGGGCTGAACATCGTCGTCGGCTTCGCCGGCCTGCTCGACCTCGGCTACGTCGCCTTCTATGCCATCGGCGCGTTCGTGATCGGCTGGTTCGGCTCCCAGCAGTTCCCGGACGTCAACGGCGGCAAGGGCATCCACATCCTGTCGAGCGATCGCGCGACGTTCCAGCTCAAGCTCAACGGCACACACGCCGAGATCCCCGGCATCCACATCAACTTCTTCATCGTGGCGTTCATCGCGATGGGGATCACCGCGGTGTGGGGCATCCTGCTCGGCGCCCCGACGCTGCGGCTGCGCGGCGACTACCTCGCGATCGTGACGCTCGCCTTCGGCGAGATCGTGCCGCGCATCTTCGAGAACAGCACGAGCGGCCTGTTCGGCATCGGCACGACCGACTTCTCCAACGGCCGCCAGGGCATCACCCCGATCGACACGATCAACCTGCCGTGGTCCAAAGACCTGGTCTATACGGATTTCAACTTGAAACCCGCGTATTGGGTGGCGCTCGCGATGGTCGTGTTCACGATCTTCGTCAACCGCCGGCTGCGCGACTCCCGGCTCGGACGGGCCTGGATCGCCGTGCGCGAGGACGAGGTCGCGGCGGCCTCGATGGGCGTCAACCTCGTCCGCACGAAGCTCTGGGCCTACGCCATCGGCGCGGCGTTCGGCGGCTTCGCCGGCGCCTTCCTGGGCTCCTACAACAACACCGTCAACGTCGATCAGTTCGAGTTCGGCTTCTCGGTCTTCGTGCTGGCGATGATCATCATCGGCGGCATGGGCAACATCTGGGGCGTCATCGTCGGGGCCGTCGCGCTGTCGATGCTCAACCGCTACGGGTTGCCCGAGCTCAACCAGTTGCCGATCGGCTTCGACCCGACCTCTGTGTCCTTCGGCGTCTTCGGCTTCTTCCTGTTGATCATGATGGTGCTCCGCCCCGAGGGGCTGATCCCGTCCGGCCGAAGAAAGCTCGAGTTGCACGAGGGCGAGATCGAGGGCGACGAGGCCGAGCTGGTCGGCGACATGTCGCAGATGTACGAGGTGCACAGTGAGTGAGCAGGCGAAGGTCACCACCAACCTGGACGGCACGGAGGTCGACCACAGCGGTCCGCCGGTGCTGGACGCGAGCGGCGTGTCGAAGGTCTTCGGCGGCCTCGTCGCCGTCAACGACGTCGACTTCGTCGTCCCGCGCAAGTCGATCGTCTCGCTGATCGGGCCCAACGGGGCAGGCAAGACCACGTTCTTCAACTGCCTCACCGGGCTGTACCGACCGACGACGGGGCGCGTGATCTTCGAGGGCAAGGACATCACCGCCAAGCGGGCCGATCTCGTCACGGCGGCCGGCGTGGCGCGCACCTTCCAGAACATCAAGCTGTTCCGGACCATGACGGCGACCGAGAACGTCCAGGTCGGGATGCATCCGCGGCTGAAGTCGCGGGTGACCGGGATGGTCCTGCGCACGCCGTTCGTCCGACGCGAGGAGAAGGCCTCGAAGGAGCGGGCGCGCGAGCTGCTGGACTTCGTCGGTCTCAAGCGCAAGGACGAGCTGGCGATGAACCTGCCCTACGGCGACCAGCGGCGTCTGGAGATCGCCCGCGCGCTGGCCTCCGACCCCAAGCTGCTGCTGCTCGACGAGCCGACGGCCGGCATGAACGCCGCCGAGTCCGAGGAGCTGCGCGGCCTGATGGACCGGTTGCGCACCGAGCAGGACATGTCGATCCTGCTGATCGAGCACGACATGAAGGTCGTCATGAACGTCTCTGACCACATCACGGTGCTGGACCATGGCGAGAAGATCGCCGAGGGATCGCCGCAGACCGTGCGCCAGGATCCGAAGGTCATCGAGGCCTACCTGGGGAGCCAGGCATGAGCGACGCGACGGCATCCGTGCCGGTGGCCGCGGGCGACGGGGGCGGGGCCAAGCCGGTCCTGCACGTCGACAACATCCACTCGTTCTACGGCGCCATCGAGGCGCTCAAGGGCATCTCGCTCGAGGTCTTCGAGGGCGAGATCGTGACGCTGATCGGCTCCAACGGCGCGGGCAAGACGACGACGCTGCGGTCGATCTCCGGGATCGTCCCGCCGCGCGAGGGCAGCATCTATTACCTGGGCAAGGACATCACCGGCATGCCCGGGCACGCGGTGGCCGGGATCGGGATCGCCCACTCGCCCGAGGGCCGGCGGATCTTCCCGCGCATGACCGTGCTCGAGAACCTCGAGATGGGCGCCTTCACCCGCAAGGACAACGCGGCGATCCGCGCCGACATCGAGCGCGTCTACGAGATGTTCCCGCGGCTGAAGGAGCGCCAGAAGCAGAAGGCGGGCACGATGTCGGGCGGCGAGCAGCAGATGCTCGCGATGGGCCGCGCGCTGATGGCCCAGCCCAAGCTCTTGCTCCTCGACGAGCCGTCGCTCGGCCTCGCGCCGGTGATCGTGGACAAGATCTACGAGATCATCCGCGAGATCAATCAGCAGGGCGTCACGATCCTGCTCGTCGAGCAGAACGCCAACTACGCGCTCGACGTCTCCTCCCGCGGCTACGTCCTGGAGACCGGGACCGTCGCGCTCTCCGACAAGTCCTCCGCGCTGCGCACCGACGAGCGCGTGATGGCCGCCTACCTGGGGACCTGACATGACCGCCTCGCTCATCGTCGCCGCCCTCGGCGTCAAGGCTTTCTACTTGTTGTACATCTGGCTCGTCTCGGCGTGGGTGGCCAGCTGGCTGTCCAACCGCAAGGGCTACGGCGAGAAGTGGGGCCTGGGCACCGGGCTGCTGCTCAGCGCGATCGGCGTGCTGATCTGGCTCGTGGTCCCGGCCAAGGCCACGTCGATGGTCTCCCAGCGCAAGGCGCGCAAGGAGCACGAAGAGCAGGAGCAGGCCCAGGGCGAGCCCTGTGGCCGACGGCCGGCGCTACCGCAGCGCGTCGGCCAGCGCCTCGTCGAGGTCGGCGTGCTTGTAGGTGAACCCGTCGGCCAGGGCGCGCGCGGGCACGGCGCGCTGGCCGTCGGTGACGATCTCGGCCATGTCGCCGTAGAGCAGCCGGATCGCGAAGGCCGGGGACCGGCGCGACGGCGGGGCGGTGCAGCGCGCGGCCGAGCGCCTTGCAGAACGCCTTGTTGGTCACGGGCTCGGGCGCGGCGCCGTTGATCGGCGCCGCTCCAGGCGGCGTCGTCGAGCGCGGCGAGGTAGAGGCCGACGAGGTCGTCGACGTGGATCCACGGCATGTACTGGCTGCCCGCCGGCGACCGGGCCGCCGACGCCGAGCTTGAACGGCGGCAGCATCTTCGCCAGCGCGCCGCCGTCGGCGTCGAGCACGACGCCGGTGCGGACCTTGACGACGCGCAGCCCGAGCTCGCGCGGCCGCGTCGGCCTCGCGCTCCCAGGCGACGCAGACGCCGGCGAGGAAGTCGTCGCCGGGCGGCGGTGTCCTCGGCGACGCGCTCGTCGCCGTGCGGGCCGTAGTAGCCGACGGCCGAGGCGCTGACCAGGAGCGCGCGGGCGCGGCGTCGGCGCGCGCCGATGCCCGGCGACGAGGTTGCGCGTGCCCGATCTCGCGCGACTCGCGGATCGCGCGCTGCGACCTCGTCGGTCCAGCGCTGGGCGACGTTCTCGCCGGCCAGGTGGACGACGGCGTCGCGGCCCGCGCAGCGCCGCGGCCGGGCGCGGGCTCGGCCAGCGGATCCCACGCGAGCGCCTCGACGCGCCGAGCGCGCGCTCGCGCCTTCTCGGGCGTCGCGCGAGAGCACGGTGACGTCGTCGCCGCGGTCGCTGCAGCGCGCGCACGAGCTCGGCTGCCGATCAGCCCGGTGGCGCCGGTGACGGTGACGTTCATGGGTGGGGTACGCCGTCGCCGACGCCGAGCGGACCAACGCGCTAGCTCGACCGCATGCGCTCGGCGTCGATGCGCGGCGAAGCCGATCGTGTCGCCGCGCGGCCGTCGCCGGCGCCCTGCGCTTGGCCTCGGTCGGCGACGGCGTCGGCCACCGCGGGCGCGACGTCGCGGTTGAAGACCGACGGGATGATGTAGTCCTCGCGCAGCTCGGCGTCGGCGACGATCCCGGCGATCGCGCGCGCGGCGGCCATCTTCATCTCCTCGGTGATCTGCGGCGCGCGGACGTCGAGCGCGCCGCGGAAGATGCCCGGGAAGCAGAGCACGTTGTTGATCTGGTTCGGGTAGTCCGAGCGGCCGGTGGCGATGATGCGCGCGTACGGCGCGGCCTCCTCGGGCGAGACCTCCGGGTGTCGGGTTGGCCATCGCGAAGACCATCGCGTCGTTGTTCATCCGCGCCAGCGCCTCGGCGGGGATGACGCGCGCGCCGGAGAGGCCGATGAACAGGTCGGCGCCGTCGATCACGTCGGCCGGGCGCGCCGCCGAGCGCGGTCCGGGTTGGTCGCCTCGGCGTACCAGCGCTTGATCGGCGTGCATCGAGCCGTCGAGGTAGTCGGCGCGCTCGGTCGAGACGCACGCCGCTGCGAGTCGCAGCCGATGATGTGCGCGCACGCCGGCCTCCATGCAGGATCTTGGTCACCGCGACGCCGGCGGCGCCGAGGCCGATGACGAGCACGCGCAGGTCGTCGAGCTCGCTGGCCGGTGAGCTTGCAGGCGTTGAGCAGCGCGGCGAGCGACGACGACCGCGGTGCCGTGCTGGTCGTCGTGGAAGACCGGGATGTCGAGCTCGGCCTTCAGGCGGTCCTCGATCTCGAAGCAGCGCGGCGCGGAGATGTCCTCGAGGTTGATGCCGCCGAAGCGTCGGGCGCGATGCGCTTGACGGTCTGCGACGATCTCGTCGGGGTCCTTGGTGTCGAGGCAGATCGGGAACGCGTCGACGCCGGCGAACTCCTTGAAGAGCATCGCCTTGCCCTCCATCACCGGCATCGCCGCCTCGCGGGCCGATGTCGCCGAGGCCGAGCACCGCGGTGCCGTCGGAGACGACGGCGACCGTGTTGCGCTTGATCGTGTACTGGAAGGCCTTGTCGCGGGTCCTCGTGGATCGCCATGCAGACGCGCGCGACGCCGGGCGTGTAGGCCATCGAGAGGTCGTCGCGCGTCTTCAGCGGCGAGCTTGTTGTGCTGCTCGATCTTGCCGCCGACGTGCAGCAGGAACGTGCGGTCGGTCGTGTCGACCACGCGTCACGCCGTCGACGCGCGTCGATCGCGTCGGCGATCTGCGTCCCAGTGCTCGGCGTCCGGCGGCGTCGACCGTGATGTCGCGCAGCAGCACGTCCTCCTTGACCTCGACCAGGTCGACCGACGCCGATGCTCGCCGCCGGCCTCGCCGATCGCGCTCGCGACCGAGCCGAGCATGCCGGGCCGGTGGTCGATCTCGACGCGGATCGTGAGGCTGTACTGGGCGGAGGGAGAGGGGGACATCTGCGCGGGACTCTAGGGGGTCGTCGGCCTGCGAAGCCGTCAGGCTGCCTGCGTACTTGTATGGCACGCGCCACCGTGACCGCCCGCCCTCCGTCCACCCTCGCTAGGGTCCTCTGCGTGGCGGAGAACGGGTCAGCCAGCAGCCAGACGAGCTCTTCCTGATCGACGGCAACTCGCTCGCCTACCGGGCGTTCTTCGCCCTGCCGGAGTCGATCGCGACGTCGACCGGCGTTCCCGACCAACGCGATCTTCGGCTTCGCCTCGATGCTCGTGAAGCTGCTGACCGAGCACGGCGCCGAAGCCGACGATCGTCGTCTGGGACGCGGGCCACTCCGGGCGCAAGGAGATCTCCGCCGACTACAAGGCGACGCGCCAGTCGCGGCCGGACCTGCTCAAGGAGCAGTGGCCGCACCTCGAGCCGCTGGTCGAGGCCTTCGGCTACCGCAACGTGGCCGTCGACGGCTTACGAGGCCGACGACGTCATCGCCTCGATCGCCGAGAAGGCGCGCGACGCCAGGACGTCCCGGTCATCGTCGTCACCGGCGACCGCGACGTCTTCCAGCTGATCGACCCCGAGTCGCGCGTGCGGGTGATGGCCACCGGGCGCGGGATCACCGACACCAAGATCTACGACCACCAGGCGGTCATCGACCGCTACGGCATCGCCGCCCGAGCTGATCCCGGACTTCTACGGCCTCAAGGGCGACACGTCGGACAACATCCCCGGCGTCCCGGGCATCGGCGACAAGACCGCGGCCGACGCTGCTGCAGCGGTTCGGCGACCTCGAGACCGTGCTCGCCTCGGTCGACGAGATCTCCGGCGCCAAGCGCAAGGAGAACCTCGTCAACCACGCCGACGACGCGCGCATCTCCAAGCAGCTGGCGACGATCATGCGCGACGTCCCGGTCGACGTCGACCCCGCGGCCGGAGGCCGCGCGCGAGCCCGACCGCTCCAAGCTGCGCGACGTCTTCCGCGAGTTCGAGCTGCGCGAGCCGCTCGCCCGCCTGGAGGAGGCGCTGGCCGCCGACGACCGGCCGGCGTGCCCGCGGCGATGCCCGCCGAGGCCGCGACGGTCCGCGTGCGTGCCCGCGAGGGCGGCGTCGCCGAGGTCCGCGCGCTGGGTCCGGCGGGCTCGGAGATCACGATCGCGCTGGAGGCGCCGGTCGTCCCCGAGGGCCAGCTGCTGGCCGAGGAGCCGGTCTGGCGCTTCGGCGCGGTCGTGGGGGAGGAGGTGGTCGTCGGCGCCGTCGACGATCCGCCGAGCTGATCGCGCGCGCTCGGCGAGCGCCCCGTCATCGCGCCACGACGCCAAGGCGCTGGGCGTCGGTGCCCGCCCAACCTGACGCACGACACGCTGCTGGCCGCCTACCTGCTGGAGCCGGCGCGGCGCGGCTTCCCGTTCGCCGAGATCTGCGAGGAGCGCGGGCTGGAGACCGAGGCCGGCGAGCCGCTGGCGGCCGACGCGGCGCTCGGCCAGGCGCTGGCCGCCTGGCAGCGCGAGCAGCTCGACGACCGCGGCCTCGACCGGCCTGATGGACGAGGTCGAGCTGCCGCTCGTCGCGGTGCTGCGCGACATGGAGGTCGCCGGCGTCCGCCTCAACAAGGAGCGGCTGGCGCTGATTCGCACGCCGCGTTCAGGACGAGATCGCCGACCTGGAGCGCGAGATCTTCGACGCTGGCCGACGAGGAGTTCACCATCGGCTCGCCCCAGCAGCTCGGCGCGATCCTGTTCGACAAGCTCGGCCTGTCGCGCAAGCGCCGCGGCAAGACCGGCTTCTCGACCGACGCGCGCGTGCTGCAGGCGATCCGCGCACGAGCACGAGATCATCCCCAAGATCGAGCGCTGGCGTGAGCTCAACCAGCTCATGAAGACCTACCTCGACGTCCTGCCGCAGCTGACCGACGCCGAGTCGCGCATCCACACCACCTTCGTGCAGGCCGCCGCGACGACCGGCCGCCTGGCGTCGACCAACCCCAACCTGCAGAACGTGCCGGTGCGCACCGAGCTCGGCCGCGAGATCCGCGGCTGCTTCGAGGCCGCGCCCGGCAACGTGCTCGTCAGCGCCGACTACTCGCAGGTCGAGCTGCGCGTCATGGCGTACATCGCCGACGAGCCCGTGCTCAAGGAGATCTTCGTCCGCGGCGAGGACGTGCACACCGCGACGGCCTCGCACGGTCTTCGACAAGCCGGCCCGAGGAGCTCACGCCGATGGATCGCTCCAAGGCCAAGATGATCAACTACGGGATCGTCTACGGGCTGAGCGACTACGGCCTGGCCGACCGCCTCAACATCCCGCGCGAGGAGGCCAAGGCGTTCATCGACACCTACCTGGAGCGCTTCGCGCGGGTCGCGGCGTTCATGGCGCTGACGATCGAGCAGGCCAAGGAGCAGGGCTACGTGACGACGCTCTTCGGCCGCCGCCGGCAGATCCCGGAGCTGCGGGCCCGCAACTACCAGGTGCGCACGCTCGGCGAGCGGCTGGCGGTCAACACGGTCATCCAGGGCACGGCGGCCGACATCATGAAGCTGGCGATGATCGGCGTGCACCGCGCGCTGCTCGCGCTCGGACCTGACGACGCGGATGATCCTGACGATCCACGACGAGCTGCTCTTCGAGGGCCCGCCGGAGGAGGCCGACGCGGGTCAAGGAGCTCGTCGAGCGCGAGATGATCGCGCCGTGGGGCGACCGCACGCCGCCGCTGGCGGTCGACGTCGGCGCCGGGCTCACCTGGCTCGATGCCAAGTAGCTCCTGAGCGCGGGCGCGCTACGCCGCGGCCAGCGCGCTCGCGTCGCCGCGCGCGGCAACGCTCGGCGGCTCCTGCCACCGCGCGCTCGACCACGGGCTCGCGCCGTCCAGCGCGAACGACGGCGGTGCGATGTTGAGGTAGTGGCGAAAGAGCTTGCGGATCAGCGCAGGCCGGGTGATCAGGTCGAGCGTCGTGTCCATCGCCGGGTAGCGGTTGACGACGCTGAACAGCGACTGCACGCGCCACAGCCAGTCGAAGGCCCAGCGGTGGTCCTCGCTGAAGGAGTGGTAGCGGGTCAGCGCCTGCTCGCGGGTCTGGCGGCCGTCGAGGACCTTGCGCAGCTCGCGGCCGGCGGCGAGGCCGAAGTAGAGCGCGGTGCGGATGCCCTCGGCGGTCGTCGGCAGGCAGTGGCCCGCGCTGTCGCCGACGAAGAAGACGCCGTCGCCGGTCGCCGGTCGCAGGCGGTGCGGGATCCAGTTGCCCTGGTAGCCGCCTTCCAGGCCGATGCCGAGGTCGTGCGCCAACTGCACGGTCGGCTCCTTGACCTTCAGGTGCGGATCGAACGAGCCGACGCCGGTGCGCAACTCGTCGCCGGCGGGGAAGGCCCACGAGTAGCCGGGACCGATGTACTTCGGATCCAGCCACAGCTCGAGGTCGTCGCCGGACGCCGGCGGATGGACCTCCAGACCGCGCGAGAGCCGCGCGTTGGGCGGCTGGATCGCGTCGGGCCGCTCCGAGAGGACGCGGCGCCAGCCGAGCGCGTCGACGACCAGCGGGGCGCGCAGGTCACCGCGATCGGTGTGGACGGTGTGGATCGGCCCGCGCGTGATCCCGTCGACCTTGGCGGTCTCGAAGGTGAAGTCGCCCTGGGCGGCGAGCAGCTCGCAGAGCAGGCCGTAGTCGAAGGTCGAGAACGACCACGGCAGCGTCCAGCGGTAGGTCTTGCCCGGGCGGTGCAGCACGAGGTCGCGGAAGCTCTGGCGGATCGATGCTTCGAGGCCGAGGTTGACCAGCCACTCGGTCGGCGCGGCGCACGCCGAGGTCTGGCGCTCGCCGATCTCGTAGCGGTCGACGACGAGGACTCGTGCCCCGCTGCCTCGCAGCTCGCGGGCGACCGCGAGGCCCGCGAAGGACGCCCCGCAGATCACCACGTCGTGGTCGCCGCCGAGCGGGGTACGCTCGGCTCCTCTCTTCGTCGCGCGAACGGGCATCCGACGCCCGATCGTATCCGTGCCCGGCGGGCGCGTGAGCGCAGGGTTCCCATGTGCGGTTTCGCGCTACCCTCTCTGGTCGCACATGACCCAGACAATCTCACCTACCCCCGAGGCGAAGATCGTCGAGGGCAGCAATGGATTGCTGCTCGAGATCGACGGTCACATCGTCCCGAATTACGACGCCACGTTCTCACCCTTTGAAGAGGGTGACGTCGTCAGTGGCCGCGTGGTTCGCATCGATAAAGACGAGGTTCTCGTCGATATCGGCTACAAGTCCGAGGGCGTCATCCCCTCGAACGAGCTTTCGATCCGCAAGAACGTGGATCCTCACGACGAGGTGGAGATCGGCGAAGAAGTCGATGCCCTCGTCCTCACCAAGGAGGATCAGGACGGCCGCCTGATCGTCTCCAAGAAGCGCGCGCGCTTCGAGAAGGCCTGGCGCAACATCGAGGCCGCCGCCGAGTCGGGTCAGCCCGTCACCGGCACGGTCATCGAGGTCGTCAAGGGCGGACTGATCGTGGACCTCGGTGTCCGCGGCTTCCTGCCCGCCTCGCTGGTCGACATTCGCCGGGTGCCCAACCTCGATGAGTACATGGGCCAGCCGATCGAGTGCAAAGTTATAGAGCTTAATCGGTCGCGAAATAATGTGGTCCTGTCGCGACGGGCCGTGCTGGAAGAGGAGCGCAAGGAGCAGCGTCAGGAGATCTTGGATCGCCTGCAGCCGGGCCTTGTCGTCGAGGGCGTCATCTCGAACATCGTCGATTTCGGCGCGTTCGTGGATCTGAACGGCATCGACGGACTCATCCACATCTCCGAGTTGTCGTGGTCGCACGTCAACCACCCCTCGGAAATCCTGAACATCGGTGACACCGTGCAGGTCAAGGTCCTCGACATCGACCGTGACCGCCAGCGCATCTCCCTCGGTCTCAAGCAGACCCAGGAGGATCCGTGGCAGCGGGTCGTCGACACCTACAACGTCGGTGACGAGCTTGAGGGCACCGTCACGAAGGTCGTCACGTTCGGCGCGTTCGTCGAGATCCTCGACGGTGTCGAGGGCCTCGTGCACATCTCCGAGCTCGCCGCCCATCACGTGGAGAACCCGCGTGAGGTCGTCCAGCCGGGCGACGTCGTGCGCGTGAAGATCCTGGAGATCGACTCCGAGCGCCGCCGTCTGTCGCTCTCGATCAAGCGTGTCGAGGGTCAGGTCCTGCCGAGCGAGACCCGCGCTCGCGAGGCCGGACTGCCGCTGCCCGGCGAGGGCCAGCCCCCCGCCGGTGCCGGCGATCTCGACGACGTGGCCGATCTCGGCCTGTCGGAGGACGTCTTCGCCGGCGAGGGCGATCCGGACGCCGCGGTTGCGGTGGACGACGCCGACGCCGTTGCCGAGGAGTCCGCGCTGCCGATCGAGGCCGCCGGTGACGCCGAGGTCGAGGCCGCCGACGAGCCGGTCGCCGAGGCGAGCGACGAGCCTGCCGAGGAGGCCGCGGTCGCGGTCGCCGAGGAGGAGCCGGTTGCCGAGGACGATTCGGTCGCCGAGGCATCGGTCGACGCCGAGGGCGACGCGCCCGAGGCTGCCGACGAGCCCGCCGCCGAGGCGAGCGACGAGCCGGCCGCCGAGGCCGAGGCCGCGCCTGAGGGCGACGCCGAGCCGGAGGCGTGAGGGCCGCGGCTCGTGGCCGCATTCCCTGAGCAGGACGCTTCACCCAGCGGCCGCACCGATTCCGGTGCGGCCGCTGGTCGTGCGGTGCCCTTCGTCGGGCTGACCGGCGGGATGGGGTCGGGCAAGTCGACCGCGTGCGCGGCGCTGGAGCGCCTCGGCGCGGCGACGATCTCCACCGACGCGGTGGTGCACGAGCTCTACGGCTCGGCAAAGGTCCGTGATGCCGTCGTCGCGCGCTGGGGTCAGGAGGTCGCGCCTGCCGGCGTGGTCGACCGCGGCGCGATCGCCCGCCACGTCTTCGGCGCACCGGCCGAGCGCGAGTGGCTCGAAGGGTTGCTGTGGCCGCTGGTCGGCGAGCGTGTCTGGGCGTTCAGGCTGCAGCAGGAGGCGGCCGACCCGGCGCCGAAGGCCGCGGTGGTGGAGACCCCGCTGCTCTTCGAGGCCGGCATGGACGGCATCTACGACGCGACGATCGCCGTCATCGCCGACGAGGCGGTCCGCCGTGAGCGCGCGGCCGCCCGCGGGCACGAGGCCGTCGACGAGCGCGCCGCCCGCCAGCTCTCCCAGGACGAGAAAGCGCAACGTGCGACCTTCGTGGTGCACAACGACGGTACGGAAGCTGACCTCCAGGCCACGCTGTCCTCGGTGCTTGACAAGCTGAGCAACCGCCGTGAGTAGTCCCCGCACCACAGAGCCCGCTCGCCGGCTGTTGCTGAGCAACCGCCGATGAGCACCCGCTCCGCCACCGCCACGCGCCGCGGCTCACCGGCGCCACGAGTCGCCGATCGCCGGCGCCGCGCCCAGCTGCGCCGCCGCCGTCTGATCGCGATCGTCGCCGCGGCCGGCGTTGCGCTCGCCGCCGTGCTCGCGCTGCAGCCGCTCTTTCATCAGGCCGTGCAGGAGATCGCGCTGCCGCTGCGCCACGAGGACATCATCCGCCAGCAGGCGCGGGACAAGGGCCTCGATCCGGCGCTGATCGCCGGTGTCATCTACGCCGAGTCGCACTTCATCGACGGACGCACGTCGTCGGCCGGGGCGGAGGGGCTGATGCAGCTCACGCCCGCGACGGCGCAGTACATCGCCAACAAGTCCGGCGGAACCGCCTTCCGCGTCTCCGACCTCGGGACCGCGCAGGTCAACATCGCCTACGGCGCGTTCTACCTGCGGTACCTGATGCAGCGCTACGGCTCCGACGTGCCGCTGGTGCTGGCCGCCTACAACGCGGGTGAGGGCAACGTCGACAAGTGGATCGCGCAGGCCCGGGCCAAGGACAAGGCCTTGGACATCGACGCGATCCCGTTCGGTGAGACGCGCAGCTACGTCACCAAGGTGCTCGACGCACGCCGTCAGTACCGCACGCAGTACCGCTCAGAGCTCGGGCTCTGAGCGGTACCGCGTGGGTCGCTCACTCAGACGCGACCGGAGGCCGCGCGGCCCATGCGGGCGGCGGAGTCGAGCACGACGGCACCGAGGAGCACCGCGCCCGTGACCATGAACTTCGTCGCCGAGGTGTAGGCCAACAGGTCCATGCCGTTGGAGATCGACCCGATCACCAACGCGCCCAGCAGCGCGCTCCAGACGTTGCCGCGGCCGCCGAAGAGCGACGTGCCCGCGATGACCGGACCCGCGATCGAGTTCAGCAGCAGGTCCGAGCCGCCCGAGGACTGGTTGACCGCCAGCAGCCGCGAGGCGGCCATGATGCCGCCGACCGCCGCCATCGACGAGGCGAGCGAGAAGACGACCACGCGCACGCGGAACACGTTGATGCCCGCGCGCCGCGCCGCCTCCATGTTGCCGCCGACGGCGTAGATGTGGCGCCCGAACCGCGTGCGCCGCGTCATGAAGTCGAAGCTGGCGACGAAGAAGAGCAGGATCAGGACCGCCATCGGGACGCCACGGTCCTGGTTGACCACGTAGACGAACAGCAGCCCACCCAGCGCGACCGCGCCGATCCGGATGCCGACGAGCAGCATCGACGGCGCGTTGAGCCCGGCGGCGACGCGCTTCTGTCGGCCGCGCAGGTTGCTCACCGCCGTAGACCACGACGCAGACGATCGCGATGATCCAGCCGGTCGAGTGGGCCAGGAACTTGCCGGCCAGATCGGTCAGCAGCCCCGGCTCGAGGTTCACGGTGCCGGTCTCGCCGAGCACCTTGAGCTGGAGCCCCTGCCAGCCCAGCAATCCGGCCAGCGTGACCACGAACGTCGGTATCCCGAACTTCGTCGAGATGAAGCCCTGGAACAGGCCGATCCCGGCGCCGACGCCGACCCCGATGATGATCGCGGGCACGGGTGCCCAGCCGTGCTTGACGCTGAGCACCGCGACGATCGCGGAGCAGAGGCCGGAGACGGCGCCGACCGACAGGTCGATCTCGCCGAGCAACAGGACCAGCACGACGCCGACGGAGATCAGCGCGACCGCCGTGATCTGCAGCGACAGGTTGACGATGTTGGTGGCGCTGAGGAAGCGGCTTTCCTGGGACTGGAAGATCGCCCAGACGATCGCCAGCAGGAACAGCACGCGCAGCGACCCGAGGTCGCCGGTGCGGATGCGGTTGAGGAAGTCGCGACCGGAGGTCGGCAGCGACTCCTTCTGCGCCGCGGCCGCGGTCTCGGGCTCGGCCGGCGGGGGCGTGGGGGCTTCGGTGGTGCTCACTGGGTCACCGTTCCTTCCGTCTTGTGGCCGTTGCCGGAGGTGAGGCCCGTGATCGCCGCGACCACGTCCTGCTCGCTGGCCGAGGCGACGTCGAACTCGCCGCCGTCGGCGCCCAGGCGCATCACGAAGATGCGGTCGCAGACGTCGAAGACGTCGCGCAGGTTGTGGGAGATGACGATGACGCCGAGGCCGCGGCCCTTGAGCCGCTTGACCAGGGCCAGCACCTGCGCGGTCTGCGCGACGCCGAGCGCCGCGGTCGGCTCGTCCAAGATCACCATCTTGGGCTCGCCGAGCAGCGAGCGTGCGATGGCGACCGACTGGCGCTGACCGCCCGACATCGCCCCGACCTCGCCGCGCACGGACTGGATCGTGGTCACCGAGAGCTCGGCGAGCAATTCGTTGGCCTTGTTCTCCATGGTGACCTCGTCCAGGAGGCCACCGGAGATGGCCTCCCGTCCGAGGAACAGGTTCTCGACGACGTCGAGGTTGTCGCACAACGCCAGGTCCTGGTAGACCGTCGCGATCCCCAGGCCCGTGGCGTCCTGCGGGGTGGTGACGCGCTGCGCGCCACCGTCCCACAGGTACTCGCCTTCATCAGCGGGGTGGATGCCCGAGATGACCTTGACGAGCGTGGACTTTCCGGCGCCGTTGTCTCCGACGAGGCCGACGACCTCGCCGGGCATGACCCGGAAGTCCACGCCGTTCAGCGCACGTACTGCGCCGAACCTCTTGGTGATGCCCCGCAGTTCCAGCAGGGGCGTGGTCTGCGTCATCTCGAGCTCCTCCTCAGGACTGAGTGGTTACTGGATGCCCGCGGACTTGCAGCCGGCAGCGTACTGCCCGGTGCAGATCTGAGCGGCCGTCCAGAACTTGTCCTTGATGATCGTGTCGTTGATGTTGTCGACGGTGACCGCGACCGGGTCGAAGATCACCGACGGGCACCTTGCCCGCGCTGCCGTTGGGGGTCTGCACGTTGACCGTGCCGGCCTTGGGCTGCTCGCCCCGCAGCAGGTTGACGGCCAGCTCCGCGGCGATCTCGGCCTGCGGCTTGATCGCCTTGTAGACCGTCATGTACTGCTCGCCGGCGACGATGCGCTGGACGCCCGCGAGCTCGGCGTCCTGGCCGGTCGTGGGGATCTTCTTCGGGTCGACGCCGTTGGACTTCATCGCGGCGATGGCGCCGCCGGCGTTGCCGTCGTTGGCCGCGTAGACGCCCACGAAGCCGGTCTTGCCGAGCGCCGTGATCGCCTGCTCCATCTCCGACTGCGCCTTGTCGGGCGACCAGTCGGGCGTGTCGTACTCCTTGGCGACCTTGTAGCCGCTGCCGTCGATGACGCTGTGCGCGCCCTCCTTGAACAGCTTGGCGTTGTTGTCGGTCGGCGCGCCGTTGATCATCACGATCGAGCCGGAGGTCTTGCCGTCCTTCTTGAGCTTGTCGACCAGGCTCGTGCGCCTGCAGCTTGCCGACCTTGGCGTTGTCGTAGGAGATGTAGTAGTCGACCTTGGCGTTGCTGATCAGCCGGTCATACGAGATGACCGGGACCTTGGACTGCGTCGCGCGCGTCACGATGGCCGCGGCCGAAGCGGCGTCCACCGGGTCGAGCACGAGGACCTTGGCGCCCTGCGTCAGCGCAGCCTCAGCCTGCTGCTGCTGCTTGGACGCGTCCTGGTCGGCGTTGGAGTAGATCATCCTGGCAGTCCGGGCAGATCTCCTTGAACTTGCGCTCGAAGTTCGGACGGTCCTGTGACTCGTAGCGGGCCGTCTTGGACTCGGGCAGCAGCAGCGCGATCTTGCCGCTCTTGGCGCCACTACCGGCCGCCGACGTGCTCGAGCCGGTGCTCGAGCTGCTGTTGTTGTCGTCGCTGCCACAGGCGGCGACGCCGAACGTGAGGGCTGCGGCCGCGATGACCGATACCCACTTCGTACTACGCATGGAAAGCACGCTCCTCCTCGAGGTGCAGGGGACAGGGACTAGGGAAAGCTCGGTTCACGCCTGGACCTCGGCGAGGTGGTCGACGGGCGTGGAGAAGGTCTCTGCGTCCTGGAGGACGAGGGCGAGCGCGCCGAGCACCTGTGCGCGGTCGCCGAGCGGGCCGTGGTGGACCTCGACGTCGTCGCCGGCGCTGGAGATGGCGTGGCGCTGGCACTCCTGGCGCAACGGGTCGAGCAGGACGTCGCCGCAGGCTGCCATCTCGCCGCCGACGACGATGCGGCTCGGGTTGAGCAGGTTGACGAGGTTGGCGACGGCGCGGCCGATGTGGCGGCCGGCGTCGGCGACGACGCGCGTCGCGGCGGGGTGGCCCTCGAGCGTGAGCGCCACGACGCGGCCGAGCGTGAGGTCGTCGCCGAGCGTGGGGCGCAGGAGCTCGACGGTCGCGGCGCCGCTGGCCAGCGTCTCCAGGCAGCCGCGGTTGGCGCAGCGGCAGACCGGGCCGTGCTCGTCGATGATCGTGTGGCCGATCTCGCCCGCGGTGCCGCCGACGCCGACGTACAGCCGGCCGCCGAGCACCAGGCCGGCGCCGATGCCGGTCGCGAGCTTGAGGTAGATCATGTCCTTGACGCCGTCGCCGGCGCCCCATACGTGCTCGGCGAGCGCGCCGAGGTTGGCGTCGTTGTCGACGCGGACCGGGAGGTCGAGGCGGTCGCTCATGGCGCGCGCGGCCGCGACGCCGACCCAGCCGGGGAGGATCGAGGTCGAGCCGACGGTGCCGGTGTCGGCGTGGATCGGGCCCGGGAGACCCATCCCGACGCCCAGCACGCAGCTGCGGTCGACGCCCGCGTCGGCCAGCGCGGCCTCGACGAGGTCGCCCGCCGCGCTGATGCCCTGCTCGGCGTGATGGTCGCTCGGCAGCTCCTGTCGCATCTCGGACAGGACGGTATGGCCGAGGTCCGCGACAGCCACGGTGACGTGGCTCTTGCCGAAGTCGACGCCGACGGCGGCGCCCGCGCGGCGGTCGAGCGAGACGAGGACCGGTGGCCGGCCGCCCTGGGCGCCCGGGGCGGCGGTGTGCTCGACGCGCTCGGCGACGAGGCCATCGCGGACGAGGTCGCCGATCAGCGAGGAGACGGTGGTGCGCGACAGGCCGGTGCGCCGGGCAAGCTCGGCGCGACTGGTGATCCCCGCGATGCGAAGTGCGCTGAGCACTCGCCTTCGGTTTCGCTCGCGCAGGGACTCGAGCGATCCGGAGCCCTCGTGACCCATCTCAAAATCGACCTTCTCACGGTCGGCCGAGGTTTGTCAAGACACAGTACGAACTGGATGAAACAGAGCGCGCGCTTTGTTCATGGCGCGACAGAACTCCCCGCCGACCGGGTGGTGGAGGGGGAGGTTGCTCACCAATTGCGTTCGGCGAAGATTCGGTCCGCGTCCGGACCGGTGGACGTCCGTACGACTGGGCTACATCCGCGGCGTCCTGCTGCCGACCTTCAGGGAGTGATGCCCGGCAGCTCCCGTCGTCGAAACCCTTCGACACCGCAACGCGCCCGTGATGAGGCCGGCTTCGCGCTGATCGAGGTCATGGTCAGCGCCGTCCTGCTGATCATCCTCGCGCTGTCGACCCTGTCGGTCATCGACAGCACGCAGACCACCTCGTCCAACAACCGCTCGCGCGACGTGGCGGCGCAGATCGCGCAGTCCGAGCAGGACGTGATCCGCCAGATGCCGATCTCGGCGCTCGCCGGCGGCTATCACCCCGACGACGTCGTCAAGCCGGTCGCGGGCATCCCCTACACGGTCAGCTCGTCGGCGGACTGGGTCACCGACAGCGGTGGCGCCGTGACCTGCTCGACCAGCGGCCGTGTCGCCTACCTGAAGAGCTCGACCAGCGTCACCTGGCCGAGCATGGGCTCGATCAAGCCCGTGACGGCCGACGCGATCGTCGATCCGGGCGTCGCCGCGCTGGGCGCCAACAAGGGCGCGCTGACCGTCCTGCTCAGCCGGGCCGACGGCACCGGCACCCCGGGCATCACCGTGACGGCCGGCGGCGTCTCGGGCGTGACCGACGACAACGGCTGCGCCGTGCTCGCCAACCTCGACGCCGGCCCCCAGACGCTGACCTACAACACGGGCGGCTACGTCGACAAGGACAGCAAGCAGGCCGTGAGCAAGGCGGTCACCGTCGGCGCCGGCACGATCGCGCAGGCGAGCGGCCTGTACGACATCGCGGGGACGATCAACACGACGATCGTCGACGACTCGACCCCGACGCCGCAGGTTGCCAAGTGGCAGACGGTGGCGCTGGATCACGCGCAGCGCACGACACCGACGCTCTTCGGGTCGTCGACCGACTCCACGAAGGCCAACGCGTCGACCGCCGTGTTCCCCTTCTCATCGTCTTACAAGACCTACGTGGGCAGCTGCACCGGCAACGACCCTTCGAACACGCTGTACACCAACGCGGGGGCCGCGCCTGGAGCGCAGGTCAACTCGGGGCAAACGAAGTCGGTGACGTTGACGATGCGCAACGCAAAAATCGATCTCCTGAGCTCGGCCGAAGCCAACGTGTCGACAGTCCTGGTCTCGCCCGAGACAGGCGCGCCGTCGATGGCAGCGACCTCGCCGTCTTGCGCCGGAACGCTGTCGTACCTCGGCTCGAGCGCCAACGCAAGTGGCGTGTTGACCCTCCCATTGCCCTACGGGGTCTGGCGGGTCTGCTCCTATAAGAAGGTCGGCTCGCAGTACTACTCGGGCAAAACCGCCGCGTGGGGAAGCACTGCGACCAACAAGCCGCTCGTGGTCACCACGCCCACGACAACTGGCACGTACGTTGCGTCCACGTCGACCAAGCTGCCCGCTATGACGACCGCGACGCAGACCGTTGCGACCACATGCTGATGTCCGCCCGCCGCCTCCGCAGCGACCAAGCCGGCTTCAGCCTCATCGAGCTGCT
Source organism: uncultured Conexibacteraceae bacterium (assembly GCA_963731005.1). Classification (GTDB taxonomy): domain Bacteria; phylum Actinomycetota; class Thermoleophilia; order Solirubrobacterales; family Solirubrobacteraceae; genus Baekduia. The sequence continues at coordinate 988,879 of CAVSTZ010000001.1, read as the reverse complement.
GGTCGCGATGGTCATCGGGTCGATCGTGCTCACCGCGTTGATGACGTTGTTCGTCAACGGCGTCACGGGAGCGGTGCAGACGAGCGATCGTGTCGACGCGCTGCAGCGCGGGCGGGTGACGATGGATCGGGTCGTCACGCTGCTCAACTCGCAGCTCTGCCTGCTGAACCCCGACGGGACCGGGCAGCCGCCGATTCTCGACGGCCAGAACAACTCGGTGACCTTCTACGCGACGCTCGGCGCGGTCGACAGCAACCCGACGATCTATCGCCTGCGCTACGACTCGGGGACCAAGCGGCTCTACGAGGACCAGTTCTTGCCGGTTCCCAACGGCGGTGCGGTCACCTACCCGACCTATCCGGCGACGCCGAACTCCTCGCGCGTCATCGGGACCAACGTCCTGCCGGTCACGGCGAGCGCACCGATCTTCAAGTACTGGCAGTTCATCACCACCGCCGGGCCCACGCTCGGCATGATCGACACGACGCCACTCACCACGCCGTTGACCTCGACGACGGAGTTCGCCTCGGTTCGCATGACGATCACGTTCGTCTCCCAGCCGGAGCACACGGCCGGCAGCACGAACGATCTGCGCGCGACGACGTTCGTCGACGGTGTGGCCACGGTGGGGAGCGCCAATGCCGGCGAGCCCGCGAAGGGAGTCAACTGCTGATGTGGATCTCGGAGAGCACGCGCAAGCCGCGCCAGAAGGCCGGCGGCCAGGACGGCTTCACGATGATCAACGTGATGTTCGTGATGATGGCGCTCGGCGGCATCATCGCGTCCGTGTGGGCCCTGACGACCGCCGACATCCCGATGGCGCGCGCCGACCAGGACCACAAGCGCGCCTACGAGGCCGCCCAGGCGGGCCTGCAGTGGTACGCCTACGAGCTTGACCGCGACTCCGCTTACTGGACCAAGTGCGACACCGCCGAGGTCACCCCCGGCGTGCCGGCGCCGGTCAACATCGAGGGCGCGAACCCGCGCAAGTGGGCGACCTTGCCCAGTGGTGCGAAGTACTCGCTCGAGATCATGAAGAAGCGCGACACCAGCGGGAACCCGACGACGGCCTGCTCGACCTCCAACGCCGTCGGCACGGCGCTGCAGGACAACACGCTGCGCATCCGCTCGACCGGCAAGGCCAACGGGCAGGTCCGCAGCGTCGTCGCGACGTTCAAGCGTCGCAGCTTCATGGACTTCGTCTACTTCACCAACAGCGAGGCCCAGGACCCGATCGTCGGCGGCGGCACCGACGCCCAGTGCAGCGCGCAGCGCAGCACGTCGCGCAGCTCCAATTGCACCGAGATCACCTTTGTCGGCCCCGACGTCGTCAAGGGGCCGCTGCACACCAACGACGCCAGCGTCCTGACCGCGGGCGGCACGATCCAATTCGGGCGCGACGGCAAGAACGACGCCTTCGAGGTCAACGGCCCCTCGCCCGGCTACGTCGGCACCGGCTCGCCGGTGTTCAAGGGCCCGCAGAAGTTCATGGCCGGCCAGATGGACCCGCCGCCTGGCAACAGCGCGCTGAAGGCGCTGGCGACCGGGTGGCTCTTCAACGGCGACACCTGCCTCGTGTTCAAGAGCGACAAGACCGTCGACGTCTACCAGAACCAGAACTGGGCCGCGACGGGCCGGGTCACCTGCAACACGTCCAGCGGCGGCACCGTGACCAACAGGCCGTTGACCGGCGCCGGCGCGCCGCCCAACGGGGTCATCTACGTGCAGACCGACCCTGCCGTGGTGCCGAGCAACTGCGGCTATGACCGCTGGCAGCGCTACCTCAACGACAAGGCGTGCGGCGACGTCGCGGTCTCGGGTACCTACGCCACCAACATCACGGTGGCGTCGGAGAATGACATCGTCGTCAACGCCGACATCAAGCAGTCCTCGGGCAGCGACTCGATGATGGGCCTGGTGGCGACGGGGTTCGTCCGCGTCTACCACCCGATCGTGGGCATGGGGTCTGGTGACTGCGGCAGCACGAACACCACGCCGTCGGGCTTCGCGGTGATCCAGCAGATCGACGCGGCGATCCTCTCGCTCGCCCATTCGTTCATGGTGGACAACTACTCGTGCGCCGACGCCGAGGGCACGCTGACCGTCAACGGCGCGATCGCGCAGTCCTATCGCGGCGTCGTCGGCACCGGCAACGGCACCACCGGCTACATCAAGAACTACAACTACGACGATCGCCTGAAGATCCGCGAGCCGCCGAACTTCCTCGATCCGATCAAGACCAGCTGGCGCATCGTGCGCTCGGTCGAGCAGAAGCCGGCGACCAAGACGCCTTAGGCGGGCCTGCGTCGGCTCAGGCAGGCGCCGGCTGCACCTGCAGGACGGCCTCGAGCAGACCGGGAAACCGGGCCTCGAGGTCGTCGCGGCGCAGCGAGACGTGGCGGTGGGTGCCTTCGACGCGCGTGCGCGTCACGCCCGCCTCACGCAGGGTCTTGAAGTGGTGTGAGCGGGTGGACTTGCCGACCCCGAGCTCCATCAGGCCGCAGATCTGCTCGCCCTCGGCGGCGAGCACGCGGACGATCTTCAGGCGCACGGGATCGCCGAGCGCTTGCAGGATCGTGGTGAGGTCGAGGTCCTCGATCTCGGGCTGAAACGGCTGCCTTCGAGGGCCGCGCGGCGTTGCGCTACGACGGTCGCTTCCGTCGCGCGCTGCTGTTCGGCACGCTGGGCTTCGCGGGCTTCAACCTGCTCTCCTACGCGGGGCTGCGCCACACGACGCCCCAGCACGCGTCGCTGATCGCCGCGACGTTGCCGGTGCTCACGGTCCTGACGCGCTGGCGGATGACCGGTGAGCGGCCGTCGTCGCGGCTGCTGGCGTTCATCGGGGCGGCGTTCGCCGGGGTCGCGCTGGTCGTGGTCGGCAACGACCCGGCCGCCGCGGCCAAGGGCGGCGTCGGCGATCTGCTCGTCCTCGCAGGCGCGGTCTGCTGGGTGCGCTACACGCTGAGCGCCGCGAGCGAGTTCGGTGACTGGTCGCCGCTGCGCTTCACGGCGCTGAGCGCCGCGGCGGGCACGCTCTCGATCCTCGCGATCACCATCGCCGGCGACGTCAGCGGCCTGCTCTCGCCGCCGAGCGTCGGGCAGGTCGGCGACGCCGGCTGGGGCATCGCCTACGTGATCGTCTTCGGCGCGGTCGTCGCGGTGCTGGGCTGGAACGCCGGCGTCCAGCGGCTCGGCGCGGCCAACGCCGCGTTGTTCATGAACCTGGTTCCGGTGACGACGTTCACGATCCAGGCCGTGCGCGGGGCGACGCCCGGCGCGGTCGAGCTCCTCGGCGCGGCCGTGACGCTGGCCGCCCTGGTCGCCGCCAACGCGACGCTGCGGGCGCCGACGCCCGCGGCGGCCGACGAGGACGCGATGCCCGCGGGCGTGACCATGCGGATCGCCGCCTGACCGGCGCGGCGGCTAAGGAGCCGGCGCCACGGCCGCCGGCTCGCCGTCGCCGTGCTCATCGTCGCGTCGCACGCGTGAGTGCAGACGACCGTAGAACGCGTAGATGAGCAGACCGATGGCCAGCCAGATGCCGAAGCGCCACCACGTCGTGCCCTGGAGCTTGGTCATCAGGTAGATGCACAGCGCCGCGCCGATCAGCGGGAACAGCGGCACGAGCGGGACGCGGAACGGTCGCTCCATGTCGGGCTCGATCCGACGCAGGACGATCACGCCGATGTTGACCAACAAGAACGCGAACAGCGTGCCGATGTTGACCAGCTCGGCCAGCTCGCTGAGCGGGATCAGCGCGGCCATGATCGCGATCAGGACACCGAAGCCGACGATGATGCGCACCGGCACCTTGCTCGCCGACAGCTTGCTCAGCCACCCGCCGCCGGGCACGCAGGCCGTCGCGGCACATCGAGAAGAAGATCCGCGTCTGGCCGTAGAAGATCGTCAGCACGACGCTGGTGATCGCGATCAGCGCACCGAAGGACATGATGTCGCCGGCCCAGCTGCCCAGGCCCGCACCGCTGCGGATCGCCTCGGTCAGCGGAGCGTCGGCGCCCGCGAGCTTGTCGGCCGGCACGAGCCCGATCGCGGCGATGGCGACCAGGATGTAGACGACGGTGACGATCGCCAGCGAGCCGATGATGCCGATCGGCAGATCGCGCTGCGGCTTCTCGGCCTCCTCGCCGGTCGTCGACACCGCGTCGAAGCCGATGTAGGCGAAGAAGATCAGCGCGGCGGCGTCGACGGTGCCGCTGGTGCCGTGCGGGGCGAAGTCGTCGAAGTGGCTGCCGGTGAAGTGCGTGACGCCGACGACGATGAAGAACACCAGGATCAGCAGCTTGCGTGATCACGAGCACGGTGTTGGCCCGCGCGCTCTCGCGCACGCCCGCCATCAGCAGGAACATGACCGCGATGACCAGGCCGGCGGCGAACAGGTTGACGGTGCCGCCGTCGCCGGGCGGCGCGGTGATCGCGGTCGGCAGCGAGATGCTGAAGAGCGAGTCGAGCAGGTCCTTGAGGTAGCCGCCCCAGCCGACCGCGATCGTCGAGACCGAGAAGCCGTACTCGATGATCAGGTCCCAGCCGATGATCCAGGCGACGAGCTCGCCGAGCGTGGCGTAGCTGTAGGTGTAGGCCGACCCGGAGATCGGGATCGCCGCCGCCAGCTCCGAGTAGGAGAGCGCGCTGAAGATGCAGGTGATGCCGGCCAGCGCGAAGCTCAGGACGATCGCCGGCCCCGAGTCGCCGATCGCCTCGCCGATGATCACGAAGATGCCCGTGCCGATCGTGCCGCCGATGCCCAGCGCCATCAGGTCCAGTGCGCCGACCGCGCGGCGCAGGCCGGCCTGATCGTCGCTGTCGGCCTTGAGGTGCTTGCCACGCTTGCGGGCGAAGATGCCGCCGAACGCGCCACCTCCTCGTCCGGGTGGTGCGTATCCGCCTCCGCGCCCTGCCGTCGTAGCCATGGGAGCAGGTGTCTCCGAGGCTTCGGGCCGTCAAACCGGGCGCTTGCGGCGGGGTCTGAATGGGCGGCTAACCTCAGGGATATGCCGCCCTTCCGCCTCGACGCCGCCTACAGCCCGATGGCCGACCAGCCGAAGGCGATCGACGGCATCGCCAAGGCGCTCGGCGCACGGCGTGCCGATGACGACGCTGCTCGGCGCGACCGGCACCGGCAAGACGATGACGATGGCCTCGGTGATCGAGCGCGTGCAGCGCCCGACGCTCGTGCATGGCCCACAACAAGACGCTGGCCGCCCAGCTCTGCAACGAGTTCCGCAGCTTCTTCCCCGACAACGCGGTCGAGTACTTCGTCTCCTACTACGACTACTACCAGCCCGAGGCCTACGTCCCGAGCAAGGACCTCTACATCGAGAAGGACTCGGCGATCAACGAGGAGATCGACCGCCTGCGCCACGCGGCGACGGCCGCGCTCTTCGCCCGCCGCGACGTGATCATCGTCGCCTCGGTGTCGGCGATCTTCGGCCTCGGCTCGCCGGAGACCTACGACGACAACCTGGTCCTGCTCAAGAAGGGCGACGAGATCGACCGCGACCTGCTGCTGCGCAAGCTCGTGACGATCCAGTACACCCGCAACGACCAGGCGCTGGGGCGCGGCACGTTCCGGGTCCGCGGCGAGGCGCTGGAGGTCTTCCCGGCCTACAGCGAGACGCACGGCCTACCGCGCGACGTTCTTCGGCGACGAGGTCGAGCGCTGCAGGAGTTCGACCCGCTGACCGGCGAGCTCATCGCACGACGACATGGAGCACGTCGGCATCTGGCCGGCCTCGCACTACAACGTCCGCGAGGGCACGGTCGAGACGCGCGGTCGAGGAGATCGGGCGCGAGCTCAACGAGCGCTGCGCCGAGCTGGAGGCCGAGGGCAAGCTGCTGGAGTCCCACCGCCTGCGCCAGCGCACGCAGTACGACATGGAGATGCTGCGCGAGATGGGCTTCTGCAACGGCATCGAGAACTACTCGCGGATCCTCGACGGCCGCATGCCGGGCGACCGGCCGTACTGCCTGATCGACTACTTCCCCGAGGACTTCGTCTGCATGCTCGACGAGTCCCACCAGACCGTGCCGCAGATCGGCGGCATGTACGAGGGCGACCGCTCGCGCAAGCAGACGCTCGTCGACTACGGCTTCCGGCTGCCGAGCGCGCTGGACAACCGGCCGCAGACCTTCGACGAGTTCCTGTCGATCACGCCGCAGATGCGTGTTCGTCTGCGCGACGCCGGGCAAGTACGAGCGCGCGCACTCCGGGCGACGTCGTCGAGCAGATCGTGCGCCCGACGGGGATCGTCGACCCCGAGGTCGACGTCCGCGAGACGCGCAACCAGATCGACGACCTCATGAACGAGATCCGCGAGCGGCGTCGACCGCAACGAGCGCATCCTCGTCACGACGCTCACCAAGAAGATGAGCGAGGACCTCACCGACTACCTGCTCGAGATGGGCTTCAAGGTCCGCTACCTGCACTCCGAGATCGACACGCTCGAGCGCATCCAGATCATCCGCGACCTGCGCCTGGGCGAGTACGACGTGCTCGTCGGCGTCAACCTCCTGCGCGAGGGGCTCGACCTGCCCGAGGTCTCGCTCGTCGCGATCCTCGACGCCGACAAGGAGGGCTTCCTGCGCGGCGAGACGTCGCTGATCCAGACGATCGGCCGCGCGGCGCGCAACATCGACGGCAAGGTCCTCATGTACGCCGACAAGGAGACCGGCGGCGATGCAGGCGGCGCTCGGGGAGACCGACCGCCGCCGCGCGATCCAGCTCGCCTACAACGAGGAGCACGGCATCACCGCGGCGTCGATCGTCAAGGGCATCAGCGACATCGCCGAGTTCCTGCAGGGCGAGAGCAAGACGCCCAAGGGCAAGCGGCGCTCCGAGCGCAAGCGCGTCAAGACCGAGGCGATGACCTCGACCGAGCTCGAGAAGACGATCGTCGAGCTCGAGGAGGAGATGCTCGCGGCGGCCGAGGACCTGCGCTTCGAGTACGCGGCGCGCCTGCGCGACGAGATCCGCGAGCTGCGCCGCGACCTGCGGCAGCTGACGGACATCGAGGCGCCGGCATCAGATCAATCACGCCGACGTCCGTCGAGCTCGCTGACCGCATGGAGGCGCCGGCGTAGGCTCGCGGCGGCGGTGCTCGCCGAGCGTTGTCGCAGTGGTACGGCCGCGAGGCGCGCGACCTGCCGTGGCGGCGCACGCGCGACCCGTACGCGATCCTCGTCTCCGAGGTCATGCTGCAGCAGACGCAGGTCGCGCGGGTCGTCCCGCGCTACGAGGCCTGGCTGGAGCGCTGGCCGACGCCGGAGGCGCTGGCGGCGCGCGCCGGTGGCCGAGGTGCTCGCCGCGTGGGTCGGGCTCGGCTACAACCGCCGCGCGCTGCGGCTGCGCGAGGCGTGCGCGCGTCGTGGCGCGACGGCGGCTGGCCCGACGACCTGCGGACGCTGCCGGGCGTCGGGCCGTACACCGCCGCGGCGGTCGGCGCCGTTCGCGTTCGGGCGCGACGAGCTGCCGGTCGACACGAACGTCCGCCGCGTCGCTGGAGCGGACGGGCTTCGCGCCGCGGCGCAGACGCCGCCGGAGCTGGGCCAGGCGCTGATGGAGCTCGGGCGCCGTGGTCTGCCGCGCGCGCGAGCGCGGCGCTGCGACGGTCTGCCCGGTGGCGGCGTGCTGCGCGTCGGCGGGCGCGGTGGTGGTCGCGCCGCGCGGTCGCGCCGGCGATGGGGTCGCCGGGAGCGCTTCGAGGACTCCAACCGCTGGGTTCGCGGCCGGGTCGTCGCGGCGCTGGCGGCGGGCGACCGAGCTGCCGGACGGGATCGAGCCGGAGCGGCTGGAGCGGGCGATCGAGGGGCTCGTGCGCGACGGCCTGGTGCGGCGCGGGGCCGAGGGGCTCAGCCTTCCGAGCTGATCGCCCGACGATCCGGCCGCGGTGCGTCGGACCGACAGGTGGATCCTCTAGGGTTCGCGCCATGGCCCTCGACCGTCAGACCATCGAGAAGCGCGACTTCCCCATCGGCCGGCGCGGCTACGAGCCCGAGGCGGTCGACGCGCACCTGGCGCGCATCGCCGAGGAGGTCGAGGAGCTGCGACGCCGGTCGCGGTCGGCGCAGCCGTCTCCGGCGGCGGCCGCGTCGAGCCCGGCGTCGCTCGCCCAGGCCGCCTCCGAGCAGGTGCGGGCGATCGTCGAGGCCGCCGAGTCCAGCGCGGCGGCGATCGAGCGCGGCGCGCAGGACGAGGCGCGACGGATCCGCGACGAGGCCGAGTCCGACGCGCGCCAGACGCGCGACGAGGCCGTCGCCCAGAGCCAGGAGCACGTCGGCAAGGTCCGCGAGGCGCACGACGCAGATGCTGCAGCGCGTCGACGCGATGGAGTCCGAGCTCGGCGCGCTCGTCGAGTGCCTGCGCACCGGCGCCAACCGCCTGACCGCCGACCTGTCGCTGCTGGAGGGCGGCATGGGCGAGCTGTACGACGCCGCCGGCCGGACGATGCCGCGCCGAGCGCGGCTGCGCCGGCGCCGGCGCGCGCCGCCGCGTCCGTGCCGCCGCCGGCCGCCGTCGAGGCCGACGGCGACGGGCCGTTCGTCGCCGACGAGCCGAGGCCGCTGAGGAGGTCTCCGTCGAGGCGGACGATCGTGGTCGCGGCGACCGAGGCCGAGGACGCGCCGGCGAGAGCGACGCGAGGGCGCGCGCCTGATCGCGCTGAACATGGCGCTCAACGGCACCTCGCGCGAGGAGACCGACCGCTACCTCGCCGAGAACTTCGACCTCGCCGACCGCGGCGGGCTGCTCGACGAGGTCTACGCGACCGTCGAGCCCTGATCGGGGGCGGCGTCCTCGATGGGCACCGTCGTGGCCGCGTCGGTCGAGCCCTGAGCGGGCCCCGCAACTCCGCGGGGCCACCGGAGTTCGAGGGCTGATGCTCCGTCTTTGCCTGTGCTTGCTGGTGGCGGGCGCGCTGTTGTTTGCTCCTGCGGCCGCCCCGGCCGCCGACGGCCGCCGTGCCGAAGGGCTTCTTCGGCGTCATGGTCAACGGGCCGCTCGACGATCCGGCGGTCGATCTCGACGCCCAGGCGGCGCGGATGAAGGCCTCGGGCGTGCAGTCCTGGCGCGTCGAGCTGGCGTGGGACCTGATCGAGCCGGCGCCTGGGCAGTTCGCATGGGCGGCAACCGACCGCAAGGTGCTGGCCGCCGCACGCCAGGGGATCGACGTGTTGGGCCTGGCGCTGCGCGCGCCGGCCTGGGCCAACGGTGGCAGCGGGAACCCGTTCACGCCGCCACGGCGGCCGGCCGACTTCGCGGCCTACCTGCGGGCGCTGGTCGCGCGCTACGGGCCGAGCGGCTCGCTCTGGGCCGAGCACCCGGAGGTCCCACGCCACTCCGTGCGCGCCTGGGAGATCTGGAACGAGCCCAACCTGAAGGACTACTTCACCGCACAGCCGTTCGCCAAGCCGTACGCGGCGCTGCTGCGCGCGGCCTACCCGGCGGTGCACGGCGCGGACCCGGGCGCGACCGTCCTGATGGCGTCGATGGCCAATTACTCGTGGCGCGCCCTCGCCAGGCTGCTGTCGGTCGGCGGGCCGCGGCTGCGCTTCGACGCGGCGGGCGCGCATCCGTTCTCCGGACGGCCGTCCAACGCGGTCAAGATCGTCCGGCTCAACCGCGAGGCGCTCGACCACCGCGGCTACGCCAAGGTGCCGCTCTGGCTGACGGAGCTGACGTGGTCCTCGGCCAAGGGCAAGAAGCAACCGCTGACGCAGAACTGGGAGACCACGGAGGGCGGCCAGGCGCAGCGCTTGCGCGAGGTCTACAAGCTGCTGCTGGCGCAGCGGAAGTCGCTCAGGCTGGCGCGGGTCTTCTGGTACGCGTGGGCGACGCTCGACAACGGCTCGCCGAACTCGTTCGACTACTCCGGCCTGCTGCAGTACCGGCCCGACGGGACGTTCCGCGCGAAGCCCGCGCTGGGCGCGTTCCGGGCCGTCGCCCGGGCCGCCGAAGGCCGCTGAGCAGCGCTTTTTCAGAGCCACGTCAGCGCACGAAGAGAACGTCTGTTCGCCTGGCTACACTGCTGCGGACAGTGCCGCCGAAGAACGCCATCGTCGTCTCCGGCGCCCGTGAGCACAACCTCAAGGGCGTCGATGTCACCCTGCCTCGCGATGCCCTGACGGTCATCACGGGCCTGTCGGGATCGGGCAAGTCGTCGCTCGCCTTCGACACGATCTATGCCGAGGGCCAGCGCCGCTACGTCGAGTCGCTGTCGGCGTACGCGCGCCAGTTCCTGGGCCAGATGGACAAGCCCGACGTCGACTCGATCGAGGGCCTCTCGCCGGCGATCTCGATCGACCAGAAGACGACGTCGCGCAACCCGCGGTCGACCGTCGGCACGGTCACCGAGATCTACGACTACCTCCGCCTGCTGTGGGCGCGCATCGGCCATCCGCACTGCCACATCTGCGGCAAGCCGGTCCAGGGCCAGTCGGCCGAGCAGATCATCGACCAGGTGCTCGAGCTGCCGGAGGGCGAGCGCTTCATGGTGCTCGCGCCGGTCGTGCGCGGGCGCAAGGGCGAGTACGGCAAGGCCCTGAAGAACCTCCTCGCCGAGGGCTTCCAGCGCGCCAAGGTCGACGGTGAGCTGCGGGGGCTGGACGAGGAGATCGTCCTCGACAAGAAGTTCAAGCACGACATCTCGGTCGTCGTCGACCGGCTCGTCATGCGCGAGGGCATCCGCAAGCGGCTGTCGGACTCGATCGAGACGGCGGTCGCGCTGGCCGACGGGATGGTCGAGATCGAGATCGTGCCGCGCGAGAAATCGGCATCCCACCCACCCACGGTGACGCTCTACAGCGAGAAGTTCGCGTGCATCGACCACGGGCCGGTCATCCCGGAGCTGGAGCCACGGATCTTCTCCTTCAACTCGCCCCACGGCGCGTGCGAGCGCTGCACCGGCCTGGGGTCGCAGATGGAGATCGACGCGATCATGGTCGTGCCGGATCCGTCGCTGTCGCTGGGGGAGGGCGCGATCGCGCCGTGGGCCAACAGCGCGTCGAACTACTACGAGCAGATCACCGAGGCGATCGCCGAGAAGTACGGCGTGAGCATGGAGACGCCGTGGGGCAAGCTCTCGGCCAAGCACCAGGATCTCTTCCTGACCGGCACCAACGGCGACCGCGTCGAGGTCTCCTACCGCAACCGCTACGGGCGGCGGCGGTCGTACTCCACGCGCTTCGAGGGGATCATCTCGAACCTGGAGCGCCGCTATCGCGAGACGGACTCCGAGGGCGTCCGCGAGAAGATCGAGGAGTACATGTCGCTCGTGCCGTGCCCGGTGTGCAAGGGCGCACGCCTGCGGCCGGAGTCGCGGGCGGTGCTGGTCGGCGGCCTCGCGATCCACGAGTTCTGCGCCATGTCGGTGCGGCGCGCGCTGGTCTGGCTGGACGAGGTCGAGCTGACCGAGACCGAGCGCCACATCGCGCGGCTGATCTTCCGCGAGATCCAGGAGCGGCTGATGTTCCTCGAGAACGTCGGCATCGGCTACCTGTCGATGGAGCGCGCGGCGGCGACGCTGTCGGGCGGCGAGGCGCAGCGCATCCGTCTGGCGACGCAGATCGGCTCGGCGCTGGTCGGCGTGCTGTACGTGCTGGACGAGCCGTCGATCGGGCTGCACCAGCGCGACAACACCAAGTTGATCGGGACGCTGGAGCGCCTGCGCGACCTCGGCAACACGGTCCTGGTCGTCGAGCACGACGAGCAGACGATGCACGCGGCCGACCACCTGATCGACATCGGGCCGGGCGCCGGTGAGCACGGCGGCAGGATCGTCGCCCAGGGCACGGCCAAGCAGGTCATGAAGGTCAAGTCGTCGCTGACGGGGCAGTTCCTGGCGGGCACGCGGACGATCGAGGTGCCGACGAAGCGTCGCGTGCCGTCCGGCTACATCGAGATCCGGGGCGCGTCGCAGCACAACCTCAAGAAGGTCGACGTCAAGGTGCCGCTCGGCGTCATGACGGTGGTGACGGGCGTGTCGGGCTCGGGCAAGTCGACGCTCGTCAACGAGGTGCTGTTCAAGGCGGTGGCCAACAAGCTGCACCGGGCGCGGACACGCCCGGGCGCGCACACGGCGGTCCTGGGGCTGGACGCGGTCGACAAGATCATCCAGATCGACCAGTCGCCGATCGGCCGCACGCCACGCTCGAACCCGGCGACCTACACGGGGCTGTTCGACGTCATCCGCGACCTGTTCAGCAAGACGCCCGAGGCCAAGGTGCGCGGCTACAAGCCCGGCCGGTTCTCGTTCAACGTCAAGGGCGGGCGCTGCGAGGTCTGCCGCGGCGACGGGCAGATCAAGATCGAGATGCACTTCCTGCCCGACGTCTACGTGCCGTGCGAGCAGTGCCACGGCAAGCGCTACAACCGCGAGACGCTCGAGGTGCGCTTCAAGGGCAAGACGATCGCCGACGTGCTCGACATGCCGGTGTCGAGAAGGCGTCGAGTTCTTCCAGCACATCCCGAAGATCCATCGGCGGCTGGAGACGCTGCGCGACGTCGGGCTCGGCTACATCCGCCTCGGCCAGCCGGCGACGACGCTGTCGGGCGGCGAGGCGCAGCGGGTCAAGCTGGCGACCGAGCTCTCGAAGATCGCGACCGGGCGCACGTTGTACATCCTGGACGAGCCGACGACGGGCCTGCACTTCGCCGACGTCCAGCGGTTGCTGGAGGTGCTGCATCGGCTGGTCGACGCCGGCAACTCGATCGTCGTCATCGAGCACAACCTGGACGTGATCAAGACGGCGGACCGGCTCATCGACATGGGCCCCGAGGGCGGCGAGGAGGGCGGCGTCGTCGTCGCGATCGGCACGCCCGAAGAGGTCGCCGGCACTCCGGGCTCGCACACCGGCGAGTTCCTCGCCGAGCTCGTGACGCCGAAGGCGTCCAAGGCGCCGAAGCAGCCGCGGGCGGCGGCGGCGCGCAAGCCGCGGGCCAAGAAGGTGCCGGCGACGGCGTAGGGGCGGGCACGACCGGCTCCTGGTCCGACCGCAGGGCAAGCGACGAGGGACGATTCGATCTCGCTCTACGAGATCGAAGCGTCCCTCGATGCCGTGGTGGTCTGTCAGCCGCCGAAGCGGGCGCGCAGCGCGAGGACGTTGGCGACGTAGCGGCGGGTCTCGGGGAGCATGCCGATGCGACGGACCGAGCCGAGGCCCTGGTAGTAGGCGGCGACGGCCGTCGTCGGGTCGCCGCCGGTGTCGCGCAGCAGGCGGGCGAGCAGAACGGAGCCGGCGCGGACGTTGTCGGCCGGTGACGCGGGGTCGAGGCGGCCGGCGCCCAGCTCGTTCTGGACGTAGCTCCAGGTGCTCGGCATCACCTGCATGATGCCGCGGGCGTTGGCGACGCTGACCATCGCGTTGTTGAAGCCGCTCTCCTGCCAGGCGATCGCGGAGGCCAGCGAGGCGGGTGCGCCGTTGGCCGCGGCGATCGACCCGATCTGGGCGGCGTCGAGGCGGCCGGGCGAGCCGGTGGCCGCGCCGGCCGGCGGGACGTTGGCGGCGGCGGTCGCGGTCGCGGGGACGCTCGTGGCGGCCGGGATCTTCAGGCTGGTGCCGGCGATCACGAAGGCGTCGGGCGCGAGGCCGTTGGCGGCCGCGAGCGCTGCCGGCGTGATGCCGTTGGCGGCGGCGATGCCGGTGAGGGTCTCTCCGGGGGTGACGGCGTGGCCGCCGCGCGTGTTTGCGGCACCGGCCGGCGCGCTGCCGGTGCTCTGCGTCGCGGTGGCGGCGGGGGTGTTGCCCGTGCTCTGGGTGGTGGTCGCGCTGCCCGTGCCCTGCGTCGCGGTGGCGGCGCTCGGCAGCCGCAGTGAGGTCCCGGCGATCAGCGTGCCGCCGGCGCTCAGGCCGTTGACTGCGGCGAGCTGGGTGAGGCTGACGCCGTGCTCGGCCGCGATGGCGCTGAGCGAGTCGCCGAGGCGGACGCGGTAGCCGCCGAACGGCGCCGGGGTCGCGGCTGCGGTTGTCGGCGCGACCGTCGTCGTGCCGCGCGGCGGGATCGTCAGCGACCGCCCGGCGATGACGAACGCATCCGCCGGCAGCCCGTTGGCGCCGGCGAGCTGCGCGGGGGAGAGCCCATTGGCCGCCGCGATCCCCGACAGCGTCTCGCCGGGCACGACCAGATGCGACACCCCCGCGTCGGCGGCGGTGGGCAGCGAGAGGAGCGAGGCGACGGCAGCGAGGACCGACAGGCGAAAGCGCATGTTCATCACCTTGCCTCGCGATCGTGGTCGGTGAACATCGCGCGCGGGATTAGGTCCCCTTGCAAGGTGGTGTGCAGGGTGTCCGGGGGAGGACACCGGGGGCGGGGCGGGCGTGGACGGTGTTCAGCGCCGGCGTTGGTCGTGGTGCCGGGGGCGGGCGGGCGTGGACGGTGCTCAGCGCCGGCGTTGGTCGTGGTGTGGCACGTGGTCTGTCGTCACCGAGGAGAGCGAGCGGGCTTGTCGCTCGCTGCGTGGCTCGTCGTCCGCTCGACGAGACGCGTGGAACCCGCGAGATAGACGGGTTCCGCGCGATCGATGGCGCTTGACCCGCGTATATCGCGGGTTCGGTGTCGTTCAGTTGGAGCCGGAGCGGTCTGAGGAGCCGGAGGTGTCGTCGCCGCTGTCGCCCGATCCGCTTCCGGAGTCGGTCGTGGTGGTCAGCGGCGGTGGGGTGACCGTTGTGGTCGGCGCGGTGAGGGGAGCGGTCGTGACGCTCGACGATCCGGAGGAGTCGTCGCCCGAGCCGCGGCCGCTGCCCGAGTCGGAGCCGCTGCGGCCGGATGTCGATGTGCCGCTGTCGCTGCCGCCGGAGGTGCGGCCGCTGCCGGAGCTGCTGCCGCTCGATCCGCCCCCGCTCGATCCGCCCCCGCTCGATCCGCCCCCGCTCGATCCGCTGCCGCTCCCGCTGGTGCCCGATCGGCTGCCGCTGCCGCTGCCGCTGGACCCGCTGGCGCCCGATCCGCGGCCGCTCCCGCTGGACCCGCGCTTACCGCTGTCGTCGTTGCTCTTGGATCCGCTGCCGCTGCCGCCGCTCCCGCGACGGCCGCTGCCGGCGTCACTGCCGCCCGACGATCCGCGGCCGCTACCACTGGTGGACCCTGAGCGGCCGCCGTGGCCGCTCGATCCGTCGCCGCCGCTCGCGTCGTCGCTGCCACTCCCGCCCCGGCCGGAATGGTCGGACCCGCGGTGGCCCGAGTCGCGGTTGCTCGACCCGTCGCGACCGCGGTCGTCGCCGCGATCGTCCTTGTCGTCCTTGCCGCGGCCACGACCGGAGCCGGTCGCGCCGCTGCCCGAGCCGGTCGACGACGAGCCGGTGCCCACGGCAGCGGCCGCCGGGAGGCCGATGACGCGGGCGTTGACGACGCCACGGGGCTTCGTCGTCGGCGCGCCCGATGAGCGCTCCGCGGCGCTCTGCCCGCTGTGGTGGTGATGGACGACGCGCTCGGTGCCGACCGCGCCGCCCACCAAGGCGCCGGTCGCCGCGACGCCGGCGGTCAGCTTGGCCAGCGTGGCTCCCGCGCCGGCGCCGACGGCGGCGTCGGTCCAGGTCGAGCCGGGCGTGGCCAGCATCTCGGCCAAGCGGACGATCAGGGGGTAGGGCGTGAGCGCGGTGACGGCGCTGCGTAAGGTGACACGGGCGCGCATGAGGTGCTGGCGGGCGGCGCCCTTGGTGACGCCGAGCGTCTCGGCGATCTCCTCGTGGGAGCGGCCCTCCAGCTCGCGCAGGACCAACGCGGCGCGCTGGCGCTCGGGCAACTGCTGCAGCGCGTCGACGGTGGCCCGGAAGCGCTCGCTGCGCTCGAACGCTGCCGCGGGACCGTCCTCGGTGACCGCGGCGGTGCCGGCCGCCGCGTCGAGCGACACGTCGTCGCGCACCGCGCGCAGGACGTTCAGCGCGGCGTTGTGGGCGATCCGATAGAGCCAGGAGCGAAGCTGTCGCACCTCGTCGGTCCTCTTCAAGGCGTCGTGGGCGTTGATCAGCGCCTGCTGCACGGCGTCCTCGGCCCGGCTGGGACCGACGATGCCCGCGCAGTAGCGCGTCAGCGGCGTCCGGTAGCGATCGACGACGGCGTCGAAGGCGGCCTCGTGGCCGGCGGCGGCGAGCTCGGCGAGGCGCTCGTCGCTCTGCAGACGCAGCAGCGACGCACCCGCCAGGCGGGCCGGATGGCGCAACGGAGATGGGCTCATCGGCTCACAGACCAGATCCTTCGGCGATGCATCGATGCTAGTGACGCCGGCTGCGCACACCACGTGGCGCGGGCACCGCGGCCGTCGCAGGTCTGACCCCACAAGGGATCAAACCTTCCGGTGCGGGTTCGACCCCGCACCGGAAGCGCGACGACGCCGCGGCGGAAGGCTCCGGGCCGCGTGGCGCGGAGCGTTACTTGAGGAGGACGACCTTCTTCCAGGTGGCGTTGCCGCCCTTCAGGGAGAGGGTGGCCGAGGCGACCGAGGTGCCGGAGACCAGCGCGTCGGTGCCGCAACGGGCGCCGTGGCCGTGGTGGTGATCGTCGTTGCCGTGGTCGTCGCCCGTCGTGGGGGCGGGCACCGTGGTCGACGGCGTCGTCGTCGAGGCGGGCGTCGTGGTCGAGGCCGGCGTCGTGGAGGACGCGTTGTCGTTGCCGTGGTCGTCGCCGACGTCGTGGTTGTCGCCGTCGTCGCGTCCGCCACGGCCGGGGCCGCCGTTGCCGTCGTCATTGCCGTGGCGCGACGTGGTCGCGACCGTCGGGACGACCGGGGCGCTCTTGCACAGGATGATCGTGCGGCGCTTGACGTCGGCCGCGAAGCTCTTGCCGTTGGGCAGCGTGATCGTCAGCTCGCTGTTGGCGAATGACGCGATCGTGCCCGTCGCCGAGCCCGTGACGTCGCGAGCCTTCTTGGCGTGATGCTTGTGGTGGTGATGACGGCCCTCGTGGTGGTGGCCGTGGTCATCACTGCCGCCATGCGCCACGGCGACGGCCGGGACGGCGAATAGGGAGAGCGCCGCGATGGCGCCGATGATCCGGTTCTTGGTCATGGTTCCCTCCTGTTCGGGTGTGCGTTCAGGTCCATGACACGGCGCGCACACGAAGATCACACACACGTCCGGCTGACGGCCCGGCTTTGCCGCCACGGCGACGTGTACGGTGCAGACCTCAATGGCTCTGGAACCGTCCGTCGTCACCGTCACCGGCCCGGATCGCGCCACGCTGCTCACGGATCTGACGCTGCGCTTCGGCCACATCGAGCTGGTCAGCGAGCGCGAGATCGTCCTCCCGGGAGGCGGTCGCGGTCACGAGCTGACCGTCCGCCACCGGCCGTTCACCTCCGAGCTCGGCGGGTTCGCGCCGCCGCCGGCGCCGGTCTCCGTCGTCCCGCCTGCGCCCGCGCCGGTCCCTCAGCCCGTGGCCGTCGCGCCGGAGCCCGCCGCGCCTGAGCCCGCCGCCACCCCCGCGCCGCCACTCGCTGTCGCTCCCGCTCCCACGCCCGCCCCCGCCGCCGCCCAGGCCGAGGCCGAGGCCGAGCGGATCCTGGCCGCCGCGCGCGAGCAGGCCCAGCAGGCCCTCGACCAAGGCCGCAACGACGCCGAGCAACTGCGCCTCGACGCCCGTGAGGAAGCGGCCCGCATCGCCGCCACCGCCGAGGAGGACAAGGCCCGCGCCGTCGCCGCCGCTCGGGCGGAGGCCGACGAGGCGATCGCCGCCGCCCAGGCCGACGCCGAGCGCGCTCGCGCCGAAACCGCCGCCGGCGAGGAGGCGCGCATCCAGCAAGCCGTCGCCGCGCGCGTGCGTGCGCTCGACCAGGACGCCGACGGCCGCCGCACCGGTGCCGAGCACGAGGCGCGCCGGACCATCCAGGCCGCCCAAGAGGAGGCCGTGCGGATCAAGCAAGCCGGCGAGAAGGAGCTGGCCGACGGTCGCGCGGAGGCGCGCATCATCACGCGCGAGGCCCGCGAGCAGGCGGATGCGCTGCTGCGCGAGGCCCGTGCCCAGGCCGATCTCGCCTCCGTCGAGAGCCGCGCGCTCAGCGAGGCCGTCCGCGACGCCCAGCATCGCCTGCGCGAGCTCGGCAGCCAGATCACCACGCAGTTGCAGGCCGCCCAGAAGGACCTCAACGACCGCACGTCGCTGCACAGCGTCCAGGCGCGCCTGCGCGCCGGCGGCACCGAGGGCAGCGCCGCGGAGATCGCCGAGCACCTGTCCCGGATCTTGCGCGAGGGCGGAACGCGGGAGGACGGGTGAGCCCGGGCGGCGCCCCGAAACCTCGCCGTCTGGGCGAGCGTTCCGGCAGCCGCCTGTGGCTGCAGAAGTGGCGCTGGTACGAGCGCAACTCGCTGCCCTGGAACCGCGCGCGCATCCACCACGAGCTCGCCCGCCGCGAGTCGTTCGCCCGCTGGCCGGTCCACGGCAACGTGCTCGAGATGCTGCACGAGGGTCGGCTCGAGCTCGGCGCGCACGTCCTGTTCGAGCCCAACGTCTGGATCACCGGCCCCGCGCCGGCGCGCATCCGCATCGGCGGCGGCACCTTCCTCAACCTCGGCGTGATGGTCGCCGCGGTCGAGCTGGTCGAGATCGGCGAGCACTGCATGTTCGCCAACGGCTGCTTCGTCACCGACGGCAACCACCGCTTCGACGACCCGGACAAGCCGGTCACCGTGGCAGGGCTTCACGACCAAGGGCCCGACGCGCATCGGCGACAACGTCTGGTGCGGCGCCAACGTCGTCATCACCAGCGGCGTGACGATCGGCGAGCGCTGCGTGATCGGCGCCAACTGCGTCGTCACCACCGACCTGCCGCCGTTCTCGATCGCCGCCGGCGCGCCCGCGCGCGTGCTGCGGACGATCGAGTACCCGCGCGGCTACGCCGTCGGCGCTGAGCTACGTCGACGATCACGCCGACGCCGAACACGACGACGCCGGCGAACGCCGCAGCGCCGCCGACGGCGCCAGCGACGCCGTAGGCCGCCGCCGCGCGCGCCGCGGCCGCGCCCGGCGCGCCTCGCCGGCGCGGCGCGACGCCGAGGATCGACGACGCGAGTAGGCGATCGACGATCGCCGACGCCGGCCAGCAGCGACGACCCAGACGACCTCGAACGAGCTGGCCCCAGTCGATCGACGGCGAGCACGTCAGGCCGTCCGCCGTCAGGGCCGGCCGCGTCGCGCACGCGCGGCCGAAGAGCGCGAGCGACCAGCGCCGAGGACGAGCAGCCGACGACGACGACGGGGCCCGACGCGCGCCGTCGCCGAAGAGCGCGCGTCGACGCCGTAGGCGAGCGCGCCGATCGCGGCCGCGCACGGCAGCGTCAGCACCCACGCGATCGACGATGTTGCCCGGCCACGCCCCAGCGCACCGCCGACAGCCGCTTGGCCGCGCCGCGCCCATGATCGCCGCCCGACATCACGTGCGTCGTCGAGAGCGGGAAGCCGAGCGTGCGAGGCCGACAGGATCACCGCGGCGCCCGCGCCCTGCGCCGCGAAGCCCTGCGCCGGGTCCATCTTGATGATCCGGCTGCCCATCGTGCGGATGATCCGCCAGCCGCCGACGTAGGTGCCCGAGCGCGATCGCGCGTCGCCGAGCGAGACGACGACCCAGGTCGGGACGTCGGCGGTCGGCGCCGAGGTTCCCGTTGGCGACCAGCGCCAGCGAGATGATGCCCATCGTCTTCTGCGCGTCGTTGGTGCCGTGCGCGAGCGAGAACAGGCGCCGGTGACGAGCTGCCCGAGCCGGAAGCCGCGGTTGACGACGCCCGGCCGCTGGCGGCCGACGATCCGGTAGGCGATGAGGATCGCCAGCCCGGCGACGGCGAAGGCGAGCGATCGGCGCGACCAGCGCCGGGACGATGACCTTCTCGACGAGCCCGTCGCCGATCGATCGCGCTCGGGCCGTCGGCGGCGAACGCCGCGCCGACATGCCGCCGATCAGCGCGTGCGACGACGACGACGGCAGCCCGAACCACCAGGTCGGCGAGGTTCCAGGCGATCGCGCCGATCAGGCCGGCGAAGACGATCGTGCGGCGTGATCGCGTCGGCGTCGACGATGCCCTTGGCGATCGTCGCGGCGACCTGCGAGCGAGAGGAACGCGCCGACGAAGTTCAGCGACGGCGGACATGCGCGACCGCGACGCGCGGCGACATCGCGCGCGTCGAGATCGACGTCGCGATCGCGTTGGCGGTGTCGTGGAAGCCGTTGGTGAAGTCGAACGCGAGCGCCGTGGCGACGACGATGCAGAGGACGATGTCGTCCGAGTGCATCGGCTACGCGTTCTTGATGACGATGCCTTCGAGCGATGTTCGCCACGTGCTCGCGTGGCGTCGATCGCCTCCTCGAGGCGCTCGAAGATGTCCTTCCAGCGGATCACGACCATCGGGTCGATGCCGTGCGTCGAACAGCGACGGCGATCGCCTCGCGCGACGATCCGGTCGCCGTCGTTCTCGAGCCGGTTGATCTCGACCGTGTAGTGGCGGATGTCCTTGAAGCCGCGCAGCCGCGGCATCGCCTCGGCGATCTGCGCGCGTCGGCCTGCACGCAGGACGTGCGCCATGCGCGCTGCGCCTGCTCCATCGGCGCCTCGATCCGGTAGAGGCCCGAGGTAGTCGGCGACCTCCTCGATGAAGTCGACGATGTCGTCGAGCGCCGAGGCGAGCGCGAGGATGTCCTCGCGGTCGATCGGCGTGACGAACGTCTGGTTGAGGCGCTGGATGATGTCGTGCGTGATCCGGTCGCCCTCCTGCTCGCAGACGACGATGTCGCGCGCGAGCTCCGCCGCGGTCGGGCCAGCTGCGTCGAGCATCTGCTCGAGCAGGTCGGCGGCGCGGACGATGTTGCGCCCGGCCTCCTCGAAGAGGTCGAAGAACTCGCGGTCCTTGGGGCGAAGACCTGGGACAGACGGGCCACGCGCGGCAGTGTAGCGTGTGAACACGATGTTAACGCGGCGCGTCGCGGCTCGCGCCAGCGCGATCGCTCTAGCGCCGCGGATGGCGCCGCGCTCCGCCGCGGAGCGACAGCGCGTGCCTGGAGGCGTCGCCAGCTCCTCGTGCGGGATCGAGTAGCCGTGCTCCGGGCGCGGGAAGCGGCGCGTCGCGCACGTCCTCGGCGTAGGCCGCGACGCCGCGCACCATCTCGTCCTGGATGTCGGCGTAGCGCTTGACGAAGCGCGGCGCGAGGCCCTCGTGGATCGCCGAGCAGGTCGTGGAAGACGAGCACCTGGCCGTCGGTCGCCGGGCCGGCGCCGATGCCGATGACCGGGATCTCCATCTGCGGCATGATCGCGTCGGCCACGGCGCTGGGGATCGCCTCGAAGACGATCGAGAAGCAGCCGGCCTCCTGCAGCGCGAGCGCGTCGTCGGGCGACCTGCGGTCGCCGCGTCGGCCGTGCGGCCCTGGGCGCGGTAGCCGCCGAGCGCCGTCGACGTCTGCGGCGTCAGGCCGACGTGGCCCATCACCGGGATGCCGGCGCTGCACGATCGCGCGGGCGCGGGCGACCGAGACCTCGCCGCCGCCCTCGAGCTTGACCGCGTCGCAGCCCGCCTCCTTGACGAAGCGGTGGGCGGTCTGCGATCGCCTGCTCGTCGGAGACCTCGTAGGAGCCGAACGGCAGGTCGCCGACCAGGAACGGCGTCGTCAGGCCGCGGCGCACGGCGCTGGCGAGCACAGCAGCTCGTCGAGCGTCGACGGCGACCGTCGACGGGTAGCCGAGCACCGTCATCGCGCCGGTGTCGCCGACGAGGACGAGGTCGACGCCGGCCTTCTCGACCGCGAGCGCGCTCGGGTAGTCGTAGGCGGTGACCATGACGATCGGCTCGCCGAGGCGCTTCTTCTCGGCCAGCCGCGGGAGCGTCATCGGCAGGCGCGAGGCGTCGGCCGGGACGGTGATGTTGCGCATGGTGGACATGCTGTCTTCCAACCTCCTGTGAACCGGATCGGTTGACGCCCTCTAGCTGAGGAGGGTCGCCACCGCCGCGTCCACGTCGATGATGTTGTTGGTGTCCTTCTCGACGTGGACGACCCGGGGCTCGTAGCGCTCCAGGTCGGCCGCGTCGTACTGCCCGTAGGAGATGACGATGATCGTGTCGCCGCGGTGCACGAGGCGGGCCGCGGCGCCGTTGACCTTCATCGCGCCCGAGCCACGCTCGCCGGCGATCGTGTAGGTCTCGAAGCGGGCGCCGTTGTCGACGTCCACGACGTGAACCTGCTCGTGCTCGAGGATGTCGGCCGCCTCGAGCAGGTCGGGGTCGATCGTGATCGACCCGACGTAGTGCAGGTCGCAGTCGGTGACCGTCGCCCGGTGGATCTTGGACTTGAGCATGACGCGCTGCATACGCGGTCAGTTTCTCCCGTTCCCATTCATATGGGGGTTGAGGATGGTGTTGTCGATGAGGCGCACCGGCCCCACGTGCGCCGCGACCGCCAGGAGCGTCTCCTGGTCGACCGAGCCCACGGGGCGCAGGTCTTCGGGGTCGACGAGCGCGAGGTACTCGGGCTCGACGTCGAAGGGGGTCATCGCCGCGCGGGCGGCGGTGGCGATGGCCGCGGCGTCGCGCGTGCCGGCGGCCAGCGTCGCCTCGGCGGCGCGCAGGGCGCGGCTGCAGCGCCAGCGCGCGCTGGCGGTCGGCGGCGGCGAGGCGCACGTTGCGGCTGGAGAGCGCGAGGCCGTCGGGCTCGCGGACGGTGGGGGCGACCTCGATGCGCGTCGGGAGGTCGAGGTCGGCGGCCAGGCGGCGGATGACGAGCGCCTGCTGGGCGTCCTTCTGGCCGAAGAGCGCGACGTCGGGGCCGACCATGTTGAGGAGCTTGGTCACGACGGTGGTGACGCCGTCGAAGTGATCGGCGCCGCGGTGAGCGCCCTCGAGAGTCTCGGTCAGCGGGCCGTCGACGCGGACCTGGGTGGTGAAGCCGGGCGGGTAGACCTCGTCGGAGCGACGGCGCGAAGAGCAGGTCGGCGCCGGCGTCCTCGGCGCCAGGCCGGCGTCGCGCTGCTCGTCGCGCGGGTAGGCGTCGAGGTCGGTGGCGTCGTTGAACTGCGTGGGGTTGACGAACAGCGAGACGACGACGACGTCGGCCTGCCGGCGCGCGGCCGCGGATCAGGCTGAGGTGGCCGTCGTGGAGGGCGCCCATCGTCGGGACGAGCGCCGACGGTGCGGCCGTCGCGGCGCGGCTCGGCCAGCGCGGCGCGCAGCTCGGCGACGGTGCGGACGGTCCTCATGCGGTGACCTTCGTGCCGGCCAGCTCGCGCGTGGCGTCGGCGAGGCGTCGAAGAGGCTCGTCAGATCCGGCGCGCGCTGGGCGACGGCGGCGCGCTGGCGTGGCGACGGTCGCCTCGTCGCCGCGGGCGATCGGGCCCGGTGAGGGCGGCGCGGGCGCCGTCGGCGACCCAGTTGTCGACCGTCGCGCGCACGAGCGGCGCGAGCGCGGCGCGATCCAGGCCGCCCACGCGCTCGGCGGCCCCCTCGCAGCGTGACGAGGAAGTTCGAGGCCATCGACGCGGCGGCGTGGTAGGCGGCGCGGTCGGCGTCGGCGATCTCGACGGGGTGCATGACCGAGCGCCTCGGCCAGCGTGCGCGGCCGTGGTCAGGGCGGCGTCCGTGGTGCCGGCGATCGCGGCGGTGGCGCCCGCGAAGTCCGCGCCCGCGGCGGTGACGGTCATCAGCGGGTGCAGCGAGAAGGCCTCGGAGTGGCCGGCGAGCGGCGCGAGCGTCGTGGCGCCCGAGCAGTGGCCGACGAGCCGGCCGGGGGCGATCTGCGCGGCGGCGTCGGCGATCTCGGCGTCCGGGACGGAGAGGAGGACGACGTCCGCGGCGCTCGCGGTCGCGCCGCGGCCGAGCGGGCCGTCGACGGGCGCGCCGGCGGCACGCAGCGCAGCGGCAAGCGCCGTTCCAAGACGGCCGTGACCGACGACCGCACAGGCGGGAAGGACAGGAGTCATGTCAGGTGTCGGATCCAGCTCCCCTCCGAGGGGATGCCGGTCGCGAAACTCGGTGACCGCCATGGTACCCCGGAATTAGCGGAATGGCCTAACGAGACGGTCCGTTCGTCCGTCTAGGCTTCAGAACGTGGCGTCCCCGGACGAGCGACGTGAGGCCCTCAAGGCCGCTCTTTCACGAGGCGCGCGGCTGCGTGCGCTGCCCCCAGCTCGCTCAGACGCGGAACACCGTCGTCTTCGGCGCGGGCAACGCGAACGCCGATCTGATGTTCGTCGGCGAGGCCCCGGGCCGCAACGAGGACGAGCGCGGGCTGCCGTTCGTCGGGCAGGCGGGCCAGCTGCTGGACACGCTGCTGGGCGAGATCGGGCTGTCGCGGGATCAGGTCTTTATTGCGAACGTTTTAAAGTGCCTCAGGTACAACACGATGGTGCAGCTCGGCGACGGATCGTGGGAGCGGGTCGGCCGTCTCGTGCGATCTCGCTACGACGGCACGGTCATGTCCGTCGGCGGCGACGGCCGCTTGGTTCCCCGTCAGGTCACCGGCTGGCATGCCACCCCGCTGGCCGGCCGCCGCGTGTACCGCCTCAGCTTCCGGTCGGCGAAGGTCAATGGCGCAACCAAGGCGAACACGTGGTTGACGGCCGACCATCCGGTGCTCACGGAGCGTGGGTTCGTCAACGCCGAGGATTTGCGGCCGGGTGATCGCGTGGCCACGGGCCAGGGGCTCAGCGCGCGGACCAAGGATGTGGTTTGCGGGACACTGCTGGGAGACGGCTCCATCCGGGCCAGCCAGGCATCGCTCACATTCGGGCACTCGGCCAAGCAGGGCGCCTACGCCCGCCTCAAGGCGGAGTTGCTGGAGGACCTGGCATCCAGCGTCGAGGAGCGGCGCGTCGCGGCGGTCGCGGGCGGTGAGCAAGGCTATGAGGTGGTGCATGTCCGGACCCGCGCGCATCGGGCGCTCGGCGTGCTCCGTCGTGAGTTCTACGCAGAGCAGAAGGTCGTGCCGACATGGATCGCGGACGAGTTGACGCCGCGGATGCTCGCGTTCTGGTTCCTTGACGATGGTCACATGCGCATCAGGGGCGGGGGTCGTCAACCGTTGGCGGAGATCGCGACGAACGCCTTCCGCGACGCCGACCTGCAGGTGCTGATCGCCGGGCTCTATCGCCTGGGACTCCCGGCGAAGGCGAGTCGTGGGCGCCTGTACTTCGACGTGCCGACGTCAAGGCGGCTGAGCGAGGTGATCGCCCCATTCGTGCCGGAGGAGATGCGCTACAAGCTGCATCCGGAGGTCGCGGTGGACGTGCCGTTCGATCGTGCTCGACTGCTGGCCGACGAGCCGGCGGTGGTCTTGTTCGACGATGTCGAGATCGAGGACGTGACCGACCGTCAGGGGAACGACCGCACGTTCTTCTGCCTCGATGTCGAGGACACCCACAACTTTGTTACGGCGGGCGGTGTGGTGCACAACTGCCGGCCCCCTGGCAACCGCGATCCGCATCCGGTCGAGATCGAGCGCTGTCAGGAGTACCTGTTCGGGCAGGTCGAGCTGATCGAGCCGACGGTCATCTGCACGCTGGGCAACTTCGCGACGAAGCTGCTGCGCAACGACACGACCGGGATCATGCGGTTGCACGGGCGGGCAGAGGTCCGACAGGTTGGGCCGCGGGCGGTGCGGCTGTTCCCGGTCTTCCATCCGGCGGCGGCGCTGTACACGCCGAGCAACGTCGACGTGCTGCGTCAGGACTTCCGGGCGCTGCCGGAGCTGCTGGCACTGGGCGCGCCCGAGCAGCCGGCGCCGTTGGTCGAGCCGGAGCTCGAGGACGAGCCGCTGGTCGAGGTGGAGGCGGACCTGCCCGCCTCGACCGCGCTGGGCGCTGCGGCCGCGGCTGCGGCCGGAGCTGCCGGCCCGCGCGCGCCCGCCGGCGAGGTCGCCGCCGAGCCCGAGGCCGGGCCCGAGCCCGCCGAGCCGCATCCCGCCCAGCTCGGGCTGTTCTGAGGTGGCGCGGCAGATCGCGCTGCTGCGCGGCATCAACGTCGGCGGCAACAAGAAGGTCGCGATGGCGCGTCTGCGCGAGGTTTTCACCGATGACCTCGGCCTGACCGACGTCAAGACCTACGTCAACTCCGGCAACGTCGTCTTCGGCGGGCGCAAGACCAGCGCGGCCAAGATCGAGGGCGCGATCGCCGCGGCGTTCGGCTTCGACGTCCCGGTGATCGTCCGCACGCGCGACGAGATCGCCGACGTGGCCGCGGCCAACCCGTTGGCGAAG
The DNA here is from genome assembly GCA_963731005.1 of uncultured Conexibacteraceae bacterium. GTDB lineage: Bacteria > Actinomycetota > Thermoleophilia > Solirubrobacterales > Solirubrobacteraceae > Baekduia. Next base: position 962,707 of record CAVSTZ010000001.1, on the reverse strand, counting down.
GTTGCCGACAACCTCGCGCGCTACCTCGTGCTCTTCAGCGGCGGTGGGGCGATCGATGCCGAGCTCGTCGCCGACGTCGATCGCGACGCGCTCAAGCCGGAGGTCTTCGCGATCCGCGGCAGCGAGGCCTACCTGTGGCTGCCGGGCGGCGTACAGAACTCCAAGCTGCTCAAGACGATCAACGAGAAGCGCCTCGGCGTGACGCTCACCGGTCGCAACTGGCGGACGGTCGAGAAGCTGCTCGAGCTGGCCGACGCCGACGTGTCCTAGCCTCCGTCGCGGCCTTCACCCCGGGCGATGGGCGACGGCGGCGTCTCCAGCCGATCAGGATCATCGCCACGATGGCGAGCGCGCTGAGCAGGCTGATGAGGCGACCGACGGTGAGCTGCCACGGGTGGGCCATTTCGACGGTGGCCCTCCAGCGCCCCGTGGCGTCGGTGTGGGTCACGAGGATCACCGACCTCCCGAGCCCTTCGCGGCCGTCGATGCGGGCGTCGCCGGTGACCCGCACGTAGGGCGACCAGATGATCGACGTCATCATGCGATCGCCGACGCGGCCGACGGCGTCGAAGCCGGTGGTGTCGGCGGTGAGGGGATCGCCAACGCGCAGATCGACGGGCTCCTGCTTGGGTAGCGCGCCGACGGCGTCGTTGATGACGCGGAACTGGAGCTGGACGACCAGGCCGGGGAGGGAGAAGCTCGCCGGTTCGCTGTCGGCGGTCAGGTCGCCGTGACGGGCCAGCGCGACCGGCGAGGCCGCCGAGGCCTCGCTGTGGGTGACGATCCAGATCCCGGCACCGGCCTGCAGCGCGACGATCACGACCAGCGCCCCGGTCATGCACCGACCGGTCCATCCGCCGAGACTCGTCAACCCGACAATCGTGGCGAGCGCCACGACCATCGCGAGATAGGGGATCAGGCGGTAGGAGAACTGGACGATCTGCAGCAGCGTCGGGAAACTCGTCCACCAGGTCGAGTTGACGATGAGCAGCGAGAGCGCGACGCCCAGCGCCAGCAGTGCCGCCATGGCCGGCAGCACACGGTCCAGCCTCCGGCGACGTAGCCAAAGGAGCGCTCCGAAGGCGATCAGGGACCAGGCCGCCGCGATCGCCGGCGCCTGCGCGTAGAGCCAGCGGCCCGGGAGCTCCGGGGGGAGCCGCGGAAGCGGTGAGAACACGTTCGAGAGGTTCAGGACCCCGAAGGTCTCCGTGAACGTGTTGTTTCTGAACATCGACGGATCCGCGACCAGCGTGCTGCGCCCGAACCACAAGTTGGGCAGCAGCCATGCGGCGGTGAGACCCACTCCGAGGATCACGGCGGCTGCGGTCCAGGCCAGTTCCGGGACGACGGGGGTGCGACCGCGACCGCGTAGCGGCAGCAGCACCACGAGCATGAGCGGGAGGAGGACGACGCTGAGCATCAGCGTGATGTTGTGCGTGCCGGCGAGGACGGCGCTGGAGGCGACCAGCGCGGCGATGGCGGGGCCGCGTGAGCGTGCGGGCTCCGACCGCCACAGCAGCGCGGTCACGGCGCCGAGCACCACAGCCGCCGCGTTGACCGCCACGAGTTCGGCCCACGCGCCGCGGCCGTAGATCTCGCTCAGCACGTACGGCGTCGTCGCGAAGGTCAAGCCGGGGAGGATCGCGAGCTGGGGCGAGAGCCCGAGGTTGCGGGCGGTCCACCAGATCCCCAGATAGCCGCCGACCATCGCCGCGACCACGGAAGCCACGAAGACCGGCCAGGTGCCGAGCAGCACGGCGGGGTAGGCCAGCAGGGACAGGGTGAACCCGGAGTAGTAAGCGTAGAACGGGTTATAGGCGCCGGAGGCGTTGTGCAAGAACAGCGTCGGCTCGCCGTGGGCTGACACGTACGCGGTCTGGCGCTCCAGCAGCCAGTAGGCGTTGCCCCACTCCCACCACGAGTTCTGTCGCAAGATGAACGGGAGGGCGAGGAGCCCGAGGAGGAGCGGCGGGCCGAAGGTCGTTAGGCGACGCATCTGCGCGAGTCTCCTCACGCCCTGAAAGCACGGCCAGAGCCAGGTGGCAGCTAGGCGGAGGCATATGCGGGCCGGCACACACATGGTGGTGTGGTGTGGTGGGCCGGGCGCCGGCGGTTGGGATTTGGATCGGTCTGCGAACGGACCGGCGATGGTGCACGTCCTGCCAGACAGGCAGCTAATGCCGATCGGCAATGGGCCATTGATTGAAGTTCCTGTGCAATCATAGGACCCCCGATAATGGCCCCGTTTGCAGGCGGTCTTTGGCCGTCGAAGTAAGCAACGGCCCTGACATGCAGCCTACGGGTGTTCGGTTTGGCTGGTTTGGGCTGTTGACTTGGCCTGCCTGTCCGCGTACTACTGAGTGGACCGAGGTGCTCGGCCTCTCGGCAGTCGGGTTGAGGATCGATCGACTGTCTTCGGCTGGTGCCTGTGTCCGGAGGGAAGGAGCCGTGCTCAAGTGTTCTGAGCGGGTTGGTCTTGCTGTGCCGTGGATCCTGGCGGCTGGCAGGTGGCTGTAGAAAAGGGGCCTGGGCGTGTTGCCTTGCAAAGGCGGCGTTGCCGGGCCGCACAATCATCCCGGCGTTGTGCCGGGCAAATAGGAGTTTATCTAATGAGGAAGTTTTCTATCAAGGGCGCCGTCGTGCTCAGCGCTCTGGTTGTTTGTGCATTTGCGCCGGCGATGGCCTCGGCGGCTAGTTGGGGCCCTATCGGGACGGAGCACTCGCTCACTGCCACTGGTCTCGGGTTCACGGCCGACGTTAACGCAACGACGCAGCTGGGCGCTCAGTGCGCTGATGCACGGTTTACTGTGGACGTGCGAAGCGCCGCGGTAGTCACTATCACTAGCGGAACGTTCTCCAACTGCACGGGCACGGGCACGGCGGCCAATTGCACCGCGACCGTGACGGGTACTAATTTCGATTGGACGGCCACTGGGGTCACGACGAGCAACGTCCAGATCCATGGTGTCGATATCGACAATTCCTTTAGCGGCGCGAGCTGCCCGGTGGCTGGCGCGACCGCCAGGTTGACTGGCACTCTGACGGGCGGTCGCTGGGATCCCGGGAATCACTCGATCACTCTGGGCACCAGCAGCGGCCTGGTCGCGCATATCCCGGCCTTGGGCGGTTCGTTCCCGGTGACTGTGAACAACCAGCCGGTCATCGACCTGCAGCAGACGATCACGCTGACGTAGGCGGTGGTTGGCTAGCGGTGTTGTAGCGCTGCTGGGGCCGTCGGTGAGGCGGCCCCAGCGTCGTTAAGCCGCGTTCAGTGGGAAGGCAGTGCCGCGGTCGATCGCCGTGTGCTTGCTGAGCTTTCGGACCGTGAGCTTGTTTTGAGGTGTTGGGGCGGTGGGTTCGGGGTTGACGGCGGGAAACGGGTTCGTGTAGGAATGCGTGGGCGGCAGTTCTGGCTTGGGCGTTGGTGTTGGTTGTTCTGGGTTGAGATGAGGAGTGGGTCTTGCGTTCTTTGGGGGCTGCGTTGGGTCGGTTCGGGTTGGGGTTGTTCGTGGGGTTGTTGGTGGTATCTGGTGGGGTTGGCTCGGCGTGGGCGACAACGGGTCATGGGTTTGTGGGGCAGTTCGGTGGTGATGGTGATGGTGATGGATTGTTCGCTGAGCCGGTGCACAATGGTCCGTCAGGTGTTGCGGTGTTGGGATCTTCGGGTGATGTGTTCACGGTGGACGCAGGCCAGGGTGTGGGTGTTCCTGTGCCGCGGGTGCAGCGGTTCAGTGACGTCGGGGTGTTTGCGTCGAGGTTTGCAATTGGGTCCTTGTATAACGCGGCGGGCTCGGTGGCGGTTGATCCTGCTGGAGAGGTGTATGTGTCTGCGAACCGGTACGTAGACGGCGCGCCGCTTGGTGCGGTAGTAAAGCTCGGGGCCGACGGCACGTTTGCCTATGAGTTGGATGGGCCAGGGTCGGGAACGACGTTCAACAATCCGTTGTTTGGTGTGGCGCCGGTGGCAGTTGATCCAGTGGATGGGTCGGTGTTTGTGGCTGCGACCGACAGTGGGGGTGCGGCGGTGGTTGATCGGTTCGATCAGGCCGGCGTGTTTGAGGGGTCGTTTGACGGGTCGTCGGGATCGCCGGATGGGTTTGGGTGTGTTAGTGGGTTGGCGGTCGCTCCGTCTCATGATGTGTACGTCTTCGATGGTTGTCCAAAGGATGGTGGTCCTGGTCGTGTTGTTCGGTATGACGCGATGACGGGGGCGTTTGAGGCGACGGTCGATGATGGCAGTGACGGGGCGGTGTCGGCGGTAGCGGTTGATCCGACGTCTGGTGAGGTGTATGTGGCCAAAGCCGGGGTGGTGGGGTCGCAAGTTACGCATTACGCGGCAGGTGGTGGCTCGTTGGTGTACACGTTTGAGGCGCCGGATGTTGTGGGAGTGCGGGCGATGGCGGTGGGTGGGGATGGCACGGTGTATACGTCTGACGTTGCACATCCGTTTGTGGAGCGCTTTACCAGGTTTGCTGGTCCGACGGTAAGCACCACTGCACCGCCGTCGGGGATCGGTCCACGGTCGGCGACGCTTGACGGCACGATCAATCCGGAGGGCTTGGCTGCCTCCTATCATTTTGAGTACGGCATCGATGGCACCAACAACACGTATCCGATGCGGACGCCGGAAGTCGCCGTCGAAGCAGGGAACTCACCGATTACGGTGTCGGCCGATGTGAGTGGTTTGGCACCGAATTTGGCTTATCACTACCGGATCGTAGGTTCAAATGATTCGGGGACAATTATTGGTTTGAGCGCGTCGTTTACGACGGCGCCTGCGCCGGCGAGTGTAGATGGGATTGCGCCGTTTGTGACGGTGATTACCCCCCGTAGTGCGCGGATTCACGGTTCGGTCAATCCCAACCGGGCCAGTCTCGTGACGAGTTCGGGTTTCTCGGCGACCTACTATTTGGAGTGGGGGCGCACGACGGCGTACGGCGCGACGGTGGTAGGTGCTGACGGCGGCACGCTGTGCCTTTTCTTTCTCGGGTGTGGCGGGGATGACGTGCCGGTTGTGGCGCAGCTGTCGGGGTTGGAGCCCGGAACGACCTATCACTTCCGGGCGGTGGGCGATAACGGCACGGGTGGTGCGCAGAGAGGGGTGGATCAGTCGTTTGTTACCTCGCCCGCGGCCGGGGCGGGTGCTCGGGATGTGACGGTCAAGCGTGCGACGTTGACCGGGACGATCAATCCCCATGGCAGGCCAACGACCTATCACTTCAACTACGGCCCGACGTCGAGTTATGGGGTCAGCACCCCGGAGGTCGATGGTGGCGCGGGTGACGGAGATCGGTTGGTTTCTGCGGCGGTTGCGGGGTTGTCGGCGGACCGGACCTATCATGTGCAAGTCGTCGCGACCACCGACGATGGAACGAGCAAGGTGGTTCGGTTTGGTGGGGATGGGTTGTTGCGGACCGCGCTGGCGCCGACGGCAGAAGCGATCGGGCCAGAGGGCGTGTCGAGCACCACGGCAGTCCTGGCCGGTGAGGTCGATACGCACGGCCTAACGGGCTCTTATCATTTCGACGTCAGTTCGCTCGACAGCTCGTACTCGACGTCCACGATGGAGCGACCGGTAGCGGGAGGGGCCTCTGCCCAGCGGGCTAACGCCGACGTTGGTGGGCTGCCGGCGGGCGAGAGGTTTGTGGTTTCGTTGACGGTGACCAGCAACGACGCTGACGAGACCAGTGATCTCGTCACGTTCGCCACCCCGGAATTGCCGCGGGTCTTCCCAACCGCTCCAACCGAGAATGGCACCGAGGCCTATGGGTGTGGTGTGCCGCGATTGGACGCCTACAATCGGAAGCCTAGGCCGGGGGACACAATTGCGATCACGGGTCGTGATCTGGGTTTGGGTGGGGGTGTGGTGTTAGGTGATAGGCCGGTGAGTCCGTCGGATTGGTCGGCTACCGGGTTTAGGGTTCAGATCCCTGACGACGCATCCGGAACGCTGGGGCTGACCGTCGATTGTGGTCATCGGTCAAACACGATCGCCATCGCCCTATTCCAACAGCCCGACAACACGTTCTCGGTAGTTGGTCGGTCGGTGACAGGATCGGTAGCGTCGTTGACCGTCAGGGTTCCGGGTCCGGGCAAGCTTGAGAGCTCGGCAGCCAGAACGAGGGCGGCGAAGGTCACGATCAATAGAGCCGGCACGGCCACGATCAAGGTCAGGCTGAGCGCGGCTGGGGTGCGGACACTGCGGCGCGCGAAGAGCCTTAGGCTGAAGGCCGCAGCCCGGCTGCGCTACACCCCAGCCGGTGGTCAGGCAGCTGTCAAGACGGTGACCATCACCTACAAGGCCAACCAGGCGGGGCGCTAACCATGGCCCACATTTCGCACCACATGGCCCGCGCCCAAGGAGCACCCATGCCACCCATCTTGTCCATCACGCCGACCCGATCAGTGACAGGTCATCGAGCGTCGCGTTTGACGTGCTGGCTGCTTGCGATCGCGGCGATCGCGGCGAGCGTGGGGCCGGTGGGGACGGCGGTGGCGGCCGATGGGTGTGCCAACGCGGCGTTGCGATCACAGAACGGGTCGGCGGGTTTGCCGGAGTGCCGGGCGTATGAGATGGTCAGCCCTTCCTACAAACAAGGCTTCCCAATCGCCGAGGCGAACGTTCAGACCTTCAGCGACGACGGGACGTTGCGCTTTTACTCCACGGCGAGCCTGGCGGGCAACGGCCTCGGCGCGATCCTTAATCAATATCTGGCCACGCGGTCGGCGAGCGGTTGGGTTACCTCGGCGCTCAACCCCCCCCACAGCCTTTACAGTACGGCCGTCGCCCAGGGGGCGGAGGCGATGTCGATCGGTCTTGATCGGTCGCTATGGGTGACGCGCAAGATCGAGGAACCGGCCGATGCCCTCGACCTCTACGTACGTAGCGCTGACGGGGCCCTTGTTCGTCTCGGCACGGGCGCGCCCTCCGGACAGCCCTACACCAAGTTGGTCTCAGCCGATCTGTCTCACGTTGTCTTTGGCCACAGCAACGTCGGAGGGTCCCTGTCGGAATACGTTGGGACCGGCAATACCGATCGGCCGGTGAGCGCCGACAACCTTGGCCAGCAGCTGCCGGGCCCGACCGTCGGTATCTGTGCCAACAGGATGTCAGCCGATGGCCGGGTGATTGTCTTTAGCTCAGGCTCGTGCGGGACCGGAGATATCCCGGGCACGCAGGTGTGGGCGCGGGTCGGCGGTTCAGCGACCGTCGCGGTGTCGGGCTCTGAGTGCACCCGTGAGCCGTCCGATCCTGGCGGGGTGTGCGACGGGCCTGCCCCAGCCTTTTATGCGGGTGCGGCGGTTGATGGGTCGCGGGTGCTGGTTACCACCAGCCAGCAGCTTGTCAACGGCGACACCGATCAGAGCAACGATCTGTATGCCTGCGATATCCCCGGTGGGAGCCCGGCACCGGTCGGGGCGGCGAACCCTTGTACGACGCTGACGCAGATCTCAGGAACCGCCAGCGGCGCCCAGGTCGATAACGTTGCCGCAGTCTCTGATGACGGGTCACACGTCTATTTCGTCGCTCATGGCGCCGTGTTGGCAAGCAACACGGGCGTCAACGACACCGCCGCGGTTGCCGTCGCCCGTGATGCCGACAACAACCCGGTCCCGGTCTCGAATTTGTATCTGTGGACCAAGGATGCGGCACACCCCACGGGCCAGATCACATTTATCGCCCCGACCGACGGTAGCGGGCAGACAACCCCGGACGGCCGCTACTACATCTTTGCCAGCGCCAACAAGTTGGTGACCAGCGGGCCGGGGGCCGACGGCGACACCGCTGTTGACATCTACCGCTATGACTCGGTAACCAAGACCATGCAGCGGCTGTCGACCTCGACGTCGGGCAGCGGCGGCGACAACAACTTCAACGCCGCGTTCGGCACCCTTGCCGCGCGCAGCCAAGCGGCCACCAATGTGACCGCCGATGGCTCGACGGTGATTTTTGAGACCGACGAAGCACTCTCGCTCACCGATACCAACCCCGGCACCGACGTGTATGAATGGCACGACGGCCAGGTCTCGCTGATCTCCGGGGCTGGCGGCGGTCGGGCCCCGTGGATCACACCCTCAGGCCGAGACATCTTCTTTCTCACCTCCCAGCCGCTGACCGGCGCTGACGGCGACAGCATCGGTGACGTCTATGACGCCCGCGTCGGCGGCGGCTTCGATTTCGGTCAACCGAGCCCGTGCTCAGGCGACGAGTGCCGCGGACCAAGTAGCACCCCACCCAACCTCCCTCAGCCACTACCAACCCCGGATACCAACAACACCCCCGACACCGCACCGAGTCTCACCCTTAAGGCCATCACCGCCACCCAACGCAAAACCCTGGCCAAAACGGGCAAAATCAACCTCAAGATCATCACCAACACCCCCGGCACCATCACCGCCACGGTTACGACACCCTTTGTCGGCAAAACAACGACCATCGCCACCACGCACCGCACCCTCACCGGCTCCGCGACCGCCACACTGGCGCTCACCCTGTCACACCGCGCCCGCACCCAACTCGCCACCCATAAAAAACTCACCATCACGATTACCGTCAAGCACACAAAAATTGCCCTCAGCAAGACCACGACGCTCAAACTCACCCACACGACCAAAAAAAGGCACTAACCATTCGTCGGATTCGGCTACTCAGTCTGTGGTGGGACATGGAATGTGCCTCCGCCAGCGTGACGCTCGCGCCTTGAGCCAGGCCGAGTCTGGCGGAGGTCTTTAGCGGGCCATGTCCCCGTGGAGAGAAACGGTGGCTTTCGTTCTGAGGCCTCGTCTGAGGAAGTAACGCCTGACTGGTGCCCGGCTTGTCCTTCATGCGCCGGATAGGCGGCCAGCAGGTCTCGACCAACATAGGCTGGCCGGCCAGAACTTCGCGCCGTCGGTATCCTGCCACGACAGTCCGAGGATCTCGCGGTCGCCGTCACAGCTGACTCCCAAGGCCAGGTAGCAGGCGAGCGAGCGCACCGAACGGTCATCGCGTCGAAGTAGATGATCGGGTAGACCCGGTCCAACGGCCGGGTCGGCCACGTGGCGACGTCCTCCAAGATGGCGTCGGTGATGCGGCTGATGGTGTCGGGCCGATCTCGGTGCCGTAGAGCTCTGACAGGTGCGCTGAGATGTCTCTGACGGTCATCCCGGCGCCATAGAGGGCGAGGATCTTGTCGTCCAGGCCGGCCAGCCGGTCTGACGCTCGGTCACCAACTTGGGTTTAACGCTGCCGTCGCGGTCACGCGGTGCGCGCGGCGACACCGGCCCTTTGTCGGTCTGCACCGTCTTCGGCGTCGAGCCGTTGGGCGTTGGGGCCTTGCGCGTGCCGCCTTGGCGCATGGGTGAGATGCTCGGTCAGCTCAACGCCCAGAGCTGTCTCGATCATCCGGCCTGTCAGCCGGTTGAGCACGCCGCCCGGCCCAGTGTTCTCCTCCGCGCTCAGCCTGTTCAGCGCTTCGGTAGGCAGCAGCTCGCCCAGCACGTCGACCAAGTATCCGGCGGACTCTCGGCCCGTCCGGTGCTCTTGAACTCTCTCTTTCCCCCGATCAGAGATGAGACTGACGTTCAGGTGTTCCTTCCCGGCCATAAGGGCCGAATCGGTCACCACGACCACACACACTTCATCGGACAGATCCCATCAGCGACCACAAGGGCGGGTGCCGGTCGGCTACGACCTGGTCGAACTCAAGACGGGCCAAGAACGCGACACCGCGTCGACCTCGCCGCCCCCAGACCGGCAGCGTGTTGTTAGCCCACAAGGCTTCTGGGGGCGAGTACACCGACTCGATGAACTTGATCGGCGGTCTGACAGCGTCACGCCCTAGCGCCGCCTACGACGGCCGGTAAACCACATCAAGCTCTGGTGGCATGCTGGAAGCTCAAGACCGGAGCATCGGGCGGGGCGGATCGTCCGGCGCCTACGCCGAGAGACGTGTCGCAGGCGCACGCGCATACAGGTGGCGTGCGACAGAGGGCAGGCCCGACGGAAGGAGTTAGCTTCCGTCGCGCCTGCCGTAGTGCTTGCCTGTCAGCGCTTCTTGGCCTTGGATGAGTAAGCAACCTTGGCCTTCTTGGCCCCCTTCGGGGTGAAGGCCACCTTCACTCGCACATCCTGCTTGGCTCGACGCATGCGCTTGCCTTCAGCCGTGAGCTTGGCCGTCACCGTGGCGCTGGTCGCGGTGGTGATCGTCCTGCGCGTGGTCTGGAGACCGGGCCCGGCAATGGCGAGCTTGCCGGCGCCGAGGCCGCTGACCCGAACCCGCACGCTGCTGGACGTGAACGTCCGGGAGACGACGGCCAAGGGGCATTCGGGGGTGAGCGTGATGGAGGTGTCCAACCGCTTGCCGTTCTGGCCGGTTGCCGCCAAGAACGGCTTTTGCGGCGAGTAGCAGATGTCGCTGTGGCCATCGGTCACGACCAGGATGCCCTTCTTGCCACCGTTGAGCTTCAGCGTTGCCGAGCTCAGCGGGGCGTCGGGGATCGCCGGGAACGTCGAGGTCAGGTGCTTGTTGTCAGGCACCGAGTTGGTGGCGCGGAGGTTGAAGTCGATCTCGCCACGCAGCTTGACCAGCATCGTCGGCAGCGTCCTGATCTGCCGACCGCTCTTGGGATCGGTGCGCACGCCCTTGACGAAATACACCTTCCCGCTCAGCGGCGCCTTCAGCAGCGGGCTAATCGCCGTCATCGTGCCGATCACCGACTTCTCGGGGCAGTCTGCCTTCAAGCCGTCGGTGTACTCGCAGAGGTTGTCGCTGGCAGCGTTGTCGGGATCCAGCGCGAGGCTCAGCGGAAGCGTCACCGTCAACGCCTTGGCTCCCGCTTCGCCGGCCTGCTGGGTGACCGTCGCTTCAAGGCCCGGATGGCCGCCGACCTTGGTCTCCTTGGTGCCCTTCAGCTTCATCGTCAGCTTGGGCTTGAACGCCAGCTTGGCGCAACCACTGAACCCGATAGGCGTGGTCAGGCTTGCCGTCTGGCCTCCGGCCGACGTGATGTTGCTGATGATGGACTTGGGTGCACACGAGCTCGGCGAACGCATGAACCCGGGCCGGTCGACGACGACGTGGACACGGCGGATGCGGAACGGGACGCCGTCGCGGATCGTCGGGAGAGGATCGCTGACCACGGTTGCGTGGGCGTCGTTGACGTCGATGTTGAGCGCCTGGCGGACCACGACCGTCCCGAGGTCGAACGGGCCGGCAACCGCGTGGACGGCGATGGCAAGGCCATAGGGGGCACCCTTGTAGGGGCCCGTCAACGACACCGGCTGATCGGCGATGTAGAACGGATGCTCGCCGGCGCCGGCGGCCGTCGTTGCCGAGCCAATCCGCGAGGCGGCCGGACACGAGCCGGCGTTCGCATCGGCATCCGAGCACAGCGCGACGTTCTTGACCGCGCCGAGCAAGCCATCGGGCAGTCCGACGTTGATCCCGGTGAGCACGTCCTGGCGGTCGCCGCGCGTGAGGTCAAACGTGAACGGACTGGAGGCACCGGCCTGGGGGTCGGCGGTACCGGCGCTGACGAGCGGAGCAAACGGCAGCGTCGACGGGCAGCTGCCACCGTTGCCGTCCCAACTGACGTCGAAGCTCGAGCCCGACGTGGCGTCCGGCGTACCGGGCACGACAACGCCGTCAGAGCGCGTTCCGCCGCGCGACCACGGGGTGAAGGCACCGTTGGACTTCGCCACCGTGCACGTTGCCGGATTGACCAGTGCGGCTCGCTGCCCCGGGTCGAAGATCAGCGTGAGGTGCTTGGCGGGAAGCTGCGGGTTGTTCTCGAACCGGCCGGTCAGCTGCCCGGTGGTCCGGTCGGCGGTCACCACGCCGGGCAGCTTGAGGTTCACGCCGTCCTTTGCCGAGTTGAGCTGAATCAGCAGGCGGAACTTACCGTCCTGGTCACCGGCTGGGCTGAGGTCGCCCGGGTGCGGCTTGAGGACGAAGACGTCGCCACTTACGGGCTCTGCGCCGATGACCTCATCGGTCGCGGGGTCGCGCTGCGCGAGCAGCGGCGTGGTCGCCACGACCGAGCCGACTTTCGATGCGTCGGGGCAGGTGACCGGGATGGTCGTGTCGTAATGGACTTGATCGCCTGGCCCGGGCAGGTCCGAGCAGCCGTCGAGGCCGTCAGACGCAGACGGCGAGATCGAGACGCCCGCAGGCATCGTCACCGTCGCATCCTTCAACGCAGGGGCGTTCGGCACCGACGGATCGATCACCGAGGACGAGTCGGTCGGATCGTTGAGCTGGGGGAAATCGAGGTTGACCGTGAATCCCGATGGCGCGTCGGCCTGTGAGGTGCCTGTCCCCGGCGTCGGCCGCACGTCGAGGCTCGGCCTGAACTGCGACGTCAGAGCCGGATCGTCACACCCCGTCACCGGGGGTGCGATCGCCTTGCTTGATTTCCACAAAGGATCGGTGAGGTCCGGGGCACCGAAGTCCGGCGACGGATCGTTGTTCAGCGTGCGTGCCGGATGAATCCACGAATCGACGGTGAGCTTCGTGAACGGCTGGGCATCCAGGCAATCGGCCGGATTCGCCAAAAACGGGAGCGGCGACCCGCCGGCCCCGTTTTGCTGCGACGGAACTCCATACAAGTTCACATCAACCCCGAATAGGTCGATGATGGTCGTGCCCGGACTTACGACTGACAACCCGTACCCTGCCGTCCGCGGCCGCAATCGAGGATACAAGTAGATCGCATTTTGGCCGACGTAATTCACCCCGAGCATGGCCGGAAAGCCCCGCTCAGGAACCATGTTGTAGACCTTGAGTGGAGGCGCCTGGCCGTCACTGCGGAAAATATCGATTGTCCCGATCTCGCTGCCCTGAGGACAGATCGGATCGACGTTATTCGGGGGGCGCGGCACCAACTGATCTGGTGTGCATCGCGGCGTTGCCGCAACGTTGCCGACAAACCCGGCCGGCGGATCGGTGAAGAGTTTGCGCACATCCTCCGCGTCGCGGTCGGCAATCGTCAGCCTGAACGACGTCGTGGCGTTGTGCGGATGTCCGCCCGCCGTCGTGTCGTCATTACCTGCCGTGTCAAGTGACCGTGCGCTGAGACTGACGATGTCCAGCGGCGGCGGAGCCGCGATGACGGTCTGGACCCAAGCAAGACATCCCGTGAGAACGAGCGCACATACGGCGGCCGACCTCGTTGCACGACGACCTGTCAGCCACCCGACTACGCCAACCCGATCCGACCCAACCCCCAAAGAACTCAACACCCACTCCTCATCGTGAAGCCACAAGACCCAGACCCCAGGCCCGCAGGCCCGCCGCACCAAGCCAGCAGCGACGAAACGCTACGACCAACAAACCATTCCTACACGAAGTCGTTTCCTGCCGTCAAGCGCGAACCGGTGCACTGCTTCAAGGTTCGAAACAGGAAAGCCCAACGATTTGAATCGTCCGGCGGCGTTAGCCGTCGAAGAGCGTCCGCGAGTCCGGGCCCTGGTGGGTCTCGGCCAGCGCGGTGATTGCGTCGACGGTGCGGCGCAACTCGTCGACGTAGGGCTGGGCGGGCGCGCCGAGGCGGTCGCGCTCGCGCTCGAAGGCCGCGGCGAGCTCGCGGTAGTACACGCGCGTCGCGAGGCCCTGGCCCTGGCCGAAGCGCGCCCACAGATGCGTCGCCGTGCGTGCGGTAGTCGAGCAGGATCGAGCGCGCGTTGTGGACCTTGTCGGCCAGCGAGACGCGCAGCGCGGCCGGCGACTTGGCGGGAGAACGCGTCGACGTAGGCGCGCTTGCGCTGGTACCAGCCGGCGCCGCTGCTCGACACGTCGTCCTTGGACTCGACGGTGTCGCTGTTGGCGACGACGATCTCGCGACGGTCGGCCCGAACGCCGCCTCGATCTCGGCCAGCGCCGCGCGGCCGCCGCCGTCCTCGACGACGTCGTGCAGCAGCCCGCCGATCGCCTCGTCCTCGTCGCCGTGCATCTCCAGGACCAGCGATGCGACCGCCAGCAGGTGCGCGGCGTAGGGGACCGGCGTGCCCTTGCGCAGCTGCAGCGCGTGGTGGCGGGTGGCGTAATGCAGCGCCGCGTCGAAGCGGGAGGTCAGCAGCGGGATGTCGGTGAAGGACTCGGGCACGGTTGCTGAAACGTTCTAGCGGGTCGCGCGCGGCCGGGCGCCGAGGCGCTGCAGCAGCGCGTCCCAGGCCACGCCGCGGGCCTCGGCGGCGCGCTGGTCCTCGCCGCGGAAGCCGACGCCGGGCGGGACGCCGACCTCGGCGGCGCTGAGCGTCGCGATCCGCTGCGGCGCGCCCGGCACCTGCGCCAGGCGCTCGTGCGCGGCGCCAAGCGGATCGTCCTTGCCGCCGGTGAGCGCGAGCACCAGGACGCCGCGCGAGGCGAGCAGCGCCGCGGCGAGGGGCGCGGCGTCGAGGCCGGCCGCCGTGGCGGGCTCGGCGATGGCGGGAAGCGCGGCGATCGCGCCGCCGGCGTCTGACTCGGCAGGCTGCGCCACGGCCGTCTGCGGCTCGCGGGCGTCGATGATCAGCGTGGCCGTGGCGTCCGACGCCGGGAGGTACAGCGTCCCCGCGACCGCATCCTTCCAGCGCCGCGCGCGCACGCCCTCGTCCATCAGCCGCCGCGTGATCGTCCGGTTGGAGGCCGCGCCGTCGGTGCCCTCGACGCGGACGTCGATGTCGAGAGGGCGCAGCGAGCGCAGCGCTGCGACCGGGCCGGCCGTCGGCTTGGCCGGGACCCACGCGGTCAGCAGTCCTTCGGAGGTGGGGGCGGCGGTGCGCCAGACGAAGCCGTCGTCGTCGCGCAGTCGTCCGCGCCAGGTCAGCGCCGCGTTGGGCGCTGCGCCGCCGACTTCGAGCAGCAGCGGGTCGTCGAGCAGGCCGGGGGAGGCACCGCGAATGTCCAGCATCGCCCGAGAGGATGGCGTGCCCGCCGCTGCCACGCCGCGCGCCTCAGGTCTGGCGCGCCCGCAGCGTGTCGCTCTCGCGCTCGAAGCGCTTGGCGCCGCCGCGGGCCTCGCCGCGCAGGGCAGGTAGGACCTCTTCGCCGTAGCGGCGGATCGAGGCCAGCGGGTCGAGGTTGCCGATCGACTGCAGGCAGATCGCGGTGACGGCGTCGTCGACGTCGATCATCTGCCGGATGCGGTCGATGTGCTCCTGCGGATCGGCGCTGACCAGGAAGCCCTCGTGGGCGAACTCGGCGTCGCTCATCCGCGCCTCGGCGTCGGCGGCCATCTTGTCGAGATCATGGTGGTCTTCGAGGTAGTACTCGGGGAACTGCGTGGTCTTCCACTTCTTGGTGGCCTTGATGATCGCCGCCTCGTCGTCGCCCAGGCAGAAGCCGGCCTGCAGGACGATCTCGCCGACCGGCTTGTGGTGCTCGGCGCAGGCCTTCTTGTAGGCCTCGATCACCGCGGGTGCGCTCTCGGGATCGCCGAGGGTCCAGAGGCCGTCGCCGTACTTGCCGGCGATCGCCGCGGCGTCGGGACCGAAGGCGGAGACGATCATGCGTGGTCGGGTCTGCGCCATCGTCATCAGGCGCGCGGCGTCGAGTCTGAACCAGCCGCCGTCCATGGTCACGGTCTCGCCGTCCCACAGCCGCGTGATTGCCTCCAGCCCGCGCGCGAAGCGCTCCAGCATCTCCTTCGGTTGCGGCCAGTCGAGGCCGAGCGGGACCTCGCTGATCGCCTCGGCCGAGCCGACGCCGAGGATCGCGCGACCGGGGTAGAGCTCCTCCAAGTTCATGAAGAACTGCGCGACGACCGCCGGGTGGTAGTGATGGAGGATCGGCGTGACGCTCGTGAAGAGCGGCTTGTCGTCGATGACCTGGCCGGCGGCGGGCAGGTAAGCCCATGCGCTGGCGCCGTGGCCACCCGGAAACCACGAGACGAAATGGTCGGACGAGCCGATGGCGTCGAAGCCCGCCTGGTCGGCGGCCTTGGCCTGCTCGAGCATCTGCGACGGCGGGAACTCTTCCGTAGAGGCGGCGAACCAGAACTGGGTCATGCCTTCGCGCTACCCGCGACGGGCGGTCCGCAACGCACGCAGTTGGGCGCGTTCGCGCGCGGCGTCGCGGCGCAGCAGGGTGCGTGCGGTGGCGCGGGTGGCGAAGGTGAGCGCCTGGGCGGCGTCGTCGAGGGCCAGCGCCCGTTCGCCGAGGTTGGCGCGAACCACCGCGCGGCGGCGGGCGGCGAGCAGCTCGTGCGGCTCGCCGCCATAGGCGGGGCCGGTGCTGTGGCCGCCACGGTGCTCGAGCGCGAGATCGGGATGGAGGATCGTCGGGATTGCGGCGGCGCGGGCGCGGAGGCAGAGGTCGAGATCCTCGAAGAACAGGAATTGCCCGGCGTCGAAGGGGCCGAGCGCGCGCAGGGTGACGGTGCGCGCCGCGAGCGCCGCGGCGATCGCCCAGCCGACGGGCTGCTCGTCACCGTCGGCGCGCCATGGGTCGGCGCGGTCGCGTAGCGGGCGAGGCAGTGCGCGTGGGGGCACGAGCGCGGGCAGCAGCGCGGTGATACGGCCGGGCAGCGGATGGGCGCTGCGCTGGATCGAGCCGTCGGGGTTGAGCAGTCGCGGGACGTGCAGGGCGTCCTCGCGGCGGGCATGACGCGCGAGCCGTTCGATCACCGCCGCGTTGACGACTACGACGTCCGGGTTGAGCAGCAGCGTGACCGAGCCCGTCACCCGCTCGATCCCGAGGTTGTTGGCCGCGCCGAAGCCGACGTCGCCGGCCTCGATCACCTCGGCGCCGAAGGCGCGAGCGATCACGGGGCCGTCGTCTTGGGAGCCGGCGTCGACGACCACGAGCTGTGGGCGGGGCGTTACCGGCTCCAGCGAGCGCAGCAGCCGCTGCAGGTCCGGCGCGGAGTCGTGCAGGACGGTGACGATGCCGACGGCCGCGCCGCTCACGGTCGTGCCGCCGCGTCGGAGGGGAGGGCGGAGGTGCGCAGTGAGGTGGATGGCGGTGGGCGTGTCGCCGTCTCGGAGGGGAAGGCGGAGGTGCGCTGCGAAGTGGACGGCGGTGCGGTACTCACGGTCATGCCGCCGCCACTTCGAGGATCGCGCGCAGCTCGCGTGCGGCGGCGTCCCAGGTGCGTGATGGGGGCAGCTCGGCGACGAGGCGCGCGCGCTCGGTGGGGAGGCGGCGCAGTGCCTCGGCCAGGGCGCCTGCGTCACCCGGCGGGACCCGTAGCGTGCCGGGCAGGCACAGCGTCGGGAGGTCGCTGACGATCGAGGGCGTGCCGTAGCCGGCGGCCTCGCGGGGCGGCAGGCCGTAGCCCTCCAAGAACGAAGGCAGGACGACCGCCTGGGCGCCGGCGTACAGCTCCTGCAGCTCCTCGTCGGTCACGTGGCCGAGATGCGTTGCGCCCGCGACCTTCTCGCGACCCTCACCGGCGATCAGCAGCTCGACGCCGTCGAGCCGGGCGCGCCCCCAGGCGTCGGCGAGCACGTCGAGCCCCTTGCGCGGCTCCAGCGCGCCGACATACAGCACATACGTTCCCGCTCGTGGAACGACACCATCAACATGGTCGACCCCGGGCTCGACGGTGTGTGCGTCCACGCCCCAGCGCTCGGTGAGCTGCTCGGCGACCGCCGGCGCGTCGCACACCACGGCCCGCGCGCCGCGGGCCAACGCCGCCGGCCGCGCCATCCGGTGCCAGAAGCGCTCATAGGCCGTGAAGTCCCCCGGCCGGTCCTCCCAGGAGAGATCGTGGACGGTCAACACATAGGGGTCGCCCACGGCGACCGGCGCCGGTGCCGGCAGCCAGGTCACGTCCACGTCGCCGAGCAGCGCGTCGACGCGCGGGCGGCCGGCGATCGCGCCGGTCATGTGCAGCATCCGCGACGGCAGCGTGGTGCGCTTGAGCTCGACACCGCGCAGCGCCCCGACCGGCTGATGGCCCGGGACGAGCGCGCGCACGTCGACACCGTCCAGCGCGGCGAGCGCCGCGCACATTCGCCGCGTGTAGCGCGCGACGCCGCGGCGCGACGCGAGCGCCCGGGCGTCGACTCCGACGAGCATGGGCTGAACCTATCGCGCGCGGTCGCCTGTGGCGGGACGCGAGTGCCTGGGCGTCGATACCGACGAGCATCGCGCTGGAATTGTCTCGGGCGCGCTCGCCCGTGGCGGCACGGGAGCGCCCGGGCAGCGATGCCGACGAGCATGGTGTGAGTCCACCGGGCGCGGCTGGCAGTGGCGCGATGTCGCCACCTGTCCTGGCGGCCATCAGCCAGTGCACGGCTCCGGGTCGTCTCGTGGTGACTTATTCACCACGAGGCGACCCGGATCCGTTTGCGGGGGCGGGCCCCGCAACGGACAGCCGATGGCCTATGTGGTGATCGTGTTGGTGTAGGCGTCGAGGATGCGGTTCAGCGCTTCGACACCGTGGCGGTTGGCGTGGATGTCGGACATGACGATGTCGTTGTGGTGGTTGTCGGCGCCGATGTCGGTGAGGAGAGGTCGAGGTTGGTGTCGAGGAGGTCAGCGCGGCGGTGGTGGAGCTGCTCGATGTGGCTGCGGGTCAATGGGACCTCGACAGTGCGCCGGAGGCTGATGTCGGGGTCCCAGCCGAGGGCGTCGATGACGGCGGTGGCGTCGCGGTAGATGTCGGCGAGCGCGAGTTGTTTGACGGGGACGTAGTCGAGGAAGTCCTCGAAGGGCTCGTGGTTGAACATCAAGACCTTCTTGGCCTCGACGCGGAGCACGTCGGCGTCGGAGGGGGAGACGGTGATGCGGCAGCCGTAGCTACCCTGCGGGGCACTCATGGAGTATTGGCTCCTTGGGTCACGCCCCCGGGCCGTTGGCGCGGTCGCGGGGGCTCTTGATTTGGTTTTGACGCGCGGAGCCTAGCGGGTGGGCGGACGGAATCTGCTGATTACGCAGAGTTGTTGCAGGTCGATGCACATCCGTCGCAGATCGACCACACCAACAACTCGGAGGCGTTCGCCGTGCCTTGGTGCCGGGACGAGTGGCGGACCGCCCAAGACTGACGTCGTGGAGGGCTGGTCGCGGGGCGGGCGTGGCATGTTGCGAGCGCTTGGGTGGCGCGTCTTGTTGTTGGCGTTCCGTTCGGACGTTGGCCTGGGTGCCGGCGTGGTCTGTGCTCACCGAGGGGAGTGAGCGGGGTCGGTTGTGCGTGGCGTTGGTCCGTCGTCCGCTGGCCTTTGGGCCGGCGATTCGCGTTGTGCTTGAACGACGGATGGCACCTTGACGTTGGGTCTCAACGTCTAGGTGCCGTCGGTCCCGGCGAGCTGCGTTGTCCTAGTCGTCGGTCGGGATCCGTGTCGTTTGGTGTCCCTCTGTGGCACACCAGACGACACGGAGCATCCGGCCATCGGTCCGGGGCGTTTCGGGCACCCGGACCGCTCGGATCGTCACGAGGGCTGGTGCGGGGCGTCTGGTGGTGAACTATTCACCACGAAACGACCCGGACCTCGCCCGGGCACTCGCGCAGAGTCGCCACGGGGTCAGACCCCGCTACGACGTGGCGAAGTCCCAACAGCTGCGAGCGTTTCGTCGCAGTTGCGTGACAGCCCCGGGCACGTTGACCGGGAATCTCCCGGCCAAGGCCCGGCCGTGCCCGAACGCCGCAGCCCGCCGTCGAACGCCGCAGCCTGCCGTCGTAGGCGGCGCGAGCGCGAAGGGAGGGCGGTGATCCGTGATGTCGTCATCCGCGCGGCGCTCGTTCGGTGCCCACACCAACGAACCCCGAACCACGCCCCAACACTTTCACCCAACACCCCACACCACCCGAGCGCGGTGGCGATCTTCACGGAGCGCCGCCCATCCAGCCACGCCCCGTGCACCCGATCGCGGTGGCGATCTTCACGGAGCGCCGCCCATCCAGCCACGCCCCGTGCACCCGATCGCGGTGGCGATCTTCACGGAGCGCCGCCCATCCAGCCACGCTCCGCGAAACGGAGTGCGGAGCCATCGCGTCCTCACCGTGGCGGGCGCCTCACCCGCGCGGTGGCCGCGGGAAGAAGCCCGAGGTGCGCGCGATGTACTCCGAGTAGCCCGGACGCTGCGACATCGAGCGCTCCAGGTGGTCCTTGCCCGACACGCGGGTCAGCAGCACCGTGACGACGGCCGGGCCGACCAGCGACCACCATGCGCCGGCCGAGAGCGCGATCAGCCCGATGCCCCACCAGACGCAGAAGTCGCCGAAGTAGTTGGGGTGGCGGGTGAGGCGCCAGAGGCCGCGGTCCATGACCTTGCCATGGTTGGACGGGTCGGCCTTGAAGCGCGCCAGCTGCGCGTCGCCCACGCCCTCGAAGAAGAGCCCCACGGCCCAGAGCGCCACGCCGACCCCATCCAGCCACCCCAGCCCCGCGTCCCGCGCCGACGCGGCCTGCACCGGCAGCGAGACGATCCACACGAGCACGGCCTGGAGCAGGAAGACGTTGACCAGCGAGACGATCCAGAAGCGGTCGCCCCATCGCTCGCGCCATGCGCCATAACGCGGGTCCTCGCCGGCGTGGCGCAGCTTGCGCGCGCCGATGTAGCCCGCCAGGCGGAGGCCCCAGATCGTCACCAGCACCGCCAGCAACGTGCGGCGCCCCGCATCCCCGTCCCCGCTGACGAACGCCACCCACGCGATCACCACGAACCCCAAGCCCCACGCGATGTCCACGATCGAGACGTCGCGGAGCACCAGGCTCGCGAGCCACGTCACAAACAGGAGCGCGAGCACGGCGCCCGCGGAGAGCGCCAAGGTGGCAACCAGGCCGTCCATGCCAGGTGTTCGGCGCTCGGAGGTGATCCGATCACGGCACGTGGCCCGAACGCATCATCGTGAGGATCGCCGTCATCGGAGCTGGGGTCTCGGGCCTCGTCGCCGCGCACCTGCTGCACCGCGCAGGACACGACCTGTCGGTCTTCGAGGCCGCCGGGTATGCGGGTGGCCACACCAACACCATCCGCGTCGACGAGCCGGACGCCTCGCTCGACGTCGACACGGGCTTCATCGTGTTCAACGATCGCAACTACCCCAATTTCGAGCGGCTGCTCGACCGCCTCGGCGTCGCCTCCCAGCCCTCGGACATGAGCTTCGGCGTCGGTGACGAGGACGGCGACTTCGAGTACGCCTCCACCTCGGCCAACGGCCTCTTCGCCAAGCGCTCCCACCTCGCGTCGCCCGCCTTCCACCGAATGGTCCTCGACGTCCGCCGCTTCCAGCGCGAGGCCCGCGCGCTGCTGGCCTCCGACGAGGATCCGTCGCTGGCCCGCTGGCTGCAGGACATGCGGTTCAGCGGGGCCTTCGTCGACAAGCTGATC
Organism: uncultured Conexibacteraceae bacterium; assembly: GCA_963731005.1. Lineage (GTDB taxonomy): Bacteria > Actinomycetota > Thermoleophilia > Solirubrobacterales > Solirubrobacteraceae > Baekduia. The sequence continues at coordinate 941,471 of CAVSTZ010000001.1, read as the reverse complement.
GTCCCGCAGGCCGCCGCGGTGTGGTCGGCCGACCCGGAGCAGATGTGGTCGTTTCCCGCGCGCTTCCTGGTCCAGTTCTTCGACAACCACGGGATGCTCGACCTCAAGGAGCGCCCGAAGTGGCGGGTGATCCAGGGTGGCTCCAAGCGCTACGTGGAGGCGTTGACGGCACCGTTCGCCGAGGCGATCCGCCTCCACACGCCCGTGCAGCACGTCGTCCGCACCGATGACGACGTGACCGTCACGCCCCGTGGCGGCGAGCCCGAGCGCTACGACCAGGTTGTCCTGGCGGTCCATGCCGACCAGGCGCTCGCGATCCTCGGCGAGGACGCCACGGCGCGTGAGCGCGAGCTGCTCGGCGCGTTCCCGTTCGCCCCCAACGAGGCCGTGCTGCACCACGACGAGCGCCTGCTGCCGCGGCGCCGTCGCGCGTGGGCGAGCTGGAACTACCACTTGCTTTCCACGCCCACCGGCAAGCCGGCGGTCACCTACCACATGAACCGCCTGCAGTCGTTGCGATCCGATCGTCAGTGGTGCGTGACGCTCAACCGCACCGAGGCGATCGACCCGGCCAAGATCGTGCGCACGGTCCAGTACGCGCACCCGGTCTTCACCGTGGCCGGGATGCGGGCCCAGGAGCGCGTGGGCGAGATCAGTGGCGGGCGTGGCCGTACGCACTTCTGCGGTGCCTATTGGGGCTGGGGCTTTCACGAGGACGGGGTCGTCAGCGGCCTGCGCGTGGCGCGTGACCTCGGAGCGGTGACGGCGTGATGGTGCGCAGCGCGTTCTACGAGGGGACGATCCGCCATCGCCGCTTCGCCGTGCGCGAGCACGCGTTCCGCCACCGGATCTCGATGGCCTACATCGACCTCGACGAGCTGCCGCGGCTGCTCGACGGACGGCTCACCAAGCGCGGCTTCGGGTTGGTGCGCTTCCGCCGTGAGGACTACTTCGGCGATCCCACGATCCCGCTGGACGTCGCGATCCGTGCGCTGGTCGCCGAGCGTACCGGCGCGCCCGCTCCCGACGGCCCGATCGGCCTGCTCACCCAGCTGCGCACGCTCGGCCACTGCTTCAACCCCGTGAGCTTCTACTACTGCCATCGCGCCGACGGCACGCTGCACAGCGTCGTCGCCGAGGTGACGAGCACGCCGTGGGCTCAACGCCATGCCTATGTGTTGCCCGCCGGCGACGCGCGCGTCGTCCACGGCGACTTCGACAAGCGGCTGCACGTCTCGCCGTTCATGCCCATGGACCAGCACTACACCTGGTCCTCCACGCGGCCGGACGCGACCAACCCGATGCTGTCGGTCCACATCGAGAGCCGGGAGGGCGGCGAGCGTGCCTTCGACGCCACGCTCAACCTCGAGCGCAAGCCGCTCACGCGCCGTGCCCTCAGCCGCCATCCGGCGGCCACGCTCCGCATCCTGGCGCTGATCTACGCCCACGCCGTCGTGCTCGCGCTCAAGCGCGTCCCCGTCCATGCCCGCCCCGTCTCGCACCCGGAGGCTCCGTGACCGAGCGTCTCGCCCGCAGGATCGTCCTGTCCATCTTGGCCCGCATCGAGGTGGGGCGCCTGACCGTCGTCGAGGACGGCGAGCGGCTGAGCTTCGGCCGCGGCGCGCCCGAGGCGACGGTCAGCATCCGCGACCCCGCGGCCTGGAGCGCCTTGCTGCGCGGCAGCCGCGGGATGGCCGAGGCCTACCGCGACGGCCTGTGGGACTCGCCCGACCTGACCGCGGTGATCCGCGTCGGGGCGCGCAACGTCGCGGGCATCGACGCGATCCGCCGCCGGCTCAGCCCGCTGCGCGAGCCCTTCCAGCGCGGCCGTGCGGCCTTCCGGCGCACCACGCCCCGCCGCGCACGCCGCGACATCGAGGCGCACTACGACCTCGGCAACGAGTTGTTCGGGTTGATGCTCGACGACACCATGATGTACTCCAGCGCCGTCTTCGAGCACCCGCAGATGACGCTGCACGAGGCGTCGCTGGCCAAGCTCGACCGGATCTGCGACAAGCTGGACCTCGGGCCCGCGGACCACGTCCTGGAGATCGGGACCGGCTGGGGCGGCTTCGCCGTCCACGCCGCGGCGACGCGCGGCTGTCGGGTGACCACGACGACGATCTCGCGCGAGCAGCACGACCACGCGGTGGCGCGCGTGCGCGCGGCGGGGCTGGAGGATCGCGTCACGGTCCTGCTCGACGACTACCGCGACCTCGACGGCCAGTACGACAAGCTCGTGTCGATCGAGATGATCGAGGCGGTGGGGTGGAAGGACTTCGCCACGTTCTTCCGGGTCTGCAGCGACCGGCTCGCGCCCGACGGCTCGATGCTGCTGCAGGCGATCGTCATGGACGATCGCGCCTACCAGGTCGAGCGCGCGTCGAAGTCGTTCATCCGGACCCTGATCTTCCCCAACGGCTGCCTGCCCTCGCGCGAGGTGATCGCGCGCTGCGTCGCGCGCGACACCGACCTGCACGCCGTCCACCTGGAGGATCTGACGCCGCACTACGCCGAGACGCTGAAGCGCTGGCGGTCCAACTTCGACAACTCGGAGGCCGAGTTGGAGGACTTGGGCTACGACGAGCGCTTCCGCCGTCTGTGGCGCTTGTACCTGGCCTACTGCGAGGCGGGCTTCGCCGAGCGGCGCATCGGCTTGATCCAGACCGTGCTGGCCAAGCCGCACTGGCGGCCGGAAGTCGTCGGGCAGGCCTCGATGCCGAGCGCGGTCGCAGCGGTGGGGTCGTGACGCGCGCCCGCGGTGCCGCGGTCGCCGTCCTCGGCCTGCGCGTCATCTACGGCGTTGCGCTGGTCGCCGCGCCCGAGCGTCTGGCGCGCCGCTGGCTGGGCCCGAGCGCCGCGGCGCCGCCGACGCAGGTCCCGCTGCGGGCGTTGGGCGTTCGCGAGGCGATCCTTCACGGCGGCGCGATCGCCGCGGCGTTGAGCGGCCGTCAGGTCCGGCCGTGGCTGGTGGCCTCGATCGCCGGCGATCTCTCCGACATCGCCTCCACCGTCGCCGGACGCGGCGGCCTGCCCGGCGAGGCTCCGGTCGCGACGGCCGTCGTGGCAGGCGCCTCGGCGGCGCTCAGCGCGGCCATCGCCATCGCGGTGGACGCCTGAGCCGTGCGGGCATCGTCGTTGGCCTACGAGCGCCGTGGGTCGGGACCGTCGCTGGTGCTCTTGCATCCGCTCGGTGCCGACCGCCACGTCTGGGACCCGGTCCTGGACCGGCTGGCGCCTGAGCGCGACGTGATTGCCCTCGATCTGCCCGGGTTCGGCGACTCCGCGCCGTTGGCTCTCGATCACGGTCAGGCCCCGACACCGGCGCGGCTGGCGACGGCCGTGCGTCGGTTCGTCGAGGGTGAGCTCGACCTGGACGGCGCGCCCTGGCACGTTGCCGGCAACTCGCTTGGTGGTTGGGTCGCGCTGGCGCTCGCGCGCGGGGGCGCGGTCGCCTCGGTCACCGCGATCGCACCCGCCGGCCTGTGGGCGCGGCCGTTGGGCCCCAAGCCGAGCGTCGCGCGCCGGGCCGCGCGCATCGCGGCACCGGTCATCGGCGTCGCGAGCCGCAGCACGCGCCTTCGCGGCCTGATCCTGGCCGGCTCGGTCGGTCATCCCGAGCGCGTCTCACCCGTCGCGGCCGCCCGTCTCGTTCGTGCCTATGCCCACGGCCCTGACTTCCCCGCTGTCAACGCGGCGATGCGCGCCGGCCACTTCACGGAGCTGGCCCAGATCGAGGTGCCGGTCACGCTGGCGTGGCCGCAGCTCGACCGCCTGGTCGCCCGTCCGAGGACGTCGCCGCCCAACGTTCGCAACGTCACCTTGGCCGACTGCGGTCACATCCCGACCTGGGATGACCCGGACGCCGTGGCCACCGTGCTGTTGGAGGGCAGCGCCGTGCATCTCGGCGCGCGTTGACGCCTGGTTCACATCTAGACTCGCGCGTGGATGAAGAAGCCGGAGCCCAGGGTTGCGCTCGTCCACGATTTCCTGCTCGACCTGCGCGGGGCCGAGCGCGTCTTTCTCGCGCTCTGCGACCTCTTCCCCGACGCCGATCTCTTCACCGCCGTCTATGACCCGGCCGGCACCGAAGGGCGCTTCGCCCACCGTCGCATCCACATGTCGTTCCTGCAGAAGCTGCGCCCCGACGCGAGATCGTTCCGGCGCCTGCTGCCGCTCTACCCCTATGCCATGGAGGCGCTGGACCTCTCCGGCTACGACCTCGTGCTGAGCAGCTCCTCGGCGTGGGCGCACGGCGTGCTGCCCTCCGAGAACGCGGTCCACGTCTGCTACTGCCACAACCCGTTCCGCTACGCCTGGAACGCGCGCGAGGCGACGCTGCGGGCGCGTGGCCCGGTCGTGCGGGCCGGGCTCGGCATCGTGCTGCAGCGCTGGCGCCAGTGGGACTGGATCGCCGCGCAGCGCGTCGACCGCTACATCGCGAACTCCGAGACGACGCGCCGGCGCATCGCGCGCTACTTCACGCGTGACGCCGAGGTCGTCCACCCGCCGGTTGAGGTCGAGCGCTTCACGCCGGGCATCGTCGGTGACCACTACGTCGTGCTCTCCGAGCTGATGCCCCACAAGCGCATCGAGCTGGCGGTGCGCGCGTTCAACCAACTGCGCCGGCCGCTCGTGATCATCGGCGACGGCCCCGACGCGCGCCGGTTGCAGCGCCTCGCCGGTCCGACGATCCGCTTCACCGGCCGCGTCAGCGACGCGGAGGTCGCGCGGCTGCTGGCGACCTCGCGCGCGCTGGTGGTCACGGCGACTGAGGAGTTCGGCATCGCCGCGGTCGAGGCGCAGGCCGCGGGGCGTCCGGTCGTCGCGCTCGACGAGGGCGGCGTGACCGAGTCGGTGCAGGAGGGGCGCACCGGCGTCCTCTACGACCAGGCGACGCCCGCGGCGCTGGCGGCGGCGATCGCCGCGTTCGACCCGCTGTCGGTCGATCCCGCCGACTGCGTCGCCAACGCCCGTCGCTTCGGCCGGGCGACGTTCGAGCGGGAGATCCTCGCCAACGTCGACCAGGCGCTGGCGGCCGGGCCGGGTCCGCGCGACGACCGGCGCCGCTCGGCGCGCGGGCTGGCGCTCGCCGGTCGCCGCGCGGCGTGAGCGCCGAGCCGCTCGCGCGGCGGACTCGGGTGCGGGTCGCGGTCGTCGTCCCCAACCGGGACGGACGGCGCTGGCTGCCGGGCCTGCTGGCGTCGCTGCGCGCGCAGACGCGCCCGGCGGACCGGATCGTCGTGGTCGACGACGGCTCGCGCGACGGTTCCGTGGCGTGGCTGCGCGGCGAGGGCGTCGAGGTGGTGCAGCGCACGGTCTCGGGCGGCTTCGCGGCGGCGGCCAACGCGGGCTTCGCGGCGGTCGCCGCCGGATGCGACGCGGTCGCGTTGATCAACACCGACGTCGTGCTGGAGCCCGACTGGCTGGCGCGGACGGTCGAGGTGTTGGAGGCCGTACCCGAAGCCGGTGCGGTGGCGTGCAAGATGATGGGGATGGACGACCCGGGGCTGATCGACGACGCGGGCGACACGCTGCGGCGCGACGGCGTCTGCGAGCAGCGTGGGCGCGGGCGCCGCGACGACGGGCGTTTCGACGCGCCCGGCGAGGTCTGGGGCGCGTGCGCGGGCGCGGCGCTCTATCGGCACGGCGCGGTGGTCGGCGTCGGGGGCTTCGACGAGTCGCTACTGGCATGTACCTGGAGGACGTCGACCTGGCGCTGCGCCTGCGGCTGGCGGGCTGGACGTGTCGCTACGAGCCGGCGGTCGCGCGCCACGCCGGCGCCGGCTCGGGCGCGGCGGTCGGTTTCTTCGTCGCGCGCAACACGCTGCTGTTGACGGTTCGCTGGTTCCCGCTGCGCTGGGCGCCGTACGTGGCCTACCGGCAGGCGTCGTGGCTGGCCGACGCGGCGCGGCGCGGGCCGCGTCCGTTGGGCGCGCACCTGCGCGGACTGGCCGCCGCGATCCCGCGGCTCCCCGGCGCGTGGCGGGCGCGGCAGGGTCCGGGCGGGACGCAGCGGGCGGCGATGGAGCACGCGGTGCCGGTGCGGCCGTGGCGCGGGCCGACGGCCGGCGGCCACCCCGGGGCGGCGGAGTGACGGTGGCCGCAACCTCGCCGCAGCGCGAGCCGTCGGCCGGCTTCTTTCGTGTCTACGTGCATGTGTCGCCGCTGCGGCTCGTCGTCCTGGCGCTGCTCAGCGCGGCGTTCGCGGCGATCGACTACCGCGCCGGCATCGGCCCGCACGACGAGGGGCTGATGTTGCAGTGGGGCCATCGCATCGCGAGCGGCGAGTGGCCCTATCGGGACTTCTGGTGTAACTACCTGCCGGGTGCGCCGCTGCTGCAGGCGGCGCTGGGCGACTCGCTCGTCCTCTGGCGCGTCGTGCGCGCCGCGTTGGCAGGGCTGTGCGCGGTGCTCGCCTACTTGTTGGTCCGGCGCGAGACGGTCAACGACCGCTGGGCGCTGGGCGCCTGGGCGGGCGTGACGGCGGCGATGGCGTGGCCGCTGACGCCGGGGCCCAACGCGCCCGCGTTGGCCTTGGCGCTCGGGAGCCTGCTGGCCGCGCGCCGGCGCCGCGGGTGGGCGGGGATCCTGGCGGGGGCGGCGTTCCTGTTTCGGCCGGAGATCGGCGTCGCCGCGGCGCTCGGCGCATGGATCCTCGACGGCCGGCGCAGTTGGACGCCGCTGCTGTCGGCGGCGTTCGTGGCGTTGTTGGGCCTCTTGCCGTTCTTGGTGGTGTCGCCCGGCGAGCTGCTCTCGCAGACGTTCGGCTTCGCGGCGCAGCAGCACCTCCAGCACCTGCCGTTCCCGCTCGCGCCGCACACCACGGACCCCAACAAGGTGCTGGAGCGGACGTTCCCTGCGTTGTTGGTGGTCTTCACCGCGCTCTGGGGCGCCGTGGTCCTGCCGCGCGGTCGTGGCGGCGCGCTGCTGCCGCTGATCGTCGTCGGCGTCGCGTACCTGCTGGCGCGCACCGACGAGTTCCATCTGGTGCCGCTGGCGGCGGTCCTGGCGATCGCGCTGGCGGCCGCGGCGGCGCGCGAGCGCCGCATGGTCCTGAAGGTCGCGCTGGCCGCGGGCCTCGCGCTGATCGTCGCGCACGGCCTCGATCGTCAGCTCGGCAAGGTGACCGACGCCACCACCATGGCCGGCGTCGACCTGCCCACGGTCGACGGTGTGCGCACGACGCCCGACGACGCCCACGCGCTCGCGGACCTCGCCGCCGCCGTCGACCGCCGCTCGAAGCCCGGCGATCCGCTGCTCTCGGCGCCGCCCCGCTATGACCGCGTCCGTGTCGGCGACACCTTGTTGTACACCTTGCTCGACCGCACCAACCCCACGCGCTACGACGTCGTGCAGCCTGGTCTCGTGACGACGGCCAAGGTCCAGCGCGAGATGCGGACGGCGTTGGCGCGGACACGGACGGAGCTGATCGTCCGCTGGGTCGCGCCGGCGGCGTGGGCGGTCGAGGACAACGGCTCCGGCAAGTCGTCGGGCGTGACGCTGCTCGATGACTACATCAACGCCCATTACGCGCGCGTCGGGCGCTACGGAGACTACCTGCTGCTCGCGCGGCGCTGAAGCTCTTGGCGTTCAGTGCGGGCGTCGGTCGGGTGCGGCGCGTGGTCTGTCGGCGGCGAGGAGAGCGAGCGGAAATGGTGGTGCGAGGCGCCAAGGGTCGTCCGCTCGCGCTGGGGCAGCGATTCGGCACCGAACGCGCCGTGGGCGAGCTGGGCGCTCGTCTTGTCCTGACGCCAGCGGCGGGGTGGGCCTGTTGAGCGCGACTCCATCACGCCGAACAGGCCCACGTCACGCTGGGATGCTGCTAGCCGACGGGGGTGGGCCTGTTGAGCGCGACGCTATCGCGGCAAACGGGCCCACCTGGCCTGGGGCGGGGCGGGGCGGGGCATCATCAGCTCCGTGTCGGCCGCTCCGTCCGCTCTCCGCGGTGAGTCCTACAGGTCGCGCCGCGCGAACGCCCAGCCCGCCGCGGCGAGGACCAAGGCCAGGTAGATGATCGCCCACGGGATCAGCAGTGGGCCCGCGTCGTGGGAGCCGCCGAGCGGGCCGAGTTGGACGATCGCGCCGGTGACGCCGGGCACGTCGGCGACGAGCAGCCGCAGCGCGTCACGGTAGAGCGCCTCGTAGGGCAGGACCCAGGAGGCGGTCGCCGAGATGTGCTGCAACGTGGGCGAGGGGATCGCGTCGCCGATGGCGCCGAGCAGCCCGGCGAGCAGGCCCGCGCCGTAGGCCATCAACATGAGGATGCCGTTGGCGGTGGCACCGAGGAAGACCGAGCCCAGCAGCGACAGCGCGGCCACCAGCACGGCGCCGGCCGCGAGTCGGAAGGCGGAGCCGAAGGGGTGCTCGGGCCACCAATCGCCGATCGCGCCGGTGATCATGATCGCGCCGAAGTACACGATCAACACGTAGATCGCGCTGACCGTCGCGGCCGCGAGGAAGCGGCCGAGCAGGTACTGCCCACGACCCAGCGGCCGGACCACGAGCGGTTGCAGCAGCCCACGCTCGGCGTCGCCGCGCACGGCGCCCGCGGTCAAGAAGGTCGCGAGCACGACGCCCAGGAAGAGCCCGCCGAACATCGCCAGCCCGACGATCGTCGAGCCGGCCAGGGCGACGGGATCCAGCCCGGTCTCCGAGTTGCCGATGCCGCTCAAGTCGTTGAACAACGCGTGGCAGCCCCACGCGTACAGGCCGCCGAAGACGACGGTCAGCACGAGCACGACGAGCAGGACGCGACGGCGCAGCGCCTCCTGCAGCGCGTGCTGGGCGACGATGAGGACGCCGTTGTTCATCGGGCGTCGGCCACCGTGTCGAGGTAGACGTCCTCCAGCGAGGAGCGGCGCACCTGCACGCCGTAGACCTGCTCGCCGGCGGCGACCAGCTCGGCGACGATCCGCGGGACGTCCTCGCGACCGCCCTCGAAGTGCCGCACGCCGCCCGCCAGCTCGATCTCGACGCTGCTGGCGCCCTCCAGCTCGGCGGGTCGGCCGGCCGCGACGACGAGGCCGCGGTCGATGATCACCACGCGGTCGCAGACCTGCTCGACCTCGCTGAGCAAGTGCGTGTTCAACAACACCGCCACGCCACGGCGGCGCAACTCCTCCAAGAGGTCACGCACCGTGCGTCGCCCGCCGGGGTCCAGCGCGCTGGTCGGCTCGTCGAGCAGCAACAGGCGCGGGCCGCCGACCATCGCCTGCGCGAGGCCGAGCCGTTGCTGCATGCCCTTCGACATCGCCTCGACCCGCGTGCCCGCGTTGTCCTCCAGCCGCACCAGCTCCAGCAGCTCGCCGCGCTCACGCGCGCCGCCGTCGGAGCCCGTCAACCGCTGGTGCAGGACGAGCACCTCGTCGGCCGTGCACCAGCCCGGGAAGCGAAAGAGCTCGGCGAGATACCCGAAGGGTCGGGCGATCGCGACGTCGCCGTCGGTCGGTCGCACGAGCCCGCAGGCGATCTTGGTCAGCGTCGACTTGCCGGCGCCGTTGGGCCCGAGCAACCCCACCAACTCGCCCTCGCCGATCTCCAGATCGACGCCGCGCAGCGCCTCATGGCGGCCGTAGCGCTTGCGCAGGCCGGCGATGGCGAGGGCCGGTGCGGTCACGCGGTGAGGACCAGCGGCGCGCCGTCGGTGATCACGATCGTGTGCTCGGCGTGGGCCGAGAGGGAGCCGTCGGCCGTGCGGACGACCCACTCGCCGTCCTCGACGATCTCGCCGTCGCCCGCGGCGATGATCGGCTCGATCGTGATGACCAGGCCCTCGGTCAGCACCGGCGACGGTCCGGGCTGTCCCACGCTGAAGATCGTCGGCTCTTCGTGGATCCGGCGCCCGATGCCGTGGCCGGTCAGCGCCGCGCAGACCGAGAAGCCACGCTGCTCGATCTCGGCCTGGACGGCGACGCCGATGTCGTTGACGGTCGCGCCGGCGGTCGCGACGGCCATCCCGCGCTTGAGCGCGGTCTCGGCCGCGCCGATCAGCTTGACCGCCGACGGCTTGGCCTTGCCGACGGCGACCGTGCGGCACGCGTCGGCGTAGAAGCCGTCGAGCTCGGCGGTGACGTCGAGCTTGACCAGCTCGCCCTCGCGTAGCCGCCGCGGGCCCGGAATGCCGTGGACGGCCTCGTCGCCGACCGAGATGCAGATCGCGCCCGGGAAGCTGTAGTCCAGTTGCGGGCCGGATCGGGCGCCGTGGGCGGCGAAGACCCGGGCGGCGGCAGCATCGAGCTCGCCGGTCGTGATGCCGGGACGGACGAGCTTGCGCAGCTCGCGCAGCGTCTGGGCGACGATCTTGCCCGCCGCCTTCAGACCGGCGAGCTCCTCGGGGGTATCGGCGGACATGGCGCTCAGGCTAGAGAACGGCGGACCGTCTGGTAGAACCACCCGATCGCCGCCGTCCTCCCCGAGCCCTCGCGTCCTGGCCGCTCGCCGGCGACGCTCGTGGCCCGCGTCGTCGTCGTCCTCGCGTGCATCGTCGCGGTCGTCGTCTTCGCGCACCGACGCGCCGACGCGGCGACGTGCGACAGCTCCCGGACGGCGCTGTTCTCGGCCGGCCTACGGCACGCCGCGCCCGTGGGGACGGTTCGCGACGTCGTCGAGACCTGCCGGGATCCCGAGGAGATCGCGGTCGCCGCCGCCGGCGTGAACGCGTCCGGGCACCCGGACGTTGCCGCGGCGATGGCCCGCAAGGCGATCGCCGCCGGGCCGCGCGAGTTCGCCGCGTGGGCGGCGCTGTCGCAGGCGCTGGCGCGCAGCGATCCGGCCGGCGCGACACGCGCTGCCCGCCGCGCCGCGGCGCTCAACCCGCGTTGGCGGCCTCCGGCGGCGACGGCCGCGCCGCGGGGCGCGACCGGCTCCGCGGGTCCTTGAGGCGCAGGAACGGACGCTCGATCACGTAGTAGCTCGCGGCGCCCATGAGGATCGCCCCGCCGACCACGACGACCATCAGGTCGAGGTAGGGCAGGCCCGGCGCCGAGTCCAGGAAGCCGCGCGCGATCAGCCAGTCCAGGAACGGGTCGTGGTAGAGAAAGATCCCGTAGGAGATCGCGCCCAGCCACAGCGCCAGCGGATGGCCGAGCAGCCCGCGGATCACCGCCGAGACGCGGCGCGCGACGCCGGTCGGCGCGCCGACCGTCCGGGCGACGACCGCCGGCAGCGTCACGAGCACGGCGACCACGAGATACAGCACATGCCCCACGATGTTCTCCAGCGGCGTCGGCGACGAGCCCAACCCGCGCGGGAGCCCGCTCGCGTAGGCGGCCAGCAGGTAGACGACGAGCGCCACGCCCCAGCACGCCGCGGGCGACGCGATCAACGGGCGAAGCAGCCGCGGCGCCGGCCGGTCCTCGAGCCACAGGCTGAGCAGCGCCAGGCCCATGCCGCCCGCGAACCACGCGAGGTGCGCCGGGTAGCTGATGACCCACAGCGACGTGTTCTGGATCAGCACCGCAGCCGTCCGGAACGCGATGCCGAAGACCGCCAGCGCAGCCACGGCCCATAGCTCGGCGCGGAGCTGCACGTCACGCGCGCGGCCGGTCAGCAGCCGCCCTGCGACGAGGACCCACAGCGGCAGCGAGATATAGAACAACACCTCGATCGACAGCGTCCACGCCGGGTTGATGCCCGAGAACAGCGAGTAGATGTTGTAGGGCTGCAGGAAGAACGCGTACCGCCACCAGCCCAGCGCGAAGCCGGCCCAACCGACGCCGGCGGTGACCGCGAGCGCGACCCAGTAGCCGGGCAGGATCCGCAGGGCGCGCCGGCGGAGGTAGTGCGCGACGGTGGAGGCCGGTCGACCGTCGACCCGGGCGGCCACGAACGGCCGGTAGAGCAGGAAGCCCGACAGCACGAAGAAGAGCGCGACGCCGACGTTCAGCCGCGCGGTGAGCGCACCCACGAGCTTGTGCTGGCTGAACCCCGACCGATCGCTGACGTGGAGCACGACGACCGACAGCGCGGCGATCGCGCGGACGCCGTCGAGCATCGGGAAGCGGGGGTGGCCGGGCGGCGGCGTGACGGACGCGGCGACGTGGCCGTCGTCGTCGACGGCGGGCGGGACGGTCCGCGGCGGCGGTGCGTGTCGAGCAAAGGCTCCATGTGCGCCATAGGTCGACACGGACCCGACGGCGTCCGGGCCGCGGTCGTCTCCGCCCTGGCCCGCGCGGGCGACGATCAGCCCGGCCAGGATCGCCGCGACGCCGGTCAGCGCCGGCACCTGCCAGTCCCAGTCGACCGAGGCATGCAGCAGCCACGCGACGAGGACCGCCGCCGGGCCCGCGGCGAGCACCGCGTCCTCACGCTGCAAACGGCGCGCGGCCAGCGCGACGCCGCCGATGATCGATGCCAGCAGCGCGAGGCCCACGAGGCCGAGCTCCGACGCCGTCTCCAACTCGATCGAGTGGGCGTTGCGGACGCGCTCGGCGATGTCGCGCTCGCGCAGCCACGTCTCGCCGAAGCTGCCTGCGCCCTCGCCGGCCAGCGGGTGGTCGGCCCAGGAGCGGATCGCCACGCGCCAATACGTGGAGCGGTTGCTACCGGCGGCGGTCAGGCGCGAGCTCGACGCCCCGAACGTCTGGGCACCCCCGTCGCTGCGGTCGGCCAGCGCGGCGGCGAACGGCAGCACGGCGACGACCGCGAGCGCCACCGCGGCGGCGCCGCGCCACCCGCGTGGCAATGTCAGGCGGGGCACGCACCGTGCCTCGGCTGCCAGGTGCGCGCCGGCGATCACCAGCATCGCGGCGATCAGCAGGATGAGGCTCGCCGCGCCCTCGCGCTCGCGGAAGGCGAGCGAGCCGGCCAGTGCCCGCACGCCGTCGAACGGCGCGGTCGCCGCGATTCCCAGGCCGGTGCCGACCGCGGCGAGCACCGCCGCGCGCGCCTGTGCACGGGAGGCCACCAGCACGACGAGGACGAGAATGCCCGCGATCGTCGCCGCGATCGCCGCGCGCGAGAAGCTCAGATACAGCCCGGCGCCGAGCAGCGGCAGCGCGGCGGCCCCGGCGGCGCGCATCACGTTCGGTCGCGTCTCGTCGCCCGCCAGCCGCGTGGCCAGCACGAGGCCGAGGCCGGCGAGCGCACCCATCGCGTTCCAGTAGGTCAACGGCTGGTCGAGCCGGCCGCCGGCGCGCGGGGAGACCGTGAGGTCGAGCAGTCCCGGGACGAGGCGCCCGGCCACGCCGTAGCCGATCACCGCGAACGCACCGAGCGCCAACGCCGGCTCGACCAGCCGCGCCACGGCGCGCGGGCGCAGCAGCAGGCTCGCCGCGGCGACCGTGGCGAGGTAGAGCGCCGCGAGCTCGAACGCAGCGTCGGCGCGCCCGTGGGTCGGCGCCCACGTCCGCGCCAGCAGCGTCCAGGCGGCGAAGCCGGCCAGGCCGCCAAGCGCCCAGCGTCCCGCCGCCGTCGCAGGCCACGGCGGACCGGGCGTCACGACCGCCGCGAGGGCGAGGACGACGAAGGCGGCGACGGCGGCCGACAGGCGCGAGACGTCGGTCGCGCCGCCACTGGAGAACCCCACGATCGCAGGCCCTGCGAGCAGCGCCGCGGTGGGGAGGAGGGCTACGCCACGCGGCATTCGGGAGTACCCTAGACGGGCCCCGGACGCCGGCACGTCGCGGCAGGTCGGTCGGCCACCTCGACGTATGCGCCGCCGCTCCATCACGTCCGGACTCGTCCTGTTGGCCTATGCCTTGGCGCTGGTCCAGCGGCCCGGCGACGTGGTCGCCGACACCAAGGTCGACCTCTACGTCGCCCCGGCGCGGTTCCTGTCCAACGTGCTGTCGGTGTGGTCGCCGACGACCGATCTGGGCCACGTCTTCGGGGCCCAATACAGCGGCTACGCGTGGCCGATGGCGCCCTGGTTCGCGCTCGGCGACGCGCTCGACGTGCCGACGTGGATCGTGCACCGACTGTGGCTCGGGACGCTCCTGGCGCTCGCGGCGGTGGGGATCGTGCGGCTGCTCGACGCGCTGGCGACGCCGCGCCGCGGCGCCCTGCACGTCGCCGCGGGCGTGTTGTTCATCGTCAACCCCTACGTCACGGTCTACGCCAACCGGACGAGCATCTCGCTGCTCTCCTACGCGGCGCTGCCGTGGCTGCTGCTCGCGCTCCATCGCGGCCTGCGCGAGCCGCGCGGGTGGCGCTGGCCGGCGCTGTTCGCGCTCGTGCTTGCGTCGACCGGTGGCGGCGTCAACGTGGCGGTGACGGCCTGGCTCCTGGTCGGCCCGGCGTTGTTGGTGGTCTACGAGATGTTGTGGGGCGGCGTCGCCTGGCGCGCGGCGCGCGGTGCCGTCGCGCGGCTGATCGCGGTCAACGTCGTCGCCCAGATGTGGTGGATCATCCCGGTGCTGATCCAAGGGATCGCGGCGCCGAGCTTCCTGCCCTTCAGCGAGCAGCCGGGGACGATCTGGTCGACGACCTCGATTCCCGAGTCGCTGCGGCTGATGGGCTTCTGGACGAGCTACGTGGGCGTCGGCTTCGGCGGCGTCCTGCGGTCGTTTCAGGGCTCCGCCCCGGCGCTGCTCTTCCTGCTGCCGGTCGTGCTGGCGGGGCTGGCCGTGCCGGCGCTGTCGCTGAGCGGCTTTGCCGTCACGCGCCGTTGGCGCTATGCGCCGTTCTTCCTGTTGTTGACGCTGGCCGGGGTGCTGATCATGTCGGTCGGCTGGCCCGCCGGCACGCCGCTGCGCCGCGTGACGACCGGCGCGTATTACCACGTGCAGTCGATCGAGTTCCTGCGCACGACCTACAAGGCCGGAGCGCTCGTGGCCCTAGGTCTGGCGGCGCTCGGGGGCGCGGCGTTCGACGCCGCCTGGCGGCGGGTCGGCGCGCAGGTGCCGTGGCGGCGCGTGGCGTTGTCGGGCCTCGCGGCCGGGGTTGTCGCGCTGGCGGCCTGGCCGCTGGTCAGCGGTCGTGCGCTGGAGCGCCAGCTCGCCTTCGACCTGCCGCCGGCTTGGCGCTCGGTGGCGGCCGACCTCGACCGGCGGCCCTCCTCGAGCCGGGCGATGGAGCTGCCCGGGCAGCTGTTCGCCTACGCGACCTGGGGCGGCACGATCGATCCCGTGCTGCCGGCGCTGACCGACCATCCCGTGACCACGCGCTGGATCGTGCCGTTCTCCGATCGCCGCGCGACCGAGCTGCAGTGGACGGTCGACGGGCTGATCACGCAGGAGCGTCTGAAGCCGGGGCAACTGCCGCCGCTCTTGGACCTGCTCGGGGTCGGCGACCTCGTCGTCGCGGCCGACGGCGACCGTGGTCGCAGCGGTGAAGCGCCGGTCGCCGACGTCATCGGCGAGTTGCGCGACCAAGGCGTGCTGACCGTTGGCGCGCGTGGCTACGGACCGCCGGTGCTCGGGCCGTCGGGCGCCGGCCATCTCACCCGCGGCATGCGCGTGCCGGAGATCACGCGCAGCGAGCTGCGCACCGGCGGGATCGTGCGCGTGCTGCCCCAGGCGGACCCGGTGGTCGTCGACGGCGGCGCGGGGGCGATCGCCGCGTTGGCGGCGTTCGGCGCGCTGGATCCGCAACGCGCGCTGAGCTACGCGCCCGACCTCGGGCCGGCGGGCATCCGCGCCGCCGCGCGCCCCGGCGCCACGGTCGTCATCAGCGACGCCAACCGCCGGCGGGCGTTCCTGGCCTCGCGCTCCCGCGGGCAGGTCGGTCCCACGCTCCCGATCGGTGAGGGCATCAGCGCCGACGGGGCGATGCTCGATCCCTGGGTCGGCGACCCGGCGTCCGAGACCGTCCAGCAGCTCTCGGGGATCGTGAGCGTCACCGCGCCCGCATCGCCACAGGTGACGCAATTCCCCGAGCGTCGGCCGTTCGCGGCGGTCGACGGCGACCCGTCCACCGCGTGGCTCGCCGACCGCGCGCTGGAGCGTCCGCGCCACCGGCTGACCGTGACCTTCGACGCGCCGCGCGACATCGCGGCGATCGACCTGATGCCCTACTCCGACAGCCGCGGTCGCGTCGAGCAGGTCGTGGTCGCCGGGCACCGCTTCCGGGTGCATCGCGGCTGGAACCATCTGGTACTCGGGCTTCATCGTGCACGATCGCTCACCGTCGTACTGAAGAAGGTCTCCGAGCCCGAGCACGGCAACGCGTCGGCCGGAGGCATCCGCGAGCTGCGCATACCGGGCGTCACCGTGCGCGAGGCGCTGCGCCCGCCGATCCTGGCCGAGACGGCGCTGCGGGGCCGCGATCTCCGTGGCGTCGGGCTCGACTACCTGCTCGAACGGACGACCGCCGACGTGCCGCTGCTGCCCTCTCGCTACGTCGGCGAGCGCGGCGCCGGTCTGCTGCGCGATGCCCAGGATCCCGAGCGCCGGCTCTCCCGGACGCTCGACCCGCCCGTGGCGCGGCGCTATGGCGTCGACGCGTGGGCGACGATCGACCCGCGGACGGCTGACGATGTCCTCGACCGGTTGGTCGGCGGGCGGGACGTTGCGCGCGGCGAGGGGTCGGCGGCGACGCGCTTCGGCGGGCGGGGCGTTGCGCGCGGCGCGGTGTCGGTGACGTCGTCGTCGCGCTTCGACGGGCTCGCGCGCTACCGCGCTTCCGGCGCGTTCGACGGCGGCGATCGCGCGTGGATCGGTCAGTGGATCCCGGGCCGGCCGGCGTGGCTGGGGTGGACGACGGCCACGCCACGGACCGTGCGGCAGTTGGTGCTGCGCCCGGCGGCGGTCCACGTGCGTCGGCCCACGCGCGTGCGTCTGACCGTGGACGGTCACGCGGAGGCCCCGATCCGCGTCGGCTCGCTCGGGCTCGTGACGCTGCCGCGGACGGTGCGCGGGCGTCAGTTTCGCCTCGACGTACTCGCAGCGCGGTTCCCGGCGGGGACCTCCGCACGCGACCGCCAACGGCGCGCGGTCGGCATCGGCGAGGTCGCGGGTGCCGGCGTCCCGCCGCTACGCGTGCCGCGCCATGGCACGGTCGCGCTCCCGTGCGGTACCGCGGCGATCCGGGTCGGCGGTCGCGTCGTCGGGCTCGGCGGCACCGTCGCCCGGGCGGCGCTCGACGCAGGTCGGCCGCTGCGCCTGCACGGTTGCGGCTCGGCGCCAGCGCTGCCGGCGCGCCGCGTGACGATCTCCGGCGTCGACCGCCCGCTGCGCATCGATGCGCTGCGCCTCGCCTCTCCGGCCTCCGCGAGCAGCGCCTCGTCCTCGGCGACCGGCAGCACCTCGACCGCCGCGAGCGGCGTGTCGTCCTCGGCTGCCGGCGGCACCTCGACCGCCGCGAGCAGCGCCTCGCCCTCGGCCACCGGTCGCGTCCTCGACAGCGGCACACCGTCGTCCGACGCGCGCCGCGGGGTGCGGATCGTCGTCGACGCGCCGTCGTGGCTGGTCTTCGGCGAGAGCTATGACAAGCACTGGCGCGCGACGTGCGACGGCCGCGACCTCGGGACGCCGCGGCCGATGCAGGGCTACGCCAACGCCTGGCCCGTCACCCGTGGCTGCCGCACGGTCGACTTCACCTACAACCTGCAACGCGCCGCGACGGCCGGGTACCTGATCTCGCTGGTCGGCTGCGCCCTGTTGTTGATGGTGGCGTTGGTCGGGTTCCGACGCCGGCGCCGCGTGGCAGGCGCTGTCCCCGAGGCCGACGCTGGCCCGCCGCCGTTGCGCATACCGCCGGTCCACGTGCGTGGCCACCTCGCGCTCGTGCCGGCGCTGACGGCCGTCGTGGCGATCGGGCTCGCCTTCGGCCTGCGCGCCGGAGCGGTGGCGGCCATCGCGTTTGCGGTGGTCGCCTGGCGCGGGATCAGCGACCGCGCGCTGGGTGTCATCGTCGCGGCCCTGCTCGGTGTCGGCGTGCCGTTGGCCTACGTCGTCGCTGCCATCATCCACGACGACGAGGGCCGCGGCGGCAACGCTACCGACTTCGGCGCCAACCGCATGGCGGCCCATTGGATGGCCCTCGCGGCGCTGATCGCGCTCGCACTGCTCCTCGTGCGGACGCTGCGCGCCCAGCGCGCGCCGGCCGCGGATCAACAGGGCCACGGACCCCGTCAGTAGAGCCCGCGGATCGGTCGGGCCATGGGCCGCGGATCGGTCGGGCCATGGGCCACGGACCGGTCGGGCCAGGGGCCGCGGACCGGTCGGGCCAGGGCCCGCGGATCAGTAGGGCCAGGGCCCGCGGCGCAGGCGCGCGAGGATCAGCGCCTTCAGCACCAGGTTGCGGGTGAACCAGGGCAATTGGGCCAACTGGCGCCACGCGCTCGCCGGCCCGCCGCGCGCGTGGCGGTACTCGGCCATCGAGCCCGACCGGCCCACATAGGTCCACGCGCCGAACGTGACGTGCCGCAGCAGCGCGAGCGTGACGCCGATCGACGAGAACGCATCGTGGACCAGCATCGTCCCGCCCGGACGCACGCGGGCGCCCCAGCGGACGAGGTCGTCACCGGCCGGGCCGAAGCGGTGCGCGCCGTCGACGTAGAGCAGGTCGACCGGGCCCTCGACCGCATCGAGGGCCTCGGAGGACAGCGCGCGCACGTGCTCGACGACCGCGGTCACGCCATGGCGCGCGAGGTTGGCGTGAAACGCCTCGAAGTCGTCCTCGCCACGCTCGTGGTCGGCCGCGATCTCCTGCGGTCCGCGGTCGGAGCCGAGGTGCGGGTCGATGCAGACGACGCGCGCTCCCGGTGGCACCGCCGCCGCGAGGACGACCGCGGACTTGCCGCGAAACGAGCCGATCTCCACGACCGTGGCGTCGCCGTCCAGGCGCTGTGCGGCGGCGCGCAGGCGGTCGGCCTGCGCGTCGGTCAGCCAGCCCTCGATGGCGGCAGGGGCGCTCACGCGACGGCCGACCCTACTAGCGTGCCGGAGGTGAGCGCGACCGCCGCCGACCTCCCGCGGGGACCCGAGCGCTTCCGCACGCTCTGGCGCCTGTGGCGCAACGAGCGCGCCGACCCGGAGCCGTTCTACCGCCTCTTGGCCGCCTACGCCGTCGAGGACCTCGACGCCCACCACGGCCCGCTCGCCGACCAGACGATCGCCGACCTCGGCTGCGGCCCTGGCTACTACACCTATGCCTTCCGTGACCGCGGCGCGCAAGTCATCCCCATTGACAACTCGACCGACGAGCTGGAGCTCGGCGGCACACCACCGCCCGGCTACGTCCTCGGAGACGCCGGCGCCCTGCCGCTCGACGACGGATCGGTCGACGGCGTCTTCTGCTCCAACATGCTCGAGCACACGCCGTCGGCGGCACCGATCGTCGCCGAGATCGAGCGCGTCCTCAAGCCGGGTGGCTGGGCCTACATCTCGTGGACCAACTGGTACTCGCCCTGGGGCGGGCACCTGATGGCGCCGTATCACTATCTCGGGCCCACGCTCGGCCCACGTCTTTACGAAAAGCGCCACGGCAAGCCCGAGAAGCACGCCTACGGCGAGACCCTCTGGGCCTGCCACATCGGGGCGACCCTGCGCCTCGTCCGCCGCCACCCCGGCCTGGAGATCACCAACGTCGAGCCGCGCTACTGGCCCTGGGCCAGGCCGGTCATGAAGATTCCGGGCCTGCGCGAGCTCGTCTCCTGGAACTGCGTCATCCGCGTCCGCAGGGTCTGAGCCTCAGGCGGTCGCCACCGCCGCCGGCCGCCGAGTTCGCAGCCCCAGCGCCAGGACGGCCGAGGCGGCCACGAGCTGCAGCCCGAGGACGACGGTCGCGAACGACAAGCAGCGTGAAGTCGCCCGCGCTGAGCAGGAACGGCTCGACGATCGCGACGATGCCGAGCACCCAGACGAACTTCAGCTCGCCCAAGGCCACCATGTACTGCACCGTCAGGTAGGCGATGGCCAACAGCGTCATCGCGACGCCGAGCACCGGCAGCGCGTCGGCGGCCAGCGTCAGGTCGGGGCCGAAGGCGACCCTCATCAGGAAGTGGGGGATGAGCGCGAAGATCAGCAGCGCGGGCGTCGCGATCGCGGCGAGCACCGCCAGCGCGCGCAGCAGCGCCGGGCGCGGATCCAGCCCGGCGGCGGCGCGCCGCGTCGCCTCGGGCAGCAGCTGCAGCCCGACGCCGATCGCGACCCAGACCACCGACTTGGCCGCCACCGCGGCCGCCGCGTAGGAGCCCGCGCCGTCGCCCGAGAACTGGTGGCGCCCGACGATCACGTCCACGTTCTGCAGCGCGGCCAGTAGCAGCAGGCCGACGATCGGGATCCAGTTGTCGCCGACCAGGCCGAGCAGCGGCCGCGCGGTGTCGCCACCCGTCGCGGCGGCCTCCGCCGGCGGAATGGGTGGGCCGAGCCTCCGCGCCAGCACGCGCCCCAGCCACAGCGACATCAACACGAAGGCCAGCGGGTTGCCGAGGTAGGCGCCGGCGACGCCGAGGCCGAGGCCCCACAGCACCAGCGCGCAGACGATACGCCCACCCGCCTCGCCGACGATCGACATGCCCGACCGGCCCGTAGAGCCGCAGCCCCTGCAACACGCCGCGCTGCAAGGACAACAACAACCACAGCGAGCCCGTCGCCGGCAGCCCGGCCACCGCCCACGGATGCTCCGGGGTGCCCAGGAGGTCGGCCAGCGGCTGACGGATGGCCACGCCCAGGATCCGCCAGCACCACGGTCGCGATGACCAACTGGCGCGTCCACGTCTGCAGCGTGGCGCGCAGGCGGCCATCGGTCCCGAGATGGCCGAGCGTCGACTCGCGCGCGGCGGCGACCTGGATCGACTGCCCGCCGACCATCAGGATCAAGAACCCGGAGACGATCGCGGCCAGCGCGCCGTAGCCGTCGGCGCCGAGCAACCGCGTGAACATCACGACGAAGACGAGCTGGATCGCGTTGTTGAGCAGCGTCGCCGCGGCCAGGCCGGCGGCGGCGCCGGTCTCCGAGCGACGCAGCGCGTCGCGCAACCGCGACCGCCGCGCCTCGGCGACCTGGTCGAGGACCGCGAGATTGGCCGCCGCCGTGGCGTCCCAGGTGAAGCCACGGGCGCGGGCGCGGGCGGCGTCGCCGAGCTCGTCGCGGCGCACCGGGTCGGCGACCAGCGCCGCGACCGCGGTCGCCAGCTGCGCCGGCGTGTCGGCCAGGACCCCGGTCTGCCCGTCGACGATCGACTCCGGCAGCCCGCCGACGGCCATCGCCGCGCTCGGCGTCCCGGCGCCCGCGGCCTCCATCACCGTCAAGCACCAGCCCTCGGCCGAGGACGCCGTCAGGTTCACCCACGAGCGCGCGTAGAGGTCGCGCTTGGCCTGCTCGGTGACGAAGCCGTGCAGCGTCACGCGGTCACGCAGCCCGCGGCGGTCGATCTCGGCCTCCAGCACCGGCCGGTGGTCGCCGTCGCCGGCGACCTCCAGCCGGGCGTCGGGGATGCCCTCCAGGACGTCGAGCAGGATCTCCAGCCGCTTGTACTGCTTGATCCGGCCGAGGTAGAGCAGCGTCGGCACCGCGTCGCGCCGGGTCTGCACGAACGCGTCGGGCTCGACGCCGAGGTAGGCGACGTGGATCTGCTCGCTCGGGATCCCGAGGGCGACCATGTCGCGCCGGGCGGCGTCCGAGATCGTCAGGAACGGGTGGTGGCGGTAGAGCGTCGGCGAGCGGCAGCCGCTCGGCGACGCAGCGCCGCGAGCCGGCCGCGCCTGCCCATCTCGGCGACGTAGTGATCCTGATGGACATGGTGGACCAGCGTCACGCGCGGGGCGCGCAGCCACCACCACAGCGGCGTGAAGAAGGCAATGCCATTGACGACCTCCAGGACGACGTCGGCATCGCGCCCGATGCCGCGCCAGGACGCGAGCGCGGCGCGACCGAAGACGCGTCGTCCGTCCGCCCATGCGATGGATGGTCAGCCGCTCGTGCGGGCGGGAGATCGCCTCGGCTCCGGGATAGGAGCCGGCGATGACCGTGACCCGATGGCCCCACGCGACCCAGCGCGACACCTGGCCGTAGAGGTTCGTGCCGGTTCCGCCGCCCTGGGGGTGCGTCCAGTCGCGGTCGGTCAACAGCAAGATGTGCCGCGGGTTGCGGGGATTCTCGGCGTGGGGCACGAGCAGCGCGAGGCTACCTCGTCGGCAGGCCGGAGGGGCGGAGTGAGGCCGTCCGTCAGATCCTTAGACTGTCGTCGCGTGCCGTCCGCTTGCCGCCGGATCGTCGTGCTGCTCGTCGTCGCCCTTTTGGGCGTCGGTGGGCCGGTGGCGTCCGCCGCTCGCCCAGGGCGCCGGAGATCAGCAGTACCAGGACCCCTTCGGCAACTCCGACTCCGGCTCGGGATCGTCGGGCTCGAACGGCTCCGGCAGCTCCAGCGACGGCGACCTGCAGCCACTCTCACCCAGCCCGCAGACCTCAGGCTCCGGCTCGTCGAGCGGCTCGGGCACCGCGAGCGGCTCCGCCGGCACCTCGGCGACCGGTACGACCACCTCGTCCGCCACGGCCCCGACGCTGCCGAACACCGGCCTCGACACGCGCGTCCTGCTGCTGGCCGGCGCCGTGCTGCTGCTCGTCGGCGTCGGCCTGCGCATGCGCAACGCCCCTGAGCGGTTCTAGCGACAGCCCGCAGATCACCGACGGCGCGGCCGCGACCGAGGCCGTGGGCGCCGCGCTGGCGGCGACGCTGCGAACCTGGCGACGTCGTCCTGCTGGAGGGCGAGATGGGCGCGGGCAAGACGACGTTCGTGCGCGGCGCCGCCCGCGCGCTGGGCTTCGACGGACCCGTGACCAGCCCGACGTTCACGATCGGGCGCCGCTACGAAGGCGGTCGATGCCGATCGCCCACCTCGACCTGCACCGCCTCAGCGGCCTCGCCGACGAGGACCCCGCGCTGCTGGACGACTACCTCACGCCCGACGCGATCGCCTTCGTCGAGTGGCCCGAGCCATCGCCGAGCCGCAGCTGGAGCGCATCGCCGCCCGCGTGCTGCTCGAGCACGCCGGCGGCGATCGGCGGATCGCGATCATCATCGTCCAGATGATTCTCGCCCTCGACACCGCCACGCCGGCCACGGTCGTCGGCGTCGCCGCGCCCGACGGCACGCTGCTGGCCGAGCGCCGCCACGATCCGGGCGCGGGCGAGCAGCCCGGCCACACCACGCAGCTGCTGCCGCTCGCGCACGCCGCGCTGACCGAGGCGGGCGCCTCGTGGAGCGACCTCACCCGGATCGGCGCCGGCGTCGGGCCCGGCACGTTCACCGGCCTGCGCATCGGCGTCGCGACCGCCCGCGCGCTGGCGCAGGGCCTGGACGGTCGAGACCGTCGCGCTCTCGCACGCTCCACGCGCTCGCGCTCGGCGCCGACCCCGCGCACGTCGGCCCCGTCCTGGCCATCCTCGACGCCCGCCGCGGCGAGGCCTACGTCGCCGCCTACGACGCCGACGGCGCCGCAGCTCCTGCCGCCCGTCGGCCTGGCCGCCCGAGCGCCTGGCCGAGGTCGCCGCGCTCGCGCCCGGATCCTGGCGAGCGGTGGGCGACGGGGCGATACGCTTCAGAGCGGAGCTCGAGGCGGTGGGCGTCACGGTTTCAGCGGACGACGCGGACCTGCACCGGGTGCAGCGCCGGACCCCTGTGCCGGCTCGCCGCCGAGGCCCCGCCGGTGCCACGCGACGCGCCTCGTTCCGGAGTACGTCCGGGCACCGGACGCCGTGCCGCGACGGTGATCCGCCCGAGCTCCGTGACCCTCCCGCACCACCGACATCCGCCGCCTGACCTACGCCGACCTCCCGCAGGTCATCGCGATCGAGCGGCGCGCGTTCCCGACGCCGTGGTCGCTGGCGATGTTCGTGCTGGAGCTGTCCAAGCCGTCGGGCATCTGCCTCGCGGCCGTGGACGCCGACGGCGCGATCGTCGGCTACTGCATCTGCTCGCGCTACGACACGTCTGGCACATCATGAACGTCGCGGTCGCGCCCGAGCGCCGGCGCGCGGGCATCGCCACCGCGCTGCTGACGACGCTGCTCGCGCGCGTCGACGAGGCCGAGCCGCGCTTCACGCTCGAGGTCCGCGCCGTCCAACGCCGGCGCGATCGCGCTGTACGAGCGCCACGGCTTCCGCGCGGCCGGCCTGCGCCGCCGCTACTACCAGGACAACGGCGAGGACGCCGTGATCATGTGGCGCACGCCCGCGACGCTGCGCGGCACGCTGGACGACATCCCCAACGCGGTCGACCCGTTGCGGCGTGCGGTATGACGCGCCGCCGACCTGATCCTCGCGATCGAGACCTCCTGCGACGACACCTGCGCCGCGGTCGTCACCGGCGACGGCGAGATCCGCTCCAACGTCATCTCCTCCCAGGGCGTGCACGACCGCTACGGCGGCGTCGTGCCCGAGGTCGCCTCGCGCCACCACCTCGAGCTCGCGACGCCCGGTCGTCGACGACGCGCTGGCCCGGGCCGGCGCGACGCTCGACGACATCGACCTCGTCGCCGTCACCGCCGGCCCGGGGCTGGTCGGCGCGCTGCTGGTCGGGATCGCGACCGCCAAGGGCATCGCCGCCGCGCGCGGGCTGCCGCTGGCCGCCGTCGATCACCTCCAGGGCCACGTCGCCGCCAACTTCCTGCGCACCGACGGCGAGCGAGCCGCTCGAACCGCCGTTCCTCTGCCTGATCGCCAGCGGCGGCCACACCTTCCTGGCGCGCGTCGACGACCACGCGGGCTTCACCGTCCTGGGCCAGACGCTCGACGACGCCGCCGGCGAGGCCATCGACAAGGGCGCCCGCCTGCTCGGCCTGCCGTTCCCCGGCGGCCCGCACCTGGAGCGCCTGGCGGCCGAGGGCGACCCCAAGGCCTTCGCCTTCCCGACCTCCAAGAACGTCACCGGCCTGGACTTCTCGTTCGCCGGGCTGAAGACCGCGCTGCTCTACAAGGTCCGCGACCTGGGGGAGGAGGAGGCCCACGCGCGCCGCGCCGACCTCGCCGCCGCCTACCAGCGCGCGATCGTCGAGCAGCTCGCCCGGCGCGTGCAGCGGGCGCTGCGCGACACCGGCCTGGACCGCCTGGCGATCGGCGGTGGCGTCGCCGCCAACGGCCCGCTGCGCGAGCGCCTCGCCGCGCTCGCGCCGACCGTCAAGATCCCGCCGCGCGCGCTGTGCACCGACAACGCGGCGATGATCGCCAGCGCCGCGCGCTACGCCGACGCCAGTCGCGTTCCCGGGCTACCTCGATCTCGAGGTGCACGCGACCGGGCAACGGGCCCTCTAGTGCCCACCGTCGACCTCTACGGTCGCCCCGGCTGCCACCTGTGCGACGACGCCCGCAGCGCAGCTGCACCGGCGCTGCGCGCCGAGCTGCGCTTCACGCTCGTCGAGCACGACATCGAGGCCGACGACGACGCTGCACCGGCGCTACCTGGAGCGCATCCCGGTCGTCGCTGCTCGACGGTGAGCAGCTCTTCGACTTCTTCGTCGACGAGGCGGTTCTCCGGCAGCGCCTCGGTAGAGTTGGCGGCGGATGAGCGTCAGCGATCTGGCCAACGGACGCGGCACGGCGGGCCCCAACGGCGGAGCGCCGGAGCCCGGCGTGCCCGAGCGGCTGTCGCTGGGCGTCGCCGCCCGGCTGGCGCGCTACCTCCAGGTCCTGACCAAGGCCAAGAAGGAGGGCAAGGAGACGATCTCCTCCCAGGAGCTCTCCTCCTTCACCCAGGTCAACTCCACCCAGATCCGCCGCGACCTGTCGGGCTTCGGCAAGTTCGGCAAGCGCGGGGTCGGCTACAACGTCGACGGCCTCGTCTCGCAGATCCGCAAGATCCTGCGCACCGCCGGCCAGCACAACATCGCGCTGTTCGGCGCCGGCCACCTCGGCCGCGCGATCGCCTCCTCCGACGTCTTCGCCGACCACGGCTTCCGCGTCGTCGCGATCTTCGACGCCGACCCCGAGAAGGTCGGGATGTCGGTCGGGCCGCTGGAGATCCGCGACGTCGAGAACCTCCGCCAGGTCGTCGAGGACGAGGACATCGTCGTCGGCGTGCTGGCCGTCCCCAGCTCCGCGGCCCAGGCCCTGGCCGAGGAGCTGGTCAAGGCCGGCGTGAAGATCATCTTCAACTACTCCGAGTCGCTGCTGCGCGTCCCGCCGGAGGTCACGGTGCACACCTCGAGCCCCGCGGTCGACCTCCTCTACGCGCTCTACTTCTACCTCACCTAGGTCACCACCATGAGCCTGGACACCGATCGCGCCGCGGCGGCCTTCGCGGCGTCGACCGACTGGACGGTCGGCCTCGAAGAGGAGTTCGCGATCCTCGACGACGGCCTCGACCTCGTCCCTCGGTTCGAGGAGCTGCGCGACGCCGCGACCGAGAGCGACGCGGTGCTCGCCGAGTCGATCGCCGGCGAGCTGATCTCCTCGGAGATCGAGATCCGCTCGGGCCGCGGCGACGACCTCCACGACGCCCAGGCCCGTCAGCGCGACGTGCGCCGCCGGCTCTTCGACCTCGCCGCCGCGCGCGGCGTGCAGCTCGGAGCCACCGGTACGCACCCGTGGGCCGACTACCGCGAGCAGCCCAACATCGACACCGAGCACTACCGCCGCGTCGTCGACGGGCTGCAGTACGTCGCGCGACGCAACAACACGTTCTCGCTGCACGTCCACGTCGGCGTCCAGGGCGCCGACCGCGCGATCGCGGTCTGCGACCGCCTGCGCCCGGTGCTGCCGACGCTGCTGGCCGTCAGCGCGAACTCGCCCTACCTCGACGCGCGCGACGCCGGCCTGCACTCCGCGCGCACCCAGTCGTTCACGAAGTCCTTCCCGCGCTGCGGCATCCCGGACGCCTACGGCGACTGGGCGACCTACGCCAAGTACATCGACTTCCTCGTGCGCACCAACTCGATCGTCGAGTACACGCAGGTCTGGTGGTCGGTGCGCCCGCACTTCTCCTTCGGGACCGTCGAGGTCCGGATCTGCGACGCCCAGGGCACGGCGGCCGAGAGCGACGCGCTCGCCGGCCTGATCGTCGCCTGCGTCGCCCAGGCCGCCCGTGACGAGGACGAGGGACGGCCGGCGGTCGACCTCTCGCGGCGCGTCATCGAGGAGAACTTCTGGCGCGCGATCCGCTTCGGCATGGACGGCAACCTGATCGACTACGCCACGTTGCAAGAGCAGTCCGCGCCGGCCGCGGTCGCCGACCTGCTTTCCTGGACGGCCCCGATGCGTGCCGAGCTTGCGATCGACCCCGTGTTGCCTACCCTCAACGGTGCGCAACGCCAGCGCCGGGCGATCGCCGCGGGCGCGTCGATGGAGGAGGTCTTCGCGACCTCCGTGCAGGAGACCCGGCAGACCTACGCCCAGGAGGTTCCGGCCTCATGAGCCGTTCCCACACCCACTCCACCACGAGGTTCGCGACATGAGCGACCAGCAGCAGCCAGAGATGTCCGAAGAGGAGCTTCGCGCCGCCTACGAGGCGCAGCTCGAGGAGCAGCTCAAGACGCTGCGCGTCGAGGACGTCGTCGTGCAGACGATCGTCACGCTGGTGAACCTCGGCGGCCGCCGCGCCGGCCTGGCGCCCGGCACCGAGGACGAGCGCGACCCCGAGCAGCTGCGGCTCGCGATCGAGGGCGCCCGTGCGCTGCTGCGGCCTGATCGAGGCCGAGCTGGGCCCCGACGGCGCCGCGATCCGGGACGCGCTGTCCCAGCTCCAGCTGGCCTACGCGCAGCTCGCCGGGGGTCCGCCGGCGGGCGGGCCTGCGGCTCCGGGCGGTCCCGCAACGCCCCAGGATCCGGCCCCGCAGGCCGACCCGGCGGGCCCGGGGCCGGCGCAGTCCAGCGGTCGCCTCTGGATTCCCGGGCAGTAGCCCGAGAGGTCACCGCACACATCCGACTGGTCCTCTGGCTAGGATGGCGCCGCTGCCAGGGGTTAGGGCGTAGTCGTAGCGCCTCCCGGGTCGGCATGCATCGGGTCGCACGTCCCGCGGCCGGTGCTTCCAACCAGATGCTGGAGGAACTGCGTTGAGTGACTTCCTGACCGACCACGGGGTGATCGTGGCGCTGGTATGCGCCGGACTGGCGGTGGCCTACGGGCTGCTGACCACCCGGCAGCTGCTGGCGCTCTCGCCAGGAAACGCCGAGATGCAGCGCATCTCGGGCGCCGTGCAAGAGGGGGCCCAGGCCTACCTGAATCGTCAGTACACGACCATCGGCGTCGTCGGCGTCGTGCTGGCGATCGCGTTGATCTTCGTCCAGGACGGCTACGTCGCCGTCGGCTTCGTGATCGGTGGCGTCCTCTCGGGGGCCACGGGCTACATCGGCATGAACGTCTCGGTCCGCGCGAACACGCGCGTCGCCGAGGCCGCGCGCGGCGGCGTCTCGCCCGCGCTCGACGTCGCCTTCCGCGGCGGCGCGATCACCGGCATGCTCGTCGTCGGCCTCGCCCTGTTCGGCGTCGCCGGCTACTACGGGCTGCTGACGACGGTCTTCGACCGCACGCAGAAGGAGGCCGTCGACGCGCTCATCGGCCTCAGCTTCGGCGGCTCGCTGATCTCGGTCTTCGCCCGACTGGGCGGCGGCATCTTCACCAAGGCGGCCGACGTCGGCGCCGACCTCGTCGGCAAGGTCGAGGCCGGGCATCCCCGAGGACGACCCGCGCAACCCGGCGACGATCGCCGACAACGTGGGCGACAACGTCGGCGACTGCGCCGGCATGGCCGCCGACCTGTTCGAGACCTACGCGGTCACCGCCGTCGCGGTCATGCTGCTCGGCGTCCTGACGTTCACCGCGGCCGACGCGACGGCGGTGGCGCTCTACCCGCTGGTCCTCGGCGCCGTGGCGATCGTGGCCTCGATCATCGGCACGTTCTTCGTGCGGACGAGCACCGACAACGTCGAGGGCGCGCTCTACAAGGGCCTCATCGCCTCCGGCGTCATCGCGGCGATCGCTGTTCTACCCGGTCACCAAGTGGCTGATGGACGGCGTCCAGTACAAGGGCGACATCGACACGCCGAGCGTCGGCAAGCTCTACCTCTGCGCGCTGATCGGCATCGGCGTCACCGCGCTGCTGTTCGTCATCACCGACTACTACACCTCGACGCGCTTCGGCCCGGTCAAGAAGACCGCCGCCGCCTCGCAGACCGGGTCACGCGACGAACATCATCTCCGGGCCTCGCGCAGGGCCTCCAGGCCACCGCGCTGCCGGCGCTGGTGCTCTGCCTCGGCATCCTCGGCGCGTGGAAGCTCGCGGGCGGCGGGACGATCGGCATCTACGGGATCGGCGTGGCCGTCATGGGTCAGCTGTCGCTGACCGGCCTGATCGTCGCGCTGGACGCCTTCGGGCCGATCACCGACAACGCGGGCGGCATCGCCGAGATGGCCGAGCTGCCCGAAGAGGTCCGCAACATCACCGACAAGCTCGACGCGGTCGGCAACACCACCAAGGCCGTCACCAAGGGCTACGCGATCGGCTCCGCCGTCCTGGCGGCCGTCGTGCTCTTCGCGGGCTTCCGCTTCGAGCTCGCCGACAACGGGGTCAGCGCCACGACGCTGAACTTCGACGTCGGCAACCCTGCGGTCCTGATCGGCCTGCTGCTCGGCGGCCTGATGGTCTGCCTGTTCGCGGCGATGTCGATGGAGGCCGTCGGCCGCGCCGGCGGCGAGGTCGTCGAGGAGGTCCGCCGCCAGTTCCGCGAGAAGCCCGGGATCATGGAGGGCACCGAGCAGCCCGACTACGCGCGTTGCGTGGACCTGGTCACCAAGGCCGCGCAGCGGGAGATGATCCTGCCGGCGCTGCTGCCGATCGCGATGACGTTCATCGTCGGCGTGATCGACATCCAGGCCCTCGGTGGCCTGCTGATCGGCGTCATCGTCGTCGGCTTCTTCTTCGCGGTCATGATGACCGCGGGCGGCGGGGCCTGGGACAACGCCAAGAAGCTGATCGAGGACGGCGCGTTCGGCGGCAAGGGCTCTGAGGCCCACGCCGCGTCGGTCACCGGCGACACCGTCGGCGATCCGTTCAAGGACACGTCCGGCCCGGCGATCAACCCCATGATCAAGGTCGCCAACATCGTGGCGATCCTGATCATCCCGATCATCACGTAGCCCTCGCGCACGGGGGGTGGGCCTGTCTGGCGTGATCACATCGCGCTCAACAGGCCCACTCCGTGCGGTGGCGGTGCGTCTAGCTCAGCGTCGTATTGGGCTCGCCGTTGGCGTTGAGCCCCGTCCCGTGCGTGCACGTGCCGCCGCGCGGCGTGCCGCCGTTGTAGGCCTGCCGCACGCAGTTGCGCAGCGCCTTCTCACCCCAGTAGTTGGGGTGCAGGTCCTCTTGGAGCAGGTAGGGCCCGAAGAGCGTCGAGGTCGTGCGGATCTGGCTGACCCACTCGGTCTGGTCGGCCGCGCCCGCGCTCGTCCAGGTCGCCAGGCCCTTCTCCTCCAGCAGCCCGACCGTGTTCTCACACAGCCGGCGGCCGTTGAACAGCGACGAGGTCTCGAGGATCTTCGTGTTGGTCAGCCCCGACTGCGTGGCGCCGTTGCGGGCCGAGTTGTTCATCGCCACCACGGCGGTGTCGTTGGCCCAGTCGGCGTCGCGGTTCCAGACGCCGCAGCCGCCCGTGGACTGGCGCGTGTAGCCGGACTCCGAGTAGCGGATGGCCGCGCCGCGCGGGAGCGGGCGACGAGTAGGTCTGGACGTCCAGCGTCCACGCGTTGTCGGCGTAGCCGGCGTTGCGCATCGCCGTGCGCAGGTTCTGGAACGCGCCGGCGACCTGGGTGGTGATCGTCGCCTGGTTGGCCGCCGTGAAGCGCGAGCTGACGCTGGAGTCGTCGTAGCAGTAGTCCTTGCCACCAGGTCGGGCTGGTGAGGAAGTCGACGACGCAGGACTGCACGATGTCGGCGAAGCCGTAGTTGTTGGCGCCGATCAGCACGACGACCAGCTTCACGTTGTGCGTCGCGGCGTACTGCTGCAGCGTCTTGGCCTGGCCGAGGTGGCCGGCGCCGTCGTCGTAGAAGTCCAGACCGGGCTTGAAGTCGCTGCCGGAGCTGAAGGGCTGCGTGTAGGTGCGCGCGCCGCTGCACGCGAGGTTGGCGGAGTTGATGCCGCCGCCGATGGCGATCTCGTTGGCCTTGGAGCGGTGGCAGCCGGGCGATCGACTCGCCGGTCGCCGTGTCCCAGTAGGCGCTCGACCCGAGCGCGTCGACGTTGTTGGAGCTGCCGTTCGTGTTGCCGGCCCAGCGGCCGGCCTCCCCGCTGATGGCCGAGTCGCCGACGCTGACGACCGACGGCGTCCCGATACCCGGGACCGTCGGCCATCGCCGGGGCGGCGAGGCCGCACGTCGCCACGATCGTGGCGAGCGCGCAGATGAGCTTGTGCATGGACCCAATTCCTCCTGGTGGCGGACGTCGGTGTCCTGGGGTTGGCGCGTCCTTGCGCAGCAAGTCTCATCGGGTCTATGGGCCCGACGCAAGAGCCGCGTCGGCAAGGTGTCCGCGCGTGGCCCGGGCATGCGTGGCGCCTCCCGACCGCCTCCCGGCCTACACTGCGCAACGCTCGATGGCCGAACGCCGCCTCCATGGTCTCCAGCGCGTCCTGGGGGTCAACGCGCTCTTCTCGACCGCCTACGGCAACGTCGGCTCGTCGATCTACTACGCGCTCGGCCTCGTCGCCGAGCTTCGCGCTCGGCCTCACGCCGGTCGTCTTCATCATCACCGGCTTCATCTTCTACCTGACGGCCGCGACCTACGCCGAGGCGACGGCGATGTACCCGGAGGCCGGCGGCTCGTCGTCGTTCGCGCGCCACGCCTTCAACGAGTTCTGGTCGCTTCTTCGCCGCCTGGGCGCAGATGCTCAACTACACGATCACGATCGCCATCTCGGCGTTCTTCGTGCCGCACTACCTCGGCGGGCTGTTCTGGGACGAGCTGCGCCACGGCCCGGGCGACATCATCTTCGCGATCGGGCTGATCGCGCCTGCTGTCGCGTGATCAACGTCCGCGGCGTCAAGGAGTCGGCGGGCGTCAACATCGGGCTGGCCGTCGTCGACTTCCTGCACGCAGCTGCTGCTCGTGGCCGTCGGCCTGTTCCTGGTCTTCACGCCCGCACGTGCTGATCGACAACGTGCCACTTCGGCATCGCGCCGACGTGGAAGGACTTCTTCGTCGCGATCCCGGTCGGCATGATCGCCTACACGGGCATCGAGACGATCTCGAACATGGCCGAGGAGGCCAAGGACGAGGAGAAGACGATCCCGGCGGCGATCAACCGCGTGGTGATCGCCGTCTTCGCGATCTACTCGCTGCTGCCGATGGTCGCGCTGAGCGCGCTGCCGGTGACCCAGAACGCCGACGGCAAGTACTCGACGCTGCTCGGCCTGCCCGAGGACCAGGGCGGCTTCGCCGGCGACCCGGTGCTCGGCGTCGTCAAGCACTTCGACCTCGGGCTTCCTGCAGGGCCCGGCGGAGATCTACGTCGGCCTCCTGGCGGCGACGATCCTGCTCATCGCCACCAACGCGGGGATCATCGGCGTCTCGCGGCTGGTCTACTCGATGGGCATCCACCGCCAGATGCCCGACCAGCTGCGCCAGCTGCACCCCAAGTACGGCACGCCGTGGATCGGGATCATGATCTTCGGCGGCGATCGCCTGCATCGCGGTGATCCCGGGCAAGGCCGACTTCCTCGGCAACATGTACGCCTTCGGTGCGATGCTGTCGTTCACGATCGCCCACCTCGCGGTGATCCGGCTGCGGCTGGCCAAGCCCGACGCGCGGCGGCCCGTGGACGGGCCCCGGCAACATCCGCCTCAGCGGCGGCCGCTCGACTCCCGCTGTTCGCCGTCTTCGGCGGCATCGGCACGCTGCTGGCCTTCCTCGTCGTCACCGCGCTGCACGTCGACGTCGCGCTGGCCGGCATCGGCTGGCTGGCGCTCGGGATGCTCATCTACCCGGTCTACCGCCGCCGCCAGGGGCTGGACCTGACGACGACGCACAAGGTCGCCGTCGAGCGCTCGGTCGTCGAGCACGAGGCCGAGTACGAGTCGGTGCTCGTCGTCCTCGACGCCCAGGCGTCCTACTCGCACGGCGCGATCGCGACCGCGGCCAAGCTCGCCGCGCGGCGCCGGCGCGGGATCCACGTGCTCGTGCTACGATCGCCGTGCCGCAGTCCTCGCCGATCGACGCCGAGCTGCCCGAGGCCGAGCAGGCCGCCGCAGTCGATCATCGAGCAGGCGCGCCTGCAGGGCGGGCGGCGCGTGACCGGTCACATCGAGAAGGTGCGCGCGGGCGGGGCCGGGCGGATGATCGTCGACGAGGCGCGCGAGCTGCGCGCCCAGGCGATCGTCATGCCGCTGCCGCCGCGCAGCGGCGCGACGCTGTTCGGCAAGACGCTGGAGACCGTGCTCGCCGAGCGCCCGTGCCGCGTGATCATCCAGTCCGACGCGGCCAAGAGCCGCCGTCGCGGCGACCGATCACCGTCCTCGACGAGTGACCGGCGTCTAGCCTGTGCCCGAGACGATGCCCGAGCCACGCAACCTGCATCGGCAGACGACCGGCCTGCTGTCGGTGATCCTCGTGATCCTCGGCGTCGCGCATGATCGTCCGGACGATCACCGCCGGCGGCGGCGGCGCTGGCCTTCGGCCTGCTGATGGGCGTGCTGTTCATCGCGGCCGGCGCTGGGCGGATCTACATCAACACGCGCCTGGCGTCCCGCGCGCCGCGGGAGCGCTGAGCAGCCCATGCTCGGCAAGGGGCTCGGACAGCCGGCGCTGTTCGCGATCGTCTACACGTCGGTCGCCAGCGTCGATCTACTTCTCGCTCGGCGTCGTCGCCGACCACGCGCTCGGCCTGACGCCGCTCGTCTTCCTCGTCGCCGGGCGTGTTCTTCGCCCTGGCGGCGATGACCTACGTCGAGGGCGCGTCGCTGCATCCCGGAGCGCGGCGGGCTCGACGGTCTTCGCCCGCTACGCGCTTCAACGAGCTCGTCAGCTTCATCGCCGGCTGGGCGATCCTGCTCGACTACGTCATCCTGATCGCGGTCACCGCGTTCTCGGCGACGAACTACCTGGCGGCCTTCTGGGGCGACCTCGGGCACGGCAGCACCGAGGTCATCCTCGCGCTGGCGATCATCGCCTACGTCGCGCTGCGCAACATCCGCGGCTTCTCGACGACGCGCGTCAATCGCATCAGCGCGCTGGTCATCGCCGACATCGGGCTGCAGCTGCTGTTGATCGTCATCGGGCTGGCCACGTTCTTCAACTACGACACGCTGGTCGACCCGATCGACCTCGGCGTGACGCCGACGTGGAGCGACGTCATCTTCGCGCTCGGCGTGGCGACCGTGGTCTTCACGGGGCTGGAGTCGGCCGCCGGGCTGTCGGGCGAGGTGACGGCGAGCCGCGGCGTCGCTCAAGCGCCTGATCGGCAGCGCGACCGTCGTCGTCATGGTCGTCTACGTCGGGATCGCGCCTGGTCGCGATGACGGCGCTGCCCGGTCGCCGATGGGACGACGGCTCTCAGCGGTCGCTACCTCGAGGCGCCGATGCTCGGCATCGCCGACGCGTTCGACACCGATTGGCTGGCCGACCGTCTTCAAGTACACCATCGTCGATCGCGGCGACCGCGACGCTGATCGCCGCGTCGAACTCCGCGATGCTCGGCCTGTCGCGGCTGGCCTACTCGCTGTCGACGCAACCGCCAGATCCCCAGCGCGCTGGGGCGCCTGCACCCGACGCGCTCGACGCCCGTTCGTCCTGATCATCATGGCCGCGGTGATCGCGGGCGCGCTGATCGTCCCCGAGGACCTCGACTTCCTCGTCGGCATCTACGCGTTCGGCGCGCTGCTCGGGCTGACGATCGCGCACCTGTCGATCATCTCGCTGCGCTACCGCGAGCCCGACCGCGAGCGCTTCTACAGCGTTCCGCTCTCGGTGCCGTTCCGCGGCGGCTCGCTGCCGCTGCCGGCGGTCGTCGGGGCGATCGCTGTCGGCCGCGGCGTGGGTCAGCGTCGTGATCACCCACTCGGGCGCGCGCTACGTCGGCTTCGGCTGGATGGCCTTCGGCCTCGTGACCTACGTCGTCTACCGACGCACGCAGGGCAAGTCGATCCTCAAGCGCGTGATGGTCCCCGAGGCGGCGCTGCAAGCTGGAGCGCGACGAGCTGGAGTACGGGTCGATCCTCGTGCCGCTGACGGGCACGCCGCTGGACGACGACATGATCCAGACCGCCGGGCGCCTGGCCGGCGACGAGACACGATCCGGGGCTCGACCACGCGGGCTCGACGATCGAGGCGCTGTGGATCTTCGAGGTGCCGATGGCGCTGCCGATCGACGCGCGGCTGCCCGACGCGCAGCTCGAGCGCGCGCGGGCGGCGCTGCGGCGGGCCAAGGCCGTGGGGGAGGAGTACGAGGGCGTCGAGGTGGCGACGGCGACCGTGCGCGCCCGGCGCGCCGGCACGGCGATCGTCGACGAGGCGCGCCGCCGCGGCGTGCAGGCGATCGTCCTGGCCGCCGAGGAGCCGTCGCGGATCCGCGGCGGCGCGCTGCTCGGCGGCCGCGGCGGGCCGATGGACAACTTCGTCGGGGAGGTCACCAAGTACGTGGTCTCCAAGGCGCCCTGCGAGGTCATCCTGACGGCGCCGCCGTCCAGCGACGTCCCGGTCACGGCCGCGCTCGATCCCGAGGAGCATCCGACGCGGGCCGGCGACGGCGCGCCGGTGCACGACCAGTCGATCAGCGCGGCGCCGCCGCTGCGCGAGCGACCGGCGCCGTAGTCCGTTCACCAAAGCCCACCCACCCGAGGAGCGCCGAACGGCGGTCTGCTGGGTAAGGTTCGCGTCGATGTTCATCCTCATCGTCGGCGCGGGTCGCGTCGGCTCCGCAGTCGCCCGCTCCGCGCTGGCCGCCGGCCACGCGGTCTCGGTCCTCGACGAGGACCCGCTCGTCGCACGAGCGCCTCGAGGTCGGCATGGAGCGAACGTGGGAGGAGGCCGGCGGTCGCTTCACCGTCGGTCACGGCATCGAGGTCGACGCGCTGATCGAGGCCGGGATCGCCGAGGCCGACGTGTTCATCGCCTCGACCGACGGCGACAACACCAACCTGACGATCGCCCAGATCGCGCAGAAGCACTACGAGGTCGAGAAGGTCATCGTGCGCGTCGATGGACCCGGCCCGTGCCGCCTGGTACGCGAGCAGGGCCTGCACACGATCTGTCCCGACGCAGCACGCGATCGAGATGTTCACCTCGGCGCTCGGCGAGATCGGCTAGGGGAGCGCGACATGTACGTGATCATCGCCGGAGGCGGCAAGGTCGGTTGGAACCTCGCCCGCGAGCTGATCGACAAGGGCAACGAGGTGACGCTGATCGAGAGCCGCCGCACCCGCTACCTGACGATCGAGCAGGAGCTCGAGCACGCCGTCCAGTACGGCGACGCGACCGAGCTGTGGGTCCTCGAGCGCGCGGGCATCCAGCGCGCCGACCTGTGCATCGCGGTCACCGGCGACGACGAGGACAACCTCCTGATCTGCCAGATCGCCAAGGAGAAGTACCTCTGCGAGCGCATCATCGCCCGCGTCAACAACCCGCGAAACCGGCCCGTGGTTCGAGCTGCTGGGCATCCAGCCCGCGGTCAGCGCGACCGACCTGATCCTGCGCCTGATCGAGCACGAGGTCCCGTCGTACGGGCTCGTCCACCTGCTGGACCTCCGTGACGAGCAGCTGGAGATCATCGAGGTCGAGGTGCTGCAGAACTCGCCGGCCGCCGGCATGGCCGTGCAGGACATGAACCTGCCCGAGGGCGCCCTGATCATCTCGCTGCTGCGCGACGGTCGACGGCTTCGTCCCCAAGGCCGACTCGATCATCGAACCCGGCGACGAGGTCCTGCTGGTGCTCGACCCAGGCCTCGAAGACGCCATCACCGCCCGCTTCGCCCCGTCTGACCGCGACGCGGCCTAGCCTTCTATACTCCGCCCCCATTGCCGGATGGTGTAATTGGCAACACGGCTGGTTCTGGTCCAGTTATTCTAGGTTCGAGTCCTAGTCCGGCAGTCTTGAGGAAGCGCCCGCAAACGGGCGCTTTCTGCGTTCTGGAGAGCGCCGGTGGCACGCTGCGCTCAGGTTGGCCGGCAATCGGCCGAATCAGAAGGAAGCCCGTGCAAGAGCTTCCATCTGCCGATCCTTCGCTGCTGCCCGCGATGCGGGAGCAGGGTGGGGAGGTCGGCCGTCAGTTCGTCGACGTCTTCGTCGGCTTTCGCCTGCGCTTCCACACCGAGCGGGAGGCGTTCGCGTTCACGCAGCACTTCCGGTTCGCGTCGCCGCGCTCGGCGTTGCGGCAGGAGGGTGGGGGCGTCGTATGGGTGGGCTTCCACGGCTGGGCCTTCGATGCGGGCGATGCGCAGATGCAGGCGGCACTCGCCGTGCGCCACAGCGCGATCCGGGCGAAGGTCCGCCACATCCCGGCGGCCACCGACGCCGAGATGCGACCGACCGACCGGCAGCTGCTGCAGCCCGACAAGGCACGACGCGAGCGCGACGAGCT
Source organism: uncultured Conexibacteraceae bacterium (assembly GCA_963731005.1). Lineage (GTDB taxonomy): Bacteria > Actinomycetota > Thermoleophilia > Solirubrobacterales > Solirubrobacteraceae > Baekduia. The sequence continues at coordinate 904,085 of CAVSTZ010000001.1, read as the reverse complement.
GTTGGCCAAGATCGACGAGGCCGTGCCGCACATGTACGACACGCGCTACACCGCGCTCGGCGGGGCGACCCCGGCGTCGCGGCAGATCGGCACCGGGCGGCCAAGCCGCGCGACCACTCCCTCGGCCAACGTGTCACGTCAGGACCCGCCGGCCGGCCGCGTCTCCAAAGCACCGCCCGGGTTCGACGCCGGCGCCGGCACGACCAAGCGCAAGCGCAGCCTCTTCGGCCGGTAGTCATCGCCGGCGACGTGATGTCGCCGTCAGGCGAAAGCTGCACAGGAGCTTCGCAAGCCGTTGCGTTATTTTCGTTTGTGATTACACTGTGTTGCACTCATGGCCACCAAGCCCAAGCCCATCGCAGACAAGCAACTGCGCACCGTCAGTCAGAACCTCCAGGCTGCCGGCAAGCGGTTCAAGGATGCCGACACCGTGACCGTGGGGGAGGTTGGTTTGACGCAGAAGACCAAGCTTCCGAAGACCGCGCTGGACGCTGTCATCCAGGCCACCACGCTGGCGGCAGAAGGCAAGCATGCGCGCGTGATCGTCGTCGAGGATGAGATTTCCACCAGCGAAGCCGCGGACATCCTCGGCGTCTCGCGTCCGCACCTCATCGGTCTCCTTGACGCCGGTCAGTTGCCGCATCGCAAAAGTAGCGACAGACCCAATGCGCACCGCTATGTCAAGACCGACGATGTTCTGGACTACAGGCGTCGGCGGGCCAAGGCCCAAAAGATGATGGACGAGTACGGCGCGATCTCCGAGAAGCTTGGCGTCTAAGCGCGTTGCGCTCATCGACGCCACGGACCTGTTTCCGCAAGACCAGCGCGACGTCCTCGTGCAGGTGGCGCTTGACGGGATGTACCGGATGTTGTGGAGCGAGACGATTCTCCAGGAAACCGCGTGTGCCATCCATCGCCAGCTGCGTGAGCGAGATGGTCTTTCGCAGCGGCGTGAGACCGAGCATATGCTCGGCTTGCTGACTGGTGCGCTGATCGAGGCAGGTGCGGGAACGGGTACCGAGGAGGATGCGATTCGCTCTCAGATCGGTGTGATGGGCGAGGATCCGGCGAATTGGGGCACGAGCGATGTTGATGACCGGCATGTGATCGCTGCGGCCATCGTCGGCGGTGCCGACACGCTGGTGACCTCGGATGGTCGCTTCGACGCAGCGCTCTGCGAGGAGGACTTCGACCTGCGCGTCATCGGCGTCGACGCCTTTCTCGTCGATGTCTTCACCGAAGCCGACGATCAACAAGTTCGCGTATCGCTGGAGGCGCTGGCACGACGGTGGAAGCGACCTGCGCCGTTCAGCAGCGCCCAGGTTGTCGGTCGCCTGCAAGCTCCGCTGCCTGAGGCGATGGCCTATCTCGTCGATGTGCGCGGGTTCCAGCGCGACGACCCGCCCACGGCCTAGGGAAGGATTCGGCGCCCGAGGCGTCTCTCGGGTGGCCACTCGTCCATCTGCCCTCGAAGGGAGCACCGTCATGGCCAGCCTTCTCTCGTCGCGCCGCACGCTCGTTCTCGCGCTTGCTGCGCTCACCGCCCTCGCCGGAGTCCTGCTGTTGTCGCGCGACCAGCCGGCGCATGCCGCCGCAAGCGGCAAGACCGTCCACCTCTCCGCCGACGCATCCGGCAAGTTGAAGTTCAACAAGAGCAAGATCACCGTGTCGCACGGCAAGGTCACGTTCGTGATGGCCAACCCGAGCGGCTCGGGCAAGCCGCATGCCATCGCCGTCGAGGGCAAGCACGTCGACAAGGACGGCAAGACCGTTCAGCCCGGCGGCACGTCGAAGATCACCGTGACCCTCAAGAAGGGCACCTATGAGTTCTACTGCCCCGTGGACGGCCACAAGGCCGCCGGCATGGAGGGCAAGGTCATCGTCAAGTAGCCCGCGGGCGCGGCGTCACGCCGCCGCCTGCTCGGCCCAATCGCGGTAGAGGCGCCAGTAATGGCCCTCTGCCGCGAGCAGCTCGTCGTGCGTGCCGGACTCCACGATCCGGCCGCCTTCGAGCACGACGATCCGCCCGGCCTGGCGGATCGTGCTCAACCGGTGCGCGATCACGATCGCGGTGCGGCCCGCCAGGAGACGTCGCAGGCCCTCCTCGATGATCGTCTCGGTGTGGAGGTCGACGTTCGACGTCGCCTCGTCCAAGACCAGGATCCGCGGGTCGGCGACCAGGGCGCGCGCGAAGGCCACCAACTGCCGCTGGCCCGCCGACAGCTGGACGCCACGCTCGCCGATCTGCGTGTCGAGCCCGTGCTCCAGTCGCTGGATGAACTCCCAGGCGCCGACAGCACGGCACGAGCGCTCCAAGACGGTGTCATCGACGTCGTCACCATCGCCCACCCCGAAGGCGATGTTCTCGCGCAGCGTCCCGCTGAACAGGAAGCCCTCCTGGGGCACGATTCCCATCTGCGAGCGCAGCGAGCGCATCGTCACCTCGCGCAGGTCGACGCCGTCGATCTTGATCGCCCCCGACGTCGGGTCATAGAAGCGTGCCGCCAGCTTGGCGAACGTCGACTTGCCGGCGCCGGTGGCGCCGACCAGCGCCACCGTCTGCCCCGGCGGAACGTGGAGCGACACGTCCTCCAAAGCGGTCTTCGTCCCCTCGGCCGTCGAGTAGGCGAACGTCACGTCCTCGAACGCGATCTCGCCCCGCAGCGGTCGCGGCAGGTCCGGCGCGCCCGGCTTGTCGACCAGGTCGGGCTGCTCGTCGAGCAGGGCGAAGATCTTGTCCAACGCCGCCATGCCCGACTGGTAGGTCGTGTAGACCTGCGACAGCTGGGAGATCGGGTCGAAGAACCCGTTGAGCGCGGCGATGAAGCCGACCAGCACGCCGACCGTGACGTTGCCGTTCAAGACCTGATGGCCGCCGTAGAGCAGGATCCCGACCGTCGCGATCGCCGAGACGAACTCGACCGCCGGGAAGTACGCGGCGTTCAGGTTCACCGTCGTCTGGTTGGCCGCGCGGTTCTCGGCGTTGAGGACCGCGAAGCGATCCATGTGCCGCGGCTCCTGGGCGAAGGAGCGCATCACGCGGATCCCCGACAGCGTCTCCTGCAGGTAGGCCGTGAGCTGCGCCGATCGTCTCGCGCGTGCGCCGGAACGCGTCGGCCGAGGCCAGCCGGAAGGCGAGCGACCCGACGGCCATCACGCGGGAAGATCATGAAGGTCAGCAGCGCAAGCCGGACGTCGAACCAGAGCAGGATCGCGATCGAGCCGATCAGCGTCAGCGTCGCCTGGAAGAGCGTCGTGACCGAGTCGGTGACCATCGACTCCAGCGCCTCGACGTCGTTGGTCATCCGCGAGATCAGCACGCCCGCCGGCCGGCGCTCGTAGAAGCCGACGGGCATCTCCTGGAGATGGCGGAAGATGTCCAGGCGCAGGTCCTGCAGCGCGCGCTGACCGACCCAGTTGGTCAGATAGGTCTGGACGTAGGACGTCGCCCCAGACGATCAGCGCGCTGACGATGAAGAGCACCACGATGACGTCCAGCGCGCCGAGGTCGCCCTTGATGATGCCCTGGTCGATCGCCTGCTTGGCCAGCGGCGCGGGCGCCAGCGACGGCGGCCGTGCCGATGACCAAGGCCACGAACATGAGCGCCGTGCGCGTCCGGTAGGGGCGCAGCAGCTCGACGATGCCGCGCAGCTTGCGCCCGCGGCCGCCGGTCTCGCGCAGACGCCGGCGCAGATCGTCGCGGCGGCTCAGCCCCTCTGCCTGCTCGCTTCTCACAGCCCCGCCACCTCCCGCTCGATCGGGTTGCGGTTCAAGAAGACCTGGTCCGGCAGTCCCTTCTCGACGATCTCGGCGTACAACGGTGACGACTCCAAGCAGCTCCTCGTGCGTGCCCTCCGCGGCGATCCGCCCGTCCTCGACCACGACGATCCGGTCGGCCAGCGCGATCGTGCTCAGGCGGTGGGCGATGACGAAGGTCGTGCGCCCGGCCATCGCCTCGCGCAGCGCCTCCTTGATCGCCTGCTCGGTCGAGGCGTCGACCGCGGAGGTCGCGTCGTCGAACACCAAGACGCGCGGGTCGGCCAGCAGCGCACGCGCGATCGCGACGCGCTGGCGCTGACCGCCGCTGAGCGTCAGCCCGCGCTCACCGACGCGCGTCGCGTAGCCGTCGGGCAGCGCCGCGATGAAGTCGTGGGCCTGCGCGCGCCGCGCGGCCAGCTCGATCTCCTCCATCGCCACGTGCTCGGCGCCGCCGCGCGCGTAGGCGATGTTGTCGGCGATGGTGGTGGAGAACAGGAACGGCGCGTCGTCGACGACCGCGATCGCCTGGCGCAACTCGACGGGGTCGACGTCGCGGACGTCGGCGCCGTCGATCAGCACCGCGCCGGCGGTGACGTCGTACAGCCGCGGGAGCAAGGCCACCAACGTGGTCTTGCCCGAGCCCGTCGCGCCGACCAAAGCGACCGTCGTTCCCTCCGCAACGTCGAGCGAGACGTCGTGCAACGTGGGTCCCGGAGCGCCCTCGTAGCCGAAGCAGACATCACGCAGCTCGACGCGGCCGCTGCCCGCCGGCAGCGGGAGCGGCGATACCGGCGCCGCGATCGCCGCGCGCCGATCGAGCAGCTCGAAGATGCGCGCGCCCGACGCGGTCGCGCGCTGGGCCAACCCGAGCGACATGCCCAGCGACCGCATCGGCCCCAGCAGCATGAGCAAGTAGGTGTAGAACGCCGTGAAGTCGCCGAGCGTCATGTGGCCGCTGACGACGCGCCTCCCGCCGAACAGCAGCACGCAGGCCAGCCCGATCTGCGGCAGGAAGCCGATCAGCGGCTGGTAGAAGGCGCTCAGCTTGGTCGCGATCATCTCCTGATCGAAGACGCGCGCGGTCGAGCTGCGCGAAGCGCTCCAGCTGGCGGTCCTCGCGCGCGAAGGCCTTGACGACGCGCACGCCGCCGATCGACTCCTCCGCGTCGGCGGTCAGCTCGGCGATCCGCTGCTGGACGGCCTGCTGGGCGGGGCGTGCGCGACGGCCGTAGCGGGCGGCGATCACCACGACGAAGGGGACCGGGACGAGCGAGATGGCGGCCAGCAGCGGGTCGACCAGGAACATCGCGACGGCGGCCAGCACGATCGTCAGCGCCGACTGCAGGATCAGCACGAGGCCGTAGCCCAGGAAGAAGCGCACCGCCTGCAGATCGACGGTCGCACGCGACATCAGCTGGCCGGTCTGCTGGCGGTCGAAGAAGCCGAGCTCGAGCGAGAGCAGGTGTGAGTAGAGGCGCTGACGCAGGTCGTACTCGACGCCCAGCGAGACGCGCCCGGCGACCAGCCGGCGCGCCGACGGTCAGCAGCAGGCGCCCGACGCCCGGCGGCCGCGATGAGGATCCCGAGCCGGTCCAGGTCGGAGCTGTCGCCGGCGCGGATCTGGTCGATCGCGCGGCCGGTGAGCCACGGGATCACCACCGTCATCCCCATCGCGACGGCGGCGAGGACGCCCGAGAGCACGCACGCCGCGACGGTAGGGCGCCAGGAAGCCGAGAAGTCTGCGGAAGATCGCCAAGGAGCCGTATTGTAGTTGCACAGGAAACGAACCCGCGGCGAGCGGGTCGGAGCGGGTGCGGGCGTGCGATGCTCAACGCCGGATGGAGGCTTCGCGATTCGGCCTGTGCGACCGCTGCGCGCATCAGAAGCTCGTCAAGAGCGGGCGCGGCTCGGCGTTCTCGATGTGCCAGTTGGGCCTGAAGGACCCCGACTGGCCCAAGTACCCGCGGATGCCCGTGCTGCAGTGCTCGCGCTACGAGCGCGCGCCGCGCGGCTAGATCCGCGGAATGCCCAGCACCATGTGCGGTGCGGCGGCGGCGTCGGCCGGCAGGGCCGCGATGGTGACCTCCGCGCTGTCGCGGAACTCCAGCTCGCCCTTGCACTTCGGGCAGGACCCGAGGACCCGGAGACCGTCGGCCATGGCCGGGGTGTTCCAGGTGAACTCGCAGGCGGTGCAGCGTACGGCGAAGTCGTCGGCCATCAGGGAGGCATCGGCCGATCGGGCGTGGGGCTTGAATCGGCCGTTCGTCCAACTTCTTGGTCGAACGCTCAAGCTTTCGACCGCCACGGACGATCCTGAGTGGTCCGAGCGAGTACGGTTGCGCGCTCGATGCTGCGCCGCGTTCTCCTTGCCCTGGTTGGGCTGTCGGCCCTCGCGGCGGTCGGTGCGAGCCCCGCCGCGGCGTTGACGACGCACAGATGTCCCAAAGCGACCGGTTTCCGGTGTGGGACCGCTGACGGTCCCGCTGGATCGCACCGGGCGCGTGCCCGGAACCGTGAAGCTGGCGGTCGCCGTCGAGCGCCCGCGCGCCGGGGCGCACGGCTTCCTGCTGGCGCTCTCCGGCGGTCCGGGGCAGCCCTCGGTCGCCTTCGCCGACGCCTTCCGCGCGTCGCTCGCGCCCGCGCTCACGCACCGGCGGCTCGTACTCCTGGACCAGCGCGGCACCGGCGCCTCCGGCGCGCTGCGTTGCGCTCCGCTGCAGGCGCTCGGCTCGCTCGACGTCGTCAACACCCGGATCGTCGAGCGGTGCGCCACGGCACTGGGGCCCGCGCGCCAGTTCTACGCCACGACCGACTCGGTCCAGGACATCGATGCGCTGCGCCAGGCGATCGGCGCGCCGAAACTCGAGCTGATGGGCGTCAGCTACGGCACCTACGTCGCCGTGCAGTACGCGCGGCAGTTCCCGGCGACGCACCGAGGGGCTGATCCTCGACTCGGTCGTCGGGCCCGACGGCATCAACGCCTACTTCTTGGACACCCTCGCGCGGCTGCCGCGCGTGCTGGCCGAGCAGTGCGCGTCGGACCGCTGCCGCGCGGCGACCGCGGATCCCGGTCGCCGATCTCGGCCGGCTGGCGCGCAAGCTGGCCCGGGCGCCGCTGCGCGGCACGATCCCGGACCTGCGCGGCGCGCCGCACGAGACGACGATCGGCGACGAGTCCGAGTTGCTGTTGATCATCATGGCGGGCGATCTCAACCCGTTCCTGCAGGCGGCGCTGCCCGGGGCGATCGCCGCGGCCGACGCGGGCGATGCGGCACCGCTGCTGCGCCTGCGGCGCCTGGCGCAGGGCCCGAAGGTGCCGGTCAGCGAGCTCAGCGCGACGCTCAACGTCGCCACGACCTGCGCCGACGTCCAGCTCCCCTACACCTTGCTCACGCCGTATCCCGATCGCTGGACGCTGTGGCGCCGCGGCATCGACGGCGCGCCCGACAGCGCGTTCGCGCCGTTCAGCCGCGCCTCGGTGATCGACACGTCGCTGGCCCACGACTGCCTGCGCTGGCCGCTGGGCGACACGCCCGCCGCTCCGTCGGCCGCGCCGCTGCCCGATGTCCCGGCGCTGCTGCTCAGCGGTCGCCTCGACACGCGCACGCCGTTGGAGAACTCCGCGGCGCTGCTGGCCCAGCTACCGCACGGGCAGCTGCTGACGGTGGCGGGCACCGGCCACGACGTGCTGGACTCCGACATCAGCGGCTGCGCGGCCCGGGCGCTGGAGCGCTTTGCCGACGGTCGGCCGATCGGCACGCCGTGTGCAGGCAAGGACAACGCGGTCGGCGTCCTGGCGCGGCCGGCGAGGTCGATCGCCGCCTACCGCCGCGCGCCCGGTGTCGCCGGTGATCGCGGCCGGGTGCTCTTCGCCGCGCTCGACACGATCGTCGATGCGCAGGTCTCGGCGCTGCAGACGCTCTACGCGGGCTACTCCGAGCTTCAGGGAGGAGGCCTGCGCGGTGGTCGCTTCTCGGCCTCCTCGGACGGCGCGCACCTGCGCCTGCACCGCTACGAGCTGGTGCCGGGTCTGCGCGTCAGCGGCGTGCTGCGCGCCCTTGCGAGCGCAGACGCCGAGACGGTCGCCGTCGACGGCCCCGGCCGCTTGGACGGCACGCTGCGCATCGGTGCCAAGGGCGTCGTGACCGGTCGGCTCGGCGGGCGCGCCGTGCGCTACGTGCCGAGGACGCACGGCGCGACGGCGGCGCGTGAGGCCGGCCGCGTCCCGGCGACGGTGCGCCTTCCGAGCCGGGCGGTCGTCCGGAAGGCGCTCGCGGCGCGCCGGGCGCTCGGGCGCTGAGCCTGTCTGCGTCAGACCGCCGCGATCTCCACCCGCAGCCGCTCGATCATCCCGTCCAGCCTGCGTGACACCTCGCGCGCGGGGACGCGCAGCGCCTCGGCGACCTCGGCCACCGGCGTGCCGTCGACGATCATGGCCAGGATCGGCAGGTCCTCGGGGTCGACGCGGTGGCCCGCGGACTCCATCAGCTCGCGGGGAACGGGTGGCAGGACGCGGTCGCCGCGGGCGACGGCGCGCAGCGCGTCGAACAGCTCGGGCGCCGGCGCGCTCTTGTTCAACAGGCCGTCGGCACCGGCGAGGATCGCCGGGACGACCATCGCGCTGTCGGCGTAGGCGGAGTACAACAACACGCCCGGTGCCGGCACCTCGCGCTTGAGCCGTCGGCAGAGCTTCAGCCCGTCGGCTCCCGGCAAGTGATAGTCCAACAGGATGACGTCGGGCCTCGTCCGCGTCAGCGCGGGCGCGAGGTCCTCTTCGGAGGACGCGGTGCCCAGCGGGATGATGCCGGGCTCGGCGCGCAGCACCGCGGTCAGGCCGGCGCGCATGGCGGGGTGGTCGTCGACGATGAGCAGGCGGATCATGGGGAACCTCCGGGGTGGGGGAGAGCGAGGGCGACGGCCGTGCCGCGCCCTCCGGGTCCGGGACCGATGTGCAGTTGTGCGCCGATCGTCTCTGCACGGCCGCGCATCGAGCGCAGGCCGTTGCCGCCCGGGCGCGGCTCGGCCGGCATGCCGACGCCGTCGTCGGCGATCGTGAGCGTGGCGGCATCAGGGGCGCCGCCCAGCGTCACCGAGATCGTCGAGCAGCCCGCGTGGCGGACGGCGTTGGTCAGCGCCTCGGCGGCGATGCGGTAGGTGTGGGCGGCGACCAGCGGCGGCAGCACGGGCAGGCGACCCGTGACGTCGATGCGCGCCACGCCGCTCTGTGACAGCTCGGCCGCGCGCTCGCGCAACAGCACGTCGACCGGCCGCCCGTCCAGCGGCGTGCGCAGCTCGGCGACGCTGGTCTCCATGTCGGAGGTCGCGGCGCGCAGCTCGCCGACGGCGCCGTCGAGCAACTGCCGGCTCGGTCCGTCGGCGATCGCGCCGTCCAGCGCGGTGAGCATCAGGTGCGCGGCATGGACACGCTGCTTGGCGGAGTCGTGCAGCTCCCAGGCGATGCGCTGGCGCTCGGCCTGCAGCGCCAGGCGCTCGGACTGGCCGCGCGCCGAGCGCAGCCGTTCCAGCAGCAGGCTGGAGTAGGAGAGCGTCGTCGTGATGAGGACCGGGACGAAGAGGTGCGTCGCCAGCGTCTCCAACCTGATGGTGTTGGTCAGCGTGTCGTCGGGGAGCTTGTTGGTCAGCAGCGCCACGGCGCCGTAGGCCGCCGAGAAGCAGACGCCCCACGTGACCGCGCGGCGCCACGGCAGCGCGGTCGCCGGGAGGACGAGCGTCGTCAGGGCGAAGACGTAGAACGGGCTGCGCCAGTCGCCGCCGCCGAGCACGAGCCCCAACGCGGCGCAGGCGTCCAGCGCCCACACCACCGGCGCCCACGCGGCGTCCTGGGTCCGGCGCAGGATCAGCAGGCTGAGCGGCGTCCACGTCAGCGTGGCCAAAGCCAGCAGCAGGTCGTGATGGGTGATGCGATGAGCGAGCAGGAGCGCGATCGCCAGCGCCGCGCCGAGCAGGCGCACCATCGTCAGGAGCTCGAACCAGCGGGGCGGACCGCGCAGCCCGCCCGGCCTCCTGCGGTCGCCGCGTCTGCTGGGCACGGCCTGACCCTCGCATGCGGACCTCAAGGGTTCCTGAACGACGGGCGTACGAGGCCAGAGCGGCGTTGGCGACCCATGTCATCAGACATTTGTACGTGATAACGTACGCGCCGTCGCCCATGCCCGTCGCTCCCGCCGACCAACTCGACCAGCAGATCCACGTCGGTCCCCGCGTGCGCGCGCTGCGCGAGGCGATGGACCTCTCGCTGCGCGACCTGGCCGAGCGCAGCGGCGTCTCGGCGCCCATGCTCTCCCAGGTCGAGCGCGGTGAGACGAGCCCGACGCTCGCCGTCGCCAGTCGCATCGCCAGTGGCCTCGACCTGCGTCTCAGCCAACTGCTGCGCCTCGACGAGGCCGACAGCGTGTCGATCGTCCGCGCCGCCGAGCGCCGCCGTGGTGGCGGCGCCGCCGGCCACGAGTTCGAGATCCTCACCCCGCCGCTGCCCGGCCAGCGCGCCGAGCTCAGCCGCCACGAGCTGGCGTCCGGCGCGGCCACCGGCGGCGAGGGCGATCCGCCGATGCACGAGCCCGGTAGCCGCGAGATCGCGGTCGTCGAGCGCGGCACCGTCACGCTGCACATCGACGGCGCCGAGCACGAGCTGCACGAGGGCGACACCGTGACCTTCGACGCCGATCTGGCGCACCGCTTCGAGAACCCCGGACCCGGCGAGGCCGTGCTGCTCGCAGTCGTCAGCGCCGGTCTGCGCAGAAGTTAAGGAACAACAATCATGCCCAAGTCCCTGTTCGACAAGATCTGGGCGGCCCACGAGGTCGCCTCCGGACTGATCTACATCGACCTCCACCTCGTCCACGAGGTCACCAGCCCGCAGGCCTTCGACGGCCTGCGCCTCGCCAACCGCCCCGTGCGTCGCCCAGACCGCACGGTCGCCACCGCCGACCACAACGTCCCGACCGACGGCACGCCGACGGCGGCGCGCATCAAGGACGTGCTGAGCCGCACGCAGGTCGAGACGCTGGAGCGCAACTGCGCGGAGTTCGGCATCCCGATCTACTCGCTGGGCTCCGAGCACCAGGGCATCGTGCACGTCATCGGGCCCGAGCTGGGCCTGACCCAGCCGGGCATGACGATCGTCTGCGGCGACAGCCACACGGCCACCCACGGCGCCTTCGGCGCCCTGGCCTTCGGCATCGGCACCAGCGAGGTCGAGCACGTCCTCGCGACGCAGTGCCTGGTCCAGAACAAGCCCAAGTCGATGCGGATCCGCTACGAGGGCGAGCTCGGCAAGGGCGTCACCGCCAAGGACCTCATCTTGGCCACGATCGGCCAGATCGGCGTCGACGGCGCCGCCGGCTACGTCGTCGAGTTCGCCGGCCCCGCCGTCCAGTCGCTCTCGATGGAGGGCCGGATGACCGTCTGCAACATGACGATCGAGGGCGGCGGCCGCGCGGGCATGATCGCCCCCGACGAGACCACGTTCGCCTGGGTCGACGAGCACGGCGCCGAGGTCGACCCGGCCTGGGCCGAGCTCTACACCGAGGAGGGCGCGCACTTCGACCAGGAGGTCGTCGTCGACGCCTCCGCGATCAGCCCGATGGTCAGCTGGGGCACCAACCCCGCGCAGGTCGCGCCGGTCACCGCGTCGATCCCGACCCCGGGCAGCGAGGGCGAGGAGCGCGCGCTGCAGTACATGGGGTTGGAGGCCGGCACGCCGATCGAGGACATCAAGTTGGACCGCGTCTTCATCGGGTCGTGCACCAACTCGCGCATCGGCGATCTGCGCGCCGCGGCCCGCATGGTCGAGGGCAAGAAGGTCGATGGCAATGTGTATGCCATGGTCGTCCCGGGCTCCGTGGCGGTCAAGGCGCAGGCCGAGGCCGAGGGCCTGCACGAGATCTTCACCGCCGCGGGCTTCGACTGGCGCGGCGCGGGCTGCTCGATGTGCCTGGGCGATGAACCCCGACAAGCTCGAGCCCGGCGAGCGCTGCGCGTCGACCTCGAACCGCAACTTCGAGGGTCGCCAGGGCGCCGGTGGCCGCACGCACCTCGTCAGCCCCGAGATGGCCGCCGCGGCCGCCATCGACGGCCGCTTCGTCGACATCCGCAACTGGAACTAGAGGACCAACACCATCATGAAGGCCATCGAGACGATCACCGGTCCGGTCTCCGTGCTGATGCGCGACGACATCGACACCGATCAGATCATCCCCAAGCAGTTCCTCAAGCGCGTCGAGCGCACCGGCTTCGGCGAGTTCCTGTTCTACGACTGGGCCAAGGAGGACGGCTGGGACCTGCCGGTCAACCAGATCCTCGTCACCGGCCGCAACTTCGGCTGCGGCTCCAGCCGCGAGCACGCGCCGTGGGCGCTGGAGGACTACGGCTTCCGCGTCGTCATCGCCTCCAGCTTCGCCGACATCTTCAAGTCCAACTGCACCAAGATCGGGATGCTGCCCGTCCAGCTCACGGCGCAGCAGTGCAAGGCGATCGCCGACGTCGGCAGCGCCCAGGTCGATCTCGCCTCCCAGGAGGTCCGCTGGCAGGGCGCCAACGGCCTGCAGACCGCACCGTTCGAGATCGACCCCGAGATCAAGCACCGTCTGCTCGAAGGCCTCGACGACATCGCGCTGACCCTCAAGCAGGGCGCGTCGATCGACACCTACGAGCGCGACCGCCAACGTTCGGGCCCGGTCACCACCCCGCTGTCTCGCTAGGTCGATCGCTCGATGAGCATCCGTGTAGTCACCCTCCCGGGCGACGGCATCGGGCCCGAGATCCTCGCCCCGACCGTCGACCTCCTCAAGCGCTTCGTTCCCGACGTCGAGATCGAAGAGCACCTCTTCGGCGGCGCCGCGATCGACGCCCACGGCACCGCGCTGACCGACGACGTCCTGGCCGCGTGCAAGCGCGCCGACGCCGTCCTGCTCGCCGCCGTCGGCGGTCCCAAGTGGGACACGACCGACGCCACCAAGCCGCGTCCGGAGCAGGGCCTGCTGGGTCTGCGCAAGGGCCTCGGGCTCTACGCCAACCTTCGTCCCGTCCGTCCGCTGCCGGCGCTCTACGACGCCAGCCCGCTGCGGCGCGAGATCATCGAGGGCACCGACCTGCTCGTCGTCCGCGAGCTCACCGGCGGCATCTACTTCGGCGAGAAGACCCGCACCGAGACGACCGCGTCGGACCTCTGCGCCTACAGCGTGCAGGAGATCGAGCGCATCGCCCGCACCGCCTTCGAGGCCGCGCGCAAGACGACCGCCGCAAGGTCGCCTGCGTCGACAAGGCCAACGTCCTGGAGACCTCGCGCCTCTGGCGCGAGACCGTCGTCGCCCTCCACGAGCGCGAGTTCTCCGACGTCACGCTCGAGCACGTCCTCGTCGACAACGCCGCGATGCAGCTGGTCTCCAACCCGACGCAGCTTCGACGTGATCGTCACCGAGAACCTGTTCGGCGACATCCTCAGCGACGAGGCCGCGATGCTCACCGGCTCGATCGGCATGCTCCCCAGCGCCTCGCTGGGCGGCGACGGCCCGGGCCTCTTCGAGCCCGTCCACGGCTCGGCGCCGGACATCGCCGGGCAGGGGATCGCCAACCCGCTGGCCATGTTCCTGTCGCTCGCGCTTGCTGCTCCGGCACGGCCTGGCTTTGGAATCCGAGGCACTCGCCCTAGAATCGGCCGTGGACAAGGCCCTTGACCAAGGGCTGCGGACGCGGGACCTCGGAGGAACGGCGAGCACCGCCGAGGCGACAGAAGCCGTGCTCGTCGCACTGGGTCGGTAACGAAGGAGACACGAGCGTGGAGACAGCGGACCTCATCTGGATGAACGGCGAGTTCGTCGCCTGGGAGGACGCCAAGGTCCACGTGCTGACCCACGGTCTGCACTACGGGACCGGGCGTCTTCGAGGGCGTGCGCTGCTACGACACCGAGTCCAAGGGCCCCGCGGTCTTCCGCCACCAGGAGCACATCGACCGGCTGTTCAAGTCGGCCTCGCTGTACTACATGGACATCCCCTTCACCGCCGAGCAGCTGCGCGAGGCGACGCTGGAGCTGATCGGCCGCAACGGCCAGCGCTCCTGCTACATCCGCCCGCTGGTCTACCGCGGCTACGGCACGATGGGGCTGTTCCCGCTCGACGCGCCGGTCGACGTCGCGATCGCCGAGTTGGGAGTGGGGCAGCTACCTCGGCGACGAGGGCAAGGCCAACGGCGTGCGCGCCCGCGTCTCGTCCTGGCGGCGGATCGACGCCGACTCGCTGATCCCGCACGCCAAGGCCACCGGCCAGTACCTCAACTCGGTCCTGGCCAAGATCGAGTGCCCACAAGTCCGGCTACGAGGAGGCGATCCTCCTCGACGAGCGCGGCTTCGTCTGCGAGGGCACGGGCGAGAACCTCTTCGTCGTGCGCGACGGCGTGATCGTGACGCCGCCGCAGACCGCGTCGATCCTCGACGGCATCAACCGCCGATCGGCCATCGAGATCGCCCGCGACCTCGGCTACGAGGTCGTCGAGCGCGACATCGCCCGCGCCGAGCTCTACCTGGCCGACGAGATCTTCTGCACCGGCACGGCCGCCGAGCTGACGCCGATCCGCGAGGTCGACGACCACACGATCGGCACCGGCCGGCCGGGCGAGATCACCCGCGCGGTGCAGCCGACCTTCGAGGACGCGCTGCACGGCCGCAGCGACCGCTACGCCGCACTGGCTGGACCCGGTCCCCGCGCACCACTTCTCCAAGGTCGCTGCTTCCTAGATGGGGGCCGGTCGGCGAATTCGCTAGCGACACGCGCGCCTCGTGCGCGTCGCGTGTCGCTGCCCACTGCGTCGCCGACCTGTCACCCATCTTCCAAAGGACCGCATCACCATGACCAAGATCGAGACCTACGACGCCACCCTGCGCGACGGCATGCAGGGCGAGGGCATGTCGCTCACCGCCGCCGAGAAGGTGCGCGTCGTCCACAAGCTCGACGAGCTCGGCATCGACCTGATCGAGGCCGGCTTCCCGGCGTCGAACCCCAAGGAGCTCGAGCTCTTCGGGCTGCTCGCGCGCGAGCAGCTGCCAGCACGCCCAGATCGTCGCCTTCGGCATGACGCGCCGGCGCGACGTCGCCGCCGCCGACGACCCGGCGCTGCAGATCCTCGCCGAGTGCTTCGCGCCGGTCTGCACGATCGTCGGCAAGACCTGGCGCCTGCACCTGGAGAAGGTCGTGCGCGTCTCGCCGAGGAGAACCTGGAGCTGATCGCCGACTCGGTCGCCTTCCTGGTCGGCGCGGGCAAGCGCGTCATCTACGACGCCGAGCACTTCTTCGACGGCTACCGCGACGACCCCGACTACAGCCTGCAGTGCCTGCGCGCCGCGCCGACGCCGGGCGCCGAGCGCGTCGTGTTGTGCGACACCAACGGCTCCTCGCTGCCGCACCAGATCGCCGAGGCCGTGCGCGCCGTCGCGCGCGCGCTGGGCTCCGAGGTCGCCGCTGGGCATCCACTGCCACAACGACCTCGAGTGCGGCGTGGCCAACACGCTGGCCGCCGTCGCCGAGGGCGCGACGCAGGTGCAGGGCACGATGAACGGCATCGGCGAGCGCACCGGCAACGCCAACCTGGTGGCGATCATCGCCAACCTCGAGCTGCGCCTCGGCTACGACCTCATCGGGCCGGAGCGGATGGCGCAAGCTGACCGAGACCGCGCACTTCGTCGACGAGCTGCTCAACCGCAACCCGGACCCGCGCGCCGCGTGGGTCGGGCGCAGCGCCTTCGCGCACAAGGGCGGCCTGCACGTCGCCGGCATCCGCGCCGACGCGACGACCTTCGAGCACAGCGACCCGGCGCTGGTCGGCAACGAGCGCGAGCTGCTGGTCTCCGAGCTGGCGGGCAAGCACACCGTGTTGGAGAAGGCCCAGGCCGCGGGCCTGGTGCTCGACGACGCCGGCGCCGCGCGCGTGATCGAGCGCGTCAAGGAGCTCGAGCACCACGGCTACCAGTACGAGGCGGCCGACGGCTCGTTCGAGCTGCTGCTGCGCCAGGAGGCCGGCGAGTACGAGCCGCTGTTCCGGCTGGAGTCCTGGCGCGTGATCGTCGAGCAGCGCGCCGACGGCAAGGTCGAGACCGAGGCCACCATCAAGGTCTGGCTCGACGGCGAGCGCTACGTGCACGACCGCGGAGGGCAACGGCCCGGTCAACGCGCTCGACGCGGCGCTGCGCGCCGCGATCGTCCAGGTCCACCCGCACCTGGCCAACGTCGAGCTCGTGAACTTCAAGGTCCGCATCCTCGACGAGACGCACGGCACCGACGCGGTCACGCGCGTGTTCATCGACGCGTCCGACGGCGTCGACGTCTGGGGCTCGACCGGCGTGCACGAGAACGTCATCGCCGCCTCGTGGCAGGCGCTGGTCGACTCGCTGGAGTTCGCCGAGCAGAAGCGCCGGACGGCCCGCGCGGCGGTGTGCGCTCCTCGTCGGAGGCGCGCTCGTCGTGAGCGCCACCGCCGACACCGAGGTCGTCCCGCTCGCCCAGCCCGTGCTCGGGGCCGAGGAGGAGCAGGCGGTCCTCGAGGTGCTGCGGTCCGGGCAGCTGTCGCTCGGGCCGCGTGTGCCGGCGTTCGAGGAGGCCTTCGCCGCGCGCGTCGGCGCCGCGCACGCCAGCGCGGTCTCGTCGGGCACCAGCGGCCTGCACCTCGCGCTGCGCGCGGTCGGCGTGCAGCGACGGCGACGAGGTCGTCACCTCGCCGTTCTCGTTCGTCGCCTCGGCCAACGCGGCGGTCTACGAGCGCGCGCGGCCGGTCTTCGCCGACATCGACCCGGTCACGCTCAACCTCGATCCGGCCGCCGCGGCGGCGGCGATCACCGAGCGCACGACCGCGCTGCTGCCGGTCCACATCTTCGGCTACCCGGCCGACCTTCCCGCCTTCGAGGCGCTCGGCCTGCCGGTCGTCGAGGACGCCTGCGAGGCGCTCGGTGCCCGCCACCACGACGGTCCCGCCGTCGGCGGGCGCGGCAACCCGGCGGTCTTCGGCTTCTACGCCAACAAGCAGATGACGACCGGCGAGGGCGGCATGATCACCCTCGGCGACGCGGCCCAAAAGGCGCGCATCGACTCCGAGCGCAACCAGGGTCGCGCGCCCGACATGGGGTGGTTGGACCACGACCGCCTCGGCTTCAACTACCGCCTGAGCGACATCGCGTGCGCGATCGGCTCGGTGCAGCTGACGCGCCTGGACGATATGCTCGCCGGCCGCGCCCGCGTGGCGGCCCTGGTACCGCGAGGCGCTGGCCTCGCTCGCCGCGCGACGCGGCCTCGGCCTGCCGTGCGAGGACGGCGCGCGCCACGCCGGCGACGTCCGCGGCTGGTTCGTCTTCGTCGTGCAGGTCCCACGCGACGGGCCGCCACGCGACGACGTCATCCGCGCGCTGCGCGATCGCGGCGTGCAGTCCAAGCCCTACCTGCCCGCGATCCACCTGATGAGCTTCTACCGCGAGAGCTACGGCCACCGCGAGGGCGAGTTCCCCGTCTGCGAGGACATCGCGGCGCGGTCCGTGGCGCTGCCGTTCTTCCCGCAAATGCGGCAGTCGCAGGTTGAGCGAGTCGCTGCGGCGCTCCGCGAAGTTCTCGCCTGACGGCTCGCTTTCGGCCGCATTTGGCGCGAGGACCAGGTGGCCAGCGTCGCGGCCGCCCTCACCGAGATCCTGGCCTGACCCGCGCTTGCCTGGCGTGGGACGATGCGCGCCATGGCCGCGGGCTCACGGCAACAGCGCGAAGAGATGGCGCGGCGACGCGCGCGGTGGACCGGTGCCGCAGGCTTCGCCGCGGCGGCGGCGCTGCCGATCCTGCTCTGGCATGGCACGATCGTCGGCATCGCCTCGGAGTTCCACCTCGAGGCCCGCTACCTGATCACCGGCTGGGCGCCGTGGGCGCTGATGGCCATCGGCCTGCTCTGCCTGGCGATCGCCGGCATCAGCGACTGGCGCAGACGCGACCGTCGCTTCTATCGCCCGGGCTCGGGTGCCCTGGTCGGTTGGGGCATCTCGCTCTACCTGCTCGGCTTCGCGCTGGCGACCCAGGTCGCCCAGATCGCCGACTCCGTGGGCCGCTCGTAGACTGCCCGCCACATGTCGCGCTTCGCCGAACCGCAGGACCCGGCCTTCCGGGAGATGAACACGTCGCTGGGCTTCGACCAGCGACTGTGGCCCCACGACATCGCCCAATCGCGCGCCCACGCGAAGATGCTCGCGGCCCAGGGGATCATCGGCGCCGACGACCGCGACGCGATCCTGACCGGCCTCGATCAGGTCGAGGGCGAGCTGCGCGACGGCACGTTCCCGTTCGAGCCCGACGACGAGGACATCCACATGGCCGTCGAGCGGCGGCTGACGGTGATCGCGGGGCGCTCCGGCGGCACCTTGCACACCGCCCGCTCGCGCAACGACCAAGTCGTCACCGACGTCGCCCTCTTCACGCGCGAGGCGGCGCGCAGCGCCCAAACGCAGATCAGCACCTACATGTCGACGCTCGTCGAGGCCGCCGAGCGCCATCTCGACTGGGCGCTGCCCGGCTACACCCACCTGCAGCGCGCGCAGCCGATCTACCTCTCCCATCACCTGCTCGCCTGGTTCTGGATGGCCGCGCGCGACCGTGATCGCTTCGCCGTCGTGGAGGCCGCCTGCGGCGTCATGCCGCTCGGCGCCGGCGCGCTGGCGGGCGTGAACTTCGACACCGACCGTCGCATGGTCGCGGCCGAGCTCGGCTTCACCAGCGTCTCGCCCAACTCGGTCGACGCGGTCGCCAACCGCGACTTCATCCTGGACTACCTCAGCGCTGCGGCGACCTGCGCGACCCACCTCTCGCGCCTCGGTGCCGAGATCGTGCTGTGGTCCTCGAGCGAGTTCGGGTTCCTGGTCCTGCCCGACGCCTGGTCGTCGGGCTCGTCGATCATGCCCCAGAAGAAGAACCCCGATGCCGGCGAGCTGCTGCGCGCCAAGGCACCGCGGATCGTCGGCCACCTCCAGGCGCTGCACGGCGTGATGCACGCCCTTCCGTTGACCTACAACAAGGATCTCCAGGAAGACAAGGAGCACCTGTTCGACTCCGTCGACACGCTGCGCCTGTGCCTTGCGGCCGCCACCGGGATGATCGCCGGCGCCCGCTTCGACCGCGAGCGGATGAGCGCGGCGGCAAGCGACGAGCTGATCGCCGCGACCGACCTCGCCGACCTGCTGGTCAAGCAGGGAACGCCGTTTCGCGAGTCCCACGGCGTGATCGCCGGCCTCGTGCGCGAAGCGGTCGAGAGCGGTCGCTCGCTCGCCGACGTCGCGATCCCCGCGCTCGGCGAGGACGCTCGCGCGGTGTTGGCCCAGTCCTCGTGGCTGGAGTCCAAGGCCTCGGAGGGCGGCACCGCGCTGGCGCGCGTGCGCGAGCAGCTCGAGCAGGCCCGCGCCCTGCTCACCGCGTAGCCGTGGCGCTCGCGCCGTCCTTCTACAACCGCCCGGTGGTGGAGGTCGCCCAGGACCTGGTCGGCTGCGTCGTCGAGCACAACGGCTGCGCGGGCGTGATCGTCGAGACCGAGGCCTATCACCACTCCGAGCCCGCGTCCCACGCCTACGTCGGGCTGACCGCGCGGACCTCGGTGCTCTTCAGCGACCCCGGCAAGGCCTACATCTACCGCTCCTACGGGATCCACGCGCTGCTCAACGCCGTCTGCGAGCACCGTGAGGTCGGCGCCGCCGTCCTGCTCCGGGCGCTGGAGCCGATCGAGGGCATCGCGCGGATGCACGCGCTCCGCGGGGTCGCCAAAGAGGTCGACCTCTGCAACGGCCCGGGCAAGCTGACCCAGGCGCTGGGCATCGACCTCGAGCTCAACGACACCAACCTGTTCGAGGGCCCGATCCTGATCCACCCACGCGAGGACGGCTGGAAGGACCCCAAGCTGATCGCCGGCCCGCGGATCGGGATCACCAAGGCGGTCGAGCTGCCCTGGCGCTTCAGCGCGGCGGGCAACAAGTACGTCTCGCGCCCCTGGCCGGCGGGAGGCGTGTCCGCGCCGTCTCGCCGCGCCTGACGGCCGCTGGCGGAGCTTGAAGGGCTGGCGCCCATCGGCGCTCGCCACCGACCGTCAGCCACGACGATCCGGGGCGGACACGCCTCCCGCTCGGCTAACCCGTTGGCGCGCCGGTTCCGCCTGTGGGAGCGCCCGCGCTCGGCGGTGTCGGCGTCGCCGGGGTCGTCTGTGCCGGGGGTGTCGTGGTCTTCGGCGTCGTCTGCGCCGGCGGCGTGGTCGTCTTCGGTGTCGTGGCGGTCGGTGGCGCCACGCCGCCCGCGTCCGTGCCGCCGGTCCCCGCGCCCTCCGGCGCCGCGCCCTCACGCGGGACGGCCGTCGGTGCCGCCTGGGTCGTCGACGGCACCGAGGTGCTCGGCTCGAGCGGCGGCAGGCCCTTGGCCTTGCGCTCCTCGTTGTTGCGGTCGTCGATGATCTTGTTGGCCGCGACCACGAAGTCGTGCCAGATCATCGCCGGGAAGGTGCCGCCGGTGACCGCCGACCCGCGGAACTCGGTGAGCATCGGCTTCAAGGTGTTGGGGTAGCCGACCCAGACCGCGATCGTCCAGCGCGGGGTGAAGCCCACGAACCACGCGTCGCCGGAGTTCTCGGTGGTGCCGGTCTTGCCGGCCGCGAAGCCCCCGTACTGCGCGCGCGTCGCGGTGCCGTACTTGACCGGCCCCGTCAGCAGCTGCGTCTCCTCGGCGGCGAGCTTGGCCGACAGGATCCGCTTGGTCTTGGGCTTGTTGCGCTTGACGACGTCCTTGCTGTCGTTGCGCTTGGTGATCAGGTGGATGCCGACGGGCCCGTCCTTGCTCGTGCCCAGCGTCCCGCTGATGCGCTTGCCACCGGAGGCGAACGTCTCATACGCGTGGGCCATGTCCAGCGGTGTCACGCCCTCGCGCAGGCCGCCGAGCGTCATCGCGAGGTTCGAGGAGACCGGCGTCCGGATGCCCATGCGCTCGGCGAGCCTGGACACCTTCTTGGTCCCGACCTGGATGCCCAGCGCGGCGAAGACCGAGTTGTCGGAGAACGTCAGCGCGTTCGCGACCGTCGACTGCCCGGCGTACTCGTTCTCGAAGTTGTTGACGACGAACATCTCGCTGCCGCCCTTGTGGACCCGGAAGAAGCGCTTGCGCGACGGGTAGACCGCCCCGGGGCCGATGCCCTGGCGCAGCGCCTCGGCCAAGATGAAGGGCTTGATCGACGAGCCCGGTTGGCGCTGGCCCTGCGTGGCGAGGTTGAACGGCGCCTTGTCGTAGTCGCGGCCGCCGATCATCGCGCGGACCTCACCGGTCTTGTTGTCGATCGCCACGACCGACGCGGTCGGGCCCGCCCGACCACGACAAGTAGTTGTTGACGGCCTGCTGCGCGGCCTTCTGGAGATCGACGTCCAGCGTCGTCTGCACCCTGCAGGTTGCCCTCGAAGGCCTTCTGCGGACCGACCTGGTCGACGAGGCTCTGGCGCACCCACGACACGAAGTACTCCGAGCCCTTGAGGGTGTCGACGTGCGCCGGCGTGATCGCCGAGTACAGCGGCTCGTGGATCGCGTCGTCATAGACCGGCTCGGAGATGCGCTGCTGGTCGAGCATCTTCTTGAGGACCAGGTTGCGTCGGTCGGTGGCGGCACCAGGGTGCGCGACGGGATCGAAGCGGCTGGGGGAGGCGATGATCGCGGCCAGCAGCGCCGACTCGGCCGGCGTGAGCTGCGCGGCGCACATCGTGTACCCGGGCGTGCCGCAGCCCGCGTGGTTCGGGTCGGCGCTGAAGTAGGTGCGCGCCGCCGCCTCGATCCCGTAGGCGCCGTTGCCGAAGTACACCGTGTTGAGGTACTCGGTGAGGATTCGTTCCTTGGACCACTTGCGTGTCAGGTGATAGGCCATCGCGGCCTCGCGGAGCTTCTCGAAGACCGTGCGCTTGGACTGGGCCTGCAGCGCGTTCTTGACGAACTGCTGGGCGATCGTCGAGCCGCCCTGGGCCTGGCGACGCTGCACCACGTCCTGGAAGAACGCGCGGCCGATGCCGCGCAGGTCGACGCCGGAGTTCTCGTAGAAGCGCTGGTCCTCGACGGCGATGACCGCGTACTTGGCGTAGGCGCCGATCTGGTCGCCGGTGACGATGATCCGGCCCTGGTTGGAGGTCAGCGTCGTCAGGCGCGTGCCGCGGATGTCGGTCAGGACCGAGTTCTTGCGCTTGGCGACCTGCGGCAACTGCTCCAGGGCCGGCAGGTCGGAGGCGACGGCCATCATCATCCCGAAGACGGTCGAGATCACGGCCAGCAGCGCGAGCGGGACGAGGATCGCGAGCAGCCGCAGCTTCTTGACCTTCGTCTTGACGCGCGGCGGCTGAGCGCCGGGCGGGCCTTGGGCGGGCGGGGCCGATGTCGGCACGGACGCGAGATGCGGTGCGGTGGGGTCGCTCATACGGCGCGGCGCCTCGGCGGGATGGCACGAGGCAGGAGGTCGCGGGGGTGGCGGCTGCTGCCCCGCAAACGGCTCTGAACTCTAGCATTGGGCCTTCATGGCCCCGCCCTCAGAGACCGCCTCCGCGCTGCTGCGCAACGCCCATCAGTCGTTGCCCGAAGGCGGCCTGGCGCGCAAGCTCGAGGTCGCCGAGAAGGAGGGACGCCAGTTGCGGGTCAAGCTGGGGCTGGACCCGACGGCGCCCGACATCCACCTCGGCCACACCGTGGTGCTGCAGAAGCTGCGCGAGTTCCAGGACCTCGGCCATCGCGTGGTCCTGATCGTCGGCGACTACACCGCGCGCGTAGGGGATCCCAGTGGGCGCTCGACGACGCGTCCGGTGCTGAGCGGCGAGCGAGATCGACGCCAACGCCGAGACCTACCGTCAACAGGCCTTCACCGTGCTGCGCGACGATCCCGAGTTGCTGGAGGTCCGCCGCAACGGCGAGTGGCTGGACATGCGCGCCGAGGAGCTCTTCCGCCTCGCGCGCGTGGCGACCGTGGCCCAGATCCTCGAGCGCGACGACTTCGCCAAGCGCTTCGCCGCCCGGCAGCCGATCTCGGTGCTCGAGACCGCTCTACCCGCTGCTGCAGGGCTATGACTCGGTGGCGATCACCGCCGACGTCGAGCTCGGCGGCACCGACCAGACCTTCAACCTGCTGCTGGGCCGTGACGTCCAGCGTGCCTACGGCCAGCCGGAGCAGACGATCCTGACGATGCCGATCCTGCCCGGCATCGACGGCACCGAGAAGATGTCGAAGTCGCTGGGCAACCACGTGGGCGTCACCGAGGCGCCCGACGAGCAGTTCGGCAAGACCATGCGGCTGCCCGACGAGGCGATGGACGTCGTGGTTCGCGCTGCTGGCCGTGCCGCGTCCACCCGAGGGGACGGGGCCGCGCGACGCCAAGCGCGCGCTGGCGCGGGGAATCGTCGCCCGCTTCCACGGTGAGAACGCTGCCGCCGCGGCCGAGCCAGCACTTCGACCGCGTGTTCGTCAGCCACGAGGCGCCCGACGAGGTCGACGAGCACGCCTTCAGCGCACCGGACGGCGCGGTGCACCTGCCGGCGCTGATCGCCGACGCCTTCGGGCGCTCGCGCTCGGACGCCCGTCGCCTGTTGGCCCAGGGTGGCGTCAAGCTCGACGGCGAGGCGCTGGGGGAAGGCGACGTCGACGTCGCCCCGGATCGCTTGGACGGCCACGTGCTGCAGGTCGGCAAGCGCCACTTCCGCCGGCTGCGCCTGGCCTGATCGGGGCACCACCGGCCGTCGCCGGGTTCGAACCGGGCTGGTGACGAGATCGTCACGTCCTGGCCATCGCGGTCGGGCACCATCGCGGTGATCGCGGCTTGGACCGATTGGCCCTTGCGCGGCGGTCGCCGAGGCGGATAGCCTTGGGACGCAAGGGATTGCCCGACATGGCGATCCCCGGCGACGTCCTGCGGCACCACCCGCACGACGTGGCGCGTTGGACTGTGCGTATACTTCTGCGCAGCGGGGCACGGACGCCGGGTCTGACCGGAGCCCGCACCCGCGGTCGAACGGTGCTAAACTGCTCGACCCCGCTCCTAGAGCTTCGGCTCGGCGGAGCGTCCTTTCGAAGGTATCCCCTTCCCGACAGGGCGCGACGGTCTTTGAAAACTCAACAGCATGCGCGCCTTTCGACTCAGTCGGGTCGGAGGTGTGCGTCCAGGTTCGACCCCTCGGTCCCGCTTACGGGGTCGCGAGGGTCTGAGAAAGAATCCCGTCATCCCTCGGTACGAGACGTGTATTGCTCGTGCCATATGAGGTTTGACAGCTCTTCGTAATCCGGTACGCCCTCGGGTGTGCCGGTGTGTAGGTAACTTCACGGAGAGTTTGATCCTGGCTCAGGACGAACGCTGGCGGCGTGCTTAACACATGCAAGTGGAGCGACGAACCCGAGCTTGCTCGGGGGCAAAGCCGCGAACGGGTGAGTAACACGTGGGTAATCTGCCCTGTTGATTGGGACAACCCCGGGAAACCGGGGCTAATACCAAATGTGCTCGCATCTACATCAGTAGGAGTGAGGAAAGGAGGCTTCGGCTTCCGCAACGGGATGAGCCCGCGGCCCATTAGCTTGTTGGTGGGGTAATGGCCTACCAAGGCTTCGATGGGTAGCTGGTCTGAGAGGACGATCAGCCACACTGGGACTGAGACACGGCCCAGACTCCTACGGGAGGCAGCAGTGGGGAATCTTGCGCAATGCGCGAAAGCGTGACGCAGCAACGCCGCGTGAGGGAAGACGGCCTTCGGGTTGTAAACCTCTTTCAGTTGGGACGAAGCCACGGCGGTTAATACCCGTCTGTGGTGACGGTACCTTCAGAAGAAGCCCCGGCTAACTACGTGCCAGCAGCCGCGGTAATACGTAGGGGGCAAGCGTTGTCCGGAATCATTGGGCGTAAAGCGCGTGTAGGCGGCTTGGTAAGTCCGCTCTGAAAGCCCGGGGCTCAACCCCGGGAGGCGGGTGGATACTGTCAAGCTCGAGTCCGGAAGAGGCGAGTGGAATTCCTGGTGTAGCGGTGAAATGCGCAGATATCAGGAGGAACACCAATGGCGAAGGCAGCTCGCTGGGACGTGACTGACGCTGAGACGCGAAAGCGTGGGGAGCAAACAGGATTAGATACCCTGGTAGTCCACGCCGTAAACGATGGGCACTAGGTGTGGGAGGTGTCGACTCCTCCCGTGCCGAAGCTAACGCATTAAGTGCCCCGCCTGGGGAGTACGGCCGCAAGGCTAAAACTCAAAGGAATTGACGGGGGCCCGCACAAGCAGCGGAGCATGTGGTTTAATTCGACGCAACGCGAAGAACCTTACCTGGGCTTGACATGTGCCTGACCGCCGTGGAAACACGGTTTCTCTTCGGAGCAGGTTCACAGGTGGTGCATGGCTGTCGTCAGCTCGTGTCGTGAGATGTTGGGTTAAGTCCCGCAACGAGCGCAACCCCCGTCGCATGTTGCCAGCATTTAGTTGGGGACTCATGCGAGACTGCCGGTGACAAACCGGAGGAAGGTGGGGATGACGTCAAGTCATCATGCCCCTTATGTTCAGGGCTACACACGTGCTACATTGGCGCATACAGAGGGCTGCGATACCGCGAGGTGGAGCGAATCCCTCAAAGTGCGTCTCGGTTCGGATTGCAGGCTGAAACCCGCCTGCATGAAGGTGGAGTTGCTAGTAATCGCGGATCAGCATTGCCGCGGTGAATACGTTCCCGGGCCTTGTACACACCGCCCGTCACACCACGGGAGTGAGCAACACCCGAAGCCGGTGGCCTAACCCGCAAGGGAGGGAGCCGTCGAAGGTGGGGCTCGTGACTGGGGTGAAGTCGTAACAAGGTAGCCGTAGCGGAAGCTGCGGCTGGATCACCTCCTTTCTAGGGAGCCCCTTGATGGGGCCCCTACGGCACGGCGACATCGCCGGCCTTCTGCCAGCGCCCTCGGGTGCCCGCAGAGGGAATCGATGCGATGTCCTCCGACCGTAGGGCCTAGTACGTCGACCGAACCTGGCCGGGCCAGCCGGAGCTCCTCACATGGGAGTTCCCGTGATGCCTCGCATTGCGCCACATATCGTGGAGCTTGAGCCCGTGCATGCTGTTGAGTTTTGAGAGACCGCGCTCCGCGAGGAATCCCCTCGTGCGCACCTCTCGGCGGCCCTTGAAAACTGCACAGCAGCCACATGCCCGATCGGATCCAACGCTGATCGGGCGTACGTGTCTCCCCTTCATCTTCGATGAGCCGGGGGAGACACACGGGTAATTCACCGAGACGGGATCTCTATGCAGATCCCATCTCTTTGACGATCACCGTCAAGATAGTAAGGGCACATGGTGGATGCCTTGGCACCTAGAGCCGATGAAGGACGTGAACGACTGCGATAAGCCACGGTGAGGCGTTGAATAGCCTTTGACCCGTGGATTTCCGAATGGGGAAACCCGGCGCCGGTAATGCGGCGTCACCGCCTGACTGAACACATAGGTCAGGTGGGAGGCAAGCGGGGGAAGTGAAACATCTCAGTACCCCGAGGAAAGTAAATCAACCGAGACTCCCTGAGTAGTGGCGAGCGAAAAGGGATCAGCCCAAACCATGTACGTGTAAGCAGCTACGCGTTGCGTATATGGGGTTGTAGGGCGTTTGTTCCAGGCCGTAGCTGGCCTGGCAGCAGTTACAAAATCATGTGGTAGTCGAAGCGCGTGGAACCGCGCACCAAAGAGGGCAACCGTCCCGTAGACGAAACTGCATGATCTGCTGTCTAGCGTTCCTGAGTAGGTCCGCACCCGTGAAACGCGGACTGAATCTGGGGGGACCACCCTCCAAGGCTAAGTACTCCTAGGTGACCGATAGCGGACTAGTACCGTGAGGGAAAGGTGAAAAGTACCCCGGAAGGGGAGTGAAATAGTACCTGAAACCGCGTGCCTACAAGCGGTGGGAGCAGACTTGTTCTGTGACCGCGTGCTTTTTGCATAACGAGCCGGCGAGTTACTCGTCTGCGGCAAGGTTAAGCGATGAGCGGAGCCGAAGCGAAAGCGAGTCCGAATAGGGCGATTTAGTCGTAGGCGGTAGACCCGAAACTGAGCGAGCTACCCATGGGCAGGTTGAAGCGGGGGTAAGACCTCGTGGAGGACCGAACCGACCTAGGTTGAAAACTGGGCGGATGACCTGTGGGTCGGAGTGAAAGGCTAATCAAGCTCAGTGATATCTGGTTCTCTCCGAAATATATTTAGGTATAGCCTCGCGTAAATTGCGTGGTGGCCGTAGAGCACTGTTTTCTCTAGGGGGCCTACCAGCTTACCGAAAGAAGGCAAACTCCGAAGACCGCTACGTGTACCGCGGGAGTCAGTTGCTGGGGGATAAACTTCAGCGTCAAAAGGGAAACAGCCCAGACCGCCAGCTAAGGTCCCTAAGTTCTAGCTAAGTGGGAAACGATGTCCGAATGCATAGACAACCAGGAGGTTGGCTTAGAGGCAGCCACCCTTGAAAGAGTGCGTAACAGCTCACTGGTCAAGTGTTCGGGCGCGGATAATGTAACGGGGCTCAAGCTAGACACCGAAGCTGCGGGTGCGTGAGATCTTCGGATCGATCGCGCGGTAGGAGAGCGTTCCCAGGCGAGTGAAGCGGCGGCGGAAGCCAGCCGTGGACGCCTGGGAAGTGAGAATGCCGGCATGAGTAACGAAAGAGGGGTGAGAATCCCCTCCACCGATTGCCCAAGGTTTCCTGAGCAACGTTCGTCGGCTCAGGGTTAGTCAGGACCTAAGGCGAGGCCGAAAGGCGTAGTCGATGGCCAACAGGTTGATATTCCTGTACCACGTCGAGATCGTTTGACCGATGGGGGGACGAGGAAGGCTATGGGATCCCAGGCGATGGTTGCCCTGGGGTAAGCGTGTAGGGGTGGGACCTAGGCAAATCCGGGTCCGCTTAACCTGAGGCGCGATGCCAGCTGGCCCAAGGGCCGGCGAGTCCCGGACGCCATGCCTCCAAGAAAAGCCTCTAGGGAGAGCTCGCGTGCCTGTACCAAAACCGACACAGGTGGGCAAGTAGAGAATACTAAGGTGATCGAGATAACCCTCGCTAAGGAACTCGGCAAAATTGCCCCGTAACTTCGGGAGAAGGGGCGCCCCAGTAGGGTGAAGGTCTTCGCGACTGGAGCCCGAGGGGGCCGCAGTGAATAGGCGCAAGCGACTGTTTACCAAAAACACAGGTCTCTGCTAAGTCGTAAGACGACGTATAGGGGCTGACGCCTGCCCGGTGCCGGAAGGTTACGTGGAGGTGTTAGGTCTTCGGACCGAAGCAGCGAAGCTAAGCCCCGGTAAACGGCGGCCGTAACTATAACGGTCCTAAGGTAGCGAAATTCCTTGTCGGGTAAGTTCCGACCTGCACGAATGGCGTAACGACTTGCGCGCTGTCTCAGCGAGGGGCTCGGTGAAATTGCAGTCTCGGTGAAGATGCCGAGTACCCGCGGCTAGACGGAAAGACCCCGTGAACCTTTACTACAACTTGGTATTGGCGTTCGGTGCATTTCGCTCAGAATAGGTGGGAGGCTTTGAAGCATTGGCTGCGGCTGATGTGGAGCCAACCTTGAGATACCACCCTTGATGTATTGGACGTCTAACTTCGCGCCGTGAATCCGGGCGGAGAACAGTGCCAGGCGGGTAGTTTGACTGGGGCGGTCGCCTCCCAAAATGTAACGGAGGCGCACAAAGGTTCCCTCAGCACGGTCGGAAATCGTGCGTAGAGTGCAAAGGCAGTAAGGGAGCTTGACTGCGAGACAGACATGTCGAGCAGGTGCGAAAGCAGGTCTTAGTGATCCGGCGGTAGCAAGTGGAAGTGCCGTCGCTCAACGGATAAAAGGTACTCCGGGGATAACAGGCTTATCGGGCCCAAGAGTCCACATCGACGGCCCGGTTTGGCACCTCGATGTCGGCTCGTCGCATCCTGGGGCTGAAGTAGGTCCCAAGGGTTGGGCTGTTCGCCCATTAAAGCGGTACGCGAGCTGGGTTCAGAACGTCGTGAGACAGTTCGGTCCCTATCTGCCGTGGGCGTTGGAGAGTTGAGAGGATTTGCCCCTAGTACGAGAGGACCGGGGTGAACGCACCTCTGGTGTATCTGTTGTCCTGCCAAGGGCATAGCAGGTTAGCTACGTGCGGATCGGATAACCGCTGAAGGCATCTAAGCGGGAAGCCGGCCTCAAGATGAGCTCTCCCATCCCCTTGAGGGAGTAAGAGCCCTGGGAGACCACCAGGTTGATAGGCCAGATCTGGAAGCGCGGTAACGCGTGAAGGAGACTGGTACTAATGGCTCGAGGGCTTGACGGTTTTTATTTTTTACTTCGTCGTGAATTACCCATGTGGTGGGCTGTGCGGTTTTGAGGGGCCGCCGGGATCTCTCGTAGATTTCCGGTGGCTTTGGCGTGGGGGAAACACCTCTTCCCATTCCGAACAGAGAAGTTAAGCCCCACAGCGCCGATGGTACTTGGCTCGCAAGGGCCCGGGAGAGTAGGACGCCGCCGGTTTACTGTCACACGAGCCGCCCTTCGGGGCGGCTCGTTGTCGTTGTACGCGCCGGCTGCGCGCGCTGTGGGCCGTTTTGCCGCAAACTCCTGCGCTTCGTGCAGCGTCTTCGCAGCCAGTTCGACCCTGAGGTCTCCCACCAGCTGCAGCATCTGGCCGCACGGGCGTGGCCGGCGGATGAGGTCGAAGAGGTGGAGGGCTGGCTGCTGCGGCGCACCGAGGGCGTCACTCGCCGCCGATCGAACTCACTCCTGCCGCCGGCCGACCCCGCGGTGGCTGCGCGCACCGTCGATCTCGCGCTGGCGACGGCCGAAGAGCTCGACTTCCCGCTCACCGTCCAGGTGTCGCCGGCCGAAGCGCATCGGCGCCTCGATGCCGCGCTGGAGGACCGCGGGATGGTGCTCGATGGGCCGTCGTTCATGCTGGCGGGCCCGGTACGCCCGTCGAGCGCGGTGGTGCCCGACATCACGATGCAGTTCGGGGATGGCCCGCCGGAGCCCGGTCCGGTTGCCGCGCCTCCGGCTGGCGCGGTGCAGTTGGGCGATCTGACCGATGGGTGGGTGGACACGTGGGCGACCGTGAGCGGGCTGGGTGGCACACGCGCGACCGCCGAGCTCGTCCTGTCGCAGCTCGGCGGTCGTGGACGCTTCGCGGTTGCGGTCGACGCTTCGTCGGGCGAACCGCTCGGCGTCGGTCTCGGCGTCGCCGAGGAGGGGTGGTTGGGCCTCTTCTGCCTTGCGGTCACTCCGGACGCCCGCCGGCGCGGGATCGCCTCGAGCGTCGTCGACGCCCTGGAGGCATGGGCGGCCGGCAAGGGGGCCGAGCACGTCTATCTGCAGGTGGAGGCCGACAACCCCGACGCCCTCGCCTTCTATGCGCGGCGCGGGTTCTTCATCGTGCACTCCTACCACTACCGCACCGCCTGACCAGGACCGCCGCGTCAGGCGATGTGGGCAGGGCGCTGCCATGCCGGTGGCGCTGTGGGCAGGGCGCCACGGCGGTCGCGACGCGGACCGTCCGCCACGTCGTCTGCCCCCGGGACGCGGACGCGCCGCCTGTCCCGGACGCGCCGCGGGCCGCCTGATGGCGGCCCGCTCGCTTTGTTCATGTCTCCGGCGCCCTTGCCTCCCAGCCGGGCGCGGATGCTGCTGAGGAATTACCGCACGCTTGAGGTCCTGCTGCGACGCTGCGGGCGTGAGGCCACTGGCGTCGTGCAGGAGTGCGCTCGTGAAGGCACCCCGCCGGGACGGCCCGCGCGCGAAGGCGCGCGGAGCGGACGGCGGTGAGGATGGGCCTCCGCGAGGTCGTCGACGTGGTCGCGCGGCGGCAGCTCATCTGCGAGCGTGGCGAAGGCGACGACCAGGTCGGCGGCACGCCGGATGGTCTCGCGCAGAGAGCGCTTGACCGGCCGGGGATCTGCGGTGGAGGAGAACATGTGTTCGCAAAGCTAGAACCTCCGTCGGACGGACGTCGACAGAACAGGTGTTCGCCTCGCTCTTTGCGCGAAATTTGGCTCTGCAGCGGGAAAGTTCGGCGCCGATCCTGCAGGCGATCTTGCATCCGGCCTGGCCGTGAGGGTCTGCGCTTGGCCGCGGAGGACGCCCGCGCGGCCTGCCCAGGGAGGGTTGCGCTCAGGACTGCGGGCGGGCCGTGCGCAAAGACTCTCCGGCGCTACGTCGTCGAGCCCAGCGAGGACCAGACGTCGATCTTCGTGCGCACCCGCTCGATGACGTCGTCGGTGAACTCGGTCGTGCCGGCGTGCGCCGCCGAGGTCGTGCGTCCGGACGCCGCGCGCCGTCGCCTCCAGCACGGACTCGTAGATCGCGCGCGAGGCGCGCTCGGCGCCGGCGTAGCCCTGCGTCGGCGGCGTAGTCGAGCACCGCGCCGCAGGCGAGGATCATCGCCATCGGGTTGGCGAGGTCCTTGCCCTGCAGCGCCGGCGCGGTGCCGTGCGGCGCCTCGGCCATCGCGACCGTGCGTCTTGAAGTCGTCGTCGAAGGCCAGCAGCACCGACTCGGCGCCGGCGATCGAGCCGAACATCGGCATGCACGAGATCCGAGAGGCAGTCGCCGTCGCGGTTCAGCGCCGGGATCACCAGCGGCGCGTCGGCGGCGCCCGAGATCAGCCCGGCGTAGGTCGCGTCGATCAGCACCGGCTGGTACGCGACGTCGGGATGGCGCGCCGCGGCGGCGTCCATCTCCTCCTTGAGCATCCCCTCGTAGACCGGGGAGACCGTCCACTTCGGGCCGCCGTAGACCTTGCGCGCCCATCCGCTGCGGCGGTCCGGAACGCGTACTCGGCGACCGCGCGGCAGGTCGACGCGCGTGATCTTCTCGGTCCGGTAGGCGATCTCGTCGGCGCGCGCCCTCGGTCGCCCTCGCGCCACTGCTTGGCGCCGTAGGCGTCGTCGACCGCCATGCGCACGACCGAGATCGGGAGGTAGACGCCGGCGACCGGCGTCGACGCCCGGGATGCGCCGGCCGGTGCGGATGATCACCTTGCCGTCGACCCCTCGCGCAGGATCCGGTTGGGCGAGCCGACGTCGTCCTTGCCCTCGGGCGTGATCGTCGCGGCCTTGATGCCCGAAGCCCGGCCTCGCGCATCGCGCGCGCGGCCTCGTCGACGATCTCGTTGTCGGTCTCGCGCCGCTTGCTCGAGCGAGAGGTCGTAGCGGTCGAGCTCGAGCTCGGCAGCCCGATGACGTCGGGATCCAGCACCCGGAGCGCCTGCTCGAGCAGCTCCTGGCCGGTCTCGTCGCCCTCGAGGACGGTGATCGTCAGCGGTTCGGTGGCCACGCCCTGGAAGGTAGCCAGTTGCGCGGACCTCCTCGCGGGCGGTTACCCTCGTGCGGGCGATGCCCGAGCACTGCACCTGGTGTGACACGGCGGTTCCCGACGACGATGGCTTTCGCGTCGCCGAGCCCGAGGAGGGCCACAAGGCGGTCTTCTGCCGGCTGGAGCACATCGTGCCGTGGATCATCCAGGGCACTGCGTGGCAGCCCGGTCGGATCGTGCCGTCGGGCGACCCCGACGACGCGCTCGGCCGCTGTGCGCTGTGCGGCGACGTGCTGGGCGTCGAGCGCGTGCTCGTCGTGCGTCATCGTGGGCAGCACCGCATCGGCGACGCCTTCTGCCGCATCGAGCACCTGCACGAGTGGGCCAAGGGCGGCGGGCGCTACAAGACGGCTTCGTAACGCGGGTCCGGCTGCAACGTCCGCCAGCGCAGGGCGGCCAGCAGCGCGCTGAGCGCCGCGCCGGCGGCGGAGACCAGGAACGCGGCCTGCCAGTCGGCGGCCTCGACGATCGCGCCTGCCGACCAGTTGCCGATCGCCAGCCCGACCACCAGCGCGGTGATCGGCCAGGTGTAGGCCTCGGTCTCGGCGCCGGATGGCGCGACGTCGCCGGCGATCTGGTTGCCGGCGGTCAACGTCGGCGCGATGCACAGCCCCGCCAGCAGCGCGAGCACGTACATCGCGCCCATCGAGGGCGCGAGCGCCAGCGGGAGGTAGCCGATCGGCAGCAGTGCCGCCAGTCGCGCGTAGCGGCGCCCCGCCGGTCCGGACCAGTGCCACGCGCCGTAGAGCAGGCCGCCCGCCGCGCTGCCCAGCGACCACACCGCGACCAGGACGCCCGCCAGCCCGCGCGCGCCGTGGTCCTCGCTGAAGGCCGGCAGCGTCACCTCCATGGCGCCGAAGCAGAAGCCCATCGGCAGCGTGCAGAGCACGAGCGTCTGGATCCCGGGCGAGCGCAAGCGCGCCCAGCGCCCCGTGGCTGCCCGCGTCCTCGGAGATCACCCACGTGCGCACGGGCGGCTGCATCAGGAAGCCGACCAACCCCGACAACAACAGGACGGGGGAGAGGATCAGCGCCGCGGCCGGGTCGATCAAGGCCGACAACAACGCGGTGAGCAGCGGGCCGGCCACGAAGATCAGCTCGATCAGCACGCCCTCCAGCGCCAGCGCGGTCGACAGCAGGCCGGGATCGACGTCCTGCAGCAGGCGCGGCCACATGCGCGCGCGTGATCGAGCCCAGCGGCGGGAGGAACGCGCCCGCCGCGGCGGCG
This sequence comes from uncultured Conexibacteraceae bacterium, assembly GCA_963731005.1. Taxonomy (GTDB): domain Bacteria; phylum Actinomycetota; class Thermoleophilia; order Solirubrobacterales; family Solirubrobacteraceae; genus Baekduia. Next base: position 870,750 of record CAVSTZ010000001.1, on the reverse strand, counting down.
AGCGCGACCATCAGGGCGAACCGGCGCGTCGGCCAGCCCGCAGACGACCAGCGCGGCCATGGCGGCCGAGTGGGCCAGCGCGAGGGGCACGACGGTCTGGCGCAGCCCACGGTGGTCGATCAGCCGGCCGAGCAGCGGCGAGCTCAGCCCGAGCGCCGCGCCGAAGGCCGCCGCCACCGCGCCCGCGGCCGCATAGGAGCCGGTGTGCTCGCGCAGGAACAGGACGATCGCCAGGCCGTTGATCCCGATCGGCAGCCGCGTCGGGATCTCGGCCACCAGCAGCGCCCGCACGTGCGGCGCGTGAAGCACCCGCGCGTAGCGTTCGCGCGGGCTCATGTCAGGCAGGGTCTGGCTCGGCGCTCTTGCCGTGCAGCTCCAGCTCGTCGGCGCGCTCTTCGAGCGCGGCGATGACGAACGCGACGTGCTCGTCGAAGTCCACGCCGAGCTCCTCGGCGCCCTCGCGGACCTCGTCGCGGTTGACCGCCGCGGCGAAGGCCGGGGTCTTGAGCTTCTTCTTGACCGACTTGGGCGTCATCCCGTGGATGCCCTCGGGACGCACGTAGGCGCAGGCGACGATGAAGCCCGACAGCTCGTCGACGGCGAACAGCGTCTTGGCCATGGCGGTTTCGCGCGGCACGTCGAGGAACGTCGCGTGCGCCGGCGATCGCGTCGACGATCTCGGGGTCGACGTCGCGCTCGCGCAAGTACCTCAAGATGGTTCGGGGGTGGCCGTTCTCCGTGTCGTCCATGTCGGAGAAGCGCTCGTAGTCGGCGTCGTGCAGCAGCCCGGCGACCGCCCAGGCCTCCTCGTCGGCGCCGAGCTTGCGGGCGTAGCCGACCATCGCGGCCTCGACCGCGAGGCAGTGCCGGCGCAGCGACGGCGATTGCACCCATTCGGAGAGGAGGTCCCAGGCCTCCGCGCGCGAAAGCTGCGACGACATGGCTGTTACCCTAGCCCAGCGTCCGCCAACGGCCTTCGAAGGCGCGTCAGGGCGTTTCGATCGCATGGAGAAGTTCGTCATCGACGGCGGCATCCCGTTGTCCGGCACCGTCGTCCCCGCCGGCAACAAGAACGCCGCCCTGCCCTGCTTGGCCGCATCCGCGCTCACCGCGGAGGAGGTCGTCGTGCGCAACGTGCCGCGCATCCGCGACGTCCAGGCGATGCTCGACCTGCTCGAGCACCTCGGCGCGACGGTCGAGTGGCGGGGCGAGCACGAGGTCGCGATCTGCGCCGCGGGCGATCACGGCCGACGTCGTTCGTCGACCCGCGCCTGTCGGCCCGCATCCGCGCGTCGTTCCTGCTCGCCGGGCCGCTGCTGGCGCGCTTCGGTCGCGCCGACATGCCGCCGCCCGGCGGCGACGTCATCGGCCGCCGCCGGCTCGATCCGCACCTCGACGCCTTCCGCGCGCTCGGCGCGCGGGTCGAGCGTCACGACCACACGATCGCTGGCGCTGGCGGGCGAGCTGCGCGCCGGCGAGGTCTTCATGGACGAGCCGTCGGTCATGGGCACCGAGAACGCGCTGCTGGCCGCGGCGCTGACGCCGGGCGAGACCGCAGATCTTCAACGCGGCGTGCGAGCCGCACGTCGTCGACCTCGCGCGCATGCTCGTCAAGATGGGCGCCGACATCCGCGGGCATCGGCTCCAACGTCCTGCACGTCACCGGCGCCGACGTGCTCGGCGGCACGACGCACGACATCGGGCCCGACCACATCGAGATCGGCTCGTTCATGGCGATGGCCGGCGTGACCGGCGGCGAGATCCGGATCAAGGACACCGAGCCCGACGACCTGCGGATGATCCGCCTCGTCTTCAAGCGCATCGGGCTGCGAGACGCAGCTCGACGGCGCCGACGTGCTCGTCCCCGGCGGCCAGAAGCTCGTCGTCGAGCGCGACATGGGCGAGCACACGAGCCAAGGTCCAGGACGGTCCGTGGCCGGCGTTCCCGGCCGACCTGACGTCGATCGCCGTCGCGCTGGCGACCCAGAGCGAGGGCGAGGTGCTCGTCCACGAGTGGATGTTCGAGTCGCGCCTGTTCTTCTGCGACAAGCTGATCTCGATGGGCGCCAACATCATCATCGCCGACCCGCACCGGGCGCTCGTGCACGGGCCGCGGCGGCTGCGCGCGCGCGCGCGTGGAGTCGCCCGACATCCGCGCCGGCATGGCGGTGCTGCTCGCCGCGCTGTGCGCCGAGGGGCGCGACCGAGATCGGCAACATCCGCCAGATCGACCGCGGCTACGAGCGCATCGACGAGCGCCTGCGCGAGCTCGGCGCCCGCATCGAGCGCGTCGCGGAGCAGCCGGCGCTCGCGTAGCAGGCCGAATCGTCACAGGGCGGGCATCTTCCGCAACGCCTGGTCTCGTAGGCTGCGGGACCCGATGATCCACCCGATCCCCAACGGGACGCGCGACGTCCTGCCCGACGAGATGCGCGAGCTGCGCGCCATCACCGAGGCGATGCGCGGGGTCTTCGAGCAGCGCGGCTACGGCGAGGTCTGGACGCCCACGCTCGAGTTCGAGGAGGTCCTGCGCCGCGGCGAGACGGGCGTCGATCCCGCCTACCGCGTCTTCGACGACCACGGCCACGTGATGGCGCTGCGCCCCGACATGACGGTGCCGATCGCGCGCGTCGTCGCCACGCGCTACGCGCACGCCGAGCCGCCGCTGCGCTTCTCCTACTTCGCCCACGCCTACCGCGGCGTGCGCCCGCACCGCGGCCAGATGCGCGAGTTCCTGCAGGCCGGGATCGAGCTGGTCGGCGCGCCCGGCCCGCACGGGACCGTCGAGGCGCTGACCGTGCTGTGCGAGGCGCTGGACGCGGTCGGCCTGGTCGGCTACCGGATCGCGCTCGGCAACGCCGCGCTGTACCCGGCGCTGCTGGAGACCTTCGGCGTCCCGGACGACGGTCCGCGAGCGTGCTGCTCGGCGCGCTGGCCGCGCGCGACTTCGTCGGCCTGGAGCGCGAGGTGGCCAGCCGCGGGCTGCGACGCCGCGCTGCTGCGCGTCCCGCAGCTGCGCGGCGGCCCCGAGGTGCTCGACGAGATCACCGGCGGCGAGGCCGACGGCCTGCGCGCGATCTTCACCGACCTGCCCGACGCACGTCGCGCAGCGGATCGTCTTCGACCTCGGCCTCGCGCGCGGCCTCGGCTACTACACCGGCGTCGGTCTTCGACGTGCTCGACCCCGCGCTCGGCGAGCCGCTGGGCGGCGGCGGGCGCTACGACGACCTGCTCGGGCGCTTCGGGCGGCCGCTGCCCGCCGTGCGGCTTCGCGCTGCACGTCGACCGGCTGCACCTCGCGCTGGCGGGCGAGGAGGCGGTGGCGGCATGAGCGCGCCGGCCCTCGACCATCGCCGTCCCGCGCGGCGCGCTGATGCGCGAGACGCTGGACCTGCTCGACGCGCGTCGGCATCGACACCGCCGAGGTGCGCGCCAACGACCGCAAGCTGCTGTTCGGCGACGTCGGCATCGTCACGATGCGCCCGTCCGACGTGCCGACCTACGTCGAGGCCGGCGCCGCCGACGTCGGCATCACCGGCAAGGACGTCCTGACCGAGCAGGACGAGCGCGAGGTCGTCGAGCTGCTCGACCTCGGCTACGGCGCCGTGCCGGATGGTCTTCGCGCACGCGTCGCCGGGCGAGCCCGACCCGGCCGCCGAGGCGCTGCGGCGCCTGGGCGTCATGCGGGTCGCGACCAAGTACCCGCGGATCGCCGCCGCGCTACTTCGAGGAGACCGGCCGCCAGGCCGAGATCGTCGAGGTCAAGGGCTCGGTCGAGCTCGCGCCGCTGACCGGCCTGGTCGAGGCGATCGTCGACCTCACCGCCACCGGGACGACGCTGCGCGAGAACGGCCTGGTCATCCGCGAGGAGATCGCTGACCTCGACGGCGCGCCTGATCGCCAACCCGGTGGCCCACAAGCTCAAGGCCGCCGCGATCGACGAGCTCACGCGCCGGATGCGCGCGGCTCGCGAGCCGTCGGCGCCCGATCGCGGGTGGCGCATGAACGTCGAGCGCTTGGCGGTCGGCCGAGGCGGCGCGGCCGGCCGCGGCCGACGCCTGCGCGCGCTGGCGCCGGCGGGCGTCTCGGTGTCGGGGACGGTCAGCGAGATCGTCGCCGCGGTGCGCACGCGCGGCGAGCAGGCGCTGCTCGAGTACGTGGAGCGCTTCGACGGCGTCGACCGGCCCGCTGCGGGTCGAGCAGCCGGAGCTCGACGCGGCGCTGGACGCGCTCGACCCGGCGGTCCGCGCCGGCCTGGAGGTCGCGATCGCCAACGTGCGCGCGGTCGCCGAGGCCGGGCTGGTCGCCGACCGGACGCGTCGAGCTGCCCGAGGGCCAGAGCGTCACGATCCGCGACGTGCCGGTGCGCCGCGCGGCGATCTACACGCCGGGCGGCCGCAACCCGTACCCGTCGACGGTCGTGATGGGCGTCGTCACCGCGCGCGCCGCCGGCGTCGACGAGGTCGTCGTCTGCGCGCCGGGCGCGCACCCGGTGATCCTCGCCGCCTGCGCGCTGTGCGGCGCCGACGAGGTCTGGCGCATGGGCGGCGCGCACGCGATCGCCGCGCTCGCCTACGGGACCGACAGCGTCGCGCGCGTCGACGTCATCGCCGGCCCGGGCTCGCTCTACGTGCAGGAGGCCAAGCGCCAGGTCTCGGGCGACGTCGGCATCGACGGCTTCGCCGGCCCGAGCGACGTCCTGGTCGCTCGCCGCCGGCGACGCCGACCCCGACGCTCGTCGTCGCTCGACCTGCTGGCCCAGGCCGAGCACGGCGCCGGGACGATCGTGGCGCTGGTCACCGACGACGCCGCCGCTGGCTCGACGCGGTCGCCGAGCGCCTGGACGCCGAGGCCGACGGCGACGCGGCCGCCGCCGTCGTCGTGGTCGCCGACCTCGACGACGGGCCTCGCCGTCGCCGAGGCGTTCGCGCCCGAGCACCTGGAGCTCGTCGGCGCCGACGCCGAGGCGCTGGCCGCCGCGGTGCGCAGCGCCGGCTGCGTGTTCGTGGGCCGCGAGAGCGGCACCGCGTTCGGCGACTACGTCGCCGGCTCCAACCACACGCTGCCCACCGGCGGCGCCGCGCGCTTCGCCTCCGGGCTCTCGACGCGCGCACTTCCGCCGGCGCATGAGCGTGGTCCGGATCGGGCGCCGCCGCGGACGCGCTGGCGCGGGCCGGCGTGCCCGATCGCGCGAGGCCGAGGGCTTCACCCGGCACGCGGACGTCGATGCGGGTGCGCGAGAATCCATCGCGATGACGCGCACCGCCGAGATCGCACGCAAGACCGAGGAGACCGACGTCCGCCTGACGCTCGGCGCTCGACGGCGACGGGCGCCGGGCACCCGCGAGACCGGCGTCGGCTTCCTCGACCACATGCTCGACCTGCTGGCCCGCCACGGGCGCCTGGACCTCGCAGGTCGACGTCACCGGCGACCTGCAGACCGGCGCGCACCACACCGTCGAGGACACCGGGATCGTGCTCGGCCAGGCGCTCGACCGCGCGCTCGGCGACCGCGTCGGCATCTCCCGCTACGGCCACGCCGTCGTCCCGATGGACGAGGCGCGCGCCGGCGTGCGCGCTCGACATCTCCGGCCGGCCGTTCCTGCGCCTTCGAGGCCGACCTGCCGCCCGGCGGCACCGGCGACTTCGACCACGAGCTGACCGAGGAGTTCTTCCGCGCGGTCGCCAGCGCGGCGAAGCTGACGCTGCACATCACGGTCGAGGCCGGCACCAACGCCCATCACATGATCGAGGCGGCGTTCAAGGCGTTCGCCCGCGCGCTGCGCGCAGGCCGTGGCGATCGACCCGACCGAGACCGGCGTGCCCTCGACGAAGGGCACGCTGACCGCATGACCGTACGCTCGGCCTCGTCGACTACGGCATGGGCAACCGCCGCTCCGTGGAGAAGGCGCTGGAGCGCGTCGGCGCGACGGTCGTGCTGACCGGCGACCACGAGGCGCTGCGCGCGGCCGACGGGCTCGTCGTGCCGGGCGTCGGCGCGTTCGCCGCGGCGATGGCGGCGCTCGACGAGACCGGCCTGGACGAGCTCGTCCGCGAGCGCGCGGCCGCCGGCGTGCCGGTGCTCGGCGCCTGCCTGGGCATGCAGCTGCTGTTCGAGCGCTCCACGGAGCTCGGCGGCGCCGACGGGCCTCGGCCTGCTGCCCGGCGAGGTCGTGCGCGCTGCGACCCGCGCGGCCTCAAGCTGCCGCACATCGGCTGGAACGACGTGCGCTGGACGCGCCCGTCGCGCGCTGAGCGACGGGCCTGCCGGACCCGACGCCGTTCTACCACGTGCACTCCTTCGTTCCCGCCGTCGACCCGACGACGAGATCGTGCTCGGCATCAGCGACTACGGCGAGCGAGTTCGCCTCCGTCGTCGGCCGCGGCAACGTGTTCGGCACCCAGTTCCATCCCGAGAAGTCCTCGCGCGACGGGATCGCCCTGCTGGCGAACTTCGTGCGGGTCTGTGCGTCAGTGGAGGCGACGGCAGCGTGATCCTCTACCCGGCGATCGACATCAGCGAGGGCAAGGCGGTCCGGCTGGTCAAGGGCGACTTCGACCAGGTGACCGTCTACGAGGACTCGCCGCTGGAGGCCGCGCGCGCGTGGGTCGACGCCGGCGCGCGCTTCCTGCACGTCGTCGACCTCGACGGCGCCCGCACCGGCTCGCCGAAGTCGCTCGACCACCTCGAGCAGATCGCCCACGAGCTCCACGTGCCGGTCCAGTACGGCGGCGGCCTGCGCACGCTGCCGGCCGTGCGCGACGCGCTGCGCGCCGGCGCCGAGCGCGTGATCCTCGGCACCGCGGCGTTCAACGACATCGACTTCCTCGACGACGTGCTCGGCGCGTTCCGCGATCGCGTGATCGTCTCGGTCGACACGCGCGGCGGCAACGTCTCGACCTCGGGCTGGCAGGAGACGACGCAGATGCCGGCCGACGGCGGTCATCGAGCGGCTGCAGAACCGCGGCGTGCGCTCGTTCGTCTACACCGACGTCGACCGCGACGGCATGCTCGGCGGGCATCGACCTCGACGAGGTCAAGCGGATCGCCGAGGTCGTGCGCGGGCGCTTCATCTACTCCGGCGGCATCGGCACGCTCGACGACCTCCGCGGCCTGCGCGACCTGCGCCAGGTCAACCTCGGCGGCGTCATCGTCGGCAAGGCGCTCTACGAGGGCCGCTTCACGATCGCCGAGGGCCAGCAGGCGCTGCAGCCCGATGGCGGTGACCGGCTCGACAAGAAGCCCTACCGGCCCGTGCCGGCGACGGACTAGGCCAGCCGCCATGCACCTCAAGCGCGTCATCCCCTGCCTGGACGTCGACGCCGGGCGCGTCGTCAAGGGCACGAACTTCGTCGACCTGCGCGACGCGGGCGACCCGGTCGAGCTGGCCGAGCGCTACGACGCCGAGGGCGCCGACGAGCTCATCTTCCTCGACATCACCGCGACGCACGAGCAGCGCGACACGATCGTCGACCTCGCGCGGCGGACCGCCGACAACGTCTTCATCCCGTTCACGATCGGCGGCGGGATCCGCTCGGTCGCCGACGCGCAGGCGGTGCTCGACGCCGGCGCCGACAAGGTCTCGGTCAACTCCGCGGCGGTCGCGCGGCCGGAGCTGCTCGACGAGCTGGCCGAGCACTTCGGCGCGCAGTGCGTCGTGCTCGCGATCGACGCCAAGCGCCGCGTGGACGCCAGCCAGGCCGACGGCTGGGAGGTCTTCGTCGCCGGCGGTCGCACGCCGACCGGCCGCGACGCCGTCGAGTGGGCGCGCGAGGGCGTCGAGCGCGGCGCGGGGGAGATCCTGCTGACCAGCATGGACCGCGACGGCACCAAGGACGGCTACGACCTCGACGCTGACGCGCGGCGGTCGCCGAGGCGGTCGACGTGCCGGTCATCGCCTCCGGCGGCGCCGGCGACCTCGACGACCTCGTCGACGCGCTGCAGGCCGGGCGCCGACGCCGCGCTGGTCGCCTCGATCTTCCACTTCGGCGAGTACACGGTCGCCGAGGCCAAGGCGCGGCTCGCTGGCGGCCGGCGTCGCCGTGCGCCCGGCCCGGCGTCCGCCGCGACCGGCGCCGGCGCGCCCGGCCTCTGGCTACTCCTTGCGCGCGCGGCAGACGGTCGCGGCCGTCGGCGCGCTGGAAGCAGACCGGCGGCTTCGGGATCCGGCACATGACGCTTGCCGCTGCGACTTGAAGCAGACCTCGACGTGGCGGCGCCGCGGCGCCAGTCGGCGCGGCCACCGCGCGCTTGCGCTGCGCCGACGCGGCGGGCGACGTAGCGCGCGTGACGCCGCTCGGCGACCGCCGCGAGGTGGTCGCGGCGCTGTGACGCGACGCCGCGTCGGTCAGCGTGCCGGCGGCCGTCCGGCCCTGCTCGCCGAAGGCATGTACAGGGTCGTGTAGCCGTCGAGGTAGATGCGCGTGGCCGTCGGAGATCACGGGGTTGAACGCGCCGCGGCCGATCGACCACACCGTCTTGCCGGTGGCGCGCGCCGACCGCGCCGGTCGAGTGCGTGCCGAGGTTGGAGTAGAACACGAGGTCGCCGATGACGATCGGGCCGCCGGAGATCTTGCCGCCGCGTCTTGTGCGTCCAGCGCACGTTGCCGGTGCGCGCGTCGAAGGCGTAGAACTTGCCGTCGTAGGAGCCGACGAAGACGGTCGCCGCCGCGCACGGGCGGAGACCGCGGGGGAGGCGTAGACGTAGCCGCCGGTCTTGTGGCGCCAGGCGAGCTTGCCGCTGTCGGCGCCGAAGGAGTACACGAACCCGTCGGTGTTGCCGATGTAGACGCGGCCGTAGGCGACCGCGGGCGTCGAGTAGAAGTTGCCCGACGTCAGCCCGAACGCGCCGCCGCTGGTGCCGGTCTTCCAGAGCTGCTTGCCGTCGGTGCGGCGCAGCGCGGTGACCTGCCCGCCGTAGTCGCCGAAGAAGAGGCGCCCGTCGTCGAGCGCCAGCGCGCCCTTGACCGCGCCGCCGGCCTTGTAGGTCCAGACGATCGCGCCGTCGGCGGCGTCGCAGCGCGTAGACCGTCCCGTCCTCGCTGCCGAAGTAGAGCCGCCCGTGATCGAGCAGCGGCGAGGACTCCGCGCGGCTGGGCAGCTTGCGCGACCAGCGCGTGCGGCCCGTGCCCGCGGCGACCGCGACGACGCGGCCGGCCTTGATGCCCTTGCCCGCGTGCGAGCAGCACCGACGTAGACGGTGCCGTGCGCGCAGGCGGGCGAGGAGGCGGCGAGGTAGCCGAGCTTGCGCGTCCAGCGGACGCGGCCCGTCCGGCGTGAGATCGCGTAGAGCGCCCCGTTGTTCTTGAGCAGGAACAGCGACCTCCCGCAGAGCACGGGCGGGAACTCGAGCAGGATCGAGCCCGTCACGCTTCCAGCGCAGGGTGAACGGCGGGCGCAGCGGACGGTCCAGCGGCAGGTAGCGCGCGCGGTTCTTGGTGTAGCCGTAGACCGGCCACTCGAACCCGTCGTCGAACGGATCCTCGGCGGCGTGGGCGGTGGTCTTCGGTTGCGGCGTGGTCGGCGCGGCAGGCGGCGCTGTGTCGAACTCGACGTCGGGATTGGAGACGTCGCCCGGGCCGCCCGTCAGCACCTTCACCGCGCCGGCGGCGAGCAGCGAGGGCCACGAGCGACCGGCACGATCCACACCAACCGGCGGCGTCGGCCGCCGGAGGGACGGGACATGGCCGACAGGGTATGCGTTCGGGCGGCATGCGCAGGATCGCCGCTCGTGCGCGACTCCCGCCGAGGCCCTCGACGCGCTGCGCGCGCTGCCCTGCGGCGCGCGGCTGCTCGACGTGCTCGCCCGACGTCCGGGGTCGTGGGTCGTCGGCGGCGCGGTCCGCGACGTGCTGCTCGGTCGCGCGCCGCGCGAGCTCGACGTCGTCGTCGAGGGCGATCCGGAGCCGGTCGCGCGGCGCTGGGCGAGGTCGTGGCCTTCCACGAGCGCTTCGGCACCGCGACGTGGTCGGCATCGACGCCGTCGGCGGGCGGCTGCGTCTACGACGTGGTGACGCGCGCGCGCCGAGCGCTACGCGGCAGCCGGGCGCGCTGCCCGACGTCCGCGCCGGCGACGCTGGAGGAGGACCTGCTGCGCCGCGACTTCACCGTCAACGCGATCGCGCTCGACAGCCGCCGGCGAGCTGCGCGCCGCGCCCGCGCGCGCTGGAGGACCTCGAGGCCGGGCGTCTGCGCGTCCTGCACGACCGCGTCGTTCCGCGACGACCCGACGCGGCTGTGGCGGCTGGTCCGCTACGCGGTCCGGCTCGGCTTCGCGCCCGAGCCCGCCACCGACGGCTGGCCTGCGAGGCCGTGCAGCGCGGCGCGCTGGAGACGGTCAGCGGCGATCGCGCTCGGGCGCCGAGCTGCGGCTCGCGCTGGCCGAGCCCGACCCGCTGGCCGCGCTGCACGCCGCGCAGAACCTCGGGCTCGTGCGCCGGGCTGACGCTCGATCCCGCGCCTCGTCGGCGGGCGCGCTGGCGCTGCTGGCCGCCCGAGGCGCGCGGCCGATCTCGACGCTGCTCGGCGCGGTGATCGCCGACGGCGCGTGGGCCCGCGTCCTTCGGCTTCACGGCGATCGAGCAGCGGATCCTGGAGCGCTGCGCGGCGCTGGAGCCGATCGTGCCGCGGCCCGTCCGTCGGCGGTCGTCGCGCGCGCTGCGCGGCGAGCCGGTCGAGGCGGTGGCCGTGGCGGGCGCGCGCGGCGACGCGGAGATCGCGGCGCTGGTTCTTGCGCGACTGGCGCCACGTCGGCGCTGGAGATCGACGGCCACGACCTGCTCGCCGCGGGCGTCCCGGAAGGGCCCGCAGCTCGGCGCCGGCTGGCCGCGCGTCCTGGTCGCGGCGGCTCGACGGCGAGCTGGCGCCCGGGCCGCGACGCCGAGCTCGCTGCCGCGCTGGACGAGCCGTGAGCGGCGGCGCTCGGTGCCGCACCCGAGCGACTGCTACGACAGCGGCCGTGCCGATGTCACTGCCGCTCGAGCTCGAGCTGCCGGGTGCGCACGTGCGCTTCACGACGCGCCGCGGCGGCGTCTCCGACGGGCCGTACGCCTCGCTGAACCTCGGCCGGCTGGACCGACGACGACCCCGACGCGGTCGCCGAGAACCGGCGTCGTGCGGCCGACGGGCGGCCGCTGGCCTTCGCGCCGCCAGGTCCACGGCGCGACGCGTGCTGACCGTCGCACGGCGCCGACCGCCGAGCAGGCGGTCGCCGACGCCGACGGCGAGGCGACCGCTGCGGCCGGCGTCGCCGCGCTCGTGCTGACCGCCGACTGCCTGCCGGTCGCGCTCGGCCGGCGCCCGGCGCCGTCGCGATGCTGCACGCCGGCTGGCGCGGCCTGGCCGGCGGGGTGCTGGAGGAGGGCGTGCGCGGCGCTGCGGGAGCTCGGCGCCGACGGGCGAGCTCGCGGCGGCGATCGGGCCCGGGCGCGGGCGGCTGCTGCTACGAGGTCGGCGACGAGGTCGCGCGCGCGCTTCCCGGACGTCCCGCGGCGCGCGCGACCGCACGCTCGACCTCAAGGCCATCGCGGCGCGCGCGCCTGCGCGCGGCCGGCGTCGCCGAGGTCCACGACGTCGGCCGCTGCACGATCTGCGAGCCCGACGTCTTCTTCTCCCACCGCGCGCGCCGGCGGCGTCACCGGCCGCCAGGCAGGGCTCGTGTGGCGCAGCTGATCGCCGGCCTCACCGTCGCGCGGCGTGCGCGCCAACCTCGAGCGCGTGCGCGACGAGATCGCCGACGCCGCCGCGCGCGCGGGGCGCACCGGCGACGACGTCGCAGATCCTGGCGGCGGTCAAGTACGTGCGCGCTCGACGAGCTGCCGCGTCCTGGCCGCAGGCCGGGCATCGCGCTCGTCGGGCGAGAACCGCGCCCAGGACCTCGAGGGCAAGGCCGCCGCGCCCGGCGGCGAGCGCTTCACCTGGGACTTCATCGGCCACCTGCAGAGCCGCAAGGTCAAGCCGATCCTGCCGCTCGTGCGGCTGATCCACTCGGTCGGCAGCGACTCGGTGCTCGACGCAGCTGGCGCGCCACGCGACCGGCCGCCCGGCCACCGAGGTCCTGGTCGAGGTCAACATCGCCGGCGAGGAGGGCAAGAGCGGCGATCGCGCCCGGCCGAGCTGGACGCGTTCCTCGAGCGCTGCCCGAGGTCGCCGGGGTCGAGGTCGTCGGGCTGATGACGATGCCGCCGCTGGCCGCCGAGGCCCGAGGACAGCCGCCGCTGGTTCGCCGCGCTGGCCGAGCTGGCGGCCGACGCACGGCCTGCCCGAGCTGTCGATGGGCACGACCCAGGACTTCGCCGTCGCCGTCGAGGAGGGCGCGACGATCGTGCGCGTCGGCACGAGGCTGTACCGTGTGATTGCAGGAGATTTCGCCCGCGAGGGCGTACAGTTGAGACGTGGCCGTCCGCGACTGCTGGCACAACGGCGCTCGTCTACTTCGGCCTGGCCGAGGAGCGCGACGGCTACGACGACGACGATGACGACCGTACGAGCCCGAGCCCGAGCTCGAGGAGCGCTACCGCGAGCGCCCGAACGTCCGCCGCCTGAGCTCGCGCCGGCGCCGCGACGAGTTCGACGACATCTTCGCCGACGACGAGCCGCCGACGCGCGCCGACGCTGCGCCCGGTCGGCGGCGGCGCCGGCCGCCAACGGCGCGCAACGGCAGCGTCCGCGTGCACCTCGTCATCCCCAAGTCCTTCAACGACGCCCAGCAGGTCGCCGACAAGTTCAAGGACGACATCCCGGTCGTCCTCAACCTGCAGGCGACCGACACCGACCTCTCCAAGCGCCTGATCGACTTCGCCTCCGGCCTGACCTACGCGCTGGACGGCGGCATGCAGCGGATCGCCGACAAGGTCTTCATGCTCACGCCGCGCAACGTCGAGATCTCGGCCGAGGAGCGCGCGGAGCTGATCGAGAAGGGCTTCTTCAACCAGTCCTAGGCGGCGGCCGCGCGGCTCGACTACAGTGTCGCGCGATGCAGGTCGGGCTCATCGGAGCGGGGAACATGGCGCGCGGCGCTCGCGCGCGGCTGGGGCGACCCGGTGCTCGTGCACCGACGTGCGGCGCCGGCCGCGCGCAGGCGCTCGTCGACGAGCTCGGCGGCGAGGCGCTCGCCTCCAACGCGCGAGCTCGCGCAGCGCGCCGACTCGTCGTCCTCTGCCACAAGCCGGCCCAGCTCGGCGAGGTCGCCGCGGAGATCGGCGGCGCACGCCAAGGCCGTCGTCTCGATCCTCGGCGGCGTCCCGCTGGCCGACGCTCGAGGCCGCCTACCCCGACCGTCCCGGTCTTCCGCGTCCTGCCCAACACGCCGGTCGAGGTGCGCCAGGGCGTCGTCGTCCGCGCGGCCGACGACGCCGCCAGGACGCCCGGCTCGACGCAGGACGTCCCGACGCTGTTCGGCGAGCTCGGGCTGCTGGTCGAGGTCGCCGACGGCGCTGGTCGACGTCGCGATGGGCCTGATGAGCGGCGCGCCCGCCTACGTGGCGCTGCTCGCCGAGGCGCAGGTCGACGCCGGCGTCCGCCACGGGCTGCCGCCCGACAGGCCGCCGAGCTGGTGGTCGCAGACGATGGCCGGCACCGCCGCGCTGCTGCGCGCCCGCGGCAACGACACGCTCGCGGTGCGCCGCGAGGTCACCTCGCCGGGCGGCTCCACCGCGCGCGGGCTGGCCGCGCTCGAGCGCGCCGGCGTGCGCGCCGCGTTCCAGGACGCGATCGACGCCGTGCTGGGACGGTGACGTCGCATGAGCGCTCGATCGCTGCGCCGATCGTCGCGACGCGCGATCGATCGCGACTTCGTCGACGGCGCTGTTCTGCGTCTACACGATCATCATCATCGCCTACATCATCGTCGTCGATGTTCTTCTCGTCGGCGGGCGGGTGCCGTACTCGCGCTGGTCGCGCGCGGTGCTCGACTTCCTGCGCGACGTCAGCGAGCCGTACCTGCCGATCTTCCGGCGCTTCATCCCGCCGTTCGGGCCGCTCGACCTCAGCCCGATCGTCGCGATCATCGTGCTGCGGCTCGTCGGCGGCGATCGTCGTCAGCCTGATCCACGGGCTGAGCGTGCCGCCGCGCGTGGGCTGCGCGCCGGGCTCGTCGCTGGTCGCGGTCGTCGTCGCTCGACCAGGTCACCAAGGCGCTCGTGCGCGCGGCGATCGCGCGCGGCGAGCGAGGACGTCGGTCCTGCCGGCGCGTCAAGCTCGTCCACGTCGCGCAACACCGGCGTCGCGTTCGGCGCGTTCTCCGGGCGGCGGGATCATCGTCGTGGTGCTCGTCGCGCGTCGCGCTCGCCGCGCTGCTCGTCTACTTCGTCACGCACCTCGACCGGCCGCTGGTCTGGCTGCCGACGGGCTGCTGCTCGGCGGCGCGGTCGGCAACCTGATCGACCGCGTCCGCGACGGCGCGGTCACCGACTTCATCAAGCTCCCGCACTGGCCGGCGTTCAACGTCGCCGACATCGCGATCACGTTCGGCGTGCTCGTGCTGCTCTGGGTCCTCGAGCAGCAGGACGGCCGACGCGCATGCGGCTGACGGTCGACCGGCTGAGGCCGGGCGAGCGGCTCGACGTGTTCCTGGCCGAGCCGCTGGGCTCGCGCGCGCGCGCCGCGCGGCTGATCGACGCGGGCGCGGTGCGCGTCGACGGGCGCGCCGAGCCCAAGCGCCACGCCGTGCAGGCCGGCGAGACGATCGAGGTCGACGAGCCCGACGACGCGCCGCGCGCCGGTCGACGTCGGCGCGACCGTCGACGTTCGCGGTCGCCTACGAGGACGAGCACCTGCTGGTCGTCGACAAGCCGGCGGGCGTCGTCGTGCATCCCGGCGCGCGGGCACCTGACCGGGCACGCTCGCCCAGGCGCTGGCCGGGCGCGGCCGCCGGCGGGCGAGGACGGCTGGCGCGCCGGGCATCGTGCACCGGCTGGACCGCGACACCTCCGGCCTGCTGGTCGTCGCCAAGACCGAGCGCGGTCCACGCGGCGCTGCAAGGAGGCGCTGCAGGCGCCGCGAGATCACCCGCGAGTACCTGGCGCTCGTCGAGGGCCGCCCGCCGGCGCGCACCGGCACGATCGACGCGCCGATCGGCCGCGACCGCCGCGTGCGCACGCGGATGTCGACCGACACCGACGACCCGCGCGAGGCGCGCACGCACTTCGAGATCGCCGAGGCGCTGCCGGCCTACGACGCTGCTGCGGGTGCGCGCTGGAGACCGGCCGCACGCACCAGATCCGCGTGCACCTGCAGGCGATCGGCCACCCGGTCGCCGGCGACCCCGAGTACGGCCACGCCGGGCCTGCTCGGCCTCGAGCGCCAGTTCCTGCACGCCGCGCGCCTGGCGTTCGCGCATCCGGTGACCGGCGCGCCGGTCGACGTCGAGAGCGCCGCTGCCCGCCGACCTGGCCGCGGCGCTGCAGGCGGCGCGAACGCCGAGCGGCTGGACGTTGCGCGCGCCACCGGCAACGGCGCGCGCACCGATTCCTAGACTGGGAGGCGTCCTGTACCACCGACCCCGCTGGGTCACACGGACGCGGTCCTGCCCGGGACGACCTGATCCCGGGTCCCGCGCTCGCCGGCGCGGCTGCTCTGCACGTCAACACAAACAAGGGAGCACCTCCATGGCCGAGTCGGCATCCGGGAGCTGCTGGAGGCCGGAGTCCACTTCGGTCACCAGACGCGCCGCTGGAACCCGAAGATGCGCCGCTTCATCTGCGGCGAGCGCGACGGCATCTACATCATCGACCTGCTGCAGACCGAGCGTCTGCTGCGCCAGGCGCAGGAGTTCGTCGGCGACCTCGTCCGCCGCGGCGGCACGGTCCTGTTCGTCGGCACCAAGAAGCAGGCGCGCGACGCCGTCAAGGAGGTCGCCGAGGCGTGCGGCATGCCGTACGTCAACCACCGCTGGCTCGGTGGCCTGCTGACGAACTTCCAGACGATCAACCAGCGCATCAAGCGCCTGCACGACCTCGAGCGCTACGAGGCCGACGGCCAGCTCGCGCTGCTGCCGACGCGCGAGCGCCTGTCGGCCGAGGCCGACCTCGCCAAGCTGCGCGCCAACCTCGGCGGCGTCAAGAACATGAAGCGCACGCCCGACGCGATGTTCGTCATCGACCTCAAGACCGAGGTGATCGCCGTCCGCGAGGCCCAGCGCCTGCGCATCCCGATCATCGGCCTGGTCGACACCAACTGCGACCCGGACGGCATCGACTTCGTCATCCCGGGCAACGACGACGCGATCCGCTCCTGCGACGTGATCACCCGTGCGCTGGGCGACTCGATCGCCGAGGGCGCCGGCAGTGGCGCGCCGCCGAGGAGGCCGCATCGCCGCGCGAGGCAGGAGGCCGCCGCGGCCCGCGAGGCCGAGGACGACGCCCGCCGCGAGGCCGAGGAGGCCGCGCGCCGCCAGGCCGCCGCCGAGGCCAAGGCCGCCGAGGAGGCCGCTCAGGCCCAGGCCGCGCAGGCCGCCCCGGCCGAGGCAGCGCCCGCCGAGGCCGCGCCGGCTCCGGCAGCGCCCGCAGCCGAGGCCGCACCGGCCGAGGCCGCGACGCCCGAGGCCGCCCCGCCCGCCGCCGAGCCCGCCCCGGAGGCGACCCCGGCCGCCGCCGAGGCCCCCGCCGGCGACGAGCCGGCGGCCGGCGAGTCAACCCCGTCAGCAACGGAGCACGCACCGTGAGCACCACGATCAGCGCTGCCGACGTCAAGGCCCTTCGCGAGAAGACCGGCGCCGGCATGATGGACTGCAAGAACGCCCTGGTCGAGACCGAGGGCGACATCGACAAGGCCGACGGAGCTGCTCCGCGTCAAGCTGGGCAACAAGCTCGGCAAGCTCGCCGGGCGCGAGACGACCGAGGGCACGATCCAGTCCTACATCCACGCCAACGGCAAGGTCGGCGTGCTCGTCGAGGTCGACTGCAACACCGACTTCGTGGCCAGGAACGAGGACTTCATCGAGTTCGCCAGGGACCTCGCGCTGCACATCGCCGCCTCGCCGCAGACGCAGTACGTCTCCGAGGACGAGATCCCGCAGGCCGACAAGGACCGCGAGATGCGCGTCTTCGAGCAGCAGGCCGCCGACAAGCCGGAGAACGTCCGGCCGAGAGATCGTCGAGGGCAAGCTCAAGAAGTGGTACGGCGAGGTCGTCCTGCTCGACCAGGTGCACGTCAACGGCGACAAGCACGACGGCAAGACGATCGAGCAGCTGCGCGGCGACCTCTCGGCCAAGACCGGCGAGAACGTCGTCATCAAGCGCTTCGTCCGCTTCGCGGTTGGCGAGTAGCACGGCCCCCGTCGAGGCGAGGCGACATCCCGCCTCGACGGCCCGTAGGATCGCCCCGTCGTGGCTGATCCCGTCTTCAAGCGCATCCTGCTCAAGCTGTCGGGCGAGTCCCTCATGGGCTCCCGCGACTACGGCACCGACCCGGAGCGGCTGCGCGCCGTCGCGTCGGCGATCAAGCGCGTCCACGACCGGGGCGTCGAGATCGCGATCGTCGTCGGCGCCGGCAACATCTACCGCGGGATGAAGGGCGCGGCCGCCGGCATGGACCGCGCCACCGCGGACTACATGGGCATGCTCGCGACCGTGCTCAACGCGCTGCCGCTGCAGGACGCGCTGGAGACCCAGGGCGTCAACACGCGGGTGCAGACCGCGATCACGGTCGAGGAGGTCGCCGAGCCCTACATCCGCCGCCGCGCGATGCGCCACCTCGAGAAGGGGCGCGTCGTGATCTTCGCGGCGGGCACCGGCAACCCGTTCTTCACGACCGACACCGCGGCCGCGCTGCGGGCGGTCGAGATCCACGCCGAGGCGATCCTGATGGCCAAGAACGGCGTCGAGGGCGTCTACACCGCCGACCCGCGCGCGGACCCCGAGGCCGAGCTGATCCCCGAGATCACGCACATGGAGGCGCTGCAGCGCGGCCTGCGCGTCATGGACGCCACGGCGCTCACGCTGTGCATGGAGAACCGGCTGCCGATCCACGTCTTCAACATGGACGACGAGCAGAACATCGAGCGGATAGTGTCCGGCGAGCGGGTGGGCACGCTGGTGAAGCCGGAGCAGGAGAGTCATCATGAGCGAGCTGATCGACGAGCTGCTGGCCGAGGCCGGCGAGCGGATGGGCGCGGCCGTGCAGGCCGCCCAGAACACCTTCTCCTCGGTGCGCACCGGCCGCGCGAGCCCGTCGCTGCTGGACCGCATCATGGTCGACTACTACGGCGCGATGACGCCGCTCAAGCAGCTGGCGACGATCAACGTCCCCGAGGCGCGGCTGATCACCGTCCAGCCCTACGACGCGTCCTCGATCAAGATCATCGAGAAGGCGATCATGGAGTCCGACGTCGGGCTCACGCCGAGCAACGACGGCGCGCATCATCCGCCTCGTCGATCCCCGAGCTCAACGAGGAGCGCCGGCGCGAGCTGGTCAAGGTCGTGCGCGGCCTGGCCGAGGAGGGCCGGATCTCGGTCCGCAACGTGCGGCGCGACATCATGCACGACCTCAAGGCGCTCAAGGACGACGGCGACGTCGGCGCCGACGACGAGCGTCGCGGCGAGCAGGAAGCTGCAGAAGCTCACCGACGCGCGCATCGCCGAGCTCGACGCGCTGCTCAAGGTCAAAGAGGAAGAGATCCTCGAGGTTTGAGCGACGACGCGGACGGCGGCTCGGGCAGGGCCAAGTACGTCGCCATCATCACCGATGGCAACGGCCGCTGGGCCCAGGCGCGCGACCTGCCCGTCGCCGAGGGTCACAAGGCCGGCGCCGACGTGGTCAAGGCGCGGCTGCGCGATGCCGCCGAGTTCGGCATCCGCGAGCTGACGGTCTACTCGTTCTCCACCGAGAACTGGTCGCGGCCGGCCGAGGAGGTCACCGCGCTGATGCGCATGTTCTCCCAGCGGATCCTGTCCGAGACGCCCGAGCTCAAGGACGAGGGCGTGCGGATGCGCTTCATCGGCCGGCGCGACCGCGTCGCCGGCGCGCTGCTGGAGCAGATGGACTGGGCCGAGGCCGAGACCGCGGCCAACGACCGCATCACGCTGTTCGTCGCCTTCAACTACGGCGGGCGGGCCGAGATCGTCGACGCCGCCGCGCGCTTCACGGGTGGCAGCGAAGAGGACTTCCGCGGCGTTGCTCTACGCGCCCGACATGCACGATCCCGACCTCGTGATCCGCACCAGCGGCGAGCAGCGGATGAGCAACTACCTGCTGTGGCAGTCGGCCTACTCCGAGCTGGTCTTCCGCGACGAGCTGTGGCCGGACTTCTCGCGCGACGGCCTTCCGGGCGGCGCTGGACGAGTACGACGTGCGCACGCGCCGCTTCGGGGGGCGCTGAGCGATGCCCCAGCCACGGCGCCGGCAGGCCGGTGGTGGCGGCGGTGCCCGTCGCCGCGCGCGCAGGACGGGCTCGGATCTCGGCGCGCGGATCCTCGTCGCGGTCCCCGCGCTGGCCGTCGCGCTGACGATGGTCGCGCTGGGCGGGACGGTCTTCGCGGTCGGGGTCGGCGTGCTCGGCCTGATCTGCCTGCACGAGCTCTTCTCGATGTTCGAGCGCGCGCGGCCCGCGCGGCTGGCGGGCTTCGTCGGCTTCGTCGGGCTGCTGGTCGCCGCGTCGCTGGGCGATCGCGACACGATCCTGCTCGCGTTCCTGGCCTGCATCCCGCTGGTCTTCGTCGTGGCCGTCAACCAGGCGGGCGGCGGCGGCGCGCCGGCGATCTCGGTGACGCTGCTGGGGCTGGCCTGGATCGGCCTGGCGCTGGCGCACGCGGTGCTGCTGCGCGACCTGCCCCACGGCGGCGGGCTGGTCTTCGCGGTGCTGCTGGGGACCTTCGTCGGCGACACCGGCGCCTACCTCGGCGGGCGCGCCTTCGGCCGTCGGCCGCTGGCGCCCGACCATCAGCCCCAACAAGACGGTCGAGGGGCTGGCGATCGGCGTCGTCCTCGGCCACGGCGGCGGTCTGGTGGGCGGGACTCAGCCAGGAGTGGTTCGGCGGCAGCAAGGGCGCGATCATGGGCATCGCGATCGCGCTGGCCGCGCCGCTGGGCGATCTCTTCGAGTCCTATCTCAAGCGCGATGCCAACACCAAGGACACCGGAACGCTCTTCGGCGCCCACGGCGGCGCGCTGGACCGCCTCGACGCCATCATGTTCACCGCGGTCGTCGGCTACTACGTGTGGCTCGCCCTGACCTGAGCGACGCGCTGCGCGGCGGCCTGCTCGGCGTCGCGGTCGGCGAGGCCCTGGGCCTGCCGTGGGTTGGCGTCTCGCCGCGCGCGATCAAGCGCGAGCGGTTGCTCGACGGCGTCGGGCCGACGGGCGCGGCGACGGCGGCGGTGCTCGCCGCGACGACCGGAGCGGGCGTGCGCGGCGCGTTGGCCGACGCGCTGGTGCTCGGTTGGCGCGAGCCCGACCCGCTGGCCCGCCGTACCGCGGTCCTGCATCTCGGCTTCGCGCCCGTGATGGTCGCCGACCTGGCGGCGTGGGCGCTGGCGGGCAAGCCGCTGCATCACCTCGTCGCCGATCACGCCGACGACTGGCCGCCGCCGTTTCACGGCGTCGCGGCCGACGACCGGTCGGTCCTCGACGCGCTGATGGCCGTCCTGCACCGCCACGACGACCCGACCGAGGGCATGCGCGCCGCCGTGCGCCTGGGCGGTGGTGGGACCGCGCTGCTCGGCGCGCTGGTCGGCGGGATCCTCGGCTGTCGGCGCCCGACGGCGATCGACCGCGTGCCCTGGCGCGAGCGTGTCACGCTGCCCGACGGTGCGGCGCTCGACGCCGCCGTCGCGGCGATGGTCGGCGCCTGAGCGACGCGTCCGCGTGACGCGCTCTGGCCGCTCGGGCCATGGTCGCGGCGCCGCCTGCGTGAGATGCTCGGGCCATGACCGAAGAGCACGCAACGCTGCTGCAGGGAGGTCGGGTCGTCAGCGCCGACGGCGAGTACGACGCCGACGTCCTGATCGTCGGCGAGAAGATCGCCGCGGTCGGCGAGGTCGCAGGCGCCGCCGGGCGCGACGGTGATCGACGTCGCCGGCTGTCTGGTGATGCCGGGCCTGATCGACAACCACACGCACCTGTCGATGCCGTTCATGGGGATGATGTCCTCCGACGACTACGACACCGGCACGCAGGCCGCCGCGGCCGGCGGCGTCACCTGCCTCGTCGACTTCGCCATCCAGCGCGAGCCCGACCAGCTGCGCTCCGCGCTGGCCGAGTGGCAGGGCCGCGCCGACGGCGCCGCGCACGTCGACTACGGCTTCCACATGGCGATCACCAACGCCAACGAGGCGACGATCGACGACATGGCCGCGATCGTCGACGCCGGCGTCAGCTCGCTTCAAGCTGTTCATGGCCTACAAGGGCGAGCTGATGACGCGCGACGACGCGATGGCGGCGTGCATGGAGCGCGCCCGCGACCTCGGCGCGCTGACCATGGTCCACGCCGAGAACGGCGACGTGGTCGACCTGCTCGTCAAGCGCGCGCTGCACGCCGGGCAGACCGACGCGATCCACCACGCGCTGACGCGGCCGGAGTTCGTCGAGGCCGAGGCGACCGCGCGCGCCGCGCGGCTGGCCGAGTACACCGGCGCGTCGCTGTTCGTCGTCCACGTCACCTGCGCCGCGGCCGCCGCCGAGATCGAGGCCGCCCAGCAGCGCGGCGTGCCGGTCAGCGGCGAGACCTGCACGCAGTACCTCGTCAACACGATCGACGACCTGCGCAGGCCCGGCGTCGAGGGCTGTCGCTACATCTGCTCGCCGCCGCTGCGCGACGGCGTCCAACCACGAGCCGCTGTGGGACTACGTGCGGCGCGGGATCCTCGAGTCGCGTCTCCACCGACCACTGCCCGTTCACCGACGAGCAGAAGGCGCGCGGCCTCGACAACTTCAGCCTCGTGCCCAACGGCCTGGCGGTCGATCCAGCACCGCCTCGCCAAGCTGTGGGACGAGGGCGTCGTCGCCGGCCGGATCACGCCGTCGCAGCTGGTCGACCGGACCTCGACGACGATCGCGCGCCGCTTCGGCCTGCCAGGACAAGGGCGCGATCGCGCCGGGCAAGGACGCCGACATCGTCGTCTTCGACCCGTCGCGCCGCGCGACTACGGCACGCACACGTCGTTCATGAACGTCGACTACGACCTCTACGAGGGCGAGACCGCCAGCGGCTCGGTGCGCCACACGCTCTCGCGCGGGACGATGGTCTATGACCGCGGCGAGATCGTGCACCGCGCCCGGCCACGGGCGCTTCGTCGCGCGCGCCGGCGCGGCGGTCGGGGCGACCGCATGACCTTGGTGGTCGACGCCGACCGGGTGCTGGCCGACCTGCACGAGCTCGCCGCCGCGAGCGGCGGCGAGCACGCGGGCGCCAAGCGGCTGGCCTGGTCACCCGACTGGACTGTCGCGCGCGAGTGGCTGCTGGGCAAGCTCGACGAGATCGACGGCGTCAGCGTCGACCGCGACGAGGCCGGCAACCTCTGGGCCGAGCTGCCCGGGGATGGCAGCACCGAGGGCTTCGTCATCGTCGGCTCGCACATCGACGCGGTGCCGTCGGGCGGCTGGCTGGACGGCGCGCTGGGCGTGATGGCCGCGCTGGAGGTCCTGCGCACGCTCGCGGCGGCCGCCGCGCCGTCGCCGGTCGCGGTGCGGCTGGTCGACTGGGCCGACGAGGAGGGCGCGCGCTTCGGCCGCTCGCTCGTCGGCTCCTCGGCGGTCGCCGGCACGCTCGACCCCGACGACGTCCGCGACCTGCGCGACGCGGGTGGCATGCGGCTGCAGGACGCGATGGCCGCGGTCGGCGTCGACCTCGACGGGGCGTCGGCGCGCGACCGCGCGCCTGGACGGCGCGCGGGCCTACCTCGAGCTGCACATCGAGCAGGGCCCGGTCCTGCTCGACACGCGGTCGCCGCGCGAGCGCCGTCAGCGGCACGTTCGGTGACGAGCGCTACCTGATCACCTTCGGCGGCCAGTCGGCGCACGCCGGGCTCGACGCCGATGCACCTGCGTCGCGACACGCTCGCCGCGGCGGCGACCGCCGCGCTGGAGATCCGCGAGGTCGGCATCCGCCACGGCGGTGTCACGACCGTCGGTGCGATCACGCTCGTCGCCGGCGGTGATCACGGCGATCGCGGGCGAGTCAGCGAGATGATGCTCGACCTGCGCCACCTCGACGCCGAGACGTTGGCCACGATGTTGCGACGAATGCCTCGACGCCTGCGAGCGCGCGGCGGACGCGTTCGACTGCACGGTCGCGCCGCGTCGCGTCTTCGGCGCGACGCCGACGCCGTTTCATCCCAAGCTTGATCGCGCTCGCGCGCGCGCGCGGTCGCGGCCGCCGGCGGAGAGCGACGGACTGCCGATCCCGTCCGGTCCGCTGCACGACGCGACCGAGATCGGGCGCCTCGTGCCGACCGTGATGATCTTCGCCCAGTCCGACCCGCCGATCTCGCACACCGAGGTCGAGGACTCGCCGGCCGAGGCGCTGCGGATCGCGATCGACGCCTACGGCCGGACGGTGGGCGAGACGATCGACCTGGTCGCCGCCGGCGAGCTGGAGCGAGCACGATGATGGACTTCGGCGTCGTCCTGCAGACCGACCCGCCCGCGGCGCGGGTGATCGACCTCTGCAAGCGCGCCGAGACCTACGGCTTCTCGCACGCCTGGACGTTCGACTCCCACCTGCTGTGGGAGGAGCCGTACGTCATCTACAGCCGGATCCTCAACGAGACCCACAAGCTGATCGTCGGCCCGATGGTCACCAACCCGGCGACGCGCGACTGGACGGTCACCGCGTCGCTGTTCGCGACGCTCAACGAGATGTACGGCAACCGCACGATCTGCGGGATCGGCCGCGGCGACTCGCGCCGTGCGCGTCATCAACGGCCAGCCCGGTGCGGATCGCCGAGATGCGCGAGTCGATCGCCGTCATCCGCGGGCTGGCCAACGGCGAGGCGGTCGGACTACAAGGGCACGACGCTGCGGCTGCCCTGGAGCCCCGACAGCCGGCTGCCGATCTGGGTCGCCGCCTACGGGCCCAAGACGCTGGCGCTTGACCGGCGAGCTCGGCGACGGCTTCATCCTGCAGCTCGCCGACCCCGACATCACCGCGTGGTCGATCGCCGCGGTGCGCGCGCGCCGCCGAGGCGGCCGGCCGCGACCCCGACGACGTCACGATCTGCGTCGCCGCGCCCGCCTACGTCACCGACGGCAGCGAGGCGGGCCTGGCCCACGGTCGCGACCAGTGCCGCTGGTTCGGCGGGATGGTCGGCAACCACGTCGCCGACATCGTCGCCCGCTACGGCGGCGACGGCGCCGCGCGTGCCCGCGGCGCTGACCGACTACATCACCGAGCGCGAGGGCTACGACTACAACGAGCACGGCCGCGCCGGCAACACCCACACCGCCTTCGTGCCCGACGACGATCGTCGACCGCTTCTGCCTGATCGGCCCGCCGGCGGCCCAGGTCGCGCGCCTGGCACGAGCTCGCCGGCCTCGGCGTCGACCAGTTCGCGCTCTACCTCCAGCACGACGACAAGGACGGGACGCTGCGCAGCTACGGCGAGCAGGTCATCCCGGCGGTCAACCAGCGGGCGGCGGCGAAGCTGGAGCAGGGGACCGCGCTGGACTCTTGAGCCGGTCTTGAGGTGCGCGCGGC
The DNA here is from genome assembly GCA_963731005.1 of uncultured Conexibacteraceae bacterium. Classification (GTDB taxonomy): domain Bacteria; phylum Actinomycetota; class Thermoleophilia; order Solirubrobacterales; family Solirubrobacteraceae; genus Baekduia. The sequence continues at coordinate 846,121 of CAVSTZ010000001.1, read as the reverse complement.
TACCCTTCGGGCACATGCCCCGCCGTCTCCTCGTGCTCGGGTCCACCGGGTCGATCGGCACCCAGGCGCTCGACGTGGTCTCTCGCTCCGATGATCTGGAGATCGTCGGGCTCAGCGCCGCCCGCTCCTGGGAGCCCCTTGTCGAACAGGCCGTCCGCCACGGCGTGGGCCGGATCGCGCTCGCCGATCCCGACGCCGCGGCCCGCGCCGCCGAGGCGTGGACCGACGGCGAGGTGCTCACGGGTGCCGAGGGGCTCGTCCAGCTCGTGCTGGAGTCCGGCGCCGATCTCGTGCTCAACGCGCTGGTCGGCTCGGCGGGCCTCGGCCCGACGGTCGCCGCGCTGGGGGAGGGGATCGACCTCGCGCTGGCCAACAAGGAGTCGCTGGTCGTGGGCGGCGAGCTCGTCACCCAGCTCGCCGAGGCCACGGGCGCGCAGCTGCTGCCGGTCGACTCCGAGCACGCCGCGCTGCACCACCTGCTGCACGGCGTTCCCACCGGCGCGCTGGAGCGGATGACGATCACCGCCTCGGGCGGTCCGTTTCGCGGGCGCAGCCATGCCGAGCTGGCCGAGGTCACGTCGCCGAGGCGCTCAACCACCCGACGTGGTCGATGGGCGGCAAGATCACCATCGACTCGGCCACGTTGATGAACAAGGGCCTGGAGGTCATCGAGGCCCATCACCTCTTCGGCATGCCGTATGACCGCATCGACGTCGTCGTCCACCCGCAGTCGATCGTCCACGCGCTCGTGGAGACCGCCGACGGCGCGCAGCTCGCGCACCTCGGCCTGCCCGACATGCGGATCGCCATCGCCTACGCCTTGCACCACCCCGACATCGTCAAGCTCCCGACCAAGCGGCTGAACCTGGCCGAGCTGGGCTCGCTGACCTTCGAGGAGGTCGACCGCGACGCGTTCCCGTGCCTGGACCTGTGCCTGCAGGCCGCGCGCGCCGGCGGCACCGCGCCCTGCATCCTCAACGCCGCCAACGAGGTCGCCGTGCACGCCTTCCTCAACGAGCGGCTGGCCTTCACCGGCATCGCCGACGTCATCGACGCGACGCTGCAGGCGATGCCCGCCGGCCCGGTCCGCGCCTTCGAGTCGCTCTTCGAGGCCGACCGCGCCGCGCGCGAGCTGGCGACCGAGCAGATCGGCGGCGCGCGCCGATGAGCTGGATCCTCGCCTTCGTCGGCTTCGCCGTCCTGATCATCCTGCACGAGCTCGGCCACTTCGCCGCGGCCAAGGCGGTCGGGATGCGCGTCGAGCGCTTCGCGCTCTTCTTCCCGCCGCTGCTGTGGACCGTCAAGCGCGGCGAGACCGAGTACGGCATCGGCGCGATCCCGCTCGGCGGCTACGTGAAGATCACGGGGATGAACCCGGCGGAGGAGATCCCGCCGGAGCACGAGCACCGCGCCTACTACAAGCAGCCGGTCTGGAAGCGCCTCGTGGTCATCGGCGCCGGCCCGGCGATGAACGTGCTCGTCGCGTTCGTGATCCTGTTCGTGCTGTTCGCGGCCAAGGGCGACCAGGTCGTCACCAACAAGGTCGGCGACGTCGCCGCCCAAGTCGGCCGCGGTCGGCGTGCTGAAGCCGGGCGACCGGCTGGTCGCCGTCGACGGTGCCAAGGGCGGCCCGGAGGTCCTGCGCAAGAGCATCGGCAAGCACACCTGCGCCGCCGGCGCCAAGGTCGACGGCTGCGTCGCCGCCACCGCGGCCACCGTGACGATCGTCCGCGACGGCCGCACGCAGGTGCTCGAGGTCCGCCCGCGTTACGAGCAAGGCCGACAAGCGGATGCTGATCGGCTTCTCCTTCGGCGCCGACTACCACCCGCTCCCGCTCGGTCGGTCGGCCAGCCGCTCGGTCACCGGGATGTGGGACGTCACGAAGGCCACCGTCGACACCGTCGCCAAGCTCTTCTACGACTCCTCGGCGCGCAAGAACCTGTCGGGCGTCGTCGGCTCCTACGAGACGACGCGCCAGTCGATCGCCGCCGACAACGTCGAGCGCTCGCTGACCATCCTCGCGCTGATCTCGCTCTCCCTGGCGATTGTCAACCTCTTTCCCTTCCTTCCGCTGGACGGGGGGCATATCTTCTGGGCGCTGGCCGAGAAGCTGCGGGGGCGCCCGATCCCGTTCCGGATCATGGAGCAGGCCAGCTACGTAGGCTTCGTATTGGTCCTCATGCTGTTCGCGGTGGGGCTGACCAACGACATCGGTCGGCTCCAAGACGGTGGCTTTGGGGTGAAGTAGCGTCAACTGGAGGAAGCGGAAGTGGAGAGCAGCACGGCACCGAAGCGCGGGGTCGACGCGGCGACGATCGCCGAGGCGTTTCGCCTCACCTCGTCGCCAACGCGCCGGACGAGATCGCCATCCGGACCAAGGGCGACGAGGTCTCCTGGACCTGGGCCGAGCTGCGCGAGCGCGTCGACGCCTCGCCGGCGGCCTGCACGCGCTGGGGCTGCGCAAGGGCGACACCATCGCGCTGATGCTCGGCAACCGGCCCGAGTTCCACCTCGCCGACCTCGCGGCGATGATGGTCGGGGCGACGCCGTTCTCGATCTACATGACCTACGCGCCCAACCAGATCGAGTACGTGGTCTCGGACGCCGGCGCGCGGATCATCGTCACCGAGCAGCAGTTCCTGGCCAACGTGCTGGAGGCGCGCAAGTCGCTGCCCGACGTCGAGCACGTCATCGTCGTCGACGGCGAGGCGCCTGCGGGCACGCTCGCGCTGGCCGACGTTCCGGCCGGCGACGACTTCGACGTCGAGGCCTCGATCGCGGCGCTGAGCCCCGAGGACGTGCTGACGCTGATCTACACGTCGGGCACGACCGGGCCGCCCAAGGGCGTCGAGCTCGCCCACCGCAACCTGCTCGCGGCCGTCAGCGGCATCGAGGAGATCGTCCAGTTCCCCGAGGGCGCGCGCGTCATCTCCTGGCTGCCGAACGCCCACATCGCCGAGCGCGCCGCGCACCACTACCTGCCGATCGTCTTCGGCTTCGAGGTCACGTGCTGTCCCGAACCCGCGCGAGATCGTCTCGTTCCTGCCCGAGGTCCGGCCGCACTGGTTCTTCGCGGTCCCGCGGATCTGGGAGAAGCTGAAGGCCGGGCTGGAGGCGATGGTCGCCGGCCAGCCCGAGGAGCAGCGCGACAAGGCGCAGGCGGCGCTGGCCGCCGCGCGCGAGAAGGTCGCGCCTGGAGCAGGCCGGCGAGCCGGTCCCCGAGGCGCTCGCGGCCGCGGTGGCGCAGGCCGACAGCGAGATGTTCGCCGGGCTGCGCGCGATGCTCGGCCTCGACCAGGTCGTGGCGATCAACGTCGGCGCCGCGCCGACGCCGCGTCGAGGTGCTCGAGTTCTTCCACGCCATCGGCCTGCCGCTCGCCGAGCTGTGGGGGATGAGCGAGACCTGCGGCGCGCGGCGCGGTCAACCCGCCCGGTGCCGATCAAGATCGGCACCGTCGGGCCGGCGTCGCCCGGCGTCGAGCTCAAGCTCGCCGACGACGGCGAGCTGCTGATCCGCGGCGACCTCGTGATGCTCGGCTACCGCAACCTGCCCGACAAGACCGCCGAGACGATCGACGCCGACGGCTGGCTGCACACCGGCGACATCGCGCAGATCGACGACGACGGCTACGTGAAGATCGTCGACCGCAAGAAGGAGATCATCATCAACGCGGCCGGCAAGAACATGTCGCCGGCCAACATCGAGGCGACGCTCAAGAGCGCCTCGCCGCTGATCGGCAAGGCCGTCTGCATCGGCGACGCCAGCCCTACAACACGGCGCTGATCGTCCTCGACGCCGACTTCGCGCCCGGCGTGGGCGGCCGCAGAACGGCCTCGACGGCACGTCGCTGGAGGAGCTGGCCGCACGAGGACGCGATCCGCGCGGCCGATCCAGGCGGGCGTCGACGCGCGCCAACGCCACGCTCGCGCGCGTCGAGCAGATCAAGAAGTTCGTGATCGTCGAGGGCGACTGGCTGCCCGGCGGCGACGAGCTGACGCCGACGATGAAGCTCAAGCGCAAGCCGATCGCCGCGAAGTACGACGGCGACATCGCCGGGATGTACCAGCCCTAGAGGGTGAGTTGGCTCCGTGCCCGGCGGGTGAGCGCGACCGTCGCGGCGCGGAGGCCGGCGGGCTCGGTGACGGGCTCGGCGAAGCCGACGCGGGCGGGTGCGCTGCCGCGCGGCGTGCCGACCATGAGGTCCAGGCCGTAGCGGTCGGCGGCGGTGCAGCGCGCGGTCTCGGCGTCGGGGTAGCCGCCCAGCGCCTGGGCCATGATCAGCAGCGCGTCGGCGTGGTCGTCGTTGAGGTGGGTGATCGCGGCGCGGGCCTCGCCGACGGGATCGGCCTGCGCGTTGGCGTAGGCCTCGGCGTCGGCGGAGTCCATCCGGCCGTAGCCGCCGACCCAGCGCACGCGCTGCACGCCGAGGACGTAGAGCGAGAAGTCGCCGAACTCGGCGTACATCGCGGCGGTCGGAACGCTGGCCAGGTAGGCCGCACGGGCGACGCGCTCGGTCTCGCCCGACGGGTGCGTGACGCGGCCGGCCAGCGTGACGCGGCCGGCGGCGAGCGGATCCTTGCGACGCTCGGCCGCGGCGACCACGAGGCTGGCCCGCGGGTCGCGATCGAGGTTGCGACCGTGCTCGGCGAGCGTGGAGACGAACAGCACGGGGGAGCCGTCGTCGAGCGCCGCGTAGCTGACCAGCGAGGCCCACGGGGTGCCGTCGTCTGACAGCGTGGCCAGCGTGGCGACGTTGGTCTGGGCGACGAGCGTCCGGGCCTCCTCGCCGGCTGTGCGGCGACGGGCGGCGGGGACCGGGGTCAGCGGCGGAGGCGGCGGGGCCGGTGCCTCACCGGTGACCTGATGGTCGCCGTTCGCAAAGCTGGTGATGTCGGTCACGAGGGGATCCTGATGATCGCGGTGGACTGGGAGCCCGACAGCTTGAGCTTGACGGTGCCCGAGAGTGAGGTGATGGCCTTGGCGAGGGTGACCTTCAGGACACGGCTCTTGATCGTGCCGGTGGCCAAGGTCTTGCCCTTGCGGGTGAGGACCGACACCTTGCGCGTGGCGTTGCCCTTGAACGGCGCCTTGGCGAGGATCGCCTTGACGGAGCGGATCGTGGTGGCCGGACCTGCCGGGCCTGCGAGGCCGATGGGCCCGGCAGCGCCCGCAAGGCCGGTCGCGCCGATGGGCCCGGCGGGACCCGCCGGGCCGGCGTCCGCGTCGCCCGGGGCCAGACGGAGCGTCAGGTCGAAGGAGCCGAAGGTGTTCGGGTCGCGCTCGGGGCCGGCGCCGGCGGGGTAGTTGGACGGAAATGCCCAGTTGCCCGTCGCGATCGACGGCACGATGCCGCTGAGGATCCGTGAGCCGTCGGCCTTGAGCGTGACGGTGGCGTCGCTCAGGTCGAGATCGAAGAGCGGCTGGGTGCGGTCGTAGGTCGGCGTGGCGCCGCCACCGGCGCCGGAGGCGAAGAGTTGGCCGCTGTCGCCGTCGAGGACGACCAGCGGCTGGTTGACGTCGATGGTGAACATGTGGACCGGCGAGGTGGAGGTCAACCCGCCGTCGAGCTCGATCGTGCCGCTGCCGGTGTTGGCGTCGTAGGTGCCGGCCGTGGACGGGAAGATGGTGGTGTAGCTCTCCGAGACGCCGCGGGCGCTCGTGGTGTCGACGGTCGGGCCGGTGGCGGGCGCGGTCGGCGTCGCGGAGCCGCCGGCCAGGCCGACCATCGGATCGCCGGTGACGTAGCCCAGCCAGGTGCGCTGCGGCGTGCCGCTGTTGTAGACGGCGGTCTGCGTCCAGTCGAGGTGACCGCTCGCGACGGTCGCCGCGGAGGCGGCCGCGGGAGCCATCGCGCAGGCCGCGGCGATGGCGGCGATCAGGCCGGCCGAGCGGCGCAGGCGTGTGGTGGGAGACAAGGGGAGGTCCTTTCCGGTGCTGACCCTCATCCGGGAGCGGACGAGGACGTTAGGGAGCCCTAAGTGCTGTTAGGGTGACCGAAACATACCCGACTTCGCAACTCGGGCTTAGGAAGCCCTAATACGACGCGCCTCATGCCCTCTCCCCAACGATCCACGCTCGCCGCGGCCCTCGCCGCGCTCTCCCTGCTCGCGCTTGCCGTCCCCGCGCAGGCCGCGCCCAAGCGCATCGCGGCACTCACGCCGTTCACGGCCAACACGCTCGCCGAGCTCGGCGTCCGGCCCGTCGCGATCGGTCAGACGCTCGGCGGCCACGACCGCCTCGACCCGCGGCTGAAGGGCGTCCCGACGCTCGCGCTCTCGCATCCCAACGGCCCCAACGTCGAGCAGCTCGCGCTGCGCAACCCGCAACTCGTGCTCTCGGCCCCGGTCTGGCGCAAGGGCGAGGCGGCGATGAAGCGGCTGGGGATGAAGGTCGCCTACAGCGACCCGCGCAGCGTCGGCGGGCTGCTGGACCAGACGCGTCGGATCGGCGCGCTCGTCGGCCGTCGCGCCGGCGCCGAGCGGCTGGCGGCCCGGCAGGCCGCCGCGATCGCCGCCGCGCAGCGTGGCATCCGCAGGCACCCGTCGGTCCTGCTGATCATGGGCGTCGGACGCACGAGCTACGCGATGCTCGCCAACAGCTGGGGCGGCGACGTCGTGCGCCAGGCCGGCGGACGGCTGCTGACCGGCGGCCTGACCGCGAGCGGCGGCTACGCGCGGATCTCCGACGAGGCCGTTGTCGAGCGCGATCCCGACATCATCATCGCCGTCCCGCACGGCGCCCCGGCCGACATCCCGAAGCTCGCCAAGTACCTGTCCAACAAGGCCGGCTGGCGGGCGACGAAGGCGGCCAAGCGCCACAAGGTCTTCGTCGCCACCGGCAACTCGCTGCTGCAGGCCTACACCGATCCGGGCGCGACGATCCGCGACGTGCGGTCGAAGTTCCTGGAGAACTGAGCGCGACCTTGGCCCTGCGCCAGACATCGGTCGTCCTCGTCGCCGCGCTGATCGCGCTGGCGGCGGTCGTCGCCTCGTTGACGCTCGGCGCGGTCCACGTGCCGCTGCGCGACGTCGTCGACGCGCTGACGGGTCGCGCCGACGCGGGGCCGCTGCGCGAGATCGTGGTGGCCCTGCGCGTCCCGCGGACCGTCGAGGCGATCGTCGTCGGCGCGGCGCTCGGCGTCGCCGGCGTGCTGCTGCAGGGCGCCCTGGGCAACCCGCTGGCCTCGCCCGACATCATCGGCGTCACCGGCGGCGCGGGCTTCGGCGCGATCCTCGTGCTGCTGGCCTTCCCGGGCGCGATCGCGCTGCTGCCCGTAGGGGCGCTGGCCTTCGGCGCGCTGGCCGGCGCGCTGGTGTTGACGATCGCCTGGTCGGGGCCGTCGGGCGGGGCGACCGGACGGCTGATCCTGGCCGGGATCGCGGTCAGCGCGCTGTTCGGCGCCGGGACGACGTCGTTGATGGTGGCCTACTCGGACCGCGTGCAGTCGGCGGTGCTGTGGATGGCCGGCGGCCTGTCGTCGGACGGCTGGTCGGGGCTGGCCGTCGCGTGGCCGTACTTCGGCGTGGGCTTCGTGCTCGCCGCCGTGCTCTCGCGGCCGCTGGACCGGCTGGCGCTCGGCGACGACGTGGCCGAGTCGCTCGGCGTCCGGCCGCGGCTGATCCGGCTGGCGGCGGTGTCGGCGGCGGCGCTGCTGGCGTCGGCCGCGGCGGCGCTCGTCGGCTTGTTGGGGTTCTTGGGTCTCGTCATCCCGCACCTGGTGCGGCTGGCGGGCGGGACCGCGAGCCATCGCTTCGTGATGGGTGCCTCGGCGCTGGTCGGCGCCGCGCTGCTGCTGGCCGGCGACACGCTGGCGCGCACGGTGCTCGCGCCGATCGAGCTGCCGGTCGGGCCGTTCATGGTGGTCTTGGGCGTGCCGGTCTTCCTGTGGCTGCTGCGGAGCGCGCACTGATGCTTTCTGTCCGCGACGCGGTCGTGCGGCTGGGCGGGGCGGAGATCCTGCGCGGCGCCGACCTCGACGCCACCCCGGGGCAGCTCGTCGCCGTCGTCGGGCCCAACGGCGCCGGCAAGTCGACGCTGATCCGCGCCGCGGCGGGCCTGCAGGGGCTGGAGTCCGGCAGCGTGCGCTGGAACGGGGAGGAGGCGACGCGGCTGCGCGGGCGCAAGCTGGCCCGCCTGCGCTCGTTCGTGCCCCAGCGCGCGCGGGTCCCGGACGGCGTGCGCGTCCACGAGGCCGTGGCGATCGGCCGCGCGCCGCACCTCGGGCCGCTGCAGCGCCCGACGCGCGGCGACCGCGACGCCGTCGACCGCGCGATGGCGCGCGCCGGCGTGACCGCGTTCGCCGATCGCAGGCTGACCACGCTGTCGGGTGGCGAGCTGCAGCGCGTGCAGGTCGCCGTCGCGCTGGCCCAGGACGCGCCGGCGCTGCTGGCCGACGAGCCGACCTCCAGCCTCGACCTCGGCGCCACGTCGGTGATCGCGCGGCTGCTGCGCGGCCTGGCCGACGACGGCCTCGCGGTCGTGCTCGTCGTCCACGACCTTGCGCTGGCCGCAGCGGTCGCCGACGAGGTCGTCGTCGTCTCCGGTGGGCGCACCGTCGCCGCCGGCCCGCCCGCGACGTCCTGACCGCGTCGTTGTTGTCCGACGTCTGGCACGTCGACGCCGGCCTCGTCCAGCGTGACGGCCGCACCGCACTGCACGTTGACTGGCTCGGGGCGGCTGCTCCGTCCCCATCCCTTCCGTCGAACCCACCAGGAGTTGTTGTTCATGATCTGTCGTAGCGTCCTCTGCCCGTTGCTCGTGGGAGCGATCGCGCTGCCCGCAGGCGTCGCGAGCGCCGCGACGCCCGCGGGCAGCGGGACGTCGATCCTCACGCTGCAGACCGTGGCGCTCGGCGTCCAGGGCATCACGACCTCCGCGGTCGCGCCCGCCAAGGCCAAGGGCTCCAGGTTCACGTTCCCGGTCGCGACGGCCACGGTGGGCAAGACGGCGACGCTCGGCCACCGCGGCGGGTTGCGCCTGCGCGCCGGCACGCGCTCGGTGACGCTGAGCGCGCCGCAGGTGCGGCTGGCCAAGGCCTCGCGCCTGACCGCGAAGATCGATAAGGCCACCGTGACGGTGCTGACGATCGACGGCGCCAAGCGCAAGCTCAACGGCACCGCGGGCACCGTCGCGCTGCGGGGCGCGACCGTCCGGCTGACGGTCGCGGGCGCCGCGGCGCTGCGTCGTGCGCTGCACCTGCGGCGGTTGGCGCCCGGCGTGCTCGGCACGCTGACCGTCGACGCCAAGCGCGGCACGGCCGCCGCGACGCCCGGCGGCGGCCCCGCGACCGGGACGCCGAGCACGACCACGCCCGGCACGACCACGACCCCGGGTGGCGGGACGACGTTGCCGGGCACGGGTGCGCTGGTCCCGTCGGGTCCGGCGCTGCCGGCCCGCCCGGCCACCGCGGTCGACGTCAGCGCCGCGGCGATCACCTGGCACGTGCGCGACTCGTTCATCCAGTACATCAACAGCGGCGAGGGCACCGCGACCTCCGGCGGCGCGACCGCCGATCCGCCGACCGTCCGTCCGGGCAGCAGCGTGCCGTTGGTCTATGACTTCCACTTCCCGTTCAAGGAGGGGTGGTATGACCCGGTGAGCAAGACGGCGCGGATCGCCGCCACCGGCACCGTCACGTTCAACTACCAGGGCCACGGCATCAAGCTGACCGCGACCGACCCGGAGATCGAGCTCGTCGGCACCGCGTCGCGGGCGATCTTCGTCACCGCCAACAGCGGGACCGCGGCCAAGCGCGGCGTGCTCGTCAAGCTCGACCCGGCCGCCGCCACGACGGTCCACAGCCCCGACGGCACCAGCCACGCCTACACGCAGATCCCGGGCACGATCCCGGCCGACGCGGGCGCCTCCGTCTTCGCCGGCTTCTACGCCGCGGGCGATCCGTTCGGCTGGATCGACGTCGACCTCACCACGCCGCCCGCGCCGTAGCGGCGCGTCCGCGGGTTTCGCCCTCCGGGCGAACACCCGCAATGAGACCCGGCCCTCTGGGCCGGCGTCTCACGGCCAACCGGCGCCGGGCGTCGCGAGGCGGGCGGCGTCGCGGCCGGCCGCCTTGGCCTCGTACATCGCCCGATCGGCCGCCTGCAGCAGCGCCTCGGCGCTGCGGTCGGGCCGGTCGGGCAGCGCGACGCCGATCGACGCGGTGACCTGCGCGACGCCCGTCGCCAGCAGGATCGGCTCGGCCAGCAGGTGGCGCAGGCGCTCGGCGACGTCCATCGCCTCCTCGGGCGGAGCCGATGTCCTCGCAGAGCGCGACGAACTCGTCGCCGCCGAAGCGGGCGACCGTGTCGCCCGGACGCAGATCCTCGTCGATGCGCGCGGCGCTGATGCGCAGCAGCTCGTCGCCGGCGTGGTGGCCGAGCGACTCGTTGGTGTGCTGGAAGTTGTCGAGGTCGATGAAGAGCACCGCGACGGTCGTCTCGGCGCGCTTGGCGCGCTGCAGCGCGTGGCGCAGGCGCTCGGCCAGCTTGGCGCGGTTGGCCAGCCCGGTGAGCGGGTCGTGGTCGGCGAACGGCGCGGGCAGCTTCTCGCCCTCGCGGTCGGTGTCGAGCGCCGCGGCGGCGCGGTCGGCGAAGAGGCGCAGGATCTGCAGGCGCTCGCGGCCGGGGATCAGCCGGTCGACCGGATCGTCGACCCAGATGACGCCGCGCAGCTCGCCGGTGGCGTCGCGCAGCGCGACGACCAGCCAGTGGCGCTCCCACGCGTACGGCCCGTGGCCGTTGGCCTGCGAGCGGTAGACGGTGGCCTGCATGTTCAGCGTGCCCTCGGCGTCCTCGCGCGTCGAGCAGATGGCAGCCCTGGCGCTCGTGGACCGGCGCCAGGATCGGCTCGAACTGGCTCAGCGTGAAGGAGAGGTGGGCGAAGACCGGGTCGTGCATGGTCCAGCCCGCGGTCGCGGCCGGGCGCAGCAGCCCGCCGTTCTCGGCCAGCAGGACGGCGGCGCGCTGGAAGCCGAGCGTCTCGCAGATCCCGGTGCAGACGGCCTGCAGGACGCCGGCGCGCCGGCGCTGCTCGCCGGTCAGCAGCGAGAGGCTGAGCAGGCGATCGAGCGCGCTGCGATGGCCCGCGTCGCGCTCGGCGTCGGCGGCCTGCTCGACGGCCAGCGCGGCGACCTGGGTCAGCGCGACGAGGCGATCGCAGTCCTCGTCGTCGAGCTGGTGCCCGTCGAGCGGCTCGTCGACGGAGATGATCCCGAGCACGTCGCCGTTGCCGCGGCGCATCACGGCGAGCAGGGCGCAGGCCGTCGTCGTCGGGCACGTGCTGGGCGCCGACGGCGCTCGAAGCGCGCGGCGAGGTGCGGGGCCCACTGCTCCCAGCTCGACGTCTTGCCCAGCAGCGCCCGGCGCGCGTCGTCGGGGCCGTGGACGGTCGAGGCCTCGAAGTCGTCCCAGGCCGGCCGGTGCAGGTTGATGGTGACCGAGCGGTGGCCCAGCGCCCTCGGCGATCACGGCCGCGATGCGGTCCAGCGCGAAGACGAGATCGTCGCGCGACCGGACGCCGCGGGCGGCCTCCAGCGCTCCTCGCAGGGAGGCGATCAGGGACAGGGGCGATGATCCGGTCACGGCTTCTCCCTGTTAACGGTCGCGGGGCGCGCGTGGCTTGAGGTCCGCTCAGCGCACGTGCGCGCGCGAGACCTGCGCGGGGGAGGCGGCGCCGAGCAGCATCAGCCCGAGCTCCAGCTCGGCGCGCAGCGTGTCGAGGACCCAGCGGGCGCCGGCCTCGCCGTCGTGGGCCAGGCCCCAGAGCAGCGGCCGTCCGACGAGCACGGCGCGGGCGCCGAGCGCCAGCGCCACGAGCACGTCGGTGCCGCGGCGCACGCCGCCGTCGACGAAGACCTCCACGTCGCCGGCGACCTCCTGGACGACGTCTTCGAGCAGGTCGATCCCGGCCGGGACGCCGTCGAGCTGGCGGCCGCCGTGGTTGGAGACGACGACCCCGGTGGCGCCGTGCTGGATCGCCAGCCGCGCGTCGGCCGCGGTGTGCACGCCCTTGACGAGGACCGGCAGGTCGACGGCCTCGACGAGCGCCGCGAGGTCCTTGAAGGTCAGCGACGCGTCGACCAGCGAGAAGAAGTCGGCCGGCGTCATGCCCGTGCTGTGACCGGCGGCGGCGCTGACGCCGGGCATGTCGATGCCGGGCGGGACGGCGAAGCCGGTGCGCAGATCGCGCTCGCGACGGCCGGCACGCGGGGCGTCGACGGTCACCACGAGCGCCTGGTAGCCGCAGTCGACGGCCTCGTCGACGAGCGCGTGGGTCACGCCGCGGTCACGCAGCACGTAGAGCTGAAACCAGCGTGGCGCGTCGGGCGCGGCGGCGGCGACCTCGCGGGCGGTCGCGGTCGCGAGCGTCGAGACGCACATCAGCGTCCCGGCCCCGGCGGCGGCGCGCGCCATGCCCGGCTCGCCGTCGGGGTGGGCCATGCGCTGCAGGGCGACGGGCGCGACGAGCACCGGCATCGAGACCTCGGTGCCCAGGACGGTCGTCGCGGTCGAGACGGCGCTCACGTCGACCAGCACGCGCGGCAGCAGCTGGCGGCGGGCGAAGGCGGCCTCGTTGTCGGCCAGCGTGCGCTCGTCGCCGGCGCCGCCCGCGAAGTAGCCCAGCGGGCCCGCGTCGAGGCGCTCGGCGACGAGGGCCTCGAGGTCGCGGAGGCAGACCGGCCCGGAGGCAGGCGCGGTCATCGCGGCGTCACCGGGTCGATCGCGATCCAGCTCTTGGCCAGCGGCCCCAGCCGCTCGGCGTGGACCGGCGCGCCGAAGAGCCGGGCCAGCTCGCCGCGGCGCAGCAGGTCGATCTCCTCCCAGTGACCCTGGGCGCCCAGGCGCCACAGCGGGCGCCGGATCCGGCTCGGCAGCCAGTGGGCGAAGGGCAGCAGGCTGTGCGGCTCGACCGGGAACGAGTAGGCCGGCGTCTGGACGTAGAGCCCGCGGCCGACGCGGATGGTCTCGGCCGCGAAGGCGGCACGGCGCGCGCGCGGGACGTGCTCGATCACGCTGGACGAGTAGACGAGGTCGAAGGTCCCGTCCTCGTACGGGAGGCCCTCGGCGGCGTCGGCCTGCAGGAACGGGCCCGGGTAGTCGGGCCGCGCGAGGAGGTCGACGCCCGTGATCTCCAGCTCGGGCTCCAGCGCGCGCAGGCCGGCGGCGCCGCAACCGACGTCGAGCACCTGCATCCCGGGCGCCAGGCCGGTGAGGCCGAAGAACTGGGCATGGCGGCGCGCGCGGGCACGGGCGGCGATCGGGGACGCGATCCGCGCCCGGGTGCGACTCCGTGCGGTCCCGTAGACGTCGGTGGGGGCCACGGAGCGGGAGGCTAGTCCGTTTGCCTCCTAGAATGCGTGCATGGCCTCTGCTCGTCAGATCCACGTCGGCGGCGTCCCGATCGGCGGCGGCGCGCCCGTCGCCGTCCAGACGATGACCAAGACCGAGACGGCGAACCTGACCGGCGACGATGGACCAGATCCGTCGCGTCGCGGACGCCGGCGCCGACATCGTGCGCTGCGCGGTGCCGCGCGAGGCCGGACATCGAGGCGCTCAAGACGATCGTCGTCGAGTCGCCGATCCCGATCATCGCCGACATCCACTTCAACCACACGCTGGCGATCAAGGCGATCGAGGCCGGCGCGCACTGCGTGCGGATCAACCCGGGCAACATCGGCGGGCCCGACAAGGTCGCCGAGGTCATCGCCGCGGCCAAGGCCAAGGGCGACGCCGATCCGCGTCGGCGTCAACTCCGGCTCGCTGCCCAAGCACCTGCGCGACCTCGAGTTCACCAACCCGGTCGAGGCGCTGGTGACCGCCGCGACCGAGTGGGTCGAGCTGATGCACCGCCTCGACTTCTACGACTTCAAGGTGTCGATGAAGTCGACCTCGGTGCCCAACACGATCGCCTCCAACCGCCTGCTGGCCGAGAAGATCGACCACCCGCTGCACCTCGGCATCACCGAGGCCGGCACGAAGTGGTCCGGGCTCGCTGAAGAGCGCGGTCGGCCTCGGCACGCTGCTGGCCGACGGCATCGGCGACACGATCCGCATCTCGCTCTCGACCTTCCACGCCGAGGAGGAGGTCAAGGTCGCCTGGGAGATCCTCAAGGCGCTGAAGCTGCGCGAGCGCGGCCCGGTGCTGATCGCCTGCCCGACCTGCGGCCGCCTGCAGTTCGACATGGACTCGGTCGTCATGGAGGTCGAGCGCCGCCTGGAGGCCTACGACGACCCGATCGAGGTCTCGATCCTCGGCTGCGCGGTCAACGGCATCGGCGAGGCGCGCCACGCGGACTTCGGCATCACCGGCGCCAAGGACTCCGCGATGATCTTCTCCAAGGGCGAGCCGCTGAAGAAGGTCGCCGACCGAGCACCTGGTCGACGAGCTGTTCGCCGAGATCGACAAGTACTACGCGTCGGGCAAGAAGGTCGTCGTCGACGCCGGCGCCGCGGCCGAGGCCGCCGCGTGGCTGGCCGAGAACGAGGACGAGACGCGCGATGACGCCCGAGCGCCTCGCCGCGCTGGAGGCCGCGCAGGCCGAGGCCGACGCCGACGCGATCGACGAGGCCGTCTCCCCGGTCGCCGGCCGCCGGTTCACGCGTGCCTGATCACCCCGCGCTCCAGATCACCGACCTGATCAAGCGCTACCCGACCGGCACCGAGGCGCTGCAGGGCGTCTCGCTGGAGATCGACGACGGCGAGTTCTTCGGGCTGCTGGGCCCCAACGGCGCCGGCAAGTCGACGCTGATCCACTGCACGACCGGGCTCGCGTCGCCGACCTCGGGCGCGATCGAGGTCTTCGGCCACGACGCGATCGACCACTACGAGCAGGCGCGCGTCGCCGTCGGGCTGGCGCCGCAGGACCTCAACCTCGACTGGTTCCTCACGCTCGAGGAGACGCTCGACTACCACGGCGGCTACTTCGGGATGCCGCAAGCGCGACCGGCGCGAGCGCACCAAGGAGCTGCTCGAGGCCTTCTCGCTGACGGCCAAGCGGAACGACCGCACGCGGACGCTCTCGGGCGGCATGAAGCGCCGGCTGATCCTCGCGCGGGCGCTGATGCACCGGCCGCGGCTGCTGATCCTCGACGAGCCGACGGCCGGCGTCGACGTCGAGCTGCGCCTGGAGCTGTGGCACTACGTCCAGCGCATCAACGCCGAGGGCACGACGATCCTGCTGACCACGCACTACCTCGAAGAGGCCGAGCAGCTGTGCGACAAGATCGCCTTCATCAACGACGGGCAGATCGTCGCGCAGGGCACGCAGCGACGAGCTCGCCGCGCACTACGGCGTGACCGGGCTGGAGGACGCCTACCTGGAGCTGGTCGGGCGCAAGGAGCTCTCGCGCGCGAGCGTCTCGGAGATCGCGTCATGACCGCCGCGCAGATCCGCTTCGTCGCGCTGCTGCGGCGCGAGGTCAACCGCTTCCTGAAGATCAAGCGCCAGACGCTCGGCGCGCCGCTGCTGGAGACCTTCCTCTACATCTCCGTCTTCGGCGCCGCGCTCGGCTCGCGCATCGACAAGCTGCACGGCGTCGACTACGTCGTCTTCATCGTCCCCGGGCCTGATCATGATGGCCTGGGCGATGAACGCGTTCTCCAACAACTCGTCGTCGATCCTGCAGCAGAAGTTCCAGCGCTCGATCGACGACCAGCTGTCCTCGCCGGCGTCGCCGCTGCGAGCTGCTGCTGGCGTTCACCTTCGGCGGCTTCCTGCGCGGCGTGATCGTCGCGACGCTGACGTTCGTGCGCGGCGTCGGTCCTGGTCGACATCCCGGTCGACCACGTCCTGGTGCTGATGCCGGCGCTGTTCCTGGTCGGCTTCTTCTTCGCCCAGCTCGGCGTGCTGATCGGCGTGCGCGCCGAGCAGTTCGACGACGTCTCCTTCGCGCAGACGTTCGTCCTGCAGCCGCTGATCTTCCTCGGCGGCGTCTTCTACTCGCGCGTCGCTGCTGCCCGCAGCCGTTCCAGACGCTGACCCACATCAACCCGATCTACTACATGATCGGCCTGGTCCGCTACGGGTTCCTCGGCTACAAGGAGACCAACATCGCGCTGTCGCTGGCCTTCCTGACGGTGGCGACGGCGGCGCTGTTCTTCGTGAACCATCGCCTGTTCGTGCGGGGCTACCGCCTACGGGCGTAGCTGCGCGAAGGGAATGAACGCCTCGTGGCCGTTGGCCTCGGGGCGGAACTCGGGGTCCAGGACGAGCAGGCCGAGGCCGTTGAAGGCGCGCCCGCGGATCTCGTCGGGCAGCGTCGCGTCGTCGCGGACGCGGTAGCCGGGGACGAAGTCGGGGAGCCAGAGGCCGACCTTCGGGTGCTCGTCGAGCTCGAGGTCCTCCAGCCCGCGGCGCACCTCGGCGTGCGCGGTGTCGTGGAAGACGATCGTGGTCGTGTGGCAGGCATCGGCGGCCAGCAGCGCGCGGGCGTCGGCCTGGACGGCGTCATAGGTGTGCAGCCCGTCGACCAGGGCGAAGTCGACGGCCTCGCCGCGCGCGTGCAGCTCGGCCAACACGCGGGGGACCTCGACGGCGGCGTCGCCGAGATGGAGCGTCGCGTTGTCCAGCGCGTCGGCGTGTCGGACCGAGCGCTCGTCGATGTCGAAGGCGTGGACGTGGCCGGCGTGCGGGGCGATGCGACGCAGGCTGCCGCCCTCCCAGGTGCCGATCTCGACGGCGATCCGGGGCTTGAGCTGCGAGAGCAGGCCCTCGAAGGCGAAGCGCTCGCCGAGCTGCATCATCCAGTGCGCCTCGGCGGCGACGGGGGTCTGGTGGAAGCGGGTCATCGTGTCGGGGTCACCTTCAGCACGTCGCTGGTCACGTTCACGGCCGGCGCGGGAACGGTGTCGGCCGTGCGGTAGCGGTAGCGCGCAGCCTTGCCGATCGGCGGCGCGAGCGTCTTGACGAACGTCCCGCGCGCGTCAGTGCGCAGCCGCGCGATCGTCACCCAGAGGCCGCTCGGTGACGCGCGCTGCAGGAGCACGCCGTGGGCGCGGGCCGGGCGGACCTGGCCCCAGAAGCGCACCTGCGGCGCCTTCGTCTTGACGTCGGCGAAGAAGGGGTGCTGGAAGCCCGCCAGCGCGGGCTTGGCCCGACCGTCGGCAAACAGCAGCCCCGACTGCCAGCCGGCGTAGCGCTTGCGCCCCGATCCGACCGCCTTGACCCGCTCGTCCTGCCACTCGTACTGGACCAGCGTCCGGACGCGCGGATCGCGCCAGGCGATGTAGGCCCCTTCTTGGAGCCAGCGCGATTGGCGCGCGGGCGGGATCCCGTCGTAGGGATCGGGCGGGTTGGTCTGGTAGCCGAACTCGGTCAGGTGCAGCGGCGTGTGGGCGCCGGTCGGCGTGCTGAACCCGCGGGCGCGCTGGACGGCGTCGAGCGTGTCCTCCAGCTTGCGCAGGTCGGCGATCGTGGCGTCGTCGGCGTGGGGCGACGGGGTGGACGGGCTCGCCTTGATCGCGTGCGGGTGGTAGGCGAAGCCGTCGATCCGGGCCGGCTGGAAGCCGCGGCAGCGGCCGGTCCGGATCGGCTTGTCATGGTCGTCGACGCAGCCGAAGGCGCGGATGAAGGCCAGCGGGTGCAGCGGGCGGTTGCGCTGCAGCGGATCGGCGCCACGCGGCGCCAGCGTCCCGGCGATGACCTGCGCGCCCGGGTCGGCGCGGTGGATCGCGGGGTAGGCCGCGCGCACGAGCGCCCGGTAGGTGTGCGGCGCGACCGGGAGGCACCGGCGCCCGGCGACGGGACACTCCTGCTGGGGCTGCAGCCAGAGCGGTTGGTTGGGCTCGTTCCAGATCAGGTAGCGATCGGCGACGCGGCCGTAGCGGCGCGCCACCGCCTCGGCGAACTGCCCGAACTTGCCGGGGTCGGGCTGGTAGCGCGGGTTGCCCAGCGAGGGGACGCGGCTGGCCCAGAGCGGTCCCGAGCCGGTGACGGTGAGCAGCGGCGTCATGCCGTTGGCGACGACGAGGGCGATGGCCCGGTCGGTCACGGCCCAGTCGTAGTGTGGGTCGTCGGGGTCGCGCGCGTCGAAGCCCAACGGTTGGGACGGCTCCAGCGCGCCGGGGGCGATGGCCACCCAGCGGACCTGGATGCGCACCGTGTCGATACCGGCGGCGGCCCAGCGGGCGACGATCGCGGGTGCGCGCTCGGGCGAGTGCAGCAGGATGCCGTCGTCGGAGATGCCGGTCTGCAACTGGGGCGAGGCCGTCGCGGGGGCGGCGAGAACGACGGCGAGGAGCGCGGCCGCGACGACGGCGCGCAGGGCGGGGAGGGGCAGGCGAAGCCTCGCCCGGAGGGCTCGTTTCGCTTGCGGGTATCGGCCCAGGGGGCCGAACCCGCGGCCAGGTGCTGTTCCCGACCGCGGGTTCACCTCGGCTACTTGGCCGCGGCGTACCGCTCGGCGACCTTGGCCCAGTTGACGACGTTCCACCACGCCTTGAGGTAATCCGGGCGCTTGTTCTGGTACTTGAGGTAGTAGGCGTGCTCCCAGACGTCGTTGCCCAGCAGCGGGGTCTGACCGTCGAGCAGCGGGCTGTCCTGGTTGGCGGTCTTGGTCAGCTTGAGCTCACCGCCGTCGAGCACCAGCCACGTCCAGCCGGAGCCGAACTGCGTGACGCCGTTGTCCTCGAACTTGGCCTGGAAGTCCGCGAAGGAGCCGAAGGCGGCGTTGATCGCGTCGGCCAGCTCGCCGGTGGGCTCGCCGCCGCCGTCCGGGCTCATGTTCTCCCAGAAGAGCGTGTGGTTGGCGTGGCCGCCGGCCTGGTTGCGGACCGGGCCCTGCTTGTCGGCGGGCAGCGATGACAGGTTCGACAGCGTCTCCTCGACGGACTTGTCGGCCCACTCGGTGCCGTCGAGCGCGGCGTTGGCCTTGTCCACGTAGGCCTGGTGGTGCTTGTCGTGGTGGAGCTTCATCGTCGCCTCGTCGATGTGCGGCTCCAGCGCGTCGTAGGCGTAGGGCAGATCAGGAACGGAGTAGGGCATGGGTCTCCTAGCTTGCGTGAAAGGTCGTCCTCGAAACATATCCCTCTCTCATCCGTCCCCTACCTCAGAATGCCCGGACCCATGCACGGACGTCTCATCCTTCTCACCGCCACCATCCTGCTCGCGCTCGCCGGGCCCGCCCTCGCGCAGGACACCTTCACGCCGGCGTGCGACGCCAACCCCGCCTGCCTCGGGCTCGGTCAACCGGCCTATGACGACAGCGTGGTCGTCGCCTGGCGCATCCAGACGACCACGCCACAGACCGTCCGGCTGCAAAGCACGCAGACGCTCGGAAGCGGGACGGCCGTTACGGCCACGAGCGATCCGGTTGCCATTGGCGCGTCGAGCGCGGTGCAGACCGTCAGCGCTCGGCTGCCGCTGAACGCCCATGGCGAGCTCGTCCTGCTGGATGCCGTCGACACGCCGCAGTTCGAGGCGATCCTCGAGCCCGACAGCGACGGCGATGGTTACGGTGACACCACGCAGGATGCCTGCACGGGCGACGCCGCCGACCACACCGCGCCCTGCGACGGCACGGCGACCGTCGGCAACTCGCTGGGGCTTGCGCCAGACCCGGCAGGGTTCCCTTTCTCCGGCGAGGTCCAGGCGATGCAGGCCGGGGCGGAGGAGGGCGCGGCGCCGCACGACGGCGTGCTGACCCGGTGGCGTCTGCGCTCGCTGCCGACCGCGGGGGACACGGTGCTGCAAGTCCTGCGTCCAGACGAGGACGGCAGGACCTTCACCGTGGTGGCCGAGTCCGCGCCGGTCCACGTCACCTCGATCGACGTCACCGCAGCTGACGCCCAACTGCCGGTGAAGGCCGGCGACCGGATCGCCGTGCGCTCGGTGCAGGCCGAGGGCGGCGCGTCCGATCTCGGGGCGATCGCCGCCCGCGTCGGTCCCGCGATCCTCGCCGAGCAGCCGCCCAAGAGACTGCACGAGACGTGGATGCCGTCCATGTTCTCGGTCAACGAGTTCCGGCTCCTCGTCCAGGCCGACATCGAGCCCGACGCCGACCACGACGGCTATGGCGACGTGACGCAGGAGCCCGCGGCGATCCCGGCGCCGCCCTATCGCCCGACCATCCCGCCGCAGGCGCCGTTCGTCATCAAGCCGTGCACGAACATCATCCGCGGCACGCGCGACGACGACGTCCTGCGCGGCACCGCGTTCGGCGACCGCCTCGTCGGCGGCGACGGCGATGACCTGCTCAAGGGCCAGGGCGCCGACGACTGCCTCGAAGGCGGGACCGGGGACGATGTCCTGGACGGCGGCGACGGCAACGACCGTCTCGCCGGCTCCGCCGGCCGCGACCGCCTCAGCGGCGGCACCGGTGACGACAAGCTGACCGGTGGGAAGGGCAACGACCGGTTGACGGGTGGTCCGGGCAGTGACATTCTCTCACCGGGTTCCGGCCGCGATGTCGTGGACGCCGGCAGCGGCAACGACACCATCAACGCGGTCGACGGCGTCAACGAGACGATCGACTGCGGCGCCGGCAAGGACAGCGTGCGTGCCGACCGGCACGACCGCCTCAAGCACTGCGAAAAGGTCACCAGGAGGAGGTAGGAGATGTCCAGAAGGACCATCCACCTCGCGGCACTCGCCGCGGGCACGGTGCTCACCGTTGCGCTGGGCGGTGGCGCGAGCCCCGCCGGAGCTGTCGATCAGCAACTGTCCACATCGGTGTGCACGGCTCCGTGCTCGCTGGTCAAGACGTTCGGCGCGCCGCTGGACGGGCCCGCCCCCGACGCCACCGGCTTTCCCTACAACGGCCTCGACACTTACGTCGAGGCGTTCCAGAGCGACACCGAGGAGCCCAACGCCACGGCGCCCATCGACGGTGTCATCGTCCGCTGGCGCGCACGCGCCGCGTTCGGGGCCGCTCTGAGGCTCCTGGTCATGCACCCGACCGGTGACGGGACGTTCGTCGAGGCCGCACGGACGCCGTACGGCACGTACCTCTCCGACAATCCGATCCAGGTCAACGACGATCGCCTGCCCGTGCGCGCCGGCGACCGGCTCGGCCTGGCCACCGGGGGTCAGATCCCCACGATGGGCGCGCTCGGCGCGCTCGCGGCCATGGGCGACGGCGAGCGCCTGACCCTGCTCACGCCTTCGGCGGGCACGGTCCTGAGCGGCTTCCGGCTGCTCGTGCAGGCCGACATCGAGCCCGACGCCGACCACGACGGCTACGGCGACGTCACCCAGGACGCGTGCCCCGCCGACGGCACGCGCCATGACGACTGCACCGTCGACCAGCACCCGCCGCCGTGGACCCCGCCGGTCGACCAGCGCCCGCCGCCGTGGAACCCGCCGATTGACGGCGGCGACGGCGACCAAGGCACCGACGACCTCCCGTGCGCCACGACGCAGCGAGGCACCGGCCGCGCCGACGCACTCCAAGGGACCGCCCGCGGCGAGCGCCTCCTCGGCCTCGGCGGCAGGGACATGCTCGTCGGGCTGGGCGGCGACGACTGCCTGTCGGGCGGGAGCGGCGACGACCTGCTCGACGGCGGCGCCGGCAACGACGTGCTGCTCGGCGGCGACGGCCGTGACGCCTTGGTCGGCGGGTCCGGCCACGACACGATCTCCGGCGGCGCCGGACGCGACATGGTCAGCGCGGGAGCGGGCGACGACACCATCAACGCGGCCGACGACGTCGCCGAGACGATCGACTGCGGACCCGGCCGCGACCGCGTCCGGGCCGACCTGGACGACCGCCTGAAGCACTGCGAAAGGGTCACGCGCGTGCGCTGAGCGGATGGGGCCCATCCGGCGCGGGGCGTGGCGGTCGCAGCCGCGCCGCGTGGCCCCCGCGCCGGGCCCTATCGTCCCGCTTCATGCGCATGAGCCAGCTCTTCCTGCCGACCGAGCGGCAGCCGCCCGCGGACGCCGAGGCGCTGTCGCACAAGCTCATGGTCCGGGCCGGTCTCGTCCGTCAGATCGGTGCGGGCCTGTGGACGTGGCTGCCGGCCGGCTGGCGCACCCACCAGCGCATCGTGCAGATCGTCCGCGAGGAGATCGACGCGATCGGCGGCCAGGAGATGCTGATGCCGGTCCTGCAGCCCGCCGAGCTGTGGCGGCGCAGCGGGCGCTACGACAGCATCGGCGGCGAGCTCTTCCGGCTGCAGGACCGCAAGGGCGCCGACATGGTGCTGGCGATGACCAACGAGGAGGCGGTGACCTACCACGCCGCTCAGGTCGTCCGCTCCTACCGCGACCTGCCGATGATCCTGTACCACTTCCAGGTCAAGGAGCGCGACGAGCCGCGCCCGCGCGCCGGCGTCCTACGCACGCGCGAGTTCATCATGAAGGACTCGTACTCCTTCGACCGCGACGCCGAAGGGCTGGCCGCCAACTACCAGCTGCACCGCGAGGCCTATGCACGCATCTATCGACCGCTGCGGGCTGGAGTGGTTCGAGTGCGAGTCCGACGTCGGGATGATGGGCGGCACCGTCGCGCACGAGTACATGGCGCCGTGCCCGGCGGGTGAGGACGACGTCGTCCTGGGCGCCAACGGCTACAGCGCCAACCTGGAGATCGCGAGCGCCGATCCGCAGACCGTGCCGGCGCTGGAGCACGCCCTCGGCGAGGTGCACACGCCCGGCGCCAAGACCGTCGAGCAGGTGGCGGGCGGCCTCGGCGCGCGTCGCGGGCAACCTGCTCAAGGCGATGGCCATGGTCACGGAGTCGCGCGGCCTGGTCACTGGTGATGATCCGCGGTGACCACCAGCTCGCCGAGGTCAAGCTCGCCAACGCGCTGGGCGAACGGGCCCGACCGGCGAGCGGCGACGAGATCGAGCAGGCCGGCCTGGTGCCCGGCTATCTCGGCCCGTTCGACGTCACCGTCGAGGTGCTGTGGGACGCGGCGATCACGCCCGGCCGCTATGTCGTCGGCGCCAACCGGGTCGACCACCACCGGGTCGTCGAGATCGAGGACGGCGAGCGCATCGACGTGCGCACCGTCGTGGCCGGCGACACGATCGGCGGGGCGCCGGTGCGCATCGAGCCCGCGATCGAGATCGGCAACATCTTCCAGCTCGGCACGCGCTACAGCGACCCGCTCGGCCTGCGCTACTCCGACGAGAACGGCAAGGAGCATCCGGTCGCTGATGGGCTGCTACGGCATCGGCCCGGCGCGGATCGCCGCGGCCGCCGTCGAGCAGTTCGCCGACGAGCGCGGCATCGCGTGGCCCAAGGCGATCGCGCCCTTCGACGTCGAGGTCGTCGCGCTGGGCAAGCCCGGCACGCCCGAGCAGGAGGCGGCCGCCGGCGTCTACCGCGAGCTGCAGGCCGCAGGCTTCTCGACGCTGCTCGACGACCGCGCCTCGGGCACCGGCGAGAAGTTCGCCGACGCCGAGCTGCTCGGCGCGCCGCTGCGTCTGACGGTCGGCAAGCGCTCGCTGGAGTCCGGCACGGCCGAGGCGCAGTTGCGCCGCGGGCAGGTCGACCAGGAGGGCGGGATCCCGCTCACCACGGCGGCCGAGGCGGTCCAGGGGCTGTGGCCGAGCATCCCGTAGGCGGAGGGCGCGGCCCCGACGAGCCCGCGGCTTCGCGCACGACCTCCCGCGAGCGGGCGGCCGCGGCGTGGCAGAACCCGCGCCTGACCTTCCGTCGCCTCTTCGGCCTGGACCGCTCGGGCCCGCCGCCGCCCCAGACGCTCAGCGACGCGCCGTGGAACGTCTGGACGATCCCCAACGCGATCGGCTTCGTCCGCCTCGCGCTGATCGCGCCGTTGCTGATCCTCGGCCTCTCGTCCGAGAGCGGCACCGACGCGTGGCCGGCGATCCTCTTCGCCGTCATCGGCTGGAGCGACTACGCCGACGGGATCGCCGCGCGCGTCACCGGGCAGTACAGCCGTTTCGGCGCGCTGCTGGACCCCGTGGTCGATCGGATGCTCGTCGTCTCGGGCCTGCTGATCTGCTGGAAGTTCGAGACGCTGCCGCGCTGGGGCATCGCCGTCCTGCTCGCCCGCGAGGTCTACCTGCTGGTCGCCGGGCAGCTCGCGCTGCGCCGCGGACTGGAGCTGAAGATCAACTGGTGGGGCGCGCTGGGGCGTGTGGCCGACGATGAGCGCGATCTTCTTCGCGATGGTCGGTCTCGGCACGCTCGCCCACATCCTGTTCTACTTCGGCCTGGCCCTCTCGCTGATGGCCGCCGTCGTCTACACCCGGGACGGCCTGAACGCAACAAGAGGTGCACCCTCAAGTTGAGCTTGAGCAGCGGCCTTTCGCTGCTATTCTCGCCCGGCCCGTCCCCAGGAGGAGAAGGACCCCGAATGGACACGTTCCCCGATCTCGGCTCGCTCTCGGACCAGGAGCTGAAGGACCTCATCCAGCAGCTCACCGAGGAAGAGGTCGACATCTCCTACCGCCGTCGCATCCTGCACGGCAAGATCGACATCCTGCGTGCTGAGCTGGTCAACCGCCTGCGCAAGCGCCACGAGGGCGGCGAGGAGGTCATCACGGGCGCCGACGTGCAGCGACTGACCGACATCCTCGCGGGCCGCGCCTCCGGCGAAGAGCCGGCGGGCGAGTAGGACTCGGCCCCGCCGCCCGCGATCCCGATGGCCCGTCATTGCCCCGAGTGCGGCTTCACCAACGCGGAAGGCGCGAACTACTGCCAGCGCTGCGGCGCGTTCATCGGCACGCCTGAGACCGCGGCGGGCGAGCCCGAGTCCACGACGGCGACCTACCGCATCGACGAGACCGGCGAGCTGGTCCCGGTCGACCTCGAGGACGTCGTCGCCCAGGGCGGCGGCGCCGCGCTGGTCGTGCGGGCCGGCGGCGGGCGCGTCGGCGAGAGCTTCCCGCTGGAGCGCGACCGCATGACGATCGGCCGGCGCCCCGACTCCGACGTCTTCCTCGACGACGTGACGGTGTCGCGCGACCACGCGCTTGGTCGTCCGCCGCGGCGAGCGAGTTCCACCTCGACGACCTCGGATCGCTGAACGGGACCTACGTCAACCGCCGCCGCATCGAGTCCCATCACCTTGCCGACGGCGACGAGCTGCAGGTCGGCAAGTACAAGCTCACGTTCCTCTCGCGCTGATGGCCGCCGTGGAGCAGGAGCACGCCACCGGCGTGGTCGGCGGCCGCGTCCGACGGATCGGCCGGTCAAGGCGATGACGATCGGCGCGGTCTGCAAGGCGCTGGCGCCAGGAGTTCCCGGACATCTCGATCTCGAAGATCCGCTACCTCGAGGACCAGAAGCTCCTCGAGCCGCGGCGCACGCCCGGCGGCTACCGGCTCTACGCGCACGACCGACGTCGCGCGGCTGCGCACGATCCTGCGGATGCAGCGCGACGAGTTCCTGCCGCTGCGCGTCATCCGCCAGGAGCTGGCCGTCCGGCCGGCTCGACGGCGGCGAGGCGACGGTGCCGACGCCCGCGTCCGAGGCGCCCGACGGCGCGCGGCCGCGGCGCCGCCCGAGCGATGTCGGTCACCGGCGGCGGCGCGCTGTACTCGCTCGAGGACGTGCTCGAGGACACGCGCGCCGAGCCGAGCCTGATCGCCGAGCTCGAGGAGTACGGCGTCATCAAGGGCGAGCTCCGCGCCGGGACCAAGTACTACGACGAGACCGAGCGCGAGATCATCCGCGCGGTCACCGAGCTGGCGCGCTACGGCGTCGGCGGGCGCAACCTGCGCGCGTTCCGCACCTCCGCCGACCGCGAGGCCGCGCTGCTGCAGCAGATCCTCGCCCCGGCGCTGCGCTCGCGCAACGTCGAGCGCCGCAAGGAGGCCGTCGAGGCGCTGGAGAACCTGGCCGCCGTCACGACGCACCTCAAGCACCTGCTGCTGATCCGCGATCTGCGCAAGATCGTCGGATGAGGGCCACCCGCCCTTGCGCCATGGCTGACGTCGACCTCGCCTCCTTCGTCCGGGACATTCCCGACTTCCCGAAGCCGGGGATCGTGTTCAAGGACATCACGCCGGTGCTCGCCTCGGCCGAGGCGCTGGACGCCGCGGTCACGCAGCTGGCCGACCTCGCGCGCCCGCTGAAGCCCGACGTCGTCGTCGGCGCCGAGGCGCGCGGCTTCCTGCTCGGTGCCGCGCTGGCCCGCGAGCTGGGCGCCGGCTTCGTGCTGGCGCGCAAGCCCGGCAAGCTGCCGCACGAGACCGTGCGCGCCGAGTACCTGCTCGAGTACGGGACCGACGCGCTGGAGCTGCACTCCGACGCCGTCGCCCAAGGCGCGCGCGTCCTGGTCCACGACGACCTGCTGGCGACCGGCGGCACGGCCCGCGCGCTCTGCGAGCTGGTCGAGCAGCTCGACGGCGTCGTCGTCGGCTGCGCGTTCCTGATCGAGCTGACGTTCCTCGACGGCCGGCAGAAGCTGGCGCAGTACGGCGTCAGCTCGCTGCTGCGCTACGACGACGACGAATGAGGCGCGCCCGATGCCGGTGACGCGCCGCAGCGCGATGATCGCGGCCGCGCCCGCCGCGGTCTGGCAGACGGTCGCCGACCCGCACCAGCTCGCGCGCTGGTGGCCGCGGGTCGAGCGCGTCGAGGGCGTCAGCGGCAGCGGCTTCACCGAGGTGCTGCGCTCTGACCGGGGCGCGCTGGTGCGCGCGGACTTCCGGATCGGCCGGCGCAACAAGCCGCGGCTGGTCGTCTGGTCCCAGGACCTGGAGGGCACGCCCTTCGCCAAGCTGCTGCGGCGCTCGGAGACGAGCGTGACGCTGGAGCCCCACGGCGAGGACGCCACGCGCGTCGAGGTGCGCCTGGAGCAGCGGCTGCAGGGCATCTCGCGCTTCGGCGGGTTCCTCGTCAAGCGCGCCGCACGCAAGCAGCTCGACGGCGCGCTCGAGGCGCTGGCGGCGCTGTATGCCGCCGCGCCGACCGACTAGCCGGCGATCGATCCCTTCAGGACGATCGTGCGAGGGCTGCTTGGGCGTGCTGCTCGCCTCGCGGGTGACCAGCATCTCCGAGTAGCTCGCCAGGTCGCTGGGGGCGGCGACGAGGCCCTGGAGGCGGCCCTTGTTGGCGCCCGAGCCGGTGACGACCGGGAAGAAGCCGAGGAACTTCGACTTCGAGCCGCTGCGGACCCACAGGACGTAGTGGCCGGAGGCCGGGAGGTCCTGGCCGACGACGGCCAGCGCGCGCTGGCCGTCCTGGGAGACGACGTTGGCGACGCCGAGCGGCTTCTTGCCGCCGTTGGGCGGCGTGAGGTTGATCTGCTGCTCGACCGCGGTGGTCGTCGCGGCGGTCGAGGTCGTGCGGTCGGCGTGGTGGCGCGCGTCCTTGCGTCTTGTCGTCGCTGCCGCTGAACACGCCGGTGAGCGGCGAGGACGCCGACGACGACCACGAGCAGCACGGCGGCGATGATGCAGGATGCCGCCGAGCCGCGACGAGCGCTGCCTGGTCGACGCGCGCGGCGCGGCGGGCGTGCAGCGCGTCGAACGCCTCGTCGACCTCGGCCGGGTCGGTGGGGATCTCGGGCAGCGCGTCCTCGCCGGCCACGCCGGCGCCGCGCAGCTCGGTCGCGACGCCGCGCGCCCAGTCGCGGGCCGGCTGCCGAGCCCTCGAGCAGCTCGCGCGTCGCGGCGCGCGCCGAGGCCGATCTGCTGGCCGAGCAGGTAGTCGCCGAGATCGTCCTGGCGGTCGTCGTCGAGATCGGCACGGCCGGTCGGCCCGATCGCGTCGAGCGCGGTGAGCGCGCGGTCGCGGACCGCCTGCGGTCGAGATCTTCAGCAAGCCCGCGATCTCGTCGTACGTGCGCCCTTGGCGCAGCACGAGCTGGAGAACGGCCTTCTGGTCTGCGGGGAGATCGTCGAAGCGCGCCATGCGGCGCAGGAGGCTAACCGAACGACCGCCGGTATCGTGCCGCTCCCTCATGGATCTTCAGCTTCCTCTGGCCTTCGAAGCCGGATTCGACGCGCTTTACGGCCTCGTCCTGGACTCCGTCGACCTCGACGCCGGCGAGATTCGCGCCCACGTCGACGTGACCGACGACGTCAAGCAGCCCGCCGGCCTCGTGCACGGCGGCGTCTTCGCGTCGATCGCCGAGTCGATCACCTCGATGGGCACATGGTCGGCCGTGCAGGCCGACGGCAACGTCGGCCCAGGGCCTCTCCAACCAGACGTCGTTCCTGCGTCCGATCCTCGGCGGGACGATCCACGCCGTCGCCCGCGCGCGCCACCGCGGGCGCACGACGTGGGTCTGGGAGGTCGAGATCACCGACGACGAGCAGCGCCTCTGCTCGCTGGTGCGGATGACGATCGCCGTCAGATAATTGCCCGCGAGTTTCGCCCCCTGGGCGAACACTCGCCAAAGGAACCTCGCCCCCTGGGCGAGCGTTCCTCAGCCGCGGTAGCGGTTGGTGATCGGCACGCGGCGGTCGCGGCCGAAGGCCTTCGAGGTGACCTTGATGCCGGGCGGCTGCTGGCGGCGCTTGTACTCGGCGAGGTCGACGAGGCGCATGACGCGGTCGACGTCGGCCTCGGGCAGGCCGCGGGCGATGAGCTGCTCGCGGCCGAGGTCCTCCTCGACGTAGCCCAGCAGGATCGCGTCGAGGATCTCGTAGGGCGGCAGCGAGTCCTCGTCCCTCTGGTCGGGGCGCAGCTCGGCCGACGGCGGGCGGGTGACGATCGAGTCGGGGATCGGCGAGTGCTCGTCGCGCCGCGCGCGGACGTCGACCAACCGGTACACCAACAGCTTCGGACAGTCCTTGATGACCGCGAAGCCGCCGGCGCTGTCGCCGTAGAGCGTCGAGTAGCCGACCGACATCTCGGACTTGTTGCCGGTGGTCAGGACCAGCCACCCGAACTTGTTGGACATCGCCATCAGCAGGTTGCCGCGGATGCGGGCCTGGAGGTTCTCCTCGGTGATGTCCTTCGCGCGGTCGCCGAAGACCGGGGCCAGGACGCGGTCGTAGAGCTCCATCGGCTCGGCGATCGACAGCTCGTGGCATGCTCGATGCCCAGGTTCTCGGCCAGCACGCGCGCGTCGCCCTGGGTGCCCGACGACGAGTAGGGCGAGGGCATGATCACCGCGGTGACCTTCTCGGGCCCGAGCGCGTCGACCGCGACGGTCGCCACCAGCGTGGAGTCGACGCCGCCGCTGAGCCCGAAGACGACGTGCTCGAAGCCGTTCTTGCGCACGTAGTCGCGCGTGCCGAGCACGAGCGCGGCGTAGACCTCGGCGTCGGCGTCGAGGAGATCGACGACGTCGCCGGCGGGCGCGGGCTCGGCGGCGCGGCCGGCGGTGGTCGTGAAGCGGCCGAGGTGGGCGACCGGGCGGTGCTCGACGCGCCGCGCCAGCCGCGGGCGCGTGTCGCGCAGTCGCGCCGCGCGCGCGGCATGGGCATCGACGTCGGCGATCAGCAGGTGCTCGGCGAACTGCGGCGCGCGGGCGACGACGGTGCCGTGGTGGTCATAGACCGCGCTGGTGCCGTCGAAGACCAGCTCGTCCTGGCCGCCGACCATCGCGCAGAAGGCGAACGCGGTGAGGTTGTCGCGGGCCCGCTGCTTGAGCATCGTCTCGCGCTCGGCGGGCTTGCCGGCCTGGTAGGGCGAGGCCGACAGGTTGACGACGATCTCGGCGCCGGCGAGCGCCTCGTCGACGATCGGCCCGTCTGGCACCCAGTCGTCCTCGCAGATCGTCAGGCCGACCGTGACGCCGTCGACCTCGATGATCGCCGGCTCGAGGCCGGCCTGGAAGTAGCGGACCTCGTCGAAGACGCCGTAGTTGGGCAGGCGCATCTTGCGGTAGATGCCCTGGAGCGTCGCCGTCGGCCAGGACGGCGAGCGCGTTGTAGACGTCGTCGGCGCGCTCGGGGAAGCCGACCAGCGCGACGATCCCGTCGGCGTCCTGGGCCAGCCGCTGCACGGCCGCGCGCGCGTCGCGCAGGAAGTGCTCCTTGAGCAGCAGGTCCTCCGGCGGGTAGCCGGTGATCGCCAGCTCGGGGAAGGCGACGAGCTGCGCGCCGGCCGCCTTGGCGCGCGGCGATGTCCGTCGCGGATCGCGGCCTCGTTGCCGGCGAGGTCACCGACGGTCGCGTTGAGCTGGCTCAGGGCGAGGCGCACGCCCTGCAAGGTATCCGGCGGTGCGGCCTTTCCGCCCGCTCAGGGGCTGGTCACCGGCGTCGGGCGCCGTCGCGGGCCGGTGCGTCCGAGGCGCACATCGGCGCCGGCGGCGGTGGCGAGATCGTCGATCGCGTCTTCGAGCTGCCCGGCGATCTCCTCGAGGTCGGGCAGCGCGTCGAAGTCGGCGAGCAGCCCGAAGCCGAGCCGGCCGTTGTAGGACATGATCGCGATGCCGAGCGCCTGGTTCTTGGCCAGCGGGACGACGGGGTAGAGGCCGCGCATGCGCCGGCCGAGCAGGAAGAGCTCCATCTGCGGGCCCGGGCACGTTGGTGACCACGAGGTTGAAGAAGCGCTGGCGGGCCTGCAGTCGCGCGGCCTGGCTCATGATCGTCGGCGGCGCGAAGTCGGCGAGCTGCGTGAGCGTCTCGGCGCCGACGGCCTGGCCGGAGCTCTTGAGGTCCTTCATCGCCTCGTGGACCTCGGCGAAGGCGTCGCGCGGGTCGCGCACGCCGACCGGCAGCGGCGCCCACATCGTCGCCACGCGGTTGCCCAGCGCGCCGCTCTCGGCCTCCGCGCGCACCGACACCGGGACCATCGCGCGCAGCTCGAGGTCGTCGGTGCTCTCGCCGCGCCCGCGCATCCAGCGCCCCAGCGCCAGCGCGACCGCGGTCAGCACGACGTCGTTGACCGTGCCGCCCAGCGCCGACTTGATGGCCTTGAAGCGCGCGAGGTCGGCGTCGACCCACGTGTAGCGCCGGTGCGGGCCGATCGGGACGTTCAGCGGCGAGCGCGGCGCGGGGCTCAGGCCGGCGCGCGCCATCGAGCTGAGGCCGGCGACGCCGCCGGCCAGGCGCTCGGCGACCTGGCGCGGCGTGCGGGTCAGCGCGCGCAGACCGCGCGACGGCCTCGGCCGGGACGGTCGTCCGCTCCAGCAGCGCCTCGGCCAGCAGCTCGGTGCTCGTCGGGACGGGGCGCGGAAGCCACGGCGCCGCGGGCGGCGCGGTGCGGCATGGGATCGCGCGCGGTGTCGAAGAGGACCGAGACGATGTCGACGCCGCTGACGCCGTCGACCAGCGCGTGGTGGGTCTTGGAGAGGATCGCGAAGCGGTCGTCGGCCAGGCCCTCGACGAGCATGATCTCCCACAGCGGCTTGCTGCGGTCCATCCGCTGGCCGAAGATCCGCGCGGCGAGGCGCTTGAGCTCGTCGTCGGAGCCCGGTGCGGGCAGCGCGGCGTGGCGGATGTGGTAGGTCGGAGTTGAAGTGCGGGTCGTCGACCCAGCGCGGGCGGCCCTGGCCGAGCGGCACGAACGCGAGCCGCTGGCGGTAGCGCGGCACGAGGTGCAGCCGGGACGAGATCGCCTCGACGAGGTCGTCGTAGGCCGGTGGCGGCCCGTCGAAGGTCATGACGGCGGCCACGTGCATGTGGGCACCACCGTCCTCGAGGTGGAGGAAGGACGAGTCCAGAGCGGTCAGCCGAGCGGGCACGCCACCGATGGTCGCAGCCGCACGGGGGAGGCCGCAAGGGGCTCGTGCACGGCGGCGCGAAACCCAGGTTCTTGCAGGGTCTCTGCACACAGGTTCTACACAGGCGTTGCTAACCTTCAACAGGTTGTGTAACGTGAGTGCGGCATGGGTAGGACACCTTCGTCTGACCCTCTCCGGACTTGGAGCACGTAGCGATGGACCTCAGCGATCCCGTCACCTTCGGCCGCATCTACGACGAGCACCGACGCAGCGTCCACGCGACCGCCCACCGCGTGCTGGGCAGCTCGGCCGCGGCCCAGGACGTGGTGCAGGACGTCTTCCTGCGCGTCTGGCGCAACCCGCAGAAGTTCGACGCCGGCCGCGGTGAGGTCGGCAGTTACCTGCGGCTGATGGCCCGCAGCCGCGCGGTCGACCTGTGGCGTGAGGGGCAGGCCTCGGGACGGGCGGAGGATCGGCTCAAGGTCGTGGTGGCCCACGACGTGGCGCGCGTCGACGTCCAGCCCGACCACCTGGCGCTCGCCTCGGCCGACCGCTCCCACGTTCGTGCCGCGCTGGCCCGTCTGCCGGTCCCGCAGCGCGAGGCGCTCGTGCTCGCCTACTGGGGCGGGCTGACCGCCGACCAGATCGCGACGCGGGCGGGCGTGCCGCTCGGCACCGCCAAGAGCCGGATCCGCCTCGGCCTCGCGCGCCTGCGCGCCGAGCTGCAATCGCTGCGCGCGGACGCCGGCGTGGCAGCCTAGGGCTCTTGACCACTCCGGTAAGGTGCGCATCGTGCCGGTGGTCGGTCTGCCCTTCGAAGACGTCGTCGTCGAGCTGTGGTCGCGCGAGCTCGCGTGGCTGGGGGAGGACGTCCCGTGGTTTGACGCCCACACCCACATCGGCCACCACGATCCCGACGGGTTCGAGGCCGACCCGCAGGACCTGATCGCGGCGCTGGACACCGCCGGCCAGCAGCGGGCGCTCGTCTTCGCGATGCAGGAGCCCGACGGCTACCGGGCGCCCAACGACTGGGTCCTGCGCTCGTGCGCGGAGTCCGACGGCCGGCTGGTCCCGCTGGCCCGGATCGACCCCAAGGCGCCCGACGCGATGGACGAGGCGCGCCGCTGCCTGGCGGCCGGCGCCCGGGGCTTCAAGCTGCACCCGCGCAGCGATGGCTTCACGCTCCCGCACCCGGTCGTCGCAGAGCTCGTCGCGCTGGCCGGCGAGCACCGGCTGCCGGTGCTCTTTCACGCCGGCCGTGGGATGCCCGACCTCGGCGATCCGATCGTCGAGTTGGCGACCGAGCATCCGGGCGCGCGGCTGATCCTCGCGCACGCCGGCATCAGCGACCTCGGGCTGCTGGCACCGCACGTGGGCCGGCTGCCGAACATCCTGTTCGACACGTCGTGGTGGCACGTCAGCGACGTGCTGACGCTCTTTGCCACCGTGCCGCCCGGGCAGATCCTGTACGCCTCGCGACATGCCCTACGGCGGGCCGCGGTACCCGTCGCTGCTGATGCTGCGCTGCGCGCGGGCGGTCGGGCTGACGCCGCAACAGGCTGCCGTGATCGCCGGCGGGCAGATCGAGCGTGTGCTGGCCGGCGAGGAACTGCTCGACCTCGGCCCGGCGCCGGGCGCGGGCAACCTCGGGGCGCGCGTGCTGAGCTTCGAGCGGGTGATCAGCTACGTGGCGACCGCGGTGCAGACGACGTTCCTGCAGAGCGATCCGACCCAGGCGTTTGCGTTGGCGCGCTTGGCGTGCCAGGCGCCCGACGGGGCGCAGCATCGTGCAGTGCTCCAGGAGATGGATCGCTTCATCGCGGTGTCCCAGCAGCGGATGGCGGAGGGCGTGCATCCGTTCGGCTGCATCTATCCCGCCCTGGTCGCGATGGTCCTCGCGGGGACCGCTGAGGCCGTCTCACTGTCCTGACAGCTGTCAATGGTCGCCCTTCGGCTGTGTGACCTGCTTCACACAGCGTGGTCACGTCGTGGCTAGTCTGAGCGAACACTTGTTCGAACGCCGAACCGTCTCCGCCTGATCGGAGACGGGCGGGGGACCCATTTGCCGGTCGTGAGTGCGATCCGATCGGCTGGGGCGAATCGGGGCCCGTTGGCCCTGTAGCGACCGGTTGACGCGTGCCCGATGCACGTGCCGCGACCCGCCGCGAGCCCGACAGCTAACCCCGCAGGCGCTGATCACGTAGGAGGTGCCTCTCCGTGAGGCTCAAAAACGTGCGCGCTCAGGGTCTCACGAGCGCGCTGCTCAGCACGACCATCATCGCCGCCGGACCATCGGTCGCGAGCTCCGATACGCAGTCTGTGGCACCCGAGGCGGCCGCGGCCCCGATCGCGACCAAGGCGTCGTCCTCGCTGACCGTCAGGAGCGTGCGGCGCACGATCATGGCGGGCAAGGCGATCGTCGTCCGCGGCGCGCTGCGCCCGGCCGGCTCCGGCCGCGCCGTCTCGCTGCAGTTGGCCAAGGGCGGCGGGGGCTGGACGACGGTCGACCACGACCGCACCGATCGCCACGGCCGCTACATCCTGGTCTGGCGCGCGGCGCGCACCGGCACCAAGCGCGTGCGCGTCCACTTCGGCGGCACGCGCGAGCTGTTCTCGGCGCGCCATCTGGCGGGGACCGCCCGCATCTACCGTCGGGCGCTCGCCTCGTGGTACGGGCCCGGCCTCTACGGCGGCCATCTGGCCTGCGGCGGCACGCTGACGCCGGGCACGCTCGGCGTCGCCAACAAGTCGCTGCCGTGCGGCACGAAGGTCACGCTGCACTACCGCGGCCGGACGGTCCGCGTCCCGGTCGTCGACCGCGGCCCCTACGTCGGCGCCCGCGAGTTCGACCTGACCGCCGCGACGCGGGCCAAGCTCGGCTTCGGCTCGACCGGCACGGTCCTGACCACGCGTTAGCGCCACCTCCCGGGAACCGTCGAGGGACGACAGATGGTCGCTATAGGACCATCGTTCGTCCCTCGACGGCCGGTGGGCGTGTCGGGTGTGTCGGGCGTGTCGGGCGGGGCGCGTACCTTTAACGGGTGGCGAAGCGCGTCATAGCTCACCTCGACTGCGATGCGTTCTTCGCGTCGGTCGAGTTGCAGCGGCGGCCGGAGCTGCGGGGGCTGCCCGTGATCGTGGCGGGCAGCGGGCCGCGCGCGGTCGTGACGACCGCGTCCTATGAGGCGCGCAAGTTCGGCGTCGGCTCGGCGATGAGCGCGGCCGAGGCGAAGCGACGCTGTCCCCAGGCGGTCACGATCCCGCCCGACCACCAGGCCTACTCCGAGAAGTCCCGTGAGGTCTGGGGCCTCGTCCGCGAGCGCGTCGATGTCCTCCAACAAGCCGGGATCGACGAGGCCTACGCCGATCTCAGCGGCATCGACAAGCCGCTGCCGTTCCTGCGCGAGCTGATCGCCGAGGTCAAGGAGCGGACGGGCATCCAGATCTCGGCCGGGATCGCGCCCAACCGGCTGGTGGCCAAGATCGCTTCAGACCTCGGCAAGCCCGCCGGCTTCGTCGCGATCGGCCGCGAGCAGTGCGCCGCCCACATCGCCGATCGCTCGCCGCGGATCGTCCCGGGCATCGGCCCCAAGACCGCGGCGCGGCTGGCCGAGATGGGCTACGCGACGCTCGGCGCGCTGCAGCGCGCGCCGGTCGCCGAGCTGCAGGAGCGCTTCGGCGAGCGCTACGGCCACGACCTGCACCGCCGCGCCCATCTGCACGACGAGTCGCCGCTCGTCACGACACGCGTCGCCAAGTCGCGGTCGGTGGAGACGACCTTCGACACCGACGTCGCCGACCACGCCGAGTTGGAGTCGATCCTGCGCGGGCAGTCCAAGCGGCTGGCCGAGGGGCTGCAGCGGGCCCAGACGCGCGGTCGCACGATCGCGATCAAGGTCCGGCTCGACGACTGGACGACCGTGACCCGCGCGCGGTCGATCGACACCTACATCAACGACGAGGCGACGATCATCGCGGTCGCGCTGGAGCTCTTTCGCGAGTACGCGCCGCCGCGGCCGGTGCGCCTGCTCGGCGTCCGCGTCGCGGGTTTCGAGGGCGTGGAAGAGGAGCCGGTGACGTCCACGCCGCACGAGGCCCCGCCGGGCCAACTCGTGCTCTTCGCCGTGGGGTAGCGTCCGCGGGCATGTCGCACCTCACCGTCGGCGGCCGTCGCCTCTTCCATCACCGCAGCGGCGCCGGCGAGCCGCTGCTGCTGATCCAGGGCATGAGCGGGACGCACCTCTCCTGGGGCGAGCCGTTCGCCACCGATCTGGCGCGCGACTTCGACACCGTCGCCTACGACCACCGCGGCATCGGTCGCAGCGACCGCGTCGACGAGCCGTTCTCGATCGCCGACCTCGCCGAGGATGCCGCGGGCCTGCTCGACCAGCTCGGCTGGGAGCGCGCGCACGTGCTCGGCATCTCGATGGGTGGGATGGTCGCCCAGGAGCTTGCGCTGCGCCGTCCCGAGCGCGTCCGGACGCTGGCACTGGGCTGCACCTACTGCGGCGGTCCGGACTCGGTGCCGGCGCCGCCGTCGACGCTGGAGCGCTTGGCTGCAGGAATGCTGTCGGGCGACCGCGAGCTGGCGATCCGGACCGGCTTCGAGGTCAACGTCTCGGCGGCGTTCGCCGCCCAGGACGGCGCCTATCAGGCCTTTCGCGCGATGGCCAAGTCGCTGCCCGCGCCGGTCCCGGTGATCATGATGCAGTTGCAGGCCATCGCCGGCCACGACACCAGCGCGCGCTTGGCGTCGCTCGACGCTCCCGACGCTCGTGCTCCACGGCGACGAGGACCAGATGCTGCCCGTCGAGAACGGGCGGCTGATCGCGTCGCTGATCCCGGACGCGCAGCTGGAGATCTTCGCCGGCGTCGGCCACATGTTCTGGTGGGAGCAGCCCGCGCGCGCCGCCGAGCTGGTCCGCGCCCACGCGCTGGCCGCGACGCCCGGCTAGTACAGCGCGCCGGCCAGTCGGCGCCGGCGTCGCGTGCGAACGGATGGTCGACGCCGAACGCGTCGAGGATCCCGACGACGACGCGGCGCAGGTCGTCCTTGTTGCCGTTGGCGGACGGCGATCGCCTCGATCAGCAGGTCGACGGCCTTCTGCGGGTCGCCGCCGTCGAGCGCCGTGAACGCCTGGATCGCGCCGTCGTCACCGTCGCGCTCCAGGCGGATGCGCGCGGCGAGGCCGTCGGCGCCGAAGTCGCCCTGGGCGTTGGCCAGCGTCGCCAGCGCGCCGTCGAGGTCGCCGGCCTTGCGCTGGAGGATCGCGAGGCGCAGCTTGCGCGTCGGCGCGCGCGGGGGCCAGCTCGATGGCGCGGCGCAGCGACGCCTCGTCGCCGGCCTCGACCAGCGCGTCGGCCTCCGAGGGCAGCAGGCGCGTCGAAGAACTGCGCGACCTTGGGCGGCGGCACGGCCGCCGACGAACTCGTCGACGACGGCGCCGTCCTTGAACGCCTTGACGGCCGGGATCGCCTGGATCTGGTACGCCGTGCGCGATGCGCTGGTTGGCGTCGGTGTCGAGCTTGGCGAGGACGACCTTGCCCTCGCGCTCGGCGGCGGCCTTCTCGAGGATCGGGCCCGAGCGCGCGGCACGGGCCGCACCACTCCGCCCAGAAGTCGACGACGACGGGGATCGTCTTCGACCGCTCGATGACCTGCTGTCTGGAAGTCCTGCTCGGTGACGTCGATCACGGCCATGTCTCCTAGGGTACGACGGGTGACGCTGTTCCGAGAGCGAAGCGGCGACGGACCGACGCGCCCCCGGTCGTGCTGCTGCACGGCCTCACCGCGACGCACCGCTACGTCGTGATGGGCTCCAAGGCGCTGCAGCGCGCCGGCCACGACGTCCTGGCCTACGACGCTCGCGGCCACGGCGCCTCGGATCCGGCGCCGTCGCCCGACGCCTACACCTACGCCGACCTCGCGGACGACCTGCTCGCGGTGCTGGACGAGCGCGGGCTTCGAGCGCGCCGTGCTGGCCGGGGCCTCGATGGGCGCGCACACCGCGGTGCGGGTGGCGCTGGAGCATCCCGAGCGCGTGGCGGGGCTGGTGCTGGTCACGCCGGCGTATGACCCGGAGGACTGGCCGGGGGATCTGGCGGCGCTGGGACGCGCTGAGCGATGGGCTGCGCGGCGGCGGGGTCGAGGGCTTCGTCGAGGCCTACGGCGACGGAAGGCCCCGAGAAGTGGCGCGCGACGCTGCAGACGGTTCTGCGCCAGCGCCTCGGCGCGCACGAGCATCCCGACGCCGTGGCCGACGCGCTGAGGACCGTGCCGCGCTCGCGACCGTTCGCGACGCGCGACCAGCTCCGCGCGATCACCGCGCCGACGGTCGTCGTCGCCGATCGCGACGAGCCCGACCCCGGCCACCCGCTGGCCATCGGCGAGTTGTACGCCTCGCTCATCCCGGGCGCGCGGCTGATCGTCGAGGACGAGGGACAGAGCCCGATCGCCTGGCAGGGCGGGCAGCTGTCGAAGGTCATCGCCGCGGTCGCCGCGGAGGCGGCAGCCGCCTCGGCGTGAGCGTGACTCGTAGGGTGTCGGCGATGTCGGCCGGCTACTCTGGAACAGCGCTCGTCACCAAGCTCGGCTTCAAGGCGGGGATGAAGGTCGCGATCCTCGGGGCGCCGGATGGGTTCGACGACACCTTGGGTGCGCTGCCCGAGGACGTGACGGTCGCCCGGCGGCTGGGTGGCAGCAAGGACATGGTGATCCTCTTCGTCACCGAGCGGGCGGTGCTGGAGCGGCAGCTCGACGCGCTGCGGGCCGCGATCGCGCCGGACGGGATGGTCTGGGTGGCATGGCCGAAGAAGGCGGCCAAGATGGACACCAACATCACGGAGGACGTCGTGCGTGAGGTGGTGCTGCCGACCGGGCTGGTCGACGTGAAGGTCTGTGCGATCGACGAGACGTGGTCCGGGCTGAAGATCGTGATCCGCAAGGAGCTGCGATGACCTCCGACGCGGTGTTCACCCGCGACGGCGACGCGTTCGTCCCGTCGGTCCACGCCCGCGGCCCGTGGGACGCCGGATCGCTGCACGGCGGCGCACCGACCGCGCTGCTGGCGCGTGCGATCGAGGCGCTCGAGACGCCGGCGCCGATGCGTTGCGTTCGGCTCGCCGTC
The DNA here is from genome assembly GCA_963731005.1 of uncultured Conexibacteraceae bacterium. Lineage (GTDB taxonomy): Bacteria > Actinomycetota > Thermoleophilia > Solirubrobacterales > Solirubrobacteraceae > Baekduia. The sequence continues at coordinate 807,519 of CAVSTZ010000001.1, read as the reverse complement.
GAGTTCCCGCGCGCGGTGCCGCTGGAGCCGGTGCTCGCGAGCGCGCGGCTCACGCGCTCCGGCCGCAAGCTCGCACTGGCCGAGGCGCGGCTGACGACGCTGGACGGGACCGAGGTCCTGCGCGCCGGCGCGACGCTGTTGCGCCGTGGTGACGTCGAGCTGCCGGCCGCCGCCGCGATCCCCGAGCCCGCGTCGATCCCGGGCCCCGACGACGGCACGGTCGAGAGCTGGAGCGGCGGCGGCGAGACCGCGGGCTTTCACCTGACGGCGATCGAACTGCGCTTCGTCCGCGGCGACTGGGGCCGCGGGCCGGCACTCGGCTGGTTTCGCTTCCGGATGCCGGTGGTCGCGGGGGAGGAGCCGACACCGTTGCAACGCGCCGTCGCGTTCGCCGACTTCGGCAACGGCCTCAGCCGCGCGCTGGACTTCCGCGAGCACTTGTTCATCAACACCGACCTCACCGTGCACCTGCACCGTGAGCCGGTGGGCGAGTGGGTCTCGCTGGACTCACGCACCGACCTCGACCGCTCCGGCGTCGGTCAGTCGACGTCGATCCTGCGCGACCAACAGGGCCGGATCGGCGTCGCCGCGCAGTCGCTCTTCGTCGACGCGCGCGGGTAGGGCCCACAGTCCTGCGGTCAGATCATCGATTCGGCAATGACACGAGCCAGCGTTCGTCCCGCCTCTGTGCGGTTAACGTGCGCTCCACTCAGCGCACTGCGGGGTGGGCCCGTCCAGCGCGACGTGATCGCGTCAAGAAGGCCCACCGTCGTCCGAGCACCGCCCGCGTCGAAGGTGGGCCTGCCGAGCGCGATCACGTCGCGTCAAACAGGCCCACCCCACCCTGAACGCCGGGGGATGACCGACCGCGCTGCGAGTGCTGGCTCCGCTCGCTCTCCTCGGTGCCAAACGCGCCACATTGCGCGCCCGCGACCGACGTCACGCGCTGGCAGCTCCGGCGCCGCGCACGCCCCCATCGATACCAATCCCTACAGCTTGATCTTGCGGGCCTTGAAGTGCCGCGCGCGCTTGATCGCCTTCTTCGGTGCGTCGATCACGTACGTCCGCTTGCCGGTCCGCTGCGCCATCCCGACCGCGCTCAGTCGCTTCGCGACGACCGGGCAGCGCTTGCAGCGCGGGTCGCTCTTGCAGCACCGCTTCTTGACCTGCACCTCGCGCGGCGTCGCCATCGGTCTGCGAATCTAGCGAGACCCGATGCCGCCGCTTCCGCTTCCGGACCCCGAGCTTGCCGACGACGCCATTCGCCTGCGCGCGCCCGCGACAGACGACGTGCCGGCGATCACCGAGGCCTGCCAGGACCCCGACATCCAGCACTTCACCTTCGTCCCGGTGCCCTACCGCGAGGAGCACGCGCGCGATTGGGTGGCCGGCGCGCCCGCCCGCGCCGCCGCGGGAGAGCAGCTGAGCCTCGTCATCGCCGATGCGCGCGACCGCGCCGAGCTGGTTGGCACCGTCGGCTTGCTGCGGCCCGACTGGGGCCGGCGCACGATCGAGATCGGCTACTGGGTTGCGCCGTGGGAGCGCGGGCGTGGCCTCGCGGTGCGCGCCGTCAAGCTGCTCGCGCCTTGGGCGTTGCGCACGCTGGACCTGACGCGCGTCGCCTGCGACGTGGACGTCGACAACGTCGCCAGCCGGCAGGTGGCCCAGCGCGCGGGCTTCGTCGCCGAGCAGGCTCCGCCGGCGTCGCTCACCGTCAAGGGCCGGACCTGGAACTTGGTGTCCTACTCGTTGCGACCCGACCCGGTGACGCAGTGACCGAGATGATGGCCACCGCCGAGGGCGCGCCGGCGCCGGCGACCGAGCCCGAGCAGCGCGTCACGGCGTTGGAGCTGTTCTTCGACCTCGTGTTCGTCTTCGCGATCACGCAGGTGACCGGCTTCATCGCCGCCGAGCCGAACTGGACACGGTTGCTGGAGGGCATGGCGATCCTCGTCGTGATCTGGTGGGCGTGGGCGTCGTTTGCGTGGCTGGGCAACACGGCGGGCACCGACGAGGGGCTGTTTCGCGTCACGCTCTTCGCCGCCGCGGGCGCGATGCTGATCGTGGCGATCGCCATGCCCGGTGCCTTCGGCCACGATGCGCTGGCCTTCGGCGTCGCCTACGCGATCGTGCGCGTGCTGCACATCGGCGCCTACGCGATCCTCGGTCGCGACGATCCGCAGCTGGCCTTCGTGGTGCGCCGCCTGGCGCGCTCGATGCTGCCGGTGGCGCTGTTGCTGTTGCTCGCCGGGCTGGTCGACGGCCCGATCCGCACGGCGTGCTGGATCCTGGCGATCGCGATCGAGATCGGCGGCCTGTTCTTCTTCGGCGTCGACGGCTGGCGGGTGGAGGCGGGCCACATGGCCGAGCGCCACGGGTTGATCGTCATCATCGCCTTGGGCGAGTCGATCGTCGCGCTCGGCGCGGGTGCCGAGGGCCACGCGCTGGACGCGGGGACGGTCGTCGCCGTCCTGCTCGGCATCACGGTGGCCTTCGCGATGTGGTGGGCCTACTTCGACGTCGTCGCGCTGGTGGCCGCACGCCGCTTCCAGCGGGCGGTCGGCGCCGAGCGGGCGCGCATCGCGCGCGACTCCTACACCTGCCTGCACGCGCCGATGATCGCCGGGATCATCCTGTTCGCCCTCGGCGCCAAGAAGACGCTGGCCCACGTCGGCGACCCGCTGGAGGCCGTCCCTGCGGTCGGCCTCTGTGGCGGCGTGGCGATGTACCTGCTCGGGCACGTCGCGTTCCGGCTGCGCAACGTGCACACGCTCAACACGGCACGTCTGACGGTCGCGATCGTGCTGCTGGCCCTGATCCCGCTGGCGACGGCGATGCCGGCGCTGGTCGCGATGGCGATCGTCGCCGCGCTGATGGTCGGCCTGTTGTCCTATGAGTTCATCCGCTTCCACGAGGCGCGTGAGCGCCTGCGCCATTCGCTGCAGCCATGAGCGGCCCCGACGGTCATCGTCCGCCGCCCCCGCGGCTGGGCGGCCTGCCCGAGCAGTTCTTCACCGGGATCCTCGCGGCCTCGGCGCGCGCCGCCCAGGCGCCCGGCGCGCCGTTCATCGACCTCGGTCGCGGCAACCCCGACCTCCCGCCGCCGGCGCACGCGATCGCGGCGCTGCAGGCCGCCGCGGCGGAGACCTCCACGCCGACGGTGCACGGCTACCCGCCGTTCGCCGGCCAGGCCGACCTGCGCGCCGCGATCGCCGAGCGCTATCGCGCCGATCACGGCGTCGAGCTCGACCCCGAGCGCGAGGTCGCGGTCATCCCCGGAACCAAGACGGGGATCATGCTCGCGTGCCTGGCGACGGCCGGCGACGACGACGCGATCCTGCTCCCGGACCCCGGCTATCCCGACTACCTCTCCGGCGCCGCGCTGGCGGGCGCGCGCGTGGTCCCGCTGCCGCTGCGCGCCGCCAACGGGTTCCAGCCGGACTTCGAGGAGGCGGCTGCGGCGGCCGCCTCTCCGGCGCTGACCGTCCTCAACTACCCCTCCAACCCGACCGGCGCCGTCGAGGCGCCCGGCACGTTCGAGGCCGCGGTCGCCTTCGCCCGGGAGCGCGGCAGCTGGCTGCTCAACGACATGGCCTACGGGTTCCTGGCCTACGACGGCCACCGCGCGCGCTCGATCCTGGAGGTCGACGGCGCGCGCGACGTCGCGATCGAGCTCTGGTCGGCCTCCAAGATCTATGGGATGGCCGGCTGGCGGGTGGGCTTCGCCGTCGGGTCGGCGGCGCTCGTCGCGCGGATCCAGACGCTGATGGACCACATCGCCGCCGGGGTCTGGACCGGCGTGCAGCGCGGGCTGGCCGCGGCGCTGCGCTCCGACCAGGCCGACGTCGCCGCGCGCCGCGCGATCTACCGCGCGCGTCGCGACCTGCTGGTCGGCGCGTTGACCGCCGCGGGCGCGCCGCCGGCCCCGGCGGACGGATCGTTCTTCGTCTGGTGGCCGCTGCCCGACGGGCTGACGGCGGCGCGGCTGCTCGACGAGGCGCGGGTCGGCGTCGCGCCCGGCGAAGGGTTCGGCGCGCAGGGCGCGGGCTGGGCGCGGCTCTCGCTCGCGGTGGCCGACGACGACCTCGCCGAGGCCGCCCGGCGCCTGGCGCACGCCGCCCGATGAGGGGGTTCGACGCGCCGAGTCGTCCCAAGCGCTTGCCCAGCGCGTTAGATTCAGGTGCATGGCCGAGGCCACGGTCCTCGTGGTGGATGACGACGCGGGATTTCGCGCCTACGTCCGCGCAGCGCTCGAGCGCGAGCAGTTCCGCGTGGTCGAGGCCGGGAGCGGGCCCGACGCGGTCGAGGTCGCCCTGCGCGAGCGTCCCGACGCGATCCTGCTCGACTGGCGCATGCCCGGCCAGAGCGGGATCACCGCCTGCCGCAACCTGCGCGCCGAGCCGACGCTGACCGGCGTGCGGATCGCGGTGATCACGGGCCTCGACGACGAGCGCGACCGGACGCTGGCGCGCCACGCCGGTGCCGACGCGTTCTTCATCAAGCACCCGGACCCCGACGCGCTGACCGACCAGGTCCGTCGGCTGTTGGCCGCCGACGGCGTGTCGGTCGCGCCGTAGCGGCGGGCGCGCCGTCGGCGGCCCTATGCTCGCGGGCGATGCCCGAGCCGACGGTCCCCGACCACCAGCGCCTGGCGGCGATGCGCCGCAGCTACGAGCGCGGCGGTCTCATGGAAGGCGATCTCGCGCCGACGTGGGGCGCGATGCTCGAGCGCTGGCTCGACGACGCCGAGGCCGGCGGCGTGCGCGAGCCCAACGCGATGGTGCTCGCGACGGCCGACGCCGCCGGCCGCCCGAGCCTGCGGACGGTGTTGTTGAAGGGGTTGGACGCCGACGGGTTGACGTTCTACACCAACTACGAGTCCGACAAGGGCCACGAGTTGGCCGCCAACCCGGTGGCGTCGATCCTCTTTCCGTGGATCGACCTGCAGCGCCAGGTGCGCCTCACCGGCGCGGTGCGGCGCCTCGACGCCGCGGCGTCCGATGCCTACTTCGCCTCGCGACCCTACGGCTCGCAGATCGGCGCGCTGGCCAGCCCGCAGTCACACGTCGTCGCCGACCGCGCCGCGCTGGAGGCCGCGCGCGACGCGCTGCAGGCGCGCCATCCCGAGGACGTGCCGCGCCCCGCGAGCTGGGGCGGCTACGTCATGACCCCCGACGCCGTCGAGTTCTGGCAGGGGCGCCCCGATCGCCTCCACGACCGCCTGCGCTATCGCCGGACCGGCGACGGGGCGTGGATCACCGAGCGCCTGGCGCCCTAGCCCGCGAGGTGCCAGAGCGCGCTGGTGCCGACCGCCTCGCGGCGCACCGCGCCGTCGCCGGCCGCGGCGATCAACGCGCGCTCGGCGGCGTCCTCGTCGAGCTCGCCCAAATTGGAGGTCATGCACGCGGCGACCTCGCGCGTGACGGGCGCATAGGGGAGGGCGCGCAGGACGTCGACCGGATCCTCGGCGAGCGGCCGACGCTCCAGCGTGGGGTCGAGGTTGGCCAGCGCCGTGTCGTAGGCCTCCAATGGCTGGAAGCCGCCGACCTCCAGGCTGCGCCCGTCGCCGGTGGTGAAGATGATCGACGGCGCCGTGTAGCGGACGGCGCCGTCGGTGTCGGCCGCACGGCCCTGGGCCTCGGTCGGCTTGCCCGCCGCCGTGCGCGCCAGCGCCCGGTCGGCCTGGTAGGCATCCTGCACCGCTTCGCTGTCCAGCGCGGTGATCAGCCGGTCGGCGTCGACGCCGTCGCCCAGCGTGCTCAGTGCGGCGCGCAGGCCCTCCGGGGTGTCCAGCAGCGACGTGGAGGTGAACTGCGCGAGCTGCAGCGCGCGGAAGACGAGCAGCTCCTGCTCGGGCTGGTGCAGCCGCGTGGCGACGACCAGGCGGCAGGCCAGTCCGGTGCCGGTGACGCGCTCGCGTGGCTGGCCGCCGAACGGCATCCCGAACCGGCGGCCGTAGCTGCGGTAGCCCTGAGCGCTGCGCGCCGGGGTGTATCCGGCCTTGATGTAGCGCTCGGGGCCTTCGCTGAGGCCGATGAGGACGAGCCGCCAGTCGAGCTGGGCGCCGAAGCGCCAGCGCAGCACCGTGTGGGCCGGCGAGGCCGAGTAGGCCCACGGGCAGTGCGGGTCGCTGAAGTGCGTGAGGGAGACAGGGGAGGAAGGCATCTCGCTGATGGTTGCACGCGCAACGGCATCATGTCGAGTACGTTCGTCCGGACAAGCACTTGCACTAGGTACGAGTTATAGGCAAGGATTTGGTCACGGGACGGCGAACACACGCGGGACGCAGTCCAAACCCCAAGGAGGAGGCCTACTCATGGCAACAGAGCGACCAAGTGGACTGAAGCAGCGTTCTTACCTGATCGGTGGGGACGAGATCAACTGGCTCGAGACGGCCGCCGGCAAGACCAAGCTGACGCAGAGCGATCTCGTGCGCCTGGCGCTGCAGCGCCTGCGCAAGGACCTCGGTGCTGCTCGCAGCCTCAAGCTCGAGGCCGTCGAGGCGCTCGCCAAGGGCACCAAGTGGGCGCCCGTCAAGCGTGGCGGCCCGCGCCGTCGCGCCAGCTAGCAGCGAGCCAGCAAACCTCAGTGCCGCGGCGCCGCCGCGGACAGACGTCCGATCCGGATCTCTGCCGCTGCGGCGCCGCGGGCTCGTGGCCGACCAAGAGGGAGAAGATGGCGTCCACTCCCGACTACCTCGGCATCATCAACCAGTCGCGGCTCGAGCTCGAGGCCGCCGGCAACCCGTCCCACGTGGTCGTCGTCCTCGGCCACGACGGGCAGTCGCACGTGGCCCCGATGGTCTTCGCCACGGTCGGCCCGGCCGTCGACCACGCCATTCGCATCGGCCGCGCCGCCTTCGAGACCGGCGAGCAGGTCGTCATCGTCAGCCGCTCGGTCGCCGAGCGCCGGGCGATGTTCTCGGTCATGGACCCGCGTACGCAGCGCAAGCTCCACCAGCGCCTCGAAGTCGTCGAAGTGACGTTCGCCGAGATCGACCAGGCGGTCTAGTCGCCGGCGCCGGCGTCCGCGCCCGCGGGCGCCTCGTCGCGCTCGTCGGCCACCGCGCGGTACCAGAGCAACGTCATCGGCTCCTCATCGGTGAACTGCCAGCCGGGCTCGCCGAGCAGCAGCGCCACCTCGTCGCGGATCGTCGCGTAGAAGCCGCGCCGCTCCGAGCGCCAGCCCTCCAGCGTCTCGGCACCGACCTCCTCGGGCGTCAGCCACTGGTCGTCGATCTCCAGGAACGGCACCGACGCGACCTGCGTGACCTCGACGGTCGCCCGCCGGCGCCCGGTGTGATCCATGACCGGCAGCCGCTGCCCGATGCGCGGCACGCCACCCTCTAGCTCCCACTCGCGCGAGAGCGTGACCGACAGCGTCCGGGTCCCGGCGATGACCGCCCGGACGTTGGCCTCGCCGCGGCCGCCGTCCTGGGCGTGGCCGAACTCCAGGAACGGCTCGTGCGCGCTGCGCCACGGCGCGAGCGGGATCGTCGCCGTCAGCACCGTGCCGCCGCCGGGCGGGCTGTCGACGGCCAGCGAGCCACCGAGCGCCGCCACGCGATCGCTGAGGCCGGCGAGACCGCTGCCACCGTCGGTGTCGGCGCCACCGCGGCCGTCGTCGGAGATCGTGACGAGCGCCTCGCCGAGGCGGTTGGTCACCGCGACGCGCACGGCGCCGGCGTCGGCGTGCCTGACCGCGTTGGTCAGTCCCTCGGAGGCGAGGTAGAAGGCGGTCAGCTCCACCGGCGCGGGCAGCCGTCGCTCGGGCAGCGCGTCGATGTGCAATGGGATCGGCGAGCGGCCGGCCAGCGCCTCCAGCGCCGGGCCCAGGCCCTTCTCCGTCAGCCCCGCGGGATGCAGGCCGCGGGCCAGCTCGCGCAGCTCGTCGGTGGCCAGGCGCGCTTCCTGATGGGCGCGGTCCAGCAGCTCCAGCGCATCGGCGGGAGCGTCCTCGGGCAGCTTGCGGCGGGCGATCCCGATCAGGTGGCCGAGCGCGACGATCCGCTGCTGGGCGCCGTCGTGGAGGTCGCGACCGATGCGCTGACGCTCGCCGTCGGCGGCGTCCAGGACGCGGGCGCGGGCCGCGGCGACCTCGGCGTCGCGGGTGCGCAGCGCGGCCTGATGGCGGCGGCGCTCGATCTCCGCACCGGCGCGCGCGGCGAAGATCCGCAGGACGGCGAGCTCGTCCTCGTCGGGGGCGATCGGCTGCGACGACATCAACGCGACGTAGGCGATGTGCTCGTGGCCGGCGCCGGGCAGCGCGACGCCGAGGTAGGAGTCCAGGCCGAAGTCCCGGACGTAGCGATCGGCGGGGTAGGCCTTGCGGGTCCCCTTGGGCAGGATGAGCAGACCCTCGCGCTCGACGGTCGCGCACGGCATCGTCTCGTGCATGTCGAACTCGTAGCCCTCGCGCAGCTCGACGCCGTTCTGCCAGGAGGCGAGCACGCGCACGCGACCCGTGGCGGGCGGCGGGAGGTGCTCGCCGATGAACGCCAGCTCGGCGCCGTAGGCGGCGGCGAGATGGCGGACCATTGCCCGCAGGAAGGCGTCGCCGACGACGCCGGCCGTGCCTGCGGCCAGCCGGCGCAGGAGGTCGCGGTCACGCGAGCTGGACGGGTCCCTGGGCACTTCGGCGGCGGTTGACACTGCCCGCGGATGGTAGCCGCGCCGGCGCCGCGCGCTCGACCCCCGGCGCTCGACCCCCGGCGCTCGGCCCCCGGGCGAGCGTCGAGGGACGACCGATGGTCCTCTGCGGACCATCAATCGTCCCTCGATGGGCCCTGTGGTCCCTGCGCCGTCTAGCTCAGCGTCATGACGGGCTCGCCCGCGCCCGTCAGGCCGGTGCCCGTGCGGCTGCAGGTGCCGCCCGCGGCGTGCCGCCGTTGTAGGCCTGGCGCACGCAGTTGCGCAGCGCCAGCTGGCCCCAGTAGTTGGGGTGCAGCGACTCCTGGACCTGGTAGGGCCCGAAGACCGTCGAGACCGTGCGGATCTGGTTGACCCACTCGGTCTTGTCGACCGCGCCGGACTGCGTCCAGGACGTCAGGCCCTTCTCCTCCAGCAGCCCGACCGTGTTCTCGCACAGCCGGCGGCCGTTGAAGGTCGCCTGCAGCTCGAGGATCTTGATGTTGGTCAGGCCCGTGGCCGTGGCGCGCGTTCTTGACCGCGTTGTTGATCGTCGGCAGCGCCGTGGCGTTGGCCCAGTTGGCGTCGTTGTTCCAGAAGCCGCAGCCGCCGGTGTTCTGGCGCGTGTAGCCCGACTCGGCGTAGCGGAAGCCCGAGCCGTTGGGGATCGGCGACGAGTAGTCCTGGACGATGATCGTGTAGTGCGCGTCGGCGTAGCCGGCGTTGGTCATCGCCTGACGGATGTTGAGGATCGCCGTTCTTGATGGCCGTGGTCTGCGCGCGTGATGTTGGCCGCGGTGAAGTTGGCCGTCACCGACGAGTCGTCGTTGCAGTAGTCCGTCCACCACGACGGCGACGTCAGGAAGTCCGTCGACGCAGGTCTGGATGATCGACGGCGAAGTTGAAGTTGTTGCCGCCGATCGAGAGCGACGACCATCTTCACGTTGTGGGTGGTGGCGAACTTCTGCAGCATCAGCGCCTGACCCTGGTTGGCGCCGCTGGAGTAGAAGTCGAGGCCGGGCTTGAAGTTGCCGAGCCGGCGACCGTCGACGTCTTGGCGCCCGAGCACGCGAAGTTCATGCCGTTGACGCCGCCGCCGATGTAGACCTCGGCCGACTTGCGACCGGTGGCAGCCGGGGATCGGCTCGGCCGTGTTGGTGGCGTTGTCGTAGTAGGCGGTCGAGCCGAGCGCGTCGATGTTGGACGAGCTGCCGTTGGTGTTGCCGGCCCAGCGGCCGGCCTCACCGGAGATGTAGGAGTCGCCGACGCTGGTGACCCAGGGCGTTCCGACCCCCGGGCCATCGGCACGTGCGATGCCCGTGTGCTGCAGTGAGAGCGCGAACAGCACCGTCATGGCGATGGCGACGAGCACCCCGGTACGGCGCGTGACCCCACGCGCCGCGAAGACCTGCGACATGTTTTCTCCTCCTGCGGGTCCGGGGCAGCGGGATGCCGCCCCGACTGGTATGCGAACGTAATCGGTGTGGCTCTGTCCGTGGGAGAACACCCTGCCAATTGGCAGGGTGAGGGCCGCCGTGCAGGGGTGCGCCGCGCGCGCTGCTAGCCTCTATCGGGCGTATGGCACCTCTGTCGTGCGCGAGGCAGCTCGCTTGGGTCCCGCCAGAGTGCGGTTCGGGTCGGCAGTCTCCCCGAATCGTCCGCGGCCCTCAGGGTCGCACTGGAGTTCCCAATGTCATCGAAGACCTTCGCCGATCTCGGCGTGTCCAAGGCCGTGTCCGCCGCGCTCGCCAAGCGTGGCTTCACCGAGCCGTTCGCCATCCAGAACCTCATCATCGGGGACATCCTGGAGGGCCGCGACGTGCTCGCGAAGTCCCCGACCGGGTCGGGCAAGACGCTGGCCTTCGGCGTTCCGATGCTCGATCGCATCGACGCCAACGGCTACGGCCGCCCGTCGGCGCTGGTGCTCGCCCCGACGCGCGAGCTCGCCTCGCAGATCGTCGACGAGCTCTACCCGCTGGCCCACGCCCGCGCGCTGAAGATCACCACGGTCTACGGCGGCGTCGGCATCACCAAGCAGGAGCGCGAGGCCGTCAACTCGCACATCGTCGTCGCGACCCCGGGCCGCCTCGAGGACCTGCTGCAGCGCGGCAAGCTGAAGCTCAAGAACGTCAACTTCCTCGTGCTCGACGAGGCCGACCGCATGCTCGACATGGGCTTCCGCCCGGCCGTCGACCGGATCGTCGGCCAAGTGCCCGCGTGAGCGCCAGACCGTCTTCCTCTCCGCGACGCTGGACGGCGACGCCGGCCGCATCGCCCGCGAGTACACGAGCAACCCCGCCGAGCACGCGATCGAGCCCGACGTCGATCGCCTCGAGGCCATCGACCATCGCTTCGTCGCCGTCGAGCGCGACGACCGCCTGACGCTGCTGGTCCGCGAGCTGCGCGCCGACCGCGACCTCGCGCTCGTCTTCGTCCGCACCAAGCACGGCGCCGACCGCCTGGTCAAGCGCCTGGCCAAGCGAGGGCGTCAAGGCCGTCGCCATGCACGGCGACAAGTCCCAGCGCCAGCGCGAGCGCGCGCTGGACCAGTTCGAGCGCGGCGAGGTCGACACGCTCGTCGCCACCGACGTCGCCGCCCGCGGCATCGACGTCCGCGACATCTCGCACGTCATCAACTTCGATCCGCCCGAGGACGGCGACACCTACACCCACCGCGTCGGTCGCACCGGCCGCGCGGGCCGCACGGGCGAGGGCGTCACGTTCGTCGGCGACCGAGCAGGCCGGCGACGTGCAGAAGATGGCGAGCCAGCTCGGCATCCTCGACCAGTTCGGCCAGAGCGGCCTGCTGCGCTCCGTCCACGGCGGCGCCAAGCCGGCCTCGCAGGGCGGCGCGCCGCGCACGACGGGCGCGCGCAAGCGCCGTCCGCGCTCACGCAGCGGCTCGGGCAGCACGTCGGGTCGCTACTCAGGCCGTTAGGTCGGCGGGAGCGCTGGGCGTCTTCGACGCTCAGCGCCGGCCCTGGCGGACGACCCCGAGCGCGCGGCACGCCGAACCCGCTCGCTCTCCTCGGTGCCGACAGATCACGCCGCAGACCGCGACCCCGCCGCGCGCTGAGCGCCACAAGCGTCCGCGCCCGATACGCTCAGCCCATGCTGGGCGCTGTCATCCTCGGGCTCGTCGCGGGTTATCTGGCACGGCTCCTGACCCCTGGTCCGGGGCCGTCCGGCTGCTTCCCGACGCTGGCGATCGGCCTGGTCGGCTCGCTGCTCGGCTACTTCCTCTTCACCGAGGTGTTGGGTATCGGCGACGCCGAGGTCCTCGACCTCGGCGGACTGCCCGGCGCGGTGCTCGGGACGATCGTCGTCCTGGTCGTGCTGCAGGCCATCGGGCGCGGACGGGAATAGCGATGGCGCAAGACGTGCCGATCCGCGGCGACATGATTCGCCTCGGCCAGCTGCTCAAGCTCGTCGACCTCGTCGACGGCGGCGGCGAGGTCAAGGACTACCTGGGCGCGGTCGAGGTGTACGTCAACGGCGAGCGCGAGGATCGACGCGGGCGTCAACTGCATCCCGGCGACATCGTACGCGCCGGCTCCGACGAGCTGCGGCTCGTGGCGGGTCCGGCGTGAGCGATCGACCGCCGACGCGCGAGGAGCTCGCGGTGTCACTGGCCGTCAACGCGGCGGGCAAGCCCTTCAACATCGCCGTGGCCGTCGTCGCGTTCGTCGTGGTGCTCCTGATCGGCGCCCCGGCCTTCGTCGCCCTGCTGGTGGCCGTGGTCCTCTACACCGCGGCCGTGGGCCGGACGCTGTTCGACGGCGACGAGGCCGAGCGCGTCGCGCGCAAGCACGGCGGCCCGGGCGAGCCGGACCCGCCGGCGACGACCTAGAGCCCGGCGTGGTTCGGGTTCAGCGGCGGCCGCGGGTCGTCGCGCGGAGGCTCCTCGCCGCTGCGCTCCTCGGTCCGGCCGGGCTTGATCGGCGCCGGAAGGCCGGGCACCTTGAGCTTGAACTTCTTCCCATCGCTCGTCGTGAGCTCCTGGGGCTTGGGATCGAGCGGCTCTCCGGGGATCGGGCTCATGGGTCCGAGGCTACTCCGGTCACGCTCACCGCGGTGACGCTTGACGGCCCGACACCTGACGGCCGGCTCGATCGCCGAGCCACTGCTCGGGCAGCTCGTGCGCGCGGTCGCGGATCGCGCCGCGCAGCGCCTGGACCGAGGGTCGCTGGGCGTCGGCGCTGCGCGTCGCCATGAAGATCATGCGGTCGACCGCGCCTTCGGCGATGGCGCGCACCGCGATGCCGGGGTGGTCGTCGAGGCCCACGAGGCGCGGCATCAGCGTGAGCGCCTGACCGGCGGCGACGAGCGCGAGGCTGATCACGCTGTCGTTGGTGCGATGGCGGATGTCGGGGTCAAAGCCGCCGAGCTCCCGGCAGGTCCGCACCGTCACCGCGTCCCAGCCCGCGTCGGGGTGGCCGGTCACCCATGCGGCATCGGCCAGCTCGGCCAGCGGGACGGCTTCGCGGTGGCGCAGGGCGGCGGGGTGGTCGGCGGGCAGCGCCACCGCGACCGGGTCGCGGCAGAGGTCCTCGCGCTCAACACCCGGCGTCCGCGCCCGCGGCTGGTGTTGCCACTCGTCGGCCAGCACGAGGTCCACGTCGCCGAGCGCCAGGGCGGGGAGCGACTGCTCGGGCTCGGCCTCGACCAGCTCGCACCGCAACTCCGGCGCGGCCACGGCCAGGTGGCGCATCGCGGGCACCGCCAGACGCAGCGCCATCGACTGAAACGACGCGATCCGCGCCCGGCCCGCGACCCGTCCGGCGCCGGCGGCCAGCTCGGCCTCCGCGAGCGCGGCCCGATCGAGCAGCGCCGCGGCGTGGCCGACCAGGATCAGCGCGTCGTCGGTCAGTCGGACGCCGCGGCCGACGCGCTGCAGGAGTGGACGGCCGGCCTCGCGCTCGAGCACCGCCAACTGCTGCGAGACGGCCGACGGCGTGTACTGCAGGGCGTCGGCCACGGCGGCGATGGTGCCGCGGGCGTGCAGCTCGCGCAGCAGGCGCAGGCGACGGAGGTCGAGCATCGCCAAGCGATGCTACTGATTGGACATCAGCAATCGGCATCGCTTCTACTGGGTCAGACGCGGCAGGATCCACCGCGATGCCCCGCTCAGGAGTGCTCTTCTGCCTCGCCTCGGCCGCCGCGTTCGGCGCCATGGGCGTCTTCGGCCGGCTCGCCTACGACGAGGGCGTGACGGTTGGGACGTTGCTGGCGGTCCGCTTCGCGATCGCCGCGGCGCTGCTGTGGGCGGCGACGGTCGCGAGCGGGCGGTTGGACGATATGCGCGCGCTGCCGCGGCGCGACCTGGCCGCCGCGCTGGCCCTCGGCGCCGTCGGCTACGCCGCGCAGGCCGGCGGCTACTTCGCCGCGCTGCGGCGCATCGACCCGGCGTTGTTGGGGCTGTTGCTCTACACGTTCCCGGTGATGGTGACCGTGGCGGCCGTCGCGCTCGGGCGCGAGCGCGCGAGCGGTCGGACCGCCGTCGCGCTGGCGCTCTCCTGCGCCGGGATCGTCCTCGTCCTGGCCGGCGCGGCGAGCGGCGCGCTGGATCCCCTCGGCAGCGCGCTCGGCCTCGGCGCGGCCGTCGTCTACAGCGCCTACATCTTGATCTCCGAGGGGGTCGCCGCGCGGGTCGGGGCGCTCGCGCTGAGCACGGTGGTGTGCACCGGCGCGGCGGGGACGTTGACGCTCGTCGGGCTCGCCGGCGGCGGGCTGGATCTCGGCGCCGTCAACGCCGAGGGCCTCGGGTGGTTGGCCGCGATCGCGGTGGTGTCGACCGTCGGCGCCGTCGGCCTCTTTTTCGCCGGCCTCGCGCGCGTCGGCCCGTCGGCCGCCTCGATCCTCTCGACGCTGGAGCCGGTGGTGACCGTCGTGCTCGCGTTCGTCGCCTTCGGCACGTCGCTCGGTCCGGCGCAGCTGGCCGGCGGCGCGCTGGTGCTCGCGGCGGCGGTCGTCGTGCAGGCCGGGCGCGGCCGTCAGACCATCGCCGATGAGTTCGTCGGCACCGACCCGTCTGAGGGACATGCCCAAGATCTTTCCCAACCTGTGGTTCGACACCGAGTCCGAGGAGGCGGCGGCGTTCTACGTGTCGGTCTTCCCGAACTCGCGCGTCGTCGGCGTGACGCACTATCCCGAAGACGCGCCGCGTGAGGCCGGCATGGTGATGACCGTCGAGTTCGAGCTCGACGGCCTGCGCTTCGTCGCCATCAACGGCGGCCCGGAGTTCACGTTCAGCGAGGCCGTCTCGTTCCAGATCGAGTGCGCCGACCAGGACGAGATCGACCGCTACTGGTCGCTGCTCAGCGCCGACGGTGGGGCCGAAGGTCCCTGCGGCTGGCTCAAGGACAAGTTCGGCCTCTCGTGGCAGGTCGTCCCGACCGGCATGGACCAGGTCTTCGACGACCCGGACCCCGAGCGCGCCCGCCGCGCCATGACGGCCATGCTCAAGATGGGCAAGATCGATGTCGCCGAGCTGCAGCGCGCTGCCGACGGTGTCCCGGCGAGCTGAGCCATCAACGCCTAGAACATGAAGCGCAGGGCGGCGGTCACGGCCGCCGCCCCGATGACCACCCAGATCACCGACGCGCCGCGCCAGAGCAGGAGGCCGGCGGTGGCGACGCCGACGAGGCGGGCGTCGATGTCGAGCTTGCCGTCGACGATCACGGTCTCGGTGACCACCAGCGCTGCGAGCAGCGCGGCGGGCAGCAGCGAGAGGACGCGCGTGGTGCGTGGGTGCAGCGCGCGGGTGCCGACCGTGAACGGCCCGAAGGCGCGGATCGCGAAGGTCGTGACCGCGCAGAGCGCGACGGTCAGCCAGGCGCGCTCGGCGACGCTCATGCGGCGGTCACCGCCGCCGGCCGCGGTCGCCGGACGCCGACCAGCGCGATCACCGAAGCCGCCAGGATCCCGATGCCCGCCGGGGCGAGCAGGCCGAGGACGACCGCGACGATGGCGCCGCCGATCGCCACCGCGCTCGCCTGCGCGTCGTGCAGCTCACCGACGAGCAAGGCCAAGAAGAACGCGGGGAAGACCGCGTCGACGCCGAGCGCCGCCGGGTCGGGCAGGATGCCGCCCGCCACGACGCCGATCACCGTGCCGATCTGCCAGGTCAGGTACTGCAGCGCCGACGAGCCGAAGAGCGTGTGGCGATCGAAGCGTCCACCGCCGCGGTTGGCCATGGCCCACGACGCGTCGACCACCGCCTGGCCCTCCAGCGCCCGACGCACCCGACCGCCCTTCAGCGACGGCCCGATCGCCAGCCCCATGGCGATGTAGCGCGCGTTCATCAGGACCGCCGCCAGCACGGCGGCGGCGACCGAGCCGCCCTGGCCGAGGATCGCGACCGCCGCGAACTGCGCCGAGCCCGCGTAGACGAAGACCGACATCGCGATCGTCGCCGCCGCGGGCAGTCCGGCGGCGCGCGCCGAGATCCCGAAGGAGAGCGCGACGACCAGGCCGGCGGCCGCGAACGGGATCGCCTCGCGTGCACCGGCGCGGGCGACGGGGGAGACCCTCACCGATCAGCGGCGCCTGCCGCGCCCGCCGCGCCGCCGACCACCGGCACGCCCGGGAGATCGAAGGCCTCGGCCAGCAGCTCGTAGGAGCGTCGGCGCGCGGCGTGGTCGTGGGTGATCGTGACCGCGATCACCTCGTCGGCGCGGTAGTCGGTGGCCAACTGCTCGACCTGGGCGCGGACCTTGTCGATCGCGCCCACGATCGTCCGTCGGCCGCGCGGTGGCGCGTCGAGCCGTTCGCCCTCGGACTCCAGGAAGCGCGCCGCCTTCTCCGGCGGTGGCACCGCGATCAGCCGCCCGCGCTGCAGCATCTTGAAGGCCATCCGCGCAGAGCTCGCCAGCAGCCGCGCCTCCTCCTCGCTGTCGGCGGCCAGGATCCACGCGGCAACCGCCGTCTGTGGCGCCATGTGGCGCTCGGAGTGCTGGAAGGCGGCCTGATAGCTGGCGGCGATGGCCGCGCCCTCCGGGCTGATGAAGTCCGCGAAGGCGTAGGGAAGGCCGAGCTGCGCCGCCCAGATCGCGCTCTGGGGCGAGGACCCCAACAACCACGGCTCCGGCGTCTCCGGTCGGCCCGGCAGCTCGGCCAGCCGCGCGAAGCGATGGCCCTCGGGGAACGTGCCGTTCAAGTAGGCCAACAGCTCGACGAGCTGGTCGGGGAAGTCGTCGGGCGCCGCCGAGCGGCGGTCGCGCTGCAGGGCGAAGGTCGTCAGCGGATCGGTGCCCGCCGCGCGCCCCAGGCCGAGGTCGATGCGCTCCGGGAACAGTCCGGCCAGGACGCTGAAGCTCTCAGCGACCTTCAGTGGGCTGTAGTGGGGCAGCATGACCCCGCCGCTGCCGACGCGGATGCGCTGCGTGTTGGCGGCGATCGGACCGACCAGCACCTCGGGGCTGGGCCCGGCGAGCATCGTGCCGCCGTGGTGCTCGGCCACCCAGTAGCGGTGGTAGCCGAGGCGGTCGGTCAGCCGCGCGAGGTCGATCGTGTTGTGCAGCGCCTGCGACCCCGTCGACCCCTCGCTGATCGGGGACTGATCGAGCACGCTGAGCCGGAGCATGGGCCCGACGCTAGCAGCGTACGATCGAGCGCCAGATGAGCGCACGCGCCTGGACCGCCTTCGCTGCGGTGGCCCGTTCCCGCTGATCGCCGCCGGCGAGCGCCACGTGCCCTCGTCGCTGGCCGCGATCCTGATCGCCGCCGTCCCGATGATCGTCGCGCTGCTGGCGATCCGCTTCGATCGCTCCGAGCGTGCCACCGGGACCCGCGCCGTCGGCCTGGCGATCGGCTTCGCCGGCGTCGTCACGCTCGTCGGCCTCGACGTCTCGGGCAGCACCGACGAGCTGGTCGGCGCGCTGATGATCCTGCTGGCCGCCGTCGGCTACGCGACCGGTCCGATGATCATCAAGCAGCGCTTCGGCACGCTGGACCCACGGGCGCTGATGGCCGTCGCGTTGAGCGTCGCCACGGTCCTGCTGACCCCGGCCGCGCTGCTGGCCCCGCCGTCGCACACACCGAGCACCGACGCGATCCTCTCGATCGTCGTCCTCGGTCTGTTCTGCACCGCCGCCGCGTTCGTCCTCTTCGGGACGCTGATCGGCGAGGTCGGTCCCGGCCGCGCCACGGTCATCACCTACATCTCGCCGATCGTCGCGGTCGCCCTCGGCGTCGCGGTCCTCGACGAGCGCCCCGGCGCCGGGGCCGTCGCGGGCCTGTTGCTGATCTTGGCCGGCTCGTGGCTGTCGACCGACGGTCGCCTGCCCCCGGGCCTGGCGCGGCGTCGCGCGCGTCGCTCGGCGGCCACCGGCCGGCTCTGACCCTGGTCGTCGGTGTAGCCGCAGGCCCCGGCGATCCGCCACCATGCGTGGCGATGGGTCGGTCGCCGAGACACGGACGTTTCATGCTGCGCCGAAGCGCCGAGATGCTGTGCGTCGCGGCGATGCTGGGCGTGGTCGGGATCGGCACCGCAGGCGCCGCGGGCATCACCAACAGCGGCAACGATCTGCGCGACGGCTGGTACCCCAACCAGCCGAAGCTGTCGCCCGACGCGGTCGCCAACACCAACTTCGGCCAGCTCTGGGACGCGGCGGTCGACGGCCAGGTCTACGCCCAGCCGCTGGTCCTCGACAAGAGCGTCATCGTCGCCACCGAGCGCAACCAGGTCTACAGCCTGGACTCCGAGACCGGCGCGCGGAAGTGGTCGGCCGATCTCGGGCCGTCCTACCCGGCCGACCTGATCGGCTGCGGCGACCTGACCCCCGACCTCGGCGTGACCGCGACACCGGTGATCGACGAGGCCACCAACACGATCTACCTGACGCACAAGACCTACGCGCCCGACAGCACGACCGACGCGGCCTACTACATGGACGCGCTCGACGCGAGCACCGGCGCGCAGCGCCCGGGCTTCCCGAAGCGGCTCGAAGGCACCGCGCAGAACGCGCCGGGCGTCACCTTCCAGGCCACGACCGAGCTGCAGCGCCCGGGCCTGTTGCTGCTCGACGGCGTGATCTACGCGGGCTTCGGCGGCCACTGCGACTTCCCGCCCTACCAAGGCTGGGTCTTCGGCGTCAGCACCGCCGGCGCGATCAAGGCGCGCTGGAGCGCGATCACCGGCGGCAACGGCGCGGGCATCTGGCAGTCGGGCGCCGGGCTGATGTCCGATGGGCCGGGGCGGCTCTTCGTCTCGACCGGCAACGGCGGCTCGCCGGTCGGGCCCAGCGACACGCCGAGCGGGATGTTCGGCGAGTCGATCGTGCGACTCGACGTCCAGTCCGACGGCACGTTGAAGGCCGGTGACTTCTTCGCGCCGGCCGACGCGGCGCACCTCGACGACTACGACGCCGACTTCGCGTCCGGCGGCGTGACCGCGCTGCGCGACGACGCGTTCGGCACGAGCACGTTCCCGCACGTCGGCGTCGCGGTCGGCAAGGCGGGCTACGTCTACCTGCTCAACCGCGACAACTTGGGTGGCATCGGGATGGGGGTGGGCCACGGCGACGACGTCATCAGCCGCGTCGGCCCGTTCGGGGGCGTCTGGTCGCGGCCGGGCGTCTGGCCCGGCGACGGCGGCTGGATCGCGATCCCGACCGCCTCGCCCAGCGGTGGCGACAACCCGGAGCCCAGCGGCTCGTCGGGCTACCTGAAGCTCTACCGCTACCGCAAGGCGGCTAATGGCACGCCATCGCTCGACGCGCCGATCCAGTCCGACGACGCCTTCGGGTTCAGCTCCGGCGCGCCGATCTTCACCTCCGACAACACGACGTCGGGCTCGGCGACGCTGTGGATCATCTGGGCGCCCAACGGCTGGGCGCCGGGCGGCCAGCTCCGCGCCTACGACGCGGTGCCCAAGAACGGCCACCTCAACCTGCGGCGCTCGTTCCCGATCGGCCAGTCCACGAAGTTCTCCATGCCCGGCGTCGGCGACGGGCGGCTGTACGTCGGCGCCCGCAACGGTCACGTGCTCGCGTTCGGCGCACCGGTTCAGGCCGACGTCCGCGGCACCGGCGACGACCTTCCCGCTGACGACGGTCGCCGCGACGAGCACGGCCGACGTCAAGCTGACGATCAGCGGGACCGTGAAGGTCAACGCGATCAGCGCCTCGCCGTCGCAGTTCGTCGCGCGGACGGACGGCCTCGGGCTCGGCGGGACGTTCACCGACGGTCAGACGATCACGGTCCCGGTCGACTTCACGCCGACCGACCCGGGCTCGGCGGCCGGGACGTTGACGGTCGCCACCGACAAGGGCGACTTCAGCTTCAGCCTCACCGGCACCGGCCAGGCGCAGGAGGCGGTGCTGACCGCCTCGCCGCCGATCGTCTCCTTCGGCGGCGCGGTCGTCGGTGACGCCGACGCCTCGGTCGTCACCTTCGGCAACGGTGGCGGGCAGCCGCTGACGATCACCGGCGTCGACGCTGCCGGGCGCGCCGTTCTCGGTCGACCGACGCGCCGGCGGTCGACGACGTCATCGCCCCGGGCGAGGTCGTCAACGTCACGGTGCACTACAACCCGACGGCGGTCGGGGAGTTCAACGACGACTTGATCCTGCAGACCACGGCCGGTGACAAGATCGTCGGCCTGTCGGGCAGCGCCGGCCTCGGGCCGAAGCTGACGCTGACGCCCGCCGACGGCTGGGACTTCGGCACGGTCACCGTCGGGGAGAGCAAGACGGTGTCCTTGACGGTGGGCAACACGGGTGACAGCCCGATGGTCATCACCAAGTCCAAGCCGCCGACCAACGATCGCTTCGCGGTGCTCGACGCGCTCGACGAGGCCACCGTCATCCCGGCCGGGCGAGAGCCGCACGCTGCGCATCAGCTTCACGCCCACGGCGGCGGGCACGGTCGCCGACGCGTGGACGCTCAACGCCGGCGACGGCAGCGGCGTGCACGCGATCGCGGTGACCGGGACGGGCGTGGAGCCCGTGCCGGTCGATCCGGGGCCGGTCGACCCCGGGCCGGTCGATCCAGGACCGGTCGACCCCGGTCCGATCGCGCCCGAGCCCGAGCCCGTGCCCACGCCGATCGGTCCGGTGGTCTTCGGCCTCGGCCGCCCGGAGCTGATCGTCGAGAAGCTGCGGCCGGCGCTGTCGGTGTCCAAGGCGCAACCGTCGCGCGACGGCCGCAAGCTCGTGATCCGCGGGCGCGTCACCGCCGCCGCGATCGGGCCGCTGAGCGTGAGGCTCACGGCGCGCATCGGTCACAAGACCGTCGCGACGACCACGCGCCTGCGCTTGCGCGGTCGGTCGACCTACACGATCACCATGGTCATCCCGAAGGCCGCGCGCGCCTGGACGCGCCTGCAGATCCAGGCGCACTTCCCGGGCAGCGATCGCGTCTGGCCGGGCACGGGGTCGCTGGTCCTGGTCCGCGGGCGGTACCTTGGCGGCGCGTGAGCGTCTCCGCCTTCGACGAGCTCGTCGCCCATCCGGGCGCCGGTCGCCGCTTCGAGCGGCCCGTCACCGTCGGGTTGGCCGACACGGCGCCCAGCGGTCGCGTCCGCCTCGACGCGCTTGCGCGCTGGCTGCAGGACGTGGCGCTGGCCGATGTGGTCGACGCCGGCCTCGGTGAGACGGCGCTGTGGGTCGTGCGGCGCACGCGCCTGGCCGTCACGCGCTTCCCGCGCTTCGGCGAGACAGCGACAGTCTCGACGTTCTGCAGTGGCATCGGGCGCATGTGGGCCCAGCGGCGCACCACGGTGACGACCGCGGGCGGCGCGCTGGTCGAGGCGGTCGCGCTGTGGGTCCACCTCGATCCGGCGAGCCTGCGGCCGACGCCGTTCTCGGCACGGGAGCTGGAGATCTACGGCCCGTCGGCCGCGGGGCGCGACGTCAAGGCGCGGCTGCGCCATCCGGGCCCGCCCGAGGGAGCCGCATCGCGGCCGTGGCACTTTCGCAGCACCGAGCTCGACGTGGCCGACCACATCAACAACGCCGCCTACTGGGCGGTGCTGGAGGACGAGCTGCTGGCGGGTCCGGAGCCCGCGGCGATCGACGTCGAGCTCGAATTCCGCACGCCGGCCCAGCCGGGCGAGCACGCCGTGCGCAGCGCGGGCGCGCAGCGCTGGGTCGTCGACGCCGACGGGGCGGTGCACGCGTCGTTCGTGCTTGACAGATGAAACTATGGGTATTAGTTTTACGACTATGCCTGCCTCCCCGTATCGCTTCACCCGCTTCGGCTTCGTCAACGCCTGGCTCGTCGCAGAGGACGACGGCCTGACGCTGATCGACACCACCATGAAGGGCGCCGGCGAGAAGATCCTCGCCGCGGCCGATGGCCTCGGCGCGCCGATCGTCCGGATCGTCCTCACGCACGCCCACGGCGACCACATCGGCGCGCTCGACGAGCTGGCCGCCGCGCTGCCCGACGCCGAGGTGATCATCTCGACGCGCGACGCACGACTGCTGCACAAGGACATGTCCTTGGACCCCGGCGAGCCGCAGCGCAAGCTCAGCGGCAGCTACCCCGGCGCCGAGACAACGCCGTCGCGGACGGTCGGCCACGGCGATCGCATCGGCTCGCTGGAGGTCGTCGCGACACCGGGCCACACGCCCGGGCACATCGCGCTGCTCGACACGCGCGACCGCACGCTCTACTGCGGGGACGTCTACTCGAGCCTCGGCGGCGTCGCCAGCAGCGCCAAGGCCAACCCGCGCTTCCCGCTGGTCCGGATGGGCACGTGGAGCCCGGAGGTCGATCTGGAGAGCGCGCGGATCCTGCGCGCGCTGGACCCGGCGCGGCTGGCGCCCGGCCACGGCAAGCTCGTCGAGGCGCCCGGCGCGGCGATGGACGCCGCGATCGCGCGGGTGGGCTGAGGCGCGTGCCACGTGCGGGACTCGACCACGACACCGTCGTCGCGGCGGCGGCGCAGGTCGCCGACGCCGACGGCCTGGACGCGGTGACGCTCGCCCGCGTCGCCGCCGACCTGGGCGTCAAGCCGCCATCGCTCTACAACCACGTCGCCGGTCGCGACGGGTTGCTGCGCGGCGTCGCGCTGCTGGGCCTCGCCGAGTTGGCCGCGACGCTGCGCGAGGCGGCGATCGGCCGCTCCGGCGCCGACGGGCTCCAGGCGACCGCGCAGGCCTACCGCGTCTACGTCCTGGCCCATCCGGGCCGCTACGCCGCCGGGGCGATCACGGCGCCGGCCGCCGACGACGCCGAGCACCAGGCGGCCGGCAAGGCGGTGTTGGACGTCCTGCGCGGCGTCCTGCGCGGTTGGTCGCTGGACGAGGAGCAGACGCTGCACGCGCTGCGCGGCATTCGCTCCGCCGTCCACGGCTTCGCCTCGCTGGAGGCCGCCGGCGGCTTCGGCATCAAACTCGACCTCGACGCCTCCTTCGAGCACCTCGTCGCCGCGTTGGCCGCCGGTCTCGGGCGCGAGGCGTAGGTCTCCAGGTCGACGGCGCGCCGCTCAGTCCTGCCACGGTGGGGTCGAGCGGCACAGCAGCTCGACGTCCGCAGCGTCGGCCAACGCGGCCGGCGACGCGTCGGCCGCCCCGCGCACGCGCAGCCGCTCCAGCGGCAGCGGCCCGTGGCCGGCGACCAGGACGACGTTGCCCTGTCGACGGCCCCGCAGGACCGGTCCGGCGCCCAGCGCCGCGACGGTGGCGAAGTGCTCGCGCAGACCGGCGGCGATGGCGCGGACGTCATCCATCGGCGGCGCGTCGACCACGTTGATGGCCAACGCACCGCCGGGCGCGACGACGCGCGCCGCATCGGCCAGCGCCGCGCTCGTGGCGAGGTGGCGTGGCACGCGCGCGCCGACGAACGCGTCGATCAGCAGCGCGTCGGCCGACGCATCGTCGCGGCCGGCGAGGTGCGCACGTCCGTCGGCGATCCGGACCTTCAGCCCCGGCAGCTTGCGCAACCCGAGGTGCTCGCGCGCGAGCGCGACGACGTCGGCATCGACCTCGATCACCTCTTGGCGGCGCATGCGCGTCCGATCGGTCGCCGCCAGCGACCGCGCCAGCGCGCACCCGGCGCCGCCGACGTGCACGATCCGTCGTGCCCGCAGCGCCTCGACGACGTCCCGCATCCGCCGCAGGTAGTCGAACTCCAGATGCCGCGGATCGGCGAGGTCGATGTAGGACGCATCCATCTCGCCTTGGCGCAGCAGCCGTCCCGTCGGCCGCTCCGCATCGCGCTGCACCACCAGCTCGCCGACCTCGGCGAGGATCTCGGGGCCGGAGCGACGTCGCGCCATCGCCGCTAGGCGGCCATGCTGAGCGCCAGCCGCCGGCGGTGCACGATCCACGCGATCAGCCCGGCGGGCAGCATCAACCAGTAGGAGACCAGGCGGTAGGCGAGCGTCGCGACCGCGGCGTCGCCACCGTGGACGCCCGCGAGCGCGAGCGTCGCCGTCAGGCCGGCCTCGACGACGCCGATGCCGCCCGGCGTCAGCGGGATCTGGGCCAGCAGCTGCGCGGCGACGTAGGCGAGCAGGACCAGCGAGAAGCGCGGGTGCGCGCCGACGGCGATGATCGCGGTCACGAGCGCCAGCAGATCGAAGAGCCAGCGGCCGACCGCCGCGCCGCAGGCGACGAGCAGACGGTCGCCGAGGCGCTCGGCCACCTCGTCGCGCTGGACGACGAGGCGGTCGGGCAGCGTCGGCGACAGCGCCCGCTGACCCGGTAGCCGTCGGCTGACCCGGACCGCCAGCCGTCCCACCCAGCGCAGGGTGCGCTCGCTGCGCCCGGTGGCCACGCCCACGCCGAGCATCGCAACGAAGAGGCCGAGACCGAGCGCGCCCGTCTCGAACAGCGTCTGCGGGACGCGCAGCCCGAAGACGACGGCCGGCAGCGCGAGCACCGGCAGCACGCAGAGCCCCGCGATCTGCAGGACGGTCGCGGCCGCCAGCCCCGTCGCGACCGACGCGCGCGGCGCATCGGACGGGTTGAGCATGTTGTACTGCGTGGCCGCCGCGGTCGCCGCACCGCCCGGGATCACGCGGCCCAGCGCGCCGCCGGCCAGTTGCGAGGTGGCCACGCCCAGCGTGTCGCGCGTGCCGATCGACAACGCCTGCAGCTCCCACAGACACCAGCAGGACGCGGCCTCGGCCAGCACCATCCCGACCAGCCACCACGGCTTCAGGTTGGCCACCTTGGGAAAGGCGCCCAGGACCTCGCCGATCGCCGGGGCGACGCCGTAGAGGACCAGGGCGGTGAGGGCGAGCGCCGCCGCGCGCCGTGCCAGGGACGGCATCACCCGCTCACCCTAGAGGGCGACGCGGCGCTCAGACCGCGACCGCGGCAGGCGTCCAGCCGGCGGCGCCGGGCAGACGTGGGACCAGCACGCACTGAAACGCGCCGCAGTCGACGCGCACCGCGGCACCGGCGCCGAGGCCGCCGGGCGCCGACGTGGGCTCAGGGCGCAGCGGATGGAGCCCGAGCTGGGCGTGTCCGCGCCGGGACGCCGCGGCGCAGAGGGCGCGCTCGGCGTGGTCCTGGCTCAGGCGCCAGCCGGCGGCGACGAGGGCCGCGCCGTGCCAAAGCTCCCAGCGCCAGCGACGCAGCCCGACCCGGTTGGGGGGCAGCGGATGAAGGGCGTAGGCGAAGTGTGGGCCGTCATCGCGCAGCGGCACCCCTCCAAGCTAGCGCGCTCGCGGCCGATACAGGGGAGGTGGGGGAACGATCGCGCAGCATCGTCGTGCCGCTCGCGGCGCTCCTCGTGCTCGCGCTCGGGAGCTTCGCGCTGCGCACGCACGGGCGCGCGCAGGCCACGACGGGCGGCAGGACCGTGGGCCAGGTCAGCGCGCAGGAGCGTGCGGCGACGTTCACGTTCGCCCCCGGCACGGCCCAGGCCGACCGCGATGCGTTCCTGAGCGCCGTCACCCACGCGCGGCCCGAGGCCCAGGCGTTGATCGGTGTGGTCGACGGCCTGGTCGACGTCCGCGTCGCCACGTCGAAGACGGGCACGGTCGGGACCACGGAGTCGGTCGGCGACCGCTACGACGTCACCGTCAACCTCGGCCTCGTCTCGCGCCGCTACGGGCAGCGGGGCATCGATCGGACCGTCCTGCACGAGCTCGGCCACGTGGTGGACTTCGCGCTGGTGGCGCCGGCGCTGGACGCCCGCCTGGATGCGGCGATCCCGCGGGGCTACGGCTGCGACCAACAGATCTCGGGTGGCTGTGCGAGCGCGACCGAGCGCTTCGCCGAGAGCTTCGCCAAGTGGGCGACGGGCGACATCGGCGTCGATCTCGATCTCGGCTACAAGGTCCCACCGCCCGACGACCTCGCGACCTGGGGCGCGCCGCTGGCGGCGCTGGCCCGCCAGGGCGCCTGACGGCCATGGGCTCGCGCAACCGCAGCCTCGTCACGCCGCTCGCCCTGCTCGTCGGCACGGTGTTCGGGCTCTTCGTGCTGCCGAAGTCCCACGCGCCCGCGACGATCCTGCGCAGTCGCACCGTCGGGCACGTCACCGCGCAGGAGCGCGCGGCGACGTTCACGTTCGACCCGCGATTGGCACCCGCCGACCGCCAGGCGATCCTGACGGCGGTGGCCCACGCGCGGCCCGAGGCCCAGGCGCTGATCGCCACGATCGACGGCCTCGTCGACATCCGCGTGGGGCAGATACCAGGGGCGGCCGGGACGGCGGCACCGCGACGGGACCGCTTCCTCGTGAGCCTGGACCTCGGCATGGTCTCGCGCGCCGCCGGCCAGCGCGGCATCGACCACCTGGTGCTCCACGAGCTCGCCCACGTCGTGGACTTCGCGCTCGTCGGGCCGGAGCTGGACGCCCAGCTCGACGCGGCGATCCCGCACGGCTACGGCTGCGACTACGGGTACGCCGGCGCCTGCGCCCCCATCATGGAGCGCTTCGCCGAGAGCTTCGCCAAGTGGGCGACGGGCGACATCGGCGTCAATCTCCCGCTCGGCTACAAGGTCCCGCCGCCTGACGACCTCGCCACCTGGGGCGCACCGCTGGCGGCGCTGGCCGCGGCCGGCTCCTGACGACGACGGTCGCCGGCGTGGCGGCCGGCGACCGTGTGCTTCTGAGCTCCCGCTGTCGGTGAGGGAGCGTGCGTGCGTCCCTCGCCTGCTAGGACTGGACCTTGGCGTCCGTCGGGGACTGCTGGGCGTCCTCGGACTTCGAGTCCTTCGGCTTGGGGGCCTTGCGGACGACCTTCTCGCACGAGCCGTTGGGGTTGGCGGCCGTGGCGTCGGTGATCACGTCGACCGTGTCGAGCAGCGCGGTGTCGTTGCCGGCGCCGCAGGTGATCTGGTCGACCTCGCCGTCGCGGGTGCGGAACGTGTCGTTGCCGTTGCCGCCGTCGAGCGTGTCGCCGATCGGGTCGACCTCGCCGTTGGGGCCGGGGTGGACGTCGCCGCGGGCGAGCGCCCACAGGGTGTCGTTGCCGTCGCCGCCGTACGATCGTGTCGTCGCCGAGGTTGGCGAAGATCGTGTCGTTGCCGGCGCCGCCGTCCTGGACGTCGTCGCCGGTGCCGCCGGCCATGCGGTCGTTGCCGTTCTCGCCGTCGGAGTTGTCGTTGCCGGGGCCGCCGTAGATGCGGTCGCGCGAGTCGCCGCCCTTGAGCGTGTCGTTGCCCGAGCCGCCGAAGATGCGGTCGAAGGAGGTCAGGTCGCCGGTGCCGTTGGCGTCGCCGGTGATCGTGTCGTCGCCCGCGCCGCCGTTGAGCCAGTCGTTGCCCTGGACGCCGGCGATCGTGTCGTTGCCGCGCGCCGCCGAAGATCGCGGTCGTTGCCCGGGCCGCCGTTGAGCTGGTCGTCGCCGGCGAGGCCGAAGATGCGGTCGTTGCCGCCGTTGCCGTTGATGACGTCGGCGACGTTGGTGCCGCGCAGATGCTCGTTGCCGGGACCGCCGTTGATCGTGGCGGCCAGCGCCGTGCCGGCCGGGATGATGGCCAGCGCCGCGGCGGCGCCGATGATGGACTTGCGAAGCTGCATGGTGACGTCGTCCTCCTGGTCGTTGCTTGCCTTGAGAAGCAGGTTCACCGCTTCGGGACCGCTTCCCAGCGACGCTCTCACCGAGTCCTCACGCTCCGTGAGAGACTTCGTGAGAGGCTGCGCGTGCGCGATGACCAGCCGGGAACCTGCGTCATCCTCATGGCCATGCCCCGCCGTCGTCCTGTCCGTCGCTGCTCGTCGTCGCTGCTGCTCGCCGCTCCGGCGGGCGTGGTCGGCGGCCGACGCATCACCGGCGGCGCCGCCAGGCCGACCAGCTCTGACGGGCACCGCCGGGCGCCGACGTGATCAACGGGCGCGGGGGCGACGACACGCATCTTCGGCCGCGGCGGCAACGACCGCCTCAACGGCGGCGCGGGCAACGACACGATCGCCGGCGACGCGGGCAACGACGTCATCACGGGCGGCCCGGGCGACGACACGCTGCTCGGCGGCGCGGGCAACGACCGCATCAACGGCGGCCCGGGCGCGGACCACGATCGACGGCGGCGACGGCAACGACATCATCCACGCGCGCGACGGCGAGGTCGACACGATGCACCTGCGGCGCGGGGCGCGACCGCGTGATCGCCGACGCCGACGACGTGGTCGCCCGCGACTGCGAGGTCGTCCAGCGTGGCTGACCGGCCGCCGCGGGGCCCGGTCGTCCTGCTCGTCGACGACGACGCCGCGATCCGCCGCACGGTCGCGGCCGGGCTCGAGCTCGAGGGCTTCCGGTCGTGCCGGCCTCCGGCGGCCGCGCGGCGCTGGAGGCCGCCGGCGCGGATCGCGCCGGCGGTGATCCTGCTCGACCTCAGCATGCCCGACCTCGACGGCCTCGAGGTGCTGCGCGCGCCTGCGCGCGAGCGGCGACCAGGTGCCGGTCTGCGTGCTGTCGGCGCGCGACGAGGTCGACGACCGCGTCGCGCGGGCTGCAGGCGGGCGCCGACGACTACGTCGTCAAGCCGTTCGCGCTGGAGGAGGTCGTCGCGCGGCTGCACGCGCTGCTGCGCCGGCGCCCGGCGGGCGCCGGCGAGGCGCTGGTGGTCGGCGACCTGCGGCTCGACCCGCGCGCGCGCGGCGCCCGCCGCGGCGAGCGCGAGCTCGACCTGACGCGCCGCGAGTTCGAGCTGCTCGCAGTTGCTCATGCGCCATCCCGGGCGAGGTCCTCGACCGCGGCGCGGCTGCACGAGGAGGTCTGGGGCTACACGTTCGATCCCGGGACCAACGTCGCCGACGTCTTCGTCGGCTACCTGCGCCGCAAGCTCGAGCCGGACGGCGAGCCGCGCGTGCTGCACACCGTGCGCGGCGTCGGCTTCGTCCTGCGAGCCTGAGCGGACGATGCGCAGCCTTCGTGGTCGCCTGACGCTCGGCGTCGCTGCTCGTCCTCGCGGTCGTGCTGGTCGCCGCGGGCGCCGTCGCGCTCGCACGACGTCGACTCCTCCGAGCGCGCGGCGCTCGACGACCGGCTCAAGCGCACCGCGGAGCTGTCGCGGCCGACGGCGCTGGCCGCCGTGCAGCAGGAGCTCCCGGCCGACGACCCGCGGCTCGACGCGGTGCTGCGGCGACGGGCAGCTCGCTGCGGCTCCGGCTCGGGCGGATCAGGCTCGTCCGACGCCGGCCCGACGCCGCCGACCCACGGCGCGCTGCCGCGCGGGCTGTCGACCTTCAGCAGCGGCGGGCCGCCGCTACCGCGCCTACGTCACGACGCTGAGCGACCCGGACCTCGGCGGGCTCGCGCGGCTGGAGGTCGTCTCCAGCCTCGGCGGCGCTGGAGCATCGCATCGACGAGCTGGAGCGCACGGTGGCGCTGATCGGCCTCGCCGGCGCTGCTGGTCGTCGGGTCGGCGGTGTGGTTGATCGCGTCGGTCGTGCTGCGTCCGCTGCGCCGGCTGCGCACGGTGACGGCGTCGATCGCCGACGACGAGGACCTCGACCGCCGCGTGCCCGACGACCGCGGGCCGGCCGAGCTGCGCTCGGTGGCGCGCTCGCTTCAACGCGATGCTCGCGCGGCTGGGGCGCTCGGCCGCCGACCGCGAGCGCGCGCTGGCCGCGACGCGGCGCTTCGCCGCCGACGCCGGCCACGAGCTGCGCACGCCGCTGACCAGCGTGCAGGCGACGCTGTCGACGCTGCGGCGCCATCCCGACCTGCCGACGGAGCGCCGCGAGGCGATGCTCGACGACGCGCTGGCCGAGCAGCGACGGCTGGTCGACCTGCTCGACGGGCTGCAGGCGCTGGCGCGCGGCGACGCCGGGCCGCTGGAGCACGCGCGAGGTCGACCTCACCGAGCTGGTCGACGAGGTCGGTCACCGCGGCGGCGGCGCGCCATCCGGGCGTCGCTGTCGCGGTCGAGCTGCCGGAGGCGCCGGTCGTCGTCGACGGCTGGGAGCCGGGCCTGCGGCTGCTGGTCGACAACCTCGTCGACAACGCGGTCCGCCACGGCGGCGACGGCAGGTCCGCGTCGCGCTGGATGCAGCGGCGGGCCCGGCGCTGTGCTGACCGTCGACGACGACGGTCCCGGCGTTCCCGACGACGAACGCGAGCGCATCTTCGCGCCGTTCGCGCGCATCGACGGCGTCGAGGCCCCGGGCTCGGGACTGGCCTCGCGCTCGTCGCGCAGCAGGCCGGCCACCACGGCGCGCGCGTCGAGGTCGGTACTGCACCGACCCTCGGCGGCGCGCGATTCACCGTGCGCTTCTAGGGACCGGCGAGCGATTTGCGGTGACGCGAATCAGGTGCTGTTGTCGAGCGGCGCGCCCGGTGCACGGACGCTGGTAGGGCTGCTCGTGGACCAGGCGGAGGCCATGCGGGCGTCGTAGGCGACGAGCGCAACGAGGCCGTTTGGGACTTGTCGATACTGCTCGGTCGACGCGAGCGTCGCAGTGGCGATATGGATGGCATCGAGCGAGCGCACACCGGACGGGCGAACGGTTGCGGCACGTTCGAGGACGTCTCCCGAGACGGGGCGGCCGGCGTCGTCACCTACCCGGCTGCTGCGTGCGGATTCTGCTGGGCGTGGGGTGCTTCGCCGCGAAGGCGTTCCAGCGCCTCGCTTGCCGGGGACCGCTTGCCGTCACGGTCGATGGCCGCAGCAAGCAGCGCCTGAGCGTTCGGCGCGGGGGGAGTCGGAGCTCGGGCGGCTGGGGCCATGAGATCAGGATAGGCGCGAACGTCGGTCGCGTCGAGAGGATGGTCTCGCGTTGTCTCTCAGGCGGGCGTCGGTGCCGCGAGGCGGGTGGGTGTGGCGCGGCCGCGGAGGGTCTCGGTGGCGCCGAGGGTCCAGTGGGCGGCTTCCGCGGAGCCGGCGCGTGACAGCGCCGCATCGGAGGCGAGGATGCGGCCCTCGTGCTGCTTGGCCAGCTCGGTCAAGCGCGACGCCTCGTTGACCGGGTCGCCGATGACGGTGTACTCGAAGCGCTGCTGGGCACCGATGTTGCCGGCGACCGCGGTGCCTGCGGACACGCCGATGCCGATGTCGCACTGCGGTACCTCGCGTGCGAGCCGCTCGCGCAGGCGTCGCGCCGCGCGGAGTGCGCCGCCTGCGGGGTCGTCGTGGGGTAGGGGCGCGCCGAAGACGCAGAGCGCCGCGTCGCCGACGAACTTGTTGACCGAGCCGCCCTCGCCGTCGACGACCTCGACGACAACATGGAAGAAGTCATTCAACAACTCCACGACCTCGGCAGGCGGCCGCTGGTGGGCCAGCTCGGTGGAGCCGACCAAGTCGATGAACAACACGGCGACCTCCAACTCCTCGCCGCCGAGCGTGATCCCGCGCTCCAGCGCCTGACGCGCGACGTCCTCACCGACCTGGCGGCCGAAGAGGTCGCGCAACCGCTCGCGCTCGCGGAGTCCCTCGACCATGCGGTTGAACCCGGCCTGCAGTAGCCCGAGTTCGCTGCCGTCGTAGACGTCGACCTTCGCGCCGTCCTCGCCGCGCTGGACCTGGCGCACCGCGCGCCGCACGGCGTTCAGCGGATCGGCGAGCGAGCGGGCCGTCAGCACCGTCGCCGCCAGGCCGATGATCAGCGCAACGCCGCCGAGCGTCACGGCCGTCGTCGCCACGCGCTGCGAGGAGGCGTCGATCGTCCCGATCAACTCACCGATGCCGACGAGCGTCAGGCCGACCACCGGCACGCCCGTTCCCAGCGCCCAGGTCAGCAGGATGCGCGTCGTGATGCCGGGCAGCGCTGGATCGTCCGGCACCTGGTCGGCGAGCGCGCGGGCGGCCACGGGGCGCAGCACGCGCTGGGCGAGCAGGTAGGCAACCGCGCAGGTTCCCGCACCGGCCAGCCCGACGGCGATCGCGACGATCAGCGCCAGCTCGTGGCTGTAGCGGTAATTGAGGAGCGTGAAGACGATGGCACCCAGCGTCCACAGGACGCCATGGGCGATCAGCTCGCGCGCCGGCGTGAGCAGGACGACGCGCTGCTCCTCGTCGGTCGGCGGCCGGTCGGCGCGCAGCCACGCCATCACGGGACGCAGCAGCCACAGGACCCAGAGCACGCCGGCGGGCACCGCGAAGACGAGATAGCCGGCCAGCCACGCCACGTTGACGCGCCGCACGTGCGCGGAGTCCGCGACGTCAGGGAGCGGGAGCGCGAAGACGATCAACGCGAAGACGATCAGCGCCCCGATGACGTTGGCGCCGATCATCAGGACCGCATAGGGGAGGGCGAGCCGGCGCTCCAGGTCAGACGGCGTGCCGAGCATCGGTCCCGGAACCTACTTCCTGGTGCACGCGGATCGGGTGGTCACCGTGGCTCCGGCGTGTCATTGCACGACATCACCGTGAGTCCGGGCCGCGGCGTGGTGCCGCGACCCGGCCGGCGCGGGCTCAGCCAGCGTCGTTCGCAGCCGGGTTGCGGCGTGGTACCGCTACCCGGCTGGATGGCTCGACAGCTTCGTCCGCGATCGGGTCGCGTGTGGTTGCGCGGCCCGACCGTCGGTGCTCGTCAGCTTCGTCGGTGCGCGACGGTAGTGGTGTAGGTGGCGATGACGCGGTCGAGGGTTGCGGCTGCGTTGCGGTCGGCGGTGATCTCGGCCATGAGGTCGGCGGCGATGGGCTCGTCTTCCTCGACGTCGTCGAGGCGGTCGAGGTTCGTGGCGCCGAGGTCGACGCGTCGGTGGGTGAGCTCTTGGACGAGGTCGTGCGTCAGGTTGATGTCGAACCTGTCGGCCTTGGCGGTGCGGGAGTCGGGGTCCCAGCCGACGGCGGTGACGAGCTCGATGGCGTCCTGGAAGCTCATCGCGAGCGCGTACTGAGCCTCGGGGCCGTAGTCGAGGAGGTCCTCGAACGGCTCGTGGCCGAACATCAGGATCTTCTTGGCCTCGAGGCGCAGGACGTCGGCGGTGGCACGGTCGACGGCCAGCTTCACGCCGGCGTGGGTACGCTGCGGGGTACTCATGGAGTTATGGCTCCTTGGGTCATGCCCCCGGTCGTTGATCGCGACGCGGGGGCGCTGTATTTGCTTTGTCGGCGGACTTTATTCGGCGGGGCGGACGGAATTGGTCAGCTACGCAGAGTCGTTGCGATCGTTGCGGGCTTGTTGCTGATCGACAGCACCAACAACTCCGGGGCGCGGCTTGCTGATGGCGTTCCGCGCGGGCGTGGTCTCGGTGTGGGGCGTGGTCTGTCGGCACCGAGGGGAGTGAGCGGGGTCGGTGCCTCGTCGCGTCGGTTCGTCGTCCGTTGGCGCCCCGGCCGGCGATTCGCAGCTGGGCTTGGCAGGCGATTCGCAGCTGCGTTTGGGCGCCGGTCGCAGTGAGCCTCCTGCTCGGCCGGACCGCGGTCGTGCCCGAGGTCGGGGGACCTCGGTCGTGCCCGAGGCCGGCACGGACCGCGGTTGCGCCCGAGGGGTCAGCTGGCAATCCGCGACGACGGCCGGCACCCTGACGTTGAGACTCAACGTCAGGGTGCCGGCGAGGTTCGTTGGCGATGTGCTGGTCGAGTTGACCGGCACTGTCCACGTGAACTCGACCGGCGTCTCCGCCGCGGCGCCCGGGCGCCGGCCGTGACGACCGCGACCGGCCGGCGTCAGTGGTTCGTAGCAGTCCGTCGCAGTCTCGTGACCGGTCGAATTGCGCAGCAAAATGGATCACGCCAAACCCGCGTATATCGCGGGTTCGGCGCGTTTGACGCTCCGAGCCCCGACGACAGCGCCCCGCACAACCCGCGCCCGCGGCGCGAGCGCGTCTGGCCGAGGAGGCGATCCGTGATGTCGGCATCCGCGCGCCGCCCCGTTCGGTGCCCACACCAACGAACCCCGAACCACGCCCCAACACTTTCACCCAACACCCCACACCACCTGAGCGCGGTGGCGATCGTCGCGGAGTGCCGACCAGCCAGCCACGCCCCGCACCCCCGACCCGGTGGCGATCGTCACGAAGCCGCCGACCAGCCAGTCACGCCCCGCACCACGACCCAATCACCTAGGCGGAGACAGGAGCCACGAAGTCCCCGAAGACCAACCTCCACCAAGCCCGACACAGAGCGGAGTAGCCTCGCCCACCCATGGCCACCATCATCCCCACCTTCCGCTACGACGACGCCCGCGCCGCCATCACCTTCCTCAAGGACGCCTTCGGCTTCGAGGAGCACGCGGTCTACGAGGACGGCGGCGCCGTCGTCCACGCCGAGCTGAAGCTCGGCGACGCCTACATCATGCTCGGCCAGCATCGCGAGGCCGGTGACGACCTCGCCTACGGCGGCTCGACGACCTACGTCGTCATCGACGATCCCGACGCCCACCATGCACGCGCCGTCGCGGCCGGCGCCGAGATCGTGCGCCCGCTCACCGACCAGGACTACGGCTCCCGCGAGTACGCCACCAAGGATCCGGCCGGCAACGTCTGGTCGTTCGGGACCTACCTGCCGTCCTGAGAAAGTACGGGTACCCGCACTTGTGAGGACGCGATCAAGTGCGGTACCTTCCCCAGCGGCCTTCGCGGGCCTTCGTATGCGCGACGTTGTCTGACAGCCCTCCGAGCAACGACCGACCGGCACCCAAGCCAGGTCGGTTGCCTGCCGCTGTCTCATGACCCCGTCTTCGCCTCCCCAAGGAGCACCGCATGCCGTCGACCCTTCTCGACGCCCGCAGCATCACCCGCCATCACGGCGCCCGCACCATCCTCAAAGACGTCGATGTCCGCGTCGACGCGACCACGCGCCTGGCGCTCATCGGCCCCAACCGCTCGGGCAAGTCCACGCTGTTGCGTGCGCTGGCCGGCATCGAGCCGCTCGACGGCGGGACCGTGCAGCGCTTCGGCACGGTCGGCTACCTGCCGCCGCTTGCCGACCATCGGAGCAACGCGACCGTGCGCCAGACGATCCTCGAGCGCCTCGGCATCGCGGGCGCGGCGCGGGTCCTCCATCGTCTCCAAGCACGGCTGGCCGGCGGTGACGTCGATGCCGTCGCCCCGCACGCCCACGCGTTGGAGCGCTGGCTGGCGCTCGGTGGCGCCGACGCCGAGGCCCGCGTCGTCCAGGCAGCCGACGAGCTCGGCCTGGCAAACGCGCTCGACCGCCCGCTGGCAACGCTGTCCGCCGGCCAGGCAGCGCGCGCCGGGCTCGCGGTCCTGCGCGCCGCGCGCTTCGACGTCATCGCGCTCGACGAGCCGACCAACCATCTCGACGACGACGGCCTGGAGCGCCTGACGCTGCTGCTGGCCTCGTGCCCCGGCGGCTACGTGCTCGTCTCCCACGACCGCGCGCTGCTGGAGCAGTCGGCCGACGCGCTGCTGGAGCTCGACGGCCGCACGGGGGAGGCCACCTATCACGCAGGCGGCTGGACGGCCCATGAACGCGAGCGCGCCGCCGCCCACGCCCGCACGGTCGCGCCCACCGCCGTGATCGCGCGGCGCTCTAGTCCTCCGGCAGATGCCCGACGAACACCGCGATCCCCGCGTGATGCAGGACGTGCTGGCTGACCGACCCGAACATCGCGCCGATCCGCCCGAGCCCGCGCGCGCCGAGGATGACCGCGTCGTGGTTACCCGCTTTGGCCTGCGCGACGATCTCGGGCCCCGCGTGACCGCGACGCTGGATCGAGTCGACCGGCTGGTCGTCGGGCACCGCGTCCAACGCGGCGCGCATCGTGCGCTCGGCGCCGCGGTCGGCGTCGAGCTGCAAGGCGATGGGGTCGACGCCCGCGCCATAGGCCAGCGCCGCGCTCTCGTTGACGTTCGGGATCACCGTCAGGATCGTCAGCCGCGCGCGGTCGCTCTCGCTCAGGGCGATCGCCATCGCCAGTGCGAGGTCGGAGTGGCGCGAGCCGTCGACGGCGACGAGCACGCGATGGAAGGTCGGACGGTCGGGCATGGCGCTCAGTGTGCCGAACGAGAGCCCGCGTCTCGCGCCACTAGGCTTGGCACCGGTGGCGGATCGCGACAGCACGCAGGACGGCGGCGGGCGTGACGCGAGCCTGACGAGCGTCTTCGCCGCGCTGGCGGCCAACACGGCGATCGCGATCGCCAAGGGCGTCGCCGCCGCCCTGACCGGCTCGGCCGCGCTGTTCGCCGAGACGCTGCACACCGTCGCCGACGCCGGCAACGAGGTCTTCCTCTACGTCGCGATCCGCCGCAGCGAGCGCGCGCCCGACCCGAGCCATCCGCTCGGCTACGGCCCGGAGCGCTGGTACTGGGCGCTGCTGGCCGCCGTCGGGATGTTCGTCGTCGGCGGCGCGGTGTCGATCTGGGAGGGCATCAACGCGCTGCTCCATCCCCGCGAGCTGGAGGCGTTCTGGGTCGGCGTCGTCGTCCTCGTGATCGCGATCGTCCTGGACGGCATCAGCCGCACGGTCGCGGTCCGCGAGCTGCGCGGCCGGGCGACCCGGGCGGGCGTGCCGATGCGTCAGTACCTGGCCGAGAGCAACGACCCGACGGTCACGACCGTGTACCTGGAGGACACGATCGACGTCCTCGGCGCCTCGTTGGCGCTGGCCGCGTTGATCCTGCACAAGGTCACGGGCATCGAGATCTTCGACCCGATCGCGACGCTCATCATCGGTGGTCTGCTCACCTACGTCGCGATCAAGCTCAGCGGCCGCAACCGCGAGTTGCTGACCAACCAGGCCGTCGCGCCACGTCACATCGACGCGCTGCGCGAGCGCTTGACCGCCCAGCCCGGCATCACCGCCGTCTACACGATCGAGGCCGTCCATCTCGGTCCGCTGAGCGTCATGGCCGCCGCCGAGGTCGAGGTCCGCGACGGCATGTCGGCCACCGATGTCGCGGTCACCCTGGAGGTCGTCCGCGACACGATGTGCTCGACGGTCCCCGCCATCACGCGGCTCTACCTGACGCCGGTGACACCCGACTCGGCGTCGAGGGACGACTGATGGGTCTATACGGACCATCAGTCGTCCCTCGACGCTTGGCGGCGCGTGTCGATCGACGACTAGCGCGGGTGCAGCCCGCCGTCGAGCGCGATGACCTTGCTCGTCAGGTACTCGTTGCGCAGCATCGCCAGGGCCATGTCGGCGACCTCGGCGGGGCGGCCGAGGCGGCCGATGGGGACGACGCCCGCGAGGTAGCCGGGGTCGTCGGGGAGCATGTCGGTGGACTCGATCAGCGCGGGGGCGATCGCGTTGACGGTGACGCCGGCCTGCGCGACGCGTGAGGCCAGATGGTGGGTCAGCCCGTGCAGCCCGGCCTTGGACGCCGCGTAGTGCGGGCCGACGATCCCGCCCGTGAAGGCGGCGACCGAGGAGACGAAGAGGATCCGGCCGAACCCGCGGTCGAGCATCGACGGCAGCACGCGTCGCGCCAGCAGGTAGGGCGCGCGCAGGTTGATGGCCATGGTCTCGTCCCAGGCGCCCGCGTCGACCTCGTCGAAGGTGGCCTTGTGGGCCAGGCCGTGGTTGGCGACCAGGACGTCGACGGGCCCGAGCTCCTGCTCGACGGCGTCGATGAGCAGCTCGGCGG
Source organism: uncultured Conexibacteraceae bacterium (assembly GCA_963731005.1). Classification (GTDB taxonomy): domain Bacteria; phylum Actinomycetota; class Thermoleophilia; order Solirubrobacterales; family Solirubrobacteraceae; genus Baekduia. Next base: position 770,043 of record CAVSTZ010000001.1, on the reverse strand, counting down.
CGCGCGGGACGAGCAGGTCGGCCGGAAGCGCGACCGCACGGCCGCCGGCGTCGACGATCTCGGCGACGATGCGGTCGGCGATCTCGTCGCGGTCGCGGTAGTGGACCGCGACCGCCATGCCCTCGGCCGCCAGCCGTCGGCAGAGGACCGTGCCGATCCCGCCGCTACCGCCCGTCACCACTGCCACCCGGCCCTTGAGCATCTCGCCGCTCAACCTAGCCGAGCCCCGGCCCGTCTGAGAAGCTCATCCCATGTCCCGGCTTCTCGCGGCCTGCGCCGCGCTGCTCTCGCTGTTGTTGATCCTGGCGGTGCCCGCCTCCGCCGAGCAGGGGCTCTGGGACGGCACCAAGGGCGTGCAGCACCTGCACTTCACGACCGCGCCGATCCTCGTCAAGCCGGGGCAGAACAGCATCAACAACGTCCTCGTGGCGCCGGGCGCAGAAGCCGAAGGTCGACGGCTACATCGTCCGCGCGCGGCCCGACCTGACCTACCTCGACGGTACCGTGCCGCCGGTCGACGTCATCCACCTGCACCACGGCGTGTGGCTCAACGCGTCGGGCACGTCGCCCGCCTCGCCCGCCGGTGCCGTGCAGCCGATCTTCTTCGGCGGGGAGGAGAAGACGGTCTTCCGCATCCCCAAGGGCTACGGCTACGCCTACAAGAAGAGCGACAGGTGGATCTTGAACGAGATGATCCACAACAACACGCCGAACGCCACCAAGGTCCGGCTGGTGTGGGACCTCGACTTCATCCCCAAGAGCTCGCCGTTGGCCAAGACGGTCACGCCGGTGATCCCGTTCTGGATGGACGTGCGTCGCGGCTGGGGCTATCCGGTCTTCGACGTCGCCCAGCGCAGCGGCGGCAGCGACGGCCAGTTCACGTTCCCCGACGAGGCGGCCGCCGACCCCTACGCCGGTGGCCCGCGGCAGAACGAGTTCTCCATGCCCTACGCCGGCACGGTCGTGGCCGCCGTCGGCCACCTGCACCCGGGCGGCCTGCGCGACGACATCGACGTCACCCGCGAGGGCGCCGGCACCAAGCGCGTCTTCACCTCCCAGGCCCACTACTACGACCCGGCCGGCCCGGTCTCCTGGGACGTCTCGCTGACCGCGTCCAAGCCGAAGTGGCGCGTCGCCCTGAAGGCGGGCGACACGATCGGCATCCATGCGACCTACGACTCCCGGCAGTCCTCGTGGTACGAGAACATGGGCATCGTCCTGCTCTTCGTCGCGCCCAACGAGGCCAAAGGGCCGGACCCGTTCGTCACCAAGGTCGACCCGACCGGCGAGCTGACCCACGGCCACCTGGCCGAGAACGACCATCACGGTGGCAAGCTCGCCGTCTACCCGGATCCGCGCAAGGCCGCCGACGGCGCGGGGACGACCGAGGTCAAGATCAAGGACTTCCAGTTCCAGCCCGGCGACCTCGGCCAGATGTACACCAAGGCGCGCGTCCCGGTCGTCGCGCAGGGAACGAGCCTGTCGTTCGTCAACCAGGACGACCCGGGCGTCGAGTGGCACTCGATCACCACCTGCCGCGCGCCCTGCAACCGCCAGACCGGTATCAGCTACCCGCTGGCCAACGGCGCGGCGGGTACCCAGTTCGACTCCGGCCAGCTCGGCTTCGGGCCCCTCGGCGCCTCGCCGGCGGCCCAACGGGTCACGTGGGAGACGCCGCCCGACCTCCCGCAGGGCACCTACACCTACTTCTGCCGCATCCACCCCTTCATGCGCGGGGCCTTCCGGGTCGAGTAGGCGCTACGCGGCCGCGGCGGGCGCCGGCTGCGGCGCGACCTTGACCGGCGCCAGCTCGTAGGCCGCCGCATCGAACTCGCGCGTCTGCTGCCAGAAGCGGAAGGTGAAGTCCGGCCAGATGGTGGTGTTCTTGCCCTCGGCGTCGATGTACCAGGAGGCGCAGCCGCCGGTGTTCCACACCGTCTTGCCCATCTTGGCCTGCAGCCGGTCGTTGTAGGCGACGACGGCATCGGGGCGCACCTCGACGCGCCCGGCACCGCGGGCGCGCATCTGCTCCAGCGCCCCCAACACGTAGGTGATCTGGGCCTCGATCATGAACACGATCGAGTTGTGGCCCAGGCCGACGTTGGGGCCGACCAGCAGGAAGAGGTTCGGGAAGCCTGCCATCGCCGTGCCGCGGTAGGCCTGTGGCGAGCGGTGCCAGACCTCGGAGAGCCGCTTGCCGTCCTTGCCGGTGACGAGGTTGGCCAGCGGGATGTCGGTGACGAAGAAGCCGGTGGCGAAGATGATGGTGTCGACCTCGTGCAGCGTGCCGTCGGCGGTCACGTAGCCGTTGGGGCGGATCTCGGTGATCGCGTCGGTGACGAGCTCCACGTTGGCGCGCCCCAGCGCCGGGTACCACTTGTTGGAGGGCAGGATCCGCTTGCAGCCGATCGTGTAGCTCGGCGTGACCTTCGCGCGCAGCTCGGGGTCCGGGACCTGGTCGGCGATGTGCTTGCGGGCCAGCTTCTCCACCAGCTTGAGGACCTGCGGGCGGTAGACGAGGCCGGGCACCAGCAGCTCGCGGCTGAAGTAGACGCCGGCGCGGACCGCGCGCTGGAGCGCCGGGATGTGCCGGTACAAGAACCGCTCGGCGCGCGTGATCGGCCGGTCGCGGTGGGGGACGACCCACGGCGGCGTGCGCTGGACGACGTCGAGGTGCGCGACCTCCTCGGCGATCTCCGGCACGGCCTGGATCGCCGAGGCGCCGGTGCCGACGACCGCGACCCGCTTGCCGCGCAGGTCGGCCTCGTGGTTCCAGCGGGCGGTGTGGAAGATCGTGCCCGCGAAGGACTCGATGCCGGGCAGGTCGGGGATCTGCGGCTCGCTCAGCGGCCCGGGCGCGGCGACCATGACGTCGGCGGTGTAGTCGCCCTGGCTGGTCGCGATCCGCCACACGCTCGCGTCCTCGTCCCAGCGCGCGTCGGTGACTTCGGTGGTGAACCGGATGCGGTCATAAACGCCGAACTTCTCGGCGGTCGCGCGCAGGTAGTCGCGCAACTCGGGCTGCTTGGGGTAGGTGCGCGACCAGTTCGGGTTGGGCGCGAAGGAGAAGGAGTACAGGTGCGACGGGATGTCGCACTGGCAGCCGGGATAGGTGTTGGCCCACCAGGTACCGCCGACGTCGTCGGCGCGCTCGAAGACGAGGAAGTCGTGCTCACCGCGCTGCGCGAGCCGGATCGCCGTGCCGAGGCCACCGAAGCCGGCGCCCAGGATGCCGACGCGCACATGGCGCGGCGCGGTGCCGTTGCGCTGCTGGGAAGAGGAGGTCATCATCGCTCCGGGATCGCTCGAAGGAACACGTCTGTCTCGATGGTACAATACTGTCTCTATGAGCGCACCCAGCGAGACGCAGGCGCTGCGCGTCCTGCCCCGCGGCCGCTACGCGGCGCCGCGCGCGGTCGTCGCCGAGTCCCAGCGCGAGCGGTTGCTGGTCGCGATGGCCGACGCGACCGCCGCCAAGGGCTATGCCAACGTGGCGGTCGCCGACGTCATCGAGCGCGCCGGCGTCTCGCGCCGCTCGTTCTATGAGCACTTCGCCAACAAGGAGGAGTGCTTCCTGGCCGCCTACGACGCGGGCGTCGACGGGCTGTTGGCGGCCATCCGGGAGGCCGAGGCGGCTGCGGGCGGACCGCTGGAAGGCGCGCGCGCCGGCACCGAGATCTACCTGCAGCTGCTCGCCGACAACCCGGCCTTCGCGCGCACCTTCCTGATCGAGGTGCTCGGCGCCGGGCCGGTCGCGCTGGAGCGGCGCAACGCGGTCCATCAGCGCTTCGCCGACCGTCTGGCCGAGGCGCACGCGGCGATCGCCGCGCAGCTCGGCCCGTCGGCGCGTCGGCCCGCGCCCGAGCTCGCGCCCGAGCCCGAGCCCTACATCTTCCGCGCCGCCGTCGGCGCGATCCACGAGCTGGTCATCGACCGCCTGCTCAAGCAGGGCGCCGAAGCGCTGCCCGGCCTCTTGGCTGCGATCCTCGAGGTCGAGCTGCGACTGCTCGGCACACCCGCCGTGTCCACGACGAGGAGAGAGACCGCATGACCCAGCCCGCCGCCGCCGCCGACCGCACACCGGTCCCACGCGATCCCGCCGACGACTACACGCGCGACGCCGCGCGCCTGCGCCAGGACTTTCTGACGCACCGCTCGGGCACGACGCTGGACCACGTCGGCCACTACTCGCTGGATCCCGCGACGCTGCCGGGCAACATCGAGCACTTCTTCGGCGTGGCGCAGGTGCCGATCGGCGTCGCCGGGCCGCTCCTGGTCAACGGCGAGCACGCCCAAGGGCAGTTCTACGTGCCGCTGGCCACGGCCGAGGGCACGCTGGTGGCCTCCTACAACCGGGGCATGAAGCTGTTGCACGAGGCCGGCGGCGTCACGACGACGATCATCGAGGACCACATGCAGCGCGCGCCCTCGTTTATTTTCCCCAGCGCGCGGGAGGCCCGGGCGTTCGGCGAATGGCTGATCGAGCGCTTCGACGACATCAAGGCCGTCGCCGAGACGACGACGCGCTCGGGCAAGTTGAAGGACATCGAGCAGTACTCCGCGTCGCGGATCCTCTACACGCGGTTCAACTACACGACCGGCGATGCCGCCGGCCAGAACCTGACCGGCAAGGCGACGCAGGCCGCGTGTGACTGGATCAAGGCGCAGTACCCGGGCATCGAGCAGTACTTCCTGGAGTCGAACTTCGCCACCGACAAGAAGACCTCACAGGTCAACATGCTGCATACGCGCGGCAAGCGCGTCGTGGCCGAGGCGACGATCCCCGACGCGTTGCTGCGCTCGGTGATGAAGTCCTCCAGCGAGCTGATGTTCCGTGCCCGTCAGGTCTCCAACCTCGGCGGCTTCATGTCGGGCGTCAACAACAACGGCGCGCACTCGGCCAACGGCATCACCGCGATCTTCATCGCCACCGGCCAGGACGTCGCCAACGTCGCGGAGTCCAGCGCGGCCTTCGTCCACGCCGAGCTGCGTCCCAACGGCGACTACTACTACTCGATCACGATCCCGTCGCTGATCGTCGCGACCTACGGCGGCGGGACGGGCCTGGCGACCCAGCGCGAGTGCCTGGAGTTGATGGACTGCTACGGCGACGGCAAGGTCCGCAAGCTCGCCGAGATCATCGCCGCGACCGTGCTCTGCGGTGAGCTGTCGCTCGGCTCGGCGATCGTCGCCGAGGAGTGGGTCAAGGCCCACGACGCCTACGGGCGCAACCGCCCCTAGCGGGACTTCAGGACGACCGCGCGACCGGCGCTAGTTGCGTGCCGCGGCGTACGCGGCCTGCGCCCGCTGGAGCGCCGCGGGAGTCGCCGGCGTCAGCGGCAGCCGCACGTCGGGCGTCGGGATCCGGCCCTCGGCGTGCAACAGCGCCTTGATCACCGCGGGGTTCGGCTCGGCGAAGAGCGCCTCGACGAGCGGCAGGAGCGCCTCGGCGTGCGGGCGCCCGGTCGCGACATCGCCGGCGGCGCCCGCGGCGAGCATCGCGACCACGCGCTCGGTGCACAGATGCGCGGAGGCGGCGATCGCGCCCTCGCCGCCCATCAGCATGGTGGGGAAGAGGTAGGCGTCGTCGCCGCCGAGCACCGCGAAGCCTTCGGGCTTGGCGGCGAGCAGGGCGAGCGTGTCGGCGTCCAGCGCCGCGACGGCCTGCTTGACGCCCGCGACGTTGTCGATCGCCGCCAGCTCCAGCAGCGCGGCGGCGCCCAGCCCGCGTCCGGTGCGATAGGGCACGTTGTAGGTGATCAGCGGGACGGGCGAGCGCTCGGCGACGGCCGCGAAGTGGGCGATGATCCCGGCCTCACCGGGGCGGACGTAGTAAGGGACGACCGCGAGCGAGGCGACCACGCCCGGCACCGCGGCGAGCGCCTCGTGACGCTCGATCGTCGTGCGCGTGTCGTTGGTTCCCGCACCGACGACGAGCCCGGCGCCGCGGTCGGCGCAGACGCGCGCGCAGGCCGCCACCACCGCGTCACGCTCGGCGTCGTCCAGCGCGCTCGGCTCCGCCGTCGTCGAGAGCGCGATCAAGGCCGTGGCGCCGGCGTCCAGCAGCTCGGCGCCGAGCCGTTCGAGCGCATCGAGATCGACCCGGCCGTCGGCGGCGAACGGCGTGATCACCGGCGCCAGGAGGCCGGTGGGGCGGTAGGCGGAGGACATCCGCCCATCCTATGACGCGCGTTTCCGCGGGCCCGCTCAGGAGCGGCCGGCGGGCTTGGCGCCCGCCGGCTGCTTGGAGCGACGGCGCTCGTCCTCCAGCAGCGCGCCCGCGGCGTCCCGACCGAGGTAGGGCAGCAGGACCGAGAAGAGGAGATCGGGCAGCAGCGCCGGCAGGTCGGCGCCGTGGCCCTGCAAGACGCGGGAGTAGACGACTTCGTAGATGCCGCCGACCAGCGTCTCGGCGGTCAGGGCGGGCGGCAGCTCGGACTTCGGGAGCTCGGCGATCGCGGCCTGCTCGATCAGCTCGGCGAAGGCGGCCATCGTGCGGTTGCGCCGGTCGATCGCCTTGGGCCCGGCGGCCATGACCTCGACGATGCACATGTCGGCGAACGCGGGCTCGTCGGCGACGAAGTTCAGGAACGTGACGAGGCTCTCGCGGATCTTGGCGACCAGGCCGTCGGCTGAGTTGTAGGCGTCGGACACGCGGGCCAGCAACTGGCTGACGACCTCGTCATAGGCGGCGAGGTAGACGTCCTGCTTGCCCCGGAAGTTGTCGTAGAACGTGCGGCGCGAGACGCCGGAGGTCACCACGATGTCCTCGACGCTCATCGCGACGAAGCCCGAGTCGCTGCAGACCTCGGCGACGGCGGCGAGGATCCGCTCGCGCTGGTTGGAGATCACGAACTGTCGCGACAGGCCGTGACGGCCTGCCGGCAACTGATGGGATTCGCGGCGACGCCTCTTCTGCGGCTGTTCAGGCACGGGCTAGTGGAAACATACCTGTCTCACCCGTCGTCTGGGCGGATCACGACGCGGGAATGGCCCGCTCGGCCGCCGTGCGCTTGGTGCGCTCGTACTCGGCCTCGGCGACGTCGGCGCCGACGAAGGGCAAAAGCGCGCTGTGCAGCAGCGACGGCAGCAGGCTCGGGAGCTCTTCGGTCCGCTGCGAGGTGACGCGCGAGTAGATGACCTCGTAGATGCCGCCGACGATGGCCTCCACGGCGACCGGCGGTGCGGTCGAGGTGGCCAGCGCGTCGCCCTTGGGCGGCTGCAGCAGCCTCTGGAAGGCCTCCATCGCCTCCGTCCGGCGCGCGAGCGCGCGCGGGCCGGCCGCGAGCGCCTCCACGACGCAGACCTGCGCCAGCACGGGCTCGGACGCGAGCAGGTTCAGGAACGCGGCGAGGCCGCGGCGCACGCGGGAGGTCCAGCTCTCGCCGGTGGCGAAGGCGCTGGTCACGCCGCTGAGCAGCTGCTCGAGCACGAGCTCGTAGGCCGCCAGGAACGCCTCCTCCTTGTTGGCGAAGTGGTCGTAGAACGTGCGCCGCGAGACGCCCGCGATGGCGATCACGTCCTCGATGCGCATCGCGGCGTAGCCCGACCGGCTGGCCGCTTGGAGCACCGCGTCGAGGATCCGCTCGCGCTGGTTGGAGACGACGAACGCCCGTGGCAGGCCGTGCCGACCTGCCGGAAGTTGGTGTGGTGCGCGATTGTGAGACGAACGTGGCTCCACACGTCAAAACATACTGCTGTTTCTCACCGTGCGCCAGTGCCTGAACGCGCCATGGCATCCAGACCGGTGTCAGTCAGAAGGCAGACCATCCAATCAAGCTGCGTCACACCGTTCGGCGTCGCCGCTCTTAGGAGAGGTGTGGGTCGATTCGGCGGACCTCTCGGGCCGGCCGGCGAGCGAATCTGGGGGACGAATGAGGATCCTGAGCGAGGTCCTGACCGGTGCGCGGGCATGCCCGCCCGAATGTGCGACCTGCGAGCGGCTCCGCGGGGCGGCGGCGGCCGCGGTCCTGATGGCCGGCGGTGCGCAGGTCACGATGGCCGATCTGGCCGCGGCCGCCGGAGTGCCGGCCTCGGCCGTGGCCGGGCATTGCCCCGAGGGTGCGGCACGGATCGTCGCCGATGCCTACCGTCGTGCGTCGGGCGAGCTGTTCACCGAGTACGCGGCCTCGTTTCGCCTCGCCGACTCCTGGCCCGAGAAGCTCGGCGCGGCGTTGGAGCGGATGCTCCGGCGCCTGGCGCAGGAGCCCGCCATCGCGCACCTGTGCTTCGTCACCCCGGTCGCCGGGGGCGAGGAGTTGCGCGAGATCCGCGAGACGTTCCGCGACGCGGTACGTCGAGCTGCTGGTCGCCGAGCAGGGTCGTCACGCCGAGGACGAGGAGCGCCTCGTGCCCGAGCTCGCCCTCGAGCTGATGGTCGGTGCGGTGTTCCGCTTGGTCGGTGAGCTGGTGGCCGACGGTCGCGGCCCCGAGTTGCCCGAGCTGCTGGCGGACGTGGCGAGCACCGCGCAGGTGTTCGAGCCGCGGGTCGCGCTGACGGCCTGAGCGCTGTGCGCCGCTGAGCGCCCGGCGGGCTCAGGCCGAGGAGCGCTCGGCGGCCAGCAGCGCGCAGATCGCCGGTGCGAGCCGCGGCAGCGACGCGTGCCGACCGTCGATCAGCCGGCGCTGGACGATGCGGTGGACGGCGCCGAGCACGGCATGCGCCACGTCGTCGGAGCGGAGCTTGCCGGGCTCGGGTCGCTCCAGGGGATCCTGATGGCGGACGACCTCGGCGGCCAAGCGCCCCATCGTCGCCTCGTGGCGCGCGAGCCCCGCGGGCCCGGCGGCGAGGATGTCGATGCACAAGACACGGGCATGCGCCGGCCACGCGGCGAAGTAGCGCAGCAGCGCGGTCAGCGAGGGCTCGATGGCGGGGCCGGCCTCGGCGACGATCTGCAGCGTGTCGTCGCGGACCGCGTCATAGGTGGCCAACAGGCACTGCTCGCGGTTGGCGAAGTGCTCGTAGAAGGTCCGGCGCGAGGCGCGCGCGGCGACGATGACGTCGTCGACCGTTACGTCCAGGAAGCCGTTGACCGCCGCGGCCTGGGCCATCGCGGCCAGCAGTCGGCTGCGGGCGCAGGCCGGCCAGGAGCTGGGCACCGCGGCGGCGCCGTCACGCAGGACGACGGGCCGGGTGAGTTCGGAGAGCGCGGTGGGCGGCACGGCCCGACGACCTTCCCTGATCGATGAAGGGCGCGCGCTCCGGGACCCGGACCCGATGGGCCCCGGAGCGCGCGTGGTCCGGCTGGTAGCCGGTGCCCGACCGCTACTTACAAGCGACGCTGCCCGTGTAGTTGATCGAGCCGCCCGTGCTGAGGTCGAACGTGCTCTGGTACGGCCACTTCTTGCTGGCCGGGCAGCTCGTCGTGGCGAGCCAGTCCTTGGCATAGGACTTGCCGCCGAGCGTCACCTTCAGGGAGTTGAGCGTGATCGGAATGCCGGCCACGATCTGCAAGGACTTCGGCACCTCGAAGGTGACCTTGTAGGCCCACTGGCCCGTCGTCTTCTTGATGGTCGCCGGAACGGCGGCCTGCACGCGTGCGGGGTTCTGCAGCACGGTCCAGAAGAAGATCTTGTCGGCACCGCCGTTGATGACGGTGATCCGTGGGATCGTGGTGACCTGGTCGGCGAGGGCGACGCCGCTGCCCGTGCCCATGATCGAGTGGGGCGGGCACTTGGCGGGCCCACCGTGGTTCAAGGTCGCCGCGGAGCACTTGGGGTACTTGCCGCCGTTGTAGAGCCCGCCCTTGGGGACCAGGACCGTGCCACCCGTGATGATGGGGTGCTCGACATCACCGGGGGTGGTGTAGGTGGCCTTGTAGACCAGCTTGACGCCCTGCGGCTTCTTCTTGGTCCCCGCCTTGTTGGGGGAGACCGTCGTCGTGGACGTGACGATCGTCTGCGGGTCCTGGGCGACCGCGACTGCGACCACGACCAGGGCGAGCGCGCCCACGGCCAGGATCAGGAACTTGCGCATCAATGCTCTCCTCGTTGGTTCTGCGACGTCGGCACCGTAACCGCTAAGGGCAGCCGCCGCAAACAGAAATGTCTGCAATAGGAACTCGGTCAGCGTAGGGAAGTTGCGGCCGCTTTAGCTCCGCTTACGGTTCCACGTTGCCGCAAAAAACGAGCCCGTGTACATTGCCGCCATCTCCTCCGCGGTACGCCATCCGTCCCGGGCGCCGCGCCGGCTCGCCCTCGCTGCCCTGCTGCTCGTCGCGGTCGTGCTGGCGTGGGTCCTCCTGCGCAGCCATCCCCATGAGTATCGACTCGTCTTCCCGAGCGCGGGCCAGCTCGTCAAGGGCGATGTCGTGCGCATCGGCGGGACGGCCGCCGGCACCGTCAAGTCGGTGGGCCTGTCCGATGACGATCAGGCACAGGTCGACATCGCCATCAAGAAGGACTACGGCCGGCTGCACGAGGGGACGACGGCCACGATCCGCGCTGAGGGGCTGACCGGTGTGGCCTCACGCTATGTCGACGTGAGCCCCGCGTCAGAGACCCGGCCGGTCCTCGACGACGGCGCGTTGATCCAGGGCGACAAGACGACGTCGATCGTGGAGATCGACCAGCTCTTCAACGCGCTGGACCCCAAGACACGAGCAGGCTTGGCGGGCTTCATCAAGGGCTCGGCCGACTGGTATGACGGCATGGAGCCGGAGGCCAATGCCTCCGCGCGGCAGATTCCGAAGGCGCTGGCGCAGCTGTCGGCGGTCGCCGACGAGATCTCGGGCGACAGCGCGACCTTCGAGCAGTTCCTGACCGAGACGGGCGATGCGATGGGCGCGATCGCCGACCACCGCGCGCAGCTCACCGACCTCGTCTCCAACACCCGTCAGACGGCGGCGGCACTGGCGTCGAACACCACGTCGCTGAGCGATGCGCTGCAGGAGGTCCCGCAGGCGCTGGACAGCGGCAGCAATGCGTTCGTGTCCCTGCGCCCGGCCCTCGGCGACCTGCGCAAGCTGACCGACACCTCGGGTCCGGCCACCAAGAACCTCGAGCCGTTCCTCAAGCAGCTGACGCCCGTGCTCCAGGAGTCCAACCCGGCATTCGCCAAGTTGCGCAAGATGTTCGCCCAGCCGGGCAAGGCCAACGACCTGCTCGACGCGTTGCGCGACCTGCCGGCGATCGACAAGGCCACCGACCGGACGTTCCCGAGCGGGACGAAGGCGCTCAAGGACTCGACGCCGATCTTCTCCTTCGCCCGGCCTTACACGTCAGACCTCGTCGCCTGGATCCGGGGCTTCGACGCCGCGGGCGCGGCGTATGACGCCAACGGCCACTACATCCGGGGCAACCCGATCTTCAACGCCTACACCTTCACCGATGACGGCGACGGCGGGCACCTGACGCCGCGACCGGCGGCCGACCGCGGGACCAGCCCGGCGTTGACGAGCGGCAACCTGCGGCGCTGCCCGGGCGCCTCGACGCCGGCGCCTGCCGATCACTCGGCGCCCTTCGTCGACAGCGGCGATCTGGCCGCGCCGGACTGCGATCCGTCCCAGAACGTGAGGGCGACCGGATGAAGCTCCGTCGGATGGCGGCGCTGAGCGCCGCGGTCTTCGCCGGCTCGGTGGCGGTGGGTGCTGCCCTGGGCGCCGGCGGCAACGACGACGGCGGCACCTACCGCGTGCGCGCGATCTTCGACAACGCGAGCTTCGTGATCGCGGGCGAGGACGTGAAGGTCTCCGGCGTCAACGTGGGAACGATCGACTCGCTCGACGTCGATGCCCAGCATCACGCCGTCGTCGTCCTGAAGATCGACGACCCGGCCTTCAAGCCGTTTCGCACCGACGCGCGCTGCGCGGTGCGCCTGCAGTCGCTGATCGGCGAGCAGTACGTCCAGTGTCAGCCGACCCAGCCGCGCGGCGGCGACCGTGCACCGGCGCCAGAGCTGCCGAAGATCAAGGATGGCGAGCCGGGTGCGGGGCAGTATCTGCTGCCGGTCGAGCGCAACTCGACGCCGGTCGGCGCCGACCTGCTCAACGACATCATGCGGGTCCCCGAGCAGCAGCGGTTGCCGTTGATCATCAACGAGCTCGGCGCCGGCCTGTCGGGTAACGGCGAGGCGCTGCAGGCGGCACTGGTGCGAGCGAGCCCGGCCCTGCAACAGGCCGACGAGCTGGTGGCGATCCTCGCGCGCCAGAACGAGACGCTGGCCAAGCTGACCGACGACTCCGACAAGGTGCTCGGGCCGCTGGCCGAGCACCGCAAGGACCTCACGGGCTTCATCAAGAACGCCGGCGTGGCCGGCGCGGCGACCGCGCGCCAGGGCGACGCGCTGGAGCAGAACCTGGCCAAGTTCCCCGCCTTCCTGCGGGAGCTGGGGCCGGCGGCCGACCAACTCGGCGAGCTCGCCGACCAGACGACCCCGGCGATCCGTGCCCTTGCCGCCCAGGCGCCGGCGTTCAACGAGGCCACCGCACGGCTCGGCCCGTTCACCGAGCAGGCGCGTCCGGCGGTCAAGACGCTCGGCAAGGTCGCCGACCAGGGCCGCGCGACGTTCCCGAAGATCGAGCAGGTGCTCACGCAGCTCAACGAGCTCGGCGTCCCGCTGGAGCCGCTGGCCGCGAACCTCGGCAGCCTCTCGACGAGCTTCGACGACACGGGCGGCATCGAGAGCCTGATGCGGTTCATCTACTTCTACACGGGCGCGGTCAACGGCGAGGACGCCTCGGGCCACTACACGCGGGCCGGTATCTCGGTCGGCACCTGCGCGACGCGCACGCCCGACGTCGCGGCCGGCTGCCCCGCGCAGTTCTACACGCCGGACGCCAGTGCCGCAGCGGCCTCCACGGCGCGTGCCAAGACGTCCTCGACCTTGCTCGGCTACCTCCTGGGCGGCAAGTGAACCGGCGGCGCAACAACTCGATCGCGGCCAACCCGATCCTGATCGGCGGCGTCACGGTGCTCGTGACGATCGTCGCGGTGTTCTTGTCCTACAACGCCAACCACGGACTGCCGTTCGTCCCGACCTACAAGGTCGACGTGGTCCTGCCCGACGCGGCAGGGCTGATCGCCGGCAACGAGGTGCGGATCGGCGGGGCGCGCGTCGGCGTCGTGCACAAGATCGACGCGATCGCCCGCAAGGACGGCTCGACGGGCGCGCGGCTGGAGCTCGCGCTGGACGACACCTCCAACCATCTCCCGGTCGACAGCGTCGTGAGGGTGCGGCCGAAGTCGTCGCTGGGGCTCAAGTACGTCGAGATCACCCGCGGCAAGGCGTCGGACACGGTGCCGCCCGAGGGGACGCTGACCGTCCCGCGCGGCACGCCGCGTCCCGTCGACATCGACGACTTCTTCAACATGTATGACGATCCCACGCGCCAGGGCTCGTCGGAGAACCTGATGGAGTACGGCACGGCCTTCGCCGGCCGCGGCGGCGACCTCAACACCGCGCTGGCCGACCTCGACCCGCTCGTGCGCGTCCTCGAGCCTGCGGCACGCAACCTGGTCAGTCCCGCGACAAAGCTCAAGGACCTCTTCCCGGCCTTCGCGCAGGCGGCGGCCGAGACCGCGCCGGTCGCGGGCGTCCAGGGCGTGCTGTTCGGCGACCTGAACACCACGTTCGGCGCGTTCGCCGACAACGCGGACGCCCTGGAGGCATCGATCGCCGGCGGCCCGCACGCGCTCGACGTGGCCACGCGCGAGCTCCCGGCGCAGGCCGGCTTCGAGCGCGACAGCGCCGAGCTCTTCCGGCGCTTCCAAAAGCCGTTTCGGTCGCTGGCCTCCGCATCGGTGCACCTGGCGCCTGCCTTCCGGGCCGGCACGCCCGCGCTGAAGATCTCCCCGCACCTCAACAACCGGATCGTCGCCACGCTCAACGCGCTGGACACCTTCGTCAGCGACCCGCGTGTGATGCCCGCCCTGCAGCGCCTGACCGAGACGGTCAACCTGCTGGGCCCGCTGATCACGTACGTGACGCCGGCCCAGACGACCTGCAACTACGCGTCGCTGCTCTTCCGCAACCTCGGCAGCGCGCTGTCGGAGGGCGACACGGTCGGAACCTTCCTGCGGACCGACCCGGTCGTCGCCGCCCAGTTGCCCAACAGCGAGGCGGGCCCGTCGTCGGCGCCGGCCAACGGGCCGCCGGACACGGCCGCGACCCGGATCCGTGACACCTATCTCCACAGCAACCCGTACCCGAACACGGCCGCCCCGGGCCAGACCAAGGAGTGCGAGTCGGGCCTCGACAGGTACGACAAGGGGCATCAGGTCATCGGCAACATCCCCGGCAACCAGACCACCGCGGTCGACAAGACCAAGCGGGGAGACGTCAAGTGAGGCGCAACCACAGCCTCGGCATGCCGCCGCTGCGCGCCGGCCTGCTGACGATCGTCCTCGCGGCGCTGGTCGCCTACTTCGGGTTCACCAAGGCCGTCCCGTTCCAACATCACTTCGAGATCCAGGCCGTGGTCAAGAGCTCCAACCTGCTGCGGCCGCACTCCCCGGTGCGCATCGCCGGCGTCAACGTCGGCGAGGTCGTGCGCAGCGGCCGCTATAAGCACACCAACTTGTCGGTCCTCACGCTGCGGATCAACGACAACGGTCGGCCGATCCACCGCGACGCGACGCTGAAGGTCCGCCCGCGACTCTTCCTGGAAGGCAACTTCTACGTCGACCTCAAGCCGGGGACGCCGGGCGCCGGAACGCTCGACGACCGCGGCATGATCCCGATCACCCAGACCGGGACGCCCGTGCAGCTCGACCAGGTGCTCACCGCGCTGCAGTCCGACACGCGCGGCTCGCTGCAGGAGGCGGTCAGGGGTCTCGGCGCGGCGTTCAACGACAAGCCGACCCCCGCCGAGGACGCGGTCCAGAACCCGGCGGTGCGCGGCCTCTCCGGCGGTCAGGCGCTCAACAAGACGCTGAAGACCAGCCCGCGGTCGCTGCGCGACACCGCGCAGGTCGCCGGCGCGCTGCTCGGTCCCAAGCCCCACGACCTGTCCAAGACCATTCATGGCCTCGCGCGGACGATGACCGCGCTGGCCGATCACCAGAACGACCTGGCCGACTTCATCGTCGACTTCAACACCACGATGGGCACCACCGCGGCGCACGCGGCGGACCTGCGCACGTCGGTCGATGAGCTGGGACCGACGGCCCGCCACGCCGCCGAGGGCTTCGACGAGCTCAACGCCGCGCTGCCCGCCACGCGCCGGTTCGCGCGCAACCTGACGGCGAGCCTGCCCGAGCTGCCGGCGACGATCGCGGCGGCCAAGCCGTGGCTCGCCCAGGCGCATGCGGCCTTGAGCGACCAGGAGCTCGGCGGCCTGCTCGACCGGCTGCAGCCCGCCACCAAGAACCTGGCGGCGCTCGGCCACGCGCAGCTCGCCTGGCTCCCGCGCATCGACGCCTTCAACCGCTGCGCCACCAACGTGCTGATCCCGACGGGCAAGCTGAAGGTCGACGACGGCGCGCTGTCGGCCAACACGGAGAACTACAAGGAGTTCTGGTACTCCTTGGTCGGGATGGCCGGGGAGGGCCAGTTCTTCGACGGCAACGGCGGCTACCTGCGCCTGCAGGCGGCACACGGTCCGACGCAGATCGTCACCGGCAAGACCAACTACTCCAACTTCGCCTTCACCGGCTCACCAACGCTGCCGCCGCTGAGCACGCGACCGGCCTACGGCAACAAGCTGCCGCCCTTGGTGCGCTCGGTCCCCTGCGCAAGCAGCCCCGTCCCGGACGTCAACAACGCCGCGTCGACGGGCCCACGCGACGGGGCGAACCCGAACGCCGCGGCGCCCGATGACAAGGCCGTCGACGGCGGAGGCGGCGGCTGATGCGCGGCGTCCGCAAGCAGCTGGGCAACGCGATCTGGCTCGGCCTGATGATCATCTGCGGCCTGGCCGTCGGTGGCTACCTGCTCGCCCACCAGCGCGTGAACTGGCCGACCTGGACCCCGGGTCTCGGCAAGCAGTACTTCACCCTCAACGCCGAGTTCACGAACTCCGCCGGTGTGCTTCCGGGCCAGGGCAACGCGGTCACGATCGCGGGCGTCAAGGTGGGGGAGATCACCGGCGAGGAAGTCAAGAATGGCCGCGCGGTGCTCAAGCTCCGCATCGACGAGAAGTACGGCCACGTCCACCCGGACGCCACGCTGCTGCTGCGCCCCAAGACCGCGCTGAAGGACATGGTCGCCGAGCTGGACCCCGGCCGCCGCGGCAACCTGCTGCACAACGGCGACACGCTGCCGATCAGCTCGACCAACCCCGACGTCAACTTCGACGAGATCCTGGCCGGCCTCGACGGCGACACGCAGGCGGCGCTCGTCGCGCTGCTGCAGGGCGCGGGCACGGCGCTGGGCGGCAACGGTGGCCGCGAGCTGGCGAGCACGTTCAAGCGCTTCGAGCCGCTCTCCAGGCATGCCGAGGAGGCCCAGCGGCTGGTCGCCAAGCGGCGCGTCAAGCTGCGCCATCTGATGGGCAACCTGTCGCTGCTGGCCCAGGAGCTCGGTGCGCGCGACAAGGACATCGGCCAGTTCGTCAACTCCAGCGCCGCGGTCTTCCGCCACTTCACGGCACAGAACGACAAGCTCGGCGAGACGCTCTCGCTGCTGCCCACCGCGCTGCAGAAGACCAACGTCGGGCTCGGCAAGCTCGACACGTTGAGCGCGACGCTCAAGACCGGGCTCAGGGACCTGGCACCCGGGGCCAAGGCCTTGGGCCCGACGCTGCGCGACACCCGTCCGTTCTTCAAGGACACGACGCCGGTGCTCCGAGACTCGATCCGTCCGTTCGCACGCGAGGCGCAGCCGTCGGCGGCCAAGCTCGTCCCGGCGGCACGCCATCTGGCCAAGGCCACGCCGAACCTCGACACGCTGACCAAGATGTTGAACAACCTGGTCGCCGAGCTTGCGCACGACCCGCCCGGCAACGGGGTGCACGGCAACAGCTACCTGTACTACGTCCCGTGGGCCGGCCACAACACCAACTCGGTGATGGCCTCCCAGGACGGCATGGGGCCGGTGCGTCACACGCTGGTGCTGTTCCCGTGTGACTCGCTGCAGCTCCTGAACTCGACGGCGCAGAACTTCAAGGACAACCCGACGCTGGCGGCGACGCTCCAGCTCCTGGCCGTCCCGCAGGACGGCTCTTGCAAGACGGGCGCCAAGTGATCAAGACCGTCCCCACCCTCGGCCGCATCGCCATCATGGCCCTCTTCGCGCTGTCGAGCTTCAGCGCGTGCCTCTACCTGTGGATGGCGTTCGGCGGGTCGTCGCCGATGCGGCCCAAGAGCTACGAGCTCCACGTCGCCTTCCCGGAGGCGACGCAGCTGGCCAACCAGTCAGACGTCCGCATCTCCGGGGTGAGCGTCGGCAAGGTCGTCAAGCTCGAGCCGCACGGCAACACCACGATGACCACGATCCGCCTGAACCACGAGTTCGCGCCGATCCCGCAGAACACCAAGGCGATCCTGCGCGTGAAGTCGCTGCTGGGGGAGACCTATGTCGAGCTGACGCCCGGCAACCGGAAGGGGCCGCAGGTCCCCGACGGCGGCACCCTGAACGCCACCCACGTCGCGCCGACCGTCGAGCTCGACGAGATCCTGGCGACCTTCGATCCGCCGACGCGCAAGGCGTTTCAGACCTGGATGCAGGCACAGGCGGCCGCGGTCCACGGTCGGGGGACCGACATCAACGCGTTCTTCGGTGAGCTGCCCCAGCTCACCGACAAGTTCCAGCGGCTCTTCGAGACGCTCGACGCCCAGCAGGCGGCGACGACCAAGGCGATCTCCACGACGGGTGAGGTCTTCGACGCGCTCAGCGAGCGCGAAGGGCAGCTGCGCGGTCTGGTCAGCGACTCCCATCGACTCTTCTCGATCACGGCCGAGCGCAACGACGACGTCGCCAAGATCTTCCAGCGGCTGCCGCGCTTCGAGCGCGAGAGCAGCGTGATCCTGCCCAAGCTGACCGAGTTCGGCGACCACGCACGGCCGGTCGTGCGCCAGCTGCAGCCGGCGGCGACGGCGATGGGCCCGGCGTTCGCCGCGCTCGACGACCTCGCGCCGCAGTTCGACGGCTTCTTCGGCCAGCTCCAGCAGGTGGTGGATGCCTCCGAGAAGGGTCTGCCGGCGTTCAACCACATCCTCGGCGGCCTCCCGCCGGTGCTCGACGCGTTCCAGCCGTTCCTGCGCAACGTCAACCCGATGGTCGACCACATCGCCAAGAGCAAGGGCGAGGTCACGGGCTTCCTGGCCAACACGACCGCCGCGACGGAGGCCTTCGACATCGGTGCCGAGACGAACGCCGGCAACGGGACGCTGGCCGGCACGGACAGCAGCGTCCGTTACCTCCGGCTTGCCCAGTTCCTGAGCCCGGAGTCGCTGTCGTACTACCCGCGCCCGCTCGGGACCTCGCGGCTGAACCCGTATGGGGCGCCGGGCAAGCTCGTCGACGACCTGAAGGCGGGTGGCTCGATCTTCGGCACCGGACCGTGCCCGGTCGGCAACGTCGCGATCCCGACCACGGCCGAGCCCGAGACGCTTGCGCCGCTGATCCAGCCGTTCGTCTTCCGTGCCGATGACCGCAACAGCGTGGCGGCGCCGGCCTGCAAGGTCCAAGGTGCCTACCCCGGCCACCCCACGAGCTTCCCGCAACTGCGCGCCGAGCCCGCGAGCACCTCGGCCGGCGGTTGACGCCCGGCCCCTTGCCGTGATCGTGGCCCTGGTGGCATCCTGGGCGACGTGACCCTTCCTGTCGTCTCGGTTCCACTCCTGAGCACCCACGAGGAGGCGGTGGCGGCCGCCCACGCGGTGGCCGAGGTGCTGGCCCAGGATGTCGTCGCGCGTGATCGCGCCGGGTCGGAGGTCGTGCCCCACGAGGTGCTCGCGACGCTCGACGCCGGCGGGTTGCTCGGCATCATGGTGCCGCGCGCGTATGGCGGACCGCAGCTCGGCCTGAGCACGCTGGCCGAGGTCACGCGGATCCTCGCCGCGGTGGACCCGGCGATCGCGCAGGTGCCTCAGGCGCACCACCTGTTCGTCGACGTGCTGGCGGTGTGGGGGAGCGAGCAGCAGCGCGCGCGGCTCTTCGGCGACGTGCTGGCCGGCGCGCGGATCGGCAACGCGCTGGCCGAGCGTGGCGGACAGCACGCACAAGACCTGAAGGTCCGAATCGCCGACGGCGTCCTGGACGGCACCAAGTACTACTGCACGGGTGCGCTGACGGCGCGCTGGATCGCGGTCAGCGCGCTGGACGACGGTGGCCGGCTCGTCGCGGCGTTCGTCGCGCGTGACGCGCCAGGCGTCACGGTCGACCGCGATTGGGACGTCATCGGCCAGCGCGCGACGATCAGCGGGACGGTGCGCTTCGACGCGGTCGCGCTCGATCCCGCGCTGGTGCTGGACTACGCCCATGCCTTCGAGGTGCCCCAGCAGCTCGGTGCGCGGGCCCAGCTCGTGCACGCGGCGATCGAGGTCGGCATCGCCGGTGGCGCGCTGCGCGACACGCGTGCCTACCTGCGCGAGAAGGCGCGGCCGTCGAGCGAGGCGGTGCGTGCCGGCGCGGCGGTCGCCGCCGACGATCCCCATGTCCTTCATCGCTACGGACGTGCGGCGACGCGCGTGCGGGCCGCCGAGGCGCTGCTGGCCGATGCGGCGGCGGTGCTCGACGAGATCGGGTTGGAGCCGGCCGACGCCGACGCGGCCGCCCGCGGCTCGTTGGCGGTCGCCGGGGCGAAGGCCTTCGGGTCGGAGGTCGCGGTGGAGGTGGCGAGCGAGCTCTTCCAGCTCTGCGGAACCTCCTCGACGGCCTCCAAGTACGACCTCGACCGCCATTGGCGCAACGCCCGCACCCACAGCGTCCACGATCCGCTGGACTGGAAGTACCACCACATCGCCGCCTACGAGCTGGCCGACGTGCTGCCGCCCAATCACGGGCAGCTCTAGTCGGTCAGCCGCAGCCCGAACTCATCGCAGACCGCGACCAGCTCCGGCAGGTCGGCGGTGAGTTCGAGTGGCGGCGTGTTTCCGCGCGGCGCCAGTCGGCCACGCGCCTCGAAGACCGCGTAGCAGGGACGGTCGTCGAGGTTGGAGCCGAAGCGGATCGCCGCTGCGCCGCGCTCGTAGAGCGTGCGCCCGATGCGTTGGGTCACGGTTCGCGTGCGACTGCGGACCTCGGCGACATCGAGGTGGGCCATGCCGTGCTCGGCGAGCATCGCTGCGTGCTCGCGCTCCAGGCCGGCGCGCGTGGCGGGATCGTCGACGTCGATCAACTCGCCGTCGAGGACCAGCTCGGCGGGCGCCAGGACACGTGCGCGACGAAACTCGGCGGCCACGGTGCCGGCGGCGGCGGTCAGCGCGGCGTCCGGGCCGAAGAGGTCGTCCAGCTCGGCCAACATGGTGGTGTCGGGTCGCAGGTCGGCGAGGACCTCGCGCAGGCAGGTGATCGCGTCCCGTGCCGCGTAGAGAGTGCGGTAGGCACGGCGCGGATCGTCCCAGCGGTTCTGCCAGCCGCAGTGCTCGAGCGGGATGAGGTCCAGCGGCGCGTCGCGACGGCCGAGGCGCCAGACCGCGGCGCTCAGGCCGGGCCCCCGGCGAATGCGCGGGCGGCCGGGACGACGTAGCGCAAGCCCTCGGGATCGGTGGCGTGGCGGACGATCGCCGCGGGCGCGCGGTCGTCGAGGCGGGTGTTGGAGCCGACCCACCACGCCTTGGCGGTCGTGGCGCCGAAGGCCTCGACGAGCATCTTGGTGGCCTTGAAGGCGTCGCGCAGGCGCATCTCGCGCTCGTCGCGCGGCCGGGCCTTGCCGGCAGCCCAGCGGCCGACCATCTTCGGGTCGGTGACGCCGGCGAGGTAGGCGGTGAGCTTCTGACCGAGTTGGAGTTGGAGATAGGTGGCGATCTCGGTGACGTCCAGGCGGGTCGCCTCGTCGCTGACGGCTATCGGGTTGAGCACGGCCATGTCATCGCTCCTGCTGTTGATCTCCCGGAAAGTCTACCAGGAAAGCTACCGCTCGACGATCACGTTGGTCGACTTGATGATGGCCGTGGCGCGTCATGCCGGGGCGGAGGTCGAGGTCGTCGACGGCCTCGCGTGACATCAGCGAGACGATGCGGAAGGGGCCGCAGGCCATGTCGACCTGGGCCATGACGCCGTCGCGCTGGACGGCGACGACGACGCCGGTGAGGCGGTTGCGGGCGCTGGTGCGATCGCGGGTGGAGCGCTCCCGCAGCAGGCCGGCGAGCGCATCGGCACGCAGGTAGCGCTGGCCGCCGTGGCGCTCGAAGGTGATGCGTCCGTCGCGCTCCCAGCGGCGGAGCGTGTCGACGCTCAGGCCGAGGGCAGCCGCGGCGGCACCGATACGCACCATGTTCTCCATGGCGCGCAAACCTACTTCGCGACGGCCACGAAAGCGAAGCGATCGTGCGCAACCCGCGTGTGGGAAGGATCCAGGCTGTGCGGAGTCTCTGCAGACATGACCCGCCTCCTGACCTCCGTCGTCGCGCTCGCCGTGGCCGGCGCCTTGATCGCCGGCTGTGGTGGTGGCTCGTCGTCGGGCTCCTCGTCGTCCTCCTCCGGCGGCGGTGGCGGCTACGGCGGTCAGGCGCCCGCCAAGACCACGGCCACCACCACCGCTGCGGCACCCGCGGCCGCCTCCGGCAGCAGGCTCGCGATCAAGGCCGTCGAGAGCAACGGGCTCTCCTTCGACCCCAAGGCGCTGACGGCCAAGGCGGGCACCGTGACGATCACGATGGACAACCCCAGCGGCGACAGCCAGCCGCACGCGGTCTCGGTCGAGGGCCCCGGTGGCGTCGCCGCCTCGGGCCAGATCGCCCAGCCCGGGAGCACCTCGAAGGTGACGCTCAAGCTCAAGCCCGGCAAGTACACCTTCTTCTGCCCCGTGGACGGCCACCGCGCCGCGGGCATGCAAGGAACGCTCACGGTTCGGTGACGGCCTCGACGCAGGGCGCCATCGCGGCTACGGTCCGGGGCGTGCCCGACGAGGGTCAGCGCCCGCTCGACCCCCAGCGGCTCGGCGATCATGTCGACCGGCTGTATCGCGCTGCCCTGGCGCTCTGCGGCAACCGCCACGACGCCGAGGACCTCGTGCAGGAGACCTACGCGCGGATCCTCGCCCGTCCGCGGTTCCTGCGCCACGACGACGACCTCAGCTACCTGCTGCGCGTGCTCCGCAACACCTTCCTCAACCGCTTGCGCACTCAGAGCCGGCGCCTCGCGCCGTTGGAGCTCGACGACGAGCGCGACGGCCTGGCGCGTGCCTCTGACCCGCGCCATCCCGAGGCGGCGCTGGAGGTCAGCGAGCTGCTGGGCGCGATCGCCGTGCTGCCCGCCGACCAGCGCGACGCCGTCGTCGCGATCGACATCGTCGGGCTCAGCTACCGCGAGGCCGCCCGCGCGCTGCGCACCAAAGAGGCGACGATCACCACCCGCCTGCACCGCGGCCGCGCGCGCCTGGCCAAGACGCTGTCGGCGACGCTCGGCGAGCCTGTCCGCGACACCACCCCACACCGATGACCACCCACCGCACCCCGCCTGAAGACGCCCTGCCCGGCGACGCCGAGAGCGCCGCGATCGGCCGCCGCATCCAGCAGCTCGCGCTGGAGGTCGAGGCGCCGGCGACGTTGCGGATGCGCTTGGCCGACGGCGGGCGGACCGCCGCGCGCCGGCGTCGTGTCGCGCTGCCGGCGCTCGCGGGGCTCGGGCTGGCGGCGCTCGCCGCCGTCGCGCTCGTGCTCGTCGGCATCGGTGGCGGTCCGAGCGCGCCGTCGGTCGACGACGCGGTGGCCCTGGCGCTCGCGCCGGCCACGGCGCCGGCGCCGGCGATCGACCCCTCCGACACGCAGCTCGTGCGGGAGCGCATCGGCGGCATCACGTTCCCCAACTACGCCTACGCCTGGCCGAAGTGGAAGACGTCAGGCGCCCGACGCGATCACCTCTCGGGGCGTGAGGCGACGACGGTCGTCTACCGCGGACCACGCGGCGACGTCGGCTACACGATCGTCGACGGCAAGCCGCTGGATCCGCCCAACGGTGCCCGCCACGTGCGCGTCGGCGGGGTGGACCTGGCGGTGCTGCACCGCGACGGCGCGACGGTCGTCACGTGGCAACGCGACGGCCACACGTGCGTCCTGGCCGGACGTGGTGCCGGGGTGGAAGCACCAGCTGGTGCGGTTCGCCGGCTGGGTGTGAGGCTTGCCGTCCGGTTCGGACGGCGGGGCGCGCGGTCGCGCTAGGCGGTGACCTTCTCGATCGCCGTCAGGACCCGCTGGGGCTCGAACGGCTTGGCGATGAAGTCCTTGGCGCCGGCCTTGACGGCCTCCAGCACCTTGGACTCCTGTCCCAGGGCCGAGCACATGACGACGGTGGCGCCCGGATCGATCGCGATCAGCTCGCGCAGGGCGGTCAGGCCGTCCTTCTCGGGCATCGTGATGTCGAGCGTCATCACGTCGGGGCGTAGCTCCTTGTAGCGCTCCACGGCCTCGTTGCCGTCGGCGGCTTCGCCCACGACCTCATGTCCGCCGCTGGTGAGCACGTCGGACACCATGCGGCGCATGAAGGCTGCGTCGTCTACTACGAGAATGCGGGCCATGTCGTCCTCGTTGGTCGGCCGGGCGGGCCGGACCTGAAATCGCCTGGTCAGATGGAGAACTCGGCCCAGGTCCGCCGCAGGATCGCGCTGACCTCCTCATCGGGCACGGGGTCGAACTGCCGGTACCAGGCGCCGACGGCCTTGAAGCGGTGGGGGACGAGCGGGCAGACGACGGCGTCGGCGTCGGCCGCGAGCAGCGCGCAGGCCTCCTCGGAGCCGACCGGAGCCGCGGCGATGACGCGGGTGGCGTTGTGCTCGCGCAGGGCGAGGACCGCGACGCGCATCGTCGCGCCGGTCGCCAGCCCGTCGTCGACGACCACCACGGTGCGATCCGCAACGGCGGGGACCGCGCGATCGCCGCGGTAGCGCCGCTCACGGCGCCGCAGCTCGCGCTCCTCGACGTCGGCGACCTGCGCGATCGCACCCTCGTCCAGCCCTGCCGCGCCGACGATCTCCACGTTGAGGACGCGTGCGCCACCCGAGGCGATCGCGCCGAACGCCAGCTCCGGGCGCTCCGGGACGCCGAGCTTGCGCACGAGCAGGACGTCGAGCGGCACCGCCAGCGCCGCGGCGACCTCCGCACCGACGGGCACGCCGCCGCGGGGGAGCGCGAGGACGAGCGGCGCCACGTCGCCGGCGTGCAGCGCGGCGGCGACCAGCGGCGCCAGCCGGCGGCCCGCGTCGGCGCGATCGACGTAGGGCTCCATGGACCGACGGCTGCCCGCGCGCGGGGGCGCCCAACCGTCCGCGCTAGCGTCCGCCGTGATGATCACCGTCGCCCCCGAGGTTGCCGACGCGCTCGCCGCCGGCCAGGCCGTCGTCGCGCTGGAGTCCACGATCGTCGCCCACGGGCTGCCGCGTCCGCAGAACGTCGAGATCGCACGGCAGATCGAGGCGGCGGTCCGTGCGGGCGGCGCGGTCCCGGCGACGATCGCGCTGGTCGACGGCACCGTCCGCGTCGGGCTCGACGACGCGGCGCTGGAGGCGATCGCCACGCGTGACGACGTCGTCAAGTGCAGCGCGCGCGACCTGCCGATCGCCGCGGCGCGCGGGGCGACCGGTGCGACGACCGTGGCGGCAACGGCGCACGTGGCGGCGCGGGCGGGCATCGGGCTGTTCGCCACCGGCGGCCTCGGTGGCGTGCATCGTGAGGCGGCCGACACGTGGGATGAGTCGGCCGACCTCGTTGCGCTCTCCCGGACCCGGATCTGCGTGGTCTGCGCCGGCGTGAAGTCGATCCTCGACATCCCCGCGACCCTTGAGCGCCTGGAGACGCTGGGGATCGGCGTCGCCGGCTACCGCACCGACAAGTTCCCCGCCTTCTACTTGACCGACAGCGGGCACGAGCTGCCCTGGCGGCTGGACACGCCGCGGGAGATCGCCGCCGTGCTCGCGGCACGGGAGCTGTTGGGCTTGGCGGGCTCGGCGCTGGTGATCGCCAACCCGCTGCCCGAAGACCAACAACTCGATCCCGACCTGCACGAGCGCGTCCTGCGTGCGGCGCTGGCCGCGGCGGCGGCCGAGGGCGTGACGGGCCGCGACGTCACGCCGTTCCTGCTCGCGCGCTTCCACGAGGGCACGGGCGGCGAGTCGCTGCGGGCCAACGTCGCGCTCGTGCTCGCCAACGCGCGCTTGGCGGGGGAGATCGCGAACGCATCGGCAGCCCGCCGCGGATGACCGTGTCGGCGCCGATCGTCGTCGTGGGCGACGTGATGGTCGACGTCGTCGCGAGGGCCGCGGGACCGTTGGCGCATGCGTCGGACACCGACGCGCACGTGCGCTGGACGGGCGGTGGCGCGGCGGCCAACGTGGCGGCGTGGCTGGCCTCGGCGGGCGTGCCGGTCGTGCTGGTCGCCCGCGCGGGCGCCGACCTCGCCGGTCGCGGCGCGGTGGCCGAGCTGCGCGAGGCGGGCGTTGTTGTCCATGTCGCGGTGGATGGCGAGCGCGCCACGGGAACCTGCGTCGTGGTGATCGGCGCCGACGGTGAGCGGACGATGCTGCCCGACCGTGGCGCGAACCTCGCGATCGCGCCCGACGACCTTCCGGCCGAGCTGTTCATGTCGGGCGGCCATCTGCATCTGTCGGGCTACACGCTGCTGCACGACGGCCCGCGGGCCGCCGGCCTCGCGGCGCTGGACCACGCGCGCGAGGCGGGGATGACGATCTCGATCGATCCCGCCTCGGCGGCGCCGCTCGCGGCGTGTGGGATCGAGCGCGTCCTGGGGTGGATCGGTGGCGTCGATCTGCTGCTGCCCAACCTCGACGAGGCGCGGGTGCTGACCGGGGAGGACGAGCCGGAGGCGGCGGCGCGGGCGCTGGTGGGCCGCGCCGCGGCACGCGAGGTGATCGTCACGCTCGGCGCCGGCGGTGCGCTGTGGACCGACGGTCGCGAGGTCGTACGGGTGGCGGCGCCGGAGGTCGAGCGGGTCGTCGACACCACCGGCGCGGGCGACGCCTTCGCCGCCGGCTGGCTGGCCGCGCGGCGGGCGGGCGCCGAGCCGCGGGAGGCCCTGGGTGCGGCCTGCGCCCAGGGCGCCCGAGCGGTCAGCCGCGCCGGCGCCCGCCCCTGAAGGACCGTGCGGCGGCGCGGTCGCGCACCCAGCCATTCAGTCGTCGCTCGATGGCCCCTCGGCGTCGACGCGCGTGGCCTCGGGCTCGCGGACCTCTTCGAGCACGCCCAGGATCTCGCCGACGCGGCAGACCAGCAGCCGCTCCTCGTCGACCTCGATCCACGCGCCGGCCGAGGCCGGGAAGACGACGTGGTCGCCGGGCGCGACCGGCATCCGAACGCCCACGTGCTCCCACCAGTCCAGGCCCTGGCCGACGGCGAGCACGATGCCGTGCTGAGGTGGCGGCTCGTTGGAGCCGGCGGGCACGAGCAGCCCGGAGCGGCGGAAGCGCTCGGGCTCGAGCTCCTTGATCACGATGCGGTCGAACAGCGGGCGCAGGAGCTGCTTCATCCCGGGCAGCGTAGAAGACCCGGCTTCCGGCAGGATGCAGCGGGTGCGTCGCACCCAGGCTGCCGCGGGAAGCATCGCGTTCTTCCTCGTCGGTCCTGGCCTGGAGGCGGGCGTCGGCCCATGGCTGCTCGTGCGCGTCGCGGGCAGCGAGATCGACGGTTGGCCGACTGCACTGCGGGTGCTCGGCGCGCTGCTGATGGTCGTCGGGATCGCGACGCTGGTCGACGTCTTCGCACGCTTCGTGGGTGATGGCGCCGGAACGCCGTCGCCCGCCGCGCCGACCACGCAGCTGCTCGTCTCCGGCGCCTTCCGTCACCTGCGCCACCCGATGTACGTGGCGACCGCGACGGTGATCGTCGGCGAGTCGCTCGCGTTCGCCCAGCCCGTCCTGCTCGTCGGCGCCGCCGCCTATCTCACCGCGATGGCGACGCTCGTCCACACCGTGGAGGAGCCGCGGCTGGCCCGGCGCTTCGGCGCCTCCTACGACGCCTACCGTCGGGCCGTCCCGGGCTGGGTCCCGCGACGGCGGCCGTGGGACGGCCGCTAGGGCGCGGGCGCCTCGTCCAGCAGCTTGCGGATGCGCTTGGCGCTGACCGGCCCGCGCACGCCGAGGGCCTGGGCGAAGTGGCTGACGCGCAGCTCCTGGGTCAGCCATCCGGCCTCGACCACCGGCGTGGGAACCGGTCGCCCGAGCGACATATAGGTCTTGACGCGCTCGCGCTGCTCGGCCTCCAGCACGCGGACGGCGCTCATGCGGTCGCGATCGACGGCGACCGCGTCGGGCAGACGCTCCAGGCGGCGGTCGGCGGCCTGCAGGTAGCGGACGACGTCGGGCAGGCGCGCGGCGCCGGTGGCCGTGACGAAGCCGGGAAAGACGAGGTGACCGAGCTGCTCGGCGACGTCCTGGCGGGCGTCGCGCAGCGGCGGGGCGACCAGCGACTCCATCCGTCGGTGCAGGTTGGCGCGCGCCTCCAGGATCGCCACGACGTCGCGCATGATCGCGACCGTGCGATCGGCCAGCGATCCGGCGACATGGTCGCGCAGCCGCGCGAACCCATCAGCGTCCCACACCGGACCTCTGGCCTCGTCGATCAGCGCGTCGGCCGCCGCGGCGGTCGCATCGTCAACAACCGCGGCGAGACTGCCGTGCGGGGCCGCGGCGAGCAGCAGTTGTGCGCGGTTGCCCAGTTGGCCGGTGACGTGCCGCGCGGGGGAGGGGATCGTCAACAGCACCAGGCGTCGCGTGCCGGCGCGCATCGCCGCGCCCTGCGCCGCGCGCGACTCCATCATCTTGACGTCGACGTGGTCGCCACGGTCGACCAGCGCCGGGAACGCGCGGCCCGCCTCGCCGGCGGCGCGCAGCGCGATCTCGCGCGGCAGGACGTCGATCGACCACGACGTCAGCCCTGTGTGCTCGTACTCGGCGGTCGCTTGCGACAGCGCGGCGCGCAGCCGCGGGCGGACGTGCTCGCGCACCGCGGCGAGATCGGTGCCGGAGGCGAGCAGCGCGCCGGCCTCGTCCTCGACGGCGAACGTCATCTTGAGGTGGGTCGGCAGCGCGCTCGGGTCGAACGCGGCGGCCGGGATCAGTGTGCCCTTCATGCCGGAGACCTCGCGGGCCAGGATCTCGGTGAGCGGGCCCGAGCGCGGCTTCATCCGCTGCACCGCCAGCGTCGCCGTCTCGGGGACCGGGACCAGCGGTCGGCGCAGCTCCTTGGGCAGGCCGCGCAGCAGCGCCGTGACCAGCTCCTCGCGAAACGCCGGCACCAGCCAGTCGAAGCCCGTGGCGCGCAGCTGCGGCAGAACGGCCAACGGCACGTGCACGGTGACGCCGTCGTGCTCGCTGCCCGGCTCGAAGGCATAGGTCAACGGCAGCACCAGCTCGCCCTGGCGCCAGGCCTCCGGGCGACCGACGCCCGCCAGCGCGTCGCGCGCCTCGGACCGCACGAGCAGCTCCAAGGTGTAGGTCAACCGCGACGGGTCGTCGCGGCGCACGCCGTTCCACCAGTGGTCGAAGTGGGCGGCGCTGGTCACCTCCGCCGGGACGCGCGCGTCGTAGAAGTCATAGAGCGCGTGGTCGTCGACCAGCACGTCGCGGCGGCGCTCGCGCTGCTCCAGCGCGTCGACCTCCTCCAGCACGCGCGCGTTGTCAGTGAAGAACCGATGGCGCGTGTCCCAGTCGCGCTCGACCAGCGCGCGGCGCAGGAAGAGGTCGCGTGACAGCTGCGGATCGATCTTGGCGTAGGAGACCTTGCGCGCCCCGACGATCGGCAACCCGTACAACGTGACGCGTTCGGTGGCGACGACCTCGCCCCGGCGCCGCTCCCAGCGCGGCTCGGAGTAGGTGCGCTTGACGAGGTGCCCAGCCAACGGCTCGACCCAAGCAGGCTCGATCCGTGCGGCCGTGCGTCCGAAGAGCCGCGCCGTCTCCACCAGCTCGGCCACCATCACCCAGCTCGGCGGCTTGCGGGCCAGGGTGGAGCCGGGGAAGATCGTGAAGCGCGCCCCGCGCGCGCCGAGGTAGTCGCGTTTGGCGACATCGCGCACACCGATGTGCGACAACAACCCCGAGAGCAACGCAAGGTGGATGTGTTGCACCTCACCCGGCTCCTGGTTGCGCTTGACGCCGACCTCCTTGGCTGCCTGGCGCAGCTGGCCGACGAGATCCTGCCACTCGCGCACGCGCAGGAAGTGCAGGTACTCGGCCTTGAGCCGCTTGCGGAACTGGCTGCCCGACAGCTCGCGCTGCTGCTCGCGTACGTAGGACCACAGGTTGAGATAGGACGTGAAGTCCGAGTGCTCGTCCTTGAAGCGCGCGTGGAGCTGATCGGCTTGGGCCTGGTGCTCGACCGGCCGCTCGCGCGGGTCCTGGATCGACAGCGCCGCCGCCACGACGATGACCTCCTCGACGCAGCGCAGGCGGTCGGCCTCGATGATCATCCGCGCCATCCGCGGGTCGACCGGCAGCCGCGCCAGCTTGCGACCCACCGCCGTCAGCCGCTTGCCGACCGGTTGCGCCGGATCGATCGCGCCGAGCTCGTGCAGCAGGTTGACGCCGTCGCGCACCTGTCGGGCGTCGGGCGGATCCAGGAACGGGAAGTCGCTCACCGCGCCGAGGTCCAGCGCGGCCATCTGGAGGATCACCGACGCGAGGTTGGTCCGCAGGATCTCGGGGTCGGTGAAGCGTGGGCGCTCGAGGAAGTCCTGCTCGTCATACAGCCGGATGCAGATGCCGTCCGAGGTGCGCCCGGAGCGACCCTTGCGCTGGTCGGCCGAGGCCTGGGAGATCGGCTCGATCGGCAGCCGTTGGACCTTCAGCCGCGCGCTGTAGCGGCTCATCCGCGCCAGGCCGGTGTCGACCACGTACTTGATGCCCGGCACCGTCAGCGACGTCTCGGCGACGTTGGTCGCCAGCACGACGCGGCGCCGGCGATGCGACTGGAAGACCTTCTGCTGGTCGGCGTTGGAGAGGCGCGCGTAGAGCGGCAGGACGTCGATGTCGTCGCGCAGCCGGCCGCGTAACGCGTCGGCGGTGTCGCGAATCTCGCGCTCCCCGCTCAAGAACACCAACACGTCGCCTTCGCGGCTCTCGCGCAGCAGCTCGTCGACCGCGTCCCCGACGGCCTCGGGCTGGTCGCGCTCCGGGCCGTCGGGTGTCAAGGCCAGCGGCCGGTAGCGCACCTCGACCGGGAAGGTGCGACCGCTCACCTCGACCACTGGGGCGTCGCCGAAGTGCTTGGCGAACTGCCCGGGGTCGATCGTCGCCGAGGTGATGATCAGCTTGAGGTCGGGCCGCTGGGGCAGCAGCCGGTGCAGGAAGCCGAGCAGGAAGTCGATGTTCAACGAGCGCTCGTGGGCCTCGTCGATGATGATCGTGTCGTAGCGGCGCAGCAGCCGATCGTGCTGGATCTCGGCCAGCAGCAGGCCGTCGGTGACCAACCGCACCAACGTGCGCTCGCCGGAGCTGTCGTTGAACCGCACCGCGTAGCCGACTGCCTCGCCGAGGTCGACGTCGAGCTCGTCGGCGATCCGCTGGGCGACCGTGCGCGCGGCCAGGCGCCGCGGCTGGGTGTGGGCGATCGCGCCGCGGATCCCGCGGCCCAGCTCCAGACAGATCTTGGGCAGCTGGGTGGTCTTGCCCGAGCCCGTCTCGCCGGCGACCACGACAACTTGGTGGTCGCGGATCGCGGCCAGCAGGTCGTCGCGGCGCGCGCTGACCGGCAGGGCGGGCGGATAGGTGATCTTCGGGACCGCGTCGCGGCGCGCCTGCACCCGCTGTTGGGCCGTCGCGACGTCGCGATCCAGGCGCGCCAGCGCGGCCTCGTCCTCGGGATGGCGGTGCGCGCGCTCCAGCCGCCGGCCGAGCCGGTGCTCGTCGACCAGCGTCAGCTCCTCCAGGCGGGCTCTGAGCTCGGCGAGCGGCACGCCCGCGAGGATAGGTGGCGCCGCCGCCTGGCACCCGGGCGCTCGTGTTACGGTCGCGCCATGTCCGACACCGAGACGCTGCGGGCCCGCCGCGAGGCCGTCGTGCGCGAGCACATGGATTCCGAGAACCGTCACGACTTCGACGCGACGCTGCAGACCTTCGACCACCCGCGCTACGAGATCATCGCCACCGGCGACGTCTATGACGGCGCCGAGGCGGTCTCGGAGTACTACCGGACCTCGCGGGCGGCCTTCCCCGACCAGCGCAACGAGAACGTCGTCCTGTACCACGCCGACGACGGCGTGATCGTGGAGTTCGACCTGCTCGGCACGCACGAGGGCGAGCTGCGCGGGATCGCGCCGACGGGCAAGAGCTTTCGCTGCCGGATGGCGGCGTTCTTCCTCTTCGAGCCGGGCACCGACCGGATCGCGATCGAGCGGGTCTACTTCGACCAGGCGACGATCGCGGCGCAGCTGCTGGGCCACGACGACGTGCCCGCGGCCGGCTGACCGCGCGGACCCAGGATCCACCCGCCGCCGCGCGCGGGTAGCGTCACGCCGATCGCCACCTCACCGGAGATCCTCGATGCCCTCGCGCTCAACCGTGCGTTGCTGGCCCGTCAATGGCTGCTGGAGCCGCGCCGCGCGAGCGCGTCGGAGGCCATCGAGCAGCTCGTCGGCCTGCAGGCCCAGGACGTCAAGGCACCGTACTTCCAACTCTGGGCCCGACTGGTCGACTTCGACCCGCACGAGCTGTCGGGGCTCCTCGAACGCCGCGCCGCGGTTCGGATCGTGCTCATGCGCGGGACGATCCACCTCGTCTCCGCGCGCGATGCGCTGCTGCTGCGCCCGCTCGTCGACCCGGTGATCGGCCGCGCCACCGACGCCAACTGGGGCGTCGGCGAGGTCGATCGCGACGCGCTCGCCGCGGCCGGCCGCGAGCTGGTCGAGGCGCAGCCGCGGACCTTCGCGCAGCTCGGCGCGCTGCTGGCCGAGCGCTTCCCGGAGGCCGATCCGGCCGCGCTGGCCCAGCAGATCCGGGCGCTCGTCGGGCTGGTGCAGGTGCCGCCGCGTGGCCTGTGGCGACAGAGCGGCGCGGCCGCGCACACGTCGATCGAGCAGTGGCTGGACGGCGTGGAGGTCCCGGAGCCGTCGTTGCGCGCGCTCATCCGCCGCTATCTCGGCGCCTTCGGCCCGGCCAGCGTGCAGGACATGCAGAAGTGGTCGGGCCTCTCGCGCCTGCGCCCGGCCTTCGAGGATGCCCGTAGCGAGTTGGTGTCCTTCGCCGACGCGGTGACCGGCCGTGAGCTCTTCGACCTGCCTAACGCGCCGCGTCCTCCGGGCGACACGTCGGTGGCGCCGCGCCTGGTCGGCCCGTTCGACAACCTGATCCTCTCGCACGCCGACGCGACGCGCGTGCTGCCGGCCGAGTACCGCCGCCACGTCATGACCCAGAACGGCCTGATCGCGGGCATGGTCCTGATCGACGGCTTCGTCGCCGGCAACTGGCGGATCAAGGCCACCAAGCAGCACGCCCTGCTGACGATCGCCTCGTTCAGCGGCAAGGCCTACAAGAAAGCAGATGCCGCGGCGCTCGCCGACGAGGGCCGCCGCCTCCTGCGGTTCGCCGCGCCCGACGCGGCAGCGGCCGACGTCGTCTTCAGCGCCGGTTGAGGACGATCACGCGCGCGCCGGCCGAGGGGATCATCGTCACGTTGCGGTGCACCGCACGCTCGGGCTCGGCGTCGACGTAGGCGATGTCCAGTCGCCGCGCCATCGTCTCCAGCACGACGCGCTGCTCGGCCATCGCCAGCGCGGCGCCGAGGCACCGACGGATGCCGCCGCCGAAGGGGATCCACGTGTAGGTGCCGGGCTTGTTGTCGTCCCAGCGCTCGGGACGGAACGCGAACGGGTCGGGGTAGACGTCCTCGCGGTGGTGGATCAGCAGGATGCTCATCGTCACCGGCGTGTCGGCGGGCACGGCGTACTCGCCCAGGCGCCACGGCACCAGGACGCGGCGGCCGATGATCGGGATGACCGGCCGCGAGCGCATGCCCTCGGTGATCGTCGCCTCGACCACGCGTGCCGACAGCGCCTCGTCGTCACCGCGGACGGCATCGCGCAGCCGGTCGTGGGCGGTGGGCGTGCGGACCAGCCGCTCCCAGATCCACGCCAGCTGGTTGGCCGTCGTCTCGTGGCCGGCGAGGACGAGCGTCAGCAGCTCGTCGCGCAGCTCGCGGTCGCTGAGCTCCTCGCCGTCCTCGGTCCGCGCCTGCAGCAGCAAGGAGAGGATGTCGCGACGCTCCTCCAGATCGGTCGCCCGACGACGCTCGCGGATCACCTGATAGGTCGGGCGGTCGAGGATGTCGAGGCCGATCTTGGTGATGCCGACCGGCTCGTCGCGGCCGATGTTCATCAACTCGGCCAGCTGCGCGGTCTTCCACGTCGAGGCCTGCACCAGTCCGCGCACGGCGCGGCGCAGCGCGTGCTCGGGCGTCCCGCGCTCGGGCGTGCCGTCGATGCCGAAGATCCCGGCCATGATCACGTCGAGCGTGATCGCCTGCATGCGCGGGGCCAGGGCGATCGGGCTGTTGAGCGCCCAGGTGTCGATCTCGCGGTCGGTGGCCTCGACGATCATCTCCTCGTAGCGCGCGATCGCCTCGCCGTGAAACGGCGGCAGCAGCAGCTTGCGCTGGCGCAGGTGGCGCGGCCCGATGGCGGTCAGCACCGAGTTGGGGCCCACGATCGGTCGCAGCGGCGACTCGCCGGTCAGCGACACCGCGTGGTCGGGCTTGGCGGTGAAGAGCGACTGGACGTGATCGGGATGCGAGGTGATCACCGGAC
Organism: uncultured Conexibacteraceae bacterium; assembly: GCA_963731005.1. Lineage (GTDB taxonomy): Bacteria > Actinomycetota > Thermoleophilia > Solirubrobacterales > Solirubrobacteraceae > Baekduia. The sequence goes on along the minus strand of CAVSTZ010000001.1, from coordinate 736,256 downwards.
CGCCGGGCACGATGCCCTGCATCCGGAAGATCTCGCCGTGGCGCCGGCGGGCACCGAAGACGAACTCGATCTGGCGCTGGTTGAAGCGCAGCATCTGCAGCGCGCGGGGGAGATCGATCTGCGGCGGGGCGGGCAGCGTCGCCGCCAGCGCCGCGTCGATCGGCCCGGCGGGCGATGGCGGTGCGGTGCCGATCAGCGGCTCGGGGACTGCGGGAGCGAGGCTCATGACACCACCCAGTGTGACATCGATCGGTGTCGTGTCTGTGCGGTCCCGCACGGAGCTGACCATCCGGTCAGAACGCATACGGCAAGATGATGCGCCGTGGCCCGCTCGCTCGCAACGTCCCCGTCCGCCGGTCGCCGGCGCGAGCGCCTGTCGGCCGCCGAGGCGCGTCGCGTCGCGCTCGCCGCCCAGGGCTTCGCCGAGCCGCAGTCGGCCCGCCGACCCGTGCCGTCGACACGCGCGCGCTGCGCAGCCGCGTCATCGACCGCGTCGGCCTGATCCAGATCGACTCGGTCAACGTGCTGGCGCGCGCGCACTACCTGCCGGCGTTCAGCCGGCTCGGGCCGTACGACATCGAGGCTGCTCGACCAGCTGTCGCACTACGCGCCGCGGCGGCTGTTCGAGTACTGGGGCCACGAGGCGTCGCTGATCCCGGTCGAGCTGCAGCCGCTGCTGCGCTGGCGGATGGAGCGCGCGCGCACGACGACGCGTGGGGCGGGATGCGCGCGGATCGCGACCGAGCGCCCGGAGCTCGTCGCCGCGCGTGCTCGAGGACCTGCGCGAGCGCGGCCCGCTGACCGCCGCGCGAGCTGGCCGAGCACGACGAGCCGCGCGCGCCGCAAGGGGCCGTGGTGGGACTGGTCGGACGTCAAGCGCGCGCTCGAGTTCCTGTTCTGGAGCGGGCGAGATCACGAGCGCGCGGCGGCGCGCGCTTCGAGCGGCTCTACGACCTGCCCGAGCGCGTGCTCCCGCGCCGACGTGCTCGCCGCCCCGACGCCCGACGACGACGACGCCCAGCGCGAGCTGATCCGCGTCGCCGCGCGCGTCGCTGGGCGTCGCGACCGAGCCCGACCTGCGCGACTACTTCCGGCTGCCCGGCGCCGAGTCCAAGCTGCGCGTCGCCGAGCTGGTCGAGGCGGGCGAGCTGCTGCCGGTCGCCGTCGAGGGCTGGAGCGCGCCGGCGTACCTGGCGCCGGGCGCGCGCGTGCCGCGCGCGCGTCGACGCCCGCGCGCTGGTCGGGCCGTTCGACTCCGCTGATCTGGGAGCGCCCGCGCGTCGAGCGCCTGTTCGGCTTCCGCTACCGGATCGAGATCTACGTGCCCGAGCGCGCAGCGCGTGCACGGCTACTACGTGCTGCCGTTCCTGCTCGGCGACCGAGCTCGTCGCGCGCGTCGACCTCAAGGCGACCGCGCCGGCGGGCGCGCTGCTCGTCCAGGCCGCGCACGCCGAGCCGGGGGCGGGGGTCGGCGTCTCGGAGATCGCCGAGGCGCTGGCCATCGAGCTGCGCAGATGGCGTCGTGGCTGGGGCTCGACGACGTGATCGACGTGGGGGCGGGCGATCTGTCGCCGGCGCTGCGGGTGGCGCTTGCCGCGGCGCCGCGTGACCGATGAGTTCCGCGTGAAGCGCCCGTCCCTGTCCCAACCATCAAGAACGGAGTAGGCAATGCGCAAGTTGATCATCACGGAGTTCGTCTCGCTGGACGGCGTCATGGAGGCGCCGGGCGGCGAGGCGGGGTACGCCCATGCGGGCTGGGTCGGGCCGCTGTTCAGCGACGCGCTCGGGGCCTACAAGTTCGAGGAGCAGAACGCCGCCGACATCTTGTTGTTGGGTCGCGTGACCTACGAGGGCTTCTACGGCGCCTGGCCCCATCGCGAGGGCCCGATGGCCGAGAAGATCAACACGATGACCAAGTACGTGGCGTCGTCGAGCGACGTCGAGTCAAGCGACTGGCAGGACGTGACGGTCCTCGGCGAGGACGTGCTCGCGGGCGTCGCCGCGCTGAAGGAGGGCGACGGCGGCCCGATCCTGGTCGCCGGCAGCCGCACGCTCGCGCAATCGCTGTTGACCGCCGGCCTCGTCGACGAGCTCAACCTCCAGGTCTTCCCGCTGATCCTCGGCAGCGGCGCGCGGCTCTACCCGGAGTCGCCGGACAAGCTGGCACTCGAGTTGGCGTCCTCGCGCGAGGTGACCAACGGCGTGCTGCTGCAGACCTATCGGCCGACGGCCGGCTGAGCCGTCGCTCGGCGGCGGTCGAGGAGGCTGAACACGAGCAGCAGGAGCCAGAACCACTTCGCCAGCGATTGGGAGATCGTGTAGGCGATCGGGATCGAGATCAGGAAGACGAGCGCCCGACCGGTCGTGTCGATGATCACCTGGCGTCGTCGGGAGCGCGTCGGGTCGGGCGCCGGCTCGGCGTAGAGGCCGGCGCCGATCGCGACCAGCGTCGTCAGCCCGGAGAGGATGATGGTGAGCCCGACGTTGCCGGCGTAGAGAGCGACAGCGAGCGGCTCGTCGTAGCGCCCGAGCACCGCCGTGGTGAACGGCATCAACGCGATCAGCGCCAGCAGCGTCGTGTTGACGAGCACGAAGCGCCCGCTGGAGCGCCCGAGCACCGCGAAGAGCTTGTGGTGCTCGTACCAGAACAACCCGATGACGGCAAAGCCGATCCCGTAGGCGACGAAGTCATCGGAGAGGTCGGAGATCGCCGACCCGAGGTCGCGGCCCGCAACGTCCGGGACCTCGATGTTGAGCACGAGCAACGTGATCGCGATCGCAAAGACGCCATCGCTGAACGCCCCGACGCGATCAAGCTCTCGGTGCTCGGCCTTGGTGGCAGAAGGCATCTGCCGACCATCAAAGCGATCGGGTCGGATGCACGCCTACGGGCAGTGCAGCGCCTGGTGCTACTTTGCTGGCCGTCATGCCGACGAGCCGTAAGCGGCACTCGATCACGGAGACCGACGAGGTCGCCTCGGTCCTCGACCGGGTGCGGGCCGCGACCGGTGGGGTTCTCGATCTCCCGGAGCTCGTGCGTCTGGGCGGGGAGGCCAAGCTGCGCGAGCTCAGCGCCGCGCACGCCGCCGACCAGCGCCGGCTGGTGCTGCGCCGGCGGTTCGGTGAGCGGACGGCCACCGCCGACGGCGTCGATGTCGAGGCGCTACGTGAGATCCACGAGCAGGGCTGGACGACCGATGGCTGACGCGGGCTTCGGCGGCCCGGTGATTCTCGACAACTCGGTGTGGGCGGACTGCTCGGCGGTCGTGTTCCTGCAGGCGTGGTGCGGCGGTGAGACCGGCACTGGCCGGCGATGAGGTGCTGATCTGCGACCCGTTTCGCCTGGAGGCCTTGTACTCGGCGCGCGACGCCAAGGACTACATGTCGCTGAGCGAGGAGCTCGATGCGATGGCCCAGGCGCCTTGCGATCACATCGTCTGGCAGCTCGCGCAGGACGCCGAGCACGCGGGACTGTCGTTTGCCAGCCGCTGGCTCGCCAAGCGCGGCGCGCTGGCCTGATCGATCGACGGTAACCGAACGCCCGACGGGTCGGTCATGCTTGCCGCATGGGCCTTCTGGACGATCTGCTGTGGAATGCCGGTCCCGAGCTGCCGACGCTCGTCGGCCGTCGGGCGGGGCGGGTGCTGCGCAAGGGCGAGGCGACGGAGGCCACGATCGTCGGCCTTCAGGTCGAGCGGACCACCGACGGAGACAGCGTCGAGCCCGAGTATCGCTACGCGCTGGACGTACGCACCGGCCTCGGGACGTCCCGGGTCGGCGTGCGTCAGCGGCTGGGCACGAAGCGCGGCGATGCCCATGTCGGGGCGACGGTTCCCGTCAAGGTGCTCGACGACAAGGTCGTCATCGACTGGGGGCGCCATCTCGGAAGGGAGGACGAGATGACGGTCGGCACGTGGCGGATGGTGGACCCGCCTGCCGAGGGCGTCGAGGACCGCCGGCGTCGCGATGAGCGGCGCCGCATCGACGCCGCGATCGGGGGCACGGTCACCGTTCTGCGTGCCACACCGGTGACGAGTGCCTTCGGACCGACCGAGAACCTCGATCTCGACGTGCAACTGCTCACGACAGGCGGCGACGCCGAGACCCGCCGCCTGGGCAACGTGTTACCACCCGACTACGGGCGCCATCTCGTGCAGGTGGGTGCCGTGCTGCCGGTCGCCATCGACAAGGACGGCCGGCGGATCACCGTCGACTGGGAGCGCGCGGCCAACGGCGGAGCCGGCTTCGACGCGGCGCCGCCCGAGCCTCCGCCGCTTGCGCCACAGGCGGCGTCGGACGCCCGAGCGCCGTCCAACAGCGCGGGCGACCGTGCCATCCGCGCAGTCGACGCGTTCGTCGCCCGCCGCATGGGTGCCGGCGATCCGGCAGCCGTCGGCGACGTGACGCTGGAGACCTACGTCGAGATCCAGGTCGGCCTGATCCTCGATCGCATCGCACCCGCGGATGCCGACGCCTATGCCGCCACCCGCCATGGCGTACCCACCGGAACCTGGGCCGCGGTCGACGGCGCCTGGAAGGCGCGAACCATGACCGCGGAGTACGCCGTGCCGTTCGGTGCGCTGTTCAGTGAGCGAATGAAGACGGCCAAGAAGGAGCGCAAGAAGCGGCGCTGATGGGGCAGTGCGGCGGTGGCCGATGACGCTGATCTGCGCTCCCGGTACGGTGCGCGGCACATGAGCGTACGAGACCGCTGTCTGATGACTGCTGCTCTTGCCTTGGCGGTCGTGGTCGCCGGAGGCTGTGGGCAAGGGCACACCACCGGCAAGGCTTCCTCGGTCCCGGCGGAGGCGGTCAAGGCCGGTGTGCGCTTGGCCTATGTCGCCAAACCCTCGCGTCGCGCGGCCGTCGATGCCGCGTCGCTGCGCCGAACGATGCTCGTCATGGCGCGTCGGGCATCGCTGCTGGGCGTGCGCGATGTCGACATTCGCCGATCGGGCAACCACATCATCATCTCGTTGCCGAATGTCGGGAACGTGAACGAGGCCGAGCAGCAGGTCGGGGCGACGGCGGTCTTGGGGTTCTATGACTGGGAGGCCTCGGTCCTCGGTCGTGACGGCAAGCCGCATGCATCGAACACGGGCATCACGGGTGATTCGGGCGCCGGTCAGCCCGGTGCCGGCACCCAGACCTTTTATGAGGCTGTCACCCGCGCGGCGAGGTTCAAGCCGACCAACGAGCCCGACGACACGACGACCCGCCTGTTCTATGGCGTCGACGACAAGGCCAAGTCGGTGCTCTGCGGGCCGCAGGGCTCAGAGGCCGACGCCCGCGAGGCCTGCGTCAACGCGGGCAAGAAGCCGTCGTCGATCGTCAAGGTTCCGCGGGGCTATCTCATCGTGCAGGCCGAGGCCGATGAGACCGACAAGGCTGCGATGGCGGCCGCCGCTGACGCCTATTACATCCTCGAGGACGATCCGGCCCTGGTCGGGCGCGACATCAAGGATCCCCAGCAGACCACGGACAATGGTCCGGGCGGCTCGGGCCGGCCCGATGTCACGTTCACCTTCACCACGTCGGGCCGTGACAGGTGGCAGAAGATGACGCGGACCATCGCGCGGCGCGGCCAGGCGGCGCTGCTGCCGGGCGTTGCTCCGAACAGCGTCGCCAACCACTTCGCGATCGTCCTCGACAACAAGCTGATCTCGGTCCCGTACATCGATCCGCAGCAGAACCCGGACGGCATCGACGGCTCCAAGGGTTCGCAGATCTCGGCGCCTTTCACGATCAAGTCGGCCCAGCGCCTGACCAACCTGATCGAGACCGGCCCGCTGCCGCTCGAGCTGGAGCTCCGAGCGATGTCGCGCATCAAGCCATAGGCCGGATGAAGCGCTGAGCTTGCCCTTCTCGCTAGCTCTTCGTGCCGAACGCCGGCATCACCTCGGCGGCGAACCGCTGCATGCTCTGCCTGACTTCTCCGCCGCTGATCAGCACATACCTGACGCCGACCGCGTGCAGTGCTTGCAGTCCCGCGATGATCTCCTGAGGCGGACCGAAGAGCGCGTCGGCCTCGGCTGCACCGGTCCTGTCCGCGTAGGCCATGATGTGTGAGCGCCTGGACCCGTCCGGGCCGCGTGACCGCTCGATCATGCGCTCATGGCTGCATCGCCTGACGGGCGAGCGTCGCGCTCGCGTCGTCTGCGTCGCGTGCGACGTAGAGATTGCGCGCGACCGCCACGTCCATCGGATCGAAGGCACGGTCGCGAGCCTCACACTCGGCCTTGAACAGGGCGATCCGCTCGCCGATCGCCTCGGTGGAGGCGAACTGGTCGAGCAACAGGTTGGCGCCGAGCGCGGCGACCTTGCGAACCGACTCGGGCCTGCCGGCAGCGATCCACACCGGCGGATGTGGCTTCTGAGCGGTGGGCGGCTCCACCACGATCTCGTGGTAGCTGCCAGAACCGACCCTCGTGGGAGAACGGCTCATCGGAGCGTCCACGCCTGCAGGATCACCGCCAGAGACTCGTCGAAGCGCGCCTCTGCCTCCTCCGCCGGCACGCGGAAGCCGGCGAACTCCGAATGTCGGTAGCCCTTGCCCGACGCCGAAGTCAAGACGCCCGCCAGAGAGAAGATCGAGGGTCGCCGCGCGCTCGGCCAGCAGCACCGGGTCATGCCAGGGCAGCACGAGCACCGCGGTCCCCACCCGCATCGACGTCGTGCGTGCGGCGACCCAGCTCAGGAGATCCAGCGGCGCAGAGACCTGCCCGGAGCCCGAGAAGTGGTGCTCGACCAGGAACGTCGAGAAGAACCCGAGACGCTCGGCTTCGACGTTGGTCTCGATGTACTCGCGAAAGCCGCGGCTCGGGTCGGCGTCGGCGGAGCGCGGCGCCTCGGCGCCGCCGAACAGGCCGAAGCGCATCGTGTCGGCGCCGCTTCCTCCGTGGTCATTTTTCGTATGGGTATACATAACGCTGATTAGCGGGCATTGATGGCATCGAGCCAGCGCGAGCAGATCGCGGACGCGCAACGCCTCACCGGGCGCATCGCCTTCGAGGTCGCGATGGCCGGTGCGTTGGAGATCCGCGTTGCCGTTGGTCAACGCCAGCAGCGGAACGCGCGCCGACAGACGGTCGAGCGCCGGACCGACGTCCTCGTAGTGGTCGACCTGTTGGCGGGCTTCGTAGATCACCGCGAACGCGTCGTCGGCCAGCGCCGGATCCTCGCCGGCGGCGCCGAGCATCCGACACAGCGCCTCGCGCCGGCACGCACCGAGGTCGTGCGCGATGTCGGGCCGCTCGCGGCGAACCGCAGCCAGCGCCTCACGCGCCCCGACGGCGTCGAACGACGACGACGCGTCCGGCGCGTGCTCGGCCACCCAGACCTCCAGTGCGGCCTGGATCCGCTGCGCGACCGGGGCGAACGGCCACAGCGTGTCGTCGAGGTCGAGCGTGATCGCGCGGACGGGACTCAAATGGTGCATCGGAGTCCCAGCATTTCAGGTCGGGCTCCGAGCGATCCGGTGTCCCGGATCTGACATAGGCTGCGCACCATGAACGACGTCACGCTGACCCACATCGGCGGCCCGACCGCTTCTGATCGAGGTCGGCGGCTGGCGGATCCTCACCGATCCGACCTTCGACGCGCCCGGCAAGCGCTACTTCTTCGGCTGGGGTACCACCTCACGCAAGACCACCGGCCCGGCGATCCCCGCCGACCAGCTCGGCACGATCGACGCGGTGCTGATCAGCCACGACCACCACGGCGACAACCTCGACCCCGCCGGCCGTGCGCTGCTGCCGAAGCTCGGCACGATCGTCACGACAGTGCCGGGCGCCAAGCGCCTGGCCGACAGCGGCCCCACGCGCGGGCTCGCGGCGTGGGACACCACGCGGCTGGAGGCGCCGGGCAAGCCGACGATCGAGATCACCGCGACGCCGTGCCGTCACGGCCCGCCCGGCAGCCACCCGATCGTCGGCGAGGTCATCGGCTTCGCGCTGAAGTGGGACGGTCAGGAGCACGGCGTGCTCTGGATCTCGGGCGACACGGTGCTCTACGACGGCGTCCGCGAGGTCGCCCAGCGCCTCACGGTCGACACCGCGATCCTGCATCTCGGCGGCGTGAAGTTCCCGGTCTCGGGCCCGGTCCGCTACACGATGACGGCCAAGGAGGCGATCGAGCTGACGGGCCTGATCAAGCCCCGCGTCGCGATCCCGATCCACTACGAGGGCTGGAAGCACTTCCGCCAGGGCCGCACCGCGATCGAGGGCGAGCTGGCCGCGGCGCCCGCCGAGATCGGAGGACGCTTTCACTGGCTGCCGATCGGCGAGGCGGTGCAAGACCCCTCGACGCCCTGACGTCAAGAGCCGCCGGGCACAGGTGAGGCGTTCAGGTTGCCCCCGATTGCGTCGATCAAGGGGGTATGTCCTCGGTCACGCGACTGCCCGTCAAGCGGGTCGGCCACCAGGGCGCCGGCCAGCTGGCGCCCGGCAACACCGTGGCGAGCTTCGAGGCCGCGCTGGCCACCGACGTGGACGTCATCGAGTTCGACGTGATCCGCCACCGCGGCCGCCTCGTCCTGGCCCACTCGCGGCTGGAGGCGCGGCGCCACCAGCCGCTGGACCTCGCGACCGGCCTCGCGCACCTGACCGACGCGCGCTTTGACCACGTCACCTTCAACGTCGACCTCAAGCGCCCCGGCTACGAGGCCCAGGCGCTGCACGCGCTGCGCGTCGCCGGCGTGATCGACCGCTGCCTGATCTCCAGCCAGTTCGCCCGCTGCCTGGATCGCGTGCGCCGGATCGACCCGAGCGTGCGCGTCGGCATCAGCGTCGGCGGCTGGATCTCGCGCCGTCGCCACCGCTGGAACCGTCGCTTCGAGCAGCGCCTCGTCGCGGCGATCGAGTCCGGGCGCTTTGACTGCCTCATGGCCCACCATCGCCTGGTCAACACCGACTTCGTGACGCGGATGACCGCCTGCGGCGGCGAGGTCTACGCCTGGACCGTCGACTCCCAGATCCTGATCGAGCGCCTCCTGCTCACCGGCGTCGCGGGCATCACGACCAACGACCCGCGGTTGTTCCTGCCCCGCGCGGTCTCCGCGCCGCTCAGCTCGTAACGCCCGACGGCGCGCCGCCCGCGTCGTCGAACGGCTCGTCGCGCGTCCGGACCGCCGCCCGGAAGCCCTCGCTCCCCGCCTGCTGCTGGAACGCGTGGCCCTCGGCCGTGTGGCGGGCGATGCCGTCGAACACCGTGCCGAGCAGCTGCGTGGCCGGCAGCCCTTGGGCGACGGTCTGCTGGTTGACCAACAACTTCATCATCTGCAGCTGGTTGAGCGGCATCCGGGCGATGCGGGCCGCCAGCGCGTCGGCCCGCGCGTCGAGCTGATCGGCCGGCGGCGCCTCGATCGCCAGCCCCCACTCCAGCGCCTCGGCGCCCGACAGGCAGTCGCCGGTGAAGAGCAGACGCTTGGCGCGCTGCGGGCCCAGGCGCGCCGCCCACAGCGACGTCGTCGGCGAGCCCCAGACCCGCGCGGGCGGGTAGCCGATCTTGGCGTCCTCGGCGATCACCAGCAGGTCGCTGCACAGCGCGAGGTCGGTCCCGCCGGCGACGCAGAAGCCGTGGACCTTGCAGACCACCGGTGTCGTGCACGTAAACAGCGACATGAACGCGCGGACGTTGCGCGACATCATCGCGTGGTCGACCATCGGGTCCCAGGTGCCGCGTGGGTCGTGGTTGGCCGCCATGACGCGCGGGTCCAGCGGCGAGCCGACGGGGACGTCACCGCCGGCCGTCTCGCCCTCCCCCGCGCCCGCGAGGCTCTCGGCCGAGTCGACGAGGTCATAGCCGCCGCAGAAGCCCTTGCCGTTGCCGGCGAGCAAGATCACGTGCACGTCGGGATCGAGGTCGGCGCGCTCGACGCACGTGGCCAGCTCGTCGATGAGGCCGCGCGTCAGGCCGTTGCCGCGCTCCGGGCGGTTCAGCGTGATCCGGGCGATCCGCTCGTCGACCTCGTAGGTGATCGTCTGCATGTCGCACTTCTACCGGTAGGAGCGGGGAGAGCGTGCGAAAGCGTCTGATCCGTCGCCTACGCTCCGTCGCCCGCATGATGCCCGTCGCCGCCCTCACCGATCGCCATCCGCTGCTCGCCCATCACCCGATCGGCGCCTCGACCGGCTTCCTCGTCGAGGACCGCGGCGACTGGCCCCGGCTGACCGAGCGCGCGGCCGCCCTCTCCCCCTTCACCGCCGAGCTCGCGGCGCTGTCGGAGACCGAGCTGCCGGGTCTCTCGGCCTACCTGACCCAGGACGCGTCGCTGCCCTTCCACTACCTCAGCGTGCACGCGCCGTCCAAGGATCTGCGGATGGCCGAGGCCAAGCTCGTCGACACGCTCGCACGGCTGCCCGCGCAGGTCGATGCGATCGTCGTGCACCCCGACGTCATCGACGATCCCGCCGAGTACCGGCGGCTGGGCTCGCGGCTCGTGCTGGAGAACATGGACTCCCGCAAGGCCGGCGGGCGCACGGCCGACGAGCTCGTCCCCTACTTCGCCGCGCTCCCGGCCGCCGGCCTCTGCCTCGATGTCGCCCATGCGCACGATGTCGACGCATCGATGCATGGTGCCCAGGAGTTGCTGGATCGCTACGCCTGCCGGCTGCGCCACCTGCACGTCAGCTCGCTGGACGCCGACGGCCACCACGTCTCGCTGCGTCCCGAGGACGAGCAGGCCTTCCGGCCGATCCTGCGACGGTGCCGCGACGTGCCGTGGATCCTGGAAGCGCCGCCGGCGCCTTGAGCGCCTCGCCGTCCGCGTTGGAGCGCCTCGCCGCCCACAGCGTGGACGGGCTGCCGCACCTGCTCGCCGCGCGGGCGCGGACCGACGTCGAGCTGCAGCGGCTCCGCGCCCGCTTCGCGACGGTCGCGCTGGATGACGACGTCGCGATCGTCCTGTTCGGCTCCTGGGGTCGCCGCGAGCTGACCGAGCACTCCGACGACGACTGGCTGCTGCTGCTCGACGGCCCGCTGCGCGACGGCTTGCGGCCCGACGTCGAGGAGGTCCGCTCGCTGCTGGGCGCGGGCGACCGTCGGCCCGGCACCCAGGGCGCCTTCGGCACGGTCGGCTCCGGGCGCGATCTCGTGCAGCACATCGGGCTGGAGGAGGACGACAACCGCAACCTGACCCAGCGGATGCTGCTGATGCTCGAGTCGGTCGCGGTCGTCGGCGAGGACGTCCATCGCCGGTGCTGGGAGCAGGTGCTCGACCGTTACCTGACCGAAGGCCGCAGCGACCACCGGCCGCCGCGCTTCTTCCTCAACGACGTCATGCGCTACTGGCGGACGATCGCGGTGGACTTCGCCGGCAAGCACAAGGAGGACGAGCGCAAGTGGGGGCTGCGCAACGCCAAGCTGCGCACCTCGCGCAAGATGCTCTTCGCCGGCGGGCTGATCCCGATCCTGCGCTGCCACGCGCTGCGCGGCGCCGATGTCCGGCCGTTCCTCGCCCACCAACTGGCGCTGCCCGCCGGCGATCGGCTGGCCGACGCGTTCCTGGCCGCCGACCAGGTCGACGCCGGCGTCCGCTGCCTCGGCGCCTATGACCGCTGGATCGGGATGCTCGGCGACACCGCGACGCGTGAGGAGCTCACCGGTCTGGATCGCGCGTCGGCGCGGGACTCGGCGACCTTCGTCGAGGTCCGGCGTCTGGCGGCCGAGTTCCAGAACGGTCTGCTGGCCCTGCTCTTCGAGACCTCGCTGGCCCCGGCGGTCCGCGAGTACGCGATCTTCTAGACAGGGCGCCAGCTACGATCGGGCCGTGCCCGACCGCCTGTACTTCACGGAATCCGACGAGGCCAACGCGCTGATCGCCGGCGACCCGTTCGCGCTGCTCGTCGGCTTCGTCCTCGACCAGCAGGTCACCGTCCAGAAGGCCTTCTCCGGCCCGCTGGCGATCAAGGAGCGGCTCGGCGCGTTCGACGCGGCCACGCTCGCCGACGCCGATCTCGACACGCTCTTTCGCGAGAAGCCGGCCGTCCATCGCTACCCCGGCGCGATGGCCCAACGCGTCCACGACCTCGCGGTCTTCATCCGCGACAACTACGACGGCGATGCCGCACGGGTCTGGACCGATGCGACCAACGCCACCGAGTTGCGCGCCAACCTGGCGGCGCTGCCCGGCTTCGGCGAGATGAAGGTCAAGTCGATGAGCGCCGTGCTGGCCAAGCGCTACAACATCGCGATCGCCCAGGAGCTCGTGCCGTGGCACCCGACGCTCGGCGATGTCGACTCCGCACAGGCGCTGACCGACTACCAGGCCGCCAAGCGCGTGCACAAAGCGGAGTGGAGCCGGTCCCACCCACCCAAGGCCCCGGCCTGATGCGGGTCGCGACCCATCCCGGCAACTTCCACGCCGACGACGTCTTCGCGGTGGCGACCCTGCGTCTCGCCCACGGCGACGCGGTCGAGGTCGTCCGCACGCGCGACGAGGCGCTCCAGGCCGCGGCCGACGTGCGCGTCGATGTCGGCGGGCGCTCGGACCCCGAGACCGGCGACTTCGACCACCATCAGAAGGGCGGCGCCGGCGAACGCCCCAACGGCATCCGCTACGCGAGCTTCGGGTTGGTGTGGCGCGCGTTCGGCGCGCAGGTCGCGGGCAGCGAGGCCGCGGCCGCGGCGATCGACGAGCGCCTCGTCCAGGGCGTCGACGCCAACGACACGGGCCAGACGATCGCCCAGGCGCTGATCGGCGACATCCGCCCCATGAGCGTCAGCGGCGTCATCGCCGGGCTCAACGCGTCCTGGGACGAGGAGCTGACGCCCGCCGAGGAGGACGCGCGCTTCGACGAGGCCGTCGCGCTGGCGACGCGGATCCTCGAGCGCGAGGTGGCGGGCGCCGCGGCCTATGACCGCGCGCGGCAGCTCGTGCTCGACGCGATCGCCCGCGCCGAGGACCCGCGCGTGATCGAGCTGGACCGCAACATGCCGTGGCGCGAGGCCGTCCTGGCCGGCGCGCCCGAGGCGCTCTACGTCATCTACCCCAAGACCGATGGCTGGGGCTTGCAGGCGGTGCCGACCGCGCCGGGCTCCTTCGAGAACCGCCAGAGCCTGCCTACCGAATGGGGCGGCTTGCGCAGCGAAGAGCTGGCGGCGGCCACGGGGGTCGACGACGCCGTCTTCGCGCACGTCGCCGGCTTCTACGCGGCCGCCGGCTCGCGCGACGGCATCACCGCGTTGGCGCGGCTGGCGATGGCGCAGGGCTAGCCGTAGCCCTGCCGGCTACTTGACGGCGCGACGGAACAGCAGCGCGCAGGCGACCGCGACGATCACCGCGAGGAAGAACAGGCCGGAGCCGATGACGCCGGCGATCGCGAGGACCAGCGCGACGACGGCGACGACCGCGGCCCCACCGCCCACGGCGACGAGCGAGAAGGCGCGTGACTCGCGCTGACGACGAGAGAGATTGTTGCCCATGGCCTCGTCGATGATAGGCCGTGGGGACTAGGCCGAGCGCAGGAACGTCAACACGGCGAGCACGCGGCGGTGGTCGTCGTTGGTCGCCGGCAGGTCGAGCTTGCCGAAGATGTTGGTGACGTGCTTCTCGACGGCGCCGGGCGTCACGACCATGTGGCGGGCGATCGCCGCGTTGGTGCGCCCCTCGGCCATCAGCTCCAGCACCTCGCGCTCGCGCGGGGTCAGCGACGCGAGCGCGTCGTCGCCCATCCCACCGGTGCGCCGGCGCACGAGCTCGGAGACGACCTCGCGGTCCAACGCGGTGCCGCCGCCGGCCACGCGCTGGACGGCGTCCATGAACGAGCGGACCTCGCCGACGCGCTCCTTGAGCAGGTAGCCGACGCCGCCCTCGCCGGACTCCAGCAGCTCGGCGGTGTAGATCGGCTCGACGTACTGGCTCAAGATGAGGATGTTGAGCCCGGGCTGGCGGCGCCGCGCCTCGATCGCCGCTCGCAGGCCCTCATCGGTGAACGTCGGTGGCAGGCGGACGTCGACGACGGCGAGGTCGGGCTTGTGGCCGGCGACGATCCGCAGCAGGCCCTCGCCGTCCTCGGCCTGGGCGACCACGTCGACATCGTGCTCGCGCAGCAGCGCGACGATGCCCTCGCGCAGCAGCGCGAGGTCCTCGACGATCACCGCCCGCACGGAAGCTCCGCGTGAATCGTCGTGCCGGAGCCCTCGACGCTGGTGACCGTCAGCGTGCCGTCCAGCGCCTCGACGCGATGGCGCAGGCCCGTCAGCCCGCTGCCGTCGGCGTCCGCCCCACCCGGTCCCTCGTCGGCGATCTCCAGCATCAGCCGCCCATCCTGCTCGGCGAGCCGGACGACGGCCGCCGCGCCGGCGGCGTGCTTGGCGACGTTGGTCAGGCCCTCGGCGACGACGAAGTAGGCGGCGGTCTCGACGACAGGCAGCGGCCGGGCCGTCAGCGCCTGGGCCTCGACGGTGACGGGCGTCGCCGCGCGACGCCCGAGCGCCTCGACCGCGGCGGCCAGCCCGCGGTCGGCGAGCACCGGCGGGGCGATCCCGCGCGCGAGATCGCGCAGCTCGCCGATCGCGGCGCTCGCCTCTTCGCGCGCGCGGCGCACCAACTCGGCCTCCTCCGGACGGTCAACGAGGCGCTCCTCGGTCCGGCCGAGCAGGAGGCTCAACGCGACCAGTCGCGCCTGGGCGCCGTCGTGCAGGTCGCGCTCGATGCGGCGCAGCTCGGCGGCCTGGACGTCAAGGGCGCCGCGGCGCGTACGGGTCAACTCCCCCACGCGCTCGGCCAGCTGCGCCTCGCGCTCACGGCCGGGCAGACGATCGGCGTAGATCACCAGCGCGTGGACGGCGACCGCGACGCCGAGCACCAGCAGCGGCCACAGCGGCCAGAAGCCGCGCACGCCATCGGTCGTGAAGCCCCAGACGATCAGCAGGATGCCGCAGACCATCCCGGTGACCATCGAGTGCAGCGCGAGACCGTGGCGCGCGCTGGCCGGCTGGCTGAGGCCGAAGCGGATGATCGCGTGGACGGCGACGGGCACGGCGAGGCCGAGCCAGACCCACGCCGCCCAGTAGTAGCCGCCGCCGGTGACAGCCCAGACGATCGTGGCCACCAGGCCGGCGAGCGCCGACAGCGCGATGTGCAGCGGCAGCGCATTGGCCGGCGGCTGCTCGACATGCTCCCGCGCCGGGTCGGGCGAGGAGATCGGGATCTGGGTGGGTGCGGTGTCGGCGTCCACGACGGGGCCATGATCGCAACCCGTGCGGCGCCGCGTCGCGGGGGCGCGGCCCCGGTCGGCCCTCTGGTCAGCCCCCGGCTCTCCGCACCCGCGCTACGGTCGGCAGGCGATGCCGCGCCCCTGGCCGACCACGCCGCCCACCGCGGCGCACCGCGCCGCCTACGCGGACGCCGAGGTGGTGTCCTACTGGCTCGACGACCTGCCGGCGCGCGCCGACGATCCGCCGCTGGAAGGCGTCGTCGACGCGGACCTCTGCATCGTCGGCGGCGGCTTCACCGGGCTGTGGGCGGCGCTGCACGCCAAGGCCGACGATCCGGCGCGCGACGTCGTCGTGCTGGAGGCCGATCGCGTCGGCGCCGGCGCCAGCGGACGCAACGGCGGGTTCTTGGTGGCCTCGCTCACGCACGGGCTGACCAACGGCCTGTCGCGCTTCCCGGACGAGATGGCGACGCTGGAGCGCCTGGCCTTCGAGAACTTCGACGGGCTCAAGGTCGACCTCGTCGCGCACGGGATCGACGCGCAGCTGCGAGGAGACCGGCGAGCTGACCGCGCTGCTGGAGCCCCACGAGGTCGCGGGCGCCGAGGAAGAGGCGGCGCTGCTGCGCGCCTACGGCCACGACGTGGAGGTGCTCGACGCGGCGGCGATGCGCGCCGAGGTCGCCTCCCCCACCTACCTCGGCGGCGTCTGGGATCGCAGCGGCGCGGGCCTCGTCCACCCGGGCCAGCTCGTCGCGGGACTGCGCGACGCCGCGCTGCGCGCTCGGCGTCCGGATCCACGAGCACACGCCGGCGAGCGCGTTGGCGAAAGCCGGCGACGGCGTCACGGTCACGACCCCCGGTGGCGCCGTCCGGGCCCGCCGCGTCCTGCTGGCCACCAGCGCCTACCCCGCCGCTGCTGCAGCGGCTCCGGCACTACGTCGTCGCCGGTCTACGACTACGTGCTGGTCACCGAGCCGCTGAGCGCCGCGCAGAAGGAGGCGATCGGCTGGCGGGCGCGTCAGGGCATCGGCGACGCCGGCAACCAGTTCCACTACTACCGGCTGACCGCCGACGATCGGATCCTGTGGGGCGGCTATGACGCCGTCTACCGCTCGCGGCGGCCCGGTCGGCGCGCACCTCGACGACCACGACCCGACCTTCGCGACGCTGTCGCAGCACTTCTTCACGACCTTCCCGCAGCTGGAAGGCCTGCGCTTCACCCACCGCTGGGGCGGCGCGATCGACACCTGCTCGCGCTTCTCGGTGTTCTTCGGCACCGGCGCTCGGCGGCCGTGTCGCCTACGCGACCGGCTACACCGGCCTCGGCGTCGCCGCGACGCGCTTCGGCGCCCGTGTCGGCCTCGACCTCCTCGACGGCCGCGAGACCGAGGCCACCACGCTTGCGACTACGTCCGGCGCAAGCCCGTCCCGTTCCCGCCCGAGCCGCTGCGCGGCCGGCGTCATCGCGCTCACCCGAGCGCGAGCTGGCCGCGCGCCGACCGCAACGGCGGTCGGCGCGGGCCGTGGCTGCGAGCCCTCGACCGCCTGGGCCTGGGCTTCGACAGCTGATCGCGCGAGCTACTTGATGAAGCCGGTGGCGGTGACGGCGGCGAGCACCTGGTTCTTGGTCAGCGCCGGGTTGAACGCGACCGGCGCCGGCGCCTGGCCGCGCGATGTTGCGGATCCAGGCGGCGTGGCGCGCCTCGACCGGGTGGATCGAGATCGCGGCCTTGAACACGTCGTTGGACTTGATGAACGGCGCCTGGCCCTGGTAGGCCTGCACGCCGGTGTCCTCGAGCTCGATCGAGGTCGCGGTGAACGCGCGCTGGCTGTGTGACGGCGGCGCCGAAGTCGAACGTCGGGCGCTTGACCGCCGCGCGAGCCGAGCGCCTTCTTCAGCGCCGCGACGTGCGCCGCCTCGTGCTGCGTGCACGGTCGCGCGCGAAGCGCTTGTGCTCGCCCGTCAGGCCGGCGTGCTTGAGCGCGCGACGCGTAGAACGCCGACTCCAGGTACTCGAGCGTGAGCGCGAAGTTGAGGATCGCGACGTCGCCCTTGGGCGTCGCCGCGCACGCGCGAGCGCCGGGCACCAGGCCGCCGGCGACCGCCGCGCCGCCGAGCGCGATGCCCGAGCTCGCGCAGGAAGCCGCGGCGCGAGTGGCGCTGGGCGCTGCTCGGCGGTCTCCTGCAGCGCGCCGTCGGCGTCGAACGTCGAGCACGTCGGAAGTCGACCTGGGTTCTGGTGCCATGTCATCGTCGCCTCCGTCAGGACTTGATGAAGCCGGTCTTCTTGACCGCGCTCAGGACCTGGGACATGGACATCGGCGTGCTGAACGCCTCCGGCGCCGGCTTGACCGACTTGCCGGCGTAGAGCAGGTCGCGCACCCACGCGGCGTGGCGCGCCTCGACGGCGAGGATCGCGCCGGCCGGTGCCGAGCACGGCGTTCTGATGGATCAGCGGCGCCTGGCCCTGGTAGGCGGCGACGCCCGTGTCCTCGAGCACCTTCGCGGTGCGCAGGAACGTGCTCCACTTGCGCGTCGTGCCCTTGAAGTCGAACGTCGGCGACTCTTGACGGCCTTGGCGCCGAGCACGCCCTTGAGCGTCGCGACGTGCGTCGCCTCGTGGCCGGCCACGACCTGCGCGAAGTTCAGCGACCGAGCCGGTGTAGCCGCCGACGCGCGAGCGCCTCGGCGTAGAACGCGGCCTCGAGGTACTCGAGCGTCAGCGCGTAGTTGAGGATCTTGACGTCGTTGGCCTTCGAGCCGCCCTGACGCGCGCCGGCGACACCCCGACCGCCGCAGCAACGCCATCGCCACGCCCAGCCCACCCGCTGCCGCGCCGGCCCGCCGAACAGAGCGCGCCGCGGGTGCTGGGCCGCTCGTCCAGCCCGGCCATCGCCTCGGCCACCGCCTCGTCGCCGTCGAACTCGACGACGCTCAGCTCATCATGCATGGAAATCTCCTCTTGCTCGGAAGCATCTCCATGTCCTTGCGCCGCGACCACCGCCGCGGATCACATCCGGCCGACATGGCGCGTCGGCGGTGCGTCCCTCAGCCCTTGGCCGCCTGCGCCGCGGCGACGGCCAACTGGTCGGCGCGGTCGTTGAGCGCCTTGTGGGCATGCTCGGCGCCGGTCTCGTGGCCCTTGACCCAGTGCCAGCGGACCTCGGCGTGGCGGCCGATCTCCTCCTCCAGCGCCATGACCAGGTCCTGGTTCTTGACGGGCTGGCCGGCGGCCGTCTTCCAGCCCTTCTTCTTCCAGCCGTGGATCCACTTGGTCATGGAGTCCAGCAGCAGCGTCGAGTCGGTCACGATGCAGACCGTCGAGCCGGCCTGGAGCGAGCGCAGGCCCTCCAGCGCCGCCGTGTACTCCATGCGGTTGTTGGTGGTGTGCGCCTCGCCACCCGACAGCTCGACCGGCTCGGCACCGTCGGCGCCCACCACGATCGCCGCCCAGCCACCCGGGCCTGGGTTGCCGCTGCAGGCCCCGTCGGTCCACACAAGCGCCTCGCCCGGACGGGCCTCCACGGGCGTCTCGGGGGCGCGCGGCGCCTTGGGTCGGCGACGGTAGGACGGTGCGGAAGGCGGCATCGGTCCGGGAGCATAGGCTGCGCCCATGACCGACTCCGAGCGCCTGGGAACCCCCACCGAGCCGTGGTTCGTCGTCAACGCGACCGAGACGACCTGGAAGGCCGCGCCCGGCTGGGGGCGCTTCGTCAAGTTCGAGCCCGAAGGCACGCGCTTTCAGGACTTCGGCATCAACATCCACGTCATCGGGCCCGGCGAGCGCTCGACGATGTACCACGGCGAGGATGGCCAGGAGGACTTCCTGGTGCTGTCGGGGGCCTGCACCGTCGTGATCGAGGGCGAGGTCGTGGCGCTGCGGGCGTGGGACTTCCTGCACTGCCCGGCGTGGACGCGCCACACGTTCGCCAACACCGGCGACGAGCCGTGCGCGCTGATGATGGTCGGCGCGCGTCGCGATGGCGTCGAGCCCGACTGCGAGTACCCGCTGGACCCCAAGGCCCAGCAGCTGGGCGCGGGCGTCAACGCCTACACCACGGTTCCGGACGAGGCGTACGCAGGCACGCCGGACTCGGTCGACGAGCCCTACCGGGAGGGAACCCTGCCCGGAGCGTGAACTGCACGCCCCGGGCCGGTGATGTCCCTCTAGTGGGACCGCAGCGCGCCCCCGCAATGGGGGCAGGTGCTGCGGTGACCATGGAGCTGCGCGTCCCAAAGACGCAGGCAGCTCCCACAGATCATGCGGATCATCGAGTGATCCTTTCTGTCGGCGCGATCAGGCGCCGGTGCAGCGAGCGGGTGCTACAGCTGCGAGACGTTGACCGCGTTGGGGCCCTTGGGCCCGCTCTCGGCCTCGTAGGAGACCTTCGCGCCCTCGGGCAGCGAACGGAAGCCGTCGCTGTTGATCGCCGAGTGATGCACGAACAGGTCCTTGCCCCCGTCGTCGGGGGTGATGAAGCCGAAGCCCTTCTCGTCGCTGAACCACTTCACGGTTCCGGTAGCCATTTCTGGTCCTCCACTGCTTGGTGCTCTGGTGCTACGCGGAGGATGCTTCTTGGCAACGACTGCGGACACACGGGCACTGCTTTGCCGAGGTCTCTCCTCGGCCTGTACGTAGCAGAGCCTAGCAGCACTCGACAGCGTGACCGAGACGGCCTCAGCGGCTACTCTTCGTCGTCCGGTCGGGCTGCCCACTGGACCAGGGTCTTCCCTCGTGGTGGACCCAGCTTTGGCAACGCGCCGATCCTCGGATCGGCGGTCAGTCCGGGTGGTCTGGAGTGTGACGCCGCCCAGGCATACACACTCGTCCTGGGATGTTAGAAAACAGCGGTGGCCTCTGACCGGGCGGAGGCGCTCGGACCCACGTGGTCCGGGCGCCGTCATCCGCCTCGCGGCACACCCCTCGGCGTCGTGTCGCGCGGCGCCTCGTAGGATGCGCGCTGGTGTTCAAACCTGCGATCGAGACGGTGGGGCTGCAACGCGAGTTCGGCGGCGGCCTCAAGGCGGTCCACGGCATCGACCTCGCGGTCGCCCCCGGCGAGGTCTACGGCTTCCTCGGGCCCAACGGGGCGGGCAAGACGACGACGGTCCGGATGCTCGTCACGCTGCTGCGTCCCGACCGGCGGGCACGCGCACGTCGCCGGCTTCGACGTCGCCACGCAGCCGGCGTCAGGTGCGCCGGCGGATCGGCGTCGCGCTGCAGGAGGCCGCGCTGGACCTGCTGATGACCGGCCGCGAGCTGATGGAGCTGCAGGCCACGCTGCACGGGATCCCGCGCCGCACGGTCGCCGCCGCGCGCCGCGGAGCTGATCGAGCGCGTCGGGCTCTCGCGAGGCGGCCGAGCGCCGCGTCGGCGACCTACTCGGGCGGCATGCGCCGGCGGCTGGACCTCGCGATGGCGCTGATCCACGAGCCCGAGGTGCTGTTCCTCGACGAGCCGACCACGGGCCTGGACCCGACATCGCGCACGACGCTGTGGGACGAGGTCCGTCGGCTGCGCGACGAGGGCACGACGGTCTTCCTCACCACGCAGTACCTCGAGGAGGCCGACCAGCTCGCCGACCGCGTCGGGATCATCGACCGCGGGCAGCTCGTGGCCGAGGGCACGCCGGCGGCGCTGAAGGCCGAGGTCGGCTCGCCCGCACCTGGACATCACGCTGCTGGCGCGAGGCGCCGGATGCCGAGTCGGCCGCGTCGCGCGGTCGCGCCGTTCGGGCGACCTGCGCGCGACGACGCCCGGCGCTGCCACGTCTCGCTGCGCGTCGACGACGGCGCCGCGGCGATCGCCGCCGGTCGTGCGCGCGCTCGACGAGGCGGGCTTCGCGGTCGACGGGCTCGAGCTCGTGCAGCCGACGCTCGACGACGTCTTCGCTCGAGAAGACCGGCGCACCGCCTCGAGGGCGCCGAGACGGCGCCCGCGGTCGAGCCCGAGCCCGAGGCCGAGCGCCGGTCCCCGCGTGAGCGCCCTGACGTCGATCGCGGTCGCCTCCCTGGCCCTGGCCCGCCGGACGCTGCGTAGCGCGCTGCGCCGGCCGCAGTTCCTCGCGCCGCTGGTGATCATGCCCGACGCTGTTTCTGGCGATCAACATCGGGCGGCCTGCACCGCACGACCGACCTGCCGGGCTTCCCGCACGTCGACGGCTTCCTCGACTTCCAGCTCGCCGGCGCGATGACCCAGTCGCTGCTGCTCGGCGGCGTGACGCAGGGAATCGCGACGGCGCTGGAGATCGAGGGCGGCTTCTTCGACCGGCTCGTCGCCTCCCCCATCCCGCGCGTCGCGATCGTGCTCGGCCGCGATCCTGGCGGGCAGCGGTGATCGCCGCGGTGCAGATCCTGTACTTCCTGGTCCTCGGCCTCGTCTTCGGCGTCTCGATCCACGGCGGCGTGCCCGGGGTCGCTGTTGCGTGCTGGCGATCGGCTCGCTGGCCGGGACCGGCTTCGCGGCGCTCGGCGTCCTGATCGCGCTGCGCGCGCGCAACGCCTCGACGGTGCAGGGCATCTTCCCGCTCGTCTTCGTCGATCCTGTTCGTCTCCAGTCGGCGTTCTTCCCGCGGGAGCTGCTGTAGGCGCCGGCCGACTGGGTCGCCGCAGTACAACCCGCTGAGCTACGTCGCCGACGGGATGCGCGATCCGATCATCGGATCGATCTCGGCGACGCCCGTGCTGGAGGGCTTCGCCGCCGCGGCGCTGTTGGTCGCGGCGTTCGTCGGGCTCGCGGTGCTCGCCCTGCGCGGAAGGCTGCGTGCGGCATGAGCGCGACGATCGGCCCGCGCACGCGCACCTTCGAGCGGCACCGCGCGGCATCCTCGTGTCCGCGGTCATCGGCGCGCTGGTGCGGCGCGCGCTCAACGAGATCACTGCGCGTGCCGGGCGCGGCGATCCCGGGCGATCCTCGCGCCGACGATCTTCATGGTCGGGCTCAGCGGCGTCTTCGGCGAGGCCGCCCGGCTGCCGGGCTTCGACGCCACCGACTTCCGCACGTTCATCGTCCCCGTGGGCCTGCTGCAGGGCGCGGCGTTCACCGGCGCGGCGACGGGCGTCAACCTGGCCCGCGACATCGAGCGCGGCTGGTTCGACCGGCTCATGGTCTGCCCCGCCCCGCGCACGACGATCCTGCTCGGGCATCGTCGGCCAGCGCGGCGTTGCGCGCGCTGCTGCCGGCGACGTTCCTGCTGATCGTCGCGTTCGCGCTCGGCGTCGACTTCCCCGGCGTCGGCGCGCTGGCGCTCGACGCGCTGCTGGTCATGGGCCTGGCGACCGCGATCGCCTTCTACGCCGTGCTCGATCGCGC
Organism: uncultured Conexibacteraceae bacterium; assembly: GCA_963731005.1. Lineage (GTDB taxonomy): Bacteria > Actinomycetota > Thermoleophilia > Solirubrobacterales > Solirubrobacteraceae > Baekduia. The sequence continues at coordinate 713,785 of CAVSTZ010000001.1, read as the reverse complement.
TGCGCTTCAAGACCCAGCAGGCCGCGCCGCTGATGCAGACCGTCGGCTTCATGGCCGTCCTGTTCACGACGCGCCTACGCGCCGCTGGCGCTGCTGGCGGGCTGGATGCGGGCGATCGCGACGGTCAACCCCGTCACGCAGGTCCTCGATGGCGTGCGTCAGGGCTTCGTCGCGCACGTGACCTGGGCCGAGACCTGGCCGGCGCTGGTCGCCGTCGGCGGGGCTGCTGTTCGTGCTCGGCGCGCTCGCCGTGCGGATGCTGGGGCGCGTCGGCGTGTAGTCGGCGGTCCCTGTCGCTGCAAGGGATCTTGCGGTGTGCAGGGATTTTGGCTGGTAGAACCCCGCACGCGCCGAATCGTTCGCTTGCGAACGGACGGGGGACCCATTGCGACCGTGACCCGGTCGCCGGGGCGAATCGCGGTCCGGATGACCGCGTAGCGCCGCCGCTCAGCGGCGCGAGCCCGACAGCTCACCTCGCAGGCGCCCCAACCATGCCCGTCACCATCTTCCGCCCCATCCCGGCGCTGCTCGCCGCGACCGTCGTCGCCGCCCTGCTCGCCCTCACCCTCTCGACCTCCGCCGACGCCAAGTCGCTCAAGTACAAGAGCCACGGCAAGCGCGTGACGGTCCTGCAACGCGACCTCGGCATCGCCCCCGCCGACGGCATCTTCGGCCACGGCACGTCGCGGGCGGTCAAGCGCTTCCAGCGCCGTCACCACCTGCACGCCGACGGGATCGTCGGCGCGGCCACGTGGTCGATGATCCGTCGCTCGCGCCACCACGCACGCGCCGCCGGCGTCACGAGCGGTGCGGGCCGTGCGCGCGTCCGCGGCCGTGGCTCGTCGGTCCGGCTGCTGCAGCGCAAGCTCGGCATCGGTGCCGACGGGGTCTTCGGGCCTGGCACGTCGGGCGCCGTCAAGAGCTTCCAGCATGCCCATGGGCTGACGGCCGACGGCATCGTCGGGCCCGGCACCTGGCAGGCGCTCGGCGTCCGCGGCCGCCATCCGGTCCTCAAGCGCGCGGGCCTGCGCGGCGGCGTGCTCGCCGTCCCGCGCCACGTGATCCTCCTGCGCCGCGCGGTCGCCGCCGGCAACCGCATCGCCTTCAAGCCCTACATCTACGGCGGTGGCCACGGCAGCTTCCGTGCTGCCGGCTATGACTGCTCGGGCTCGGTCTCCTACGTCCTGCACGGCATGGGTCGCCTCGGCGCGCCGCTGGACTCGGGTGAGTTGATGCACTACGGCAAGCCCGGCCGCGGTCGCTACGTGACGATCTACGCCAACGCCGGCCACGCCTTCATGGTCATCAACGGCCGTCGCTATGACACCAGCGGCCGCTCGGCGTCGGGCTCCCGCTGGGGTCCGGGTCAGCGGTCGGCGGCGGGCTACGTCGCGCGTCACCCGCCGGGCCTCTGAGGCGCCCGGCCGCGGCGAGCGGGTCCTGGTCCGGACGTCGCATGCCCTCTACCCTGAGGGCATGTGCCGCAACATCCGCACCCTCTACAACTTCGCGCCGCCGGCCAACGAGGACGAGGTCCGCGCCGCCTCGCTGCAGTACGTCCGCAAGATCAGCGGCTTCACCAAGCCCTCGCAGGCCAACGAGGAGGCGTTCTCGCGCGCCGTCGACGCGGTGACCGAGGTGACCGAGCGGCTGCTGGCCGAGCTCGTCACCAACGCGCCGCCGAAGGACCGCGAGGTCGAGGCGGCCAAGGCGCGCAAGCGGGCCCAGGCGCGCTACACGATCGCCGCGCCGAGCTAGCCGGAGAGCGATGCCGCGCCGAGCGTCAGGCCAGAGCTAGCGCTTGGCGCAGCGGCGCTGCGTCACGGCGCGATGCCCGACGAGCGCGATGTGGGCGCGCCGCGCGCGGTGGCGCGAGGCGCGAGCGCGGGTGGCGCAGCGAGCGGCGGGGCGCTTGGCCGAGGCCGACGCGGCGCCCGAGGTGAAGTCGGTCACGTAGGTGCCGCCACCGCGGATCCCGCCCTGCGGCGCGCCGGCGGCGATGCCGATGCCGATCCGCGAGAAGCTTCCGCTCAAGATGTTGGCGCGGTGGCCGGCGCTGTGCATCCAGCCATCGACGATCGAGGCCGGCGTCGCCAGCGAGCCCGAGCCCCAGGCGATGTTCTCGCCCGCGCTCCAACTGCCGCTCGGCACCCACCCTGCCGCCTTGATGCGGTCCATCATCGTCCCGCCGCCGGGCGAGACGTGATCGAAGAAGCGGCGCTTGACCATGTCGGCCGCGTAGTCGTCGGCCGCCCGGTCCAGCGTGGTCGACCGGCTGAACGCCTTCAGCCCGTGATCGGCGCGCTGCTCGTTGAGCAGGCAGAGCGTCGCGGCGACCGCGCCGGCGTCCGACGGCGACACGCTGCCATCGGCGCACGCGGCCAGCGCCGCGGGAGCGGAGAGGGCGAGCGTGGCGAAGGCGACGATCGGGACGAGCAGGCGGCGGGCAAGTCGAGGCACTCTCTTGCGCATCGAGCCCAGGCGCGCGGCACTGAACGATTCTTGACCAGCGTGGACATCTGTCTGATCCGCAAAGGCGCAAACCCGCGCAGAACGGGCAGGACGCCCCCGACCGTGCGGGGCCGGGGACGCCTGCCGATGACCGCCATGGTCCGGTCCAGCGGAGTGCGGCGGTCAGGCAACCCGTGACCGTAGGCCGGGTCGGGCGCGACGTCAGTGTCGATGCGGTCTCAAGGACGCGGGGTCATCAGCGCCACGCGCGCGCCGAGCCCCGCGTCACGGGCCACGACGGCGATCTCGCGGCCGGGCTGCACCGCGGCGCGCGGCGCGCCGAGCGTGGTGCCGAAGGCGGCGCCGGCGGCGGTGAGATCGTCGGCCATCAACGTGATGCCCCACAGCGCTGCCCCCGCCTCGGCCGTCCCGGGCGTGGGCTCGGGCGGCCCGACGACCTCGAGCAGCGCGTCGGCGAAGAGGAAGAAGCCCTGGCGCAGCGGGCGTTCCGGCGTGCCCGCGTCGCGCACGCGGCGCAGCGCGAAGCCCGCCGCCTCCAGCGTCGCGAAGGTTCGCGCGGTGTCGGGCGTGGCGAGCACGACGTGGTCGATCGCGGTGACGCCGTTGGGGTGCGCCGAGGCCGGCGACGGCGCGGCGTCGGTCGCCACGCGTGGCGTCGCGACGCCATCGGCGCGGTCCCCATCGGCGATCGCGCTTGCGATCTGCGTGGGGACCCCGTCGAGCCCGTCGGCGTCCGGAACGGCGCCTGCGATCGTCCAGCCGGCGAAGCCGCCCTCGCCACTCGACAACACCAGGTCGGTCGTGCCGATCCGGCAGCGACCGTCGTCGCCGACCGTGAAGCCCACCGCTCGCCAGGCATCCGGCTCGGCGTGCAGCTCCAGCGCCACGAGCCGCGGGCGCGTCGTCGTCTCGGTGCTCACGCCGTCGCCTCCTCGCCGCGCTGCGCCGCGTCCTCGCGCTGGGCCTGCTGCAGCGCCGTGTAACGACCGCCGCGCTCCAGCAGCTCCTCGTGGGTCCCGCGCTCGACGATCCGACCGCCGTCCAGGACGACGATCTGATCGGCGTCGCGCACCGTCGAGAGTCGGTGGGCGATCGCGATCGTGGTCCGGCCCGCGGCAAGTCGGTCCAGCGCGTCCTGCACCGCGCGCTCGGTCTCGGTGTCCAGCGCGCTGGTCGCCTCGTCGAGCACGAGGATCGGCGGGTTGCGCAGGACCACGCGCGCGATCGCGATCCGCTGCTTCTCGCCGCCGCTGAACCGATAGCCGCGCTCGCCCACCGTCGTCTCATAGCCCTCGGGCAGCGAGGCGATCAGGTCGTGGATCTGGGCGGCGCGCGCGGCGTCCTGGAGCTCCGCGTCGGTCGCGTCGGGCCGCGCGAAGCGCAGGTTCTCGCGCACCGTCGCGTGGAACAGATACGTGTCCTGGGAGACCAGCCCGACCGTGCGCGCCAGCGACGCGAAGCTCACGTCGCGCACGTCGACGCCGTCGATCGTGACCCGCCCCGCGCCGACGTCGTACAGCCGTGCCGCCAGATAGGCGAGCGTCGTCTTGCCGCTGCCGGTCTCCCCCACGATCGCGGTGAACGAGCCGGCGGGCACGTCGAGGTCGACACCGTCCAGCGTCGGTCGCGCGTCGGCGTCATAGCCGAACGTCACGCCCTCGAAGCGCACCTCGCCGCGGACGTCGCGCAGCTCGACCGGCGCAGCGGCCTCCTGCAGGTCGACCGGCAGGTCGAGGTACTCGAAGATCCGATGGAACAACGCCATCGAGGACTGCAGGTCGACCGACACCGACAACAACGAGCCGATCGGGAACAGCAGCCGCGTCTGCAGCGTCGTGAAGGCCACCAACGTGCCCACCGAGATCGCCGACGTTTGCCCCGCGAACCAGTACACCAACGCCGGCATGATCGCGAAGGACATCTGAACGGACGCCATCCGCCAGCGTCCCGCCATCCGCGAGCGCACCTCCAGCTCGGCCAGCTCGCGCGACTCGGCGGTGAAGCGCTGCACGAGCTCCTCCCCACGCCCCATCGTCCGTCCCAGCAGGATCCCGCTGACCGACAGCGACTCCTCGACCAAGGACGACATGTCGGCCACGCGCCCCTGTCGGGCCGCCGTGATCTTGCGCCGCTCACCGCCGACGCGGCGCGTCATCCACACGAAGAACGGCAGCACGGCGAGCGAGAACGCGGCCAGGCGCCAGTCCAGCGCGAACATCGCCGCGATCGTCGCCAGGACCGTCGTGATGTTGGAGACGATCGAGGTCGCCGTCGAGGTCACCACCGACTGGATCCCGCCGATGTCCGACGCGATCCGCGCCTGGACCTCGCCGGTGCGCGTCCGCGTGAAGAAGGCCAGCGACAGCCGCTGCAGGTGGCGGTAGACCGCGGCCCGCAGGTCGTGCATGACCTCCTGGCCGACGATGTTGCTCAGGTAGGTCTGCGCCACGCCGAGCGTGCCCGTGACGATCGCGATCGCGATCATCCCCAGGACCAGCCACGTCAGCAGCGCCGTGTCACGGTCCGGGATCGCCTCGTCGAGGACCCGGCGCAGCAAGAACGGCGTGATCATGCTGAGCCCGGCGCTCAGCGCGATCAGCGCCAGGACCGAGCCCAACGGCTTGCGATACGGCGCGAAGAGCCTGCCGATGCGGCGCAGCTCGGAGCGGCCCCTCACGCGACCGGGGCCTGCTCGGCCACGCGCCCGTCGGCGACGTCGGCCACCTCGTCGAAGACGCCGGCCAGGTCGGCGGCCAGCGACGGCCACGAGAAGCGCTCGTGCGCGTCGCGCCAGGCGCGGCGGCCGCGACGGCGCCGCTCGACCGGATCGCCGAGCGCCTCGACCAGCGCATCCGCCAGCGCGGCCTGGTCGTCGGGGCCGACCAGCCAGCCAGTCGCGCCGTCAGTGACGATGTCGGCCGGGCCGAAGCGGTCGACGGCGATCGGCGGCAGCCCGCAGGCCATGCCCTCGACGAGCACCGAGCCGAACTGCTCGCGCACCGAGGCCAGGACGTTGACGTCGGCTGCGGCCAGGAAGGCCGGCAGCTCGTCGTGGCCGTGCCAGCCGGCGAGGAAGACGTTGCGCGCGCCCGAGGCGGTGATCGCGTCGGCGGGATGCTCGCCCTCCCATTCGCCGGGATAGCCGCCGAGCAGCACCAGCGACGCGTCGGCCGGCAGCCGGCCTTCGCGCTGGGCGCCGGCCCACGCCCGGACCAGCAGCCCGATCCGCTTGACGGCGGTGAAGCGGCTGACGCCGATCGCCACGGGGCCGCGGGCCAGCGGCGCGATCTCGGCCTCGGTGTAGCCGATCGAGCCCTCCTCCTCGCCCGGCGCCCAGCCGCGCGGTGACGCGACGAGATGGTGGTGCCAATGGGCGGCGCGATCGACCTCGAGCACGTCGAAGCGCTCGGGATCGAAGCCGTTGGGGCTGAGCACGCACCGCTCAGGCGCGATGCCGAGCAGCTGCACTGCGCGGTCCACCTGGCCCGGCGACAGGACGAGCAGGCGCTCGGAGCGCTGGGCCCAGCGCCGCATCCGCCGCGCCCACGCCTCGGCGTGCGGCCACGGCGCGCCGTCGGCGATCTCCTCCAGCATCAGCAGCTCGGTGCCGTGCAGATGCGTGACGATCGGGACGCCGGGCGCCACGCGCGCCGCCGCCTCGTGCAGCGGCGTGAGGTGGTGCAGGTGCAGGACGTCGCACTCGGCCGCGTCGGCGGCGTCGAGGGCATGCGACCAGGCGGCGACGTGGCGCTCGAAGCCCACGTCGTCGATCGCGGCGAAGACGCGGTCGCCGGCGCCCGGTCGATCCTCATAGGACGGATGCATCGGCGCGTCGCCGGCGCCGAAGTCGACCGGCCGGACGTCGAGGTCCTTGTAGAAGGCCGTCGCGTCGCCGTGGCCTCCGCTCAGCGAGCCCGTGACGAGGGTCACGTCCCAGCCGTGGGCGGGCAGCTCGGTCGCCAGGGCACGGGCGACATGCGCTGAGCCGCCGCGTGGAAAGAACATCAGGCCGGAGAGCGTGCGCACCCTCTTGTTGTACGACGTACCGGAAAGATGACTAACGGCGGCGGAACACGATCGCCGTCGGCACCGTGCGCCCGCCGGGCAACGCGATGCCGTGCGCCTCACGCGGGATGTTGCGCAGCCGGCCGCCGCAGACCAGCGACGTGGAGCCGCCGCCGTCGAGGTTCATCGCCTGCACCGCGCCCAGCGCGGCCATCGCCTCGGCCAGCTCGGGCATGCTCAGCCCGGCCTCGTCGTCGGCGCGGCCGTCACAGGCCACGGCCAGCACCTCGTTGCGGCGCGTGAGGCCGATCGCCGCGCGCGGATGGCGCCCGGCGGTGATGTCGGAGTCGAACTGGTGCGAGCCGGCCGAGAAGCCCTCGACGTCGCCGTGCACGGGCGCGCCCCCGCGCACGAGCAGCGGGCCCGCCTGCAGCAGGTCGCCGACCGGCGCGTCGGCGAGGTCGCCGCGGCGGCCGATCGCCACGTGCGACCCGTCCACGTTGATGGACGCGCGCACGGCGTCGAACGGCGCCGTGAACGGCACGTGGCGGCGCACGACGCCGCCAGTGCGCAGCTCGCCCAGCGGCGTCAGCTCCGGCCGCTGGTAGAAGCCGCCGACGAGCGCCTCGTCGAAGCCGTTGGCGCGGCAGTAGACCTCCAGCGGCGCGGGCTGCGGGAGGCGGACGACGCGCAGGTCGAAGCGGCGCAGGTCATAGCGCGCCACGTACAGCGTGGTCCGCTCGCCGTCGGCCAGCCGCAGGCGCTCGCGCCGAAGATGGCGCAGCTTGGGCTGCGGCGCGCGGAGCGGCGTCAGGCGAGGCAGGGTGGTGGCCATGGCTCGGGGCACAGTGTCGGTGGTCGAGGCGGTCGCCGCGTGAAGGTCTTGTGTTGCTGGGTCGGCCCGCTTGACGGTAAGCATGAGTTCGCCGTCGCCCGCGCGCACCCTTCGGAAGACCAGGTACACATCTGGCGGCGATCGGTTGCACCCGTGTCCGTGCTGCGGCGTGCGACGGCCCGTGCTGTCTACGCTGGTGAGGTTGTGACCGCCGAGCCGCCGCCCGAGCCGCCGCTGCGCACCTGTCCGAGTTGCGGACGCCAGGCGCAGACGCGCAACGAGCGCTGCCCGTACTGCCAGACCTCCTACTACGCCCGCACCCAGGGCCAGCGGCGGCGCCGGTGGCTGATCGGCGGCACGGTCGCCACCGTCCTGGTCGCCTTCCTGACCGTCATCGCGGTGATCGCCCTCGGCGATCGCTCCGACCGTGACGCACGCACCAAGGTCGAGCAGACGCGGCGCGTCGCGGCGCTGCGCGTCCGGATCGCGCGCGAGCAGGTACCGCACCACGGCGCGGCGCGCGACCTCCGGCCCCCGGCCGACGCCACCGACGCGCAGCTGCTGGCCGCCCGCAAGGCGCTGGTCGGCGCGGTGCAGCGCCGGATCACCGACGACGCGCGGGCGCGCGTGAGGACCGGCGAGCTCGACGGCCCGTTCTCCCACACCAGCTGCGGGCCGATCCTGAAGTCCAAGGCGGCGATCCCCGACGACCGCGTCCTGACCAAGGCCATCGGCCGCTATGACTGCGTGGCGATCAAGCGCGACGTGACGCTGCACCCGGGCCAGAAGGTCGCCGAGCTCGGCTACGCGTTCGTCGCCGCGCTGGACTTCAAGGCCTACACCTACACCTGGTGTCGCAACAACCCCGCCCAGGGTGAGGCGGGCAAGTCCTTGGTCTTCGTCCGGCTGGACCGCTCGTGCCTGGCCGCCAAGGGCAAGGAGTTGGGCACCGGCTACGTCGCCGAGCCCGGCGAGCAGGGCACGACGACCGACGGCGGCTAGCGGTTGCGCTTGCGCGCGGCGCGCGAGCGCTTGGCCGCCGCGCGGTTCTTGGCCTTGCGACGCTTGATGTCGGCCTCGCGGCGCTCGCGGCTCTCGAGCTGGTCCTCGGTGGTGAGCGTCGGCGCGACGGTGCGCGCGTCACGGACGATCAACCACGCGATGCCCAGCAGCAGGATCCCGCCGGTGCCGAAGAGCAGGATCTCCTGCCAGCCGGCAAGGCCGCCGTTGTCGGTCGAGCTGCCGGTCGCGGTCGTCGTCGTGGGCGTCGGCGCGGGCTGCGTGGTCGCCGGCGGCAGCGGCGTGAACGGCGAGTTCTGGGCGTGCGCGGCCACGGGCAGGGCGAGCGCGAGAAGGCAGATGAGCAGGGTCGACCGGCGAAGCATTCGGCGCATCCTGCCAGGTGCGCGTCACGCGGTGGGATCGAACGCTGCCCGATAGGCTGCAGACGACATGCCGCCCAAGCAGCGCCAGATCCGGATGCAGCAGCAAGGTGGGCTCGCTGCCATGCAGCAGCTCGAGACCCGCTCCGACGAAGAGCTCGAGCGCGAGCAGAAGTTCAAGGCGGCCGCGCAGGCGATCCTGGGCGCCCGGGCCGCCGAGCGCTACGACGCCAAGGCCTCGCGCGAGCACTTCCGCAAGGCGCTGGCCGCCGCCCGCCCGCAGGAGCGCATGCCAGCTGCGCCGCATGGCCGATGCCTCGCTGGCGCTTGGCCGAGCGCCGCCCCGACGATCTGAAGGCCGCCGTCGAGCGCCTCGGTCAGGCTCCGCCGTCCAACCGTCAGCTGATGCTGCTGCGCTTCATGGGCCTCGTCGCCCCGCCGGCCGGCGCCGGCACCGTGGCGCGCGTCCGCGGCATCGCGATCATCCTCGGTCTCATCATCGCCCTGGTCATCCTCGGCACCGTGATCGTCAAGCTGATCGCGTGGCCGTTGGGTGGCGATGAGCACGCTCGTCGCGGTCTGGGTCGGGATCCTGCTGATCATCGTCGTGCTGGCGGTGCTCGCCCTTCTGGGCCGCCGCCGGCAGGCCAACGCCAAGGCGGCCAGGGCCGCCGGTCCAAGGTCCTAGCCGTGTGCGGGCGCTACTCGCTCGCCACCCCGGCCTCCAACGACCTGCGGGCGCGCTTCGCGCTCGGTGAATCACTGGAGATCCGTCAGCGGTTCAACGTCGCGCCCGGCGACGACGTCGTCACGGTCACGACCTCCAAGGAGGGCGAGCCGCGCGGCTCGCTGCTGCGCTGGGGGCTCGTGCCGTTCTGGGCCAAGGAGCCGAAGGTCGGCTACAAGATGATCAACGCGCGGGCCGAGACGGTCGCCGAGAAGCCCGCCTTCCGCGACGCGCTGAAGACGCGCCGCTGCCTGATCGTCGCCGACGGCTTCTACGAGTGGCAGCCACGTCCTGGCCAGGCGCGCAAGCAGCCGTTTCACATCACCCGCTCAGACGGCACGCCGTTCGCCTTCGCCGGACTGTGGGCCATCTGGCACGGCGAGGGCGACGAGACGCTGCGCACCTGCACGATCATCACCACCGAGGCCAACGATCGCCTGCGCGACATCCACGACCGGATGCCGGTGATGCTGCCGGACCAGGCGGCCGAGGAGGCGTGGCTGGACCACACCACGCCCGCCCCGCTGCTGCAGGAGCTGCTGATCCCGCTGCCCGACGCGCTGACGGCCCGGCGCGCGGTCGGCCCGGCGGTCAGCGACGCGCGCCACGACGAGCCCGACTGCCTCGACGACGCCCCACCGCAGGAAGACAACCGGCAGGACCCGAGCCTGTTCTGAGCCGTCGGGGGTCGGCTAGGGTCGTCATCAGTGGACCTGCTCACCCAACGCCTGCGCCTGCGGCCGCTCGCTCCCGCCGAGATGCAGGACCTGCTCGAAGGCCAGGCCGTTGAGGGGCAGCGCTGGGCCGAGGGCTATCCGTTGGACGGCACGCTCGTCGCGGTCGCGATGCAGGCCGACCTCGTCAAGCACGCGGTCGATCGCGGCGGCTTCTGTCACTACCAGGTGCTCTTGCGCGAGGAGGACGTCGTCATCGGCGACATCGGCTTCCACGCGCCGCCCGACGAGCTGGGCGAGGTCAGCATCGGCTTCGGCATCGTGCCCGCCGCCCGCCGCCGCGGCTATGCGGTCGAGGCGCTGTGCGGGCTGCTCGACTGGGCGCTGGCCCAGCCCGAGGTCCGGACCGTCCAGGCCGACACCGACCTCGTCAACCTCGCCTCCCAACGGGTCCTGCTCAGCGCCGGGATGCGCCTGGCGTCCGACGAGGGCGACCGCAAGGTCTATGAGATCCAGGCCCCTTCTTGACCGCCCGCCTCACGCCCCTGCTCGCGGGCTATGACCATGTCCTGCTCGACCTCGACGGCTGCGTCTGGGTCGGTGACGAGCCGACGCCCGACGCGGCGGCCGCGGTCACCGCACTGCGCGAGGCCGGCAAGGGCGTGGCGTTCGTCACCAACGACGGCCGCCACGCCGGCGAGGAGTACGTCCGCAAGCTCTGGCGGCTCGGGTTCCGGGCATCGCTGGAGGAGGTCGTCACGGTCGGCGGCGCGGTCCAGCACGTCCTCGCCGAGACCGAGCGCTGGCGCAGCGCCTACGTCGTCGGCGCGGCGGTCATGCACCGCCACGTCGACGAAGCCGGCCTGAAGATCGTCAACGGCCGCGAGGTGCCGTCCCCCGACGTGGTCGTGGTCGCCGCCCACGACGACTTCACCTATGCCGAGCTGCGCGGCGCCGTGCAGGCGGTGCTCGGTGGCGCCGAGCTGGTGTGCGCGGGCCGCGACGCGCTGTTCCCGATGCCCGACGGCCCGTGGCCGGGAACGGGCGCGGTCGTCGCCGCCGTCGAGGCGGCCACCGGCGTGCAGGCCGTCAACCTCGGCAAGCCGGCGGCCCAGCCGTTCCACACGGCGCTGGAGCGCCTCGGCGCGGCCGGGCAGGTGGGATCGGGACCGCGCGTGCTGGTGGTCGGCGACCGCCTCGACAGCGACCTGGCGGGGGCCGCCGCGGCGGGCCTGGACGGCGCGATCGTGCTGACCGGCGCAACGAGCGCGGCGGAGGCGCGGGCGGCGACCGAGCCGAAGCCGGTCGCCATCGCCGCGTCGCTGGCGGAGCTCGTCCTGCACCGCTGATGCGGCAGGATGGGCGGCGCATGGAGCCCCGTCGCATCGCCCTGCTCGTCAACCCCTCGGCCGGTGGAGGCCGCGCGCTGAAATCACTGCCGTCCGTCGAGGCCGAGCTGGCCCGTCTGGGCCTGCCCTGTCGCGTGCAGCGCACGGAGTCGATCCGCCACGCGCGCGAGCTGGCGGCCGCGGCGGTCGATGCGGGCGAGGTGCCGGTGCCGCTCTCGGGCGACGGCCTGGTCGGTGCGGTGGCGAGCGTGCTGCGCGACCGTCCCGGCGCGGTGATGGGCGTCCTGCCCGGCGGGCGCGGCAACGACTTCGCCCGCGTCGCAGGGCTGGGGCGCGACCCGGTGGCGGCCTGCGCGGTCCTGCGCGACGGCGTGCCGACGCCGATCGACGTCGGCGAGGTCGTCTCGGGCAACGCGTCGAGCCCCGGCCAGACGTTCGTGGGCATCGCGTCACTGGGCTTCGACTCGGTCGCCAACCAGCTGGCCAACGAGGCGCCCTCCTTCCTCGGACCGATGGTGTACGCCTACGCCGCGATCCGCGCGATGGTCACCTGGCGCCCGGCGACGTTCGACGTCACCGTCGATCGCGAGCGTCGGACCTTCAAGGGCTGGACGGTCGCGGCGGCCAACGCGAAGGCCTACGGTGGTGGGATGTTCCTCGCCCCCGACGCCGAGCTGGACGACGGCATGCTGGACGTGGTCATGTTCTGGCCGAGCTCGCGCCGGGATTTCATCGGCGGACTGCGCCAGGTCTTCAAGGGCACGCACCTGGAGCGCGATCGGATCTCGATCCTGCGCGGCGCCGAGGTGCGGGTCGCGGCCGACCGTCCGTTCACCGTCTACGCCGACGGCGACCCGATCGGCGAGCTGCCGGTCACCGTGCGCGCGGTCCCTGGCGCGATTCAGGTCCTGCTGCCCGCGGCCGCATGACCTTGTTGGGGGCCAAGCTCGCCGCCGCGCGCGCCGCCGGCGCGGTGTCGCGCCGCTCCGGCCGAGGCGGCACGTCGCTGCCCGGAAAGCTCTTGCTGCGCCTGGAGCCCGGCGCGGTCGGCGAGCTCGCGGCGCGGCTGCCCAACGGCAGCGCGGTCATCTCGGCCACCAACGGCAAGACCACGACGGCGGCGATGGTCGCCTCGATCCTGGAGCGCGGTGGCCACCGGCTGGTCCACAACCGCGCCGGCGCCAACATGGCGGGCGGGATCGCCGGGACGCTCCTGGAGGCGGCCGGGCCACGTGGCTCGATCGCCGGCGACACGGGGCTCTTCGAGATCGACGAGTTCTGGCTGGACCGGCTGGTCCCGCAGATCCGGCCGCGCGCGCTGCTGCTGGCCAACCTCTTTCGCGACCAGCTCGACCGCTACGGCGAGCTGGACGCGATCGCCGACCGCTGGGCCGGCGTGGTCGCCGAGGTCAAGGACACCACCTTGGTCCTGAACGCCGACGATCCGCTGGTCGCCGACCTCGGGCGCGACCGCGACGGCGCCGTCTTCTTCGGGGTCGAGGATCCGGCGATGGCGCTGGCGGGAATGCAGCACGCCGCGGACTCCAAGCACTGCCGGCGCTGCGGCGCGCCCTACGTGTATGACTACATCTTCTTGGGGCACTTGGGCCATTACCACTGCGACGCCTGCGGGGCCACACGGCCGGCGCCGTCGGTCGCGGCGCAGCGCGTCGTGCTCGACGGGCTCAAGGGCGCGCAGGTGACGCTGCGGCTGCCGACGGCGACCGTCGACGTCCGGCTGCCGCTGCCCGGCCTCTACAACGTGTACAACGCGCTGGCCGCCGCGGCGCTGACGACCGCGTTGGGCGCACCGCCGGCGGACATCGTCGCGGGCCTGGAGGCGGTCGCGGCCGCGTTCGGTCGCGCCGAGACCGTGCAGATCGGCGGCCACGACCTGCTGCTGTTGTTGGTCAAGAACCCGGCGGGTGCCAACGAGGTGCTGCGGACGCTGGCCCTGGAGGAGGGCGAGCACGACCTGTTGGTGGTGTTGAACGACCTGACCGCCGACGGTCGCGACATCAGCTGGGTCTGGGACGCCGACTTCGAGCTGCTGGCCGGGCGGCTGCGGCGGGTGACCTGCAGCGGCACGCGCGCCGCCGAGATGGCCTTGCGGTTGAAGTACGCGGGCGTGCCGGAGGACCGACTGATCGTGGAGCCGTCGCTCGCGGCGGGGCTGGATGGCGCGGTGGCCGCCGTGCCGTCCAACGGCTCCGGCGGGCGCTTGGTGGCGATCCCGACCTACACGGCGATGCTGGAGCTGCGGCGCGAGCTGGTCGCCCGCGGCGTGGCCAAGGACAGCTTCGAATGAGGGCTCGCACCTCGCACGACGGGCCGATGGTGCGCCGGCCGCCGGAGGGCTCGGCGTGAGCGCGGTCGTCTGGCATGACGTCGAATGCGGCGGCTATCTGGAGGACGTCGCGCTCTGGCGCGAGCTGGCCTGTGGCGCCGACGGGCCGGTGCTGGATGTCGGCGCCGGGACCGGGCGCATCGCGCTGGACCTGGCCGCGCAAGGGATCGAGGTCGTCGCGCTCGACCGCAGCGCCGAGCTGTTGGAGGCGCTGGCGGAGCGTGCCGCCGACGCCGGCCTGACGGTGCAGACCGTCTGTGCCGACGCATGCGACTTCGACCTCGGCGACCGTCGCTTCGGGCTGATCGCCGTGCCGATGCAGACCTTGCAGTTGCTCGGCGGCAGCGATGGCCGCGCGGCGTTCCTGCGCGCCGCGGCACGCCACCTGCGGCCCGGCGGCGCGGTCGCCGCGGCGCTGGCCGACGCGCTGGACAGCTTCGACGGCGCCTCCGACGGCCTGCCCGACCCCGATGTCGCCACCGTCGACGGGTTGACCTACAGCTCGCTCCCGCTGGCCGTCGTCGACGAGGGCGACCATGCCGCGATCCACCGCCTGCGGCAAGTCAATGGCGTCGAGGAGCACGACGTCATCCGGCTGGCGCGCGTCAGCCCCGCCGAGGTCGCCGAAGAGGGCGAAGCGGCCGGATTGACCGCCGAGGCGGCGCGCCGGATCCCGGCCACCGACGTCTATGTCGGCTCGACGGTGGTGATCCTGCGCGGTGCCTGACCAGACGTTGCGCGTCTGCGCGCTCTACCCCGACCTGATGAACATCTACGCCGACCGCGGCAACATGTTGATGTTGGAGCGGCGCTGTGCCTGGCGCGGGATCGGCTTCGAGCTGACCGCGGCGGGCCTCGGCGACGCGGTCGACCCCGACGGCCACGATCTCTTCTACCTCGGCGGTGGCCAGGACCGCGATCAGCAGCTCTGCGCGCAGGACCTGGTGGACACCAAGCGCGACGCGCTGCACGCCGCCGCCGGCCGCGGCGCGATCGTCCTGGGCATCTGCGGCGGCATCCAGTTGCTCGGCGACCACTACGAGTTGGGCGACGAGCGGGTGCCCGGGATCGGGTTGGTGGACCTCGAGACCGTCCGCGCGATCGACGGCACGCGGCTGATCGGCAACGTCGCGATCGAGGTGGAGCTGCCCGGCCTCGACGGCCCGCGCGTCCTGGCCGGCTTCGAGAATCACGGAGGGCGGACGGCGCTGGGCGCGGGCGAGGCGCCGCTGGGGCGTGTGCTCAAGGGCCATGGCAACGACGGCCGCTCGGGCTCGGAGGGCGTGCGCCGCGACACGGTCATCGGCACCTACCTGCACGGCCCGCTGCTCCCCAAGAACGCCTGGTTCGCCGATTGGCTGCTGGCGACCGCCCTGGGCGTCGCGCCCGGTGCGCTGGCACCGCTGGACGATGCGCTGGAAGACGCCGCGCACGCGAGCGCCCGGCGAGCGGCAGGGATCTGAGCGGCGCTTACTCGCGCGCGTCGGGCGCCGGGCCCTCGTAGCGCGGCAGCCCGTCGTCGGGGATCGCCTCCCAGACCGCGGCGGTCTCCACGCGCTGGTGATAGCTCGGACGGATGCCGGGATCGCCGTCAACGGTCCCGAGCCGGATGCCCAGGACGTCGGGGTGCTCGGGATGCGAGCTGTAGAGCGCACCGCCGCAGGCGCTGCAGAAGGACTTCAGGAAGCCGCCGTCGCCCGGGTCGTAGTCGCGGATCAACTCCTCGCCCGCGGTCACCCGAAAGCTTCCGGGCGCCACCTTGGCCGAGGCCGCCGCGGCCGTGCCCGTTCGTCGTTGGCAGCGGGTGCAGTGGCAGTAGCCGGCCGAGACCAAAGGCTCTGACACCTCGTAGCGCACGGCGCCGCACAGACATCCACCGGTGAGAAGCGCAGACATGCCTCCAGGATGCCACCGCGCACCGCGCGACCGCACCTCGGCGGCGTCGCGTGCGAGCGGATGGGCGTGGCGTGCGAGCGCGATGGGCCCGGCGTGCGACCCGTCGATGGCGCGGCGTGCGACCCTCGGCAGGTGCGCCGCCGTCCGCGCCTCGTCATCGCCCTGCTCCCCGTCGCGTTGGTGCTCGCCGCGGTCGTCGTCGGCTGCGGGGCCACCGCGCCCGCGCCGCCCGCGCTCTCCCCCGCCGCGCAGCCTGCGCGCTCCCCCGCCACCGCGGTCCGTCCCGCCGGGCGCATCCTGCGCGTCGGCCCACTGGCCGACGCCGTCGCCGCCGATCCCAACGCCCACATCTTCGCGGTCGCGGTCCACGATCCGAGCCGGCTGATCATCGTCAGCGCACGGACGGGTCGCATCCGCGAGCGCGTCGCGATCCCGACCGGTACGCGGCATCCCGGCGCGCCGCCGCCCGCGCCCGCCGTCTTCCTCGTGCCCGCCGAGACCGGCCGGCGGGCGCTGGCGGTCCAGCCGGCGCTGCGCACCCCCGCCTACGAGCTCCCGCCGGGCGCCGCCCTGGTCCTCGGCCGGACCTTTGTCGCCGACACGCGCGCCGCCGCCGTCGTGGTCCTCGATCGCGGCCGCCCGACCAAGACGCTGCCCGCGACGATCCACCCCGGCGGGCTCGTCGCCGCCGACTTCGATCGCCGGCTCGCCGTCGTCGCCACCCGCGAGCGCACGCTCGGGCTCTATGACCCGCGCACGCTGCGCCGCGTGGCGCAACTCCCCGCGGGCGCCGGCCCGACCAACGTGGTCGCCGGTGGCGATCGCCTCTATGTCGCCGACACGCGCGGCGACGCGATCCTCGTCTTCGCCACCGACAGCGGCCGCCGCCCGCTGGCGCGCGCCGGCCGCATCCCGCTCCCGCACGGCAGCGCGCCCTACGGCCTCGCGCTGGACCCCGTCCGCCAACGGCTCTGGGTCACGCTGACAGCGCGCAACGAGCTCGTCGCGCTCCCCATCGACGGCCGCGCCGGAGCCGGCCTGCGGCTCCCGACCGTCGAGCAGCCCGACGCCGTCGCGGTCGACTCCGCGCTCGGCACCGTCGCCGTCACCGGCCGCGCGCAGGGCGTCCTGCAGCTCATCGACGCCGGCGTGGCCGACCGCGCCGGCGAGTCCGCGCGCGCCGCGCTGCGGCGACCCCTCCGCGCAGCGGGCTAGGATCTCTGGGTCCGCCGGCCGCGGATCCTCCATGCGCCCTCCGAACACCGCCCACCCCGAGGGGCCGTCCGGCTACCCGCGGGCATTTCTCACTAGATTGGTGGACAACTGATGGCCACCTCCGCCGCCACGGTCGAGTTCGACCACGCCGCCAAGACCTACCCGGGGACCGACGAGCCGGCGATCGGCGACCTGACGCTCGAGGTCCCCGCCGGCAAGCTGACGATCTTCATCGGGCCGTCGGGCTCGGGCAAGACGACGGCGATGCGCCTGGTCAACCGGATGATCGAGCTGACCTCCGGGGACGTTCGCGTCGACGGCGTGTCGGTCCGCGACCAGTCGCCGGCGCAGTTGCGCCGCGGGATCGGCTACGCGATCCAGCAGATCGGCCTCTTCCCCCATCTCACCGTCGCCGACAACATCGCCACGGTGCCCAAGCTGCTGGGCTGGGATCACGGGCGCGTCCGCAGCCGCGTCACCGAGCTGCTGGACCTCGTCGGCCTGGAGCCCGCGATGGGCAAGCGCTATCCGGCCCAGCTCTCCGGCGGTCAGCGCCAACGCGTCGGCGTGGCCCGGGCGCTGGCGGCCGACCCGCCGCTGCTGCTGATGGACGAGCCGTTCGGCGCCATCGACCCGATCACGCGCAGCCGCCTGCAGGAGGAGTTTCGCCGCCTGCAGTCCGATCTCGGCAAGACCGTCATCTTCGTCACCCACGACATCGACGAGGCGCTCAAGCTCGGCGACCAGATCGCGGTCCTCAAGCCGGGCGGCGAGCTGGCGCAGTACTCCACCGCCGAGGAGCTGGTCCGCTCCCCCGCCGACGCGTTCGTCGAGGAGTTCGTCGGCGCCGAGCGGATGATCGCGCGGCTGGAGTGGCTGACCAGCGTGCGCCGGGAGGGCCAGGGCGCATGAGCGCGAGAGCCTTCGACATCCTCGCGCAGGTCAAGATCAACGAGCGCGACAGCAACCACCTGACGTGCGTGCAGAAGAACGACATCTGCCCGTCCTGGATCGTGCACCACCTCGGCGACTACCTCTCACCGCTGTGGAAGCACCTGGAGCTGACGCTGGCCTCGGTGGTCATCGGCTTCGCCATCGCCTTCGCCCTGGCGCTGCTGGCCCATCGCCGCCGCTGGCTGACCGGTCCGATCATCGGCGTCACCGGGATCCTCTACACGATCCCGTCGCTGGCGCTCTTCGCGATCCTGATCCCGCTCACCGGCTTCGGGTTCACCACCGCGTTGATCCCGCTCACCACCTACACGCTGCTGATCCTGTTTCGCAACATCATCGCGGGACTGGACAACGTGCCCGACGAGGCGCGCGACGCCGCGCGCGGGATGGGCTTCACCGACCAGCAGTTGCTGTGGAAGGTCGAGCTGCCGCTTGCGCTGCCCGAGATCTTCGCCGGGCTGCGCGTCGCGACGACGACGAACGTCGGGCTCGCCGCGCTGGCGTTCTACGCCGGCGCCGGGGGCCTCGGCCAGCAGATCCTGAGCGACATCGCGTTCAAGTCCAACGTGTTGGTCGCCGGCGGGCTCTGCGTGCTGCTGGCGTTCGTGCTCGACCTCGGGCTGCTGGGCATCCAGCGGCTCATGCTCCCCTGGCAGCGGGTGACGGCGGCCACATGAAGGACGCCATCAACTACCTGCTGCACTCGCGCGAGTCGGTCGGCGGCGGCGTTCAGGTCGGCGGCAGCCACCTGCTGCCGCTGCTGTGGACCCACCTGCGCGTGACCTTCGAGGCGATCCTCGTGTCGATCGCGCTGACGCTGCCGATCGCGCTGTGGCTCGGCCACAAGGGCAAGGGCCAGCTCGCCGCCTCGACCGCGGCCAACGTCGGTCGCGCGGTCCCGAGCTTCGCCGTGCTCGTGTTCGCCAGCACCTACCTGGGGCTCAACGCCGGCAACCTCGTCTTCGCGATGGTCCTGCTGGCCGTCCCGCCGATCTTCACCAACACCTACGTCGGCGTCCGCCAGGTCGACCGCGACGTGGTCGACGCCGCGCGCGGCATGGGGCTCTCGGAGCGCCAGCTCGCGCTGCGCGTCGAACTGCCGCTCGCGCTGCCGCTGGTCTTCGGCGGCATCCGCACGTCGGTCGTCAACGTCCTGGCCACCGCGACCCTCGGTCCATACGTCGGGGTCGAGACGCTCGGCGTGCCGATCATCAACGCCAACGTGCACGGCGACGCGGGGCGCCTGGGCACAGCGCTCCTGGTCGCGCTCCTGGCGATCGCGGCGGAGCTCTTCTTCGCCGCGCTGCAGCGCGCCGTCACCCCGCGCGGACTCAAGCTCTCCCAAACGAACACCACCCCCAGTAGGAGGAACCGACGTATGCGATCTCGCAGCGTTCTTGCACTGCTCTTGCTCGTCCTGGCCTTGGGCCTGGTCGCGTGCGGCAGCGATGACGACAACAACTCCAGCGGCAGCGCCGGCACCGCCGCCGCGACCACCCCCGCCGCTGACACCAACACGATCACGGCCAATGCCGACAACGGCTCCAAGCCGACGATCACCATCGGCTCCAAGAACTTCACCGAGGAGTTCATCCTCGGTGAGATCTACGCCCAGGCCCTGCAGGCGGCGGGCTACAAGGTCAAGAAGCAGCTCAACCTCGGGTCCGAGCAGATCGCGCTCAAGGCGCTGAAGGCGGGACGCGTCGACGCCTACCCGGAGTACACCGGCACGATCCTGACCAGCTTTTGCAAGGTCAAGGACAAGGATGTCAACCACGACCCGGCCGCCGCCTACACCCAGGCCAAGACCTGCATGGTCAAGGACGGCATCACGGCGGAGGCCCCCACCCCGTTCACGGACTCCAACGGCTTCGCGGTCACGCAGGCGACGGCCAAGAAGCTCGGCAACATCACCACGCTGTCAGACCTCAAGGACAAGGCCTCGACCCTGACCATCTCCGGTCCGCCCGAGTGCCAGCAGCGCATCGACTGCCTGCTCGGCCTGGAGAAGACCTACGGGTTGAAGTTCAAGAAGTTCCTGTCGATCGATCTCGCCAAGCGTCATGAGGTCATCAAGAACGGCCAGACCGACGTCGGCGAGGTCTTCACCACCGACGGTCAGATCAAGGCCGACAACCTGGTCCTGCTCAAGGACGACATGCAGCTGTTCCCGCCCTACAACGCGACGCTGCTGGCCAAGACGCCGGTGGCCGACGCCGCCGGGCCGGACTTCGCCAAGACCGTCAACCTGGTCACCGCCGGGCTGACGCTGCCGGTCATGCAGGAGCTCAACTCCCGCGTCGACCTCGACAAGGAGAAGCCCGCCGCGGTTGCCAAGGAGTACCTCAAGGAGGCGGGCTACCTCCAGTAGCTCGCGGACGTCGCCGTCCGGGCGTGGCGCCTAGCGCGCCCGGACGGTGATGTCGCCCGCGTTGGTCAGGGCGTCGATGGCCTGCGGGGCGAGGTCGTCACGGATGACGCCTTCGACCTTGACGGTGCCGGCCTTGGTGTTGGCGTCGACGCGGTAGGGCCCGTAGGGCACGGTGACGCGCACGTTGCCGCCGTCGCTCTCGGCCTCGGTGCGGACCGGCTCGCCGAAGAGGTCGAGCGAGACGTTGCCGGCATCGGTCAGCGCGCGCATGGTGACGGGCTCCAGGCGATGCGTGCGGATGTCGCCCGAGGTCGTCTGCACGTCGGCGCGGCCGCTGAGGCCGCGCAGGTCCACGTCCCCGGCCTCGGTGCGGATCGCCACGTCGACCTCCGGCGGGGCGTCGATCCGCAGATCGCTGCGGCAGCGCAACACGCCCTTCAGCCCACCGCAGCGGGTCCTGATCGTCAGCACGCCGTCGGCGTAGCGCTCGCTGACCGTCGGGCGGTTCACGGTCCACACGTCGTGGCGCGTGAGCACGGTGTCGCCGGTCAACCCGGCGCGGACGTCAACATCACCGGCGTCCGCGCGGACCACGATCTTGTGGATCGGATCGGCCAGGACCGAGCGCGTCGTCGCGCTGCGATGCAGCGCCTCGGAGAGCCCGAACGCCGACCCGCTCAAGAGGAGCAGGCCGAGCGCGGCGAAGAGCACGATCCGGGCGGTCGACACCCGCGAGACGCTAGAGCCGGGCCGACCGGCGGGAGGTACGGCTGCCACCCCTCCTTGCCTCCCCAGTGCCGGTGTCCCCCAATCGGGGGATCCCCCTGCAAACCCGGGCCGTTTGGCCGCAGTGCGGCGACCGTCAGCGCCCCGACGAGCCGAAGCCGGCCTCGCCGCGGTCATCGGGCGAGGGCGCCAGCTCGTCGACGACCGCGATCGCCGGCGCCCAGAAGGGCACGAGCAGCAGTTGGGCGATGCGATCGCCGACGGCGACGGCGAACGGCTCGGAGCTCGCGTTGTGCAGCGCCACGCGCAGCTCGCCGCGGTAGTTGGGGTCCACGAGGCCGGGCGAGTTCAGCGGATGGATGCCGTGGGTGATCGCCAGCCCCGAGCGCGGCGCGACCAGGCCCGCGACGCCGGGCGGGATCGCGACGGCGACGCCCGTGCCGACCAGGCGGCGCTCGCCCGGCGCGAGCGTCAGCGCCTCGGTCGCGCTGAGGTCATAGCCGGCGTCGTGCGGGCGCGTGCGTGCCGGCGGCTTGGCGTCGGGATGCAGCAGGCGGACCGACAGCGCCCCGCCGCCCGCGATGGCGTTCGCGAGATCCTGGGCGGCGTCGAGCGCGGTCACGCGCTCGATTGTCGCGGGGCGCGCCGGCCGGTGCGAGCCGTGATCCCGCTCAGACCGCGAAACGCGCGTAACGCTCGGCGATCGCCGTCGGCAGGCGGGCGACGACGTGGACGCCCTCGGCCGTGTCCTCGCGGTGCAGGTCGCCCGCGACGTCGTGCAGCTCGGCCAGGCGGCCGCCCTCGGAGTAGGGCAGCAGCAGCTCGACCGACTCCAGCGTGCGGGCGAAGGCCTGCTCGATCGCGACGTGCAGGTCGTCGATGCCGCCGCCGGTGAGGGCGCTGACCTGGATCCCGTCGGGATGGCGGTGGCGCAGCCCCTCCTGCTCCTCGGGGTCCAGGACGTCGACCTTGTTGAGGACCAGCAGCCGCGGCCGGTCGCCGGCGCCGATCTCCTCCAGCGTGTCCTCGACCGCACGCAGCATCTCCTGGCGGTCGTCCTCCTGCGCGCTGGCGTCGACGATGTGCAGGATGAGGTCGGCCAGCCGCGTCTCCTCCAACGTCGCGCCGAAGGCGTCGACCAGCTGATGGGGCAGCTTGCGGATGAACCCGACCGTGTCGGTCAGCAGGTAGGGACGGCCGTCGATCGACAGCTGACGGGTCGTCGGGTCCAGCGTGTGGAAGAGCCGGTCGCGGACGCCGACGTCGCTGCCGGTCATCGCGTTGAGCAGCGTCGACTTGCCCGCGTTGGTGTAGCCGGCGAGCGCGACCTGGGGCAGGTGCGCGCGCTCGCGCTCGGCGCGCTGGATCGCGCGCGTGCCCTTGACCTGCTCCAGCCGGCGGCGTAGCGCGGCGATGCGGTCGCGCGCCAGTCGGCGGTCGGTCTCGATCTGCGACTCGCCCGGTCCGCGCGTCGCGAAGCCGCCCGACGACACGCCGCCGAGGCGTTCGAGGTGCGTCCACAGTCCGCGCATGCGGGCCAGGTTGTACTCCAACTGCGCGAGCTCGACCTGGAGCTTGCCCTCGGCCGTGTTGGCGTGGGCGGCGAAGATGTCGAGGATCGTGGCGGTGCGATCCACGATCGAGATCCCGACCTCCTTCTCCATGTTGCGCTCTTGGCGCGCGCTGAGCTCGTCGTCGACGACGATGACGTTGGCGTCGGCGGCCTTCGCGGCGTCCTTGACCTCCAGCAGCTTGCCCGGGCCGAGGTAGGTGTTGGGGTGCGGCTTGTCGCGGTGCTGGACGGCCTGCCCGACGACCGCGACGCCGGCGGTGGCCAGCAGCTCGCGCAGCTCGGAGAGGTCGTCGCCGGACTCCAACGCGGCGACGATGTAGGCGCGCTGCTTGGCCCGGCCTTCGGCCGGCGCCGCGCCGTTGCGCGTCTGGGTGGTGCGTCCGTTGCGACTGCGTTCCATGTGCCCCTTGAGTCTAGGTGCTGGGGAACTTGCCGTCGAAAGCGCTTCGCACCGCATTTCGGTGCGGTCACTCTTCATGTTGGGTAGTCAGATCTGTGCGCGGTCATGGACGGATGACGGAGGATGCGTTGGACAGTCAGGAGTAGCGTGGGTCGCGGAGGTGGTACCTGTTGTCGGAGGTCATCGAACGACCCGAGGACTGGATCCGCATCGGCGCGGCAGCCGCCGCATTGGGGGTGAGCGTCGACACCCTGCGGCGCTGGGAACGCGACGGTCGCATCCTCTTCGAGCGACGCGGCCAACAGCGCTACCTGCGCGCCGACGAACTGGCCAACCTCCTGCGCGAGCGCGCCCGCGAGGGTCGGTCTTCGGCCCGCAACCGTCTGCAGGGCATCGTCCTCGGGGTGCGTCGCGACGGCGTCATGGCCCAGATCGACATGGCGTGTGGCCCGTACCGGATCGTGTCGCTGATGTCGCGCGAGGCCGCCGACGACCTCGGCATCAAGCCCGGCGACCAGGCCGTGGCGCTGATCAAGTCGACGACGGTGGTCGTGGAAAAACGTTGAACGCCTCGCCCAGGGGGCGAAGCGCGGCGCCTGGGCGATAGTTTGGCGGCATGTCCGCCGGCCTCGCCGACCGCCTCGCCTCGCGCGTCCTGGAGCTCGTCAACGTGCCGTCGGAGTCGCGGTCCGAAGCGGTGCTGGCGGCGCATGTGTTGTCGGTCTTGCCGGATGCGCGCGACGCCGGCAACACCTGCGTCCTGGCGGGCACGACGACGCGCGGCGACCGGCCGCTGGTCCT
Organism: uncultured Conexibacteraceae bacterium; assembly: GCA_963731005.1. Classification (GTDB taxonomy): domain Bacteria; phylum Actinomycetota; class Thermoleophilia; order Solirubrobacterales; family Solirubrobacteraceae; genus Baekduia. Next base: position 690,058 of record CAVSTZ010000001.1, on the reverse strand, counting down.
GCTCGCCGGTCACCTCGACACCGTGCCCGCGCAGGGCAACCTGCCGGGGCGACTGGAGGATGGCGTGGTCCACGGGCTCGGCGCCGCCGACATGAAGGCGGCGCTCGGCGTCATGGTGGAGTTGGCGCTGACGCCGTTGCCCGACGCGACGGTCGACGTCGGCTTCGTCTTCTTCGGCCGCGAGGAGCTGCCGTTCGGCGACAGCGCGCTCACGCCGCTGCTGGCGCGCGAGCCCGGGCTGCGCGAGGCCGACCTCGTGGTCGTGATGGAGCCGACCGACAACGCCCTGCACGCCGGCTGCGTCGGGAACATCAACGCGACCTGGACCTTCCGCGGCACCGCCGGCCACAGCGCCCGGCCCTGGCTGGCCGACAACGCGATCCACCGCGCGGGCCGCGGGATCGCCGAGCTGGCCGCCATCGAGCCCGTCGATCACGAGTTCGCCGGGTTGACGTTCCGCGAGGTCATCTCCGCGGTGACGATCCACGGCGGCGTCGCGCGCAACGTGGTGCCCGACACGTGCGTCGCGGAGGTCAACATGCGCTACGCGCCGGGGACGAGCGCGGCGGACGCCGAGGCGCGGCTGCGCGCGCTGTGTGAGCCGCACGGTGAGCTGACCATCGACGGCAACGCACCCTCCGGTGCGGTCCCGGAAGGCAATGTCCTTGTGTCGCGGCTGATCGAGGCCGGCGGATTGGAGACCGCGCCCAAGCAGGCCTGGACGCCCGTGGCCGAGTTCGCCGCGGCAGGGGTCGACGCCATCAACTTCGGGCCCGGCGCACCGCGCTTCGCCCACCGCCGCGACGAGCAGGTCGACGTCGCCGCGCTGGTCACCTCCTACGAGACGCTGGTGCGGTTCCTGTGCGCGTGATCGTCGCACCGCGGTCCGATACGCGCTCCGGCGGGAGGCGGCCATGCGCCTGAACCCGGTCCTGGAGTCGCTGGGCACCTACCCGTTCGTGCGCCTGGACGAGGCCAAGCGCGACGCGACGGCGCGCGGCATCGAGCTGATCGACTTCGGGGTCGGCGAGCCGCGCGAGGAGACGCCGGAGTTCATCCGCCACGCCCTTGCGGCGTCGATCGCGCCGGTGTCGACCTACCCCAAGGCCGAGGGCCTGCCCGCGCTGCGGGAGGCGATCGCGCGCTGGGTCACGCGGCGCTTCGGCGGCCTCGCGCTCGACCCCGACACCGAGATCATCCCCACGCTCGGATCCAAGGAGGCCGTCTTCCACATGGCCGAGCTGCTCGGCGGCGAGGCGGTCGGCGTGACGGTCCCGGGCTATCCGGTGGGCGCGCGCGGGGCCCTGTTCGCGGGCCGCGAGGTCGTGGAGATCCCGCTCGACCCGGCGGCCGGCTTCCTGCCCGATCTCGACGCGCTGGACCGCTCCACGCTGGACCGTCTCGGCCTGCTGTGGCTCAACTTCCCCAACAACCCGACGGGCGCGGTCGCGTCCCTGGAGCTGCTCGAACGCGCCGCGGCGCTGGCGCGCGAGCACGACTTCGTGCTCGCGTGCGACGAGGCGTACTCGGAGCTGTGGTTCTCCGGGCACGCGCCGGTCAGCGCGCTGCAATTGCCCGACCGAAGCAATGTCGTTGTGTTGAACACGCTGTCGAAGCGTTCGTCGATGCCGGGCTACCGCAGCGGCTTCGTCGCGGGTGACCCGCGTCTGGTCGCGGCGCTGAAGCGATACCGGCCGAACGTCGGCGTCGCGCCGCAGGAGTTCGTCCAGCTCGCGTCGATCGCGGCGTGGGACGACGACGTCCATGTCGAGGAGGTCCGGGCCCGCTATCGCACCAAGCGCGACCTGCTCTGGCCTGCGCTGCAGGGCGCGGGCTTCCGCGACGCGGGCGGCCCCGCCACCTTCTTCCTCTGGCTCGCCACGCCCGACGGCGAGGACGACGAGGCCTGCGCCGTCGCGCTGCTGGAACGCGGCATCGTCTGCGCACCCGGCTCGTTCTTCGGCGCCGGCGGCGCAGGCCACGTGCGCTTCGCGCTGGTCCCGACGCCCGAGGCATGCGCGGACGCCGCGCGGCGCCTGCACGCCGCGTAGCGGAACCCGCGGGTGGGCCTGTTGAGCGTGATCAGGTCGCGGCGAACGGGCCCACCCCGAGCTCCGAGGCGCTAGTTGGCGTGCAGAGCGGCGTTCAGGCCGCCCCACGACGTTCCGGACCGCGGCAGCACCTCGACCGCGCCGGTCAGCGAGTTGCGACGGAAGAGCAGGTTGCTCTGGCCGGAGAGATCGCGGGCCTTCACGCTCTCGCCCTCCGGCGTCGTCACGCGCGTGCCGGCGGTGAGGTAGAGGCCGGCCTCGACGATGCAGCCGTCGCCGAGCGAGATGCCGAGGCCCGCGTTGGCGCCGACCAGGCTGCCGGTGCCGACCGAGATGATGTCCTTGCCACCGCCGCTCAGGGTGCCCATGATCGACGCGCCGCCACCGATGTCGCTGCCGTCGCCGACGATGACGCCCTGGCTGATGCGGCCCTCGACCATAGAGGCACCGAGCGTGCCGGCGTTGAAGTTCACGAAGCCCTCGTGCATGACCGTCGTGCCCTCGGCGAGATGGGCGCCGAGCCGCACCCGCCGGGCGTCGGCGATGCGGACGCCGCCCGGGGCGACGTAGTCGGTCATCTGCGGGAACTTGTCGATCGACGTGACGCTCAGCGGCCGGTCCAGCGCGCGGGCGCGCAGGCGGACGGAGGCGAGGTCGGCCGGGTCGACCGGGCCGCGGTTGGTCCAGGCGACGTTGGGCAGCGCGCCGAAGATGCCGTCCAAGTTGATGGTGTTGGGTGCGGCGAGGCGGTGGCTGAGCAGGTGCAGGCGCAGGTAGGCGTCGTGCGTGTCGGCGGGCGCCGCCGCCAGGTCCTCGATGACGGTGAGCACGGCCACGACGGTGACGCCGCGCAGCTCGTCGGGGCCGGTCGCGCCGGCGAACGCACCGCCGCCGAGGTCGGTTGCCTCGGCCGTCTTGCAGCGGACGCGTCCCGCCGGCGGCGCCGTCGGGCGCGCCGTCGAGCCCCAGATGCGGCTCCAGGTAGAGCGTGTCGAGGACCTTGCCCTCCGGCACGGTCGTGGTCGCCAGGCCGACGGCCCACGCGGGCCCGGTGATGCGCTGCTGCTCGGTCATCTGCCTGGCAGGTTAGAGCGCGGCGAGGTCCGTCAGCAGCGCGGCGCTCGCCTCGCCCGCGTAGACCGGCACGGCCCAGCCGGTGAGCGTGAAGTGCAGGCTCTCGTCGACGTCGACGGTCAGCTCGCCGCCGTCGAGCACGACGGTCACGGGGCTGTCGCCGCCGCGCAGCACGTGGGCGATCGCGGCGCCCGAGGCGCCGGTGCCCGAGGCGCTCGTCTCCCCCACGCCGCGCTCGAAGATCCGGGCGCGGATGCGGTCCGGTGCGAGCACGGTGAAGAACGACACGTTGGTGCGGTGGGGAAACAGGGTGCTGTGCTCGATCGCCGGGCCGATCGCCGGCAGGTCGAGCGCCTCCAGCTGCTCACGCATCGGCCACGTGGATCGCACACTGCGGGTTGCCGACCTGAAGGTGTTGGAAGCGCCATGTGCGGTCGCCCGCCTGGATCTCTCCCAGGCCATCGGCGCCGCCGCTCGGGAAGTCGGCCGACTGCAACCGCGCGCGGCCCATGTCCAGCGTGCAGGTCCGCTCGTCGTGGATCGTCGGGCGGATCTCGCCCGCCGCCGTCTGGATCGAGAACTGCTGTTGGTCGGTCCAGCCCGACGCGCGTAGGTACATCACGGCCTCGCGCGCGCCGTTGCCCGACAGCTCGGCCTCCGACCCGTCGGGGTTGAAGATCCGCAGGCGCGCGACGAAGCCCGGGGCGTCGGGCGCCGACAGCTCCAGGACGCCGTCGCCGCCGATGCCCAGGTGGGAGTCGCACAGCCGTTGGACGCGCGCGGCGGTCAACGCGAACGGGAGCGCGTCGCGCTCCACGATGATGTAGTCGTTGCCCAGCGCCTGCCACTTCTGAAAGCGCATTGAGCGCGCGACCCTATCCGAGCAGCTCGCCCGCCACGTCGGAGGGCGCGCGGTCGGTGACATCGACATGCTCGACGCCGGCGAGCTTGCGCAGCCACGTCAGCTGGCGCCGGGCGTACTGGCGCGTGCGGACCTTCATCGCCTCGACGTCACCGTCCAGCAGCTCCTGGAAGCCCAGCGCCTTGCGGGCGGTGATCGACGCGCCCGCGGCGTCAGCGGCTCGCACCTCGTCGGCGACGCCCGCCGCGAGCATTGCGTCGACGCGCGCGTCGATCCGGGCCTTCAGATGCTCGCGGTCCATCGTCAGCGCGACCAGCCGCGTCGGCCGGCGCGTGTCGGCGGTCCACAGCCGGCTCTCGGCCGGCGGCCGATCGTCGAGCGCGCCTTGGGCGTCGAGCTCCAGCGCGCGGACGATGCGGTGACGGTCGCGCGGGTCGATCGTGGCGGCCACGCTCGGCGCACGCATCGCCAGCTCCGCATGCAGCGTCTCGGGCCCACGGAGCTCGGCATCGGCCATCAGCGCCTCGCGGACGCCAGGGGGCGGCGGCGGACGGAGATCGAGCTCGGCGAGCGCGGCCCGCAGGTAGAGGCCGGTCCCGCCGACGACGATCGGCGTGCCACCGCCGTCGAGGATCTCATCGATCTCGGCATGGGCTCGTTTGGCGTACTGCGCGACCGAGAACCGCTCGCGCAGATCGACGATGCCGAGCATCCGATGCTCCAGCCGTGCGCGATCGGTCGCGTCGGCGGCACCGCTGAGGATCTCCAACCCACGGTAGACCTGCAGCGCGTCGGCCGAGACCGCGATCGGCCGCTCGCCGCGCTCGCGCAGCCGGTCGGCGACCGCGAGCGCCAGAGCGGTCTTCCCGACGCCGGTCGGGCCGAAGAGGGCGAGGATCGTCACCGCCCGACAGTGTGGCCGAATGCGCCCGGTGCGGCGGCGTGAAAGAGTGCCCGCATGGAACTTCGAGGCTCATCCGTCCTGCTCACCGGTGCCACGGGTGGCATCGGTCACGCCATCGCCCGCCACCTGCACGGCGCGGGCGCATCGCTGCTGCTGACCGGTCGGCGCTCCGACGTCCTCGAGCCGCTGGCGGCCGAGATCGGCGGGCGCGCGACGGCGGTCGACCTCGTCGACCGTGACGCGGTCGACCGCCTGCTCGACGAGGCCGGCGACGTCGACATCCTCGTCGCCAACGCCGCGCTGCCGGCCTCGGGCGACATCCTGAGCTTCACGCCGACCGAGATCGACCGCGCGCTGGAGGTCAACCTGCGCGCGCCCGTGATCCTGTCGCGGGTGCTCGGCGAGCGGATGGCCATGCGCGGAAGCGGCCACATCGTGCTGATCTCCTCGCTGTCGGGCAAGTCCGGCCAGGCCTCCAGCTCGATCTACAGCGCGACCAAGTTCGGCCTGCGCGGCTTCGGCCAAGGCCTGCGCGGCGACCTCGGCCCGCGCGGCGTCGGCGTCAGCACGGTCTTCCCCGGCTTCATCCGCGACGCCGGCATGTTCCACGAGTCGGGCACCAAGCTGCCCAAGGGCGTCGGCACCTCGACCCCGGACGACGTCGCCGCCGCCGTGCTGAAGGCGATCACCGCCGACAAGGGCGAGATCGACGTCGCGCCTGCCGGGATCCGCATGGGCACGGCGTTCGCTCAGCTCGCGCCCGCGACCTCCGCCCGGATCGCCAAGCGCATGGGCAGCGAGAAGATCGCCAAGGAGCTGGCCAGCGGGCAGGCCGACAAGCGCTAGAACAGCGACTCCTGGACGGCATCAGGCGGCCCGAGGCGACGCAGGCCGACGTCGCGCTCGATCCGTCCGCGGGGCCCCATCGCCCGCCGGAACGCGCGATCGAACGGCCGGTCGTCGGCCGGGTCGCGACGGAAGGGTCGAGCCCGCGGCGCCCCGGCGTTGCGCAGCACCCGCGCGATCCGGTCGCGCTCGGGCTGCGGCAGGTAGGCGCCACGCGCGTACAGCTCCTCGTAGCGGTCCACGAGATCGGGCCGGTAGGCGCGCAACCACTCCATGAAGACCCCGCGGACCTCGCCGCGCAGGTGCAGGCCGATCCCGCCGATGCTCGTCGCGCCGGCGTCGATCGCCGTCTGGATGATCTCCTCGACCTGCTTGGGGTCGTCGTTGATCCCCGGCATCAGCGGGGCGACCAGGATGCCGGTGGGAATGCCGTTGCGGTTGAGCTCGGCGACCGCCTCCAGGCGGGCGCGCGGATGGGGCGTGTGCGGCTCGGTCGCGCGCCACGCCCGCTCGTCGATCGTCGGCACGCTGAGGTTCGCGCTGACCTCGGTGACCTCGGCGATCTCCTTGAGCAGCGGCAGGTCGCGCAGCACCAGCGGTGACTTGGTCAGCACCGAGCACGGGTTGCGGAAGTCGCGCAGTGCCTCCCAGATGCCGGGCATCAGCCGGTAGCGGCCTTCGACCCACTGGTACGGATCGGTGTTGGTGCCCATCGCGATGTGCTCGCCCTGCCACGACGGCCGTCGCAACTCGGCGCGCAGCACCTCCGGGACGTTGACCTTCACGACGATCTCGCGCTCGAAGTCGCGGCCCGCGTCGAAATCCAGGTACGTGTGGGTCGGCCGGGCGAAGCAGTTGTGCGAGACGACGCCGTTGGCGATGAAGTCGCCCGTCCCCGTTGTGATGTCATACAACTTCTGCGGCGCACCGAGCGGCTCGATCGACACCACGGCGAGATCCGCATTGGACTTCACCGGCCGGCCCTCCAGCCCCCACTTCGCGGTCACCGCCGGACCGGTCAGGTGGCAGAAGCGCAGCTGCGCCCGAACCCCGCCGCGCACGCGCACGCCCCGCACGCCGAGCGCGTCCGGTGGCTCGACGTCACAGGCGAAGCCGAAGGACTGCAGGCACGCCTCCGTCCACGAGAGCATCGTCGGATCGGCGTTGTCGATCCGCAGCCCGTCGCTGCCGCAGCTGCCGTCGGCGTCGAAGATGCCGGCCAGGTAGCCCTTGCGCCAGTCGTCGCTGGGCGTGAACGGCCAGGAGATCAGCGCGTCGATCCGCTCGGCGCGCAGCAGCGCGCCGGGCGTCCGTCGACGACGGGTCGCCACCCCAGCGCCTACGCTCAGGCCGGCCGGCCCGCCGTCGATCCCGGCGGCCGCGAGGTAGGCCTCGGTGCGGCCCCGCGCCTCGGGCTCCTGCGCGTCGCCACGGATCGCGCCGCACAGGTAGCCCCGCCGGTACTCCGGCGTGTCGATCGGCGGCGTGACGAAGCGACCCGGACCCAGCAGCGAGACCGAGCGCGTGAGGTAGGGCCGCGGCGTCGCGCCCCGCTCGGCGCGCAGCACGTGCTTCCACCCGCGGTTGGTGAGGAAGCGGTGGTCGGCGCTGGCCACCACCTCGGTGCCGTCGCGCAGGGTCACGCGATAGGCGGGCTTCTCGGTGGACCAGTGGGCGCGCACCCGCGTGCGCACATAGCGGCGGTAGGTCGTGCCCTCCTGCTCGGTGCCGTAGATCTCGTCGCCGACGCGCAGATCGGCGAGCGGGCGCGTGCGCCCGTCGGCCATCAGGATCGGGGTGTCGCCGGCCAGGCAATACACGCAGGCGTGCGAGCAGCCGCGATACGGGTTGATCGTCCAGCGAAACGGCATCCGCGACGCCTCGGGCACGCGGTTGAGCGCGCTCTTGGCGTGGATCTCGTAGAAGCGCATGTCCAGCGCCTCGGGCGCGTCGAAGCGCCTCACCGATGCAGGCTCGCGATAGCCCGGGAGCCGCGTCCCCTCCTCCGCTTCGATCTTCAGATTGTCCCACCGCATGCGAACACATGTTCGCAAATGTGTTACGGAATTACGAACATCTGTTCGTAGCAGGGACTTCTGCGGACGTCAGGAGACGAGCGCCCGCGCGAGCAGCGACATCTCGCCCGACAGCGTCTGCGACGTCGACCCCGTGATCTGCACCGGCACGATCTCGCCGGCCTCGGCCAGGCCGGAGAAGTTGACCGTCTTGCCGTGGCCGCTGCGGCCCCGCAGGCGCGACGGATCGGTCCGCGACTGACCCTCGACCAGGACGTCGAGCGTGCGCCCCACGAACCGCTCGGCCCGCTGCGCCGCGCGGCGCTGGACCACCTCGACCAGCCGCTCCATCCGCTGCACCGCGACCTCGTGCGCGATGAAGTCGTCGGTGAGCTCCGCCGCCTCGGTGTCGCGCCGCGGCGAGTAGATGAAGGTGAACGCGCCGTCGAAGCCGACCTCCTCGCAGACCTCCAGGGTCTCGGCGAAGTCCTGCTCGGTCTCCCCCGGGAAGCCGACGATGATGTCGGTGGTCAGCGCGATGTCGGGGTTGTGCTCGCGGATCAGCGCGACGCGGTCCAGGAAGCGGCCGCGATCGTAGGTGCGGCGCATCGCCTTGAGGATCCGCGAGGAGCCCGACTGCAGCGGCAGGTGCATGTGCGGGCAGACGCTGGCGAGCGTCGCGTGCGCGAGCACGACGTCCTCGGTCATGTCCTGCGGGTGCGGCGACGTGTAGCGCATCCGGCGCAGGCCGTCGATGGCGTCGAGCGCGTGCAGCAGCGCGGCGAACGACGTGCGTTCGCCTCCGCGCACCGCGCGCCCGTAGGCGTTGACGTTCTGGCCCAGCAACGTCACCTCGACGCACGCCGCCGGCCACCATGTCGCGGACCTCGGCGACCAGCTCGTCCAGCGGCCGGTCGACCTGGCGCCCACGCGTCGACGGCACGATGCAGTACGAGCACTTCATGTTGCAGCCGGCCGAGATCTGCACCCAGCCCTGGACGTCGCGCTCGCGCGCCGACGGCAGGTGGCCGGTGAAACCCTCGAACTCGAAGTAGCCCTGAGCGGTGAGCGAGTCGCTGGTCAGGAACTCGGCGAGCCTGTGGACCTGCCCCGGACCGAAGGCCACGTCGACGTAGGGGAACTGGCGGAACACGTCCTCCTTGACCGACTGGGCCCAGCAGCCGCCGACGCCGATCACGATCTCGGGATTGCGGCGCTTGTAGGACGCGGCGAGCTGGAGGTAGGAGATGAAGCGGCTGTCGGCCTTCTCGCGGATCGAGCAGGTGTTGAACAGGATCAGCTCGGCGTCGCGCTGCTCGTCGGTCTCCGCGTAGCCCAGCGACGACGAGCATCCCCTTCATCCGCTCGGAGTCGTGCTCGTTCATCTGGCACCCGAAGGTGGTGACGTGGAAGGTCTTGCTCACGGCGGACATGAGGGTAACGGTCCCCGCCCACCCACTCACTTCGCGTAGTCGACCGCGCGCGACTCGCGAATCACCGTCACCTTGATCTGGCCCGGGTACTCGAGCTCCTGCTCGATCTCGCGCGCGATCGTGTGCGACAGCGCGATCGCCTTCTCGTCGGTGATCGCGCCGGGCTCGACGATCACGCGGATCTCGCGGCCGGCCTGCATGGCGTACACCTTGTCGACGCCGTCGTGGCGGGTCGCGAGCTTCTCCAGGTCGCGCAGGCGCTTGACGTACTGCTCCAGCGACTCGCCGCGCGCGCCTGGGCGGGCGCCGCTGAGCGCGTCGGCGGCCTGGACGATGACGGCCTCGACGGTCTGGGGCTCGACCTCGTTGTGATGGGCCTCCATCGCGTGGGCGACGGCCTCGGACTCGCCGTGGCGACGGGCGAGGTCGCCGCCGACCAGCGCGTGCGGGCCCTCGATCTCGTGCGAGACGGCCTTGCCGATGTCGTGCAGCAGCGCGGCGCGGCGCGCGGTCTTGGTGCTCGCGCCCAGCTCGGCGGCCATCAGCGCCGCGAGATGGGCGCACTCGACCGAGTGCGCGAGCACGTTCTGGCCGTAGCTGGTGCGGAACTTCAGCCGGCCGAGGATCTTGACCAGCTCGGGGTCCAGGCCCTGGACGCCGGCCTCGAAGACCGCCGTCCTCCCCCGCCTCGACCATGTGGGACTCCAGCTCGGACTTCGCCTGGTAGTAGGTCTCCTCGATGCGCGCCGGATGGATGCGGCCGTCCTGCAGCAGCTTCTCCAGCGTGATGCGCGCGACCTCGCGGCGGACGCCGTCGAAGGCGCTGAGCACGACCGCGTTGGGCGTGTCGTCGATGATGAAGTCGACGCCGGTGAGGTTCTCCAGCGCGCGGATGTTGCGCCCCTCGCGGCCGATGATCCGGCCCTTCATGTCGTCGCTGGGGAGCTGGACGACGCTGACCGTCGTCTCGGCCGCGTGCGACGCGGCCAGTCGCTGCATGGCGACCGAGAGGATCGAGCGCACGCGCCGCTCGGCGTCGCGCTTGGTCTCCTCCTCGACCTGGCGCAGGACACGGCCGGCGTCGTGGCGCGCCTCCTCCTCGACGTCCTTGAGCAGCGCCTGCTTGGCCTGCCCGGCGCTCAGCCCGGCGAGGCGCTCCAGCGCCTGCTCGCGCTCGACGCGCAGGCGCTCGACCTCGTCGGCGTGCGCGCGGACGTGCTGGTCGCGGCGCTCCAACTCGGCCTCGCGGCGGTCGAGGTCGGCGCCGCGGCGATCCAGCGCGGCCTCCAGCGCCTGCGTGCGCACGGCGCTGTGCTCCAGCTCGGCGGCCCGGCGCAGGAGCTCTGCGTCCTCGGACGCCGCGACCACCGTGGGTGCGGCGACGGTGGCGAGCGTCGCGACCGGCCTGCGGCGTCCGTAGACGAGGGCCGCGACGACGATGGCCGCTCCGATGAGCGCCGCGCCGATCAGCGTTTCCATGTGGGGTGTCCTCTCCCCAGCCGTCGATGGAGGCGGCGGCTGGTCTCCGGTCCTGCGTTTTGGGAGCGAGAGGCCCGGCCACCGGGCGATGGTGGACGGCGGTTTCGGGTCCTGCGTGGTCCGGGCGCGTGCGGCGTGCGACGCGGTGCGAACCTGCACGTGTGTGCGAACGGCAAAAAGGGTGCTGGGAAGTCTCGGTTCGGTCGCCCTGAAGTCGGTCCTTCGCTGGCCGGGATCGTAGTACCGAAGGCGTTGCGCGTGCAATCAGCCTGTGGAGCTCCCAATGGCGGCGCGAGCGTCGGTGAAGATCCGTGCGGAAGTGGCGGCGTCGCTCGTCGCTACTCGGTGGGCATCGAGAACGTGTACATGCGCTCGGCGTCGATCCGCGCGAAGAGCGGTCCGGAGTCCATGAACTGCTCCCACTCGGCGCCGTAGCGCGGCACGTAGATGTCGAGCAGCGCGCGACGCAGGTCGGCGCCCTCCGGGGCCTGGACGTCGACGATGGTGGCGCGCCCGTGGACGGTGATCGAGAGCTCCTCGCCCGGGAGGTGCGTGGCGCTGACCTGCGGGCGCTTGGCGATGTGGCGGAAGCGGGTCGAGTCCGGTGACGAGCCGAAGTGAAAGGCGCCGTGGAGGAAGACGCCGTCGACCGGCCCGGTGAGCGGCCGGCCGTCGGCGGTGACGGTGGCCAGCGTGAGCAGCCGCATCCCTTGGAGCTGGTCGGCGAGCTGCTCGGCGGTGAGCCGCCGCTCGGGGGTGTGGATGCGCAGCAGGTGCGGGCGGGCGGCGGCGTAGCTGCGGTCCAGCAGGGCCTGCAGGGCGGCGATCTCCTCCGGCGACTCGTGCATCCGCGTAGCAAAGCACGACGGCGGCGTCGGTCGCGACCGTGGCGCGCGTCGGTCAGCTCGGCGCGGTGGCCGGCGAGCGCGGATCGATCAGCACCTTCGCGTGCGTCTCGGGGTCGCCGAGCGCGGTGAAGGCCGCGTCGACGCCGTCGAGGCCGACGGTCCCGGTGATGAGCGGGCGCGGATCGAGCTTGCCCTCGGCGAGCATGTGCAGCGTGTCGCGGTACTCCAGCGGGGAGTAGGCCGAGCACGAAGCGCAGGTCGATCTCCTTGTTGATGGCCATCGCGGGCGTGAAGCGATCCGGCGCCGACGCACACGCCGACCACGACCACGCGGGAGAACAGCGGCGCGTCGTCGACGATGCTCGATCGATCATCCCGGGCACGCCGACGCACTCGAAGATCACCGGCGCGCTTGGGCATGCCGCCGAGCTTCTCCCCAGCCGCCAGAGGTGCCACCAGCCGACCGGCAGCCGCCCGAGCTTCTCGCGCGTCCCGACGGCCAGCTCGAAGGCGGCGGGCGCGTCGGTGATGTGGCCGCGTTCGGCGCCGCCGGCGTACGGCGAGCCGACGGCGGGGTCGACCACGACGTCGGCGCCACAGCGCGGTCGCCAGCGCGCGGCGACCGGCCGAGAAGTCGCTGGCCACGACGGTCTTGCACGCCGCGGGCCTTCAGGCACAGGATCACGCCGAGGCCGACCGGCCCGCAGCCGATGACGATCGCCACGTCGCGCTTGCCGACCTCGCCGCGGCGGACCGCGTGCCAGGCGACGGCCATCGGCTCGGTGAGCGCGGCGACGTCCGGCGCCAGCCCGTTGGGCACCGCGCATCATCATCGACTCCTGGACGATCATCTGCTCGGCGTACGCGCCGGGCGCGTGCGACGACAGGCCGATCGCGTCGATCCCGCTGCGCGCCGCGCACGCAGCGGCACCGCGACGACCGGCGTCCCGGTCGGCAGCTTGCCGCCGCATCCCGGGCCCGTACTCGGCGACGCTGCCCGCAGAACTCGTGGCCGAAGACGATGGGCTGGTCGGAGCGCCCGAAGCGGTCGTAGCCGGTCTGCGCCGGCCATCTGCGGCCCACTCGTCGATGCCGTGGCGGGCGTGCAGATCGGAGCCGCAGATCCCGCAGCGCAGCACCTCGAGCCGCACCTGGCCGCGGGCCGGCGTCGGCTCGGGCAGGTCGACGACCTCCAGCTCCGCATGCCGACAGGTGACCGCCCTCATCGCGCCGCTCCGGTCGTCTGGTGGTCGAGGCTCGTGCGATCGATCATGGCCGCCTGCGAGTCTCGCATCCCGGACGGCGTGCTGCGCATCCTGTCTGACACCGCAACGCAGAGCGGTGAACAGACCGCCGGCGGCGGGTACGGTGGCGGATATGCGCGCTCCCATCCAGCTGGACCTGCACCTGCCGAACTTCAACTACCCGGGCGTCGGGCCCGAGGCGGTCTTCGAGAAGCTGGTCGAGATCGCGACGACCGCCGAGCAGGCGGGCTTCACGTCGGTGTCGGCTGATGGATCACTACCACCAGATCCCGCCGGTCGGGCCGCCGCAGAACTGGATGTTCGAGGGCAACACGATGCTCGCCGGCGCTCGCCGCGCGGACCGAGACGATCGCGCTCGGCCTGCTCGTCGGCGGCGTCGGCTACCGCAACCCCGCCCAGCACGCCAAGATCACGACGACGCTCGACATCATCTCCGGCGGCCGCGCGTTCCACGGCATCGGCGCCGGCTGGTTCGAGGCCGAGCACGACGCCTACGGCTACGCGTTCCCGCCGATCAAGGAGCGCTTCGAGCGCCTGGAGGACCACCTGCAGATCGTCCGCGCGATGTTCACCGCAGGAGCAGGCGACGGTCGCCGGCGACCCATCACTCCGTCACCGACGCCTACAACAACCCCAAGCCGCTGCGCGGCGACATCCCGATCCTCATCGGCGGCAGCGGCGAGCGCAAGACGCTGCGGATGGTCGCCCAGTACGCCGACGGCTGCAACCTCTTCGGCGACCCCGACCGCGCCAAGCACCTGCTCGGCGTCCTGGAGGGCCACTGCGAGAACGTCGGTCGCGACTCGGCCGAGATCACCAAGACGTCGATGATGACGCTGGCGATCGGCGAGACCGAGGCTGCCGTCAAGGCCAAGCTCGACGCGATGCGCGCGGCCGGCTTCCCCGAGGAGCGCATCGCCGCCACGACCGGCGGCACGCCCGAGCAGGTCCTCGAGCGTCGCCCACGCCTTCCGCGACGTCGGCATCGAGGGCGTGACCTTCTCGATGCCCGACGTCCACGACCTGGAGGCCGTGACGCTGGCCGGCGAGACCCTCGCTCCGGTCTTCAACCCCGACCGCTAGCGACGACGCGCGCTAGTCGCGCCGGTAGGCGCGGATCGCGTCGTAGGCCGTGCTCGAGCTCGTAGCCCTTGCGGACCAGGAAGCCGAGGGCGCGGTCGCGGTCGCGGTCGGTCTCCGGTGGGGTGCGGAAGCGGCGGGTGAGGATGGTCAGCGCGGCGTCGAACTGCGACTCGGCCGCGTCGCCACCGGCCAGCGCGGCGGCGATGAGGTCGGCCTCGATGCCCGAGGCGACGAGCTTGCGCTCGATCCGCTCGTTGCCCCAGTGGTCGAGGGCGCGGCGATCCTCGACGAAGCGCCGGGCGAAGCGCGCGTCGTCGAGGTAGCCCAGCTCGGAGAGCTCGGCGACGGCCTGCTCGATCGTGTCGGGCTCCACGCGCTTGGCCTCGAGGTGCCAGCGCATCTCGAGCACCGTGCGATCACGGAACCCGAGGTAGCGGTAGCTGAGGTCGAGCGCGTGCTGGAGACGGGCCTCCGGATCGACGGCACGCTCGGCGGTCGTCACGGGCGGCGCTCCCCTCCGCCGCCTATGCCGTGGCCGCTGCCGTCTTGCGCTCGGCCGTGATCTCGCCCGTCGCCGGATCGACGCCTTCGGGCACGTCGTCGCGGTCGATCGGCGCGACCAGGTCGCGGTCGATGTCGAGGGCGCGGTAGACCTTGTCCTCGATCTCGCGGGCGATCTCGGGATGCTCGTCGAGGAAGCCCTTGGCGTTGTTGCGCCCCTGACCGAGGCGGTCGCCGTCGTAGGAGAAGAACGAGCCGGACTTCGCGACGATGTTGTGCTCGATCCCGAGGTCCAGGATGCAGCCCGAGGTCGAGATGCCCTTGCCGAACTCGATGTCGAACTCGGCCTGGCGGAACGGCGCGGCGACCTTGTTCTTGACGACCTTGACGCGGACGCGGTTGCCGACGGCCTCGGTGCCGTCCTTCAGCGTCTCGATGCGCCGGATGTCCAGGCGCTGCGACGAGTAGAACTTCAGCGCGCGACCGCCCGGCTGCGTCTCGGGCGAGCCGAACATGACGCCGACCTTCTCGCGGATCTGGTTCGTGAAGAGGCAGAGCGTCTGCGTGCGGTTCAGGTTGCCGGCGAGCTTGCGCATCGCCTGGCTCATCATCCGCGCCTGCAGGCCGACGGTCTGGTCGCCCATCTGGCCCTCGAGCTCGGCGCGCGGCGTCAGCGCCGCGACGGAGTCGATGGCGACGACGTCGACCGCGCCGGAGCGCACCAGCATGTCGCAGATCTCCAGCGCCTGCTCGCCGTAGTCGGGCTGCGACACCAGCAGGTTGTCGATGTTGACGCCGATCTCGCTGCGCGTACAGCGGGTCCATCGCGTGCTCGGCGTCGATGAACGCGCAGACGCCGCCCAGGCGCTGGGCCTCGGCGAGCACGTGGTAGACGAGCGTCGTCTTGCCCGAGGACTCCGGGCCGAAGACCTCGACGATGCGGCCGCGCGGCATGCCGCCGATGCCGAGCGCGAGATCCAGCGACAGCGCGCCGGTCGGAATCGCGTTGACCTTGACCTGCGCGCCCGGGTCGCCCATGCGCATGACCGAGCCCTTGCCGAACTGGCGCTCGATCTGGGTCAGGGCGCGCTGGCAAGGGCGGTGTCGCGGGCCTTGATGGCCTTCTCGTCGGTAGCGGGCATGCGGGGTGAGACCTCTCTCGAACGCGGAAGAGCGAACCAGTGTGCGGGTCGCGTCGGACGGAACTTCGGAGAGCAGAAGCGTACGCACGTTCGTGTGCCGCAAACAGGCGCGCGCCGTCACGATTCGGGACCGAATTCCGCGCGCGTCAGCGCCTCGTAGCGCGGCGGTCCCTCCGCCGAGCCACGACCGCATCAGCGCCACCCCGCGCACGTCGAGATCGCAGCGCCGGCGTCGGCGGCAGCGCGCGCCGTCGACGGCGTCCATCCGCGCCGCACCCGCGCGACGGTCAGGTGCGGGCGGAAGCGCCGCTCCTCGCGCTCGAACCCGAGCGCCTCCAGCGCCTCCCAGAGCGTCGCGTGCAGCGCCGCCAGCGCACCGTCGTCGTCGGAGACCGCCACCGTCAGCACGTGCGGTCGCCGCGGCGCGAGCCACAGCGCGGCGCCCGTCGAGAGCGCCGGCGCGCGGCCACCCCGCCAGCTCCTCCACCACCGCGCTCAGCGGCCCGACGTCGTCGAGCGGCCGATGGCCGAGGAACGCGAGCGTCAGGTGGACCTGCTCGGCCGCGACGATCCGCAGCGCGCGGTCGGCCGCCACCGCCTCGCGCGCCCAGGCCACCAGCGCGCGGCGGTCCTCGCCGCCGAGCTCCAGCGCGACGAACAGGCGCGCAGGCACGGCTCAGCCCCCGGTCTCGCCTCGCAAGACGCGCCGGATCATGTGCAGGGCGACCGTGGTCGAGCGGTCGCGCACGTCGAAGCGCGCCGCCGGGCAGGACGAGGCGGCGGGTCGAGCCGGCGGCCGTCGGCAGCGCGACCGAGAAGCAGACCGTCCCGACCGGCTTGTCCTCGGTCCCGCCGCCCGGGCCGGCGATGCCGGTGATGCCGACCCCGACGTCGGCGCCCAGCGCGGCGCGCGCGCCGTCGGCCAGCGCCTCGGCGACCTCGACCGACACGGCGCCCACGCGCTCGATCAGCGCCGGGTCGACGCCGGCCAGCGCGACCTTCGCCGCGTTGGAGTACACGACCAGCCCGCCGAGCACGTAGTCCGACGAGCCGGCGCAGATCGGTCAGCCGGCCCGCGAGCAGCCCGCCGGTGCAGGACTCGGCGGTCGCGATCGTGCGCGACGACGACGCAGCAGCGTCGGCGACCTGCTCGTCGACCGTCGTCCCGTCGTCGGAGAACAGCGTCGCGCGGATGGCGCTCGGCGCACGAGCGCCGCGAACGCGTCGTAGACCGCCTGCTGCGGCGGCTCGTAGCGCGTGACGACCTCGACCTCGCCGCGGCGCAGGCAGGTCGTGATCTCCAGCGCGTCGAGGTCGATCCCGCGTCGCGCGCCTGCAGCATCGTGTCGGCGATCTCGGACTCCGGGATGCCCGAACAGCCGCAGCATGTCGCTGGCGGTAGCTCGGTCGCGCCCGCCGATCGCCGGCGCGGAACGCCTCGGTCTGCACCGCCGCGCGCCACATCGGCTGCAGCTCGCGCGGCGGCCCCGGCAGCACCACGACCGTCGGGCCGCGGCGTCCCCGCCGACGGCGGCACGACCAGCCCCGGCGCCGTGCCCGACCGGCTCGAGCACCGTCGCGCCGTCGGGCACCAGCGCCTGCTTGCGGTTCGAGCGCCGGATCGCCTCCTGGTCGAGATCCGGCCAGCGGATCATCAGCCCCTCGCACGATCTTCCAGATCCGCTCCTCCAGCGCCGTGTCGAGCGCCGACGGCCGCCCCTGGAACGTCGCCGACGACCGCGGCGGTCAGGTCGTCCTCGGTCGGCCCGAGCCCGCCGCTGGTGACGATCAGGTCGCACGCCGGCGCCGGCCAGCCAGCCCAGCGCGTCGCGCACGTCGTCCGGCCGGTCGCCGACGACGATGTTGTGGGCGACGTCGACGCCGAGCTCGCGCAGCTGCTCGGCCAGCCACGGCCCGTTGCGGTCGACGACCCGGCCGGTGAGCACCTCGGTGCCCGTGACGACGATGCCCGCGCGCGCCGCCATCAGGAGCAGTCCGGGACGGTGCCGGGATCGACGCGCTTGAATGACCCCTTGCTGATCCGGAAGGCGACCGGGCTGGCGTCGGGCACGGCGCGCAGCTTGCCGTCGACGCGCAGCCGCGCGTTGCCGTTGCCCAGCAGCAGCTTGAAGCGCTTGGAGCGGTAGGGCCCCGCCGAGCCGCCCTGCTGCAGCGTGGTGCCGGGGATCCGTGCCGCGCCGCTGGCGTCGACCAGGCAGGCCGAGACCGGGCCCGGACCGGTCGGGATGAGCTGCAGGCGCACGAGCCTGGAGGCGGCCGAACGCTTCTTCTTGGTGGACGTGGCCTTGGAGGCCGACGTCGACGTGCCGTGCGCGCCGGCACCGGCGTCGTCGTGGTCCGGCTCGTCGTCGTGTCGGCTGCCGACGGGTCACCACCGTCGTTGTTGCCCCGGCCCAGCAGGTACAGCGCGCCGAAGAGCAGCAGCACGATCACGCCGACCACGAGCGCCGACCGGGATCCGGCGCGGCTCGCGGTGCGGTCGTAGCGGGCCGGACCCACGGCCGCCGCGCCCGCCGCGACGCCGCGGGGCGCCGATCGGCATGCAGGTCGTGATCGGACGGCCGCTCGTGGCGGAGCTTGTACTCCTCCAGCAGCAGCTTGGCGTCGAGATCGAGCGCCTCGGCGTAGGTGCGCAGGAACGAGCGGACGTACGTCGGCCCGGGCAGCAGCCCCCACTCCTCGTTCTCCAGCGCCCGCAGGTACTTGGCACGGATCTTCGTCTCGGCTTCGATCTCCGAGATGTCGATGCGGGCGCGCATGCGCGCCTCGCGGAGGGTGGCCCCGATCTCCGGCATGGCTTGGGGCCGCAGTCTATGGAGCTACTGGGCGGGCTGGTCGTCGCCCGCGTCCAGCGGATCCTCGCCGGCGCCGGACTCGGCCCGCAGGTCGCGGCGGCAGCTCTGGCGCGTCGCCGCTCGCGGCCGATCGGACCGTTCGGCGCGGCGATGTCGCCCTTCTCGGCCAGCGCCGCCAGCATCCGCGGCAGGTCCTGCCCGGTGATCAGCACCTGGCGCGGCTTGGAGCCCTCGTAGCCGGAGATGACGCCGCGGCGCTCGAGCATGTCCATCATCCGCCCGGCGCGCGTGTAGCCGAGGCGCATGCGGCGCTGGAGCATCGAGGTCGACGCGGTGCCCATCTCGACGACCAGCTCGATCGCGTCGGCCAGCAGCGGATCCTCGTCGGGATCCTTGCCGTCGGCCTCGTCGCGGCCGCCCTCGGCGACCTCGGGCTCGACCTCCTCGAGCAGGTCGTCGCGCAGCTCGGGCTCGCCCTGGCGCGCCCAGAACTCGGTGATCTGCGGCGACCTGCGCCTCGTCGATGTAGGCGCCCTGGATGCGCTGGAGCTTCGACGAGCCGACCGGCGAGAAGAGCATGTCGCCCATGCCCAGCAGCGACTCGGCGCCGTTCTGGTCGAGGATCACGCGCGAGTCGGTCTGCGAGCTCACGGCGAAGGCGATCCGCGACGGGACGTTGGCCTTGATCATGCCCGTGATCACGTCGACGCGCGGGCTCTGCGTGGCGAGCACGAGGTGGATGCCGACCGCGCGCGCCTTCTGCGCGATCCGGATGATCGAGTCCTCGACGTCGCCCGGCGCGACCATCATCAGGTCGGCGAGCTCGTCGATCACGCAGAGGATGTACGGGCAGGCGCTTCTCGCCCTCCTCCTCGCGCACGCGGTTGAGCTCGATCAGCGAGCGCGTGCGCTTCATGGCCATGATCCCGTAGCGCCACTCCATCTCGCGCACGAGGTTCTGCAGCGCGTTGGCGGCCTGGCGCGGGCGAGGTGATCACCGGCGTCAGCAGGTGCGGGACGTCCTCGTAGTGGTTGAGCTCGACCTGCTTGGGGTCGACCAGGACCAGCCGCGCCTCGTCGGGCGTGGCGTTGAGCAGGATCGACGACAACATCGCGTTGATGCACGCCGACTTGCCCGCGCCCGTCGTGCCGGCGACGAGGATGTGCGGCATCTTGGCCAGGTCGGCGCCGATCGCCTTGCCCGAGACGTCCTTGCCGAGCCAGACGGTGAGCGGCGAGTAGCCCTCGGGGCGGGCGCGGAAGACGTCGCCGAGGTGGACGATGCGGCGATCGCGGTTGGGGACCTCGATGCCGACGGCCTGCTTGCCGGGGATCGGCGCGAGGATGCGGATCTCGGTCGCGGCCAGCGCGTAGGCCAGGTCGTCCTTGAGCTGGGCGACCTTGCTCATCTTCACGCCCGGCGCGAGGCGCAGCTCGTAGCGCGTGATGTGCGGGCCGCTGACGGTGCCGACGACCTTGGCCTCCACGTTGAAGTGGCTCAGCGCCTCGACCAGCGACGCGGCGATCTTCTCGTTGCCGCTGGTGTCGGGGCGGATCTGGTCGCCGGTGGAGCGCTTGAGGACGCGCGGGTCCGGGACGATGTACTCGATGTCCTCGTGGTCGTCCTCGCCGCGAGCGGCCGGCAGCTCCAGTTGCTTGGGCTCGCCGTCGTCGTCGGGGTCGAAGTCCTGCGTCAGCTCGGGCAGCTCGTCGGTCGCCATCACGGCGTCCTCGACGGCCGCGTCGGTGGCGTCCTCGGCGGCGCTCTGCGGCGTGCGCTCGACGTGCAGGTCCTCGTCGGCGGGCTCCGGGATCGCGTCGATCGGCTCGGCGGCCTTCTTGCGCCGGCGGATCCGCGGCTCCTCGTCGGGCAGCGCGCCCGCCGGCTCGTCGTCGCCGAAGAGGTCGGGGTAGCGCTCGACGCCGTCCAGCGACGGCGCCTCGACGTGCGTGGCCTTGACGACCATGTCGGCGTCGGGCTCGGGGACGCGGACGCGCGGGCGCCCGCTCTTGGTCGCGCCGGCGGCCGTGGCGGCGGCGCCGCGCGGGCTCGCCTCGGGGCGCACCGTGGCCTCACGCAGGGCGCGCGTGGACTCCGCGACCGTCCCGCCGGTCGCCTTGAGCACGCCGGCCACCGAGGCGCCGGTCAGCAGCAGCAGCCCGGCCAGGAAGAGGAAGAGCGCGAGGATGTGGGTGCCGATCGACCCGATCAGGTTGCTCGACACGTAGAACAGCGCCCTCGCCGAGGTAGCCGCCGCGATCACGCAGGAAGTCGGCATCCCAGAAGCCGTGACGGACCGTGTCGGGCCCGAGGCCGAGCGTGCCGGCGGCGAACATCAGCGCCAGCGCGAGCACGAAGCAGATCCCGCCCGACTTGAACGGCCGCACCGACGGCAGCACCGGGCGCATGACGATGACCGCGCCGGCGGCCAGCACGCCGATCGGCGCGACGTAGCGCAGCTGACCGACGGCCAGCGCCAGCGCGTCGACGACGCCGTCGCCCGCCTGGCCACCGTCCCAGCCGAGGTAGAGCGGGAAGATCAGGAACACGCCGCACGCCACGAGCGCCAGCCCGAAGAGGTCGAGGTGGCGCTGCTCGATGACGGGGACGCGCGGCGCCCAGGTCGCCGACGAGCGCTTGGCGCGGGTGCGCGTCGCGGCCTTGCCGCGTGCCGGCGGCTTGCGCTTGCGCGCGGCCGCCGAAGAGGCAGACGTCGTGGTCTTGGACTTGGGCGCCGGCTTGCGCTTGCGCGGGGCGGGAGTTCGGGTCGTGGCCATGGCTCGGACCCTCCCCTTCGACGCCGTGGTGCACGTCCCTGCCGCAGCAGGGCCGCACCGTGCGCGGGCGGCCCTTGATCTCGCCTTGAGGGCCGGCTCTACCATTCACCTGTGATCGACGGGCATGAGCGCCAAGCACGCGTCCTCATCGTGGAGGACGACGACGACATCGCACAGGTGCTGCAGCGGTCGCTGCGCCTGGAGGGGTACGAGACGCGGATCGCCGGCGACGGCGAGGCGGCGCTCGGGGCGGCCAACGACTTCGTCCCGGATCTCGTGGTCCTCGACCTCGGCCTGCCGAAGCTCGACGGCATGGACGTGGCGCGCCGCCTGCGTGCCGCCGACGACGTGCCGATCCTGATGCTGACCGCGCGCGACGCGCTCGAGGCGCGCGTCGAGGGCCTCGACGCGGGCGCCGACGACTACCTCGTCAAGCCGTTCGAGCGCCAGGAGCTGCTGGCGCGCCTGCGCGCGCTGCTGCGCCGGCGGCCGCCGCGCGGCAGCGCGTCGCTGGTCGTCGCCGACCTGTCGCTGAACCCCGACACCCACGAGGTCCGCCGCGGCGAGCGGGTCGATCGAGCTGACCCAGCGCGAGTTCGAGCTGTTGGAGTACCTGATGCGCAACGAGCGCATCGTCGTCCCCCGTCAGCGTCTGCTGGAGGACGTCTGGGGCTACGACCCGTTCGCGACCACGAACACGATCGAGGTCTTCGTCTCCAACCTGCGGCGCAAGCTGGAGGGCGGCGGCGAGGCGCGCCTGCTGCACACGATCCGCGGCGCGGGGTACGTGCTGCGGGCATGAGCGCCCTGCTGCACTCGATGACGCTGCGCTGGCGGCTCGCCGCGCTGGCGGCCGGACTCACCTTCCTGGTGCTCTGCGGGTTCGCCCTCGTCATCGGCCAGCTCACCGCCTCCCGGATCCGCAGCGACTTCCGCAACGAGATGTCGACGGCGGTCAACAACCTGCTCAGCAACCGCCTGCCGATCAAGTACGAGAACGACAAGGCGACGATCCCGGAGTCGCTGGTCCGGACCTACGCGGCGCCCAACCAGGCCGTGATCCGGGTGCTGTTCAAGAACGGCGTGCAGATCGCCGCGACCGAGCGCGCGCCCGACTTCGGCAAGCTCGGCCTGACCCCGGGACGGACGGGCGAGGTCGGCGGCTACCGCGTCGAGACGCGCGCGACGACGCTGGCGATCTCCAACTCGCCGCTCGGCTTCCCCGTGCTCGTACAGTACGCGCGTCGAACCGCGCCCGTCGAGGCCAGCGTCCACCGCGTGCGCGTGATCCTGATCTTCGGCGTGCTGCTCGGCTCGGGCCTGGCGCTGGCCATCGCGCTCGCACTGTCGCGCCGGGCGCTGGCGCCGCTCACGCGGCTGACCTCGACCGCGCGCGACATCGCCGCCACGCGCGACCCCAGCCGGCGCGTGCCGATCCCCGACACCGACGACGAGGTCGCCGAGCTGGCCCACACGCTGGACGACATGCTCCAGGCGTTGGAATCCTCGCGCGCGGAACGCGAAGCCGCGTTGGCGCGCCAACGGCAGTTCGTCGCCGACGCCAGCCACGAGCTGCGCACGCCGCTGACCAGCGTGCTGGCCAACCTCGAGCTCCTGGCCGAGGTCCTCGACGGCGAGCGCGGCGAGGCGGCGCGCTCGGCGCTGCGCTCGACCCAGCGCATGCGCCGTCTGGTCGGCGATCTGCTGCTGCTGGCCCGGGCCGACGCCAACCGCGAGGTCCCCCACGCCCCGACCGACCTCGGCAGGGTCCTGGTCGACGTCGCCGCCGAGCTCGGCCCGGTCGCCGGCGACCACGTGCTCAGCGTGGAGGCCACCCCGGCGATCGTCGACGGCGCGGCCGACGAGCTGCATCGCCTCGCGCTCAACCTGATCCAGAACGCCTTCCAGCACACGCCTGCCGGGACGCGGGTGCACGCGTCGGTGACCGGCGACGCCGAGCACGTGCGCCTGACGGTCGCCGACGACGGCCCGGGCGTGGCGGCGGAGCTGCGCCCCGAGATCTTCGACCGCTTCGTCCGCGCCGAGGGTGACCGCGGCGGCTCGGTCGGCCTCGGCCTGTCGATCGTGCGGGCGGTCGCCCAGTCACACGGCGGCGACGTCGTGCTGGAGTCCCCGCCCGAGGGCGGGGCCCGCTTCGTCGTGACGCTGCCGGTCAGCCGCGCGGAGGCGCCGTCGGCCGACGGCGACCTCCACACGGTGCGTGTCTAGACCTCGACGACTACGGCAGCACCATCGGGCGCCGCTTCAGGCGGTCGTACACGAAGGCCGCCAGATCGTCGTGGAGCTTCTGCTGCAGCAGGTCGATCTCGCGGATCTCCTCCCCTGCCGCGCGCGCCAGCGACCCGTTGACGAACTCGCGGATGTCGCCGAGCAGGCCTTCGGCGTCCTCGGAGTACGGCACGCCCCGGAAGATGATCTCCGGCTCGGCGACCGAGCTGCCGTCCTGCTCGGAGATCGTCGCGACGACGACGAAGATGCCGTCGGCGCTGAGCATCCGACGGTCGCGCAGCGCGACGTCGGTCGGATCGCCGATGTCGACGCCGTCGACGTAGATCATGCCCGCGCGCTCACGCTTGCCGAAGCGCGCGCCCTGCTTGTCGAGCTCCAGCGGCAGGCCGTTCTCGCCCTTGAAGATGTGCTCCTCGGGGACGCCGACCGACTTGGCCAGCTCGCCGTGCAGGTGGATCCGCTTGTGGTCGCCGTGAAACGGCATCACGTACTTCGGCTTGGTCAGGTTGAGCATCAACTTGATCTCCTCCTGATAGCCGTGGCCGGAGGCGTGGATCGGCGTGTCCTTGGGCGTCACCACGTCGCAACCGATGTGGTAGAGCCGATCGATCGTCTCGTTGACCGCCCGCTCGTTGCCCGGGATCGGCGTCGCCGCGAAGACGACCGTGTCGCCGGCGTGCAGCTCGACCTGCGGGTGGTCGCGATGGGCCATCCGGCGCAGCGCGCTCAACGGCTCGCCCTGGCTGCCGGTCGAGACGATGACGAGCTTGTGGTCGGGGAAGCTCGCGGCCTCGCGCGGCTGGACGAAGCTCCCGTCGGGCACGTCGATGTGCCCCAACATGCGCCCGATGTTGATGTTCTTGCGCATCGAGCGGCCGACGAGGACGACCTTGCGCCCGTGCTCGGTCGCCGCGTCGACGACCTGCTGGACGCGGTGGATGTTGGAGGCGAAGCAGGTGACGACGATCCGTCCCTCGCAGCGGCCGAAGAGCGCCGACAGGTTGGGCCCCGCGATCGACTCGCTGGGCGAGAAGCCCGGGCGGTCGGCGTTGGTCGAGTCGCCGCAGAGCAGCAGCAGGCCCTCGCGGCCCAGCTCGGCCAGGCGGCTGACGTCGGCCGGCTTGCCGTCGACCGGCGTCTGGTCGAACTTGTAGTCGCCGGTGATGAGCATCGTCCCGAGATCGGTCGTCAGCGCGACGGCCATCATGTCCGGGATCGAGTGCGTGAGGTGGATCAGCTCGATGTCGAACGGCCCGAGCTCGATCGTCTCGCCCGGCTTGACGTCGTTGAGGTCGGTCTCCTTGAGCCGGTGCTCGTCGAGCTTGGAGCGTGCCATCGCCATCGTCAGCGGGCCGCCGAAGACGGGGATGTCGGTCCCCAGCTCGCGCAGGATCCACGGCAGCGCGCCGAGGTGGTCCTCGTGGCCGTGGGTGATGACGATGCCCTCGATGTCCTCCGCACGCTCGCGGAGGTAGGTGAAGTCGGGGAGCACCAGGTCGATGCCGACCTGCTCGGCGGTCGGGAACCGCAGTCCGGTGTCGACGATGACGATCGCGCCGTCGTACTCGACGACGGTCATGTTCTTGCCAATCTCGCCCAGCCCGCCCAGCGGGAGGACTCGAAGCTTGCTGTTGTCCATGTTCTCCTAGGGAGCCCCGGCGGAGGCGAGCAGCCCGTGGCGCTCGAGGACCGCGCGGATCTCCGCGCGCTCGTCCTCATCGGCCTCGACGAGCGGCAGGCGCAGGCCGCCGACCGGATGGCCGGCCAGCTCGAGCGCCGCCTTGACGGGGATCGGATTCGTGGTGACGCCCATCGCGGCGTAGACGTCGCGCAGCGAGGCGTCGATCGTTGCGCGGTTCTCGGGCTCGTCGACCATGCGGCGCATCTCGTCGCCGACCAGGTGGCTGGCGACGCAGATACCGCCACAGCCCCCGATCTCGAGCGTGCGCAGCAAGACCTCGTCGTTGCCGGCGTAGATGCCGAGCCCGTCGATCGGCGCCAAGTTGTCGTCGTTGGCCTGCTTGACGTAGTCGATGCCGTCCAGCTGCGCCAGCTCGGCCAACAGGTCGTTCGGGACGTCGATGACCACGCGCGACGGGATGTTGTAGAGGATGATCGGCACGTCGGTCGCCTGGGCGACCGCTTCGTAGTGCGCGACGATCCCGCGCCGGTTGGGCTTGTTGTAATAGGGGGTGACGCTGAGGACCGCGTCGACGCCGAGCGCGGTCGCGCGCTCGGTCAGGTGCACCGCGTGGCGGGTGTCGTTGGACCCCACCCCGGCGGTGATCGTCGTGCCCTCGGGCCGGTTGGCGACGGCCAGCTCGACGACGCGCAGATGCTCCTCGTCGGTCAGCGTGGAGGCCTCGCCGGTCGTCCCGCAGACGACGAAGCCGTCCGAGCCGTGCTCGGCGAGATGGTGCAGAAGATCGACGAACGCCTGCTCGTCGACGTTCAGGTCGTCGTCGAACGGCGTGACGATCGCGGTGAGGATGGCTCCCAGCCCGGCCACGCGACGCATTCTCCCAGGATCAGCCCGCCGGCGGGTCGCCGCCTGCGACGCAAGGTCGATCGGCGCCACCGCGTACCCTCGTCGGGTGCCGGATCCCGCCTCCCTCGCCGCCGAGATCGTCGCGGTGCGCTGGCGTGCGGAGGACGGTGGCTTCGCGGTGCTCGCCGCGGTGGGCGACGACGGTGAGGAAGTGACGCTCACCGGTCCGATCGCCCACCTGCACGAGGGCGACACCGTCGAGGTCCAGGGCGCGTGGCGCGAGCATCCGCGCTTCGGGCGCCAACTCCACGTCGAGCAGCTGCAGGTCGGCGCCGCCGGGCCGGACGCGCTGATCACGCTGCTGGGCTCGGTCAAGCACGTCGGCCCGCGCGGCGCCGAGTGGCTGTTGGCGCGCCACGGCGACCAGGTCCTGGAGATCGTCGACCGCGACCCGGGCGCGCGCCTGCTCGAGGTGCCGGGCATCGGCAAGGCCAAGCTCAAGCCGGCGGTGGCGTCCTGGCAGCGCAACGCCGGCGGCCGCGCGCTCGCGCTCCTGCTCGCCGAGCACGGCGTTCCGGCCGCGGTGGCCGCTCGTGTGCACAAGGCGCTGGGCGGCGGCGCGTTCGCACTCCTGCAGCAGGATCCCTACGCGTTGGCCAAGGTCGACGGGATCGCCTTCGCCACCGCCGACACCGTGGCCCGCGCGCTCGGCACGCCCGCCGACGCGCCCGAGCGGATCCACGCCGCGCTGACCCACGCGCTGCGCGCCTCCGAGCAGGACGGTCACTGCTTCCTGGCGCGCGACGAGCTGCTGGGACGGGCGGCGCGGCTGCTGGAGCTGCCGATCGAGATCGTCGACGGCCACGTCGAGGACGCCGAGCTGGTCCTCGACGGCGAGCGCGTCCTGGAGCCGCGGATGGACCGCACCGAGCGGCGGCTGGCCGAGCGGGTGCGCGATCTCGCGTCCGCCCCGCCGACGCTCGACATCGACGTGCCCGCCGACCCGCCCGAAGGCGACCACGCGCCGACGGTGACGCAATGGGCCGCGGTACACGCAGCGGCCGAGCACCGGCTCTCGATCCTCACCGGGCTGCCGGGCACCGGCAAGACCGCGACGATGCGCGCGCTCGTGGACCTGCTGCGCGCGCAGAAGCGCACGGTGCGGCTGTGCGCGCCGACCGGCAAGGCGGCGCGGCGCCTGTCGGAGGCGACCGGCGGCGCGGAGGCGACGACCATCCACCGGCTGCTGGAGTGGGTTCCCGGCGAGGGCTTCGCGCGCGACGCCGACGATCCGCTGACCGGCGTCGACCTGCTCGTCGTCGACGAGGCCTCGATGTTGGACGTCCGGCTGGCCGCCGCGCTGCTGGAGGCCGTCGGCCCGCGCACCCACGTGCTGCTCGTCGGCGACGTCGACCAGCTCGCGCCCGTCGGTCCCGGTCGCGTGCTGGAGGACCTGATCGCCTCGGGCACGGCGCCCGCGACGCGGCTGACCGAGGTCTTCCGCCAGGCGGCGCGCTCGCTGATCATCCGCGCGGCGCACGCGTTCAACCGCGGCGAGGCGCCGCTGGATCCGCTCAGCCGCTGGGCCCCGACGACATCCGCGACTTCTTCTACGTCGAGCGCCCCAGCGCCGGCCGAGGTCTTCGCCGAGGTCGTCTCGCTGGCCACGACGCGCCTGCCCGACCACTACGACCTGGATCCGGTGGCCGACCTCCAGGTGCTCGTCCCGATGCACAAGGGCCCGGCGGGGATCGACGCGTTCAACGACCACCTTGCGCGAGCGGCTGAACCCCGATGGCCGCGACGTCAAGGGCACGCCCTTCCGGCTGGGCGACCGCATCATGCAGACGCGCAACAACCACGAGCGCGTCGTTCTACAACGGCGAGATCGCGGTCGTCGCCGCCAACGATCCCGGCCGCGGGACGCTGACGCTCGTCGGCGACGACGGCCGCCGGCTGACGCTCGACACGCAGGAGACCGCGACCCTGCGGTTGGCCTACGCCTGCTCGGTCCACAAGATGCAGGGCTCCCAGGCGCCGGCGATCGTCATCGCCCTGGCGCGCGGCCACGCGCCGATGCTGACCCGCAACCTCGTCTACACCGCGGTGACGCGCGCGCAGACCGCCTGCGTCATCGTCGCCGAGCGCGGCGCGCTGCCGACCGCGCTGAGTCGCGTCGACGCCTCGCGGCGCAACACGCGGCTGGTCGAGTTGGTGTCCTAGTTCGCGCGCTGGCGGCGCCGGCCGGGTGGCGCCTCGATGTGGCTGACCGGCGCGTCGACCGCCCGCTGGATGCGGTGCGGGCAGATCGATCTGCAGCCAGCGTGACGTGCTGGTCGGCAGCGTCGAGACGAGGACCTCGTCCCAGCGACGGGGGTCCCAGACCTCGATGACCGCGCATGCGGGATCGACGTCGCCGAGCATTGCCTCGGCCTCGACGCCGCCGGCGTGGAGACGGTCGAGCGCCGCGTTGACGCGCTGACCCAAGCCCGCCTGCTGATCCTGCGGGACCAACAGCGTCACGGCCAGCGGACCATGCTCCGCTCGGGCGTGAAGGGTGTCGTACAGCTCGTCGGAGTCGACCGTCTGGTTGGCCACGACGAGGAGCTTTTGGCGGTACATCGTCGCTCCTCTTCGGGTGGTGGAAAGAACGTCTGGCGACGGTACTCCCCGTCTTCGGACCGTCCGCAACGCCGAACCCTGCCGGGAGGTCTAGCAGGCCCGGTGTTCCCGCCGACCTCGCCGTCTACCGCTGCGTGGCGCGCGTGAGCTCCCTAGGTGGCGTCCTCGCGCGGCGCTCGTCGTCGCGCTTCAGCGCGTCGGTGAAGCGGCGCGGGACGCGCGGCGGCGGCGACGCCGCCCTCCTGCTCCCAGAGCGTCACGACGATCAGCTCGGCGCCGTCGCGGCGGCAGACGTAGACCACGGAGCGGTCGACGAGGTCGCGGACGTAGACCGAGCCGCGCGCGCCGGTGGCGCCGGGCGGCGGCTCGTCGCTCGATCCGGCCCGCCTCGACCGCGCGCACGACGCGCGCGACGATCTCGGGCCGCGCGTCCAGCGCACCCGCGACCCGCTGGCGGAAGCGCTCCACCGCGTGGTCGGTGACGGCGACCAGCACGACGCGCGCGTCGCTAGCAGCGACCCAGCGCCGGTAGCGGATCTCGCAGACGCCGGGCAGCGTCTCCTCCTCGGCGCCGTCGTGGGTCCAGCCGTGGCGCTCGTAGAGCGCGCGGCTGTGCGTGTTCTCGCGGAAGGTCCACAGCAGCGCGGTCGTGTGGCCGGCCGTCGCGCATGACGGTCTCGGCGTGGGTGAGCAGCAGGTCGTCGACCGCCGTCGACGTGGCCGGTCTCGGGGTCGACGTGCAGGACGCCGATCTCGCCGTTGGCCACCCCGACGACGCCGACGATCTCGCCCGTCGCGCTCGGCCAGCCAGGCCTCGCCCGGCCGCACGCCGTTCCACAGCCCGATGCGATCGTCGAGCGTCGGCATGTGGGCCTCGTCGACGAAGCCCTCGTACTCGGCGCGCCACGCGCGGACCTGCAGCGCGGCGATGGCGTGCACGTCCCGCGCGGCGACCGGGCGGATCGTCATCGAACGTGCCCCCGGTGTGGGCGACGGCCCGCGACCGCAGCGTTCGACGTCATGGGGCAAGAGTCTGCCGATAGCGCAGCGCCCGCGCCTCGACGATCGTGCCGGTCGCGCCGTCGGCGTGCCCAGCCGCGGCGCTCGTAGAAGCCACGGGCGTGGCCGTTGGCCGTCGAAGAGCCAGAGCGACCGCGTCGGTGACGCCCGCCGACGCGCAGTTGCGCCGACCGCGTGATCGTAGCAGCGCCGCTCCCGAGCCCGGCGCCCTGGGCCGCAGGCTCGACGTCGAGCAGCCGCGCGACCGCCAGCTGCCGCCCGTCCTGCGACGTCGCTGACGGTCAGTCCGCCGGAGTCCGACTCCTCGACCCGACGACCCCGACCACGCGTCCCTCGACCTCGGCGACGAACGCCCCCTCGAGCGCGCTCGGCGCCGACCAGCGCGCCTCGCGGTCGTCGATCGGTGATCATGTCCTGCTCGGCGACGATGTCGACGTAGGCCCAGCGCCACGCGCGGACCTCCAGCTCGGCGAGCGCCCGGGCGTCGGCGCGGTCGCCGGGCCGGATCACGCGTCGCCGAAGAGCAGCTGCTCCAGCCCGATGACCAGCGGCTCGCTGCTGGTCGCCGACGCGGCGCACCGCCAGCAGCACGCCCGGCACGAACGACGTGCGGTCGGTGGAGTCGTGGCGGATCGTCAGCGTCTGGCCGACGTCGCCGAGGATGACCTCCTGGTGGGCGACGAGGCCGGGCAGCCGCACCGAGTGGATCGGCACGTCGCCGTCCATCAGCTCGGCCGTCCGCTTGGCGGTGCCCGACGGCGTGTCGAGCTTGCCGTCGTGGTGCAGCTCGATGATCTCGGCCTTGGCCATGTGCTTGGACGCCTCGGTCGGCGAAGCGCATCATCAGCACCGCGCCGATCGCGAAGTTCGGGGCCAGGAACGCGTTGCCGGGGCCGCGGCGCTCGGCGCAGCGGCGCCGGGTCGAAGCCCGTCGTGCCGATGACGACGTGCACGCCGGCCTCGCACGCAGGCCAGCGCGTTCTCCAGCGCCGTGTCGGGGCGCGTGAAGTCGACGACGACGTCGCAGTCGCCGAGGATCGTCGGCCAGCGGCGTGTCGAGCGCCGGGATCGGCGCGGCCGGCCGAGCACGAGGTCGTCGGCCGCCTCGACCCCGTCGCAGATCGCCCGCCCGACCTTGCCGGCCGCGCCGGCGACGCCGACGCGCAGCACCGACTCACGCCGCCTCCGCGAGCGTCGGCGAGACCGGCTTCCAGCGCGCCGCGGAAGACGCTCTCGTCGCCGCCGATGCCGGCGGCGCTCAGGCGCTCGGGCGCGTACAGCTCGCGCGCCAGCGCCGCGACGTCGTCGAGCGTGACCGCGTCGATGCGCTCGACGACCTCGTCGACGGTCAGCACCGGCATGTCGGCCAGCACCGAGGAGCCGAGGCGGTTCATCCGCGCCGTCGTCGACTCCAGCGCCAGCACGACGCGGCCCTTGACGTTCTCCTTGGAGCGGTCGAGCTCCTCGGCGGTGATGCCGTCGGCCAGCAGCTTGTCGAGCTCGGTCGCCGACGACCTTCATCGCCGTCTGCGACGTTGTCGGGCCGCGTGCCGAGGTACAGGCCGATCTGGCCGGTGCCCGCGTAGGACCCCGTGAACGAGTACACGCTGTAGGCCAGGCCGCGCTGCTCGCGCACCTCCTGGAACAGCCGCGACGACGACGTCCCGCCGAGCACCGTGTCGAGGACCCGCAGCGCGAAGCGGCGGTCGTCGTCGCGGGCGATGCCGGGCGCGCCGAGCGCCACGTGGTACTGCTCGGTCTCCTTGGCGAAGAAGCGCCGGCGCGCCTGAGCGGCCGCCGGGCAGCGCCAGCGGCGCCGGCGGCGCGCCGACCGGCGCCGGATCGCCGATCGTCTGCGCGACCAGCTCGACGATGCGGTCGTGGTCGACCGACGCCGGCCGCCGCGACGACGACGTTCTGGGCGGTGTAGCGGCCGCCGTGGAAGGCGCGCAGCTCGGCGGCCGGCGTGCCGGCCACCACCTCGCGCGTGCCGATGATCGCCCGGCCCAGCGGGTGGTCGCCGAAGACGGCCTCGCCGAGCACGTCGAAGACGCGGTCCTGCGGGTCGTCCTCGTACATCGCGATCTCCTCGAGGACGATCTCGCGCTCCTGGGCGAGATCCTCGTCGGTGATCCGCGGACGCCAGACCATGTCGGCCATGACGTCGAAGGCCCGCTCGAGGTGGACGTCGAGCACGCGCGAGTAGACCGACGTGGTCTCCTTGCCCGTGCCCGCGTTGATCTCGGCGCCCATGCCGTCGAAGATCTGGTCGATCTCCAGCGACTCGTAGCGGGCCGTGCCGCGGAAGAGCATGTGCTCCAACAGGTGCGACAGGCCCGCCCGGTCGGCGTCCTCGAACCCGGAGCCCGTCCCGATCCAGAACCCCAGCGCCGCGGATCGCACGGAGTCCATGGACTCCGTGACGACCCGGACGCCCGAGTCGAGCTCGGTCAGGCGATGCTCTTCGCGCAGGGCGTTGCCCTAGTCCCGCTCGGGATCGCGGTCGCGAGCGGTGCCGCGGGCGGCCGGAGCCGCGCGGGCGATCGCCGTCGCCGCCGCCACGCGGGCCGCCTTCGCGGTCGCGCCGCGGGCCGCGGTCGCCGCCGCCCCGCTGCGCTCACGGCGCGGGCCGCCGCCGTTGCCGCCGCCCCCACCGCCGCCGGCGCCGACGGTCGCGAGCTCCTCGACCGACTTGCCGGCGATCTCGGGGTCGTCGGCCAGGCGCAGGCCGATGCGGCCGCGCTCGCGGTCGACCTCGACCACGCGGACCTCGATCTCGTCGCCCTTGTTGAGCACCTCCTCGACGGTGTCGACGCGCTCGCCGGGCGTGACGTTGGAGATGTGCAGCAGGCCGTCGGTGCCCTTGGCCAGCTCGACGAACGCGCCGAACGTCGTCGTCTTGACGACCTTGCCGCTGAACGAGTCGCCGACCTCGACCTCCTTGGTCATCGTCCGGATCCGCTCGGCCAGCTTCTCGCCGAGCTCGCCGTTGGCGGAGTAGACGAGGACCTGACCGTCGTCGTTGACGTCGATCTGGGACTCGAACTCCTCCGACAGGCCGCGGATCGTCTCGCCGCCCTTGCCGATCAGCAGGCCGATCTTGGACGGGTCGATCTGCACCGTGATGATCCGCGGCGCGTACGCCGACAGCTGCTCGCGCGGGCTCGTCGATGACCTGGCCATCTGGCCCGAGGATGTCCAGGCGGGCCTCGCGGGCCTGGGCGAGCGCGTCGCGCAGGATGTCGAACGTGACGCCCGTGATCTTGATGTCCATCTGCAGGGCGGTGATGCCCTCGGCCGTGCCGGCGACCTTGAAGTCCATGTCGCCGAGGTGATCCTCGACGCCGGCGATGTCGGTGAGGACGGTGTAGTCGTCGCCCTCCTTGATCAGGCCCATCGCGATGCCCGCGACCGGAGCCTTGATCGGCACGCCCGCGTCCATCAGCGACAGCGAGGAGCCGCAGACCGACGCCATCGACGACGAGCCGTTGGACTCGAAGATGTCGGAGACGACGCGCACGGTGTACGGGAAGTCCTCGATCGACGGGACCACCGGCACCAGGGCGCGCTCGGCGAGCGCGCCGTGACCGATGTCACGCCGCTTGGGGCCGCGCATGAAGCCCGTCTCCCCGACCGAGAAGGCCGGGAAGTTGTAGTGGTGCCAGTAGTACTTCTTGGTCTCCAGGCCGAGCGTGTCGAGGCGCATCTCCTCCTTCAGCGTGCCGAGGGCGGCGACGCTGAAGGCCTGGGTCTGGCCGCGGGTGAACAGCGCGGAGCCGTGCGTGCGCGGGGCGACCGAGACCTCGATCGAGATCGGGCGGATCTCGGTCTCGTGGCGGCCGTCGGGACGCTTCTTGTCCTTGGCGATCCGCTCGCGGATGATCTGCTTCTCGAGCTTGGCGAACGCGGCCTTGGCGTTGGCCTTGTACTCGGCGTAGGTGTCGGCGTCGGGATCGCCGGCGTACTTCTCGACGACGGCGGTCTCGACGGCCTTGGTCGCGTCCTGGCGCTCGAGCTTGTCGAAGACCTGCGTCGCGGCGTCGAGGTCGGCGCCGTGGCGAGGCGCGGATCTCGTCGAGCAGGCTGGCCGGCGAGCTCCTTGACCTCGAACTCGAGCTTCGGCTTGCCGGCCTTCTCGGCCAGCTCGCGCTGGGCGGCGCACAGCTTCTTGATCGCGTCGTGGGCGATGTCGAGCGCGTCGAGGATCTCGGCCTCGGAGACCTCGTTGGCGCCGGCCTCGACCATCAGGATGGCCTCTTCGGTGCCGGCCACGATCAGGTCGAGGTCGGTGTTCTCGAGGAGGTCCTCCTCGTCGGGGTTGACGACGAAGTTGCCGTCGATCTTGCCGATGCGGACCGCGCCGACCGGGTTGGGCAGCGGGACCGGCGAGATCATCAGCGCCGCGGAGGCGCCGTTCATCGCGAGGATGTCGTACGGGTGGACGTGGTCGATCGACAGCGGGATCGCGACGATCTGCGTCTCGTAGCGCCAGCCCTTGGGGAAGAGCGGGCGGATCGGCCGGTCGATCATGCGCGCGGTCAGCGTGCCCTTCTCGCCGGAGCGGCCCTCGCGCTTGAAGAACGAGCCGGGGATCTTGCCCGCGGCGTACATGCGCTCCTCGACGTCCACGCTCAGCGGCAGGAAGTCGATGTCGCGGAGGTTGCCGACGGTGGCGGTGTTCGAGCACCATCGTGTCGCCCTGGCGGACGACGACGGCGCCGGAGGCCTGCTTGGCCATCTTGCCCGTCTCGAAGGAGATCTCCTTGCCGGCGATCTCGACGGTGACCGTGGTCACGGCGTCATCTGACATATTGTCGTTCCTCCTGGGGCCCACGCGTCGGACTCGGCGGGCCGGGTGTCTCTTCATCTTTCGATCCGAAAGTTCGCGCGTCAGTCTACCGAGGGACGCAGCAAGCGCAGGCGTTGCCGGTCACGCCGGCCCGCATCCCCTCGCGCAGGTCGCGGGCGACCCGCTGGGCCACCGCGTCGCGGCGACGGTCGACCTCGAAGCGATCGAGGTCGAGGCCCAGCGCTCGCAGCGGTCCCACAGGTGCGGGTCGTCGATGCGCCCCTGGTCGGCGAACAGCGCGTCGTGGAACGGCCAGAACGCGCCCTGGAGCGCGGCCGCCTCGGCGGCGTGGGCCAGCGGCACCGCGCGCGGATGGCGGGCGCGCAGCGCGAAGTGGCGGAAGACGACCGAGCTGCCGGCGTCGCGCAGCGCGATCGCCGCCACCGCGCAGCGCGGGCAGCTGAAGTCGGCGTACATCACCACCAGCTCGGGGTCGTCTGACTGACCGCGGAGGTGGTCGTCGGGCCCGACGGCGGGAATCGGCGCGCTGGTGAGATCGCCCATGCGCTGCAGACCGTACCCCGTTGCCGGCGCTCGGCTCAGGCGTCGGGTTCGTTGCGCGGAGCGCGCTACGAAGCGCCGCCGACGGACGCGAGCCCGTCGAAGATCAGGTTCACGCCGGGCAGGTCGCCGGGTGAGTCGGCGAGGTGGGACCAGGCGACGGTGCCGTCGGGACCGACGATGACCAGCGCGCGGTTGGTCATGCCCGCCGGCTCGAAGTAGGCGCCGAAGACGCGGGACCCGCGCCCTTGGGCTCGAAGTCCGAGAGCTGCTCGATCGAGACGCCGAGCTTCTCCTTGAAGGCGGTCTGCGACGAGGATCGCGTCGGTCGAGACGCCGTAGAGCGTCGCGCCCTGCTCGGCGAGCTCGCGCAGCGCCTCTTCGTAGATCTGGAACTGGTCGGTGCAGACCGGGCTGAAGGCGAACGGGTAGAAGACCAAGACGGTGGTCTTGCCCTGCAGATCGTCCTGGGTGAACTCGCTGCCGTCCTCGCGCCGTGAGCACGAAGGTCGGGGACCGGGGTCCCGGGGGCGATGATGCTCACGCCGTGCGCTTAGCGGCGCAGGCCGAGCTCGGCGATGAGGGCGCGGTAGCCCTCGAGGTCGTGCTTGCTCAGGTAGTTGAGCAGGCGACGGCGCTGGCCGACGAGCATCAGCAGGCCGCGACGGGTGTGGTGGTCCTTCTTGTGCTCGCGAAGGTGCTCGGTCAGATCGTTGATGCGCGCCGTCAGCAGGGCGACCTGGACCCGGGTGCTCCCGGTGTCCTGGGCGTTCTCCCCGAACTTGGCGACGATCTCCTGCTTGCGGTCAGCGGTCAGCGTGCTCATGTGCGACGCGGAAGGCTAGCAGGGGCGGGCGTCAACCCGCGGACGAGCGCTGCGCGCCTCGTCGACGTCGCGGCCCATCTGCTCGACGAGCGCGTCGACGCTGTCGAAGCGGCGCTCGCCGCGCAGCCGGCGCAGGAACTCGATGCGGATCTTCTCGCCGTAGAGGTCGCCCGACCAGTCGATCAGGAACGCCTCGATCAGCTCGCCGCGGCCGGTCACGAACTGCGGCCGGACGCCGACGTTGGTCGCGGCCGCGACCAGTCGTGCCGTCCGGCAACGCGACGCGGCAGGCGTAGACGCCGTGGCCCGGGCACGACGAAGCCCGGTCGCGGCACGAGGTTGGCGGTCGGGAAGCCCAGCGTGCGGCCGCGCTTGTCGCCGTGCTGGACCTCGCCGTCGACGGCGAACGGCGCGCCGAGCAGCTCGTCGGCGTACTGCACCGCGCCGCCGGCGAGCAGCCCGCGGATGTGGCTGGAGCTGACGACCTCGCCGTCGACCTCCAGCAGCGGCACCGACGCGCGTCTCGAAGCGCGCGTCGGCGGCGAGCATCTGCGCGTCGCCCTGGGCCTTGTGGCCGAAGCGGAAGTTCTCGCCGACGCTGACGTGCGTCGCCGCGACGCGCTCGACGAGCACGTGGTCGACGAAGTCCTGCGGCGCTGCGCGCCGCGAAGTCGCCGTCGAACGGGATGACGACGAGCTCCTCGACGCCGAGCGACGCGACCAGCTCGGCCTTGCGGTCCAGCGTCGTCAGCAGCTTGGGCTGCGTGCCGGGAGCGACCACCGACTGCGGGTGCGGATCGAAGGTGACGACGGTGTCGGCGCCCGGCGATCACCTCGCGGTGGCCGAGGTGGACGCCGTCGAAGGTGCCGATCGCCACCCGGCGCGGGCGCGGCGCCACGTCGGGCAGGTACGTGAGCTTCACGCCCGGAAGCCTACGCGGGGCTTGGCGCCGTCCGTCGCGTGACTCGGCGACGCAGATCGCCTCCCCGTCGGGATCGACCAGCAGGACCTCGCCCATCGGCGCCTCGGCCCGTGCCCGCCGCCGGTGATGTCGACGACCTGGCCGTGGCCGGCGCGCCGTGCCGCGTCGGCGTCGACGGGCACCGCCGGCAGGACGCCGTCGAGCGCTTGGGCGAGCGTGAGGACGCGTGGCGCGAAGGGCTCGGCGTCGTCGCGATCGGGCGGCGCGACGGCCTCCTCCACGCGGAACGGCCCGATCGCGGTGCGGCGCAGCTCGACGCAGTAGGCGTCGCCGAGGTCGGCGATCAGCGACCGGACGTAGGTGCCCGACGAGCACTCGATGGCGAAGGCGGCGCGGTCGCCCTCGCGCCAGCGCTCCTCGAAGCGGTGACGTGGACCTCGCGCTCGGGGATCTCGACCGCCTCCCCCGCGCGCGCCAGCGCGTACGCGCGGCGGCCGTCGATCTTGATCGCGCTGTAGGCCGGCGGGCGCTGGCGGATCGTCCCGGTCGGCAGCACGACGGCGGGTCGGGCGGGATGCGGCCGGTGTGGACGAGCTCGCCCTCCGGATCGCCGGTGCGTCGACGTCCACCCCAGCCGCGCGACCGTCTCGTAGGCCTTGGGCAGCGCCATCAGGTAGCGCTGGATCCGCGTCGCGCGGCCGACCAGGATCAGCAGCAGCCCGGTGGCGAACGGGTCGAGCGTGCCGGCGTGGCCGACCTTCGTGCCGCGCGGCAGCGTGCGCCGCACCCGCGGCGACGATGTCGTGCGACGTCGGCCCGGCCGGCTTGTCGACGAGGATCACGCCGTCTGGCGACACGAGAAGGGATGCCCGAACCGCAGGAGCGAGCCGCTAGGCGAGCTGCTGCCGCGAAACGAGCCCTCCGGGCGAGGCTTCGCCGAGCGCCAGCTGCGCGGCGATCTGCTCGCGCAGGAACGCGACCAGCTCGTCGTCGCCGAGCTCGGTCGTGAAGCCGGCGGCCTGGCGATGGCCGCCGCCGCCGCCCGCGCGGGCGATCGCCGAGACGTCGACCTCGCCGTCGGTCGAGCGCAGCGAGACCTTCTTGAGGATCGCGCTCCGGATCGGCGCCGTCGATCTCGCGCGCCAGCGCCGCGACCTTCGTGCCCTCGACCGAGCGCAGGTGGTCGATGATGCCCTCGGTGTAGCTGTCCTCGGCGCCGACGCGCTCGAAGTCCTCGCGGGTCAGCCGCGCGATCGTCAGCGCGCCGCCGTCGTGGCGCTCGCACGCGCGCCAGCGCCCGGCCGAGCAGCTCGAGCTTGGCGTAGGGCATGTCCTCGTAGAGCCGGCGGTAGATCGCGTGCGTGTCGACGCCGGCCTCGATCAGCTCGGCGGCCATCACGTGCGCGCGCGGGCCGGTGTTCTCGTACATGAACCGGCCGGTGTCGGTGACCAGGCCGACGTACAGCGCCTCGGCGAGCTCCTGGTCGGGCTCGACCCCCAGCGCGCGCATCAGGTCCCAGACGATCTCGGTCGTGCACGACGACTCCGGGTCCACGAGGTCGACCGTGCCGAAGCGCGTGTTGTCGTGGTGGTGGTCGATGTTGAGGATGTGGACGTCGTCGCCCTTGACGATCGCCCAGCGGGTTGCGGTCGATGTTGCCGCAGTCGAGGTAGATGATCGTCCGCTGCGGCGAGATCGGTCGGCGGGACCGTCGAGAGCCCCTGCAGGTCGAAGAACCGGTACTCGTAGGGCAGCGGGAACTCGTCGGCGGCCATGAGCATGACCGAGTCCTTGCCCAGCGCGGTGAGGATGCGGTGCATCGCCACCAGCGAGCCGAGCGCGTCGCCGTCGGGATGCTCGTGGGTGACCAGGCAGAAGCGCTCGGCGCCGCGGATCTCGCGCAGGACCTGCTCGCGCGTGCCGCGGTCGCGCCGTTGCGATCCATCAGGCTCCGTCCTCCGTGACGTGCTCGATCAGGGCTTCCAGCTTGGCGGCCTTCTCGGCCGTGTCGTCGAGCACGAACTCCAGCGCCGGCGTGTGCTTCATCCGCAGCTCACGGGCGATGCGCGTCTGGAGGATGCCGTGCGCGGACGCCAGCCCCTCCAGCGTCGCGGCCTTCTCCTCGTCGGTGCCGAACACGCTCACGAAGACCCGCGCTTGGCGCAGGTCAGCGCTCGTTCGCACCTCGGTGACTGTCACGAATCCGACCCGGGGGTCCTTGAGATCATGGGCTACGGCATCGCCGAGCACCTCGCGGACGGCCTCGTCCACGCGGCGCATCCGCGCTCCTGGGGAACTCATCCTAGACCCTCTGCATTGGCGTCGAGCGATTGGAGCGGTGAGCAGACCTTCATCGGCGCTCACCGCCCCGATCGCAACTACGACGGCTGGAGCTCGCGCTCCACCTGCCGCGTCTCGAAGACCTCCAGGACATCGCCTTCGCGGACGTCCTGGTAGTTGTGGAGCACGATGCCGCACTCGTAGCCGGCGGCGACCTCGCGGGCGTCCTCGTTGAAGCGCCGCAGCGTGTCGATCGTCGTCTCGATGACGACCGTCCCGTCGCGCACGAGGCGGACCTTCGCACCGCGGCGCACGACGCCGTCGGTGACGTAGGAGCCGGCGATGGTGCCGATCTTGCGAGGCCGGAACGTCTGGCGCACCTCGACGGTGCCGATCGTGTCCTCCACGATCTCCGGGCGCGAGCAGGCCTGTCATGGCCGCGCGCAGATCGTCGAGCGCCGCGTAGATCACCGAGTAGTCGCGGATCTCCACGCCCTGGCGGTCGGCCAGCGCGGCGGCGTCGCCCACCGGGCGCACGTTGAAGCCGATGATGACGGCCTCCGACGCGGCGGCGAGCATGACGTCGGACTCGTTGATGCCGCCGACGCCGCTGTGCAGCACGTCGACGCGCACC
Organism: uncultured Conexibacteraceae bacterium; assembly: GCA_963731005.1. GTDB lineage: Bacteria > Actinomycetota > Thermoleophilia > Solirubrobacterales > Solirubrobacteraceae > Baekduia. Next base: position 650,567 of record CAVSTZ010000001.1, on the reverse strand, counting down.
TCGTCCTGGGGCAGGCGGGCGATCTCGTCCTCGAGCGCCTCGACCGAGCCGGCGACGTCGCCCTTGATGACGAGCGGCAGCTCGGCGAGCTCGGCCTCACGGGCGCGGCGGAAGACGTCCTCGAAGGACACCTTGCGACCGGAGCGGCGGGCCAGCGCCTCGGACTTCTCGCGCGTCTCGCGCTCGGCGGCCAGGCGACGGGCCTCCTTGTCGCTCTCCACCACGCGGACGTGCTCGCCGGCGTCGGGGACGCCGTCGAAGCCGAGGATCTCCACCGGATCGCCGGGGACCGCCTCCGTCACGCGCTCGCCGCGGTAGTCGATCATCGCGCGGACGCGACCCGGCTCGGCGCCGGCCACGATCGACTCGCCGATGCGCAGCGTGCCGCGCTGGATCAGCACGGTGACGACTGGGCCGCGGCCCGGATCGAGCTTGGACTCGATGACGACGCCCGAAGCCTCGGCGGTCGGGTTGGCCTCGAGCTCCTCGAGCTCGGCGACGACGAGGATCGTGTCGAGCAGATCCTCGAGGTTGGTGCCGGCCTTGGCCGAGACGTCGACGTACTCGGTCTCGCCACCCCACTCCGACGGCTGGAGGCCGAGCTGCGTGAGCTCGGTGCGCACCCGCGTCGGGTCCGCGCCCTCCTTGTCGATCTTGTTGACCGCGACGATGATCGGGACATCGGCCGCGTTGGCGTGGTCGATGGCCTCGTTGGTCTGCGGGCGCGCGCCGTCGTCGGCGGCGACCACGATCACCGCGATGTCGGTCACCCGGGCGCCGCGGGCACGCATGGCGGTGAACGCCTGGTGGCCCGGGGTGTCCAGGAAGGTGATGGTCTTGCCGTTGTGGTGGACCTGGTAGGCGCCGATGTGCTGCGTGATGCCACCGGCCTCGCCGGCGGCGACCTCGGTCTTGCGGACCGCGTCCAGCAGCGACGTCTTGCCGTGGTCGACGTGACCCATGATCGTCACGACCGGCGGGCGCTCGACGAGATCCTCGTCGGCGTCGTCGTACTCGATCTCGTCGTCGGCCTCGTCGCTGAGCGAGACGATCTCGATCTTCTTGTCGAGCGCGTCGGCGACCAGCTGGATCTCCTCGTCGCCCAGCGTCTTGGTGACCATCGCCAGCACGCCCATGGACATGAGCTGCTTGATGACGTCGGGGACCGGCGACGCCGAGGTACTCGGCGACGTCCTTGACCGTCGAGCCGGAGTTGATCCGGACCGTGTCGATCCGCGTCAGCTGATCGGCGGCCAACATGTCCGGCGTGTCCGGCATCGGCGTGCGGCGGCGACGCCGGCGACGGCGCGGCGGACGCTGCGGCGCCGGGCCGGGGCCCGCACCGGGCCCGCGACGGGCGGCCTGGGAGTCGATGACGACGCGGCGCTTGCCGGCGCCGGGGCCGCCCTCGCTGCGCATCCCGCCGCGCGTGGGACGACCGGCCTGGCCCGAGGGCTGGGACTGCGTCTCGTCGCGCTTGGGGCGCTTGGGCGGCTCGGGGACCGAGATGATGCGCGGGACCCGCGCCGCGCGCGGGCGGCTCGACGTGCGGGACCAGCCCGGGCGTCTTGTCGTCCTTGCCCTTGGCGGTCGCGGCGCCCTTGGCGTCGGCGGGTGCCTCTGCGGGGGCTGCTGCCTCTGCGGAGGGCGCCTCGGCCTCGACGGCGGCCGCCTCGGCAACCGGGACGACGATCTTGGGACGGTTGGCCTGCGAGTCGACCGACGGCGCCGGGACCGAGATCTTCTTTCGGCCCTTCGGCTTGGCGGCGGGCGCGGCCTTCTTGGCCGGTGCCGCGGCGGGCGCGGCGGCCTGCGGGGCCTCGGGCGCGGGCGTGGCCGGAGCCGTCGTGGCCTCCGGAGCCTGCGGCGTGATCTCCTCGGGCGTGACCGGCTCGGGCGCCTGGACCTCGGACGTCGGCGCCGCGGGGTTCGGCGTGGTGCGGGCCTGGCCCGGACCGCTGCGGCCCATCTGGCGGCGCGGATCGACCGGGAGGTCGTCGAGCACGGGACGGCGCGGGACCGGACGGGCGGGCTGCGGCGTGCCGCGCGCCACCACCGGTTGACTGGCCGCCACGGGCGGGCGCCTGGCCCGGACGCGCGGGCATGCCGCGGCCGGCGGGTGCGCCGCCACCCTGCTGGGGCGGGCGCGCAGGGGCGCCACGACCGGCGGGTGCGCCACTGGCACGGACGGGCTGGCCGCGCCCGGCAGGCGGGCGTACCGGCTGGCCACGACCCTCGGGCGGACGCACGGGGGCGCCGCGGGAGGGCGGGGTCGCCCCCGCGCGGGCGGGCTGACCGCGGCCGGCGGGCGGCGCGGCGGAGGCCGGGGCCTCGCCCTTGGCCGCCGCGGGCTCGGCCTTGGCGGTCTTGGCCGCTCCGGGCGCGTCTGCCGTCGGTGGCGTGGAAGATGGTGTGCCGGCGCCGTTGCCGGCGGCGGACTTGTCGCCGCTCATCGCGCGCAGCGCGTCGCCCTCCTCCACGGAGGAGGATGCGGCCTTCACGTCAAGGCCCGCGGCCTGGAGCTTGTCGAGAACGTCCTTGCTGGACAGTCCCTGCTCCTTGGCGATCTCATGGATTCGCTTTTTTGCCATGCAGTCGTATCGATTCTACGAAGTCTTCGGAAATCTCCGCCGGTCCCCTCAGGGCACGGCTCACAGCGCGGCGCTTGACCGCCTGCTCGGCACACTCGGGGCTGCACACATAGGCGCCGCGCCCGGGCATCGTCGCCGCCGGGTCCACCTCGACCCGACCTGCCACCGCAACCAGGCGCAGCAGCTCGGACTTGGGACGAACCGTCCCACACCCGATGCAGCGCCGTTGCGGTACAGAGCTTACGACGCCGGCTCCCCGGCCTGCGTCTCGGGGTCTGCGTCCACCGCCCCGTCGGGCTCAGAGGCCTCCGGCGCGGGCTCCAGCCCGTTCTCCGACGGCTCCTCCTCGACGAGCTCCTCGACCACCTCGTCGGCGCTCTCGGCGGGCGCCTCGGCGACGGGCGCGAGATCGTCGTCGAACTCGCCCTCCTCCGGCTCGGCGTCCTCGTCGACGACCACTTCCTCCTGGTCGCCGTAGAGCTCCTCTGCGCGGGTGACGATGTCGACGACGTCGTCCCAGGTCTTGTCGGGATCGGCCAGGTCGGTGATCTCCTCGTCGCTGAGCGGCTCGAGGATCGCGACGGCGGCCGTGGTGAAGCGCGAGAGCGCCTGGTGCTTGGGCAGGCCGCAGAACGGCGAGCCCGGCAGCGCCTCGTTGGGGCAGCGGCGACCACGGACCGAGACGGCCTGGCAGCGGCCGCCGGTCTCCTCCTCGTACTCCTCGGAGGCGGTCGCCGTCGCGGCGAAGTCGGTCTCGGACTTGATGTCGATGCGCCAGCCGGTCAGGCGGGCGGCCAGGCGCGCGTTCTGGCCCTCGCGACCGATCGCCAGCGAGAGCTGGTCGTCGGGCACGATGACCGTCGCCTGCTTGGACTCGTCGTCGACGAGCACCTCGCGGACGCGGGCGGGCGACAGCGCCTTGGCGACGAACCGGGCGGGCTCGTCGTTGTAGGGGATGATGTCGATCTTCTCGCCGCGCAACTCGGAGACGACCATCCGGACGCGCGAGCCGCGCGGGCCGACGCAGGCGCCGACCGGGTCGACGCCGTCGGCGTGCGAGATGACGGCGATCTTGGAGCGGTAGCCGGGCTCGCGGGCGACGTTGGCGATCTCCACCAGGCCGTCGGCGATCTCGGGGACCTCGAGCTCGAAGAGCTTCTTGATCAGCTCGCCGTCGCGGCGGCTGACGATGATCGAGGGGCCCTTGGTCGAGGGCGAGACCTCCTTGATCACGGCCTTGACGCGCTGGCCGTGGTCGTAGCGCTCGCCGTCGACCTGCTCGCTCTTGGGCAGCAGCGCCTCGACGCGATCGCGCAGCTGCACGAGCGTGTAGCGGGAGTCCGACTGCTGGACGATGCCGGTGATCAGCTCGCCGACGCGGTCCTGGAACTCCTCGAACATCATGTCGCGCTCCGCCTCGCGGATGCGCTGCAGGATGACCTGCTTGGCGGTCTGCGCGGCGATGCGGCCGAAGTCCTCGGGGGTGTCGTCGATCTCCTCGATGCGATCCCGGTACTGCTCGAACTTCGCGGGGTCGATCTCGGGATCCTGCGGCTCGACCTTGTCGCCGGTCTCGGGGTCGATGTAGGACTCCTCGGCGATCGTCTCGCCGATCAGCTCGGCCTCGAGGTCCTTGGGGATGCGGTAGCGGATGACGACGAAGTCGCCGGTCTCGGGATCGACCTCGACCCGCGCGTAGCGCGCGGCGCCGGGCAGCTTCTTGTACGCCGAGAGCAGCGCGTCCTCGAGCGCGGCCATGAGCTTCTCGGGTGAGATGCCCTTCTCGCGCGCAAGCGCGGTCATGGCTTCCAGGATGTCGCGGGACATGAGGCTCCTGCTCCTAGGACTCGACGAGGTTGGATCGGGAGATGGCGTCGTACGGGATGGCGACGATGCCGGTACCTGCGGCCACCGTCACCTCCGTCTCGGAAGCTCCCACGAGCTCGCCGGTGAACGATCTGCGGCCGTCGTGCTCGTCGCGCGTGCGAACGCGCGCCCGACGACCGATGAAGCGCCGGAAGTGCTCCGGCTTGCTGAGAGGACGCTCGGGCCCCGGGGAGGAGACCGTGAGGCCGTACTCCTCCAGGAGCTCGGGCAGCGCGTGCGTGACGCGCTCGCACAGCTCGAGCGTGACGCCCTCGGGATGGTCGATGAAGAGCTCCACGGCGTCGCCCTTCAACTCCGCGAGCAGCACCTCGACCTCGGGCTCGCGCTCGGCGAGCTTGCTCTCGATTTCGGCCTGGATCGTCGCGCTCATCAACCCTCCCCTCGAAAAATGAAAGAGCGGGCTCACGCCCGCTCCCTGTACATCACCGAGGACTGCTCCCCGGCACGGAAGTTGTCACCCGAGAATAGCAGCGGGCGGTTCGTCAGGCGGCCTTGCGCCGTGCCTGGTCGCGATATTTCGCGTAGTCCGCCCGCTCGGGCTGGAGGTTGGCCGCGAGCGCCAGCGGATGGCAGCGCCTCGGCGTGCTGACCGAGCTGCTGCAGGCAGCGGCCGAGGCAGAACAGCGCGTAGTCGTTGGTCGGCGCGTGCTCGACGACCGCCTCGAACTCCGCGGCCGCCTCGCTGAAGCGCTGGGCGAGGAAGAGCGCGCGCCCGTAGGCCTCGCGGACGGAGTCCTTGTCGGGGGCCAGCTCCCGGGCGCGAGCCAGCGGCACGGTCGCCGCGTGGTGGTCGCCGGCTTCCAAGAGCTCGGTGCCCTGACGAAACAGCTCGTAGGCGCCAGGCTGATCCATGGTCCTCAAGTGTAGGACCGGCGGCGGCGTGGTCTCAACGCATCCAGCAGCTCCGCGGACCGTGGTGGAAGCGCCCACAGCGCGCGGATCCGCCCGCCCAGACCCAGTCCTGCGGCCAGTTCGCGGCGCAGCGCGCGACGCTGGCGCGGCGTCGGCGCGGGGCCGCCGGCGCCGTAGCGCGCGACCCGCAGCGAGGCGACGTAGCCCGCCGCCCCGTCGCTGCCGGCCAGCATCCGCTCGACCTTGGCCAGCGTGAGCTCCGGCACGATGCCGTGGCCCGAGCGCCGCAGCGCGAGTCGCAGCTCCTCGAGCTCGGGGTCGCCGCTGCGCGCCAGCCGGCGGCGGCGCGCCACCGAGAGCGCGGTCGCAGCGGCGACGAGCAGCAGCGCCACGATGCCGAGCGCGGCCCACGTCCCGAGGCCGACCCCGCCGCCACCGGCGTTGGCCGCGACGCCGCCGGCCCGCGGATCGGACAGACGGTCGCCCGCCGCCGTGCGACGGTCCCTGGAAGGCGTGGTCGTCGACGTCACCGACACGGTGTCGGTCTGCTGCGAGCGCGCCGGCGAGTCGCCGGGCGTCGGGTCGAAGGTCACCCAGCCGATCGCCGGGAAGTAGACCTCGACCCAGCTGTGGGCGTCGAGGTCGCGGATGACGTGGGCGGCGCCGTCGCGCGAGCCGGGCGAGAAGCCCGCCACGACGCGCGCCGGCACGCCGCCCATCCGCAGCAGTAGCGCGGTCGCGCCGGCGAAGTGCTGGCAGTAGCCCGCGTGGTCGCGAAACAGGAAGGCATCGAGCGGCGCGAGCCGGCCGGGCGACGGCGGCGACTCGGTGTAGCGCGCGTCGCGCTGGACGCGCGCGATCACCTTGCGCACGTAGTCATAGGGGTCGGTCGTGGCGCCACGCAGCTCTTGGGCCAGGGCGTACTCGCGGGCATAGGGCGAGGCGGCCATGGCCTGTTCGGGGCTCGATGATCGAGAAGCCGTTGGCCGCGCGCGCCACGCTCGCGCTGTCGCTCCCCCACGGCGCGAAGTGCACCTGGACGGTTCCGAGCCCGGGCTGCGGCGGGAGCCGCATGCTGAGCTGGCGGATCACGTAGTAGGGGTAGTCGGTGCCGGCGCCCTGCATCTCGTTCGTGCTCGGGGTCGGCACGTAGACCACCGCGTCGTAGGAGTCGCCGCGGCGCAACGGCTTGCCGGCGGCCTCGAAGGTCCCCGGCGTCGCCGGCACGACGTCCTTGGTGGAGCGGTTGACGAGCGTCGTCGTCCCCGCGACCAGGAACTGGCGGCTCTTGAGGCCCTTGACGCTGACGTGGATCGTCTGGGTCCAGTTCGGATGGCGCGGCGAGAACTGCGTGTCCTCGCCGTCGCTGAGCACGCCCTTGTCCTGGCGCCACTCGCGACCGTCGAAGTCCTCCAGGTCGGCGGTCTTGAGGTACAGGTCGCCGCGGGCGCGCACGCGCGCGATCTCCGAGCCGTCGCGCGGCCAGTTCAGCGGGCCGTAGCTGTGGTTCCAGGTGAAGGTGGTGGTCTTGCCGCCCTGCAGGGCCTCGGCCAGCGCCTCGTAGTCCACCCACGGCCGCGGCGAGTCCAGGTGCGGGGCCAGCAGGGCCGCGCCGAGCACCGCGACGAGGCCGATCGTGGCCGCCACCGGCGCGTCGCGCCCGCCGAGGCGCTCGCCCCAGAGCATCGCGCCGAGCAGCAGCGCGAAGAGGATCCCGTCGAGGTAGGGGTGCGATGGGCGGTGCTCGATGATCGCCACCACGTAGAGGACGCCGAGGCAGATCGTCGCGGCCATCGTCTGCGGCCGCGGGGCGAGCGCGAGGATCGCCCCGACCAGCAGCAGCAGGCCGCCGCCGGCGACCAGCACCGCGCGCACCCACGGGTCGCTGCCGCGATAGGGCATCCGCAAATCGGGGAGCGCGGCGATCGCGTTGGCGAGGTTGACGCTCAGCGTGTCCCAGCGGTCAGGGCGCAGGTACCAGAGCGGTACGCCGGCCACCAGCAGGATCAGCGCGAGCGCCACGAGCACGATCGCCCCCAGCGCCGCGATCCGCCACGCGCGCACGGGGAGCATCTCGATCGCCGCCGAGGCCACGACGCCGGCGGCGATGGCGATCAGGAACAGGCCGAGCAGGTCGCCGCCCGCCCCCGGTCGCACGATCCCCGCCCAGTGCACGCCGCCGAAGAGCCCCAGCGCAGCGAAGGTCGCCAGGCGCAGCGTCCAGGCCTCCGAACGCCGCCCGGCGGCCGCGCCGGCCGCTCGCGCCGCTCGTCCCGGAGCGGGGATGGCGGTCATGCGACGGCCGCGCCGCGGCGCGCCTCCGACAGCTCATAGCCCGTGCACCCGGCCACGGTGAAGGCCGCGCGACGCCCGGAGATCGGCGCCGGCACGACGAGCACGCGGCCGCCGCCCGGCGCGTGGGCCAGCGCGCGCGGCGGCCGGGTCAGCCTGCGCGCAGCGACGTAGACGATCGGCCCGCGGCGGGCGGCAAGGCCCGACACCGGCGGCGGCGCCTGACCCTCGACGAGCGCGAGGCGTGCATGCAGGTGGGCCCAGCCGACAAGGCCGGGATCCAACGCGACCGGTCGACGGTCGCCGGGGATCAGCAGCGCGCAGCCACCCGCGTGCGCGAGGTGGACGGCCAGCGATGCCGCCGCGCGAACCGCCGCGTCGAGATCCTCCTCGGCCGCCGCGGCCCGCGGATCGAGGACGACGAGCGGGCGGGTGTCGCTGTCGGCGCGCAGGCGGCGCTCCAGCAGCTCGCCGCCCTTGGCCAGCGACGGCCAGTACATCCGCGACGCCGACGTCCCCTCGCGGGCCTGGCGTAGGCCGTCGAGCTCGATCTCGGCCGCCACCGACGAACGCCTGCCGAGCTGGAGCGATCCGGAGCCGTCACCGCCGGAGCCCGGCGCCTGCACCGGTTCGATCCGCGGGAGGATCAGGACCTCGTCGGTCGCGATCGACGTGCCGCGCACGATGCGCACCATCAGCCCGAACGGGTCGCGCACAGCGACGCGCGGAGGCGCGAGCAGCTTGCGCCCGCGGCGCGCGAAGCGCACGTCGATGCGCACGCGCGTCAGCCGCCTGCCGGTCGCCAGCGGCGCCGGTGCCGGCAGCAGCGGGTCGAGCACGCCGCCGGTCGGCAGCGGCCGCGGCGAGGTCACGCGGATCTCGACCGGCACCGCTTCCTCCTCGACCGCACGTCGCCGGCCGACGGTCCGGCTCACGCTGACCCCGCGCGCGCCCGCGAGGACCCACGCCGCGGCGCCGAGCGCGACGCCCAGGAACGCGGCGCCCGCGACGTACAGCGGCTCGGCGTCGAGCAGCCCGGCGCAGAGGAGCAACAACAGACCGAGGGCGCCGGTGCGCAGCAGCGGGCGGGCGGTCTCCTCCACGGTCGGGCCCCTACAACGCCGGCGTCGCCGCCAGGGCGTCGGCGACGACCTGCTCCGGGGTCGCGTCCAGCGCCTCGGGCGCGAGGACGAGGCGATGCGCGAGCACGACGCGCGCCAGCGCCTGGACGTCGTCGGGCAGCGCGTGGTCACGGCCCTGCAGCAGCGCGCGCGCCTTGGCGGCGCGCAGCAGCATCAGGCCGGCGCGCGGGCTCGCGCCCAGCTCGGTGCGCGCGTCCTGACGGGTGCGCTGCAGCAGCGCGACGACGTAGGCGCGCAGGCGATCCGATGCGACCACGCGCGTGGCGATGTCGATCGCCTCCAGCACGTCGGCGGCGGTGGCGACCGGCTCCATCTTCTCGACGCGGTCGCCGGCCTCGTGGGCGCGGAGCATGTCGACCTCGGCGGCCGGCGTCGGGTAGCCGAGCGAGAGGCGCGCCATGAAGCGGTCGACCTGCGCCTCGGGCAGCGGGTAGGTGCCCTCGAACTCGACCGGGTTCTGGGTGGCCAGCACGACGAACGGCCGCGCCAGCTCGTGGGAGTGGACGTCGACGGTGACGCGCCGCTCCTGCATGCATTCGAGCAGGCCCGACTGCGTCTTGGGCGAGGCGCGGTTGACCTCGTCGACGAGCACGACGTTGGCGAAGATCGGCCCGGGCCGGAACTCGAAGCGGTCCTCGCGCTGGTTGAAGACGTTGGTGCCGACGACGTCGGCGGGCAGCAGGTCGGCCGTGCACTGCACGCGCTGGAAGCCGAGGTCGGTCACGCGCGCGAAGGCGCGTGCGAGCGTGGTCTTGCCGACGCCGGGCAGGTCCTCGATCAGGACATGGCCCTCGGCGAGGATGCAGACGAGCAGGTCCTCCAGCACCTCCTGGCGGACCTCGACGACGTCGTGGACCGCCTCGGCGATCCGCCGCGCCAGCAGCCCGGCGCGGGCGACCTCGGATCCGTCGAGGTGGCCCTCGGTGCTCATGTCACGCGCCGGCCTTTGCCTGGCTCGCGCGGAGCCGTTCGACGGTGGCGAGGATCGCCCGCGCGATCTCCGCCTTGGTCCCGCGCGGCACCGGCTCGTCACCGGCGGCAGTGACCAGCGTCACCTCGTTGTCGATGGCATCGAAGCCGATGCCGGGTTGGGAGACGTCGTTGACCACCACCGCATCCAACCCCTTGCGGACCAACTTGTCGCGGCCGTACTCCACCGCCCCCGCGCCATGTTCGGCGGCGAAGCCGACGAGCGTCTGCCCGGGGCGACGGTCCGCTGCGAGTCCGGAGAGCACATCCTCGGTACGTTCGAGCACCAGCTCGAGCTCATCGCGGCCGGTCTTCTTGACCTTGCCGTCGACGGCGCTCGCCGGCCGGAAGTCCGCGACCGCCGCAGCCATCACCAGGACGTCGGCGGCCGGGAACTCGGCGATCGCCGCGTCGCGCAACTGGGCCGCGGTCTCGACCTCGACGTAGCGCACGCGCGGATGACGGGCCAGCGTGACGTTCGCCGCGATCACCATCACCTCGGCGCCGAGTGCCGCGGCCTCCTCGGCGACGGCGAAGCCCATGCGACCGGAGGAGCGGTTGCCGACGTAGCGCACCGCGTCGATCGGCTCGCGCGTCCCGCCGGCGGTGACGAGCACCTTCAGGCCGTCCCACGGGCGGGCGCCCGCCGGGACGACGGCCTCGAAGGCCGCGACGAGATCGGCGACGTCGGCCAGCCGGCCGGTCCCCCACTCGTGCTTGGTCGCCAGCGCGCCGGTGCCGGGCTCGATGACGATCACGCCGCGCTCGCGCAGCAGCGCGAGGTTGGCCTGCGTCGCCGGGTGCTCCCACATGTGGTTGTTCATCGCGGGCGCGACGAGCAGCGGGCAGGAGGCGGCGAGCGCCGCGCTGGTCAGCAGGTTGTCGGCCAGACCGTGCGCGAGCTTGGCGATCGTGTTGGCCGACGCGGGCGCGATCAGGTACGCGTCGGCGTTGCGGACCAGCTCGAGGTGGCCGGCCGGATCATGCGTCGGGCGGCTCCTGGTCGGGAAACGCGCCCCGGGCGGGGTCGCGCTCGAACTCGTCGGTGAGGACCGGGGCGCCGGTCAGCGCCGCGAACGACGCGGCGCCGACGAAGCGCTGGGCGGTCGGCGTCTGGATCGACGCGCACGGCATGCCCGGCCTTGGTGGCCAGGCGCACGACCTCCAGCGCCTTGTAGGCGGCGATGCCCCCGCTGACCCCGAGGAGCAGGCGCGCCACGATCGCCGTCCTAGCGGTACTGGTACTTGATCTTGCCCGCGGCGACTTCCTCGAGCGCGATCGTGAGGTAGTTCTTGCTGACGGTCTCGACCATCGGCGGCGGGAACTCGTCGAACGTCCCCTCACCCAAGTTGTGGTAGTACGAGTTGATCTGTCGCGCGCGCTTGGCGGCGACGAGGACCGAGGCGTAGTTGGAGTCGACGTGGTCGAGCAGCTTGTCGATGCGGGGGCTGATCACGGGTCCAGTGTACCCCGCACGATCGCCTCCAGCTGATCGACGGCCTCGTCGAGCCGATCGTTGATCACGACGTGCTTGAACTCGCCCGCCGCCGACGAGCTCCTCGCCGGCCACGTTGAGGCGGCGCTCGACCTGCTCGGCAGTGTCGGTGCCGCGCCCGACGAGACGGTCGCGCAGCGCGTCGTCACTCGGTGGGCGGATGAAGATCTGCGTCGCGTCGGGCAGCGTCTCGCGGACCTGGCGCGCACCCTGGACCTCGATCTCCAGGAGCACGGGACGGCCGCCGGAGGTGTGCCGATCGAGCTCCTCGCGCAGCGTGCCGTAGCGACGCCCGGAGTACTCGGCCCACTCGACGAAGTCACCGGCCTCGACGTGCCGGGCGAACTCCTCGTCGGAGATGAAGTGGTAGTGCTCGCCCTGGGTCTCCCCCGGGCGCGCCTGGCGCGTGGTGGCCGAGACGCTCAACGCCAACTCCGGGCACACGCTCGCGCAGCAGGCGGATGAGCGTGCCCTTGCCGACCCCGGAAGGGCCGGTGATCACGAACACACCGGGCATGCGAACGGACCTCGCCGAGAAGGCTCGGAACTACTTCTTGCGGAGCATGCCGACGAGCTCGGCACGCTGACGATCCGACAGGCCGCCGATCGTCTTCGACGGCGAGATCCGGCAGGTCTGCAAGATCTTGTTGGCCTTCACCCGCCCGTACTTCGGAACCGCGAGGAGCATGTCGAAGACCTTGGCGGTCTCGAGGAACTCGGGCGGGTCGAGAAGCAGTTTGTGGATCGACACTCGACCGGCCTTCAGATCGCGCTTGAGCTGCGCGCGACGGGTGCGGATGACGTTGGCCTTTTGGAGGGCGTCCATCCGCTGATTGAGGCTGCGTTCGGGTGCCGCCGTGTGCTTGATGGGCGAGTTGGCGGCCGTCGACATCGGGGCGCCGATACTACACACCAACGGGCCTCCAGCAAGGCGCGATCGACCAATTCGGCTGGACCTCGACCTGAGGTCGACCCTTCTTCACCCTGCTTGACGGTGGCGACGGGTTTTGCAGGTACTTTCGCGCCCCACCCGATCGACCGGTCACCTGGCCAACCGTCGTCGCCCGGGCATCCGCTCCGGTCTTTGCGACATTCCATCCGAACGGGTGTGCAAAGGCGACATAGAACGGTCGCGACCGGCGGACGTCTGCGCCCCGACAGACCGCTCAGCGATCGCCGACCACGCGGTTCGAACCCGCGTCGCGAAGCCGGCGCGCGAGGCCTCGCTGGACGCGCGCCGGCCACAGCGGACCGCCGTAGACGAAGGCCGTGTAGGCCTGCACGAGCGTCGCTCCCGCGGCGAGTCGCTCGGCGACGTCCTCAGCGCTCTCCACCCCGCCGACCGACACGATCGTCGGCTCGTCGCCGAGCCGCTCGCGCAAGCCGTCGCAGCACCGCGAGCGAGCGATCGGCCAGCGGCGCGCCCGACAGGCCGCCCGCGCCCGCGCCGACCACCACGCCGGCGTCGCTGCGCAGGCCGTCGCGCGAGATGGTCGTGTTGGTCGCGACGATCCCGTCCAGGCCGGCGCGCAGCGCGAGGTCGGCGACCGCGTCGACGTCCTCGTCGGCGAGGTCGGGGGCGATCTTGACCAGCAGCGGGACGGTCCGGCCGGCCGGCGGCCAGGCCCTCGCGCACCGCCGCGATCAGCGGCTCGCAGCTGCGCCGACCGCCTGCAGGTCGCGCAGCCCCGGCGTGTTGGGCGAGCTGACGTTGATGACGAGGTAGTCGGCGTGCGGGGCGAGCGTGCGCGCGCTCGCGCGGTAGTCGGCCGGCCGCGTCCTCGGCGACGCTTGGTCTTGCCGATGTTGACCCCGACCACGACCCCGGGATCGCGCGGCGCGCGGCCAGGCGTGCCGCGGCCGCCTGCCGCGCCCGCGTTGTTGAAGCCCATGCGGTTGACCAGCGCACGGTCGGCGGGCAGGCGGAACAGCCGCGGGCGCGGGTTGCCCGGCTGCGGGCAGCGCGGTGATCGTCCCGATCTCGACGAAGCCGAAGCCGAGCGCCGTGCAGCGCGTCGACGTGCGCCGCCTCCTTGTCGAAGCCCGCCGCCAGCCCGAGCGGGCTGGGCAGGTCGAGGCCGAGGGCGCGCACGCGCAGCACCGGATCGCGCGGCGCCAGCGCGCGTCGCACCAGCCGCCGGACCCACCGCGGGCCGAGGACCACGTCCAACGTTCGGGTCCCGAGCCGGTGCGCGGTCTCGGCGTCGACGCGCCGCAGGACCAGCCCGAAGAGCAGCCGCCAGATCAGGAGGCGCTCGGGTGGGTGGACATCGTCCGCGCCGCCAAGCGGGCCGCGTGCAGCTCTTGGAGCGAGATCACCTCGGCCACGCCCTGGCGCTCGGAGGAGATCGCGCGCGCGGCGCTCAGCCCGGCGCTCAACGTCGTCAGGCACGGGATGCCCGCGGCGACCGCGGCGCGGCGGATCTCCCAGCCGTCGGTGCGCGCGCCCGAGCCCGTCGGGGTGTTGACCACCAGGTCGACGTCGCCGCGCTCGATCCAGTCGACGACGTTGTTGCCGGCCGGTCCCTCGTCGATCTTGTCGATCACCGTGGCGGGCACGCCCCAGCGCTGGATCGCCTCCGCGGTCCCGCGCGTGGCGACGATGCGGAAGCCGAGGTCGTGCAGGATCTGGGCGACCGCGACGGCCGACGGCTTGTCGGTGTCGGTGACCGTGATGAAGGCCGTGCCGCTGCTGGGCAACGCCGATCCGGCCGCGGCCTGGGCCTTGGCGAACGCGCTGGGGAAGTCGCGGGCGACGCCCATGACCTCGCCGGTCGAGCGCATCTCCGGGCCCAGGACGGCGTCGGAGCCCTCGAAGCGATCGAACGGCAGCACCGCCTCCTTGACGCTGACGTGGTCCAGCGGCGCGTCCTCGGCGGGCAGGTCGAGGTCTCCGAGCTTCTCGCCGAGCATCAGCCGGCAGGCCATCTTGGCCAGCGGCACGCCGATCGCCTTGGAGACGAACGGCACGGTCCGCGACGCGCGCGGGTTGGCCTCGATCACGTAGAGGTCGCCGGCATGGACGGCGTACTGCACGTTGCAGAGGCCGACGACGCCGAGGCCGAGCGCGATCCCGCGCGTGGCCGCCCTGATCTGGTCGAGCATGTCGGGGCCGAGCGAGTGCGGTGGCAGCACGCAGGCGCTGTCACCGGAGTGGATCCCTGCCTCCTCGACGTGCTGCATGATCCCGCCGACCCAGACGGACTCCCCGTCACACAGCGCGTCGACATCGACCTCGATCGCGTTCTCCAAGAAGCGGTCGAGGAAGATGTCACGACCGTCGCGCGCATGGCGCGTGAGGTAGTCGGCGAGCCCGTCGCGCGAGTAGACGATCTCCATCGCGCGACCACCGAGGACGTAGCTCGGGCGCACGAGCAGCGGATAGCCGACGCTCTCCCCCGCATCCAGCGCGCCTTCGATCGTTGCGGCCGACGCCCACGGCGGCGCCTTGTAACCCAAGCGCTCGAGCAGATCCCCGAAGCGGCCGCGCTCCTCCGCGAGGTCGATCGAGTCGACGCGACGTGCCGAGGATCTTCACGCCCGCCTCCTGCAGGCCGTGGGCGAGCTTGAGCGGCGTCTGCCCGCCGAACTGGACGATGACGCCGATCGGCTGCTCGATCGCGATGACGCCCAGCACGTCCTCCAGCGTCAGCGGCTCGAAGTACAGGCGGTCCGACGTGTCGTAGTCGGTCGAGACCGTCTCGGGATTGCAGTTGATCATCACCGCGTCGCGGCCGCTCTCGCGGACGGTCATCGCGGCGTGCACGCAGCAGTAGTCGAACTCGATGCCCTGGCCGATGCGGTTGGGTCCCGCGCCGAGGATGACCACGGACGTCGTTGTCGCCGCGGCGGACCTCGTCGGCCGCCTCGCGCTCCCAGCCCGAGTAGAAGTAGGGCGTCTCGGCGGCGAACTCCGCCGCGCAGGTGTCGACGGCCTTGTAGGTCCGCACGCCGGCGAACGGCGCCTCGGGATCGAGCGCGATCGCCTGCAGCTCGCGCAGGAACCACGGGTCGATGAACGTCTTGGCGCCGATCTCCTCGATCGTCGCCTCCTTGCGGAAGGCCGCGAGGATGACGTCGAAGCGGTCCGACGCCGGGCGGTCGAGCATCGTCAGCAGGTCGGCGCGCTCCAGCGCGTCGAGGCGCGGCGGCGCGTCGAGCTCCCGCGAGCGCATGGCCTTCAGGAACGCCTGGGCGAAGGTGCGGCCGATGGCCATCGCCTCGCCGACGGACTTCATGTGCGTCGAGAGCTCGGCGTTGGCGCCGCTGAACTTCTCGAAGGCGAAGCGCGGCCACTTGACGACGACGTAGTCGATCGTCGGCTCGAAGCTCGCCGGCGTCACCCGCGTGATGTCGTTGGGGATCTCCTCCAGCGAGTACCCGACGGCCAGCCGCGCGGCGATCTTGGCGATCGGGAAGCCGGTGGCCTTGGAGGCCAGCGCGGAGGACCGCGACACGCGCGGGTTCATCTCGATGACGAGGATCTCCTCGGTCGCTCGGGTTGACCGCGAACTGCACGTTGGAGCCGCCGGTCTCCACGCCCACCGCGCGGATGCAGGCCATCGCCTGGTCGCGCAGCTTGTTGTACAGGCGGTCGGTGAGCGTCTGCTGCGGGGCGACCGTGACGCTGTCGCCGGTGTGCACGCCCATCGGGTCGAGGTTCTCGATCGAGCAGACGATCACGACGTTGTCGTTGTGGTCGCGCATCACCTCCAACTCGAACTCGCCCCAGCCGATCACCGACTGGTCGATGAGCACCTGGGTGATCGGCGAGGCGGCGAGGCCGCGCGCGACGATCGTGCGGTACTCGTCCTCGGTGCGGGCGATGCCGCCGCCCCGGCCGCCGAGCGTGAAGGCCGGCCGCACGATCGCGGGCAGGCCGATGCGCTCGCGCGCCGCCTCGGCCTCCTCGATCGTCGTCGCGATCGCGTTGGCCGGCATCTTCAGCCCGGCCTCGGCCATCGCGACCTGGAACAGCTCGCGATCCTCGGCCGTGTTGATCGCGTCGTAGTTGGCCCCGATCAGCTCGACGCCGAACTTCTCCAGCGTGCCGTCCTCGTGCAGCGCCTTGGCGAGGTTGAGCGCGGTCTGGCCGCCGAGCGTCGGCAGCAGCGCGTCGGGGCGCTCCTTCTCGATGACCTGGGCGACCGGGCCGGGCAGCAGCGGCTCGACGTAGGTCGCGTCGGCGAACTCCGGGTCGGTCATGATCGTCGCCGGGTTGGAGTTGACCAGGACGATCTCGTAGCCCTCCTCGCGCAGGACCTTGCAGGCCTGCACGCCGGAGTAGTCGAACTCGGCGGCCTGGCCGATGACGATCGGGCCGGAGCCGAGGATCAGGATCTTGTGGATGTCGTTGCGGCGCGGCATGGTCAGGCGGCACTCCGGACGGCGTTCAGGAAGCGGTCGAACTGGTACAGCGCGTCGTTGGGGCCGGGGCCGGCCTCGGGGTGGTACTGGACCGTCGCGCCGTTGACCTCCAGCAGCTCCAGCCCCTCGACCGTGCGGTCATAGAGGTTGACGTGCGTGAGCGCGGCCTCACCGAAGTCGGTCTGCCAGCGCACGGGCTCGTCGGCCTCGACGCGGCCCGTGCCGTCCGGCGCCTTGACCGCGAAGCCGTGGTTCTGGGCGGTGATCTCGATCTTGCCGGTCCGCAGGTCCTTGACCGGGTGGTTGCCGCCGCGGTGGCCGAAGGGCAACTTGTAGGTCTCCAGGCCGACGGCCTGGCAGAGCAGCTGGTGGCCGAGGCAGATGCCCCAGACCGGGCGCTTGCCGACCAGCTCGCGGACCGTGTCGACGACGTAGCCCAGCGCGGCGGGGTCGCCGGGGCCGTTGGCGAGGAAGAACGCGTCGGCGTCGGTGGCCAGCAGCGCGTCGGCGGTCACCGTGCACGGGTGCAGCGTGACCTCCGCCCCGCGCTCGACGAGGTTGCGCACGATCGAGGACTTGATGCCCGTGTCGATCGCGTGGATCTTGGTGGCACCGCCGAAGCCGAGGGTGTGGGCCTGTTGCGGTGTGACGACGCGCGCGAAGTCGGCGCCGACCATCGACGGCTCGGCGGCGATCAGCTCACGCGCCTCGCTCTCGGAGATCTCGCCGGTGAAGACGCCGCCGCGCATCGCGCCCGCGTCGCGGATGTGGCGGACCAGCGCCCGCGTGTCGACACCGGAGATCGCCGGGATGCCGCAGTCGATCAGCCAGTCACACCAGCCGCGCTCGGCCTCCGGCGCGTCCTCGCGGTTGACCGCCTCGCGCATGATCGCCGCACGGGCCCAGACGGCCTCGGACTCCATCGCCGATTGCGAGACGCCGTAGTTGCCGATGTGCGGGTAGGTGAAGGTGATGAGCTGGCCGGCGAAGCTCGGGTCGGTCATCGACTCCTGGTAGCCGGACATGCCGGTGGTGAAGACGACCTCGCCGGTGGCGTGGCCGGGCGCGCCGACCGACTCGCCGTCGAAGCGCGTGCCGTCGTCGAGCAACACGTAGGCGTTGGGCTTGCGCATCAAATGATCACCTTCTGGACGGCCTTGAACTCAGGGGTGCCGGCGCGCTCGCAGAGCTCGAGCAGCGCGGCTTCGACGGTGGTCAGCGTCGCGCCGGCACGGTCGAGGCGGGTCAGCCCCACCTCGCGATCGTGCGCGTGACGCGAGCCGACGGCGTCGGTGACGACCTGGACGGAGACGCCGCGGTCGAGCAGATCCAGCGCGGTCTGCATGACGCAGACGTGGGCCTCGATGCCGCAGAGCAGCACCTGGTTGCGCCCGGCGAGGTTGAAGCCGTCGGCGCGCACGGCGCTGAAGACGGACTTCTCGACGAGCGTCGCGTCATCGGGCAGCCCGACCTCGGGCGCGGTGTGCTGCAAGCCCTTGGGGTACTGCTCGGTCGCGATGATCGGGACGTCGAGGATCTTCGCGCCCTCGACCAGGCGCCCGCAGGCGGCGGCGACGTCGGCGAACGTGTCGTAGGAGCGAAAGCCGTCCTGGACGTCGACGACGACCAGCGCCGCGCGGCGGCGGTCATACAGCCGCGTGGAGTTGCTCTGGGCACTCATCTCTAGCGAACCACTTCCAGTTGGCGGGCCCGGAACGCGAGCGTCCCGGCGGCGACGGTCAGCAGCACCTTGCCGCGCAGGGTCTGACCGTCAAAGCAGCAGTTGGCCGAGCGCGACTCGTAGCCGCCGTCCCCCACCACCCACTCGCGATCCAGGTCGATCAGCGTGAGGTTGGCCGGCGTGCCGGGCGTGATGGACGGCGTCGGCAGGTCGAACAGCGCGGCGCCGTCGGTCAGGCGACGCAGCAGCAGCTCCAGCGTCAACACCCCGGGCAGGACCAAGGTGGTGTAGATCGCCGCAAAGGACGTCTCCAGCCCGGTGGTCCCCATCGGCGCCTGCTCGAACGGGACCTCCTTCTCGTCGCGCGCGTGGGGCGCGTGGTCGGTCGCGATGCAGTCGATCACGCCGGACTTCAACCCCGCGATCAGCGCCTGGCGGTCGTCCTCGGTGCGCAGCGGCGGGTTCATCTTCATCCGCGTGTCGAGCGTGCGGACCGCGTCGTGGGTGAGGCAGAGGTGGTGCGGCGAGGCCTCACCGGTGATCGGCACGCCGCGCTCCTTGGCGTCGGCGAGCGCCTGGACGGACTCGCGCGCGCTCAGGTGCTGGATGTGGATCCGGCCGGCTTCGTACTCGGCGATCAGCGCGTCGCGCGCGACCATCGTCGCCTCGCTGATCGACGGGATGCCGGTGACGCCGAGCTGCGCGCTGACGTCGCCCTCGTGCATCGCGCCCTTGCCGCTCAGCGTCGGGTCCTCCTCGTGCAGGGCGATGACGCCGCCGCAGAGCCGCTGGTACTGCAGCGCCTTGCGCAACATGCCGGCGCTGACGACCGGGCGGCCGTCGTCGGTGAAGCCCGCGGCCCCTTCCTCGCGCAGCTCGGCCATCTCGGTCAGCTCGGCGCCGTTCATGCCGCGCGTGACGGCGGGCAGGAAGCCGACGGGGATCCGCGCGTCGCGGGCGGCGGCGTCGCGCACCGAGCGCAGCAGCGGGGCGGAGTCGAGGACCGGGTCGGTGTTGGGCATCGCCAACAGCGCGCAGAAGCCGCCGGCGGCACCGGAGCGCGTCCCGGTCTCCAGGTCCTCCTTGTGCTCTTGGCCCGGCGTGCGCAGGTGGACGTGCGGGTCGACGAAGGCCGGGAAGAGGTGGCGCCCGGCGGCCTCGACGGTCTCGGCCTGGTCGGGCGCCGTGAGGGTGCCGGCCGCGCCGACCTCGGCGATCTCGCCGTCGCGCACCAGCACGTCGCGCACCTCGTCGATCCCGGCGCGCGGGTCCACCACGTGGGCCTCGCGGATCAGGATGTCAACGGGCGGCGCAGAGTTGTGCACCAACAACGGGGCGGCCATCAGGCAGGAACTCCTTCGGGGGTCCGCGTCGTGCTCGGCACATGGGCCAGCACTTCGTAGAGGACGGCCATCCGGACGACCACACCGGCCGCGACCTGGGCGGTGATGACGGCCTGGGGCGAGTCGACGACCTCGGCGCTCAGCTCCACTCCGCGGTTGACGGGGCCTGGGTGCATCAGCACCTGCTTGGGGCCGAGGCGGCGACCGTTGACCTGATACCAGTGGGCGTACTCGCGGATCGACGGGATCCAGCTCTCGTCCATGCGCTCGTTCTGCATCCGCAGCGCGTAGACGACGTCGGCCTGGCCGAGGTCGTCGAGCGTGTAGCGGACCTCGCAGCCCATCGCCTCGATCCCGCGCGGGATCAGCGTCGGCGGGCCGGCGAGCGTGACCTTGGCCCCCATCTTCTGGAAGGCCATGATGTCGCTGCGCGCGACGCGGCTGTGCAGGACGTCGCCGACGATCCAGATGTTGAGGCCGTCGAGGCCGCCGAGCCGTTGGCGCAGCGTGTGGACGTCCAGCAGCGCCTGGGTCGGATGCTCGTGCTTGCCGTCGCCGGCGTTGATGATCGAGGCGGGCGTCCAGCCCGAGACCAGCTCGGCGGCGCCGGCCCACGGCGTGCGGATGACGATCGCGTCGGGCTTGTGGGCGCCGAGGGTCAACACGGTGTCCTTGAGCGACTCGCCCTTCTCGACGCTGGAGCCGGATGCGCTGAAGTTCACGACGTCGGCACTGAGGCGCTTGGCCGCCAGCTCGAAGGAGCTGCGCGTCCGGGTCGAGGCCTCGTAGAAGAGGTTGAGGACCGTACGGCCACGCAGCGCGGGGACCTTCTTGATCTCGCGGTCGGCGACCTCGGCGAACGAGGCGGCGCGGTCGCAGATGCGCTCGATGTCGGCGCGGTCGAGATGCTCGATGGAGAGGAGATGCTTCATGAGCTAGGCCACCACTTCCGCGATCTCGGTGATGCGGACCTCGTCGATGCGGTCGAGCTCCTCGACGTGCACGTTGACGCGCTCGTTGCGCGAGGTCGGCAGGTTCTTCCCGACGTAGTCGGGGCGGATCGGCAGCTCGCGGTGGCCGCGGTCGGCGAGCACGGCGAGCTGGACCTTGGCGGGGCGCCCGTAGCTGAACAGCGCCTCGATGGCGCTGCGGACGGTGCGACCGGTGAAGAGGACGTCGTCGACCAGGACGATCGTGCGGCCGTCGAGGTCGAAATCGATGTGGCTGGCGTGCACGGTCGGCTGCTCGGCGCGGCCGACGTCGTCGCGGTAGAAGGCGATGTCGAGGTCGCCGATCGGGACGTCGCGCTCCAGCAGGTCGACGAGCAGCGCGTGGATGCGGCGGGCGAGGATCGCGCCGCGGCGGTGGATGCCGACGATCGCCAGTTGCCCTGGCTCGTCGTTGCGTTCCACGATCTCGTGGGCGATCCGGACGAGGGTGCGACGCATGTCGTCCTCGTCGAGGACGACCTTCTCATGGTCCATCGGGTGTTCCGTTCCTTCCTGGCCTCACGGGACCGGGTTAAAGGAGCTGGGTGCTGCGGTCAAACCTAGCGAACCGTCCGGGCGTAAGGTCGTGTCATGAGCGACTCAGCCGAAGACGATCGCGCCTTCAAGGCGCGGACGCGCGCGATGTGGGCGACCGGTGACTTCCCGCGTGTCGCCCGGGAGACGATCAACGACGTCGGCCCGACGCTGGTCGCGGCCGCGGGTGTGCGGTCCGGCCAGCGCGTGCTGGACGTGGCGGCGGGCTCGGGCGCGACCTCGATTCCGGCGGCGCTGGCCGGCGGCGACGTGGTGGCCTCCGACCTGACGCCGGAGCTGCTGGAGGCGGGTCGCGCGGCCGCGCTGGCCGTCGGGGTCGCGTTGGAGTGGGTCGAGGCCGACGCCGAGGCGCTGCCGTTCGCAGACGCCTCGTTCGACGTCGTCTTGTCGTCCTTCGGCGCGATGTTCGCGCCACGCCATCAGGTGGTCGCCGACGAGCTGCTGCGGGTGGCGCGACCGGGCGCCACGATCGCGATGGCCAACTGGACGCCCGAGGGCTGGGTCGGCCGGTTCTTCCTGACGATGCTGCCGTTCATGCCCCCGCCGCCGCCCGGTGCGCTGCCGCCGCCCGCGTGGGGCGTCGAGGACCACGTGCGCTCGCTGTTCGGCGACGGCGTGAGCGAGTTGACGTTCACGCGGCAGATCCAGGTGGTCGACCGCTTCGCGACGCCGGAGGAGCTGATCGGCTACTACCAGCAGAACTTCGGGCCGACGATCATGGCCTACAAGTCGCTGGCCGGCGACCCGGAGCGGACCGCCGCGCTGGACGCGGCGCTGCTGGACTTCGCCACGCAGATGAACCTCGCCGGGCCCGGCGAGCCGGCGCGCTACGAGTTCGAGTACGCCGTGGTGGTCGCCCGCCGAGCCTGAGCGCGCTCAGCGGTCGAGCGTGGTCTCGATGCCGCGGATGTCGCCGTCCTCGTCGTGCAGGACGGCGGTGTCGACGAAGCCGTGACGGGCGAGGTCGTCGTGCAGGCGCTCGGGCTGTCCGGCACCGAGCTCCAGGAGCAGCGCGCCGCCCGGACGCAGGAAGCGCGGCGCGTTGGCGATCGCGCGGCGCAGGTGGGTCGTGCCGTCGTCGCCGCCGTCGTAGGACAGCGCGGTCTCGAAGGTGAAGGTGTCGCGCTGGAGCAGGTCCAGCTCCGGCGTCGGGACGTAGGGCACGACGCCGACGATGACGTCGACCTCCCGTTCGAGTGTGTGCGGGAGCGGGTCGAGGAGATCGCCGGCGTGGACCTCGATGCCGTTGGCCCGGGCGTTGGCGACCGCGCGCGCGTCGACCTCGGTCGCGATGACGCGGGCGCCGGGTTGCCTGGCGTGCAGCACGGCGGCGATCGCGCCGGTCCCGGTGCAGAGGTCGACGGCGGTGCCGCCGGCTTCCGGGAGGCGCTCGGCGGCGCGGAGTGCCAGTTGCTCGCTCTGCCAGCGCGGCACGTAGACGCCGTGGTGCACCCGGAGTTCCACGCCGCAGAACGTGACGCTGCCGGTGATCCACGCGAGCGGCTCGCCGGTGAAGCGCCGCTGCAGCAGCGCTGCGAGTCGGGTCTCGTCGCCGGCCGCGCAGGCCAGCAGCTCGTCGGCCTCCTCGTCGGCGGCGACGAAGCCGCCGGCCTCCAACCGCGCGACGAGGGCCGCGCGATCCTGGCTCAAGCCACCGGTCCCGGGGCCGCGGCCGGCTCGGGCGGTGGCGGGCGATTGGGATCCCAGCGATGCAGCTCCGGCGCGGCCTTCTCGGGGAACGGCACGTCGATGAGGTCGAAGTCGCGCGGCACCTCGGTGCGCGGGAAGGTCGCGCGCGCCTCGTCGCGGATCTCGCCGCCCGCGTAGCGCGTGGAGACGTGGGTCAGGGCGAGCAGCCCGACGCCGGCCTCGGCGGCCAGCTCGGCCGCCTGGCGCGCGGTCGTGTGGCCCGTTTCCAGCGCGCGGTCGCGCTCCTCGGAGGTGAAGGTCGCCTCGTGGACGAGCACGTCGGCGCCGTCGGCGGCCACCCGCACCATGTCGCACGGCGACGTGTCACCCGAGAACACCAACTTGCGTCCGCGGCGCGTCTCTCCCACGACCTGCTCGGGCGCGACGCCGTTGACCGTCTCGCCACGCTGCAGGCGCCCGAAGTCCGGGCCGGGCGCGACGCCGAGCTTGGCCGCCAGCTCCGCGTCGAAGCGACCGGGCCGATCGTCCTCGATCAGCGCGTACCCATAGGCCTCGCCGCGATGGCGGACGCGCAGCGCATGGATCTCGTAGCCGTCGAACTCGACGATCGCGTCGGGCTCCAGGTCGACCACGCGGAAGCGGTACTTCAGCCGGCCGAAGATCGTCTGCTGCACCGTGTCGAGCAGCTTCTTGGTGCCGGGCGGGCCGAACACCGTCAGCGGCGCCGTGCGGTCGCGCAGGTCGAAGGACTTCAACATCCCCGGCAGGCCGAGCCAGTGGTCGGTGTGGAGGTGGGTCAGGAAGACCTCGGTGAGGTCGGGGAGCCCGACGCTGCGGATCAGCTGACGCTGGGTCCCCTCACCGCAGTCGATGAGCACCTTGTCGGCGCCGCGACGGATCAGCGTCGCGGGCAGGCCGCGGCGGGCGGTGGGCACGGAGCCGGCGGTGCCGGCGAAGAAAATCGAGAGATCCATCAGGCGCGTCTGGAGGCTACCGCCGGGAGTAGGGTCACCCCATGCTCAAGGATTTTCGACAGTTCCTCTTGCGCGGAAACCTCGTCGACCTGGCCGTCGCGGTGGTCATCGGGGCGGCCTTCGGCGCGGTGGTCGCCGCGCTGGTCAAGGACATCATCACGCCGCTGATCGCCGCGATCGGCGGGCAGCCCGACTTCAGCGGGTTGGACTTCACCATCAACAAGAGCCGTTTTGCCTATGGCGACTTCTTCAACGCGATCCTGACGTTCATCATCATCGCGGCGGTCGTCTTCTTCTTCGTGGTCAAGCCGGTGAACAAGCTGTTGGAGCGGATGCAGACGGGCGAGGCTGTCGATGAGGAGACGCGGGAATGCCCGGCGTGCTTGAGCCAGATTCCGTATGCGGCGCGGCGGTGTGCGTTTTGCACCGAGGAGGTCGGGGCGGCGACGCCGCCTCCGGCTGCCGCTGCTTAGGTCTGTCGTTGGGTCTGGGTGCGGAGCGGGGTTGGCTGGTCGGTGTCTCCGTGACGATCGCCACTGCGGTCGGGGGTGCGGGGTGGGGTTGGCTGGTCGGCACTCCGTGACGTCGCCACCGCGCTCAGGTGGTGTGGGGTGTTGGGTGAAAGTGTTGGGGCGTGATTCGGAGTTCGTTGGTGTGGGCATCGAACGGGGCGGCGCGCGGATGCCGACATCACGGATCGCCTCCTCGGCCGGGCGCGCTCGCGCCGCGGGCGCGGGTTGTGCGGGCGCCGTCGTCGGAGCTCGGATCGTCAAACGCGCCGAACCCGCGATATACGCGGGTTCGGCGTGATCCATTTTGCTGCGCAATCCGACCGGTTACGAGACTGCGACGGGCTGCTACGAGTCACTGACGCAGGCAAGTCGTGGTCGTCACGGCCGGCGCCCGCGCGCCCGCGGCAGGGACGCTGGTCGACTTGTCGGGCGATGTGCCGGTCAACTCGACCAGCACCCGCCGACGAACCTCGCCGGCACCCTGACGTTGGGATCCAACGTCAGGGTGCCGGCCGTCGTCCCCGGATCCCCGGCCGACCCTCGGGCACGACCCGAATCGCCGGCCCCGGCGCCAACGGACGACGAGCCGAGGCAACGAGCAGCCGATCCCGCTCACTCCCCTCGGTGCCGACAGACCACGCCCCACACCCAGACCACGTCCGCACGGAACACCATCAACAAGACGCGCCACCCAAGCGCTCGCAACATGCCACGCCCGCCCCGCGACCAGCGCACCACGACGCCAGTCTCGGGCGGTCCGCCACCCGACCCGGCAAGGGGCAAAACGGACGGCTGGACGTTGTTGACGTGGTCGATCAGCAACAGAGGCGTGACAGCCTGCAACAACTCTGTGTAATCAGCCAATCCCGTCCGACCAACCCGTTAGGCTCCGCCTCACATCCCAAATACAGCGCCCCCGCGACCGCTACAACGGCCCGGGGGCATGACCCAAGGAGAACGCAACTCCATGAGTACCCCGCAGGGTAGCTACGGCTGCCACATCGCCGTCGACCCCTCGACCGCCGACGTGCTGCGCATCGAGGCCAAGAAGGTCTTGATGTTCAACCACGAGCCCTTCGAGGACTTCCTCGACTACGTCCCGGTCAAGCAACTCGCGCTCGCCGACATCTACCGCGACGCGACGGCCGTCATCGACGCGCTCGGCTGGGATCCCGACATCAGCCTGCGCCGCGACAGCGTCCAGGTCCCGCTCACCCGCAGCCACATCGAGCAACTCCACCTCCGCCGCGCCGATCTCCTGGACACCAACCTCGACCTGCTGACCGACATCGGCGCCGACAACGACGTCAACGCCGTCGTGATGAGCGAGATCCACAACAACCGCCACGGCGTCGAAGCCCTCAACCGCGTCTTCGACGCCTACAGCACCACCATCGGACGCCGACAGCCGTAGCCAAGCACGACGCGCGCCCCGGGTCGCGGCACCACGCCGCGGCCCGGCGGTCGCTCGCGCAGCCAATCACGTAATCGTCCGCCCGACGGCGGCTTCGGACCGAGCTGCGGCACGGCCCGAAGGCGCTTGACAGTTGTCCGCTCAGCCGATCACGTAATCGTCCGCCCGCGCGGTTGACGCTCGCGTGTCGAGCGTGCGACCGCCTTGAGCGATGCCGACCGTGACCATTCCCCGATCGCGGTGTACCGGCTGTCATGACCTCCTCCCCCGCGATCGCCTTCGCTCGGCGTCACGCTCGGATCCTTCTCACCGTCGGCATGGTCGCCACGCTGGCCTTCGCGCTGTGGGCGCGGCGTGGTGATCTCGCCGCGTTCGACTGGTCGGTGAACCCGCTCGCGCTGGCCGGTGCCGCGCTGCTGTTGGCGGTTCCGGGCCTCGTCCAGGCAGGAACGTTCGTCGTCGCGCTGCGTCGTGTCGGCGCGGGCGCGCGGTGGCGGCCGGCGCTCAGGGTCTGGGCGCGTTCGTGGCTGCTGCGCTATGAGCCCAGCGGCGCCGTGGGCTTCGCCTATCGCGTCGGTGCGCGGGAGCGCCTGGACGCGAGCACGCCGCAGGTCCTGACGGCCACGGCCTACGAGCAGCTGGCCGCTGTGGCCGGCGGCGCGCTGGCCGCGCCGATCGGCTTCGCGGTCGCCGGACTGCAGCCGCCGCCGGTCGCGCTGGGCCCTGCGGCGGTCGCGGTGCTCACGCTCGTCGCTCTGCGCCCCGCCTGGCTCGGTGGCTGGGTGCAGCGGCGCCTGCAGGCACGCGGGATCGCGGCGGCGGCTCCGCTGCGTGGTCGTGCGGTCGCGGCGCTCGTCGCCGTGCATGCCGCGGGATGGGCGGCGACGGCCGGTGGCCTCGCGCTGCTGGCCGGCACGCTCGGGCTGAGCGACACGAGCACAGGCGTCCTGCTCGGCGCGGCCGCCCTGTCGTGGCTGGCCGGCGTCCTGGTCCCGATCGCGCCCGGTGGCCTCGGCGTCCGTGATGCCGCGCTGGCCCTCGGTCTCGCGCCGGTGCTCGGCGCCGGTGCGGCGACCGGCCTCGCGGTCGCGCTGCGGGTCGTCGGCTTCGTCGGAGAAGTGATGGCCTATGTGATCGCCGAGGGGCTCGCGGCCCTGCCGTCGCGAGCCGTGGCGACGTCTTCCGCCGCGCCCGCCTTCCTCCCGCCGACCGACCGCTCCGGCGTCATCGTCGTCGTCCCGACCTACCAGGAGGCCGAGTCGCTCCCGCTCTTCGTGGAGCGCTTCGCCGCCATCTGCGTCGAGCTGCTGATCGTCGACGACGCCTCACCCGACGGCACCGGCGCGCTGGCCGACGAGCTGGCCGCGCACCGCCCGTGGATGCACGTCCTGCACCGTGAGGGAAAGGACGGGCTCGGCGTCGCCTACCGCGCCGGCTTCTCCTGGTGCTCTGACCCGCGGCTACCGCGCGATCGGCCAGATGGACTGCGACCTGTCGCATCCGCCGGAGAAGGTCGCCGAGATGTTGGCCGTGCTCGACAGCCGCGACGCCGACCTCGTCATCGGCAACCGCTATCTGCCCGGCGGTGGCACGACCAACTGGAGCCGCTCGCGCCGCGCGCTCAGCCGCGTGGGCTGCACGATGAGCCGGCTGCTGCTCGGCCTGCCCTACGACGACCTCAGCGGCGGCTTCAAGCTCTGGCGTGCGAGCTGTTTGGAGGATCTCGGCCTCGACGGCATGCTCGCCGCCGGCTACGCCTTCCAGATCGAGACGACGCAGGTCGCCCATCTGCTCGGCAAGCGCATCGAGGAGATCCCCTTCACCTTCTGCGAGCGCGTCGCCGGCGAGTCGAAGATGTCGCTGGCGATCTCGCTGGAGGGGATCGGCGTGTGCCTCCAGCTCCGGCGCCGAGGCCACGCGATCGGCGCGTAAAGCGCGCGAGGAGGTGTCTGGGTTCAGGACATGTGTCTCAGGTGATAGGTCGCTCATGTCTCGGGACATAGGTCTCGGGTGTCGCGGTTGGCTTGGGTATGTCCCGGGCTCGAGTCGCTGTGTTGAAGGTCGCTGCTGGTGAGTTGACGGTCACTGCGGCCGCCGCGGAGTACGGGTTCTCGCGTCGGCATCTGCACCGGTTGTTGGGTCGCTACCGACAGGGCGGGCTGGAGGCGCTTGAGCCCCGGTCGCGGCGCCCCAAGACCCAACCGACGCAGACCTCTGAGCTGGTCCGGGCGCGGGTCATCGAACTGCGCGGCCATCTGGCCGCGCATCGGTGCCGATGCCGGGCCGGTCACGATCGCCTGGCATCTGCGGCGAGAAGGCCTCAAGGCCCCTGCGCCGTCGACGATCAGCCGGATCCTGTCTGGCGCGGGGATGGTCGTCGCCGCAACCGCGTAAGCGCCCGCGGTCCTCCTACACGCGCTTTGAAGCTGCCCAGCCGAACGAGACCTGGCAATCAGACGTCACCCACTGGCGTCTGGCCGACGTGACCGACGTCGAGATCCTCAACTGGCTCGATGACCACTCCCGCTACCTGCTGTCGAGCACCGTCCATCGGCCCGTCAGCGGCGATGACGTCGTCAGCATGTTCCTGGCTACCGTCGACGAGCACGGCACTCCCGGCCTCGACGCTGACCGACAACGGGCGCGTCTACACCGCCCGGTTCGGCGGCGGCCGCAACGCGCTTTGAGTACCTGCTGCCGCTGCTCGGCGTCCGCCAGAAGAACGGGTCCCCAGGGCACCCGCAAACCCAGGGCAAGATCGAACGATTCCACCAGACCCTCAAACGCTGGCTGGCCGTCCAACCCCCAGCCCGGACGCCGCCCGAGCTCCAACTCCAACTCGACAGCTTCCGCGAGCACTACAACGAACACCGCCCTCACCGCGCCCTGGGACGCAACACCCCCGGTGAGGCCTACCGGGCCACACCCAAAGCCTGCCCCGCAGCCGGCCAAGCCCCAGGCCATTACCGCCTGCGCTACGACCGCCTCGACGCCAAAGGCAAGATGAGCCTGCGACGCGCCGGCCGGATGCATCACCTCGGCATCGGTGCCGCGCACGCCCGCAAACGTGTCCTGGCCATCGCCGACGACCACCACGTCACCGTCACCGACCTCACCACCGGCGAAGTCCTTTCAACCCACCAGATCCAGCCCGACAAGACCTACTGGCGCAACCAAAACAAAGAGCCCGGCCGCTGGCCGGGCTCTTCCAAACTGAGACCGATGACCCGAGACATGTGAGACACATGTCCCGAGACATCACAAGCGCGCGAGGAGGGATTCGAACCCCCGACTTCCTCCTCCGGAGGGAGGCGCTCTATCCACTGAGCTACTCGCGCGGGTACGGGCATCGTAGCGGTCCCGGTCAACGGCAACCTGGACCTGGACGCCGAGAACCCCATCATGTTGAGGTCCAAACGCCTTGAGGCCGGCCCGACGAGGTGCCATCGTGCTGATGGCATGGACGCCGCCGACGACCCACTTGCCCGCCTCGCCACCGAGCTCGAACGCCTCTCCCAAGCACACCTCGCCCTCAGCGAGGCAACCGCATCCCTGATCCCGGAAGCCGCTCCACACGAGCGCCGCATCCTCGGCCAAGCCGCCGCCGCATCCCGCGCCGCCGCACGCACCGCCGCCGCGGCCAGCGCCAAGGCACTCGCCTCCACCGACGGCTGAGCGTCAGCCGCTCAACCAACGCCAACCACGGTTAGCGTTGCGTACTGTTGGCGCCCATGGAGCGACCTCCGAAGGTCATCAAGGTCCAGGCAACGGCCGGGGGCGGGGACGGCTGGGGCGGCTCGTTACCGCTGCGTCACGACTATCCCGAACGTATTGCGCTTGACCTCTCGGATCTTCAGTTCGTTACGCCTACGTTTCTGCTGCGTGTCCGTACCTTCGTCGATTGGCATCTGGCGGAGGAACGTCGTGTATCGGTGATCCCTCCATCGGATCCTCAGGTCGGCCGGTACATGAGCATGGTGCACATCGGCGACGATCTCCCGCACGGCACGTTCTCCGGACTACCATCAGTGAGAGAACGGGACCGTCGAGATGTGCTGATCCCGATTCGCAACGTTCGCACCCTCCCGGAAGTTGATGTCCTAACGCACGAGGTCGCTGAGCTTGTTGAAGCCCACGCTGATACGAGCGTGGCCTCGCTCGCACAGACCTTCCTGTTGGCAGTGTCGGAACTGACAGGAAACGCAGTGGAACACGGGAGAAACAGCACCGGCGCCTACCTCGCAGCGCAGCGCTACCGGACCGGCCAACCTGATGCACGACTGGTGATCGCGGTTGCCGATCTCGGGATGGGCATCCCCGAGCACGTCCGACAGCGCTACCCCGAATGGACCGACGATGCACAGGCGATCGAGAACGCGACCATTGAGCGGGTGTCTGGGACAGGCAATCCCCATCGCGGATTCGGAATCTCCCAGGTGCTCGACGAGATCGCGGCGTCACCAATCGAACATGCCGAACTGCAACTGCGTGCAGGCCGCGGAGTGCTGCGTTCCAGGGTGATCGGCATGGAGCAGCTCAAAGAGCGGCGCGAAGTGCCGTACAAGAGAGGGACGTGGGTGACGCTTGAACTGGGCACTGCCTGAGAGGCCAGTCTTCCGCCTAGCAGGCGCCGTCTATCCGCCTATGATGGATGCTGTCCCGTCAGCAACCGCCACGCTAGGAGCACCGCATGACATTCCCGCTCGCAGCTCACGGACGCGCGTATTCGACGCGGCCCCGTGGCGCGGAGCTTGCCATCGAGGTCAAGCAGATGGCCGGGGACGCGTCGCGGGTTGAGATCGATTTCGCAGGCATCCAGAGCGTCAGCTATTCATTCGCCGACGAGTTCGTCGGTGAGTTGTTCGAGCAGTACGACAACGGGCACCTGTCGTTCACGCCGGTGCTCATCAACGTTCCGCAGCCGCTCGCGCGTGTCATCACCGCCTGCCTGGAAGCACGCGGCGTGTCGCATCACTGCCCCACGCCCGAAGCGCTCGCCTAACCGACGCTTCGCACCACGGTCGTACGTATCGGACGCCCCGCCTTTGGTGGGGCGTCCGGCTCACGTCCGACACAGCGTCTGCAGCATCCCCAGCGCCCGCGTCGGATCGCGGCGCATCAGCGTGAACGCCGCCCGCGCGTGCTCGACGTCGTCGAGCGTCGCGTCGGGGCGTTCGACGCAGTAGCGGCCGATCCAGCGGACGGCGGCGCGCTCGTAGCGCTCGGGCTCTCGATCACGCAACAAGACGCAGACCTGCAGCGCATCGTCGAGGCGAACAGAAGGCAGCTCGGCCGCCGCGGCGCGGATGATCATGAGGTTGCCCGTGCGCAGGGCGTGCTGGAACTGGGTGTAGGCGGAGCCGGCGTCTGTCACGAACGTATGTTCCCATACGGCGCAAGATCCGAAGGAGACATCATTGTCTCCTCGGTCGTCAACCCTCAGCCGGCCGGCAGCTCCTGCACCACCGTCAACGCGTCGGCAAACAGATCGCCCTGGTCGCGGACGCGCGCGAGCACGGCGGCGAGATCGAAGACGAGCGCCTCGGCGCTGCCGGCCGCCACGGCGGCGGCGACCTCGTCCCAGGCCAGTGGCGTCGAGACCACCGGCCGCTCGCGCGCCCGCGGCGAGTACACCGACACGGTGGTCTTGTTGACGTCGTTCTGGCTCCAGTCGACCAGCACCTTGCCCTTGCGCAGCGCCTTGGTCTGCCGCGCCACGACGAGGTCGCCCGCCTCGGCCTCCAAGAGCTCAGCCACCGCTTTGGCGAAGCCCTTGGTCTGCTCGTAGGTCACGCCCGGCGTGTTGAGCGGGACGTAGACCTGCATGCCCTTGCCGCCCGACGTCTTGACGACGGCGCGCAAGCCCAAGTGCTGGAACATGCCCTGCAGCACGGTGGCGACCTGACAGCACTCCAGCAGCCCCGCGGGCTCGCCCGGATCGAGGTCGAAGGCGACCATCGTCGGCGCCGACAGCTTGCCGTCGGCAGCGGCCCGGTGCATCGGCGTGTGCAGTTCGAGGTCGGCGAGGTTGCCCAGCCACGCGAGCGTCGGCGTGTCGGAGGCCATCACGTAGTTGATGATCTTGCCGCGTTCGAGGGTGACCGGCGCGGTCGCGACCCAGTCGGGCCGGTGCGCAGGCGCCTGCTTCTCATAGAAGAACTGGCCCTCGGAGCCATGCGGATAGCGCTTGAGCGTCAGCGGGCGGCCGCGCAGATGCGGGAGCAGGACCGGCGCCAGCTCGACGTAGTAGCGGATCAGGTCGTTCTTGGTGTGGCCCGACGGCCACAGCGCCTTCTCCAGGTTGGTGAGCCGCAGCTCGCGGCCTTCGATCTCCGCGCGCACCGCCGTCGCGCCCTTTGCGGGCGGGCGGGCCGACATCTGCGCGACCGGCTCGCGGACGACCAGCGCCGCGGGCTTGTCGTCGCGCAATCCCTTGTAGGACGGCGCGCGCAGCACGCCCTCGCGCGTCCACGCGATGAACTCGACCTCGCAGACCAGCTCGGGCTCGACCCAGACCGCCTCGCGCGGGATCTTCACGCCGGACGGGACCGCATCGAACGGCGACGTGTCGCGAACCAAGGGCCCCAACATCTCGCCCAGGCGATCGAGCTCGGCCTCCGTGAAGCCGGTGCCGACCCGGCCGGCGAAGCGAAACGGCGCGTCGTCGTCCTCGCGCACACCGACCAGCAGCGCCCCGATGCTCCCCTGACGCTTGCCCTCCCCCGGCAGCCAGCCGCCGATCACCAGCTCCTGGCGGTTGGTGTTCTTGACCTTGCGCCAGCACCCGCTGCGCCGGCCGGGCTCATACGGCGAGTCCAGCCGCTTGGCGACGATGCCCTCCAACCCCTGCTCGCGCGTCGCGGCCAGCACCTGCGCGCCGCCGCTGACGACATGATCGGGGACCTGCCAGCGCTCGCCGTCGGCCAGCAGCGCGCGCAACGCGGCGCGACGCTCCTCGTAGGACCGCTCCATCAGCGAGCACCCGTCGAGCCACAACAAGTCAAAGGCCATGTAGTTGACCGGCGCCTCCTTGGCCAGCCGCCGCACGTGCGCGTCGCGCGTCAGGTGCATCCGACCCTGCAGCGCGGCGAACGAGGGCTTGCCGTCGGCGTCGAAGGCCACCACCTCGCCGTCGAGGATCACGCGGTGCATGCTCAACGCCCGGTTCATCCGGCCGAGCTCCGGATAACGCGCGGTGACGTCGTTGCCGTTGCGCGTCACGAAGCGCATGCGGCCGGGCTCGCTGAAGACGACCGCGCGCACGCCGTCCCACTTGATCTCATAGGCCCACTCCGCGTCCTCGCGCGCGGCCGGGATCGGCCCGGCCTTGGCCAGCATCGGCACGAGCTGGTCGGGCATCGCCTCCTGACCGAGAACCCAGCCGTCGGCGGCCGGCTCGCCCATGCGGTGGATCATCCAGTCCTTGGCGTCCGACCCCATCGGAAAGAGCGCGTAACGGCCGGTCACGCGCTCGCCATGCAACTCGACCTCGACCTTCTTGCCCGCCTCCCACTTGAGCACCTCGTAGGTGCCGCGGTCCCAGATCGTCATCGTCCCGGCGCCGTAGGAGCCCTTCGGGATCTCACCGTGGAAGTCGAGGTACTCCAGCGGATGGTCCTCGGTGTGGGCGGCGACGCGGTTGTCCTTGGGCGCCCACGGCAAGCCGTTGGGCAGCGCCCAAGAAGCCAAGGCGCCGTCGTGCTCCAGTCGCAGGTCCCAGTGCAGGCGCGTGGCGCTGTGCTCCTGGATCACGAAGCGCGGCAGGCCGTCGGTCGCAGCGCCACCCTCGCCGCCCGCGGGCTCGGGCGTCGCGGAGAAGTCGCGCTTGGCGGCGTAGTCGTCCAGGCGCTGGGCCATCGCCGACCGGGCTACCCGCCGGCGATGCGCAGCACCGTCTCGCGAAGCTCGGAGATCGGCGCGTCCTTCTCGACGTAGGCGACCGCACCGCCGCGGCGGCCCTCGCCGTAGGCGCGCGGATGACCGCTGAGGACGACCACGCGGATGTCGGGCACGACGCGCTGCAGCTCGCCGACCGCATCGCGCTCGACGTCGAGGAGATCGAGCAGGACGATGTCTGGCCGGGTCTCACCGGCGACGCGGATGGCTCCGTCCACGTCCGGAGCCTCGCCGACGATCTCGATGTCATCGTCGTCCTCCAGCTCGGCGCGGATCAGCGCGCGGAAGGCCGACGAGTCATCACAGTGCAGGACGCGAACCATGCGTTGCGCAGACTACTCCGCGGCCCGGGCATTTCCTCCGAAAATGCATTGGTCCGACTTTTGCGCAATGCGTCGTGACAGAAGTCCGGGCGTTGTAGCTTTCCTCCAATGGCCACTGCGCATCACCCCCGCGAGCCGCTGCGCGTCGGCACCGTGGACCTGCGCGACCTCCTCGGCGCGCACGTCGATGCGCTCGCCGATGCCGTGTTGGAGCGCTTTGCCGCGGGCGCCGGACCCGACGGAGCACCGGACGCCGCGACGCTGCGCAATCTGCGCCTGGGTGCGCGCGGGGCCGTCGACTGCTTCCTCGCGCGGCTGGCCGGCGAGCGCCACGTCGCCGACGACGCGCTCTTCGTCGCCCACGGCCGCGCGCAGCAGGCCGCAGGCCGGACGCTGACCGAGCTGTTGTCGTTCTACCGGCTCGGCGGGCTGGCGATGTGGGAGCGCTCGACCGCCCTGCTGCCGCAGGAGACGTCGCTGCCGGCCGCCGAGATCTTCGCGTTCGGCAGCACGGTGCTGGAGCTGGTCGACGAGCTGTCGGTCGCCGCGGCCGGCGGCTTCGCCGCCCAGGAGGCCGAGGCGCGCCGGCGCGGCCGGGCGCTGCGCGAGCGTCTCGTCTCGCTGCTGCTCAGCGACCCGCCGGTCGCCGCCGACGTCCTCGACGCCGCGGCCACTGCGGCCGGCTGGGCCCTTCCGGCGCGGGTGCGCGTCGCGGTCGCCGCGCTGCCCGCCGACCCGCTGGCGATGTCGAGCGGACCGCCGCCCGACCGCGTGCTGACCGCAACGGTCGGCGACGGGCGCCTCGCGCTCGTGGTCGCCGACGGTGAGGAGGCCGAGCGCTGGCTGGCGCGGGCGGCGACCGCGCTGATGCTCGAGGCGCCGATGGCGATCGGCCCGACCGTCCCGGCCGCCGCCGCCGCACGCAGCGCGACTCGGGCCGTCGCGCTCCTGGATCACGTCACCGCCGGCGCGCTCGGCGGTCGTGACGGGCGGGAGGTCGTCCGCTGCGACGACCATGAGATCGCGCTGCTGCTCGGTGCCGCGCCGGAGCTGGCCCACGAGGTCGCCGGCCGCCGCCTCGCGCCGCTGGCGACGCTCGAACCCGCCGCCCGCGAGCGCCTGACTGCCACGCTCGCGGCCTGGCTCGCCGATCCCGGCCGCCCGCAGGCGATGGCCGACCGTCTCGGCCTGCATGTGCAGACCGTTCGCTACCGCCTCAAGGCGTTGCGCGGGCTCTTCGGCGACGCGCTCGACGATCCCGACGAGCGCTTCGAGCTGTCGCTGGCGCTGCGCGTCGGCGCGGGGTCGACGGCATCTCCCTGATCGGCGGGCGAACGGGCGGTCGGCGCCGTCGCGTTCTCCGAACCTGCTGTCCGGTCGACGCCGCGCCCGAACGTGCTTAAGCTGTCCTCTGTGCTGACCGGTTCTGACGCAGGTGTCCAGATCGAGCAAGAGTTGGAGGAGCACCGGCGTGCGCTGACCGGCTACTGCTACCGGATGCTCGGCTCCGGCTCGGAGGCCGAGGACGCGGTGCAGGAGACGATGGTGCGGGCGTGGAAGGCCGCCGATCGGCTGGAGGCGCGCGGCGCGCTGAAGTCGTGGCTGTACCGGATCGCCAGCAACGTCTGCCTCGACATGCTGCAGGGCCCGCAGCGACGCGCGCAGCCGATGGACCTCGGGCCGGCGTCGGCCGCCGACGCCGCGCTCGGGGCGCCGCTGACCGAGAGCGCGTGGGTCCAGCCGATCGCCGACGCGCGCATCGTGCCGACCGAGGGCGATCCGGCCGAGATCGCCGCGGGGCGCGAGACGCTGCGGCTCGCGTTCGTCGCCGCGCTCCAGCACCTGCCGGCGCGCCAGCGTGCGGTGCTGATCCTGCGCGAGGTGCTGCGCTGGCAGGCCACCGAGGTCGCCGAGCTGCTCGAGACCTCGGTCGCCTCGGTCAACAGCGCGCTGCAGCGCGCCCGCGCGACGCTCGGCAGAGCTCGACCTCGACGCCACCGACGGCCCGGCCAGCGGTCGACGACGAGCAGCAGGAGCTGCTGGCCCGCTACGTCGACGCGTTCGAGCGCTACGACATGACCGCGCTCGTCGCGCTGCTGCGCGAGGACGCCGAGTTCTCGATGCCGCCGTTCCCGCTGTGGGTCAAGGGCACCGACGAGATCGTCGCCTTCATGACGGGCACCGGGCGCCAAGTGCGAGGGCTCGCGGGTGCTGGCGACCTCGGCCAACGGCGGCCCGGCGATCGCGATCTACAACCCGACGGCGACGGCGACTCGCGCCGTGGGCGATCGTGGTGCGTCGAGACCTCAGACGGGCGGATCAGCGGGCTTCACCACTTCATCTACCCCGAGCTGTTCGCCGAGTTCGGGCTGCCGGCGCGCCTCGAGCGCGAGCACGCAGGTTAGGCCGCACAGCTCGATCAGCTCGATCAGCCCGGGTGAGGCGTCGCGGATCCGCAGACCCATGCCGCCGCGGCGCGTGGCGAGGTGCATGCGGGCGAGCAGATCGATGAGCACCATGTCGGGACAGCTCGCGTCGAGATGGGCGACGAGGGTCTCGCCACCTTGCTCGTCGACGACCACGAGGGTCGTCGCTCTGTCACGCGCGTCGCGCATCGCTCTGTAGAGACGCCCGCGGAGGCCCGAACTCATCGGCGACCGATGAGTTGGCCGCGTCCGCGACGTCTGAGCGACCATGACGACCTTCGCGCTGATCCCCGGCGCCGGCTCGGACCAGTGGTCTGGAGCCGACTCGTGCCGCTGTTGACCGAGCGCGGCCACGAGGCACTCGCGCCGGAGCTGCCGGTCGGCGATCCCGACGCCGGCTGGGAGGCCTATGCCGACGCGATCGCCGCGGCGATCGGCGACCGCACCGGCGTCGTGATCGTCGCCCAGTCGATGGGCGCCTTCACGGCGCCGCTGCTGTGCTCACGGGTGGACGTGGCCCGCATCGCACTGCTGTGCCCGATGATCCCGGCGCCGGGTGACACGGGCAACACGTGGTGGCAAGCGGCCGGCCAGGCGGCCTCGGCACGGGCCGCCGCCGAGCGCGAAGGCCGCGACCCCGACGCGCCGTTCGACCTGGAGACGACCTTCCTGCACGACCTCTCACCGGAGGTCAAGGCCGAGCTGCTGGCACGACCCGCGCCCGCCCAGGAGGACCGTCTCTTCGAGGAGCCCTGGCCCCTCGACACGTGGCCGGACGTGCCGACCACGGTGCTGGCCGGCACCCGCGACCGCCTCTTCCCGCTCGACCTCGTCCAGCGCCTGGCGCGCGAGCGCCTCGGCCTGGACCACGTCGACACCGTCGACAGCGGCCACCTCGCGGCGCTCGCGCGCCCCGAGGAAGTCGCCGCCTGGTTGACCCGCTCCTAGCCGCCGGCCACCGCAGGAAGGATCTGAACCTCGCCGCCGTCCTTGACCGGCGTGGCCAGGCCGTCGCCGAAGCGCACGTCCTCGCCGTCGACGTAGACGTTGACGAAGCGGCGCAGGCCACCGTCGCCGTCGGAGAGCGAGTCGCGCAGCTCGGGGTGCTCGACGTAGAGCGCCTCGAGGACGGCGCCGACGGTCTCGCCTTCGAGCGGGACCTTGGAGGCACCGCCGGCGGCGGCGCGCAACTGCGTCGGCAGCTTGACCGTGACGCCCATCAGGCGGGCGCTCCGGCCAGCACGACGTTCTCGAACTCCGAGAACTTCGGATCGATCGTGTGCGCCTCGAACGTGTCGCGTACTGCGTCGAGCGTCTTGAGCCCGTCGCCGGTGATGACGAGCACGACGCGCTCCTCCGGGTCGATGTCGCCGCGGTCGGCGAGCTTGGCCAGCGTCGCGGTGGTGACGCCGCCGGCGGTCTCGGTGAAGATGCCCGTCGTCTCGGCCAGCAGGCGGATGCCCGCCTTGATCTCCTCGTCGGTCACGCTGTCGACGCTGCCGCTGGTGCGGTTGGCCAGCTCGATTGCGTACGGACCGTCGGCCGGGTTGCCGATGGCCAAGGACTTGGCGATCGTGTCCGGCTTGACCGGGCGGCAGACGTCGGTGCCCGCGGCGAACGCCGTGGCGACCGGCGAGCAGCCGGTGGCCTGGGCGCCGTTCATCGTGGGCGTGTCGCCCTCGATGAGGCCCAGCTCACGCCACTCGTCAAAGCCCTTGGCGAGCTTGGTGAACAGCGAGCCCGAGGCGATCGGCGCGACGACGCGATCCGGCGTGCGAGAAGCCGAGCTGCTCGGCGATCTCGTAGGCCAAGGTCTTGGAGCCCTCGGCGTAGTACGGGCGCATGTTGACGTTGACGAACGCCCAGCTCTCCTGCTCGCCGCTGATCTCGGTGCAGAGGCGGTTGACGTCGTCGTAGTTGCCGTTGATCTTCACCAGGTTGGTGCCGTAGACGCCGGTGGCGAGGATCTTCTGCTCTTCGAGGTCGGCCGGGATGAAGACGTAGGAGGGCATTCCCAGCGCGGCGGCCGCGGCGGCCACGGCGTTGGCGAGGTTGCCCGTCGAGGCGCAGGCCAGCGTGTCGAAGCCCAGCTCGCGAGCGCGGGCGGCGGCCACCGAGACGACGCGGTCCTTGAAGGAGTGCGTGGGGTTGTGCGCGTCGTTCTTGACCCAGACCTCCTTGAGGCCCAGGCGCTCGGCGAGCCGGTCGGCGCGCACCAGCGGCGTGCAGCCGGCGGGCAGGCCGACGCGCGAGAGGATCTTCGCGCTCGGGCCGGGCTGGCCGTCGACGAGCGGCAGGAAGTCGACGTAGCGCCAGATGTTCTGCGGGCCGGAGGTGATCCGGCGACGCAGCGAGGCGACGTCACCCTCCAGCGCGCTGTGGTCGTACTTGACCTCCAGCGGGCCGAAGCACTTGGTGCAGACGTACTGCGCCGTGAGCTCGTACTCGGTGCCGCACTCACGGCATGAGAGGTTGGTGACAGCCATCGTGGAAACTCCTTGTTCGTCGCCGATGTATTCGGTGTGTGACGAAGAAGTGGCTTCCTACGCCACACGTCTCCAGGAATTGGCACCTTCCCGCCTAAGCGGGGGTTGCCGGGGTTTCATCGGGCCAGTCCCTCCACCCCTCTGGACGTGTACAGCTATGTCGTCGGAACGATAGCAAGCGACCTTGAGGCTGCAAAACGACGTGTCGGCGGCGTGATGCGCATGGCCGAACGGTAGACTCCATGGCGTCATGATCCCGTCCGTCGACGAGCCCTTCAGTCGCAATGCCGAGGCTTCCCCGCCCGCCTCTGCGTCGCGCTGCCCGCTCCCGCACGGACGGCATCGCGCACGTCGCCGAGCCTGATACCCCGAACGTCGAGGTCGTCGAGGCCGAGGGCCTGCGCTGGATCAACATCGAGCGCCCCCGTCAGATCGACCGCGCGTGGCTCGAGGAGCACTTCGACTTCCACCCGCTGGACTACGAGGACGTCTTCTCGCGCAACCAGCGCCCGAAGGTCGACGAGTACGAGGGCTACCTCTTCGTCGTCCTGCACTTCCCGGTCTTCGACAAGCGCGTCAACCGGCTCAACGGCGCCGAGGTCGACATCTTCGTCGGCCCCGACTTCCTCATCACGCTTGCCCAACGAGGGGCTGCAGCCGCTGCAGTACCTCTTCGACCGCTGTCGTACCAACGAGGACATCCGCGAGGACATGTTCTCCAAGGGCGCCGGCTACTTGTTGTACAAGGTGGTCGACGCCTGCGTCGATGCCTCGTTCCCGATGCTGCGCAAGATGGGGCTCAAGCTGGAGCGCCTGGAGCAGGCGATCTTCGAGGAGGAGGCCAACCGCGAGATCGTGCGCGACCTCTCCAACGCCAAGCAGGAGATCATCAACTTCCGCAAGATCGTCCGGCCGCAGCGGGTCGCGCTGAAGGACCTGGAGCGCACCAAGCGCTACGTCACAGGCGAGCTCGACATCTACTTCGACGACATCAACGACGCGTCGGAGCGGGTGTGGGACATGCTGGAGAACTTCAAAGAGGTCATCGAGG
Organism: uncultured Conexibacteraceae bacterium; assembly: GCA_963731005.1. Taxonomy (GTDB): domain Bacteria; phylum Actinomycetota; class Thermoleophilia; order Solirubrobacterales; family Solirubrobacteraceae; genus Baekduia. The sequence continues at coordinate 610,671 of CAVSTZ010000001.1, read as the reverse complement.
GGCTGGAGAACACCAACGAGGCGGTGCTCTCCCATCGCCTGAACGACTCGATCCGCGTGCTGACGGCGTTCAGCGTGATCATGCTCCCGCTGACGCTGATCGCGTCGGTGCTCGGCATGAACGTCGGCGTGCCGGGCGAGGGCTCGATCCATGCGTTCTGGATCACCATCGGGGTCATGCTGTCGGTGTTGACCGGCATGGTCCTGTGGTTCCGCAAGCGCGGCTGGCTCTGAGCGTCGCGCCAGGGGGATTTCCTCCACAACATTGTGCATCCCTGTAGGCTGCGGGCCGCGCAACCTCAGCATTGCTGAGTGATCCGCGCACGGTTCAGACTTGTGGTGCGAACGAAGGAGAAACCCGATGGCGATCAGGTCGAAGCTGAGCGGTCACCGTGCCCCGCTCGCCCATCTCGGCATCGTGGCGATGCTGTTGGGCCTGGCGATCGCGATCCCGGCCCAGGCCGGCGATCGGCCCGCGGAGTGCGCGAACGCGCCGGACGGCGTCTCCTGCAGCGCGGGTGGAGGGCGCCAGACGGCCGGTGGGTCCGGGACGGGCAATGTGAGCCACGCCGGATGGCCGGCCATCACAGGTGTGCTGATGCAGGCCGACAACGGCGGGCGCACGCTCACCGGCGGTGAGCTCAACGACGAGCTGCTCGGAGGCCACGGCGACGACCATCTCATCGGCGGCCCGGGGCGCGACGTCCTGTGGGGCGACAAGTGGCCCACGGGCAACACGCCGCGCCAGAGCGACGTCATGAGCGGCGGCGCGGGAGCCGACTGGATCTACCCCAGCCACGGCACCAACGTCGTCCGTGCCGGCGCCGGCAACGACCACATCAAGGCCTACTACGGCCATGGCAGCATCGACTGCGGCCCGGGCAAGGACATCGCGCAGGTGCGGACCAACGGCGCCTACACCCTCCACGGCTGCGAGCACGTGGTGCACTTCTGCCAGTACGGCTCGGCCGCCGACGGACGCTGCCTCTCGCCGACCGGGAAGCCGACGTCGGTCGATCTGCGGCGCGCGGTCCGCAGCGACCGCCGCTGATCGACGCCCGGCAGCGCGCGCGGATGCGGTGATGGCCGGCATCGACGAGGCCCGCTGCTGGGAGCTGCTCGGGTCGGCCCGTGTCGCGCGCTTGGCGACGGTCGCGCCGGACGGTCGGCCGTCGCTGGTCCCGGTCTGCTTCGCGGCGATCGGCGGTGTCATCTACCACGCCGTCGACCACAAGCCGAAGGCGACGCGCCGGCTCGCCCGGCTGGAGCACATCGCCGCCGAGCCGCTTGCCGCGCTGCTGGCCGACCACTACGACGACGCGGACTGGAGCGTGCTGTGGTGGGTCCGGGCCGACGGCCGCGCGCACGTCCTCGACGACGGACCCCAGGCGGATCATGCCCTGGAGCTGCTGGTCGAGCGCTACGCCCAGTACCGCGAGCGGCGTCCGGAGGGTCCGGTGGTGGCGCTCGACGTGGAGCGGATCAGCGGATGGAGTGCGGCGCCGTAGGGCCGCGCGCGCCGGTCGCGCTCGCCCTCCCCGGCGAGCCGGAGGAGCGAGCGCGACCGGCCCTAGGGCACGGACTGGATGCTGATGCCTGCCTCGCCGCTGGTCTGCGGCTGTGTCGTCTGAACGGCGGCGTCAGCGTGCCCCGCGGCCACGAGGATGGAACCCGTCACGAGGAGGAGTGCAACGAGCTCTCGGTGGGAGATCCGCGGGGAGGTCACTGCAGGCAGTCTCTCGGCGACCAGGCGTCAGAACAGTCGTGGTCGCCTGCATCTGCAAGGTGCGGGTGACCGCACCGCCGACTCGTGTGACCCGCAGGCCGTTGCGGTGTAGACAGCAGCGTGCCCGCCGCCTCCCTGTCGTCGCTCGAAGCGCTCGGCGACCAGTTCGCGCTGAACGCCGCCACCGAGCGCAAGCGCATGCTGGTCATCGTCAACCCTTATGCCACAACGGTCTCCGACCGTCTGCGCAACCTCGTCGTCTACGCCCTGCAGGGCCGCTACGACGTCGATGCGGTCGACACCAAGGCCCGCGATCACGCCACCGAGCTGACGCGCGAGGCGGCCGGCGAGGGCTATGACGTCGTCGTCGCCTTCGGTGGCGACGGCACGGTCAACGAGGCCGCCAACGGCCTGCGCGGATCGACCACGCCGCTGACCTGCCTGCCCGGCGGCTCGACCAACGTCTACGCCCGCATGCTCGGCATCCCGAACGACATCGTGGACGCCACCGAGCACCTGCTGCGGATCGCCGACGACTGGCAGCCGCGCGAGGTGCGCATGGCCTGCGTCAACGACCGGCGCTTCCTCTTCTCCAGCGGCCTCGGCCTCGACGCTGCGGTGGTCGCGCGCGTCGACGCCCACCCCCACCTCAAGGCGCGCTTCGGCCCCTACTACTTCGCCTACTGCGGCTTCGGCGAGTTCCTGGGCAAGTACGTCGCCCGCCCGCCGCAGTTGGAGACCGTCACCGACGGCGGCGCGCCGCTACCCGGGGTGACCGTGCTCGTCCAGAAGGGCGACCCCTACACCTACTTTCGCAAGATCCCGATCCACGCCGCCCAGGGTGCGACGCTGGCCGACCCGACGCTGGCGGGCATCGTGCTGCGCAGCACGCGGCCGACGGTCATGCCGGGGATCCTCTATCGCCTCTTCTCCGCGCGCGCCGAGCTCGATCGCCACCGCCAGGTCGACGGCTTCGCCGGCATCGAGGAGGTCGTCGTGCGTTCCGTCGACGGCCGGCCGGTGCCGCTGCACGTCGACGGCGACCACATCGGCGACGTGACCGAGGCCACCTACACGGTGGACGAAGCCCCGCTGCACGTGGTTTCCTGAGGACCATGGACCCGTTCGCCACGGCGCTGAGCTCCGCCGACCAGCTGGCCGAGCTCTACGAGCCGGCCGCCGAGCGCGCGTGGGCGAAGGACATCGGGATGCTCGACGACGCCGCTCAGCGCCTGATCGCGGCCTCGCCGCTGGTGGTCGTGGCGAGCCAGGACGCCGAGGGTCACGCCGACGCCACGCCGCGCGGCGGACCGCCCGGCTTCGTCGCGATCCTCGACGAGCAGCATCTGGCGATCCCGGACGCGACGGGCAACCGCCGCCTCGACACGCTGACCAACGTCATCGCGACCGGTCACGTCGGCCTGCTCTTTTTGATCCCCGGTCGCAACCAGACCCTGCGGATCAACGGTCGCGCCTGCGTCTCGGCGGCGCCCGAGATCCTCGACGCGGCCGGCGCCGTGGGCAAGCCGCCGCGCACCGCGATCGTCGTGCGCACCGACGAGGTCTACGCGCACTGCCCGAAGGCGTTCGTGCGCTCGCACCTCTGGGATCCGGCCACCTGGCCGGCGCCCGACGCGGTCCCGACCGCCGCCGAGGTCATGCTCGCCCACCTGCGCGACCCCACCCGCACGCTCGCCGAGGAGCAGGAGTACCTCGACGAGGCGCTGCGCAGCCGCCTCGCCTAGGGCTTCAAGTCATAGGGGTAGTCGGTGAGGACCTCATGGCCGTCCTCGGTGACCAGGACGAGATCCTCGGTGCCCAGCATGCCGACGTGGCGGTCCCAGAGGCCGGGCTCGATGGCGACGACGTCGCCCGCGACCAGCGGCGAGCGGCCGGCCTGACCCATGCCGGGATCCTCGTGGACCTCGAGGCCGACGCCATGGCCGAGCGAGAACTGAAAGCCCTCGTCGGGATCCTCGCCGGGGCCCGTGCGCAGTGTCTTGTGGCCGGCGGCCTCGAAGATGTCGCAGGCCAGCGCGTGCAGCTCGCGGCCGGTGACGCCGGGCCGGATCGCGTCACGGGCCGTGACGTGGGCCTCACGGACCAGGGCGTCCAGCTCCAGCGTCCTGGCGTCGGGCTCGCCGACGACGAACGTCCGCGCCATGTCGGCCCAGCAGCCGGTCTGCTCGTCGCGCGGCCAGAGGTCGATGTGGATCGGGAGGTTGGCGGGCAGCGGCCCGAAGCCGGCCTCGTGGCCGAAGCCCTGCCAGACGCTCGCGACGATCACGTCGGGCGGGGCGATCGCGCCGTGCTCGGCACACGCGGCGCGCAGCGCGGCACGAACCTGCTCGGCGGTGACCGGCGCGCCGTCGATGACGATCCTGTCGCCCTCGGGCACCGCGGCGCGCAGCACCGCGGCCGCGGCCGCCATCCCGGCCTCGGCGGCCTTCTGCGCGCGGCGGATGCCGGCCAGCTCGGTGGCCGACTTGGCCCGGCGCCGAGCCGCGAAGGTGTCGTGGTCGGGTGTGAGCGTGACGCCGTCGGCGCGCAGCCGATCGGCGACGGCGAGCGGGAAGGCGGGATCGACGATCGCCTCGCGCAGCCCGGTCCGCGCCACCACCCGCGCGATCATCTCCAACAGCATCTGATCGCGCGCCATCCCGCTCTCCAACAGCTCGAAGAACCCGACGTCGGCCCATTCGATCAGCTCCGCGTCCGGCCGCACGGCGGCGATCCGCTCCTGCTCCAGCGAGCTGGTGAAGATCACCGCACGGCCGTCGACCTCGGCGTAGCCGAACGAATCCCCGACCGCGATCGGGATCTCGTGGCGCATCGCCGCGTTGCGCTCGGTGTCGCCGTAGAGCAGGACGTTGGGCATGCGCCGACCCTACCCGCGGGACGAGCGGCCGACGCCAGGACGCTAGTTGGCGCCCGGGGTGATTCTGTAGGCGTCGAAGACGCCTTCGATGTTGCGCAGGCGCTGGACGGCCTGCTTGAGCCCCTGGGTGTCGGGGACCTCGACGACGAAGCGGTTCTGGACCATGGGCGAGCTAACGATGCAGCGGGCCTCGACGATGTTGAGGCCCGCCTCGGCGAAGGTGCGCGACAGGTCCTCGAGCAGGCGGTGGCGGTCCCAGGCGTCGACCTGGAGCTCGACGCGGAAGGAGCTCTGGTGGTCGCCCTCCCAGTGGACGCGCACGAACCGCTCGGGATCCTTGCGCAACGCGACGGTGTTGGGGCAGTCGTCGCGGTGGATCGTGATGCCGCGGCCGAGCGAGACGTAGCCGACGATCGGATCGCCGGGCACGGGACGACAGCACTTGGCCAGGCGGACCAGGACGTCCTCCACCCCGTCGACCCGGATCCCGTAGGAGCCGGCCTTGCCCGTCGGCTGGCGGCGCGCGCGGCGGGTGTTGACCAGCGACTCGGCGGGATCGGTCTCGTCCTCGGCGGCCTCGCCCTGCTTGAGGCGCTGCATGACCTTGTTGACGACGACCTTCGGCGAGATCTTCGCGCCGCCCAAGGCCATGTAGAACTCTTCGGCCCGGCGGAAGCCCATCTCGCGGATGACCTCGGCCAGCAGCGGCGAGCTGACGATCTTCTGGGGCGGCAGACCCTGCTTCTTGAGGTGCTCCTGCAGCAGCTCGCGACCGGTGTGCTCGGTGTCCTCGCGCGACTCGGCCTTGAAGAACTGCTTGATCTTGTTGCGGGCGCGCGTCGTCTTGACCAGCGCCAGCCAGTCGCGCGAGGGGCCGCGGTCGCGCTTGGAGGTCAGGATCTCGACGATGTCGCCGCTGGCCAGCGCGTAGTTGAGCGGGACGATCTTGCCGTTGACCTTCGCGCCGACGCAGCGGTGGCCGACCTCGGTGTGGACCTCGTAGGCGAAGTCCAGCGGCGTCGCCCCCTGCGCGAGCGACTTGACCTCGCCCTTGGGCGTGAAGACGAAGACCTCCTCGTCGAACAGGTCGACGCGCAGGCTCTCCATGAACTCCTTGGGGTCGTGGAGCTCCTGCTGCCAGTCGAGCATCGATCGCAGCCACTTGAGCTTGTCCTCCCCCTCGGGTCCGGCACCGGGCGGGTGGGACCGATTTCTCGGGTCCTGCTTGTACATCCAGTGCGCGGCCACGCCGAACTCGGCCATGTCGTGCATGTCGCGCGTGCGGATCTGGATCTCCAGCGGCAGCCCCTCGGGCCCGATGACCGTCGTGTGCAGCGACTGGTACATGTTGAACTTCGGCATCGCCACGAAGTCCTTGAAGCGGCCGGGCAGCGGCTTCCACAGCGAGTGGATGACGCCGACGGTGCCGTAGCAGTCCTTGACCGAGTCGACGACGACGCGCATGGCGGTCAGGTCGTAGATCTCGTTGAACTCCCGGCCCTTCTTGGTCATCTTGGAGTAGATGGAGTAGAAGTGCTTGGCGCGGCCGGAGATGCGCGCCGCGATGCCCAGCGCCTCCAGCTCGCGCGAGAGCTCGTCGCCGGCGGCGTTGACGTAGTCCTCGCGCTCTTCGCGCTGCTGGTTGACCAGGCCCTTGATCTCCTGGTACTTGCGCGGGTGCAGCGCGGCGAAGGCGAGGTCCTCCAGCTCCCACTTGATCGCGTGGATGCCCAGGCGGTGCGCGATCGGCGCGTAGATCTCGAGGGTCTCCTTGGCCTTCTCGATCTGCTTCTGCTTGGGCATCGCGTCGATCGTGCGCATGTTGTGCAGGCGATCGGCGAGCTTGATCAGGATGACCCGGATGTCGGAGGCCATCGCGACCATCATCTTGCGGTAGTTCTCGGCCTGGGCCTCGTCGCGCGAGGTGAAGGTGATGCCGGTGAGCTTGGTGACGCCGTCGACGAGCGTCATCACCTCCTCGCCGAAGAGCTCCTTGACCTCCTCCAGCGAGGCCGACGTGTCCTCGACGGTGTCGTGCAGCAGCGCGGCGACGAGCGTCTCGGTGTCCAGCCGCATGCCCGCGCAGATCTTCGCGACGGCCGTCGGATGGACGATGAAGTGCTCGCCGGACTTGCGCCGCTGGTCGGCGTGGTGCTCGCAGGCGAAGACGAACGCCTCCTCGACCCGCGTGCGGTCGATCGGCAGCGCGGCCTCGTCGGCGTGCTCCTCGACGATCGCGAACAGATCGGAGAGCAGGCGCCGCTCGGACTCGTTGAGGTCGGCGCGGTCGACCGCGCTGTGCTGCTCGGGATGGGCGACGACGTCGACCGGGATGCGGTCGGCCTCGGCGGCCGCGGCAGCCGCCGCGGCGTCGGTCAGGCTGCCTGAGGCGTCGCGCTCGCGCTGGTCAGCCATGCCGCCCCCTCCGCGTGGCGCGCGGCGGCGGCCCGGAAGGCCGGCGAGCGCTCCAGATCGGTGTGCTGGACCGGCGGGACGATGACGCCATCGCCATCGCCGGCATCGACCTCGACGAGGCCGAGCTCGAGCAGGACGGAGAGCAGACGCCCGGCGGCCGCCGCCGGAAGCTCTCCGAGCGCGCCGTCCAGCCCGGTGCCACCGCGCAGCGCGCGGTAGGTGCCGACGAGGCTGGGGCGCAGCGCGAGGTCTCGATCCAGGACATCCCTGCAATAGCGTAGCTCAGGCTCACCCCAGGCCAGATGGGCCATCTGGGCGCGATCGCCGCGCAGCAGGAGCGCCTCTTGGTCGGGATGCATGGGCGGGTCGAGGGCCACGAGGTGGTGGTACCCATCCGCGAGCGACGGATCGCGCCCCAGCGCATCCCAGCTGCAGATCGCGTAGCCGCCGAGGCGGCCCGTCAGTTGGCGGGCACGCGCGGGCGCGTCGGCGCAGACGACGAGCACGGACTCGCCGGTGAAGACGAGCGCGCCGATCGTCCCGGCCAGGCTGGCACCGCGGCGATCGCGGACGCCGCGGCCGCGCTCACCGTCGGGCCCGCGGGCGCCCAAGCGCGTCGCCAGGCCGTCGATCGTCGCGCCGTCGCGGGAGGACGACGGCGGGCGCGTGGCGCCGCCGTGCATTCCGCGACGCCACCGGCGCCCGCCAGCGCCGGCACCGCGACGGCCGCGCTCGTCGCCGCCGCCAGCACCGCCTCGTGCCACGCGGCAGTGCCGGGCATCGCCTCGCCGATCAGCGTCGGCGCCTCGGCCACGGCGGGCAGCAGCTTGCGCAGCAGCAGCCGCGGCTCGACCGCGCCCTGCCACTCGTTGAGCTCCAGCGTGAAGGTCGCGTGCAGCCGACCTTCGGCGGCACCGTCGGGCAGTGCGCCGAGGTTGAACGCGACGGCGCGCGCGCGGATCCCGCCGGCCTGCACCGTGAAGCGCACGTGCTTGCCCTCGCTCATCGGGTGCGGGTCGACCAGTCGTGCGGCCGGGACCAGCAGCGAGACCGCCGGGTTGCCGATGCCGAACGGCGCCAGGCGCCCCAGCTCCTCGGCGAGCCCTTGGCCGAGCTCGTCGCCGGAGACGACGGCGTCGACGCGCTCGACCGGCACGAGGTCCGCGGGCTCCAGCACCGACGCGGCGTGCGCGGCGAAGGCCGCCCGGAACGCCTCCAGCTCAGCGCGCGCGACCGTGGCGCCGGCCGCGGCGCGGTGGCCGCCGTGGCGCAGGAGGTGTGACGCGCAGGCGTCGAGGCCGCCGAGCAGGTCGAAGGCCGGGATCGAGCGGCCCGAGGCGGTGCCCTGCGTCTCGCCCTCGCGCAGCGCGATCAGGACGGTCGGGCGGTGGTGGCGCTCGGCGATCCGCGAGGCGACGATCCCGATGACGCCCGGATGCCAGCCGTCGGCCCACAGGACGTACGCGGGCTGATCGCCGAGATCGGCGACCTGGGCCTCGGCCTCGAACGCGATCCGCTGCTCGACGAAGCGCCGGTCGGCGTTGGCCCGGTCGAGCTCTTGGGCGATCTCGTCGGCGCGCGTCTCGTCGTGGGTGAGCAGCAGCTCGAGCGCCGCGTCGGCGCGGTGCAGGCGCCCGGCGGCGTTGATCCGCGGCGCGAGCCCGAAGCCGAGCGCGCGCGCGTCGACCTTCGTGGGATCGACCTTGGCCACGCGCATGAGCGCCCGCAGCCCGACCTTCTCGGTCCGCCCCAGGGCCTGCAGCCCTTGACGCACCAGGCGGCGGTTCTCCCCGCGTAGCGGCACGCAGTCGGCGACGGTCGCCAGCGCGACGAGGTCGAGATCGGCCAGCGCGACCGCGGCATCGTGGCCGGCGGCCTCCAGCAGCGCGCCGGCGACCTTGTGCGCGACGCCGCCGGCGCACAGGTCCGGGCACGGGTATTCGCAGACCGCCGGATGGACGATCGGCGCGTCGGGCAGGGCGCCGTCGGCCCGCGGGCTGTGATGGTCGGTGACCACGACGTCGAGGCCGAGCGAGACCGCGAGCGCGACCTCCTCGACGGCGGTGATCCCGCAGTCGGTGGTGACCAGCAGCTTGGTGCCGCGCGCGGCGAGCTTCTCGACGGTCGCGACCGACAGCCCGTAGCCGTCTTCACTGCGGCTGGGCAGATACCAGTCGACGTCGGCACCGACGGCGCGCAGCGCGCGCACGAGGATCGCCGTCGAGGTGACGCCATCGACGTCGTAGTCGCCGTGCACGGTGATGCGGGTGCCGGCGCGTGCGTGGCTCAGCAGGACCGCGATCGCCGCGTCGATCCCCCGGAACGCCGAGGCGGGATGCTCATCGGCGGCGGCCAGCCACGCCCGCGCCGCGTCGAGATCGGTGATCCCACGACGGACGAGCACCTGCGCGACCGGGAACGACATGCCCAGGTCGCGCGCCAGCGACAGCGCCGCAGCACTGTCGCACGGCGGAACATCGAGTCGCGGCGTGAGCATCGCTCAGCAGCGTGCCAACGCGGCCGGACGCCATGACAGGTTCATCCCGCACCGTCCGCGAATTGACGCACTGGCGGATCCTGCGGTCCGAACGGTCGTGGCTGATGTCGGCGGCGCAGCGGCAGCGTGCACCAGCACGTGAAGCGCGTTGCCGACCGTCGGGCGCGGGCGGGCGGCCCGCAGGATCCGTCAGAGGTCGAGGGCGGGGATGCCTCGGCGTACGCCCTCGAAGTACACGAGGACCATCCCGAGAATTGCGCCCGGTGCAGCCTCGATGGCCTGCAGCACGTGCGTGTCGTTCTGCCCGGGGATCGTGAAGCCGTTGACCAGCAGCCCGAAGAGCGCCGCGCCGAAGAGCGCGCCGAGGAACGCCCCGACGATCCCGCCCCAGAAGCGGTCCGGGATGAAGATGGCGAAGTGCCAGAGGGCGATGCCCATCATGAGCCAGGCGAACATGGCCATCAGCGCGGCCTCCCGTGACGCTTGTTGCGCGAGCGCTTGGGCTTGTCGCGCTTGTCGTCCTTGAGGACGAGATCCTCGGGCAGCGCATCGGCCGTCGGGTCCGCCTCGGGCACTTCGGGCTTGGGCTTGGTGCGCGTCTTGGACGCGACCGGGCCGGGCGCCGTGTCGTGCGAGATGTCTTGGACCAACTGCTGGAACTCGGTCTGCGACACGCCACGCTCAGGATCGTCGGGCGTCGTGATCCGACGCGTGGAGCGCTTCGGGCCCTTGGGCTCGACGGTGATGGCGTGCGCGTCGGTCGCGTAGGCGGGCACCGGGGCGCCCGTGTCCTCGACGATCCGGATCCGGCGGCGGCGGTAGACCTCCTCGCGCTCCTTCCAGTGCGACAGCACCGGCGAGGCGATGAAGATCGACGAGTACGCGCCCGAGATGACGCCGATCAGCAGCGCGAAGGCGAAGTCCTTGAGCGTGTCGCCGCCGAAGAACAGCAGCGCGAGGATCGGCAGCAGCGTGCAGAACGAGGTCGCCAAGGACCGCGTCAGCACCTCGCTCATCGAGCGGTTGACGATCTGCGTGAAGGCGGCGCGCGGCATGCGCGGCACGTTCTCGCGGATGCGGTCGAACACGATGATCGTGTCGTAGAGCGAATAGCCCAGGATGGTCAGCAGCGCCGCGACCGTCGACGTCGTCACCTCCCGGCCCGTGAGCGAGTAGACGCCCGCCGTGATCAGCAGGTCGTGCATCAACGCGATCAGCACCGGAACGGCGAACTTCCACTCGAACCGCAGCGCGATGTAGGCGCTGATGACGATCAGCGACGCGATGATCGCGATGATCGCGGAGTTGGCCACCGTCTTGCCGAACGTCGGGCCGATCGAGTCCTGACTGGTAGGCCCTGGCCTTGCCGAACTTCTTCTCCAGGATCTGCTGGACGCCGGACGCCTTCTGCCCCGTCTCGCCGAGCGAGATCTGCAGGCCGTTGCCGCCGAGCTCCTTGTCGCCCTGGACCTTCTGGATCTCGGGGTTCTTGAAGCCGGCCGCCTGGAGCGCGTCGGAGATCTGCGTCTCTGACGGCTTGCCGGTGGCGAACGCGACCTTGGCGCGCGTGCCCGACTCGAAGTCGATGCCGAAGTTCAGGCCCTTGCCGCCGATGGCCAGCGCGCCGATGAGCAGGATCACGCCCGACACCGAGAAGAACCACTTCGACGCGCCCATGAAGTCCTGGGTCCAGCGGCGCTTGCGCTCGCCGGCGCCCAGCGCGTTCGGGTGCGTGATGATCGGCGAGCGCTGCATCGTGCCGAGGACCGCCTGGGTCGCCAGCACGGCGGTGAACAGCGAGGTCAGCGTGCCGATGCCCAACGTGAAGGCGAAGCCCTTGACCCCGGCCGTGGCCAGGATGAAGAGGATGAAGGCCACCATGAACGTGACGACGTTCGCGTCGATGATCGCCGCGATGCCCTTCTTGTAGCCCTGGGCGATGCCCGCGGCGACGGATCTCCCGCCGCGGATCTCCTCTTTGACGCGTTCGAAGATGACGATGTTCGCGTCTGCCGCCACGCCGATCGTGAGGATCAGGCCCGCGATGCCCGGCAGCGTCATCGTGATCGGGATCAGCTTGATCAGCGCGAACAAGTAGATCGCGTAGACGACCAGCGCGATGACGGCGATGACGCCGAGCACGCGGTAGAAGGCCAAGAGGAACAGGGCGACGACCGCGAAGCCGACGAGGCCGGCGATCAGGCCCTGGTGCAGCGCCTGCTGACCGAGCGTCGCGGAGACCTGCGACTGCGAGATCAGCTCCAGCTTGATCGGCAGCGCGCCCGTCTTGATCAGGTTGGCCAGGCGCTGGGCCGACTTGATCGTGAAGCTGCCCGAGATCTGCGAGCCGTTGGAGCCGTCGATGCCGTCCGGGTTCTGCTGCGGATCGATGTACGGGACCGAGATCAGCTTGTTGTCGAGGACGATCGCGAAGTGGTTGGCGACGTCGCGCGGAGTCGACGCCCGGCAGCATCGCCGACGATGCCGCGCTGGGCGATCGCGCGTGTCGTCTTCTGCCACTTCTTGCGCGCCGGCCTTGGTGAAGTCGAAGGTGACGTCGGGCTGGCCCGAGCCGCCGGGGCCGTTGTCGGTGTTCTGCTGCGGGTCCTTGATGTCGCGCGCCGAGCAGGGCCGGATCGTCCTTGAGGATGTAATAGGCGTCGGCGGCCGTCGCGACCGCGGCCTTGTCGGTCTCGTCGGCCTCGGCCTGCACGATGAGGTAGCCCTGCGGGACCTTGACGATCGACGACGGCTGCTTGCCGGCGTTCAGGCAGGCCTCGCGGGCGTCGGCCTCTGAGCCCTGCGGCCCGCAGAGCACCGACTTGGCCTTGTCGTCGACGCCGTAGAAGAGGCCCGTGGTCGTGTCGTCGGGCTCGTTGGTCGGCTTGAACTTCGCCGCGCGGGTGACGGCCTCGTAGAAGGTCTGGGTGCCGGCGCCGGGCTGACCGGCGCTCGAACCGCCCGTGATGCCCGTGTTGGTCGGGGTCCGGCTTGCCGTCGGGACCGAGGACCGAGGTCTCCCAGTCGTAGAACCCCAGGACCGCCGTCGTGCCCACCTGCTGCTGGGCCTGATCCGCGTTGCTGACATCTGGCAGGGACACGTCGATCTGGTCACTGCCAGAACGCTGGATTTCGGGCTCCGCGACGCCGAGGCTGTCGACGCGCTCGCGCATGATGTCCATCGTGCGCTGGATGGAATCCGACGTGACCTTGCTGAATTTCGTCGGCTTGGCCTGGTAGACGAGCGACGTCCCGCCCTTGAGATCAAGGCCTTGGCGCGTCTTCTTCGACAGCGGCGATCCAGGGATGATCACCGCCAACGAAAGGATCAGCAGGAGCCCGACGAGGGCGAGGACGATGAGATTTCTGCGACGGTCGGTCATGCGGAGCGGACGGCAGCGTACTGTGCTGGGACAGGTTTGACGCGACGGACTACTTGTCCGGCGTCAGGATCGAGCAGCATGCCTCCGTCGTCATCGTACGCGGGGAAGAGGTCCGCGGTCGCCTGAGCGGGCAGATCGCCCTCCGCATTGACCTCCACCGGCTGACGGAGCTTGCGCACCCCCCACTCCAGGACGGTGCCGACCGGATCGTCGTCGTCGGCGAACTGCAGCCCGAGCACGTCGCGCACCGGGCGGCCGATCACCTTCTCGTCGTCGAGGCCGGTGAGCTCGAAGGAGCCGCGGCCGCAGGCGATCACGTTGCCGTGCTGGTCGCAGGCGAAGAACGCGGCGTCCGGCGCTGGGTAGTAGTCGTCGAGCAGCTCGAAGAGGAAGCCGAAGCCGCACTTCGTGCAGCCGCGAGCCTGGCGCCGGAAGCCGGCGTTGCGCTCGGTCTCGGTCGTGCGATTTCCGCAGTTGGGGCAGATGAAGAGATGGGCCATTGTTTCGGTGAGCAGGGTATCCGCACCATGCCCCGACTTCGTGATCGAGGTGTTGCAGGCTTCATCTGCACACAACACGGTTGCGGCCTTGGAGCTTCGCGGCCGGGTCCTCTGGTAGACCCCACGGCCAATGGAGAGCTCGGGACAGCGCCCCTCAGACCCGGAGGTGCCACTCGGCGACGCGGCGATCGCGACCGAGATCGCCAACGCCGCCGCACGGGGACGCGGCGCCGATCGGGCGCCGACGCTGGAGCAGTTGCTCGCCGCGTTCGGCGAGCCGGCGCCGACGCCCGAGGCCCGCCGGCGCGTCGCGGCTGCGTTGCGCGTCGCCGGCATGGGCGTCCGGCCCGACCTGCTGACCGCCGAGCCGGGCCAGCGGCTGCTGCTGCTTCCGCCGGGCGCAAGCGCCACCGGATCGCGCGGCCGGGCGATCGCGGGCCTGCTTGCCGTCGGGGTCATCCTCGCGGCGGCCGCCGCAGGCGCGACGCTGCTCAACACCGGCGACAAGGACGATCGCGTGGCCGACAACCTGCCGTCCGAGACGTCGACCTTCCCGGCACAGGGCGATGCGACGGGCACCGCGCCGGCGTCGACCACGACGCCGGTGGCGACGACGCCGACCGAGACGACCGCGACCACCGAGACGACGGCCACGGAGACCACCGCGACCGACACGACGGCCACCGACACGACCGCGACCGAGACGACGCCGACCGAGACCACGGCGACCACGCCCGACGCCAAGAAGGGCGAGGAGGCCGCCGCGGCCGAGCGCAGGCGCAAGCGCGCCGCGCGGCTCAAGCGCGAGCGGGCCGCGGCAGCGGCCAAGAAGCGCCGGGCCGCCGCCGCAGCGGCCGGCAAGGGCGTCACGGTCCGCGTCGACGCCAGCGTCCGCCCCACCTTCCTGTGCGTCGACAACGGCCACGGCACGACGATGTTCAGCGGCACGCTGACCGGCAAGAAGGTCTTCCGGGCCAAGCGCGTGCGCATGAACATCGGCCTCGCCTCGACCCGCGTCACCGTCAACGGCAACCCGGTGCGCCTCGACGGCAGCCCGGCGGGCCTGGACATCACCCGCAAGGGCGGGGCGCGCAGCCTTGCCCTCGGCCAGCGCCCCTGCGGCTAGAAGAGGCCGGGCTCGCGGCTCTCGGGCACGTCGAGGCCGAGGTGCGTGTAGGCCCGTGAGGTGGCGACGCGGCCGCGGGGCGTGCGCTTGAGGAAGCCGCACTGCAGCAGGTAGGGCTCGTAGACGTCCTCGATCGTGTCCTGCTCCTCGCCGACGGTGACCGCCAGCGTCGAGAGGCCGACCGGGCCGCCGTCGAACTTGGTGCAGATCGCCGTCGAGGATCTCGCGGTCGAGGCGGTCCAGGCCGAGGTCGTCGATCTCCAGGAGGTCGAGTGCGGCGTTGGCGGCGTGGACGTCGACGACGCCGGAGCCGCGGACGTCGGCGTAGTCGCGCACGCGCTTGAGCAGCCGGTTGGCGACGCGTGGCGTCCCGCGCGAGCGGCGGGCCAGCGCGGCGGCGCCACCCTCGTCGATCGCGCAGCCGAGGATGTGCGCCGAGCGATGGATGATCGCCGCCAGCTCCGGGCCGGCGTAGGGCTCGAGGCGATGCTGGATGCCGAAGCGGTCGCGCAGCGGTGTGGTCAGCAGCCCTGCGCGCGTCGTCGCGCCGACGAGCGTGAACGGCGGCAGCGGCACGTCCATGACGCGCGCGCCGGCGCCCTGGCCGACGGTGATCGGCAGCTTGCGATCCTCCATCGCCGGATAGAAGGTCTCCTCCAGCGCGCGGCTGAGGCGATGGATCTCGTCGACGAAGAAGATCGAGCGCGGCTCCAGCGCCCCGAGGAACGACGCGATGTCGGCCTTGCGCTCCAGCGCCGGGCCGGCGGTCTGGACGAACGGGACCTCCAGCTCGGCGGCGAGGATCTGCGCCAGCGACGTCTTGCCCAGGCCGGGCGGGCCGGCGAGCAGGACGTGGTCCAGCGCCTCGCCGCGCAGCCGCGCGGCCTCCAGCGAGACCGACAGCTGATCCTTGAGACCGTCCTGGCCGATGAAGTCCTGCAGCGTGCGGGGCCGCAGCGAGCGGTCGAGGTCCTCCTCGAAGGCCTCGTCGGGCGTCTGGATCCGCAGGCCGGTCATGCGCGTGCCGCCCGCAGCGCCTGCTGCAGCAGGTCTTCCGGGGTCTCGCCCGAGGTCGAGGCCAGCAGCCGGTCGGCCTCCTCGATCGTGAAGCCGAGCTCGACGAGACCTTCACGCGCCAGGCTGCGCGGGTCGTCGCCACGGCGGACGGTGATGTCGCCGGCCGGCACGTCCTCGACGGTCCCGACCTTCTCGCGCAGCTCGACGATGATCCGCTCGGCCGTGCGCTTGCCGATCCCCGGGACGGCGGTGAGCCGCTTGACGTCGCCGGCGGCCAGCGCGGCGATCAGCTCGCGCGGCGAGCCGCCCGACAGCACGGCCTGGGCCATCTTCGGGCCCGACCGACTGCACGCCGATGAGCAGCAGGAAGAGATCGCGCTCCTCCTCGGTGGCGAAGCCGAAGAGGGCCAGCGCGTCCTCGCGGACGACGAGGTGGGTGAGCAGCGAGAGCGACTCGCCGGCGGCCGGGACCTGGCGCAGCGTCTCGGCCGAGACCGCGAGGCGGTAGCCGACGCCCGAGGCGGTCTCGATGACGACGTGGTCGTGACGGCGGACGAAGACCTCGCCGGCGACGAGCGCGATCATCGGGCGGCCGCCATCACGGCGGCCAGCGGCGCGTGGTTGGCATGGCAGACGCCGACGGCGAGCGCGTCGGTGGCATGGTCGGGCAGCGGATCGTCGGGCAGGCCGAGCACCGTGCAGACCATGCGCGCCACCTGCTCCTTGGCCGCGCGGCCGGTGCCGCAGACCGCCTGCTTGACCTGCTGGGGCGTGTAGGACGCGCACGGCACGCCACGCTGGCCGGCGGCCAGCATCACCACCCCGCGCGCCTGGCCGACCATGAAGGCACTGCCGGCGTTCTGGCCGAAGAAGAGATCCTCGAGCGCGACCGCCTCGGGCTGGTGGCGCTCGATCAGCGTGCAGACCTCGGCGTAGATCGTGGCCAGCCGCTGCTCCATCGGCACGCCCGCGCGGGTCGTCACCACGCCACCGTCGAGCGCGACGAAGCGCATGCCGCGGCGGGCCACCACGCCGTAGCCGGTGTTGGCGAGGCCGGGATCGATGCCGAGGACGTTCACAGAGGAGGCATTCTGCGGCCCGGCCCGGATGTCCTCTGTCCAGCAGGCAGCGGACGGCGCCGGCGTGATCCGCGATCCGTCCAGTCTCGCGACAAGCCGCACGAGGCCGGCCGACCACACGCCGATGCCAATCGCGTGTCGGGACCACGCGATCTCAAGAAGGACGGACTCGACTGGGCCAAGCGGCCCTTCTCCGAGTCCCGCCGCCTCCGCGACGAGCTGCGCACCACGCATGCACGGGTCGCCGCGTTGGAAGCCGAGCGCAACGACTACCTGCGCAAGGACCGTCGCGCCGGCGTCCTGACGTTGGATGCCTTCCGGGAGGCCGCCGCCGCGGCGTTGCGAGGCTCACAGCGCCGCGGCGAGTCGGCCGCCCTCGTCCTCGTCGACATCGACGGCTTCCGCGCGCTCAACGGGCGCCGGGGCTCGGCCGCCGGCGACGAGGCCCTGGCGACCGTCGCCGCCCGCCTGCGCGAGCTGGTCCGCGGCGGTGACGTCGTCGGGCGCACCGGCGCCGACGAGCTGGCCGTGGTCATGCCCGGCGCAAACCTGTCGGGCGCGCGTGGCGTCGCCGAGCGCCTCGTCTCGATCCTGGAGCAGAGCGGTCCCGTCACCGTCTCGGCCGGCATCGCGGTCGACGGCGGCACCGGTCAGCTCGACGGCCTGATGGCCGACGCGGCCGCGATCCTGGAGCGCGCGCGCCTCGCCGGCGGCGGGCGCGTGGGCGCACCCGGCCGCCTACCCGCCACCGAGCCCTCACGCGGCGCGATCGGCGCGCTGGCCTTGGCGTTGGCCGAGCGCGATCGCGGCACCGGCGAGCACGCCGAGCAGGTCGTCGCGCTGGCCGGCGCGGTCGCGCGCCGCATCGGCCTCGACGGCGAGGACGTCGAGCGCATCGCCGCCGCCGCGCTGCTGCACGACATCGGCAAGGTCTCCGTCCCGGACTCGATCCTCACCAAGCCGGGCGCGCTCAACGACGACGAGTGGGCCGTCATGCGCGAGCACACGATCGTCGGCGAGCGGATCCTGCGCGCGGTCCCCGGTCTGGGCCCCGTCGCCCGCATGGTCCGCCACGGCCACGAGCGCTTCGACGGCAGCGGCTACCCCGACGGCCTGCGCGGCGAGGAGATCCCGCTCGGCAGCCGGATCGTCCTGGCCTGCGACGCCTATGACGCGATGACGTCCGAGCGCCCCTACCGCGAGGCGCTCAGCCACGACGAGGCGGTCGCCGAGCTGACGGCGGGCGCCGGGACGCAGTTCGACCCGCGCGTCGTCGAGGCGCTCATCAGCTACCTCGTCGAGCGGACGCCGGTCGACTACGCGGCGCGGTCGACGACCGGCATGCCGCGCGCGACCGCCGCGTAGTCCTACAACTGTTTCATCCCGTCCCAGCAGAAGGCGACCACGCGGTCGACGAGCTGGGCGCGTGGGACGTCGGGATGGTCGCCCCACCAGTTGGCCAGCGCCTGACAGGCGCCTGAGGTGAGCTGGGCGTACATCTCGATCGCCTGATCGTCGCCGGGTGCGCCGGGTGGAACGAGCGCGACGATCGCCCGCGTCGCCTGGGCCTGGAGGCGATCGATGACCGGTGCGAGCTCGGGGTCGGCCGCGTCGCGAAAGAGCGCCCGCCACGCCTCGTGACGCTCTTCCACCCACCCGAAGAACGCATCGACGCCGCTGCGCAATCGCTCCTCCCCCGTCGCGCCGGCCTCGGCGTTGGCCTGAAAGCGATCGAACAGCACCTCGGCGTGCTCGGTGATCAACCTCTCGTGCAGCGCCCGCTTGGAGTCGAAGTGCTCATAGATCAACGCCTTCGACGTGCCCGAGGCCTTGGCGATGTCGTCGAGCGAGGAGCCGTGGTAGCCGCGCTGGGCGAAGACCTCCTGGGCGGCGGCCAGGAGGCGGGCACGCCGCTCGGTCGCGCTCAGGCGGCGGCGCGGGGCTGGACGGTCGGATGGCACGCCCGAAGCGTATGGCGCATCGCCCAAAGGGCGATGCGCTGGGGCCAAGGCTAGTTGCTGATCGTGTTGGTGTAGGCGTCGAAGACGCGGTTGAGGGCTTCGACGCCGTGGCGGTTGGCGTAGATGTCGCTCATCACCGCGGCGTTGTGGGTGTTGTCGGCGCCGATGTCGGTCAGGAGGTCGAGGTTGGTGTCGAGGAGGTCGGCGCGCCGCATGTGGAGCTGCTCGATGTGGCTGCGGGTGAGCGGGACGTCGAAGGTGGTGCGTGGTGGGCTGATGTCGGGGTCCCAGCCGAGGGCGTCGATGACGGCGGTGGCGTCGCGGTAGATGTCGGCGAGCGCGAGCTGCTTGACGGGGACGTAGTCGAGGAAGTCCTCGAAGGGCTCGTGGTTGAACATCAAGACCTTCTTGGCCTCGACGCGGAGCACGTCGGCGTCTGAGGGCGAGACGGTGATGCGGTAGCCGTAGCTACCCTGCTGGGCACTCATGGGAGGTACAAGCTCCTTTGGGTCATGCCCCCGGGCCGTTAGCGCGGTCGCGGGGGTCTTTGAGTTGGTTGTGAGGCGCAGAGGCTAGTGGGTCGGGCGGACGGAATCTGCTGATTACGCAGAGTTGTTGTAGCTCGTTGCAGTGTTGTTGCTGACCGACGACATCAACAACTCGGGGGCATTTGGCGGGACGGGTAGCAGACCGCCCAAGACTGCCGTCGTGGAGCGCTGGCTGCGGGGCGGACCTGGTCTGTTGCGAGCGTCTGGGCGGCGCGGCTGCTGGGGCGTTCAGCGCAGACGATGGTCGTCGTGCCAGCGTGGTCCGTGCTCACCGAGGGGAGTGAGCGGGGTTGGTTGTTCTTGGCGTTGGACGGTCGTCCGCTGGGGTTGGGGTTGGCGATTTGCGTTGTGCTCGAAGACGGATGGCACCTTGACGTTGACTCTCAACGTCTAAGTGCCATCCGTCCCAGGGGATGTGTTGTCCACGTCGGCCTCGGGAGGGTGGGCCTGTCTGCCGCGATATAGCCGCGCTCAACAGGCCCACCCCGCCTGAGGGTTCGCGACGACGACGATGCGGGTCGGTTTGAACGTCATATAGACGTCGAAAACGCCCCGGACTGCTCGGCCCGCTCAGCTCGCATGGTCCATGTCGTCTGGCCCCTCATATGCGAGGGGGAGACGACATCGACCGCGCGACGCGCACTGGCAGCGCGAGCGCGTTGGGTCATAGAGGCGATCCGTGATGTCGCCATCCGCGCGACGCCCCGTTCGATGCCCACACAAACAGAACCCCGACCACGCAACAGCACGCTCACCCAACGCCCCAGACCACGAGAGCGCGGTGGCGATCGTCACGGAGCGCCGACCAGCCAGCCACATCCCGCACCACGACCCACCGCCCCGCGGCAACCCGACGCCTACGCCCCGCATGGGGGCGTAGCGCGAAGCCTAGCGGCCATTCCCCGTAGGCTGCGCGCCGTGGACTTCGCGCAGGAGGGGTTCTTCGATGGGCTGACGGGCGGAGCCCTGGCCGAGCGCCAGGCGCTGCTGGACTGGCTGGTCTCAGAGGGCTTCTCCGACGACCAATTGCGTCGGGCGCATCGTCGCGGGTTGTTGGTGTTCCTGGCCGCCGAGCGCGAGGTCGGCGGCGACCCCAAGTACACCTTGAGCCAGGTCACGGCCCTCACCGGTGCCGACCCCGACCTGCTGGCCAAGCTGCGCCGTGCCCACGGTCTCCCGCTGCCCGAGGACGGTGCGGTCGAGCTGACCGACGTCGACCTCGCCAGCGCCCGGACGTCCGTGCGGTTCGTCGAGCTCGGGCTCACCGAGGAGCAGATGGTCGCGACCACCCGCGTCCTGGGCCGCTCGCTGGCCACGGCGTCGGAGGCGATGCGCGCCATGATGCTCGAGACCGTCCTGGAGCCGGGGACGACCGAGCTGGAGCTGGCCCAGCGCTACGCAGCCTCCGTCCACGCCGTCATGCCGCTGGTCGGCCCGATGATCCTCCAGACGCTCAGCCAGCACCTGCGCAACATGGTCCAGAGCGAGATGGTCGGCCAGACCGAGCGGGCCATGGGCCGCGTGCCCGGCGCCCGTGACCAGGCGGTGGCCTTCGCCGACCTCGTCGGCTTCACGCGGCTGGGCGAGGAGATCGCGCCCGAGGACCTCGGCTCGGTCGCCGAGCGCCTCTTCTCGGTCGCCCGCGAGGTCGTCGCGCCGCCGGTGCGCCTGGTCAAGACGATCGGCGACGCGGTCCTGCTGACCGCCGGCGAGCCCGATGCGCGGGTGCGCACCGCGCTGGACCTGGTCGCCGCCTCCGACGCGGCGGCGGCCGACGCGATCTTCCCCCAGGTCCGCGTCGGCGTTGCCTACGGGCCGACGGTCGCGCGCGGCGGCGACATCTTCGGTCGCGCGGTCAACCTCGCCAGCCGCGTCACCACGATCGCCCGCGCCGGCAGCGTCCTGGCCACCCGCGAGGTGCGCGACGCGTCGGCCGACGAGTTCCGCTGGTCCTCGGCGCACGCGCGCCGGATCAAGGGGCTGCCGGAGCCGGTGGCGCTGTATCGCGCGCGGTCCCTCGCGGCAGGTTCCTGACCGCCGGCACCGCGAGGCAGACGACCGCGGCGAGGACCCCGAGCACGCTCATCGCAGCCAGCGTCTCGTGGATGCCCACCGCCTCGCTCACCGGCCCGGCGACGACCACGCCGAGCGGGATCATCCCCGCGCTCGCGGCGTAGTCGTAACTGGTCACGCGCGAGATCGACGCCTCCGGGATGTGCTCCTGCAGCGACGTCTCCCAGAGCGTGAAGAAGCCCGAGACGCCGATCGCGGAGAAGAACTCGACCGCGGCGATGACGGCGATCGGCAGGCCGCTGCCGATGATGATCGCCTGGCAGGAGGCGATGCCGAGGCCGATCGCCGCGGCGCGCAGCGCGAAGCGCGGGCGCCATTTCAACAACAACAGGTCGGCGACGATCGAGCCCAGGCCGAACGCGACCGAGACCACCGCCCACGACGTCGCCCCGTCCAGCTCGTCGGCGAACAGCACCGGGCCGAGCACGTAGATCGAGGGCAGCACGATCGCGTGATAGACGACCATCGCCAACAGGAACGACCAGACCCAGGTGCGGGCGCGCACCTCGCGCCAGCCACCGCGCCAGATCGGCGATGAACGCCTCCGGCGCCTCGGCGCGCTCGGCCACTCGCGGGCGCAGCACCAGCAGGCACGCGACCGAGACCAGGAACGTGCCCGCGTCGACGATCAGCGCGGTGCCCTCGCCGGCCGTGGCCACGAGGATGCCCGCGATCGCGGGCCCGACGATCGAGCCGGTCGACATCGCCATCGAGCGCAGCGCGTTGGCGGGCTGCAGGTGATGGGGCTGGTCGATGGTCTGCGGCATCAGGCCGCCCATCGCCGGGGCGAAGAACGAGTCGGCCGCGCCGAAGACCGCGGTCAGCGCGGCGAGGTGCCAGACCTCGGCGTGGCCGGAGACCAGCAGCACGCCGGCGGTGAGCTGGGTCGCCAGCCGGGTGAGGTCGGAGGCGATCATGATCCGGCGGCGCTCGATCCGGTCGGCGATCACCCCACCGATGAGGCCCAGGACGATGAACGGCAGGAACCCGGCCGCCGCGACGATCCCGACGTCGGTCGTCGAGCCGCCGATCGACAGCACCGCGAACGGGAGCACGACCGCGGTGATGCGGTCGCCGATGACCGACAGCGCCTGTCCGGCGAACAGCAGGCGGAACTGGCGCTCCTCACGGAGCACCGCGGGCAACATGATGTCCTTCCTAGGACGCGGACATCAGGCGCTCGAGCACCTCGGAGTCGACGTCGAAGTTCGCGTGGACCGCGTCGACGTCGTCGTAATCCTCCAGCGCGTCGATGAGCCGCAGCAGCTTGCCGGCGGTCTCCTCGTCGACCGGCACGAGCACCTTGGGCCGCTGCGTGACCTCGGCGTTCTCGATCGCGATCTCGGCGGCTTCCAGCGCGGCGCGCACCGCGGTGAGGTCGGACGGCTCGGTGACGATCTCCCAGGCACGTCGTCCTCGCGCGCGATGTCCTCGGCGCCGGCGTCGATGGCGACCAGCAGGTCGTCCTCGGTGTAGCGGTCGCCGTCGACGACGATGACGCCCTTCTTGTCGAAGTTGTAGGCCACCGAGCCGGGCTCGCCGAGCGCGCCGTTGGCCTTGCTCAGCGCGTGGCGCACGTCGGCGCCGGTGCGGTTGCGGTTGTCGGTGACCGCCTCGATCAGCAGCGCGACGCCGCCGGGGCCGTAGCCCTCGTAGAGCATCGTCTCCAGCGCGGCCGGCGTCGGCGCCGGCGCCGGTGCCCTTGGCGATCGCCCGCTCGATGTTGTCCTTGGGCATCGAGGCGTCGCGGGCCTTCTGCACGGCCAACGCGAGCGACGGGTTGCCGTCGATGTCGCCGCCGCCCTCCTTGGCCGCGACGGTGACCGCGCGCGCCAGCTTGGTGAAGAGCTTGCCGCGCTTGGAGTCGACGATCGCCTTCTTGTGCTTGATCGAGGCCCACTTGGAATGTCCGGACATACGCCCTCGATTCTAGACGGCGCATGCCCGGACGGATCCTCAGCGGCCCAGCATGAAGTAGCGGTCCAGGACCTTGGTGTTGCCGGCCCAGTCGTGGACGGCGATGTGCAGGCGCACGCGGTGGCCGGCGGTCGCCCGGATCCGGGCGAGCTTGGACGAGGCCAGGACGCGGAGCTTGCCACCGTGGATGGCGGTCGCGAACCCGAAGGCGCGGTAGCTGGAGCCGACGCGCGCCGACATGACGGTCTGGCCGGGCTCGCTGGTCGTGATCTCGGCGAGGTAGCCGTGGCGCTTCAGCGCGCTCTTCAGGCTCGGGCGCGGGATGTGGACCGAGACGGTCGGCGCCTTGGTGTCGTCGGGCACGGTGCCGACGGCGGCCAGCGCGTCGAGCTGCTGGAACAGGAAGCTGTCGACGGGGCGCACCTGCCCGATCTGGGGATCGAAGCGCATCAGGCGCGACTGCCGTGGTCCGTTCGGGTGCGGCGGGAGGCCGGTGGTGATCCACAGCACGCCGGCGGGCGCGGTGGTCACCGCGGTCGGGAATTGGGCCCGCTCACCCGTCAGGTGGCCGTCGAGTGATGCCACGACATGCTCGCCGGTGCCGTCGAGCGTGACGACGCTGTTGGAGGCCGGGTCGACGCCGCGCAGGACGCCGTCGGCGCCGAGGTCGGCGACGACCTTCGCGGCTGCGGGCGCGTCGGCGGTCACCGCGCCGGTGGTCAGGTCGACGGTCCGGTCGCGACCCGCGGCGAACACGCGGGCGCTCTTGCCGTCGGGCGCGACGCTGAGCGTTGCGGAGCTTTCGGGCGCGATCGGCAGGCCGAACCCGCCGGCGGTCCGCGTCACCTTGTGCTGAGCGGCGTTGAGCGCATAGAGCGTGCCGGTGCGGCCGAGGGCGATCAGCTCGCCTGAGGGGCCCGCGTCGAGCGCGACGATGCGCTCCCCGCCGGACAGGCCGTCGATGGACGTGGGCGCCGACAGGCCGGGGATCGTGTCGGAGCTGAAGTGGACGAGCTGGTTGCCGTCGGTGACGCCGACGAAGGCGTCGGCGGCGTGGGCGGCCGCGGGCGCGGCAAGGGTCAGGCCTGCGAGCGCGGCGGCGAGGAGGGAGGACTTCGGGGAGCGGGTCATGCCCGTTCAACGAGCCCTGGGGCCGAAGGCGACGCTCGCGCAGACTGTCCGTTCGAACACGGTCGCGGTTGAAGAACAATGCTCAGCGGCCGATGACCGGTAGAAGGACGTGCTGCTCGACGTCCGCAAGGGGATGAGCTCATGACGGCTTCGCGCGCACCACTGCTGTCCACGCGTCTTTCGGGTCGCCGCGCCAGGCTGCTCAACTTCCTGACGGGCGCGGCGATCGCGCTCGGGCTCGCCGACCTCGTCCTGCTCACCGGCGTCCGGCTCTCCTCCCCCGTCGTCGGCACCGTCGTCCTGCCGCTGGCGACCGCGATCGTCGCCGCCGGCCTCGCCACGACGCGCCTGCTCTGGTCGCGCGGCGATCGCGTGATGTGGATCCTGCTGACCGGCGGCCTGCTCGCGACGGTCGTCGGCGGGATCGTCTTTGCGATCAGCGGCAGCCACGTCGACCACGCCGGCGCACAGGACGTCTTCTGGCTGCTGGCCTACCCGCCGTGGTACGCGGCGCTGGTCGTCATCTCCCGCCACTACCTCGGCGGGGCGCACCGCTCGTTCTGGCTCGACGGCCTGCTCATCGGCCTCGCTTCGGCGACCTACGTCAGCGCGCTGTTCGTCGGCAACCTCGGCGGCCTCAGCGACACGACGCTGGTGGTCAACGTCATCTACCCGGCCGCCGACCTGGCGCTGCTGGGCATTCTCTTCGGGACGCTGCTGATGATCGGCCGGCCGTCCCCGCAGGGTCTCCTGCTGGCCGTCGGCCTCCTGTTCATGCTGGCGTCCGACACGCTGCGCGTGCTCGGCCTCGTCGGCGGTCAGGGCAGCGCCACGGCGTCGATGATGGTCTGCTGGAGCCTCGGGCTGCTGTGCATCGCCGCGGGCGCCTGGGCGCGTCCGGCGCCGGGACGCGTGCTGCCGGTCGGCGGCTGGTGGGAGCTGACCTCCCCGGCCTGCATCGCGACGCTGGCCTGCGGGATCCTCGTCGCCGACCACTTCTCACGGCTGCCGACCTGCCGCGATCCTGCTGGCGGCCGCGACGTTCGCCTGCGCGCTGGCGCGCCTGGTCTGGACGCTGCGCGAGGTGCGCTCGCTGGCGCTGCACCGCCGCGAGGCGCTGACCGACGACCTGACCGGCCTGCCCAACCGTCGCGCGCTGTTCCGCGAGCTGGAGGTGCTGACCGCGGCGGGCGAGCGCTCCTCGCGCCGGCTCGCGCTGCTGCAGCTCGACCTCGACGGCTTCAAGGAGCTCAACGACACGCTCGGCCACCACGCCGGCGACGATCTGCTGATCGCGGTCTCGCGCCGTCTGGAGGCGGTCGTGCCCGGGCACGCTGGCGCGCCTGGGCGGCGACGAGTTCGCCGCGATCGTCCCCGAGGGCCACGACGCGCGCAAGGTCGCCGACGCGATCGGCATCGCGCTGCACGCGCCGCTGGACATCGAGGGCGTCGGGATCGCCGTCAATGCCTCGGTCGGCATCGCCCACTTCCCGCAGGACGCCCACGACTCGCGCGAGCTCGCGCGCCGCGCCGACGTCGCGATGTACGACGCCAAGCGCCTGGGCACGGTCGTCGCCGGCTACACGGCCGAGCACGACGAGCACTCGCTCGACCGCCTGTCGCTGGCCGCCGACCTGCGCGGTGCGTTCGACGACGACGAGCAGCTGTGGCTGGCCTTCCAGCCCCAGGTCGACATCGCGACCGGCCGGATCTCGGGCGCCGAGGCGCTGATCCGCTGGAAGCACCCGACGCGCGGCGACGTGCCGCCCGGCGTGCTGCTGCCGATCGCCGAGCGCACCGGGCTGATGCCGCAGCTGACGCTGTGGGTGCTGGAGCGTGCGGTCGCCCAGGCCGCCGCAGTGGCGCCGGGTCGGGCTGGACATCCGCGTGGCGGTCAACGTCTCGCGCGATCGTCCTGGTCGACGCGACGCTGCCCGACCGCATCGCCGAGACGCTCGAACGCCACGCGCTGACGCCCGACAACCTCGTGCGTCGAGGTCACCGAGGACGCGGTCATGCGCGACACCTCGCGGGCGATCGCGATCCTCGAGCGGATCAAGGCCTCCGGCGTCGAGATCGTCGGTCGACGACTTCGGGACCGGCCAGTCGTCGCTGGAGCAGCTCAAGAACGTGCCGGCCGACGAGCTGAAGCTGGATCGCTCGTTCGTGCTCGGGCATGGTCGACGACCCGCAGGACGCGGCGATCGTCGGCTCGGTCGTCGGTCTCGGTCGCGCTTTGGGGCTGCGCGTCGTGGCCGAGGGCGTCGAGACGCCGCAGGTCTGGCAGCGGCTGGCCGAGTTGGGCTGTGACGTGGCCCAGGGCTTCGGGCTGGCGCGGCCGATGCCCGCCGCGCAATTCGAGCGCTGGGCCCGCGAGCCGAGCGACCGCGCGCGGCTGATGGTGCCGCGGCTGCACACGTCGCGGGCGGCGTGGAAGCCGCGCCCGCGGGCGCGCGGCGTGGCGTAGAACTGCGAACGACACCGAACCCGCGCATGTCGCGGGTTCGGTGTCGTTCACCCCGTCGCGTGCGCTCGCGCCGCCCGGTACCACTCCAGCGTCCGCGCCAGGCCCGCTTCGAGGTCGACGCTCGGCCGCCAGCCGCAGACGCGCTCGATCTTCTCGACCGACACGTACTGCCGTGAGATCTCGCCGGGTGTGGTGCGCGCCGGGTCGTAGACCGCTTCCAGCGGACGACCGACGACACGCCCCAGCGTGTCGACCACCTCGCGGACGCTCACCGGTCGTCCGCCACCCGCGTTGAACGCCTCGCCGCGGGCGCCGGCATCTGGACGATCCAGCGCGTCGGCGATCGCCAGGTAGGCCGCGACCGCGTCCTCGACGTAGAGGAAGTCGCGCTCCGGCGTGCCGTCGGAGCGGATCCGCGGCGCGCGGCCGTCGAGCGCCGCGGCGATCAGCTCCGGGATCAGCCGCGACGGGTTGAGGTCGCCGCCGCCGTAGATGTTGGCGAAGCGCGTCGCGGCGACCGGCAGGCCGAAGGTGTGCCAGTAGGAGCGGGCGATGAGGTCGGTCGCGGCCTTCGAGACGTCGTAGGGGAACATCGGCTGCAAGGCCATGTCCTCGGTGTAGGGCAGCGTCGCGTGCTCGCCGTAGGCCTTGTCGGAGGCCGCCACCACGACGCGCCGCGCGCCGCCGAGGCGGGCCGCCTCCAGGACCGACCACGTCCCGCTGATGTTGGTGGTGAAGGTCGAGGCCGGCGACTGGTTGGCCGCCCCGACGATCGTCTGCGCGGCCAGGTGGAAGACCGTGTCGATCTCGTACTCGACGACGACGCGCGCCATCAGCGCCTCGTCGGCGACGTCGCCGTGCACGACGTGGCAGCGCCCCTCGATCCCGTCCAGCGCGCTGCCCACCGCGCGGTCGCGGCGCAGGACGACGACGCGCTCGCCGCGCTCCAGCAGCGCGCGCACCAGCCACGCGCCGAGCATCCCGTAGGCGCCGGTGACGAAGGTCGACCTGCCGTCGCTGCTGCCCATCAGCTCCACGTCCTCCATGGCGGTGCGCCCGACGCCCAGAGGTCGTTGAGCAGCACCGCGTCCTTGTAGGTGTCCATGCAGTCCCAGAAGCCGTCGTGGCGGAAGGCGCGCAGCTCGCCGTCGGCGGCCAGGCCCTCCAGCGGCTCGCGCTCGAGCACGTGATCGGGCCCGAGGCGGTCGAGCACCGCCCGGTCGAAGACGAAGAAGCCGCCGTTGATCCAGTGTTCGCTGCGCGGCTTCTCGTGAAAGCCGGTGACGCGATCGTCGCCGTCGAGATCGGTGACGCCGAACTGCAGCTCGGGGCGCACGACGGTCATCGTGGCCGCGCCGTCGTGCGCGGCGTGGAAGGCGAGCAGGCGCCGGAGATCCACGTCGGCGACGCCGTCGGCGTAGGTCGCGCAGAACGTCGGACCCGCGTCCAGGCGCGACGCCGCGGCCGCAGCCGGCCGCCGGTCGGCGTGTCGGCGCCGGTGTCGACGCACGTCACCGTGATCCCCTCGGGCCAGCCGTCGTGCCGGCGACGAACTGCTCGATCTGCTCGCCGAGGTAGCCGGTGCAGAGCACGAACTCGGTGAAGCCCGCGTGCGCGTAGAGCCGGACGACGTGCCAGACGATCGGCAGCCCGCCGATCTCGACGAGCGGCTTGGGGATCGTGCGCGTGTGCTCCTGCAGCCGGGTCCCGCGCCCGCCGCAGAGAATCGCCACCGGTGGTGTCTGGGCCATGCGGGCGGGAAGGATGCCCGAAGTGCGCTTCCGGCGGCCCGACGCCTAGGATTGGACCGCAATGAGCGTGCCTGCCGAGATCTTCAAGGCCTACGACATCCGCGGCATCCACGGCGACCAGTTGGGGCCCGACGCCGCCGAGCAGATCGGGCGTGCCTTCGCCCGGGTGATCGGGCAGCTGGAGGGCAAGCCGACGACCGAGCTGCGCCTCGGCCTCGGCCGTGACATGCGCCTGACCGCCCCCGAGATGGCCGCCCGCTACCGCGACGGCATGGTCGCCGAGGGCGCGACGGTGATCGACGCCGGCCAGGTCGGCACCGAGATGTTGTACTTCCTGGTCGGCTCACGCGATCTCGACGGCGGGCTGATGTGCACCGCCTCGCACAACCCCAAGGCCTACACCGGCGCCAAGCTCGTCAAGCGCGGCTCGATCGCGCTGAGCGGCGACGAGGGCATCCAGGACATCCGCCGGATGATCGAGGACGGCCTGGGCGACGCGGCGCGGCGACGCCGGGCGCGGTCGAGGAGGTCGAGATCTACGCGGAGTTCCAGGCTGCCGCGCTCAAGGTCATCGACCCCGCCAACGTCAAGCCGCTGAAGGTCGTCGTCGACGGCGGCAACGGCATGGCGGGACCGATGGCGGGCCCGATCCTGCGCGGGCTCGGCCTCGACCTCGTCGAGACCTACTTCACGCCCGACGGCAACTTCCCCGACCACGAGCCCAACCCGTTGTTGGAGGAGAACCGCAAGTTCATCGTCGACAAGGTGATCGCCGAGGGCGCCGACCTCGGCATCGCCTGGGACGGCGACGCCGACCGCTGCTTCTTCATCGACGACACGGGCCGCTTCGTCGACGGCGACTTCCTGACCGCGATCCTCGCCGAGCACCTGCTCGCCAAGCGCGGGTCGCACGCCGACATCCTCTACGACGCCCGCGCCTCCCGCGCGGTGCCCGACGCCGTGACGGCCGCCGGCGGCACGCCGCACATCAACCGCGTCGGCCACGCGTTCTTCAAGACGCGCATGCGCGACGAGGGCGCGATCTTCGGCGGCGAGGTCTCCGGCCACTACTACTTCCACGACTTCTACAACGCGGACTCGGGCACGCTGCCGGCGCTGCTGGTCCTGGAGAAGCTGTCGGTCGAGGGCAAGAAGATGTCCGAGCTGCTGGAGCCGTTCAAGGCCAAGTACTTCATCTCGGGCGAGATCAACTCCGAGGTCAGCGACGGCCCGGCCAAGATGGCCGAGTTGGAGGAGCACTACGGCTCGCGGCCGGGCGCGACGGTCACCCACGTCGACGGCGTCTCGATCGACTTCGAGGACTGGCACTTCAACGTGCGCCCGTCCAACACCGAGCCGCTGCTGCGCCTGACGCTGGAGTCGCTGGTCAGCGAGGCCGACATGGAGGCCAAGCGCGACGAGGTGCTGGGCCGGATCCGCGCGTGAACGCCGCGAGCGTCCACGTCCTCCCCGTTCCCACCCCGTTCGCGGTCGGGCGCGTCAACTGCTACCTGATCGACGACGACCCGCTGACGCTGGTCGACACCGGGCCGAACTCCGGCACGTCGCTGACCGAGCTGGAGGCGATGCTGGCCGGGCACGGACGCCGGATCGAGGACCTGGAGCGGATCGTCCTCACTCACCAGCACATCGACCACATCGGGTTGGCCCACATCATCGCCGAGCGCTCGGGGGCCGAGGTCGTGGCGCTGGAGGCGCTCGCGCCGTGGCTGGCGCGCTACCGCAGCGAGATGGACGCCGACGACGAGTTCGCCGAGGGGCTGATGCGCAGCAACGGCGTCCCGCACGACATCGGCATCGCGCTGCGCGCTGTCACCGCGCAGTTCCGCGCCTGGGGCTCGTCGGTCGAGGTCACGCGGACCGTCAACGAGGGCGACGTGCTGGAGTTCGCCGCGCGCGCGTGGCGCGTGCACCACCGGCCCGGGCACTCGCCGTCAGACACGATCTTCCACGACGAGGCGACGGGCGAGCTGCTCGGCGGCGACCACCTCATCAAGCACATCTCGTCCAACCCGCTGATCAGCCGGCCGCTCGGGGGCGACGCGTCCGGGCCGCGGCCCCAAGCGCTGGTCGCCTACCTGGCCTCGATGCGCGCCACGCAGGAGATGGATCTGGAGATCGTCCACTCCGGCCACGGCGAGCCGGTCACCGACCATCGCGCATTGATCGACGAGCGCATCGCCGGCCACGAGCGGCGCGTGGTGAAGATCGCGGGGATCCTGGCGCAGGACGGCCCGAAGTCGGCCTTCGAGATCGCCCAGCAGATGTGGGGCAACGTCGCGGTGACGCAGGCCTATCTGACCCTGTCGGAGGTCCTCGGCCACGTCGACCTGCTGCTGGAGCGTGGCGAGGTCGTCGAGGTCGTCGACGATGGCGTCGTCCGGTTCGCGGTGGCGTGAGGGCGGCCCGTCCGGACGAGGCCGAGGCCGTCGCCGCGCTGGTGGAGGCGGCGTTCGCCCGCCACATCGAGGCGGTCGGACGGCGGCCCGCGCCGATGGACGACGACCACGCGGCGCGGATCGCGGCCGGCCAGCAGTACGTCCTCGACGGCGACGAGCCCGGAACGCCGGCGGCGAGCATCGTCTTGGTGCAGGAGGTCGACCACCTGGTCGTCAACAACGTCGCGGTCGCTCCCGACCGCCAGCGCCGGGGCCACGGCCGCGCGCTGCTGACCTTCGCCGAGGACGAGGCACGTCGGCGCGGCCTGCCCGAGATCCGGCTGCACACCCAGGCGCGCATGGCCGACAACTTGATCATGTACCCGCGGTTGGGCTACGTCGAGGCCGGCCGCGAGAGCCAGGGCGGCTTCGACCGGGTGCTGTTCGTCAAGGCGCTCTGAGCGCCGGTCAGGCGTCGCCGACGGGGTCGGTGAGCGGCAGCAAGTTGTGCTTCGCGAGGCTGGTCAGCGCGGCGTGCCACTGCTCGGCCAACTCGGGGACGGCCATCACGCGCGCCAGCGCCGGCGGGTCGTGGCGGTCGCGGTAGGTGACGCGCATGACCTCGGCGACGGTGATGTCGGTGGTGCGCTCGACCAAGTTCATGGTGTCGCCGGTGGCGACGGTCCCGGGCTCGATCATCCGCAGGTAGAAGCCGGAGATGAGCCGGTGGGCCATCTCCTTGGGCAGCGTTCGGACGCCCCAACGCGCGGCGACCTTGAAGCACGGCCCGCGCGGCTGGCTGACCTGCACGACCACGCCGTCGTCGCCCAAGGTGTAGGTGTCGCCGATGTGGACGTCCTGCTCGGTGAGGCCCGCGAGGGTCAGGTTCTCGCCGAAGGCGCCGGGCCCGAAGCGCCGGCCGGTGAGCTCGGTCCAGAACGGGAAGTGCTCGGAGGCGTAGCAGCAGATCGCCTTGTCCGGGCCGCCGTGAACTGTCAGGTCGGCCTGCTCGTCGCCCTCGAGGCCGAGCGGGCCGAGCGCGACGCGGCCGTCGACCGGCGCCTTGAGGAATCCGGATGGCACGTCCTTGCCGCGCCAGGGCAGTGTGGTGGCGCGACCGACCTGGAGCGAGATGACGTTCGCGGTGGTGGTGCTGGTCATGCGATGGCCTCGCCGAGCGAT
This sequence comes from uncultured Conexibacteraceae bacterium, assembly GCA_963731005.1. Classification (GTDB taxonomy): domain Bacteria; phylum Actinomycetota; class Thermoleophilia; order Solirubrobacterales; family Solirubrobacteraceae; genus Baekduia. The sequence goes on along the minus strand of CAVSTZ010000001.1, from coordinate 578,622 downwards.
GGGTCGATGGTCTGGGTGGCGATGGCGATCGTCATGCGATGACCTCGCCGAGGAGCGCGTCGACGCGACGTGCGGTCGCGTCCCAGGTCAGCGGCGCGGCACGTGGCGGCCCCGCGGCGCGCCAGGGTGCGGGATCGTCGAGCGCGCGCTCCAGGGCGTCGGCCACCGCGTCGGCGTCGGTCGGGTCCACGAGCTGGGCGGCCCGCCCGCACACCTCCGGCAGCGCGCCGCGGTCGGCGGCGACGACCGGGACGCCGGAGGCCAGCGCCTCCAGCACGGTCAGGCCGAAGCCCTCGTACAACGACGGCAGAACGAACGCGACCGCGCCCGCGTACAGGCCAGGCAGCAGCGCCTCGTCGACATGGCCGAGCGCGCGGACGCCCGCGGTGTCTTGCTCGCCGCGGAACTGGGGCCGGTCGCCGCCCGCAGCGACGACGTCCACCCCGCGCGCCGCCAGCCGGCGCGCGGCGAGGTCCAGGACGCCGAGGTTCTTGCGCGCCGTGCGGCTGGCGACGGTCAGCACGTACGGCCGGTCGCGGAGGCCGTGGGCGGCACGCGCGGGGCCCGGATCCGCCGAGGGCGCGAAGCGCGCGTCGACGCCGCCCGGCACGACCGCGACACGGTCGACCGGGACGCCGAGCAGCTCCACGACCTCGTCGCGCGAGAACGCCGACGGCGTCAGCACGAGCGCGGCGCGGCGCGCGATGCGCGGCAGTACGGCGCGCTGCCAGCGCACGTAGAGCTCCGAGTACCAGGCGGGCTCGCGCAGCGGTGCGACGTCGTGCAGGACGACGACGTTGCGGCGGCCGGCCAATGGCGCGAGGTTCGCCGGGCACAGGATCGCCCGGGCACCGCGGCCCGCCCGCGAGGCCGGCAGCACCAACTGCTCCCACGCATGCCCGGCGCGATGCGCGAGCGCGCCCGGCGGCCGCGCGACGGCATACCGCTCCGGGTCCAGCGCGGGCAGCCGCACGCTCAGCTCGCGCGCCCAGCGCTCGACGCCACCGAGCTCCGCCCGGGCCGCCGCACGCGCGTCGATGAGGACGGGGGCGATCCGCAAGCCGCGGAGTATGACGAGCGCCCTGGCGCGCAACCTCCGGCCGCTCGCCTACGTTCTGGGTGCACATGCGTCGCATCTTCCTCCTCCCCCTCCTGCTGCTCGCCACCGTCGCCCCCGACGCCGGCGCCGCCACGTGGTCGGCGCCGCAGACCGTCTCGGCGCCCCACACCTTCGCCGGCCCGCTGCTGACCGCGACCGGCGGTGACGGCACGCTCGTCGCGGGCTGGCCGTGGCAGGACAACGTGGGCAACGACGCCATCGGCGGCGAGGCGGCGGCCAACCGCCCGCCCGGCCAGGCCTTCGCGCCCGAGCATCCGGCGCCCGACGGGCTCGTCGGCCTCGCCGCCCAGGGCCGCACCCGCGTGGTCGCGCTCGCCCAGCAGGGCATTCCCGGACGCCCGGGCCCGACCGGCGCCATCCGCTATCGCCTCAACGTCGCCTTCGGCACGCTCACCGGTGGCTTCGGCTCCACCCGCACGCTCGTCACCGCGCCGGTCGTCGGCCAGGCCCAGATCGCCGCCAACAGCGACGGCACCGTCCTGATCGCCTGGATCGAGGTCACCAAGACCAGCTCCGGCGCCACCCGCCGGATCGTCCGCGCGATCGAGCGTCGCGACGGCCGCTTCGGCAGGCCGTTCACGCTCTCGGGCAAGGGCCGCGCCGACACGGTCGCCATCGCGGTCGGCGAGCGCGGCGACCAGACCATCGCCTTCGTCCGCCAGGGCGACGTCCTGGCCCGCGTCCGGCGCCCCGGCCACGGTTGGGGCAGCCAGCAGCGCGTCGCCCGTGCCGACGGCGGGACGCAGTGGCGCCTGCTCACCAAGATCGACCAGCGCGGCCAGGTCCGGCTGATCTGGCGCCGCCATCAGTTGCGACGCGACGGCGTCGCCGGGCGGACCGCGCTGGAGGGCACCGCGATGCTCGTCGGCCGCGGACGCTTCTCGGCGGCCCAGGCGATCCTGCCCGACGGCTCCAGCACGCCCGCGCTCGTCCAGGCCGACAGCGGCTGGGCGCTGGCCACCACCGCGACAACCGCCGACGGGCCGCGGCCGGTCCTCTTCCGTACCCGTGGCGCCTCCACCTTCGGCGCCCCCGAGTTCGCCGCCCCGGCCCAAGGCGGCCTGCGCGGCACCGACGTCGACTTCGCCGCCAACAGCGGGATCACGCTGGCGTGGATCCAGCCGGTGGCCGGCCAGAACTCCGACGGGATCGTCCGCGCCGCCACGCTGCACAGCGATGCCAATCCCGCCCGCCCGGACACGCCGTTCGGCCCGGTCGAGGACGTCAGCCCCGCCGAGGCCGCCCACGAGGTCCGCCTCGCCGCCGATCCGCAGGCCGGCGCGCCCGTGGCGCTGTGGACCGCCCGCCCCGGCGGCACCGGCCCGGCGACGCCCATCGCCCAGATCAGGTCCGTCGTGCGCAGCGCCGTCCGCCTGCCATAGGTGACGGATGTCATGCCCAACTGCGGACACCCGGCACTTCCGGACGGCGGTCCGGAGGGGGACCATCCGTCCATGGCGCTTCCCGCACCCGGCACCCTTCTGTTGTGAGCACCCAGCCCTGCCCACCGGACGAGGGACTTCTCGTCGTCCCGCGCCGTGGCCAGTGGGCGATGATGATCTCGCTGATCTTCATCGTCGGACCGGCGATCGACGCGGTCGACAAGCTCTCCGGCGTCCTGCTCGTCCTGGCCCTGGCGGGCTTCGTGGCCTTCGTCGCCGTCTATTGGCGCACGATGCTCGGCGGTTGGAAGATCGAGGACCGCACGGTCGACGACGACGCGGGCGCGCTTTCGCGGATCCTGCTGCTTGCGGTGCTCGCCGCCGGCCTCACCGCGCTCGGCGAGGCCGACTGGTCGGGCCTCTGGTGCTTCGTGGCCGCCGCGACCGGCCTGCGCATCGACCGCCGCTACGCGATCCCGGCGCTCTTCGTCCTCGGCGCCGCCGCGGCGGGTACCGAGGCGATCAGCGATCCCAACGGTGGCGCGATCATCTCGCTCTTCATCGTCACGCTCGGCGTCGGCATGCTCACCGGCGGCTTCCGCCGCCTGCGCGTCGTCAACCTGCAGCTGGGCGCCGCGCGCGACGAGATCGGCCGGCTCGCCGTCGCCGACGAGCGCCTGCGCTTCGCCCGCGACCTCCACGACCTGCTCGGCCACTCGTTGTCGGTCGTCGCGCTCAAGAGCGAGCTGGCCTCGCGGCTGATCGACGAGCACCCCGACCAGGCCGCCGAGCACGTGCGCGACATCGAGGCCGTCTCGCGCCGCGCGCTCTCAGAGGTCCGCGAGGCCGTCGCCGGCTACCGGCGCCCGCTGCTGTCGGCCGAGCTTGCGGGCGCGCGCTCGACGCTGGTCGCCGCCGGGATCGAGGTCGACGCCGCGCCCGCGCCGGTCGGCGAGCTGCCGCCCGACGCCGAGGCCGTGCTGGCCTGGGCGATCCGTGAGGGCGCCACCAACATCCTGCGCCACAGCGGCGCCGGCCACGTGCGGATCAGCGTGGCGGTCGGTGCGCGCGATGCCGAGCTGGAACTGGTCGACGACGGTCGCGGCGGCGAGGACACCGCAGACGGTGACGGCACCGGCCTGGCCGGTCTCGCCGAGCGCGTCGCCCGGGTGCGCGGCCGCATGGACGCCGCGCCCAACGTCGGCGGCGGCTTCCGCCTGGCGGTCACGGTCCCCCTGGAGGCCGTCTCATGATTCGCGTGCTGATCGCCGAGGACCAGGCCATGGTGCGCGGCGCGCTCGCCTCGCTGCTGACGCTGGAGGGCGACCTCGAGGTCGTCGCCCAGGTCGCGCGCGGCGACGAGGTGCTGCCCGCCGCCCGCGACGCGGCGCCCGACGTCGCGCTGCTGGACATCGAGATGCCCGGCGGCGACGGCCTCAGCGCCGCCGCCCAGTTGGCCGACGCGGCGCCCGAGGTGCGCGTCGTCATCCTCACCACCTTCGGCCGCCCGGGCTACCTGCGTCGGGCGATGGAGAGCGGAGCCCGCGGCTTCGTCCTCAAGGACGCGCCGGCCACCGAGCTGGCGACCGCGATCCGGCGCGTGATGGCCGGCGACCGCGTGCTGGACCCGGCGCTCGCCGCGGCCGCGCTGGCCGAGGGCGAGAGCCCGCTGACGCCGCGCGAGACCGAGGTGCTCGGGGCCGCGCGTGGCGGTGAGCCCGTGATGGACCTCGCGGGACGTCTGCACCTGTCCGCGGGGACGGTGCGCAACTACCTGTCGAGTGCGATGCAGAAGCTAGGGGCCCACTCACGGGCCGAAGCGGTGCGAGTGGCGGAGGACAAGGGATGGCTGTAACCGAGGGATTGGACTACGTGCCGCTGGACGGCCGTCTAGGCTCCGCGGCGATGGAGGCCTCGTCGGAGAAGGGCGTGACACCGCAGGGCGTGCGCGCCGGCGACCCCGCCGCGTTGCAGGCGCTGGTCGACCGCCGTGGACCGGCGGTGGTCGCGTTCTGCACGCAGGTCTGCGGGCCGCCCGCCGCCGACCGTGCCGCCGCCGAGGCGTTCGCCCGCTTCCGCGCCGCCGTGCGCGACGCGCAGGACCTCAAGAGCCTCGATCCGGAGGCCCTGCTGCGTGGCGCCACGCGCCATGCCGCAGCCTCGATGGCGCGGCAGCCCTCGGGCCCGCCGCCCCACGGCAAGCTGCGCAGCCGTGGCACCGAGACGTGCGTGCACGTGCCGACGATGCTCGCCGCGCGCGCCAACGGCGCGCTGGGTCCGGCCGATCTGGAGCGCATCACGCGCCACCTCGATCGCTGCGAGCGCTGCAACGCGCTGGCCGAGATCTTCCGACGCGCCGAGCTGTCCTACCAGGACCCGCCGGTCGACACGCTCGGGACCGACACGTCGTCGGTCCTGCTCGAAGCGCTGCGCGCCGTGCCCGAGCACGGCCACGAGGTCGCGCCCGCCCCGGCCGCCGGTACGCCCGCCGGCCCCGCGCTGGACGGCGCGTTCCCGCATCTGCCCGACCTCGACGACGAGGTGCCGATCGCGATCGCGGTGCCGGCGCCGCCGGCCGAGGAGGAGCCCGCTTCCGAGGCGGAGTCGGCGCCCGAGCCGGAGCCTGCCTCCGAGCAGGACGCGGTCGCCACGACCGAGGACGACGACGAGCTCGCGGCCGACGAGGACTTCGGCGAGACCACCGAGTGGGATCACGAGCTGCCCGACGCGACCCTCGCGCCGGAGTCCGGCGACGCCGAGGCCCCCTTGCTGACCGGCGGCCACACGCGCCGCGGCGCCGGCCCGCGTCCGCTCGTCATGCTGCTGCCGCTGTTGCTCGTCCTCGCGCTCGCCGCGGGGGCCGCCGCGATGGCCGGGTTCTTCGACGGCGACGACGGCGCCGCGACGATCTCCAAGCCGCCTGCCCCGCGCGTCCAGGCTCCGGTGACCACGCCGCTGCCGATCCGCCTCAGGGTGGCCAAGCCGGCGCCGGCCGCCACCGAGACGACCGCGGCCGCAGGCACCGCGGCGCCCACCGGCACCGCGGCCACGGGCGCAGGCACCGCAGCGGCGGCCGACGGAACCACGGCCGACGCCGCCGGCACCACCACCGTCACCGCCACGCCCTAGAGACGCGGGCGGGCGCACCGCCCCCGAACCGGTCTCAGCCGCTCATGCCACGCGGCCGCGGACCCGCTCGAGGAACTGCGCGTGAAGCCGGCGCTCGCCGCTCAACTCCGGGTGGAACGCGACCACCGTGATCGCGGCCTCGCGGGCGGCGACGGGATGGCCGTCGACCGCAGCGAGGATCTCGACGCCGTCGCCGTGCTCCTCGATCCACGGCGCGCGGATGAAGACGGCGTGGACCGGCTCGTCGAGGTCGGGGAAGTCGAGGTCGGCCTCGAAGGAGCGGATCTGGCGGCCGAACGCGTTGCGGCGCGCGACGATGTCCATCAGCCCGAGGTGGTCGCGGTCGAGCATGATCAGCCCGGCGCAGGTACCCAGGACCGGAACGCCGGAGCGCACGACGTCACCCAGCGGCCCCGCCAAGCCCTCGCGCGCGATCCCGAGCGTCATCGTCGTCGACTCGCCGCCGGGCAGGACCAGCCCATCGAGGCCATCCAGATCGGCGGGCACGCGAACCTCGCGCACGTCGGCGCCGAGGTCGCGCAGCATCTTCAGGTGCGCGTCGAAGCCGCCCTGCAGCGCCAGGACGCCGACGAGCGGGGCCAACCCGCTACCACCCGCGATTCGCCAGGACCTGCGACTCGTCCAGCTTGCGAGCCTCCAGCGAGGCCATCGCCGCACCCAGCCCCGTCGAGGCCGCCGCGACGCGCTCGGCGTCGGCGTAGTGCGTCGTCGCCTCGACGACCGCACGGGCCATCGCCTCCGGGTTGGAGGACTTGAAGATGCCCGAGCCGACGAACACCGACTCGGCACCCAACTGCATCATCAACGAGGCGTCGGCCGGGGTCGCGATGCCACCGGCGCTGAACAGCGGCACCGGCAGCTTGCCGTTCTGCGCGACGCCGCGCACGATGTCGTAGGGCGCCTGCAGCTCCTTGGCCGCGACGAACAGCTCGGTCTCGTCCAGCGTGCCCAACCGCCGGATCTCGCCGGTGATCGAGCGCATGTGGCGCACGGCCTCGACGACGTCGCCGGTGCCGGCCTCGCCCTTGGAGCGGATCATCGCCGCGCCCTCGCCGATGCGCCGCAGCGCCTCGCCCAGGTTGGTGGCGCCGCAGACGAACGGGATCCGGAACGCCCACTTGTCGATGTGGTGGGCCTCGTCGGCCGGCGTCAGGACCTCGGACTCGTCGATGTAGTCGACCTCCAAGGCCTCGCAGCACCTGCGCCTCGGCGAAGTGGCCGATGCGCGCCTTGGCCATGACCGGGATCGTCACGGCCTCCTGGATGCCCTTGATCATGGCGGGGTCGCTCATGCGCGCCACGCCACCGTCGCGGCGGATGTCTGACGGGACGCGCTCCAGCGCCATCACCGCCGCGGCACCTGCGTCCTCGGCGATCTTGGCCTGCTCGGCGTCGACGACGTCCATGATGACGCCGCCCTTGAGCATCTCGGCCAGACCGGCCTTGACCCGGAACGTTGCTTCGTCTCGCATCGCGCCCCATTGTAGGGGCGCGAACGCCCCGACCTACTTCAGCCTGAAGGCTTTGATCCGATCGGCGTACTGGTCGGCATCGCGGCTGTACACGCCGTACGCCAGCGCCTGGATCGTGGAGAGCAGCGCCGTGTGCGAGCGCACGTAGGCGGGTGAGTTGCTCGAGTAGTACAGCTTGATCTGGGCGAGCTTGGCCACCTCGGACAGCGTCGCGTCGACGACTGCGAGCGTCGGTGCCTTGCGGTGGCGCGCGAGCTTCATCGCGCGCACGACGAGCGGGTGCGGACGGCCGGCCGACAGGCCGATCACCAGCGTGCGCTCGTCGATGCGGCCGAGCCGGCTGAGCGCCTCCTGCGACGGCGAGGCGACGATCTCGGCCCGCAGGTCGAGCAACATCAAGCAGGTGGCGGAAGTAGGACGCGAAGAAGGCCATCTGGTCGGTCCCGCAGACCAGGACGCGATCGGCGGAGACGATCGCGTCGATCGCGGCCTCCACGTCGGAGCGCGACACACGCCGCGCCGTCTCCTCGACGTTCTGGTAATCGGCGGCGATCGCGGTCTCGAACTCGTTCTGGTCGAGCGAGAACAGTGGCTCGGGCGACGTCGTCGCCGCTCCGCCGGCCTGACCAGAAGCGACCTTGCGCCGGTACTCCTCCCGGGCGGAGTGCTGGAGCTCGGGGAAGCCCTCGAAGCCCAACGCCTGCGAGAAGCGCACGACCGTCGAGCTGGAGGTGTTCGCGCGGCGCGCGAGCTCCTCCGCCGTCTGGAACGCGACCTCGTCCAGGTGATCGACGATGTACTGCGCGACATCCTTCTGGGAGCGCGAGAACTCGTCGAATCGCGCCTGGATGTAGGCGGAAAGGGTCTGGTGGCCACGCGCCTCGTGCGGCGGGGCGGTGATGGTCGCGGACGTCCTCTTCATGGGCGACCGGTCTTTCGACGCTGCGGCGGTGGAGTCCTCCAAAGATGCGGCGCAATCGGTCTCCGAGCCGTTCTGCTTGGGTAGAGCGCAGACGTGAGCGGGCGCGAGGTCATCGAGGCGGCGACGGAGCTGTCGCGCACCACATGGAGCGATCGCGTGGCGCGCCTGCGCCGCCTGGCCCCGACGCTCTTGCTGGGCGCCATCGCCGCCGGCGTGTCCTGGTTCATCGCCACCAAGCTGGTGGGCACCAAGGGCGCCTTCTTCGCGCCCGTGGCGGCGATCATCACGCTGGGGCTGACGGTCGGGTCGCGGCTGAACCGCGCGATCGAGCTGTCGATCGGCGTGCCGCTGGGAATCGCGCTGGCCGACGTCCTCGTCCTGGAGATCGGCTCGGGCACGTTCCAGCTGATCGGGATCGTCTTCCTGGCCACGGCGATCGCGGTCTTCCTCGGCGGCGGTCCGCTGCTGGTCACCCAGGCCGCGGTGTCGGCGATCCTCGTCGTCACGCTGCAGCCGCCGACCAACGGCCTGTCGTTCACGCGCGCGGCCGACGCGCTGATCGGCTGCGGCGTGGCGCTGCTGCTGAACTTCGTGATCGCGCCGATCGACCCCATGGCCTTGGTCCGTCGCGAGGCGGCGCCGGTCCTCGACGAGCTGGCCGCGGTGCTCGACGACCTCGCGTCCGCCCTGATCGACCGCGACCGTGAGCGGGCGATCGCCGCCCTGCATCGTGCACGGGACATCGACGCCTCGACCCAGCGCTTCCTGGAGGCGCTGACGGTCGGGCGCGAGACCGCGGCGGCGGCGCCGGCGCGGCGGGTCCAGCGCGGACCGATGGCGGTCTACAGCGAGGGCGGCGGTCAGATCGACCTCGCGGTGCGCAACGTCCGCGTGCTGGCGCGCGGCGTGCTGCGGGCGATCGAGACCGGCGACCGCGTGCCGCCCGCGGTCGCTGACGCGCTGGGCGAGCTGCGCCAGGCGGTGCTCGCGCTGGCGCCGTGGCTGGAGGATCCGCGACGCGTCGATGCGGTCATCACGCCCGCCGTCGCGGCCGCGCGCCACGCCAGCGCGGTGCTCGAGCAGACCACCAACCTGTCGGTCAGCGTGATCGTCGGGCAGGTGCGCTCGACGGCCGTCGACCTGCTGCGCACCACCGGGATGGAGCCGGAAGCCGCTCGCGCCAGGATTCGCGGTCAGCGCGTCTGAGCGTGCAGGACCATGCGGTCCTTGCCCGTGGCCTTGGCCATCAACAGGCACTCGTCGGCGGCCTTGAAGAGCGTCGCGACGGTCCCGGCGTCATCCGGGGCGACGGCGACGCCGGCCGACGCGGTCATCGGCCCGGCAATCGACCAGGCGGCGTCGCGCACGGCCCCCACGAGGCGCTCGGCGCAGTGCGCGGCCTCGCGCTCGTCGGCGTTGGGGAGGATCACGCCGAACTCCTCCCCGCCGGTGCGGCAGACGACGTCGCCGGCGCGGACGTGGTCGGCGAGGACCTCGCCGAAGGCGACCAGCACCTGATCGCCCACCGGATGGCCGTACACGTCGTTGACGCGCTTGAAGTCGTCGACGTCGAGCAGCACCAGGCCCGACCGACGTCGCGTCGCGCTGGGCGCGGGCCAGCTCGGCGGCCAGCCGCTCGTGGAAGTGGCGGCGGTTGAAGAGGCCGGTCAGCTCGTCGGTCCGGGCCTGCTCGGAGAGCAGCTCGCGGCGCCGGGCGTTGTCATAGGCCAACGCCGCGAGGCCGGCGAAGCGCTTGATCAGCTGCGCCTCCTCGGGCGAGAAGGTCGGGATCGTCCCGGCGAGCTCCGGTGCGGAGTCCTCGCGCCACACGTTGAGCGTCCCGATCACGCGGTCGGCGACGATCAGCGGGCAGAAGACGATCGCCTCGAGGTCCTGTGGCGTGTCGGCGATGATGTAGCGGCCGAACCACGGATGGCCGGGCTCGAGATGCACGATCTGGCGTGAGCGCACGACCTTGCCGGTGATCGAGTCGTTGAGCCTGGGCGGGTCGGCCAGCGTCTCCTCGACGAACAGACCCTCGGCGAAGACCGGGATCAGGAGCTGGCGGTCGGCGTCGACCTCGTAGATCGCCAGGCTCGTGTAGGGCACGATGCCGCGCAGCGCGCGGGCCATCGACTGCAGCGTGGCATCCAGGGACTGCTCGGCCAGGACGCCGGCGACCGCGTCGATGATCGACTCGAGCCCGCGGACCACGCGGGTGGCAGAGACGGCTTGCATGTGCTCCCCCGGAGGATCGGCCGGGCCGGGGACCGATTGAGTGGCCGGGTCGGTCTACGAACACCTGCGCGCGTTGACACATCGTTGTGCCAACAACTATTGTATGAGCAAGCGTGCCGGACGCCCTCTCCCCTCGACACCTCGCCTCGCGCCTGGCCCAGATCGCCCTGGTCCTGATCGTCGGCGGGCTGCTGCTCGTCACCCTGCCGGGGCTGGGCGACGTCCGCGAGCGCTTCTCCGACGCACGGCCCGGCTGGGTGGCGCTGGCGCTGGCCCTGGAGGTCGGCTCGATCGTCTCGTTCGTCGTGGTCTTCCGCGGGGTGTTCTGCATCAAGATGCCGTGGAGCTTCAGCGCGCAGGTCGGGCTGTCGGAGCAGGCGGCCAACGTGCTGCTGCCGGCCGGCGGCGCGGGCGGCCTCGCGCTCGGCGCCTGGGCGCTCAACCGCGCGGGGATGTCGGCCGGCCACATCGCGCGGCGCAGCGTGGCGTTCTTCTTGATCACCAGCTCGACGAACTTCGTGGTCGCGGTGCTGGCCGGGCTGGGACTGGCGACCGGCCTCCTGCCCGGGACCGGCAACCTCGCGCTGGCCGCCGTCCCGGCCGGGCTGGCGCTGCTCGTCATCGCGACGGTGTTGCTGCTGCCGCGGATCCTGCCGGAGAAGCCGGCGAGCGACGATGCGGTCGGGACGGGCGCGACGCGCCTGGCACGCGTGCGCTTCCGCCTCGCCCAGAGCGGCGCGACGATCGCCGCGGGCGTGCGCGACGCCGGCGCCCTGCTGCGCTCCGGGCGCCCGTCGGTCATCGGCGGCGCCGCCGGCTATCTGATCTGCGACATGGCGGCGCTGATCGCGGCCTTCCACGCCTTCGGCCACGCCCCCGCGGCCGGGGACTTCTTGATGGCCTACGTCATCGGCCAGCTCGGCGGCCTCGTGCCGCTGCCCGGCGGCGTCGGCGGGACCGACGGCGGGCTGGTCGCGGCGCTGGCGCTCTACGGCACGCCGCTGGCGTCGGCGACCGCCGCCGTATTGGCCTATCGCGCGTTCCAACTCGGGCTGCCCGCGCTGGCGGGCACCGTCGCCTTCGGGCGTCTGCGCCAGACGCTCCAGCACGACTCCCGGGCCGCGGCCGGCTGTGAGCCGATGGCCGCGCCGGTGCGGGTCGGCGCGCCGGCGACGGCCGCCCGCGAGCTCGTCGCCTGAGCAGTCTCACTCGTGGTTGGCGCGTTGGCGGTTGATCTGATCGCCGCCCGCCCGCGCTAGGGGCCGGTATGACATCCCACATCAGCCTGGAGCAGATCGATCGCAGCGGGGCGCTGCGCGAGCTGGCCGACGAGGCCGGCGCGCTGGACAGCAACGGCACGCGCCGCGACATGCTGCGTCGCAGCGGCATCGCCGGTGCCGGCTTCGTCGCCGGCGGCGTCCTCTTCAACGGCATGCTGTCGCCCGCACAGGCGGCCGGCATCATGTTCTCCACCAAGAAGAAGTCAGCGGCCAACGACGCCAAGATCGCCAACTACGCCCTGACCCTCGAGTACCTCGAGGCGGCGTTCTACAAGGCGGCCGTCGACGGCGGGGCGATCACCGACCCCGACGCGCTGGACTTCGCCAAGACGGTCGCCGCCCACGAGGCCGCCCACGTCGCGGCGCTGAAGAAGGCCCTCGGCAAGGCCGCGGTCTCGTCGCCGACCTTCGACTTCGGCGCCGCGGTCACCGACCAGGCGACCTTCCTGAAGACCGCCGCCACGGTCGAGCCCGTCGGCGTGTCGGCCTACGCCGGCGCCGGCCCCTACATCAAGGAGCTGCCGATCCTCAAGGCCGCCCTGGCCATCCACTCGGTCGAGGCCAACCACGCCGCGTGGGTCGCGGCGCTGTTGAAGTACAAGTTCGGCGCCACCGACTCCCCCGCCCCCAACTCCTTCAACCCGGCCCGCAGCGAGAAGGCCGTGCTGAAGATCGTGACGGGCACGGGCTTCATCAAGTCCTAGCCCTTCCCGCGCCCCTCTCCTGCCGCACCGCGTCACCGACGGCCGCCTTCGGGCGGCCGTCGTGCGTCGGGTGGCGCGAGTCCTGAGCGGCGACTACCGTTGACGGTGTGGACGGCGCTCCCGCGCACCGACTCATCAGGGCCAGCGATCTCAAGCGCCAGCGCGGCTGGACCGACACGCTGCTGACCGCGCTGCTCGGCGCGCCCGACGCGCTGTCGCCCAACCCGCACGGCTGGCGCGTGCCGATGCGCTGGTATCGCGAGGACCGCGTCCTGGACGCCGAGGCGACCACCGCCTTCCGGCAGCGCGCCGAGCGCCTGAGCCCACCGCACGCCTGGCGCCGCACGCTGCCGACCCGCTCGTGGTCGCCCGACGAGGTCGATCAGCTCGAATGGCTCGACGACCCACACCGCATCGCGCTCTTCCACACGCCGCGCCGGCCGCGAGTGCGCCGCCGGCGACGCCCGCCGCCCGTGCCGGTCACCGCGGCGCCCGGCATGCGCTGGGAAGTGCTGCGCCTCTTCTAGCGACGCGTCCCGATCGCGATCCCGGCGCCGTCCTCGATCGCGAACCGCCACGGTGTCGCCGACTCCCAGCCGGCGAGGACGTCGCGCTCGCCGGGGCGGTCGATGTCGTCGAGCACGACGGTCGCGCCGGGCGCGAGGCGCGGGTCCAGCAGCTCCAGTGCCGGCGCCCGCCGCAGCGCGTCGCCCGGCAGGTGCGCGGGCGGTCCGTCGACGACGAGCAAGTCGATGCCAACGGGCAGCTCCTGCACCGCGGCGCGGTCATACCAGCGCGGATCCCCGCTCAGCGGGGCGTGCACCACCCGGGCGACGTCCTCCAGCCCTTCTCCGGCGAGCAGCTCGCGCACGCGCGACGCCCAGCCCGCATCGTGCTCGACCGCGATCAGCGCTCCACGGCCCCGCGCGCGCAGCAGGCGGGCCAGGACGACCGTGCTGACGCCGCTGCCGCACTCCACGATTGTGGTGCGGTTGGCGTACATGATCTCGTTGCACACCATGACGAGCCCGGCCGGACGCATCGCCCCCGTGCTCCAGGGCAGGTAGCCGCCGGCGTCGAGCAGCGGGCGCAGGATGTGCCAGGCATGCAGGTCCTCTGCGTGGCCGGGATCATCGGCAAAGCCGGTCATGCGGCTGACCGCATGATGATGGACTCGTCCGTTGCCCGGCATTCGATCATCATGCGGCCGCCAGCGGCAGCAGGCGCTCGACATAGTCGTCCTCGTAGCGCGTCACGATCGGCGCCAGCGCGAACTGCTGCGCCCAGGCGCGGGCACCGATGACGTCGGTCCGGCGGCGGCCGTCGAGGAGGTCCTGCAGCGTGCCGGCCAGGGCCACGGGATCGTCGGCCTCGACGATCACGCCGCGTCCTTCGGCCAGCGTCGCCGGAAAGCCGTCCACCCGCGTGCCCACGACCGGCACGCCGAGCCCCATCGCCAGCACCGCCGCCTGGGAGAAGGCCTCGTCGCGCGACGGGCAGACCTGGATCGCGGCACCCGCCACCCAGGGCGCCGGATCGGCCTGCCATCCGCAGAGCTCGACGACGTCGCGCAGACCCAGCGCGTCGATCCGTGCCCGCAGCGCGGGCTCGAGCACACCCGCGCCCAGCATGACCACGGCGGGCGGGGCCGGCATCAACGCGATCGCCTCGACCAGCACATCGGGGCCCTTGTCCACGGCCAGGCGGCCGGTGTAGACGATGCGCGGACGCGGCAGGCCAAGCCGCTGCACCGCGTCGAGGCCGGCGACCGGGGAGACGCCGAGCACGACCCGTTCCTCCGCCATCCCGGCGCGCAGGACGCCGGCCCGGGCGCCCGGGCTGTGGGCGTAGAAGCGATCGACGCGACCGACGGCATCGGCCATCGCCGCCCACTGCGGCTCGTTCGGCCACGCGTAGTCGTTGTGCTCGCTGGCAAAGAGCGGCGTGCCGGCGGGCACGGCACGGCTCGCGGCCCACCACGCGCCGAACATGTGCGCGTGCACGAGATCGGCGTCGAGCAGACGCGGCGTCAGCCACGCAACGAAGGCCGGGTCGCAGCGCCACTGGAGATCCTCGCCGCCTGCCATCACCTCGGGCTCGATGCCGTGGGCACGAGCGAGATCGACGCCGGCGTCGGTTGCGAACCCGACGAGCAAGCGCGTCTCGTGGCCACGATCGGCGAGCGTCCGCGCGACGCGCAACAGCGACAGCTGTGCACCCCCGGGTTCCAGCTTGGCGAGAACCCGGGTGATCAGCACGTACCCGCACCGTAACCCGTGGGCGTTGCCATGCGGTGACAGGCGTGTGAACGTCCATGGGCCGACGAGGAGTCGAACCTCGATCTGATGGGTTATGAGCCCACTGCTCTACCATTTGAGCTACCGGCCCGCAGGGCGCGATGTTAATGGGGCCGCGACGGGTAGGCACGGCAATGTGCCCTCCAGCCCCGCCGCTCATGGATGACGACATCCACGCCCTGCTGACGACGACGCGCACCTGGGCGATCGTCGGGTGCTCGCCGGATCCGGCGCGCGACTCGCATCGGATCGCCGCGATGCTCAAGCACCGAGGGTTCACGATCGTGCCGGTCAACCCGGACGCCTCAGAGATCCTCGGGGAGCGGTGCTACCCCACGGTCACCGACATCCCCGAGGACCTCCATGTCGAGGTGGTCGACATCTTCCGGCGCTCCGAAGAGGCCGGCGCCCATGTCGACGAGGCGATCGCGATCTGCGCCAAGGGTGCCTGGCTCCAGCTCGGAGTGATCGACCGCGAGGCGGCCAAGCGCGCGCGGCACGCCGGGCTGCGCATCGTCATGGACCGCTGCCCGGCGATCGAGCTGCCGCGGCTCGCGACGGGCTGAGCCTCAGCTCGGGCCCTGCACCTTGGCCACCGCGCGCTCCAGCTCGCCCGGCGAGAACGCGCCCTCGAAGCGCGTCGAGATGACCGCCGTTGCGATCGATCACGAAGGTCCACGGCTCGGTCTGCAGCCTGTAGGTCTGCAGCTGCGGGCGCAGGCCCTTGTTGACCTGGTTGTCCTGGTAGACCTCCTGGTGGATGAATGACACCTTGTCGCCCACCTTGGCCTGGACCTCGTCGACCACGTCGACGACCGGGCCGCAGACGCGGCTCTGGCACAGCTGCGGCGTCGCGAAGGTGAGGACGACCGGCTTCTTGCCGACCACGTCGGCGAAGTCGTCCTTGAGCAGCGACGGCGCCGGCGGGACGCGCGTGTCGATCTTCGCCAGGTCGCCGGCGACGTCGGTCGGCGTCAGCGTGTGGATGATCGGCGCCTTCTGCCCGACGGCGGGCGGCGTGATCTTCTTGCCGCCGACCTGGACGCGAGATCGGGCTCGTGGCGACCAGCCGCCCGTCGAGCTTGCGCGATCGCGAGCATCGCGTACTTGCCGTTGTGCTTGAACGGCACGTCGGCGACGTAGACGCCGTGCGCCGCGTTCGGGTCGGTCGCCGTCTGCTTGCTCTCGAACTGCGGCGAGACCTTCAGCGACTCGCTGCGGGCGACGTACGGCCCGCGGGCGGCCGGAGCCGTCGGTGTTGCCGATGTAGAGCGCGACCCCGGCGCCGGTGAGCTGCTTGCCGGCCGTGTCGAAGAGCGCGAAGCCGATGCGGTTCGTGCCCTGGTCCAGCAGCGACACGCTCGGCGCGAGGACGGGGCCCTGGGCAGGTTGCCGATGATGTCGGGCAGCGTGCGGCCTTGCGGTCTGCGGGAAGTCCTCGGCCTTGGCCGCGGGCTGGGGCTGGGCGGGCGCGTTGGCGTTTGAGTCGCCGCCGTCGTCGCCGGAGCCGCACCCGCGTGACCACCACGAGGGGCACGCGACAAGGCGAGCAGCAGCAGGAGCAGGCGGGAGGACGACCGAGTCACACGAGGCATAGGCGTCGCGAAGGCTAGTGGCCTGGTTGGATACCACGCGTCGGTGTCGTGTTAAGCGGAGATGGAGGAGAGACCGTGGCGAAGCAGCGTGCAGCGATCGTGACCGGAGCATCGAGCGGGATCGGGCTGGCGATCGCCGACATGCTCGGCGAGGAGGGCTACGGGCTGACCGTCGCCGCGCGCCGCCCGGAGAAGCTCGAGGCCGCCGCGGCCGGCCTGCGGGAGAAGGGCTACGACGTCGAGACCGTCGCCGGGCCCTGGGCGACGAGGAGGTCGTCAGGCCGTCGTCGCCGCCCATCGCGAGCGCTACGGGCGCCTCGACGTGCTGGTCAACAACGCGGGCGTCGGCATCGGCGCGCCGGTCGCCGAGATCGACACCAAGAAGCTCGACATGCAGCTCGGCGTCAACCTGCGCTCGATCATCCTCTTCTACCGCGAGTCCGTCGACCTGCTGCGCGCCGCGGCCGAGGAGCACGGCAACGCGCTCGTCGTCAACACGGCGTCGATCGCCGGCAAGCGCGGCCAGCCGTGGCTGTCGGTCTACTCGGCGACCAAGGGCGCGGTCGTGAGCTTCACCCAGGCCATGAACAAGGAGCTGTCGGGCGAGGGGATCAAGTCCACCGCCCTGTGCCCGGGCTTCGTCGACACGCCGATGACCGACTTCGTCAAGGAGTCGGTCGCCGGCCGAGGACATGATCACGCCCGACGACATCGCCGAGGCCGTGCGGTTCCTGCTGCAAGCTCTCCCCCGCGTGCATCATCCCCGAGATCCAGTTCGTCCGGCCCGGGGACTGACGGGGCCGCTTCAGCGCTCGACGAGTTCCCGGCGGCGCTCGGCTTCGGCCAGCGCGCGCTCGGCGTCGGCCTCGGCGCGGCGGTCGGTCAGCCAGCCGAGGCCGGTGCGGCGGGCCTCGCGCGCCCGGCGGTCGCGGGCGAGCGCCTGGTGCTCGGCGATCGCGCGCGCCGAGGTCGGTCTCGGCGCTGAGGATCGACGCCTCCAGCTGGTCCTCCAGCACGCGCAGCTCGCGCGTCGGTGGCGCGCCGCGCCCGCTTGGCGCCGGCGAAGCGGTCCCACGCGTGCGCGAAGCGAGACGAAGCTCGTGCGGCCGCCGTGGCGGTGCGCGGCGAGCATCGGGCAGACGCCGCCGGCGCGGTCGGTGTAGGCGCCGACGATGATCTCGTTGGCGCGGATGCCCTCGAGCATCGCCTCGCGCGTGCGCAGCGGCAGGCAGTCGATGGCCAGGCGCAGGTCGTCGATCGGCGTGTGAGTTCGTGCTCGCATAGTGCCGTGCCCTGGACCGCGGGGGTCCACGCAGCGTACGCCTCGGCCGTCGCGACGCCAAGGCGATCTCCTCCTGCTGAAAGGAACCTTGCAATGAAGCTCGGTGTCCACATCGGCTACTGGGGCCTCGGCCTCGACGAGCGCCGACCAGCTCGCGATCGTCCAGGAGGCCGAGCGGCTCGGCTACGACAGCGTCTGGACCGCCGAGGCCTACGGCTCCGACGCGGCGACGATCCTCGCCTGGCTCGCCGGGCCAGACGACGACGATCAAGCTCGGCTCGGCGATCTTCCAGATGCCCGGGCCGCTGCGCCGGCGATGACGGCGATGACGGCCGCGACGATCGACCAGCTCTCCGACGGGCGCATGCTGCTCGGGCATCGGCTCGAGCGGGCCGCAGGTCGCCGAGGGCTGGCACGGCGTGCGCTTCGGCAAGCAGCTCCAGCGCACGCGCGAGTACGTCGCGGTGGTGCGGATGGCGCTGGCGCGCGAGCGCCTCGAGTTCCACGGCGAGACGATCGAGCTGCCGCTGCCCGACGGCCCGGGCAAGGCGCTGAAGCTGACGATCGCGCCGGTGCAGGAGCGGATCCCGATCTACCTCGCGGCGATCGGGCCGCAAGAACACCGCGCTGGCCGGCGAGATCGCCGACGGCTGGATCCCGACGCTGCTCTCCCCCGAGCACCTGCCGATGCTGCGCAAGAACGCTCGAGGAGGGCGCGGCGCGCGCCGGGCCGCTCGCTCGACGACTTCGACATCGCCCCGACCGTCAACGTGTACATCACCGACGACGACGTCGACGGCGCGCGCGACGCGATGCGCCCGTTCATGGCGCTGTACGTCGGCGGCATGGGCTCGCGCGAGCAGAACTTCTACAACACGCTCGTGCAGCGCTACGGGTTCGAGGACGCCGCGCGGACGGTCCAGGACCTCTACCTGGAGGGCAAGCAAGGAGGAGGCCGCCGCGGCGCTGCCCGACGAGCTGATCGACCTGGTGTCGCTCGGTCGGGCCGCGCCGACCGCGTGCGCGAGCGGCTGCGCGCCTACCGCGACGCCGGCGTCGGGACGCTCGGCGTCTCGCCGATGGCGTGGACGCGCGACGAGCGCATCGAGCAGCTGCGGCTGGTCGCCGAGCTGGCGGAGGACGTCGGTCTGAGGGTCGCTGCTGGGCGCGTTCGGCGACCCGGGCCACGCGTTCCCGATCATCGCGCTCGGCCGCGCGCTGCGCGGCGCGCGGGCACGAGGTCGTCGTCGAGACGTGGACGCGCTGGCAGGACGACGTCGAGCGCGAGGGGCATGCGCTTCGCGCCGGCGCCGGAGTACCACGTCTTCCCGACGCTGGAGCGGCCGCTGAAGCCCTACGAGGCGGTCGTGCGGGCGACGCGGGACACGCGCGCGCTGGTGCGCGCCGAGCGCCCGGACGTCGTGGTCGCCGACATCCTGACGCTGGCGCCGGCGCTGGCCGCCGAGCTGGAGGGCGTGCCGTGCGCGACGCTGATCCCGCACGTCGACCCGCGCGGCGCGCCGGGCTTCCCGCCGTACTCGCTCGGCGCGCGGCTGCCGCGGACGGCGGTCGGGCGCGCGGATCTGGGGCGCGTTCGACCCGCTGGTCGGGCGCGGCGCTGGAGCTGGGGCGCGAGGAGCTCAACGAGACGCGCGCGCGGCTCGGGCTGCGCGCCGCTCGACCACGTCCACGGCGGGATCTCGCGCGAGCTGGCGCTGGTCGCGACGTTCCCGCAGCTCGAGTACCCGCGTCCGCGGCCCGGCGCCGACGACGCACGTCGTCGGGCCGCTGCTGTGGGAGCCGCCGTTCGGCGACGTCGAGCTCGCCGCCCGGCGACGTCGCCGCTCGTGCTGGTCGCGCCGTCGACCGCGCAGGACCCCGAGCAGCCGGCTGCTGCGCGCGGCGCTCGCCGGCCTCGCCGACCTGCCGGTCCGCGTGCTGGCGCGACCAACCGGCGCGGCGACACCAGCGGCTTCGACGTGCCGCCCAACGCCCGCCTCGTCGACTGGGTCTCCTACGCGCGGACGATGCCGCGCTGCGACCTCGTCGTCTGCCACGGCGGCCACGGCACGCTCGATGCGCGCGCTGACCTCCGGCTGCGCCGTCGTCGCCTGCCCCGCCGCCGGCGACATGAACGAGAACGCCGCCCGCGTCGACTGGGCCGGCGTCGGCGTCCGCCTCCCCCGCCGCCTCATCGCCACCCGCGGCCTCCGCCTGGCCGTCCAGCGCGCGCTCGCCGACGACGCCCTCCGCGACCGCGCTCGCGCGACGCTGGCCGCCTGGGCCGCGGCCCACGATCCGGCCGATCGCGGCCGCCGAGCTGATGGAGGGATTCGCGTCCGCCGTCAGACACGAACTAGTGTTCGTGTCATGGAACGGGAGTGGCTGGCACGGAAGCTGGAGGCAGGGACGTCATACGAGGCGATCGCGCGCGAGGTCGGGTGCTCGCCGTCGAAGGTGTCGTACTGGGCGAGCAAGCACGGGCTGGCGTCGGCGCACACCGCACGGCATGCCGCGCGCGGCCCGATCGACCCCGAAGCGGCTCGAGCGCTGATCGGCTCGGGCAGCTATCGATCCGCGAGATCGCCGCAGCGCTCGACCGCAGCCCCACCACGATCCGGCACTGGCTCGACCGGCTCGGCCTGCGGACGACCGCTGCCGTGCGGCTGGCCGAGGGCAGCCGCCGCTCGCGCCGCTGGCGAGTCAGAGCCGATCCTGACCTGTCCGATCCACGGTCCGACCCGCCACGTCGGGCGTCAGGACGGCTTTCGCTGCGGTCTGTGCCGCTCCGCGCACGTGGCCGATCGTCGTCGCCGAATGAAGCGCCATCTCATCGACGAGGCAGGCGGAGCGTGCGCCTCGTGCGGATATGACCGCTGTCCGGGCGCCCTGCAGTTCCACCACCTCGACCCTGCGTCAAAGGCGCTTCGCGATCAGCGGCCGAGGGGTGACCCGATCGCTGGATGCGGCCCGCGAAGAGGCGAGAAAGTGCGTGCTGCTGTGCGCGAACTGTCACGCTGAAGTCGAGACGCGGCTTCGCCGATGTTCCCGTAAGATCAGAAGAGCCCGGCTTGCCGGGTAGCGCAGTGCCCGATCCGGGGTAGCTCAATCGGCAGAGCATTCGACTGTTAATCGAAGGGTTGTGGGTTCGAGTCCCACCCCCGGAGCTTCCGAAGCCCGCCCATGAGGCGGGTTTCGTCGTTCTCAGGCGGTTGGGGCGGTCTCGTCCATGGCTTGGGCGATGAGGGTGTTGCGACGGGCCTCGAGGATGTCGCGGCGGGCGCGGAGGCCGGCGACGCCGCCGAGGCCGGCGGACTTGGCGGCCTCGATCTCGCGGTCGAGGCGTAAGAGCTCGATGTTGGCCAGCTGGCCTTGGAGAGCCGCGCGAGAAGGCGCGAGGTCGGCGGCGCGATGGACGAGCTCGGCGATCGCCTGAACGAGCATGTGGTCGTCGTCGGCGATGCCGTCCTGGGGTGCGTGGACGTGCTCGCGGACATGGGCCAGGACGCGGCGCATCGGGTCGTTGCTGAAGGCGGAGTCGTCGAGGTTGGCGAGGATCTCGGCGGCTGCCTCGGGCATCGCGATGCACTGGGCCAGGAAGTCGCGCTCGGCGCGCGCGAGCGGGCTCGGGCCGACGGGGCTCCGGAACGACGACGACTCCTCCATCCGGCGACGCGGCACGCCGCCGCCACCACGACCCTGGCCGCCGCCGGCGCCACGGGAGGGTGGGCCTGTTGACAGCCGCTCACCCGCCACCGGCAGCCACGAGGAGACCATCGACGGCGGCAGGTCCACCACATCGGCCACGTGCGCCAGCAGCTCCTCGCGCAGCGCGCTGGGCGGCAGGGTCCCGAAGACCGGCTTGAGCGCCGCGATCGCGGAGTCCTTGCCCTCGGCTTGGGTGAGGTCTGCGCGCTCGAGCTCGCGCTCGACCTGGAAGCTTCACGAACGGCATCGAGCGCTCGACCAACGCCCGCGTCGCGTCGACTCCCTGTTGCTGGACGACATCGGCCGGGTCGAGCCCCTTGGGCAGCGGCACGACGCGCAGCGATAGCGAGGAGGAGGCCGCGACACGCTGTGCGCGCAGCATCGCCTCCTGGCCGGCGGCGTCGGCGTCGAGCGCCAGCAGCACGGTCTTGGCGCAGCTTGGCCAGCTCGCCGACCTGCTTGCTCGGTCAGCGAGGTCCCCATCACGCCGACGACGTTCTTCATCCCGGCCTGGTGCAGGGCCAGCACGTCCATGTAGCCCTCGGCCGCGATCACCTCGTCGGCCTTGGCCGCCGCGACGCGGGCGTGGTGGGCGCCGTAGACGATGTCGCCCTTGTGGAAGATCTCACCATCGGGCGAGTTGAGGTACTTGGGTTGCTGATCGGCGCCCAGCGCGCGCGCCCCGAACCCGAGCACGCGCCCGCGCGTGTCCTGTCAGCGGGAACATGATCCGGCGACGGAAGCGGTCATACAGCCGCCCCTCGGACTTGCCGCCGCGGGTCGCCAGCCCGGCGTCGAACATCTCCTTGTGGGTGTAGTTGCCCGCCCGCGCGAGCTGCATCAGCTTGTCCCACGTGCTCGGCGCGTAGCCGACCCGGAACGTCTTGCAGCGTCTCCTCGGTCAGCCCGCGCTCCAGCTAGATAGACGCGGGCGGGCGCGGCCTCGGCCGAGTCCCACAGGTAGCGCTCGTAGAACGACCGCCGCACGCTCCAGCAGCTCGAGTCAGCCGCTCGCGCGCCATGCGCCGCTCGGCGGCCTGCGGATCCTCGTCCTCGACGGTCAGCTCGATGCCGACCCGCCGTGCCAGCGACTCCAGCGCGCCGATGAAGTCCAGGCCCTCGGTCTCCATCACGAACTTGAACGCGTCGCCGCCCACCCCGCAGCCGAAGCAGTGGTAGAGGCCCTTGCCGGTGTCGACGCTGAACGACGGCGACCGCTCCTCGTGAAACGGGCAGCGGCCCATGTAGCGCCCGGGACCGGCGCGGCGCAGCTCGGTGCGCGTCGAGACGAGGTCGATCAAGTCGACCGCGTCGCGGACCTTCTCCTTGTCGCTGTCGGCGTAGCGAGGCATCGGGCGGCTATCGGGAGCTTAGGCTCACAGCGCGAAGGACTC
This sequence comes from uncultured Conexibacteraceae bacterium, assembly GCA_963731005.1. GTDB lineage: Bacteria > Actinomycetota > Thermoleophilia > Solirubrobacterales > Solirubrobacteraceae > Baekduia. Next base: position 556,078 of record CAVSTZ010000001.1, on the reverse strand, counting down.
CGGGATCGTCAGCTGCTCGAAGATCCGCACGCAGTAGCGGTCGGTCATCCCCGCCACGTAGTCGATGATCCGCCGGCCGAGATCGGCGCCCGGCACGCCGCCGCCGTCGGGCAGCCGCGACGGGTCCTGCGCGTAGTGGTCGAAGAGCGTGCGCAGCAGCCGATCGATCTTCTCGTGCTCGCCGCGCTGGCGCTCTCCGAGGTAGACGCGGTCGAACATGAAGCTGCGCAGCTCGTCCATCGCGGCGCCCGCCTCGCTCGCCCTGGACGATCGCGCCGGCCTCGGCGGAGTGCTCGACGAGGTCGTGCACCAGCGCGTCGATGCGGTGCGAGCCGGTGTCGCCGAGCACGGCGATCGCGTCGCGCGGCAGCTCGGCCTCGCGCAGGACGCCCGCGCGGATCGCATCGTCGATGTCGTGGTTGATGTAGGCGATGCGATCGACGATCCGGACGATCCGCGCCCTCCAGCGTCCGCGGCGGCTCGGCGCGCCCTGAGTGGCCGAGGATCCCGTCGCGGACGTCGTCGGAGAGGTTCAGCCCATGGCCGTCCTTCTCCAGGACGTCGACCACGCGCAGCGAGTGCTCGTAGTGGCGAAAGCCCGAGCCGAAGCGCGCCGCCATGCAGGCGTCGAGCACCGCCTCGCCGATGTGGCCGAACGGCGGGTGGCCGAGGTCGTGCCCCAGGCCGATCGCCTCGGTCAGGTCCTCGTTGAGCGCCAGCGCCCGCGCGACCGTGCGCGAGACCTGCGTGACCTCCAGCGTGTGGGTCAGGCGCGTGCGGTAGTGGTCGCCCTCGGGCGAGACGAAGACCTGCGTCTTGTGCTTGAGGCGCCGGAACGCCTTGGAGTGCACGATGCGATCGCGATCGCGCTGCAGCGGCGTGCGCAGGCCGCAGTCGGCCTCGGCGGTCTGCCGGCGGGCCGGGTAGGAGCGGGCGGCCGACGGCGAGAGGTGCTCGTCCTCCCACGCCTGTTGGCGCGCGGCGAAGGCCGCGGCGACGCGACCGGGTGCGGTGACGACATCCACGCCTTCGAGTTTCGCACGCGGCGGCCCGCGCCACCGTCACCGCGTCTTGAGGTCCGGATCGACGTCGCGCACCGCCGCCTGGGCGGCCGCGACCCGCGCGACCGGCACGCGGTAGGGCGAGCAGGACACGTAGTCGATGCCCGAGTGATGGAAGAAGTCGATCGAGTCCGGATCGCCGCCGTGCTCGCCGCAGACGCCGAGCTTCAGCGCCGGCTTGGTCTTGCGCCCCAGCCACGCGCCCATCCGGACGAGCTGGCCGACGCCCGGGCTGTCGAGCGTCTCGAACGGCGAGCGATCGAAGACCTTCATCTCGATGTAGCGCGCGAGGATCCGGCCCTCGATGTCGTCGCGCGAGAACCCCAGCGCGGTCTGCGTCAGGTCGTTGGTGCCGAAGGAGAAGAAGTCGGCCTCGTGGGCGATCTCGTCGGCGCGCAGGCACGCGCGCGGCAGCTCGATCATCGTCCCGAGCGAGTAGTCGGTCCCGCGCTCCAGGCCGTGCTCGACGAGCCGACCCGCTCGATCAGCCCGCGCAGCAGCTCCAGCTCACGCTCGTAGTCGACCAAGGGCACCATGATCTCCACGTGGACGTCGACCCCGTCGCCACGCGCCGCGACCAAGGCCTGGAAGATCGCCTGCACCTGCATCTCGTAGATCGCCGGGTAGAGGATCCCGAGCCGGACGCCGCGCGTGCCGAGCATCGGGTTGACCTCCTGCAGCGCGCGCACGCGCTCGAAGGTCCGCTCCAGCGACGGCAGATCTTCGGCGCCCTCGACCCGTGCGCGCTCCAGCTGCGCCTCGACGTCGTGCAGCTTGGGCAGGAACTCGTGCAGCGGCGGGTCGAGCAGCCGGATCGTGACCGGCAGCCCGTCCATCGCCGCGAAGATCCCCTCGAAGTCGGACTGCTGGAGCGGGAGCAGCTCGGCCAGCCCGGCGCGGCGCTCCTCGTCGGAGGTCGCGAGGATCACCTCGCACCATCTTGCCGTGGCGGTCCTCGCCGAAGAACATGTGCTCGGTCCGGCACAGGCCGATGCCCTGGGCGCCGAACTCGCGGGCCTTGGCGGCGTCCTCGGGCGTGTCGGCGTTGGTGCGCACGTCGAGGCGACGCAGCTCGTCGGCCCAGCGCAAGATGGTGCGGAACTCGTCGCTCATCACCGGGTCGATCAGCACCACGTCCTCGGTGGTCACCGAGCCGGTCGTGCCGTCGATGGCGATCAGGTCGCCCTCGCGCAACACCACCTCGCCGCGCGAGCTTGACCTCGCCGGCCTTGACGTCGATCTCCAGCGATCCCGCGCCGGTCACCGCCGGGACGCCCATCCCGCGCGCGACGAGCGCCGCGTGCGAGGCCTTGCCGCCCTCGGAGGTCAGCACGCCCTGGGCGGCATGGAAGCCGGCGACGTCCTCGGCCTCGGTGAACTGTCGCACCAACACCACGTCGCGTCCTTCGGCCGCCGCGGCCACCGCGTCGTCGGCGAAGAAGACGATGGCGCCCTTGGCCGCGCCCGGCGACGCGGCCACGCCGCGGGCGAGCACGTCATAGGAGGCATCCGGGTCGAAGGTCGGGTGCAGCAGCGCGTCGAGCTTCTCGGCCTCGATCGTCGCCAGCGCGCCGGCCTTGTCGAGCAGCCCCTCGCCCACCGCGTCGACCGCGAAGCGCACCGCCGCCTGGGCCGGACGCTTGGCGTTGCGCGTCTGCAACATGTACAACTTGCCTTCTTCCACGGTGAACTCCGTGTCCTGCATGTCGCCGTAGTGCTGCTCCAACGTGCGCAGGATGTCGAAGAGCTGCTCGTGGACCTCGGGCTGCCACGTGCGCAGCTCGCGGATGTCGCGCGGCGTCCGGACACCGCTGACCACGTCCTCGCCTTGGGCGTTGGGCAGGAAGTCACCCGACGGCTCGGGCGCGCCGGTGACCTCGTCGCGCGAGAACGCGACGCCCGATCCCGACGTCTCGCCCTTGTTGCCGAAGACCATCTGCTGGACGTTGACCGCCGTGCCCCAGTCGTCGGGGATGTGGTTGATGCGGCGGTACTCGATCGCCCGCTTGCCGGTCCAGGAGTCGAAGACCGCCCGGATCGCGCCCGCCAGCTGCTGCAGCGGATCGGCCGGGAAGTCGTAGAAGGCCTTGAACGTCGCGGTCAGCTCGCGCAGCGCGTCGACGTCCAGCTCGGTGTCCAGCGTCACGCCGCGATCCTGCTTGATGGCCTTGATCGCGTCCTCGAAGCGCTCGCCCTCGATCCCGACGACGACGTTGCCGTACATCTGGACGAAACGCCGGTAGGAGTCCCACGCGAAGCGCTCGTTGCCGGTCTTGGCCGCCAGACCCGGCGACCGACTCGTCGTTGATCCCGAGGTTCAGGACCGTGTCCATCATCCCCGGCATCGACTCGCGCGCACCGGAGCGCACCGACACCAGCAGCGGGATCGCCGGCGTCGCCGAGCTTCTTGCCCGCGTGCTGCCTCCAGGACGCGCCAGGGCGGTCGCGACCTGCTCCTCCAGCCCGTCCGGGAAGACCTGCTCGGGAGGAGTGCTCGGCAGGGCATCCGGCCCTGCCTCTTGAGACGGTCGGCCTCCATCCGGTCGGCCCTTGAGATAGGCCACGCACGCCTCGGTGGTGATCGTGAAGCCGGCGGGCACGCGCTCGGCGCCCAGCACCCGCGTCATCTCCGCGACGTTGGCCCCCTTGCCGCCCAGCAGGTCGCGCATCTCGCGCGAGCCCTCGGAGAACTCATACACCCACTTGGCGGCGCCCATGGCGCGCACCCTATCCGTGCGACGCCGCGCGCAAACGGACGTGGGCGTGGTGCTCGACCGTCTCGGCGATCGCGCGCTCGGCCTGGCGCAGCGCCCGCGGACTGCCCTGCGGCGCGTCGGCCAGCGGCCGCGCGAGCGCGTCGGTCAGGAAGGCGTGCGCCTCGGCCGCCAGCGCGAACGCCACCGCCCTCGCAGGCCGCGCAGACGACGCCGCCGGCGGCGCCCGAGAAGCCGACGAGGTGGTCGCGCTCCCCGCACGCGGCGCAGGCCGACAGCTGCGGCGCAAAGCCCGCGGCGACCAGCAGCTTGAGCCGGAACGCCAGCTGGTTGGCGTGCCCGGCATGGGCCGCGTCGCCCTCCAGCAGCGCGAGCTCGTTGCAGAGCAGGTGGAAGACCGGCTCGCTGCGGCTCGGCCTCGCCGAACAGCCGGTTGACCGCGTCGCAGGCGCGCGGCCGCTGCATCGAGCGTCGGGCCACCGTCGCGCAGCCGCGAATAGCTCGCGACGGTCTCGACGCTGGTGACCGTCAGCAGGTCCGAGCGCCCCTCGTGCAGCACCAGCCGCAGCCGGAAGAACGGCTCCAGCCGGCCGCCGAAGCGGCTGCGCGTCTTGCGCACGCCCTTGGCGATCGCCGATATCCGGCCCCGGGTCGGGGTATAGAGATGCAGGATCCGGTCGGCCTCGCCGTAGCGCATGCGAGCGCAGGACGACGGCCTCCGTCTTCAGCGAGCCGCCCAAAAGACCCTCGCTATACTTCGTGAAGTAATGGCCGCAGTCACCGTCTACACCACCGACCCCTGCTCGTTCTGCCTCCGTGCCAAGCAACTGCTCGACGCGCGCGGGATCGAGTACGACGAGATCAACCTGGCGAAGGATCCCGTCGGGCGCACCGAGCTGTCTGGAGCGCACCGGCATGATGAGCTTCCCCCAGGTCCTCGTCGGCGATGAGCTCATCGGCGGGTTCCAGGAGACGATGGCGGCCGATCGCTCAGGGCGTCTGGCAGAACTGCTGGGCGTCGCTCGCTGATCGGTCGCGCTGCAGACCGTTCAGGCCGGCTGGCCGAGTTGCTCAAGGCCGCCGCCTGACCCGCGGCCGGGGCTGGCAGGACTCGCAGACGTAGGTCCCGCGCCCGGCCGCGACGAGCTTGATCACCGTCGTGCCGCAGTTGTGGCACGGCTCCCCGCGCCGCAGGTGCACCAGGAAGTCGTTCTGGAACGCGCCCGCGACGCCGTCCGGGTGGCGGAAGTCGTCGATCGTCGAGCCGCCGGCGTCGATGCCCGCCGCCAGCGACGAGCTTGACCGCGTCGACCAGCGCGGTCGCACTGCTTGGCGCTCAGCCCGCCGGCCGGTCGCAGCGGGTGGATCCCCGCGCGGAACAGCGCCTCGTCGGCGTAGATGTTGCCCACGCCGGCGATGTGGCGCTGGTCGAGCAGGAACGCCTTGACCGGCGCGCGCCGCCCGCGCGCCAGTGCCTTGCAGCCGCGGGCCGGTCAGCTCGTCGCCGAGCGGCTCGATGCCCGAGCTTGCCGTCGAAGAACGCCTCCAGCCCGTCGACGCCCGAGCGCCAGCTCGCCGGTGCCGAAGCGCCGCGGGTCGCAGAAGCGCAGCTCGTGGCCGTCGTCGAGCGTGAAGATCACGCGCTGATAGGGCGTGTCGGGCGCGGGATCGAGCAGCAGGTTGCCGGTCATCCGCAGGTGGACGAGCAGGAAGACCTCGTCGGCCAGCTCGAAGATGAAGTACTTGCCGCGACGGCCCAGCCGCTCGACCCGCCGGCCCTCCACGGCGTCGACCAGCTCCTGCGGCGCGCGCGGCAGCGCACCAGCGCGCATCGAGGATCTCGACGTGCTGCAGCACCCGCCCCTCGACGTGGGGCGCGAGCTGACGGCGGATCGTCTCGACCTCGGGAAGCTCGGGCATCGCTGCCCTGGAGGGTAGGCGGCGCGGCGGCGCTACCCGACGAACGGCACGCCGGGTAGCGACTCGACCTCGCGGCCGGTCAGCCACTGCAGGACCGTCGCGCCGACGTCGGCCATCGGGCCGTCGTGGCGGTGGCCGTCGGAGTCCTGGGTGACGGCGAGCAGCGGCACGTGCTCGCGGGTGTGATCGCTGTGGTCGGTGTCGGGGTCGACGCCGTGGTCGGCGGTGAGGATCAGGAGATCGTCGGGGCCGAGCAGGGTCAGCCAGCCGCCGACGGCGGCGTCGATGGTCGCGCAGCGCGGCGTGGAAGCCCTCGACGTCCTTGCGGTGGCCGTAGAGCTGGTCGGTCTCGACCAGGTTGGTGAAGATCAGGCCGTGGTCGAGCTCGGCCAGCAGCGCGCCGGTCGCCGCCAGCGCCTGCTCGTTGGTCTTGCCCGTGTGGGCCTGGTCGATGCCGTGGCCGGCGAAGAGATCCCAGACCTTGCCCGACCGCCTGGACCGCGACGCCGTCGTCGTGCAGCTCGTCGAGATAGGTGCGCGACGGCGGGTCGACCGAGAAGTCCTTGCGACCGGTCGTGCGCTCGAAGTGCGCCGGGCGTGCCGACGAACGGGCGGGCGATCACTCGGCCGACGGCGTCGGCGCCGATCATCACGCGTGCGGATCTGCGCGCAGAGCGCGTGCAGCTCGGGCTCTGCCAGCACGTCGTCGTGCGCGGCGATCTGCAGGACCGAGTCGGCCGAGGTGTAGAGGATCAGCTCGCCGGTCTGCAGGTGGTGCGCACCGAAGTCGTCGATGACCGCCGTCCCGCTGTAGGGCTTGTTGCAGCAGAACGTGTGGCCGGTGAGCTGCTCCAGGCGCGACACGATCTCCGGCGGAAAGCCCTCCGGATAGGTCGGCAGCGGCGGCGGGCGTGACGGCGCCCATCAGCTCCCAGTGGCCGGTGGTCGAGTCCTTGCCCGGGCCGAGCGCGATGCAGGCGGCCGTGGACGACGGGCGCGACGGAGGGCGGCACGCCCAGGATCGTGGTGATGTTGCCCAGCCCGAGGTGGCCGAGGGTCGGCAGGTTCAGCCCGCCGACGCGCTGGGCGACGTGCGGGAGCGTGTCGGTGCCGGCGTCGCCGTAGTCGGCGGCATCCGGGAGGGCGCCGACGCCGCAGGCGTCGAGGACGACGACAGCGGCCCGGCGCCGGCTCACTGCGGCTCGGAGACGTGCAGCGACCGCAGCATCGGCCGGAACACGTCGGCGTCGATCTTGCGGAAGCTGTCGGCGTCCGCGTAGGCGTCGACGACGATCTCGGCCCCGTCGGCGTAGATGTGGGTCGAGCGCACGGTGCGCGGCTGACCGGCGATGTGCTGGCGCGCGCGGATCTGCACGGCGGGCTCACCGGCGATCGTCGTCGCGGCGGTCTTGATCTGCTCGAAGGTGACGTCGCGCTTGGAGGAGGCCTTGATCAGCGCGTCGCGGGCGGCCTGCAACTCCAGCTTGCTCTTGGGGAGCTTCTCGCCGCGCGGGTAGCGCCAGACGGCGACCGTCGCCTGCCCGGCCTGCGCGGTGGCGACGAGGTGGCCCGTGCCTTGGTCGACCGACCAGTCGGCGGGCGGCGTGAAGCTGATGCCCTGGGCCGGGAAGTTCCCGGACGCGGCGGCGCTCGTGGTCGCCGTCTTGGTGGACGAGTCGCTGCCGCAACCGGCAGCGGCCAGCGCCGCGATTGCCGCGGCCGTCAGGGCAAGGGAAGCTGGGCGACGCATGGACCGACCATCGTGACATGCCGTGCTGTCGGCATGGACGTTCATCCGGCGGTGGGACCGCCCCCGCCCGCCCGCGGGTGTGGGCACGCCCGCCCGAGCCGCGTCACGCTCCCGAGCCTCCCGCCCGCGGGTGTGCGCTGAAATACACGTCCTTCAGGCGCTCGGCCGAGAGGTGCGTGTAGATCTGGGTCGTGGCGATGTCGGCGTGGCCGAGCATCTCCTGCACGGCGCGCAGATCGCAGCCACCGGCGAGCAGGTGCGTCGCGAAGGTGTGGCGCAGCGTGTGCGGGCTCATGCGGTCCTCCAGCCCGACCGAGCGCGCGTGGCGCTGGACGATCTTGTAGAGGCCCTGACGGGTCAGGCCCACCCCGCGGCGGTTGACGAAGAGGTGACGATCGTCGGTGGCGGCGGTGAGCAGCTGGACGCCCACGCTCCAGGTAGAGCCGCACGGCGGTGATCGCCTCGCGGCCGACCGGGACCAGGCGCTCCTTGGAGCCCTTGCCGCGAGCACGCAGGACGCCGGCCTTGAGATCGACGTCGGTGACCTCCAGGTCGATCGCCTCGCTGGCGCGCAGGCCGCAGGCGTACATGAGCTCCAGCAGCGCGCGGTCGCGCAGCGCGCCGGGGTCGGTCCCCTTGGGCGCGCGCAGCAGGCGATCGACGTCGCCGCGCGACAGGACCTGTGGCAGCTTCTGGCTCTTGCGGGGCGCCCGCAGATCGGCGGTCGGATCGTGGTCCAGCGCGCCCTCGCGGCGCAGGTGGCGGTAGAAGGAGCGCAGGCAGGCGGCCTTGCGCTGCAGCGTCGCCGGCCGCGCGGCGGGACGGTCGTCGGTCCCGGTGGCCAGCGTGTCGAGGAAGCCGGCGAGATCGGAGTGCTGAGCGGCGAGGACGTCGGTGTCGGTCGCCCGCAGATGGGCGCCGAACTGCAACAGGTCGCTGCGATAGGCGTCCAGGGTGTTGCGCGACAGGCCGCGCTCGAACTCCAGGTAGGCGAGGAAGTCGAGCACGTGATGCTCGAGCGCGCGTGCGTGAGGTGGTGCCGGGGCGACGGCCATGGCACGTGGTTCGGGGCCGGACGGCCCGGTCCTGGCCGTGCAAGGCGATTCCCGGCGCGCGAGCGGGTCAGCGCGACGCGCGCAGGCGCTCGAGGAGCAGCAGCCCGATGAGCGTCTTGGCGTCGCTGACGGCGTCGACCGCGCCGGCGAGGTCGTCCAACGGCCAGCGGACGATCTCGATGCGCTCGTCCTCGCCGGAGTCGTGGTCGCCGGTCGCCTCGGTGAGGTCCTCGGCGAGGAAGAGGTGGACGACCTCGTCGGTGAAGCCGACCGAGGAGCGGTAGGCCTTCAAGAACGTCCAGCGTCCGGCTTGCAGGCCGATCTCCTCGGCGAGCTCGCGCTGGGCGGACTGCAGCGGCGTCTCGCCGTCGTGATCCAACCGGCCGGCGGGCAGCTCCAGGCTGTCGGGATCGTCGACCGCCTCGCGCGGCTGGCGCACGAGCCAGAGGTGCTCATCGTCGATCGCGACGATCGCGGCCGCGCCGGTGGTGCGCACGATCTCGCGGTCGGCGACCTTGCCGTCGGCGTAGCGGTAGGTGTCGTCGGTGACCGTGATGATCCGACCGGCGAAGCGGGTCTCGGAGGCGATGCGCTCGAAGGCGCGGTCGTCGTGGGTCATCGCTGGGTGGCGTCCAGGAGCGCGAACGTCACGTCGAGCATCGACTCCAGCGCGGAGATGCTCACGCGCTCGGTCGGCTCGTGGTTGCGCTCGGTGCCGTTGGCCAGGCAGACGGTGTGAAAGCCCGCCGCCTCGAAGGCGTTGCCGTCCGAGGCGCCGCCGGAGACGATCGCGCGCGGCGTGTAGCCGCAGGCGTCCAGCGCGCGCTCGGCGGCGAGCACCGCGGGCGCCGACGGCTTGTGGCGGTAGCCCTCGAAGAGCCGCTCGACGGTGACGTCGAGGTCGGACTCACAGAGCGGCTCGTTGGCCGCGTCATGGCAGTGGTCGACCATCTCGGCAACGACTTGCTCGGCCTTGGCGGGGTCCAGCGAGCGGGTCTCGGCCAGCAGCGTGCAGCGCGGCGCGACGATGTTGGTGGCGCCCGCGCTGCCGCCCTCGATCCAGCCGATGTTGGCGGTCGTCTCCTCGTCGAGGCGGCCGTGGCGCATGGCGGCGATGGCGCGCGCGGCGGCGACGATCGCCGAGCGCCCGTCCTCGGGGCGGATGCCCGCGTGGGCGGCACGGCCGCGGAATTCGGCCTCCAGCCGGAAGTAGGTCGGCGAGGCCATCACGATCTCGCCGATCGGCGTCGCGTGGTCGAAGACGTAGCCGAACGGGCTGCGCAGTTGGGAGACGTCGAACTGCTTGGCGCCGGCCAGCGCCGTCTCCTCGCGCACGGTGAAGAGCAGCTCGAAGGCGGGCCCGCCGGCGGTCGCGACCCGCTCGGCGGCCACGAGCATCCCCGCGACCGCGGCCTTGTTGTCGGCGCCGAGGATCGCGTCGTTGGCGTTCTCCCAGCCGTCGTCGACGATGACGGGCTCGATCGGGATGTCGCCGTGCGGGACGGTGTCCAGGTGGGAGCAGAGCAGGACGCGCGGTGCGTCCGGGTCCCCCACGCGCGTCAGGACGTTGCCCGCCGCGTCGATCTCGCCGGCGAGACCGGCTGCCGCGAGCAGCTCCACGACCCGTGCCGAGACCGCCGCCTCCTGGCCGGACTCCGACGGGATCGCGCAGAGCTCGGCGAACAGCTCGTTGAGTCGCCGCCGCTCCGCCTCGGTGGCGCGGGGCGTCACCGCGACTCGGCCGGCTCGGCCTCCACCTCGGCCGAGCGCGAGGCGCGGACCTCGCCCTCGGGGTGCTCGTCTTGCGCGCGGTGCAGCGCGGCGCCGACGAAGTCACGGAACAGCGGTGCGGGCCGCTCGGGGCGTGACTTGAACTCCGGGTGAAACTGCGAGGCCACGAAGAACGGGTGGTCGGGCAACTCGATCATCTCGACCAGCCGCTCGTCGGGCGACGTGCCCGAGACGGTCAGGCCGGCGGTCTCCAGGCGCTTGCGCAGGCTGATCGACACCTCGTAGCGGTGGCGGTGGCGCTCGTAGATCACGGCCTCGCCGTAGATCTGATGTGCCGCGGTCCCGTTGTGGACCTTGACCGGGTCGGCGCCCAGGCGCATCGTGCCGCCGAGGTCGGAGACCTCCTTCTGCTCGGGCAGGAGGTCGATGACGGGCCACTCGGTCTCGATGTCGAACTCGGTGGAGTTGGCGCCGGGCATGTCGGCGACATGGCGGGCGAACTCGCAGACGGCGATCTGCATGCCGAGGCACACGCCGAGGTACGGGATGCGGCGCTCACGGGCGACGCGCGCGGCGCGGATCTTGCCCTCGATGCCGCGGCCGCCGAAGCCACCGGGAATGAGGATGCCGTCGGCGTCTGCGAGCCGGCGCTGCGCGACCTCGTCGGTCTCCAGCGTCTCGGAGTCGACCCAGTCGACCTCGACCTTGCACTCGTGCAGGTAGCCCGAGTGGTTGAGCGCCTCGGTGACCGACTTGTAGGCGTCTTCGAGCGCGACGTACTTGCCGACGAGCGCGATCTTGACCGACTGCGTGGCGCGGTCGGCGCTGGACATGAGCGCGGCCCAGGCGTCGAGATCGGCCGGCGGTGCGTCCTCGATGCCGAAGTACTCGCAGATGAAGTCGTCGACGTGGTGCTCGGCGTACCAGAGCGGCACCTTGTAGATGTTGTCGACGTCGACCGCGGAGACGACGGCCTCGAGCGGCAGCGACGCGAACAGCGCGATCTTCTTGCGGATGTCGACGTCGAGCTCGTTCTCGGCGCGGCACAGCAGCATGTCGGGCTGGATGCCGATGCGGCGCAGCTCGTTGACGGAGTGCTGGGTCGGCTTGGTCTTCAGCTCGCCGGCGTGGCCGATGTAGGGCACCAGGGTGAGGTGCAAGAACATCGTGTTGCGACGGCCGACGTCGACCGGGAACTGGCGGATGGCCTCCAGGAACGGCAGCGACTCGATGTCGCCGACCGTGCCGCCGATCTCGGTGATGACGAAGTCGACGTCATTGGTCTCACCGAGCAGCTTGATGCGGTGCTTGATCTCGTCGGTGATGTGCGGGACGACCTGGACGGTGCCGCCAAGGTAGTCGCCGCGACGCTCGCGCCGGATGACCGAGTTGTAGATGCCGCCCGCGGTGACGTTGGAGGCACGCGAGGCGTTGGAGTCCGTGTAACGCTCGTAGTGGCCGAGGTCGAGGTCGGTCTCGGCCCCGTCCTCGGTCACGAAGACCTCGCCGTGCTGGTAGGGCGACATCGTGCCGGGGTCGACGTTGATGTAGGGGTCGAACTTCTGGATGCCGACCGTGAAGCCCTTGGAGACCAACAGGCGGCCGATCGAGGCGGCCGCGATGCCCTTTCCGAGGGACGAGACCACGCCACCTGTCACGAAGATGTAGCGGGTCTTTCGGTGGGCGTCAGGCACAGGCGCTCGTCTCTGGAGTTCGAAGGTGGGGCACGATCCAGGCACCGAGGGTAGCCGGAAAGCCGGACGGCGTAATGTGGAGAGCCCGACCCGAGACTGATGGGCATGGACAAGATCGCAAAGACCGAGGATCGGTGGCGCGAGGAGCTCGCGCCCGACCAGTACGCGGTGCTGCGTCAGCAGGCCACCGAGCCCCCGTTCACCGGCCGCTACGTCGACACCAAGGAGCCTGGCGTCTACCGCTGCGCCGGCTGCCAGGCCGAGCTGTTCCGCTCCGATGACAAGTTCGACTCCGGCTCCGGCTGGCCGTCGTTCACCGACGCGGCCGTCGCCGACGTCGTCGAGCTGCGCACCGACACCTCCCACGGCATGGTCCGCACGGAGGCCGTCTGCGCCAAGTGCGGCGGCCACCTCGGGCACGTCTTCGACGACGGCCCGCGGGACAAGGGCGGGATGCGGTACTGCATCAACTCGTGCGCGTTGACGCTGGACAGCGCGGGCGAGGCGCAGGTGTAGGTCAGACAGGGCGCCGCGTTCGCGGCGCCCTTACGCCGCTTTCCGCAGCTCCTTTGCATGCCTGCGCGCCGCGACGTCGTCGGCCGGCGCGCCGAGCATGCGGACGAGCTCGCCGACGACCTGCTTCTCGACGAGCTCGGTGACCGTGGTGATCGCCGGCTCGCGGCTGACGTCCTTGGCGATCGAGAAGTGGCGGTTGGCCAGGGAGGCGACCTGGGGCAAGTGGGTGATGCAGACGACCTGACGGCCTGCGGCCAGTGAGCGCAACTGCTCGCCGACGGCGCGGGCCGTGTGGCCGCCGATGCCGGCGTCGACCTCGTCGAAGACCAGTACCGCTCCCCCACCGTCGTTGGCGGCGCCCATCAACGCCAACATGACGCGCGACAGCTCGCCGCCCGATGCGGTCTCGCGCAGCGGAGCCGGCGGCACGCCCGGGTTGGGTGCGATCAGGAACTCGACGGCGTCGACGCCGGTGGCGCCCGCCTCACGCTCGGCGAGGGCGATCTCGAAGGTGGCCGCCTCCATCGCCAGGTCCGCCAGCCGATCTCGCACGTCGACCGCCAGCGTCTTGGCCGCCTTGGCGCGCGCCTTGCGCAGGTCCAGCGCGAGCGCACCCCGCGCAGTGCGCGCCTCGGCCAACTGCGCCTGCGCCTCCTCCAGCGCCACCTCGGCACGGTCGAGCTCAGCGATGCGGGCGCGGCACTCGGCAGCGTGCGCGAGCACCGAGGCGATCGTGCCGCCGTGCTTGCGCTTCAAGCGATCCCACGCGGCGAGACGCTCCTCGACGGCATCCAGGCCCCCGTCCTCGGCATCGAGCCCCTCGCCGTACACGCGCAGGTCGGCGGCCAGGTCGTCGGCTTCGATCGCCAACGCGCGCCAGCGCTCGCCGAGGCCATCCAGCGCCGGATCCACGCCATCGACACCGTCCAGCAGCGCACCGGCCGACGACAGCGCCGCCGCCACGCCGCCCTCGTCGGCCACCACCGCCTCGGCCGCCGCCAGGGCCGCACCCCGCAGCGCCTCGACATGGCGCAGCCGGTCGCGTCGCCCCACCAACTCCGCCTCTTCGGCCTCCGACGGCTCGGCCGCCTCGATCTCGGCCACCTCGAACTGCAACAGATCCAGCTCGCGATCGCGAGCGCCCGCACGCTCCCGCAACTCCTCCAACGACCCCTCCAACGACCGCACGCGCGCATGCACCGTCGCGTAGCGCTCGCGCCGCCCCGCCTGGGCCGGACCGCACGCCGCGTCCAACAGCTCCAGCTGCGACGAGGCCAGCGTCAGCTTGCGGTGCTCGTGTTGGCCGTAGAACGCGATCAGCCCCTCGGCCGCCTCGCGCAGGTCGGCCACCGACGCCGAGCGCCCGTTCAGGTACGCGCGCGTACGTCCCTCGCCGGAAACCCTCCGCGCGAGCACCAGCTCCTCCGCATCCGGCGCGACCCGATCGCCCAGCAGCGCCCGCAGCCCGTCAGGCAGATCGAACACGCCCTCGACGTAGGCCTCCGCCGCGCCCGGGCGCACGATCCCCGAGCGCGCACGACCACCGAGCAGCAGGTCCAGGGCATGGGCCAGCACCGTCTTGCCCGCGCCTGTCTCGCCCGTCAGGACGTTGAGGCCGGGCGCGAGCCGCAACTCGGCCCGCTCGATCAGCAGGAGGTTCTCGACACGCAGCTCATGGAGCACGGCGCAAGGTCTAACACCCCCGCCGGACGAACACGCGTTCGCATGCGATCCTGCAGCATCGTCGTCGCAGGATCGCGACGAAGCGCGTGCTCTACGACGCCAAGCGCCCGAACCGCTCCCGCACACGGAGGTAGAACGAGGACCCAGGCAGCTGCGCCAGATCCGCGGCCTCGCGGACGAACCGCGACGCCAGCGCCTCCCCCGGGCTCAGCTCGCCCGCCGGCCGGCCGTCGATCGACACGTCGACCGGCTCCAGCGACCGGTTGTGGACCTCCAGCACATCGGTCGGCGAGACGACCAGCGCCCGCGCCGTCAACGAGTGCGGGGCGATGAACGACACCACGTAGCCCTCCACGCCCCACGCCAGGACCGGGCCGCCGTTGGCCAGGTTGTAGCCCGTCGAGCCCGCCGGCGTGGAGATCACCAGGCCGTCGCAGCGGACCTTGCCGACCTCCTGGCCGTCGACCACGTAGGCCAACGTCGCCACGCGCTCGCCGAGCTTGCGATGGAAGGACACGTCGTTGATCGCCGCCTGCTCGCCGTCGGGCGTCTCCAGCGCCAGCGCGGGCAGCGTCATCACGTCGAACTCGCCGCGAAACGCCTTCGCGAAGCCCTCGCCGACGTCATCGGGGTCGATCGTCGCCAGGAAGCCGACCTCGCCGAAGTTCACGGCGAAGACAGGGACGCTCGTGCCGGCATAGCGGCGCAACGCGCGCAAGATCGTGCCATCGCCCCCGAGCACCACGCAGAGGTCGACATCATCGCTCAGGGGCGCATCCAGCTCGAGCCCTTCCGCCGCCACCAGATCATGCTTGCCGACCTCCTCACGATCGAAGCGCAGGACGAACCCGGCATCGATCGCCGCGCGCCGCAGCGAGTCCAGCGCCGCCGCCGTCTGTCCCGGCCGGCCGTGGGTCATCACCGTCGCGGTCTTCGACGGGCTCATGAGGCCTCCACCGCCTCGACGGCCGTTGCGGCCGCGACGATCCCGTCGTCGTCCAGCGCGCCCGCGCGCCCCGGCTCGGCCAGCCAGACGAAGGACTCCTGGTTGCCCTTGGGCCCCGGCAGCCCCGAGGAGGCGAAGCCGAGGACCGAAGCGCGCGCATGGTCGCGCGCCGCGCGGGCCACGGAGATCAGCGCGTCCCGGCGGTCGCCCGCGTCGCGCACCACGCCCCCGCTGCCGATCTTGTCTCGCCCGACCTCGAACTGCGGCTTGATCATGGCCAACGCGTCGAACCCTTCAGGAGCGGCGCAGGCCAGCACCGCCGGCAGCACCTTGGACAAGGAGATGAACGACACGTCGGCGACCACGAGGTCCGGCCGATAGGGCAGCTCTTGCACCGACATCCGGCGGGCGTTGGCGCGCTCGATCACCGTCACGCGCTCGTCGGTGCGCAGCGACCAGTGCAGCTCACCGTAGGCGACGTCGTAGGCGACGACATAGGTCGCGCCCTCCTGCAACAGGAAGTCGGTGAAGCCGCCGGTCGAGGCCCCGACGTCCAGGGCCTGGCGCCCGGCGATCGCGATGTCGAACCGCGCCACCGCGTTGGCCAGCTTCACGCCCCCGCGCGAGACGAACCGCGGCCGCTCGTCGACCGCGACGATCACGTCCTCGGGTACGAGTTGGCCGGGCTTGGCCGCCCGGTCGCCGCCCGTGCCCACCCGGACCTCGCCCGCCATGACGGACGCGGCCGCACGCGAGCGCGAGGCGAACAGACCGCGCTGATGCAACAGGGTGTCCAGCCGGACCTTGACCACGAGGCCGACACCGTACCGTCGTCGCGCTCGAACCCCTGCATTCGGGACATCCGAGAGCCACTGTGTCCGTGATCACAGTGCGCCCTCGCGATCCGCGACATAGTGATTGCAGAGCGAACGAGGCGGCCAACGGGAACCGGCCGGCAGCACCAAGACTTCCCTCATTGCTCGCCGGCCCCGGCCGGTCCCACATACGACACATAGCAGTATCTCTCCTCCCCGAAACGGCCCGCCTCTCCCGGCGGGTCGTTTCATTTAAGCCACCGGCCGCCGGACACACCGCCGATGCCGGCCGCCCTGCGCTCCAGAACTCACGCGCAGCGGCCGACCACTGAAAGCGATGGCCGAGCACCTCGCCCTGGCGGCCACCGCGCCCCCCGCACCGCCGATCGCCTCAGACGTCGAGGTCCTCTTCGCGCGCCAGCCGATCCTGGACGCCGACAGCCGCCTGGCCGGCTACGAGCTGCTCTACCGCGGCGAGACCGGGGCCGAGAGCCCGCACGCCGCGACCTCGCGCGTCGCCGCCAGCGCCCTGAGCGACCTCGGCCTGCGCCAGGCCACCGGCGGCGCGCCCGCGTTCCTCAACGTCACCACCGAATTCCTGCTGGCGATGGACCCGCTGCCCTTCGGCCCGGAGGGCGTCGTCCTGGAGATCGCGGCCGATCGCGTGCCCGACGAGCCGCTGATCGAGCGTCTCGGTCGCCTGCGCCAGCACGGCTACATGCTCGCGCTGGACGGCTACGCCGGCCAGCCCGCGGCCGAGCGGCTGCTGGACTTCGCCACGCTCGCCAAGGTCGACGCGCGCTCGATCGGCCCGGCGCAGCTCGTCGCGCTGGTCGCCAAGCTCCGCGGCCGCGGCCTGCGCCCCGTCGCCAACGGCGTCGACACGCACAACGATCACGATCACTGCGCCGACGCCGGCTTCGAGCTCTTCCAGGGCGACTTCGTCTGCCGCCCGCGCGAGATCGTCGGCCACAACGTCCCGACGGCGTCGATCGGCGCGCTGCGCCTGGCCGCCGGCATCTCGGCGGCCGACACGAACATCGACGAGCTGGAGAAGGCGATCTCGCTCGATCCCGGCCTCAGCCTGCGGCTGCTGCGGTTCGTCAACAGCGCCGCGTTCTCGCTGCGCCATCAGATCAAGTCCGTGCGCCAGGCGATCGTCCTGCTCGGCCCCCGCACCGTCCGCCAGTGGGCGATGCTCCTGCTGCTCTCGGGCATCGACGAGCAGCGCGGCCCGCTGCTGATCACCGCCCTGTCGCGCGGACGGACCTGCGAGGCGATCGCCCGCCGCCTCGGCGCCGACGATCTCGACGCCTACTTCTTCACCGGCATGCTGTCGGTCGTCGACGCGCTGCTCGACCAGCCGATGGAGGAGGCGATCCGCGGCCTGCCGCTGTCTGAGGACGTCGTCGCCGCGCTGATCGATCGCGCGGGCGGCAAGGGCCGCACGCTGACGATGGCCGAGGCGTGCGAGCGTGGAGCGTGGGACGACGCCGCGCTGCCCAACCTCGACGCCGGCGCGCTCGCCGTGCTGCACGTCGAGGCGCTGGCCTGGGCCGACGGCACCGCGGCCGGGCTGACGTAACGCGCTCGACGCACCGCCGGGCACGTTGACGTGGATAGTCCCGGTCCATGTACCGGGGAGGGCGCTGCGGAGGCGCTAAGCGCGCGCTCGCGCGCCCGCGGCGAGCCACGTCAGCAGCTCGCGCGCCGCGTCGACGACGCCGCCCCAGCGGGCGAAGCCGTGGACCATGTCCTCGAAGACGAAGGACTCCACGGGCATGCCGGCCCCCCGCAGCACACCCGCGAGCGCGAGGCCATCGTCGCGCAGCGGATCCTGACCGGCGACCGCGATCCAGGCCGGCGGCAGGCCGTCCCAGTCGGTGGCCAGCAAGGGCGCGGCGTCCGGATCGCCCTCACCGGCGCCGTCCAGGTAGAAGCCCCAGCAGCGCGCCATGTCGGCGCGGGTGAGCATCGGCCCGTCGGCGAACGACGTGTAGGACTCGCTGCCCAGCGAGGGATCCAGCGCCGGGTAGGCCAACAGCAACGCCCGCAACGCCGGCAGGCCATCGCTGCGCGCATGGCGCGCGGCGACGACGGCGAGCTGGCCACCAGCGCTGTCGCCGCCGAGCACGACCCGTGCCGGATCGATCGCCAGCTGCTCGGCGCCCGCCGAGGACCGCACCCATCCCACGACCGCGTCGGCGTCCTCGATCTGCACCGGCCAGTGGTACTCGGGCGCCAGTCGGTACTCCACCAACAACACCTTCAGCCCCGACGCGTTGGCCAGCGTCCGCGCGACGCGGTCGAACGTCGGGATGTCACCGACATACCAACCGCCGCCGTGCAACCACACCAACAACCCATCGGTCTCGGGGAAGTGCTGCGGCGCGTACAGCCGCCCGGGCAGCCGCGCCTCGCCGCTCGGCACGACCAGATCGACCGCCGAGGCCACCGGCTCGGCCGCGCCCCCGAGGCGCAGCGTCGCATTCAGATACGCCGCGCGCTCGGCGGCCAGGTCGGCCGGCGCGGGCTCCCCGCCCGCCGCCATCGCCTCCATCAGCGCGCGGACCTGCGGATGGACGGCGTCGAGCCCGTCCTCCCGATCCGCGGCCAACGCGGGCTAGGCCTCCGACAGCACTTCGCCGCGCCCCGCGAACAGCGCAGCCTCCACGCGGCGGGCGATGTCGCGGCCCGTGAAGCCGACCTCGGCGTGCAGCAGCGCGGGCTTGCCGTGCGTGACGTAGCGGTCGGGCAGGCCGATGCGCAGGATCCGCGGCACCGAGACGCCCGCGTCGTTGAGCGCCTCCCACACGCCGGAGCCGAAGCCCCCGGCCAGCACGCCCTCCTCGACGGTGACCAGCAGCTCGTGCTCGGTGGCCAGCGTCGTCATCAGCTCCAGGTCCAGCGGCTTGGCGAAGCGCGCGTCGGCCACCGTGACCTCCAGCCCACCCTCGGCGAGCCGGTCGGCGGCCTCCAGTGCCTTGCCGACCCCACTGCCATAGCCGACCAGCGCGACCCGCGTCCCCTCACGCAGGACCTCACCGCAACCCACCGGGATCGCCCGCACCTCGCGCGGCGCCGGCAGCTCGACGCCGACGCCCTCTCCGCGCGGGTAGCGCAGCCCGAACGGCCCACCCTGGGTCAGCGCGGTCCGTAGCAGGTGCTTGAGCTGCGCCTCGTCGCGCGGCGCCGCCAGCGTGATGTTCGGCAAACAGCGCAGGTAGGCGATGTCGAAGACGCCGTGGTGCGTCGGGCCGTCGTCGCCGACCAGGCCGGCGCGGTCCATCGCGAAGGTGACGTCCAGCTCTTGGAGGCAGACGTCGTGGACGATCTGGTCGAAGGCGCGCTGCAGGAACGTCGAGTAGATCGCGCAGACCGGCTTGGCGCCCTGAAGCGCCAACCCCGCAGCGAACAGCACCGCCTGCTGCTCGGCGATGCCGACGTCGAAGTAGTGCTCGGGCTCGGCCTTCTGCAGGATGTTCAGCCCGGTGCCGGAGTTCATCGCGGCGGTGATCCCGACCACGCGACGGTCGCGGCGGACCTCGTCGACGAGCGCGTCGCCGAAGACCTGCGTGTACTGCGGCGGAGCGGCCTTGGCCGCGGCGACCTTCTCGGGAGTCGGCTTGGCCACCACCGTCGGCGCGCGGTTGGTGATCGACTTGGGCTTGGCGGCATGCCACTTCTCCATGCCCTCCAGTCCGCCGTCCTCAGCGGGGGTGAAGCCCTTGCCCTTGACCGTGGCGGTGTGGACGACGACGGGGCGACCGGCCTCCAGCGCGGCGCGCAGGGCCAGCCGCAGCGCGCGCACGTCATGGCCATCGATGACGCCCATGTAGGCCCAGTCCAGCTCCTCCCAGAAGAGGCCCGGCGCCCAGAACGACTTGATCGACTCCTTGAGCTGCGGCCCGAGGCGATCGAACGCCGCGCCGATGCCGCCGGGCAGCGTCGTCAGCTTCTCCTCGACGCCCTCGCGGGCGTGCCACAGCTTCGGGTTGAGCCGGACGCGGTTGAAGTAGCGCGACAGCGCGCCGACGTTCGGCGCGATCGACATCCCGTTGTCGTTGAGCACGACCACGATCGGCGTGCCCAGGCCGCCGGCCTGGTGGATCGCCTCGAACGCGACGCCGCCGGTCATGGCACCGTCGCCGATCACGGCCACCACGCGACCCGCGTCGGTGTCGCCCGCGAGCTTCATGCCCTCCTTGAGCCCGACGGCGTAGCCGATCGAGGTCGAGGCGTGGCCCGCGCCCATGATGTCGTGCTCGGACTCGTGGATCGCGCAGAACGGCGCGAGGCCCTCGTACTGGCGGATCGTCGACAGCTCGTCGCGGCGGCCGGTGAGGATCTTGTGCGGGTAGGCCTGGTGGCCGACGTCCCAGAGGATCTTGTCCTTGGGCGAGTCCAGCAGCGAGTGCAGCGCGACCGTCACCTCGCACATCCCGAGGTTGGCGCCGAAGTGGCCGCCGATCTCGCCGACCGTGTCGATGATGTGCTCGCGGACCTCCTGGGCGACCTGCTGCAGCTCGTCCTCGGTCAGGCCGTGGAGGTCCTGCGGGCGGTCGATGCGATCCAGGAGGCGGTCAGGTGAGGTCATGAAGTCCGGGTGAAGATGAAGTCGGTGATCTGCTCGAGCTCGGCCGCGCCCTGCGGAGCGCACCCCGAAAGGGTAGCCCTGGCGGCGGCATGGCACTCGGTCGCGAGCCTTCTGGCGCCGTCGAGCCCGAACTCGGTGACGTAGGTGCGCTTGCCGTGGCGCTCGTCGCTGCCCTGTGGCTTGCCCAGTCCCTCGTCAGTACCCGGTCACGTCCAGGATGTCGTCGACGATCTGGAACAGGACGCCGAGCTCGCCGGCGAAGCGACGCCAGCCGACGGTCGTCGTCGGCCTCCTCGGGCGCGCCCGCCAGCAGCAGCACGCAGATCGACCGAGGCGCCGATCAGCCGGCCGGTCTTCAGCTCGTGCAGGCGCCGCAGGTCCTCGCGGCGTGTCGCTGACGCCGGCGACGTCGAGGTACTGGCCGCCGACCATGCCGTCGACGCCGGTGGCCGCCGGCCAGCTCGCGCGCGGCGGCCAGGACGCGGTCCGGCTCGCCCGGCTGGGCGGTCAGCAGGTGGCGGAAGGCCTCGGCGTAGAGCGCGTCGCCGGCCAGGATCGCGACGTCCTCGCCGAACTTGACGTGGCAGGTCGGCCGGCCGCGGCGCAGGTCGTCGTCGTCCATCGCCGGCAGGTCGTCGTGGATCAGCGAGTAGGTGTGGATCAGCTCCAGCGCCGCGGCCAGCGGCAGGACCGACGGCGGCGTCGAGGCCGACCGCGTCGGCGGTCGCCAGCGCGAGCACCGGCCGGATCCGCTTGCCGCCCGCGAGCAGGCTGTAGCGCATCGCCTCCTCGAGGCCGTCGGTCCGCGGTGCGCGGCTGGGAAAGCGCAGCGCGTCCAGGTAGACGTCGACCTGCGCGCGGAGGTGGTCGGGGTAGACCACGGGGGCGGCCGTCACGCTCAGAGCAGGTGGTCCTGGCCGGGATGCGGCTCGGCCGCCGCGACGCGCGACAGGCGGTCGAGCTCGGCGGAGGCCTGCGACGCGAGCGACGCGGCGTCCTCGACCAGCGTGGCGGCCGCGTCCGGGGAGACGTCGCCCGAGCGCAGCTGCTCGGCGGTGCGCTCCAGGCGGATGACCAGCGCGTCGAGCTGGGATGCGGCGTCGTCGGTGGTGCTCACGCCGCCATTGTGCCGCAACAACGACGGCCCGGCCCGCCCGCTCAGTCCGCAGCGCGGCTTTGCGGCCGCGCGCTGCTCGCGCAGGGCCGCGGCGAGGATGCCGTTGACGAAGCCTCGGGGCGTCGGCGCCGCAGAACTCCTTGGCGGTCTCGACCGCCTCGTCGATCGCGCCCTCGGCCGGGATCGGCGTGTCGGCCGGGACCGCGTCGGGATGGAGCATCTCCAGCAGCGCGATCCGCATGATCGCCTTCTCCAGCGGCGCGATGCGATCGATCGTCCAGCCCTTGGCGTGGCGCTCGATGACGCCGTCGAGGTCGGCGGCGTAGTCGGAGGACGGCGTAGGCCAGCGCCCGCGTGAACTCGAGGCGTCGCGCTCGAAGAGGTCGTCGAGCTCACGGCTGGTGACGTCGTGCTGGTAGAGCGCGAAGGCGGCGGCGCGGCGCTGGTCGGTGCGGCGGGACATGCGAGCGGTCGCGCTAGACGCGCGACATGTACTCGCCGGTCTCGGTCTGGATCTTCACGCGATCGCCGATGTTGACGAACAGCGGCACCTGGATCGTCGCGCCGGTCTCGAGCGTCGCGGGCTTGTTGCCGCCGCCCGAGGCCGTGTCGCCGCGCAGGCCCGGCTCGGTCTCGGTGACCTCGAGCTCGACCGACGACGGGCAGCTGGATCGACGGACGGCCGTGCCGTCCATGAACAGCACGTCGACCTCGTCGGACGGCTTGGTCCAGCGCAGCGTGTCGGCGAGCGCGCCCGCCGGGCACCGCCATCTGCTCGTAGGACTCGGTGTCCATGAAGTGCGCGTCGGTGCCGTCGGAGTACAGGAACTGCATCTTGCGCGCCTCGGTCCGCACCGCGCGGAACTTCTCGCCGGCGCGGAAGGTCTTGTCGATGACGTTGCCGTCGGTCGTGCGCCGCAGCTTGGTCCGCACGAACGCCGGGCCCTTGCCGGGCTTGACGTGCTGGAACTCGACGACCTTGTAGATCGTGCCGTCGACCTCGATGTGGTTGCCGTTCTTCAGTTGGTTGGTGGAGATCACGTCAATGGCCTTGCTTGCGGGCGGGACAGAGCGCGGCGAGTGACCGGCGCGACACCGAATGGTAGGCGCCGGCGGGCGGCGGGCGCGGTCAGCCGCCTTCGGCCGGCGTGTCCGCTCCGGGATGAACATCACAGTATTCACGCTCGACCCAGCGAACTTCGCTCATGTTCAGTTTGCGATATTTCACCATAGGCGTAGACTCCAGCGCAGGTGATGCCCGAAGCCGAATCGGCCGCCCACCGGCGCAAGATCGAGGAGCTCTCCAATCGTGAGCAGCGAGCGGCGGAGGCCGATCAGACCGTCTCTGACCTCGACCAGGGCCTGGCGGAGTCCGACCAGACCTCGTCGGAGCGCGATCAGCGCGCTGCCGACCGTGACCAGCAGTCGGCCGAGCGCGACCGGGCCGCCAGCGCACGGTCGCAGTCCGAGCACCAGATCGACCCGGCCGCCTTTGCCCGTAGCACCCAGGATCGCGCGCTCAGCACCGGCGACCGCGAGCGCTCCGCCGACGCCCGCTCACAGACCACGAGCCTGCGCGACGCGAACGCCACCGGTCGCGACCGGGCCGCCGAGGAGCGCGACACGGCCGCCCACGCGCGCGACCGGCTCGCCGCCTCGATCGACGCCGAGATCGAGCTCCAAGAGCACGAGCGGGCCACCGGCAACGCCGTGGGCGCGCCCGAGAGCGCCGACCTGGCCCAGCAGGCGGGCGTCGACCATCGGCGGCTCGTCGAGCTGCGCGAGCGGTCGGCCGACGAGCGCGACGCAGCGGCCCGCGATCGCCGGCGCGCGGCCGAGGATCGCGAGCAGGCCGCGGGCGATCGGCGCGCCGCGGTCGACGCGCTGGCCCGCGAGGGCTTCGACCACCTGACCGGCGCGCTGACGCGGCGCGCGGGGCTGAACGCGATCCAGCGCGAGCTCGCCCGGACCGCCCGCTCGGGCGAGCTGCTGATGCTGGTCTTCGTCGACGTCGACGGCCTCAAGGCCATCAACGACACCGACGGGCATCCGGCCGGGGACGCGGTCCTGCGTGCCGTGGCCCACGCCATCACCGAGGATCTGCGCTCCTACGACGTCGTCATGCGCTTCGGCGGCGACGAGTTCGTGTGCGCGCTCACCGGCCCGGACGCGGCCGGCGCCCACGAGCGCTTCGCGCAGATCGCCGCCCGTTTGGCTGCGGTCTGCGACGGCCAGACCATCAGCATCGGGATCGCCGAGCGCGGACCGCACGAGGCGCTGGAGACCCTGATCGCCCGTGCCGACGCCATCATGTTGGCGACCCGCAAGCGCGCCCGCGAGTAGCGCCGCCGCGCGGTTCGTCACCATGTCGGGGTGACGAAGAAGGACACGAGCGCCGCCGAGCGCATCGCCGAGCTGACCGCCGAGGTCAAGCGCGCTCAACGACGTCTACTACGGCACCGGCGACACGCCGCTCCCCGACGCCGACTACGACGCGCTCAAGGACGAGCTCGCCGCGCTGGTCGCCGAGCATCCGGAGCTCGAGCCCGCCGACAGCCCGCTCGGGCAAGGTCAACGCGCCCGCAGCAGCTGACCGGGCCGACGATCCGCCACGCGCGGCCGATGCTGTCGCTGGCCAAGGCGACGCACCGAGGAGCGATCCGCACGTTCTGCGACCGCTTCGAGGGCCAGGTCGTTCCGCGTGTCGGAGAAGCTCGACGGCCTGTCGCTGAGCGTCGTCTACGAGGACGGCAAGCTCGACTACGTCGCCACGCGCGGGACCGGCGCGGTCGGCGAGCTGGTCACCGACAAGGCGCGCTGGGTGATCCCCGAGCTGCCGCACGAAGATCCGACGTCGCGGGCCGTGTCGAGGTGCGCGGCGAGGCGCTGATGCTGCGCTCGACGTGGCAGGCCTACAACGACACCCATCCCGACAAGACCGCTGACCAACCCGCGCAACGGCGCGGCCGGGCACGCTGATGCAGAAGGACCCCGAGGCCGCTGCGGCCGCCGGGCGGCTGCTGCGCTTCTTCGCCTTCGGCGCCGAGCGGCGACGGCACGCGCCGCTCGACCCCGAGCGCGCTGGGCATCGAGCTGGTCCACCAGACGATCTGCGACGACGCCGACGCGGTGATCGAGGCGATCGCACGCGATCGGCGAGCGCCGCGACGAGCTCGACTACGACATCGACGGCGCCGTCGTGCGGCTGCACGAGCCCGCGGCGTTCGAGGCGGCGGGCTTCAACAGCGCCGAGCCGCGCGGCGCGATCGCCTTCAAGTACCCGCCCGAGGAGAAGCTGACCAAGCTGCTGGCGGTCGAATGGCAGGTCGGCAAGGTCGGCCGGATCGCGCCGCGCGCGAAGGTCGAGCCGGTCTTCGTCGGCGGCGTCACGGTCGAGAACATCACCTTGCACAACCCGCGGCTGATCCGCGAGCGCGACCTGCGCATCGGCGACACGGTCGCCGTCGTCCGGCGCGGCGACGTCATCCCGTTCGCCGGCCGCTCGATCCCCGAGGATCGCGACGGCAGCGAGCAGGTCATCGAGCCGCCGACCCACTGCCCGTCGTGCGCCACCGAGCTGGAGATCCGCGGCACGGGCGAGGAGCGCTGGTGCCCGAACCTGCAGTGCCCGGCGCAGATCACGCGCCGGCTGATGCACTGGGCCTCGCGGCCGGCGGCCGACATGGAGGGCGTCGGCGACGTCTGGATCGAGAAGCTCGCCGAGGACGGCGTGCTCAAGACGCCGCAGCGACTTCTACCGCCTGACCGCCGAGCAGCTGATCGGCCTACGAGCGCATGGGCGAGGTGTCAGCGCAAGCAACATGGTGGACTCGATCGAGCGCTCCAAGGGCCTCGGCCTGCGCCGGGCGCTGATCGGCCTGGCGATCCCGATGGCCTCCGACGGCACGGCCAAGCGGCTGCTGCCTGGCCGGCTACGAGCGGATCGAGGAGGTCGTCGCGGCGCGACCGTCGAGGAGCTCGTCGCGATCCGCGACATCGGCCCGAAGGTCGCCGAGAGCGTCGTCGCGTTCTTCGACCGCGCCCGAGGTGATCGAGGAGATCGCGGCGCTGCGCGCGCACGGTGTCGACCTCGACGTCCACGACGAGGACCGCCCGGTCGACGTCGCCGCGGCCGCCGACTCGCCGCTGAAGGGCAAGACGGTCGTGATCACCGGCGCGTTCACCGACCCGCGCTCGGGCGCGAAGGTCAGCCGCCCGGACGTCACGCGGCTGGTCGAGCAGGCCGCCGCGACGACCGCCTCGTCGGTCTCGGCAAGCACCGACTACCTGCTGGCCGGCGCCAACATCGGCGCGTCGAAGACCGCGAAGGCCGACAAGCTCGGCGTCGACGGTCGTCGAGCAGGACGAGCTGTGGCGCTGGCTGGCCGAGGCCGGCGTGGCCTAGCGTTCGACTCCTATGTCTTGACCGGCGACGCGTACATCTTGCGCTCGTAGTCGGCGAGCATGCGCGTGGCCGAGAACCTCGGCGCCAGCGTCCGCAGCGAGGCGCGGATGCGGCGCACCCATGCGCCGTCGCCGGCGTAGAACTCGGGGACGATCTCGTCCTCCAACAGGCGATAGAGCGTGGCGGCATCGCGGGCGTCCTGGGCCTGGTGGTCGGCGTCGACCTCACCGGGGAGCGCCCAGCCGTTGGTGCCGTCGTAGGCCTCGGCCCACCAGCCGTCGGACACCGACAACTGCAGGCCGCCGTTGAGCACCGACTTCATGCCGCTGGTCCCGCTGGCCTCCAGCGGCGGGCGCGGGAGGTTGGCCCAGATGTCGCAGCCGCCGACCAGCCGCGCGGCGCTCGCGAGGTCGTAGTCGGCGAGGAAGACGACGCGGCTCTGCGTGCCCTCCGCCCCACGCAGGTGCATCAGCTGCTGGATCAACTGCTTGCCGGGCTCGTCCTTCGGGTGCGCCTTGCCGGCGATGATCAGCTGCACCGGCCGGTCGGCGCGCAGCAGGCTCAGCGCGCGCTGCGCATCGTGGACGATCAGCGCCAGGCGCTTGTAGGTGGCCACGCGACGGGCGAAGCCGATCGTCAGCACGTCGGGGTCGAAGGCCACCTCGCCGGCCTCCACGAACGACCGCTCCTCCCCACGCCCGAGCCGGTCGCGCGGGATCCGCTCGCGCACGAGGTCGACCAGCGCGGCGCGCTGCTCGCGGCGCACGGCCAGCAGCGCATCGTCGCCGATCGCGTCCACGCCCGCCCACGTCTGCGGGTCGGCCGCGCGCGTGATCCAGCCCGGGTCGAGATGCTCGTCGAGCAGCGCGCGCATCGGGCGCCCGAGCCACGTCGGCACGTGCACGCCGTTGGTCACGTGCGTGATCGGGACGTCGGCCGGAGGCCGATCAGGCCACAGCTCCTGCCACATCTCGCGGGCGACCTCGCCGTGGCGGCGGCTGACCGCGTTGGTCGCCCGGGCGGTGCGGATCGCCAGCTGGGTGATCCCGAACGGCTCGTGCTCGTCCTCGGGATGGGTACGGCCGAGCGCCAGGACGGCCTCCTCGTCGAGGCCGCGCGCTTCGAGCAGCGGCTCCAGCAGCGCTCCGACCTCCGGGCCCGGGTACGCGTCGTTGCCGGCGGGCACCGGCGTGTGCGTCGTGAAGACGGTGTGCGGCCGGCCGTGGGCGACGATCTCTTCGAGCGTCGCTCCCGGCTCCTCCAGTGCCCCGAACGCGGCATGGCCCTCGTTGAGGTGGATGACCTCGGGCGCGATGCCCAGCGCGGCCAGCGCGCGACGGCCGCCGACGCCGAGCAAGGCATATTGGTTGAGTCGCACCTGCGGCGAGCCGACGTAGAGCTGCGAGGTCGTCCAGCGCGCGAACGCGGAGTTCTCGGGCCGCTCGGCGTCGAGCAACAGCAGCGGGACGCGACCGACGTCGACCCGCCAGATCTGGGCGACGATCTCCTCGTCGTGGGTCGGGACCGAGACCGTCATGGGCTCGCCGTCGTCCTCGCGGACGAGCGCCGCGGGCAGCCGCTCGGCGTCGGTCTCCAGCCAGTACTCGCGCTGCCAACCGGTGAGGTCGATCCGCTGGCGGAAGTAGCCCTGGCGGTAGAGCAGGCCGATCGCCACGAACGGCAGCGCGCGGTCCGACGCCTCCTTGACGAGATCGCCGGCGAGCGCGCCGAGACCGCCGGAGTAGACGGGCAGCGAGGCGTGGATGGCGTACTCGGCACAGAAGTAGGCGACCGGTCCGCCGTCACGCGAGGGCGGTGCCGCGCGGTGCTCGGTGAGGCGCCGGTCCAGCGCTGCGGCACGTTCGAGGAGCGCGGCGTCGCCCGCGGCGGCGGCCAGCCGGCCGGCGCTCGCTTCCTGCAACAGGCGCACGGGGTTGCCGGCGCACGACAGCCAACGGTCGGGGTCGACGTCGGCAAACAGCGCATCACCGTCCGGATCCCACGACCAGGCGTAGTCGTAGGCGATCCGCGCGAGCACCGCCAGCTCGGCGGGCAAGCGCGCCGCCAGCCCCGCGATGGCACGGTCGATGTCACGGCGTCCGGCGTCGATCATTGGCTCCGCACTACCCCTTGGCCGCGGGAACTCACGGGCCAGAGCCTACGAGCTGTCCCAGCTCGGGTCCGGCCGGCGCAGCCACTCGCGGACCTCAGCGGCGAGGACGACGGGCTCGCCGTCGGAGGTGAAGCCCATGACCGGCAGTTCCTCACGGGCGACGGCGCGCGCGACCCAGGCCTCGTCGACGTCCAGCCACGCCGCGACGTCGCAGGGGCGCAAGAGCGTGTCGTCGGGCGGGCCGTCGGACATCCGACCAGCAAGGGTACGGAGGACGAGGTCGCCCGCGTGCCGGAACCGGCAGGATGCGAGGCGAATGGCCGTCGCCCGCAACCTCGTCAACCTCAAGGACGTCGACAAGGGCTACGGCAGCCGCTCGGTCCTGCGCGACGTCACGCTCGGCGTCAGCGCCGGGCGACCGGATCGGCGTCGTCGGGCGCAACGGCGACGGCAAGTCGACGCTGCTGCGGCTGATCGCCGGCGCCGAGGAGGCCGACGCCGGCGCGGTGACGCGCGCCGGGCGACGTCGAGCTGGCGCTGCTCGGCCAGGGCGACGAGCTCGACGCCACGCAGACGATCCGCGGCGAGCTGGTCGGCGGGCGCGCCGACCACGAGTGGGCCGCCGACGCGCGCTTCCGCGTCGGTCCTCGACGGGCTGCTCGGCGGCGTCGACGTCACGCGCTTCCCGCACGGCCTCGACACGTCGATCGCGCCGCTGTCGCGGCGGCGAGCGGCGGCGGATCGCGCTCGCCACGGCTGCTGCTCGACGGCCCCGAGCTGCTGCTGCTCGACGAGCCGACCAACCACCTCGACGTCGAGGGCGTCGACTGGCTGGCCCGGCACCTCGCGGCGCGGCGCGGGTCGCTGCTGGTCGTCACCCACGACCGCTGGTTCCTGGACGCCGTCTGCACCGCGACGTGGGAGGTCGCCGACGACGACCGTGCACCAGTACGAGGGCGGCTACGCGGCCTACGTGCTCGCGCGCGCCGAGCGCGACCGCCAGGCGGCGTCGCGCGAGGAGCGCCGCCAGCAGCTGCTGCGCAAGGAGCTCGCGTGGCTGCGGCGCGGGCCGCCGGCGCGGACGTCGCAAGCCGAAGTTCCGCATCGAGGCCGCCAACGCGCTGATCGCCGACGAGCCGCGAGGCCCGCGACAGCGCCGAGCTGCTGCGCTTCGCCACGCGCGCGGCTCGGCGACAAGGTGCTCGACGCCGAGGACGTCACGTTGTCCTACGGCGACCGGCCGGTCCTGCGCCGCGTCACCTGGCGGCTGGGTCCCGGCGATCGCGTCGCGCTGGTCGGGCGTCAACGGCTCGGGCAAGACGACGCTGCTGAAGCTGCTGGCCGGCGACGCTCGCGCCGACGCGGCGGGAGCGTCGAGCGCGGCCCGACGGTGCGCGCTCGCCCAGCTCTCGCAGGACACGGCCGAGATCCCCGGCCACCTGCGCGTGCTCGAGTCGCTGGAGGAGGTGCGCGGGCGCGCGACGCTCGGCGACGGCCAGGAGATCACCGCGGCGCTGCTGGTCGACCGCTTCGGCTTCCGCGGCGACCGCGCCCGGACGCTGGTCCGCGACCTGTCGCGGCGGCGAGCGCCGCCGGCTGCAGCTGATGCGGCTGCTGATGGACGAGCCCAACGTGCTGCTGCTCGACGAGCCGACCAACGACCTCGACATCGACACGCTGACCGCGCTCGAGGACCTGCTCGACGGCTGGCCGGGGACGCTGGTCGTCGTCAGCCACGACCGCTACTTCGTCGAGCGCGTCTGCGACAACGTCTACGCGCTGATGGGCGACGGCGGCGATCCGCCACCTGCCGGGCGGGATCGACCAGTACCTGGAGCTGCGCCACGCGGCCGAGGCCGCCGCAGAGCGCCGGCGCGCCCCGCCGCGCCGCGACCCTCCGGCGCCGCGGTCCGCGCGGCGCGCAAGGAGGTCGCGCGCCTCGAGCGGGCGCTGGAGAAGCTCGACGGCGCGCGAGGCCGAGCTGCACGAGGAGATGGCCGGCGCCGCGACCGACCACGAGCGGCTGCGCGAGCTCGACGCCGAGCTGCGCACGCTGCTGGCCGAGCGCGAGGCGCTCGAGGTCGCGTGGATGGAGGCGTCGGAGGCGGCGGAGGGCTGAGCGCCCGCCCGCGCCGGGCGCCGGCGACGGTCTAGCGACCCAGCGTGCGCTCCAGCTCGTGCGCCGCCCGCGGCAGCGTCCCGAGCAGCGCGCGCGTCTCGGAGATGCCGGCGCGCACCTCGGCGTCGCCGACCTCGACCGGGAGCATCGAGTCCTGCAGCTCGGCGAGCTCGGCGTCGGCGCGCTGGATCGCCTCGACCGCGTGGTCGATGTGCCCGCGTGTCCCGACGGCGTGACCGGCGGCGCCGACGGCGAAGGAGCGCGGTGGGAAGCGATGGCGCTCGGCGAACTCGCCGTAGGTGCGCTTGGCGCGACCCGACGCCGCCTGCGCCGGGCGAAACAGCAGCTCTTCGAGGCGGTCGGCGGTCTGGTCGTCGAGCAACTCATAGGCCTCGCCGAGCATCGCGATCGCCATGCCGATCGCCTCGGTCGCGCTGCCCAGCTCGTCCAGCAGCTGCTGCCGGCCCTCCGCGTTGGTGTACGCCATTGCCCGCCAGCCTACGCGGTAGCGTCCCCGGCATGGCCAAGCGCTCCGGCTCCGGCGACATGGTGTGGTCGAGCACCGACGGCGACCTGCGCCGCGCCCGGGATCCGAAGACGGTCACGCGCAAGACCGACGGCCCGGTCAAGGTGCGCCGCGAGACCGCGGGTCGCAAGGGCAAGACGGTCACGACGGTGTTCAACCTGCCGCTCAACGACAACGAGATCCGCGAGCTCGCGGGCAAGCTCAAGAAGCGCTGCGGCGTCGGCGGCTCCGCCAAGGACGGGATCATCGAGATCCAGGGCGACCACCGTGACACGGTCATCGACGTGCTCCGCGCCGAGGGCCTGACCGCCGTCCTGGCCGGCGGCTGAGCCACGCGACGCGCCGCCGGCGGCTACCGTGCCGGCCATGGCCCCCAACGAGAAGCCCCAGGTCGAGGTCCCCAGCGACCAGCCGCCCGTCCTACCAGCTCGAGCTCGACGACATCGAGATCGGCGACGGCGACGAGGCCGGCGCCGGCCACATCGTCGAAGTCCACTACGTCGGCGTGTCGTGGCAGACCGGCAAGCAGTTCGACGCCTCGTGGGATCGCGGCGACACCTTCAAGTTCGGCCTCGGCAAGGGCCAGGTCATCGCCGGCTGGGATCAGGGCGTGGCCGGGATGAAGGTCGGCGGCCGGCGCCGGATCACGATCCCGCCGAACCTCGCCTACGGCAAGCGCGGCGCCGGCGGGGTCATCGGCCCCGACGAGACGCTCGTCTTCGTCGTCGACCTCATCGGGCTGCGCTAGCGAGCAGCGCTCCGTGACCCGCCGCCGATCACTGCAGGTCCTTGCCGTGATCGCGGGGGTCGCGGTGCTGGTCGCCACCTGCCTCCTCGTCCATCCCGTGCGGGAGGCGGCGGGTCACGCGGCGTCGGGCGACACGACGGCGCTGCGCCATCAGCTGCGCGGCACCGGCGTGGCCGGCGTCCTGCTGTTGTACGCCTTGATGCTCGGCCACATCGTGCTGCTGTTCCCCGCCGAGGTCATCAACCTGGTCGCCGGGTTCACCTACGGCATCCCCATCGCGATGGCGATCTGCGTCAGCGGCTGGTTCGCCTCGGCGATGGGGACCTACGCGCTGGGCCGGATCGCGGGCCGCCCGCTGGTCGCCAAGCTCGCCGGCGCCGAGCGGCTGGCGTCCGCCGAGGCGCTGATGGAGCGCGGCGGCTGGCCGGTGCTCCTGGTGTTGCGCCTGCTGCCGGTCGTGCCGTTCAGCGGCGTGGGCTACGTGGCGGGCGCCACGCACGTGCCGATCGGCCGCTTTGCCTGGACGAGCGCGCTCGGCGCGATCCCGCTGATCGCGCTCGCGGTCGTGCTCGGCTCGCGGCTGGAGCACTTCTCGGTCACCGACCCACTGGTCTGGGGCGCGCTCGCGGGCTTTGCGGCCCTGATCCTGATCTCGCACCCGATCAGCCGCCGTTGGCAGCGCTCGCGCGCTGCGCGCGAGCGGGTCTAGCCGCGACGCTGCTCGCGGTCGGCCTCGAAGCGACGACGGTCGCGCTTGGTCGGGCGGCCGCCGCGGTCGGGGTCGTGCGCGGGTGCCGATGCCGCCTCCAGGCGCCGCTGCTCGGCGTAGGCGGCGCGACCGGCCTTGCTCTCGACGGTCTCCTCGTAGAGCGTGGCGGCGACGGTCGCCGAGCCGCGGCGCTCGGCGGTCGCCGTGATCAGCACGGTGATCTTGACCGGCCCGCTCGACAGCTCGAGCCGATCGCCCGGACCGACGTCCTTGCTGGGCTTGACGGCGCGGCCGTTGACGTGGACGCGCCCGCCTTTGACCGCGTCGGAGCCGAGCGCGCGTGTCTTGACCAGGCGCGCGGCCCACAGCCACTTGTCGACCCGAACGGGCTCGGCAGGGTCATGCATCGACGCCCATCCTGGCACCATCGGAGGCGTGTCCGACGATGTCCTGGAGATCGCCACCCCGCACGGTCCGGCGCGGGCGCACCTGCGCCACGCCGCGCGGCCGCGAGCGGTGCTGATGATCGGCCACGGCGCGGGCGGATCGGTCGAGGCACCGGATCTGCTCGCGGCCGTCGACGCGGCGGTGGCCGCCGACGTGAGCGTCGCCCGGATCGAGCAGCCCTACCGCGTCGCCGACCGCCGCTCGGCGCCACCGGCCCCGAAGCTCGACGAGGCCTGGCTGGCCGTGCACGCGGCGCTGATCGTCGCCGACGGTGCGCCGCTCGCCGGCCTGCCGCTGCTGAGCGGCGGCCGTTCCTCCGGCGCCCGCGTCGCCTGCCGCACCGCCACGGCGACCGGCGCCGTCGGCGTCCTCTGCCTCGCCTTCCCCCTGCATCCACCGCAGCGCAAGGCCGACGCCGAGCGCAAGACGCGGCTGCCCGAGCTCGACGCCGTGACCGTCCCGGTCCTCGTCATCCAAGGCGACCGCGATCCCTTCGGCATGCCGCCACCCGGCCCGGCCCGCACCGTCGTCACCGTCGCCGGCAACCACAGCCTCAGGGCCGGGGTCGCCGCGGTCGGCCCGGCCGTGGCCTCGTGGCTGGCCGTCACCCTGCCCTGACGGGCCACCTACGTCCTAGGGGACGGCCATCGGCCCCGGCGCACGCTCGGCGAGGCGACCGATGCCCTCCAGCGCCCGGGCGATCCGGCGTGCCTGCAGCCAGCGCGCCAGCGCCAGATCGACGCCGCGGCCGGCGACGCCGAGCGAGGGCCGGTAGCGCAGACAGAGCGTCAGCCACGTGCCGTCGTCCCCGTCGGAGGCCAGCTCGAAGATGCGGTCGAAGGCGACCGCCAGGCGCACGGCCTCGGCGCGATGGACCTGGCGGCGAGGCACGTCGAACTCCACGATCCGCCAGCGCGACGGCCCGACCAGCGGCGACAGCACGCGCCCGTGCTCCTCGTAGGCGACGCCGAGGCCGGCGGGCCGGTCGACGCGCCGCGCGTGCAGGGTCCACGGAGCCCACTCGGCGTAGCGCTCGATGTCACCGAGGACCCGCCACACGTCACGTGGGGTCGCGGCGATCCGACGTCGGTCCCCGACGTCGGTCACCTCAGTCCCGCTGACCGTGTACGGCTACTTTCCAGTGCGATCGGCGCAACGTATCACCGCCCGCAGGGCCCTGCGCCCGCTCAGGAAGCGCGCTGGCGCGGCTTGGCGCCGAAGCGCTCACGACGCACCGTCGTCTTCTTGCCTTTGATCGTCCGGCCGCGCAGCGCGGAGACGACCGCGTCGGCCGACGCCTCGGGCACCTCGACCAGGGAGAACCGGTCGGCGATCTCGATCGCGCCGATCTGCCGTCCGTTCAAGCCGGCCTCGTTGGCGATCGCGCCGACGAGGTCCTGCGGGCGGATGCCGCGCTCGCGCCCGGCACCGATGAAGAGGCGCGTCATGCCGACGCCCGGGCCGGCCGGGGCGCCGGGGCCGCGCCGCGCGGGACGGCCGCCGTCGCGAGCGCCCGCGGCGGGCGGGCTCGGGCGCTCGCCACGCGGACTCGGACGCTCGCCGCGGTAGCCACCCGGGCCGCGGCGCTCGCCGGTGCCGCCGGGACGTCCGGGCCTTCCCGGGCCGCGCCCCTGCTCGCGCGACGGCGCGGGCACGGCATCGGGGATGTGGGTCTCGTCGGCCTCGGTGACCCCGGACTCGTGGGCGAGCTTGACCGCCGCGAGGGCGACCTCCATCAGCGTCGAACTCGTCGGCCGAGCGTCTCGACGACGACGCGGATAGCGGCTCGAGGTCGTCCGTCCGAGCAGCGATCTCGTCGCAGCGCGGCGCGGGTGAGCTCCAGCCGGCGGGCGCGCAGGTCGGCGACCGTCGGCACCTTCTCGATCGCGATCGGCTGCGCGGTGACCCGCTCGATCGTCTTGAGCAGGCGGTGCTCGCGCGGCTCGGCGAGCGTGATCGCGACGCCCTCGCGCCCGGCGCGGCCGACGCGGCCGATGCGGTGGACGTAGGCCTCCGGCGCGGACGGGCACGTCGTAGTTGACGACGTGGGTGAGCTGGTCGATGTCGAGGCCGCGGGCGGCGACGTCGGTGGCGACGAGCAGCTCGGCGGTCCCGGCGCGCAGCCGGCCCATCGACGCGGTCGCGCTGCTCCTGGGTCATGCCGCCGTGCAGCGCCTCGGCGCGGTAGCCGCGGCCGTTGAGCGTCTCGGTGAGCTTGTCGACCTCGTCGCGCGTGCGGCAGAAGACGATCGCGGCGGTCGGCGACTCGACGTCGAGCACGCGGCCCAGCGCGGCGGGCTTGTGCGCGCGCGGCGACGATGTAGGCGCTCTGGCGCACCAGCGGCGCCTCGCCCGGCGCGTGGCGCTCGCGCGCCGATCTGGATGCGCACCGGGTCGCTGCAGGTGGCGGCGCGACGATCCTGTCGATGCGCGGCGGCATCGTCGCCGAGAAGAGCACGGTCTGGCGCGTCGCCGGGCGTGTCGGCGAGGATCGCCTCGATGTCCTCGGCGAAGCCCATGTCGAGCATCTCGTCGGCCTCGTCGAGCACGACGGTCTGCACGCGTCGAGGCGTCAGCGTGCCGCGGCGGATGTGGTCGAGCGCGCGGCCGGGCGTGGCGACGACGACGTCGACGCCGCGCTCCAGCGCGCGGAGCTGGCGGACGATCGGCTGCCCGCCGTAGATCGGCAGCACGCGCGCGCCGAGGTCGCGGCCGTAGCGGTGGATCGCCTCGGACGACCTGCATCGCGAGCTCGCGCGTGGGCACGAGGACGAGCGCCCGAGGTCGCCCCGCCTTCGGCGCCACGCCCGAGGCGCTGGAGGAGCGGCAGCGCGAAGGCGGCGGTCTTGCCGGTGCCGGTGGCGGCCTGGCCGAGCAGGTCGCGGCCCGCCAGCAGCGGCGGGATCGCCTCGCGCTGGATCGGCGTCGGCTCCTCGTAGCCGAGGGCGGTCAGTGCGGCGACCAGCTCGTCGGCGAGGGCCAGGTCCGCGAAGCCGACGGCGCCGTCGGACGAATCAAGGGTCATGTATGACAACAGGCTAGCGGTGGACCTCGTGAAGGAGTGTGAAGCCGCCCACGGATCGGTGCCGCGTTCGCTATCCCGTAGGCCAGTGCCCGACTCGCTCCTGCGCGATCAGCCACGGTCCTCCGCCTCCCCCGCCGACGCTGCGGCGCGCGTCGCCGGGACCGATCACGCTGCCGCCGCGCCGACGGGGGCCGACCTCCGCTTCGCGCTGCTCGCCCTCGCGCTCGGTGGCTTTGCCATCGGGACGACCGAGTTCGTGGCGATGGGCCTGCTGCCTCAGATCGCCGCCGGCGTCTCGATCTCGATCCCGACCGCCGGCCACGTCGTCAGCGCCTACGCGATCGGCGTCGTCGTCGGCGCGCCCGTGCTGGCGGGCCTCTGCGCCAAGCTCCCGCGCCGCACGCTGCTGGTCGGGTTGATGGTGGCCTACGCGATCGGCAACCTGCTCAGCGCCCTGGCCCCCTCCTACGCCATGCTCGTCGGCGCGCGCTTCCTCGCCGGCCTGCCGCACGGCGCCTACTTCGGCGTTGCCTCGCTGGTCGCCGCGGACCTCGCGCCTCCGGGGATGAAGGCGCGCGCGGTCTCGCGCGTTCTGCTCGGGCTGAGCGTCGCCAACGTCGTCGGCGTCCCGTTCGCGACCTGGCTGGGCCAGACGTTCGGCTGGCGCGTGGCCTTCGTCGGGGCGACCGTCCTGGCCGCCGCGACGGCCGCGAGCGTCCTGCGCGCCGTCCCCTGGGCGCCCGCCGACCGCGCCGCGACCTTCAAGCGCGAGCTGACCGCGCTGCGGCGCCCGCAGGTCTGGCTGGCCGTCGCCACCGGCGCGATCGGCGGCGGCGGGATGTTCGCCGTGTACTCCTACATCAGCCCGATCCTCACCGACCGCGCGGGCCTCGCGCTGGCCGCCGTCCCGCTCGTGCTCGCGGTCTGGGGCTGCGGCATGGTCGCCGGCAACCTGCTCTCCGGCCGGCTGATGGACTGGGCCCCGCACCGCGCGATGATCGGCGCGTTCTTGGGCATGGCCATCATGTTCGCCACCTTCGCCTACACGTCGGCCAACCCGGTCACCGCGATCATCACGGTGTTCTTCCTCGGCATGGCCCTGATGCTGCCGACCGGTCTGCAGATGCGGCTGATGGAGGTCGCCGGCGACGCGCAGACGCTCGGCGCGGCGCTCAACCACTCGGCCTTCAACCTCGCCAACGCCCTCGGCGCCTGGCTCGGCGGGATCGTCCTGGCCGCCGGCCTCGGCCTGACCGCACCGATGGTCGTCGCCGTCGCCCTCACGCTCGCGGGCCTGGCGATCTTCCTGATCGCGCTGGCGCTCGAACGCCGCGGGGCTTGATCGAGCAGCCTACCGTTCAGCTCTTGGGCCTTGGCGCGGGAGCCGACGGACGCAGCGGAACCTTGTTCTGCGGTGACGGCGGTTTCGATGGAGATTTCTTCGGCGACTGAGATGCCCTTTTGGGCGTCCGGCTGACGCGCTGGCTCACGCCTTGTCCTTCGATGCGGGGGCCAGCGGCACGAGCTTCTGTTGAGCAGGCGGGGAGGTGGGCGTCTTGAGCGCACTGAGTGCGCCCTCCTGCAGACGGCGGTTCTCTGACTTGCTCATGTCCCAAGGGTAGCTGACGTATCCGCCGGCAGAAGGTCAATTCGGGCGATCTGTGAGGCCGCAAGGTAAACGCCTTGAGCGGGCGTGATGCGATCGACCAGCGAGCGAAGGCCGTCGTCATCGACGGCCACTGTGCAGAGGCTCTCCAGATAGACGTCGTGAAGTGACGGGGTCTGCCCCACAGCAGACCGTCGGCCGTAGATCCCGCCAACCAGCCGTGGATGCTCGTCGGTGTGCCCGACAAGCTCCACGATGACGTAACCGCCTTCCTTCCGCCAACGCTGGTACGCGAAGTCAAATGCATCACGAGCCTCTCCTGCCCCAAAGGCCGCGGCGAACAGATTTGGAGGGCCGTCTCGGGCCTCGACGTGCGCCAGGTAACGATTCAGGCCCGTGCCGATAGCCGCAGGAACAACGATCAAGACGACGGAAGCGAAGGCCGTGAGCGCACCCCAATGGTCCGGCCACTCATCGGGCGAGCCCACTACCGAGATCAAGTGCACGGTCCAGAACCCGAACAGCACATGGATCACGAGGGTGTAGCTGAGCGCTCGTAGCGCGAGCTCCAGATCACTTCGCGAGCCACGAGCCGACCTGGCAACACTGAGCTCCGCGACGATGAATCCCGGCATCAGCAGCGCAATTGCCGACAGGATCGCAACCGACGTCGTCAACATCTACTGTCGCTCACCAGTGGAACGTACCAGCGCTGTCGGTCGGTGAATGAAGCTGCCTGCTCTAACCCACGGTGATGCGCCGAAAGACGTCGCCGGCGACGTCCTGCAGCTCGGTCACGTCGCGTCCCTGATCCAAGGCGGTGACGACGAGGTCGCGGAAGCCGCCGGTGATGATCGTCGCGGCCTCCAGCGGCAGCGGGCGCAGGGTCGCGTCGTGTTGGCGCGCCTCTTCGACAAGACGCATGATCTGGTGGGCCCAGCGCTCGTTCATCGCCTGGACGCGCGCCATCCCGTCGGGGCCGATCGCGGCCGTCTCCTGGATGCAGGTGCGGCTCAGGACGGGCTCGGCGGCGATGATGCCGAGGTAGGCCGCCAGCGCCCGGTCGACCCGCTCGCCGAACGGGCCCTCGCCCGTCGCCGCGTCGGCGATCGTCTCCAGCAGCCGCGCGCTGATGACGTCGAAGAGCGCGAGGAAGCAGGCGTCGCGGTCGTCGAAGTGCTGGTAGAACGTCCGGCGCGACGTGCGGGCGTGGCGGACGACCTCGGCGACGGTGACCGAGCGCAGATCCCCGTGCTCGCGGATCGCCTCGGCCATGCCGACCAGCAGCCGGTCGCGAAAGCTCGCCGGCGCACCGGGCAGCAGCGTGGCGAGCTGCTCGGTCATGCCGCCGCGGCCACCTCCGGCGACGCCTCGCGCACCGGACGCCGGTGCACGAGCGCCTTGCCGCCGCCGGCCGGGCTCCACGCCACGCCCTTGAACTTCCAGGGCTCGTCGGGCGCCGTCGTCGCCTCGAGCGAGACGCGCTGCAGGATGACCCGCAGCACGACGTCGAGCTCCATGTGCGCGAAGGTCGCGCCGATGCAGCGGCGGATGCCGCCGCCGAACGGGATCCATGAGTAGGTGCCGGGCTTCGTGTCGAGGAAGCGGTCGGGGTCGAAGCGATCCGGGTGCGGGAACAGCTCGGGGTCGAAGTGCGTCAGCCCGGCGCTGAGGCCGATCAGGACGCCGGGCGGCAGCCGGTAGCCGCCGACCTCGAAGGGCATCATCGTGAAGCGGCCGGAGAACGAGATCACCGGACGCATCCGCTGGACCTCGCGGATCGTCGCCTCGCGCAGCTCCTTGCCGCCGGCGTCAACCTCATCAACAAGACGCGCGAGGACATCAGGATGGCGCCGCAGCCGCTCGACCGACCAGGCCAGCGTGTGCGCCGTCGTCTCGTGCCCGGCGGCGAGCATCGTGACGAGCTGATCGCGGATCTCGGCATTGGACAGTGCCGAGCCGTCGTCGCGCCGTGCGAGCACCATCATCGCCAGGACGTCGAGGCGCTCGTGCAGGTCGGGGTCGCGACGCGCGTCCTCGATCAGCGAGTCGAGGATCGCGTCGACCTTCGCGCGCAGGCGCAGGAAGCGACCCCACGGGCTCAGCGGGCCGAGGTCGCGGTGCAGTTGCGGGAAGCGCGAGAGGCTCTGGCCCTGGTCGGTCCAGTCGGGCAACAGCTCCTCGAGCTCCTCGGCGCGCGCGCCCGTCGCCCCGAAGACCGTGCGCAGGATCGCCCGCAGCGTGATCCGCTGCATCGACTTCGCGGTCTCGAACTCGACGCCGACCGGCCAGCGGTCGATCTCGGCGATCGCGATCTCCTCGATCAGCGGCTCGTAGGCCTTCATCCGCTGGCCCTTGAACGGCGGCAGCAGCAGCTTGCGCTGCTCCATGTGGTGCTCCTCGTCGATGCCGAGCAGCGAGTTGTCGCCCAGCACCTTGCGCAGCGGCGAGCGCGAGCCGGCGTGCAGCGTCTTGGCGTCGGCGGTGAACGTGTGCTTGATCAGCGCCGGGTCGGCCAGGATCACCATGGGCCCGAGTGACGCGAGCTTGACGGAGAACATGTTCCCGTAGCGCCGGCGCTGGCGCTCCAGGAACGGGCGCTGACGCGTCAGGACGCCGAGCGTCTGCAGCGCCATCGGCATGGTCGGCCCTGGTGGGATGCCGTCGATGATGGTGGTGTCGGTCATGTCAGCGTCCCCTCCGGACGACGCTCTCGAGCCGTTCGATCACGTTGTAGTACTTGGTTGGCGCGAAGCGCACCAGCAGATCCAGGAAGACGGCGTCCGGACCGACCCGGATCCGCGCCTTCTGCTTCTCGATGCCCTCGTGGATGATCTCGGCCGCGCGCTCGGGCGACGTGCGGGCGATGGTCGCGAACTCGCGCGCCGCGCTCGCGACGTCGGCGTGATCGCCGTGGTAGTCGGAGCGGAAGCGGGCGTTGGCCACGATGTTGGTCTTGACGCCGCCCGGATGGACGACCGCCGCGTGGACACCGGTGCCGCGCAGCTCTTGGCGCAGCGCCTCGGTGTAGCCGCGAACCGCGAACTTCGAGGCGCAGTAGGCGCTCTGGTGCGGGAAGCCGACGAGGCCGAAGACCGAGGAGGTGTTGACGATCGAGCCCGAGCGCTGCTCCAGCAGGATCGGCAGGAACGCGGTGACGCCGTTCTGGACGCCGTGGAAGTTGACGTCGAAGACCCACTGGTCGTCCTCGGGCGAGGCGTCGGCGACGCCCTGCATCACCGTGA
This sequence comes from uncultured Conexibacteraceae bacterium, assembly GCA_963731005.1. Lineage (GTDB taxonomy): Bacteria > Actinomycetota > Thermoleophilia > Solirubrobacterales > Solirubrobacteraceae > Baekduia. Next base: position 515,536 of record CAVSTZ010000001.1, on the reverse strand, counting down.
CGCCGGCGTTGTTGAAGACCAGGCCGATCGGCGCGGGCGACCACTCCTTGACGTCGGCGGCGAAGGCCATCTGGCCTTGGCGGTCGCGGACGTCCAGCTTGCGGACGAGGACCGGCCCGGAGATCGACGCCGCGGTCTCCTCCAGCCCCTCCTCGTTCCAGTCGGCCAACGCGACCGGACAGCCGTGGGCGGCCAACCGCCGCGCCGTCGCCTGCCCGATCCCCGATCCTGCGCCCGTGATGACAGCCGTCCGGCCGTTGATGCTGCTCATGCGTCTCCTGACACCCCGGCTGGTACACGCGCGTACCAGCCTGACAGGGTGTCAGGATACTGATCGGTATCTGGTTGTCCAGCGGCTGCTGTGTGACCTACCTCCGGCCGGACGTCACCGTGAAGCTGTCGGTGAGGTCGGCGGTCGAGGAGTCCCCGGCGTAGACGTCGATCTCGCCGGGCTCGACGACGAACCGGCCGGAGTTGTCGGAGAAGCCGACGTCACCGGCGTCCAGGCGGAACGTCACCGTCTTCTTCTCCCCCGCGTCCAGCGTCACGCGCTGGAAGCCGCGCAGGCGGCGCACCGGCTGCGAGAGGCTCGCGACCGGGTCGTGGAGGTAGAGCTGGACGACGTCGTCGCCCGCCCGTGAGCCCGTGTTCTGCACGTCGACCGAGACCTGCACGCTCCCGCGCGCGGGCATCGACTTGTCCGACAACGCCAAGTTGTCGATCTTGAACGTCGTGTAGGAGAGGCCGAAGCCGAACGGGAACAGCGGCGCGCACGTCGGCAGGTCGCGGTAGCGCGAGTTGTACTTCTGCGTCGTGTCGCACGGTCGGCCCGTGGGCTCGTGGTTGTAGTAGATCGGGATCTGGCCGACCGACTGCGGGAAGCTCACGGGGAGCTTGCCGCCGGGGTTGACCTTGCCGAACAGGACGTCGGCGACGCCGTTGCCGGCCTCGATGCCGCCGAACCACGCCTCGAGGATCGCGTTCGAGCTGTCGACGACCTTGCCCAGCGTCAGCGGCCGACTGTTGAACAGCACGACCGTGACCGGCTTGCCCGTCGCCTTGACGGCGTCGAGCAGCTCCTGCTGCTTGCCGGGGAGGTCCAGCACGCTGCGCACCTCGGCCTCGCCGCCCTGGCCGCGCGTCTCGCCGAGCGCGAGCACGACCTGGTCGGCGGCGTTGGCCGCGGCGACCGCGTCGGCGAAGCCGGCATCCGAGCCGCACTCGTTGGCCGGGTCGTAGAGGTCGGCGTCGATCATCTTGCAGCCCTCGGTGAACGTCGTGTCCGGGTTCTAGGCCTTGATGCCGGTGTAGAGGCTGACGGCGTCCTCGTCCTTGCCCTGGCCCCACCACGGGCCGAGCATGTCGTGCTGGTCATCGCCGAGCGGGCCGATGACCGCGACCGACTTGGCCGGGTCGAGCGGCAGCGTGTTGTCGTCGTTCTTGAGCAGGACCACCGAGCGGCCGGCGGCCTTGCGGGCCGCGTCGCGGTCGGCGGGCTGCAGCGTCTTGTCGGCGATCGCCGCCTGGTCGACGTAGGGATGGTCGAAGAGCCCGGCGCGGAACTTGACGCGCAGGATCCGGCGCACGGCGTCGTCGAGGCGGCGCATCGAGATCTGCCCGGTCGAGAGCAGCTGCTTGCCGTTGTCGCGGATGTTGGTCGAGACCATCTCGGAGTCCGTGCCGGCGTTCAGCGCCAGCGCGCCGGCCGACGGGCCGTCGGCGGCGACGCCGTGGCCGCACGGGTCCCTCGTCCGGGTTCTTCGGCGGGCAGGCGCGCAGCTCGGCGACGGCGGTGTAGTCGCTCTCGATGAAGCCGTCGAAGCCCCACTCCTTCTTGAGGATGTCGGTCTCGGTGTGCGGGTTGGCACAGCCCGGCTCGCCGTTGATCGAGTTGAACGAGCACATCGCCGTGTCGGCGCCCGCGTCGATCGCGGCCTTGAACGGCGGCAGGAACAGGTCGCGCAGCCGGCGCTCGGAGACGTCGGTCGTGTTGTAGTCGCGGCCGCCTTCGGCCAGGCCGTAGGCGGCGAAGTGCTTGACGCTCGTGACGACCTTGTCGGGCGCGGAGTAATCGCGGCCCTGGGCGGCGCGGACCTTCGTGGCGGCCATGACCGAGCCGAGGTACGGGTCCTCGCCCGAGCCCTCGACGATGCGACCCCAGCGCGGCTCGTGCGAGACGTCGACCATCGGGCTGTAGATCTGCTTGATGCCGACGGCGGCGGACTCGCGCGCGGCGATCGTGTAGTCGGCCGTCGCGACGTCGGGATCGAAGCTCGACGCCTCGGCCAGCGGCACCGGGAAGACCGTGCGGTAGCCGTGGATCGTGTCGTAGGCGAAGAGGATCGGGATGTGCAGCCGCGACTGCTCGACGGCGACGTGCTGGAAGTGGTCGATCTTCGCCGGGTCGGTGAGGCTGAAGACGCCGCCGACGCCCTTCTGCGCGTCCTCGTCGGTGATCTGGCCGTCGGAGAGCAACTGGACCTGCTGCAGCTTCTCGTCGACGGTCATCTGGCGCAGCAGGCGATCGACCTTGCGCTCGATGCCGCCGTTGGCCTGGGTGCGCACAGGCTGCAGCGCCTGGTCATCGCCGGCACCGGTGCCGGCGATCACCACCCCGGCGCCCGTCGTGCTCGCTGCGACGATCGCGAGTGCGACCCCCAGCTTCCGTCCCCGTCGTTGCACGGTGCCCCTCCTGCGTTGAAGTCCCTCGACCCTTTTGACGTGCCTTGGCGCACGTCGCGTCCAGCGGGCTCTGGGTCCCCAACGTCGCGGGGCTTGAAACACGGGGCCGGCGTTGTTGTATGCCCCGGTTTGGGGCCTATTGGGACGCCAAGAGCCGCCCGAGGTTGTCGAGGATCCTGCCCCAGCCGCCCTCGTGCGAGCGCACGGCCTCCTCGTCCCACAGGCCGCTGTGGGTGAAGCGGACGGTGGTCGCGCCGTCGGCCTCCTCGAAGTCGATCTCGATCAGCGTCCGCCGCGTGTCGCCGTCCCAGAGCCAGGTGAACGCCAGGCGGGTCGGCGGCTCGATCTCGGTGTAGCGTGCCGCCGCCGCCGTACTCGACGTCCTTGTCCGGGTCGCGCATGACGACGCGCACGGCGCCGCCGACGCGCAGGTCGACCTCGGCCTCGCTCGTCTCCCAGCCGCGCTCGGCCTGCCACCAGCGCCGGATCACCTCCTCGCTGGTCCAGGCGTCGAACACCGCCTCGGCGGGCGCCTGGAAGGTGCGCTCGATGCGCAGCGTCTTGGTGTCGGTCACTCGCCGCGGCCCCCGTCGGCGCCGCAGGCGCAGCGTCAGCCAGGCGCGGGCGATCAGCAGCGCCGGTGCCGGCGCCGGCCAGCGCCGGCAGCATCTCCTCGACCGGCACGCCGCCGACGTGCGCGATCACGAGCCTGGCTCCGCGCGCCGCGCTGCGAGGCGGCGGCCTCGGCGAGAGCGCGCCTCGAAGACGGTCGGCTCGTCGTACTCGTCGTGGAGGTTCCACCACACGTACGGCTGCGGTCTGCGGGTAGCCCTCGGGCGAGTCCTCCCACTCCTCCTGGCGCCCGAGCGCGGTGATGTCGAGGTAGGCTCCAGGTGCTGCCCAGCGCCTCGTCGCCGCGGTTGTCGATGAAGTACGTGCGGAAGATCCGGCCGTCGTCGTCGCGGTAGAAGGCGTTGGTGCCGTGCCACTCGTCGACGCCGAAGTCGGCGTCGAAGTCGTCGGTGATCGTGTACCACGGGATCTCCCAGCCCATCCGCGCCTTCAGCGCTCGATGTCGGCCTGCGGCGCGCGCGAGACGTACACGAGCGTCGTGTCGCGGGCGTTCAGATGCGCGAGGTGGCGCGACCTGGTCGGCCATGAACGAGCAGCCGCGGCAGCCGCTCTCGGGCCAGCCGGCCACGCCGGGCTCGAAGAAGAAGCGGTAGACGATCAGCTGACGGCGCCCCTCGAACAGGTCGAGCAGGCTCACCGGGCCGTCCGGGCCCTCGAAGGCGTAGTCCTTCTCCACGGCCATCCGCGGCATCCGGCGGCGCTCGGCGGCCAGCGCGTCGCGGGCGCGGGTCAGCTCCTTCTCCTTGACCAGCAGCTCCTCGCGGGCGGCGTCCCACTCCTGCGGCGACGACGATCGGCGGCATGTTCATGGCGATGCTTCCTCCTTCAGGTACTCGTCGACGACATCGAACAGGCGCCCCCAGAGGGCGCGCTGGCGATCCATCCAGTCGGCGGCGACGCTCGAGCACCTCGGGCTCGAGCGAGAGCCGATGCGTCCGGCCCTCGACCACGCGCGTCACGACGCCGGTCTCCTCGAGCACCTTCAGGTGCTTGGAGATCGCGGGCTTCGACACGCCGAAGCCGCGCGGTGGCCTCGCCGACCGTCGCCGGACCTGCGGCGAGGCGCTCGACGATGCCGCGGCGGATCGGGTGCGACAGCGCCCTGAACGGATCGTTCACCATGTGGTGAACGATAACGCGAACGACGGACGTCCGCAACCCCGCGGTCCGCGGGGCGGGCCGGCCGTCAGCCGGCGGCGACCGCCGGCGTCGGCGTGACGCGCGCGCCCAGTCGGCTCTCGCCCGCCCACTCATACGGGCCGGCCGACCGGTGGCCTGCGACGACCAGCCAGCGACCGTCATCACCTTGCACGAGCACGAGCGTCTCGTGCTGACGGATCGGCGACGGCACGCCGGCGAAGTGAAAGCTCAGCATCTGCGTCGCGGTCGCCACGCCGGGACCGAGCTCCCGGATCTCGAGATCCCACGCATGGCAGGCCTCCACCGCCGGACCGCCGGCGACCCATGCGTCGATGACCGCGCGCAACTCTTCCCGCGAGCGCAGCGGCGCGGCCTCGCTCGCCAACACGAACGTGACGTCCGGGGCCATCGCGGCCAGGACGGCGTCGGTGTCATAGCGATCCAGCGCGGCGACGAGATCGCGAACGGCGCTGCGGACATCGGTGGACGGGCTCATGGGGCAAAGCACACGCGAACCGACCGGAGGTTTCGATCCGACGCGGAAGAATCGCGTCAGACCGACCGACCGGTGTGGCCACCCGCACCCACGACCGGGCGGTTGCGCGCCCCTGGGCAGCCGCGCGCCACCGTCACCCTCAGGCGTCGATAGTCGGCGCGCAACACTAGCCTTTTGGTGAGGCTCAGTGCCTATGCAAAAAGGTGGCGATGTTGGCGCGTAGGTCTATGGTCGCGCGATGGACAGCAATCGTCACCGTCGGGCCGGGCGCTGCGTTCGGACGGGCGTGATCGCGTCGCTCGCCGCCCTGTCGCTGGGCGGCAGCGCTGCCGCCGCGCCCATGGCCGGACACCACGGCCATCGCATCTCGGCCGCGTCGGTCGTCACGCTGCCCTCGGCCGGCCAATGCGTCAGCGGACGTCGGCTCACGCTCCAGCTGCGACAGGTCGCGCACGTGCGCTGGATCAGCGCGACCGTGAAGATCGACAACAAGCGCGTCAAGACCGTGACGCACGCGCGCATCGCCAAGCTGATGACGCTCACCGGACTGCCGAAGCGGCCGTTCGTCCTCGCCATCAAGATCACGACGAGCGACCGGCGCACCGTGACCGTCACGCGCACCTACCGACCGTGCCTCGTGACGAAGCCCTTCAAGCCGTCAAAGCCCGTCTCGGGCCAGGGCTCGCCCGCGACCCCGGCGCCGGCCCCAACGCCGAAGCCGACGCCGACGCCCACGCCCACACCAGGGCCGACGCCGCCCGCCCCGGCCCCCACCTCCTCGACGCCGATGCCCGGCAGCTACTCGGGCGCGACCTCGCAGAACTACGGCCTCTCGTTCTTCGTGTCGGCCGACAGCAAGCACGTCCTCGACGTGACGCTGCCGACGGTGCTGTTGGGATGCGCCCCGGGCGGCACGCCCTACGACCACCTCCAGATCGCCGACATCGCGATCGCCGCCGACGGCTCCTTCACCGCCACCACCACCCAAGACGGCATCTTCGCCAACTCGGCCGCCAAGTTCACCTACACCTTCAGCGGACGGCTCCAGGGAGCGACCTTCAGCGGCGCGTTCCGCGAAGACCTGAGCTACAACGACGGCGCAACCCATCAATGCACGTCCAACGACGCGACGTGGCAGGCGACACGTGCGGTCCAGGGAACCCAGACGGCGCCGCCCGTCGCCCCCGGCAGCTACGCCGGCGCCACGCTGCAGAACTACGGCCTCTCGTTCTTCGTGACGCCTGACGGTGGCCATCTGGTCGACGTGACGCTGCCCACGGTGCTGTTGGGTTGCGCCCCGGGCGGCACGCCCTATGACCACCTCCAGATCGCCGACATCGCGATCGCCGCGGACGGCTCGTTCACCGCCACCACGACCCAGGACGGCGTCTTCGCCGGCGCGACGGCGCACTTCACGTACACCTTCAGCGGCCACTACCACGGCACCACGAGCAGCGGCGAGCCTGCGCTCGGCGGGCAGTTCCGCGAGGACGTCGCCTACGACGACGGCACCGCCTACGCCTGCACCTCCGACGACCAGACCTGGTCGGTGGTCCGCGCCAACCAGGGGACCAAGACCGCACCCCCGATCGCCCCCGGCAACTACTCCGGCGCCACCCTGCAGAACTACGGCGTGTCGCTCATCGTCTCGGCCGACAGCAAGCATCTGCAGAACGTCAACCTGCCCACGGTGCTGTTGCGATGCACCCCGGGCAGCACGCCCTACGACCACCTCCAGATCGCCGACATCCCGATCGCGGCCGACGGCTCCTTCACCGCCACCACCACCCAGGACGGCGTCTTCGCCGGCGCGACGGCCCACTTCACCTACACCTTCAGCGGCCACTACCACGGCACGACCACCAGCGGTGCGTCGGTGATCGGCGGGCAGTTCCGCGAAGACATCACCTACAACGACGGCACCGCCTACACCTGCACCTCCGACGACCAGACCTGGTCGACCACGCACACATAGCGCGCTCGCCGGCGGTGATCAGCGTCCGTTGCCGGCGGCCCGCTCGGCGATGAAGCCGACGAGATCGCCGAAGCGGTCCTTGAGGAAGTGATGGGTCGCCCCGGCCTGGGCGAACTCGCGCTCGGCGCCCGGCACGGCGGTGAACGCGACGATCTCGACGTCGGCCAGCAGCGCCTTGAGCTCACGCGTGGTGGTGACGCCGTCCATGCCGGGCATGTTCTGGTCGATCACCGCGAGGTCGGGCGGATCGACGGCGGCCAGCGCCAGCGCCTCCTCGCCACCCGAGGCCTCCTGCATCAGCACGTCTGCGCGATCGCCGAGCATCGCGCGCAACAAGGCACGGATGTCGGGCGCGTCGTCGACGATGAGGACGCGCAGCGGTCGCTGATGTGGCACCGGGTCCACAGACATGGTCATCGGCTCGTCACGGACAGTTCCTGAGCCCCCGGTATGCCACGCGACGATGCAAAGCACGCTACACCCGGCGCCCGATCGACGGGGTGCCACGTCCTCGCCGCTACCGTGGAGCGCCGTTTACCATCGAAGCGAGGAGCCCGTCCGTGCCCGTCCGCGTAGGTGTTCAGGTCCAGCCGCAGCACGCCGACTTCGAGGGGATGCGCCGCGCCTGGCGCGAGGCCGACGAGCTCGGCGTCGACACGATCTTCTGCTGGGACCACTTCTATCCCGCTCTACGGCGAGCCGGACGGCAAGCACTTCGAGGCGATCTGACCACGCTGGCCGCGATGGCCGCAGGTCGACCGAGCGCGCGCAGATCGGCGCGCTGGTGATCTGCAACTCCTACCGCAACCCGGAGCTGCTGGCCGACGCGCACCGCACGATCGACCACATCTCCGGCGGCCGCGCGATCCTCGGCATCGGCGCCGGCTGGTTCGAGCGCGACTACGACGAGTACGGCTACGAGTTCGGCACCGCGCCGGACCGCGCTGCGCGCGCTCGCCGCGCGCTGCCGCGGATCAAGGAGCGGCTCGGCAAGCTCAACCCGCCGCCGGTCGGCAAGCTGCCGATCCTGATCGGCGGCAGCGGCCCGAAGGTCACGCTCAAGCTCGTCGCCCAGTACGCGCGACATGTGGCACGGCTTCGGCGACGCCGAGCGGCTACAAGCGCAAGAACGAGATCCTGCTCGGCCACTGCGAGGACGTCGGGCGCGACCCGGCGCGAGATCGAGCGCACCTGGGGCATCCAGGCCGACGACCTCGACGCAGCGCCGACGAGCTCGTCGACGCCGGCGTCCAGCACCTGATCGTCGGCATCGGCGGCGACGGCTCGGGCTACGACCTCGGCGCGGTCCGCGAGCTGGTCGCCTGGCGCGACCGCACCAACGGGGCGTAGCGCCGTCGAGCGCTCAGCGGTGTGCCAGCACGTCGGGGCCCAGCGTGGCGGGCGTCGCGGCCACGACGCCTAGCCGCGAACGAGAACGTCAGGCCCCAGCGTCGCGGGCGTCGCGTGACCGCTGAGCGCCAGCGTCAGGTCCAACTCGCCGAGCAGCGCGCGCAGCACCGAGCGCACGCCGTCCTCGCCGGCGAGCGCCAGGCCCCAGAGGTAGGGACGGCCGATCAGCGTCGCGTCGGCGCCCAGCGCCAAGGCCTTCACGATGTCGGCGCCGCCGCGGATGCCGCTGTCGAAGAGGATCGTCAGGTCGTCGCCGACCGCGTCGACCACGCCGGGCAGCGCGTCGAGCGCCGCGAGCGCGCCGTCGACCTGCCGGCCGCCGTGGTTGGACACCAACACGCGCGTCGACGCCGCGCTCGCGTGCCTCGCGCGCATCGTCGGGGTGGTTGATGCCCTTCAGGATCAGCGGCAGCTCGGTCAGCGCGCGGAGCTTGTCGATTCCCGCCCACGTCGCGCTCGGGTTGCTGAACTGCCCGACGAAATGGCCGACGGCGCCCTGCGGATCCTCCTCGGGCGTGCGCTCCAGCGCGGCGCGGAAGACCGGGTCGGCGAGGTAGTTGGCGATCGCCGATCGACTTCAGGAACGGCAAGTAGGCGCCCTGTAGGTCGCGCGGGCGCCACGCCAGCAGCGGCGTGTCGAGCGTGACGACGATCGCCCCGTAGCCGGCGGCCTCGGCGCGGCCGACGAAGCTCGCCGTCAGCTCGTCGTCCTTGGGCCAGTAGAGCTGAAACCAGCGCGGCGAGCCCGCGCCCGCCGCGCTGCCGGCCGCGGCGATCTCCTCCAGCGTGAACGACGACGCGGTCGACGCCACCATCGGCACGCCCAACGCGCCCGCGGCGCGCGCGACGGCCAACTCACCCTCGGGGTGGATGATCGACTGCACGCCGACCGGCCCGAGCAGCACGGGCGCGGGCATCGCGGTGCCCAGGACGGTCGTGCGCAGGTCGCGCGCCGCGACGTCGCGCAGCATCCGCGGGACGATCCGCCAGCGCCGGAAGGCCTCGAGGTTCTCGCGCTGGGTGTCCTCGGAGCCCGCGCCGCCGAAGACGTAGCCGCGCGCGCCGTCGTCGAGCGCGGCCGCCGCCGCGGCCTCCAGCGCATCCCAGGCGACGGGCAGATCCGGCAGCTGACCCGCGAGACCCTGCAGGTAGATCTCGTACTGGTAGTTGCCGAACGGCGTCGGCGCGGCGTCGGGCGTCTGGTCGGTCATCGCGCCCGGAACCTACCGCCCGACCGGCCGACCGCAACTTCGCCCGACTGATTGAGTCTCGATCCGAGATGCCGCGCCTCCGTCTCCTCGCCGTCGCCGCCCTGCTCTGCGCCGCGGTCGTGCCGACCGCCGTCACGCCCGCCGAGGCCGCCACGCGCGCGCCGAAGCTCGCGGGCGTCCGCTGCGTCCCCGCGACCGCGGCATCGTGCAAGCAGGGCGTCGCGGTGCGCATCGGCCGCCAGGTGCAGCTGCGCGGCACGCGGCTGAAGCTCGGGATGCGCGTCACCTTCCGCTGGTCCGCGGGGCGCGATCGCGACCAAGCTGCACCGCGGCGCGGCGGGCTGGGTGGCGCGCGTGCCACCGGGCGTCCGGCCCGGCAAGGTCACGGTGACCCTGCGCGACCGCGCCGGCCGCCGGTCCAACCTCATCAAGATCACGATCCTCCCCGAGCCCAAGAAGATCGTCGCGCCCGCGCTGAGCGGCGACGGCTCGCTGCCGGCGGCCTTCCGCGGCAACGGCATGTGGATCTGGCAGCTGGAGAAGTCCGACGGCGGCAACGTCGATGCGATCGCCGCGCGCGCCGCCGCGGCGTCGGTCTCCACCGTCTTCGTCAAGGCGGGCGACGGCACCACGCCCTGGGACCAGTTCTCGCCGCTACTGGTCGGCGCGCTGCACCAGCGCGGCCTGAAGGCCTGCGCCTGGCAGTTCGTCTACGGCAACAGCCCGGCGTCGGCGAGGCGAGCGTCGGCGCCGCGGCGATCGCGACCGGCGCCGACTGCCTGGTCATCGACGCCGAGAGCCAGTACGAGGGCAAGTACGCCGCGGCGCAGACCTACATGAACGCGCTTGCGCGCCGCCGCCGGCCCGACCTTCCCGATCGGCCTGACGTCGTTTCCCTACGTCGACTACCACCCAGGCCTCCCGTTCAGCGTGTTCCTGGGACCGGGCGGCGCGCAGGTCAACCTGCCGCAGGCCTACTGGAAGGACATCGGCGGCACGGTCGACGCGATCAGCGCCCACACGCTGGCCCACAACCGCATCTACCAGGCGCCGATCGCGCCGCTCGGACAGACCTACGACAACCCGTCGGCGGGCGACCTGCGGCGCTTCCGCCAGCTCTGGGCGGCCTACGGCACCCAAGGGCTCTCGTGGTGGAGCTGGCAGGCGACCGACCCCGCGCACTGGGCCGTCCTCGACGAGCCCGCGCCGCCGGCGACCGTCGAGCCCGACCCCGGCTGGCCCGCCCTGGGCAAGGGCGCCAAGGGGGACGAGGTCATCTGGCTGCAGGAGCACCTGACGCAGAGCTACCCGACCGTCACGGTGAGCGGGAAGTTCGACACGGCGACCGGCGACGCGATCAAGGCGATCCAGACGGCCAACGGCATCGCGGTCACGGGGACGACCGACGCGTCGACCTGGGCCGCGGCGCTCGCGCTGCCCTATACGCCCGTCGACTGGACGACGGTCGCGGCGAAGGCGACGGCGCGCATCGCCCGCGCGGCGCACCGCCACCACGCCGAGATCGGCCGCGGGGACTCCGCGGCGCGCTGACCGCCGCCGGATTGGGCAAGATGGTGGCCATGTCCGCTGTCTCGCCGACCTATCGCTTCGCCATGGCCGCATGCTCGCCCGCGGTGCGCTGGTGGGGTCGCCTGGAGGTCTCCGGGCTCGACGCCCTGCCCATCGACGGACCCGTCCTGCTGGCGGGCAACCACGACAGTTATTGGGATCCGATCGCGATCGGCATCGCCGGCCTCCCCCGCCGTCAGATCTGCGCGTTGGCCAAGGCCTCGCTGTGGAAGCCCGGCCTCGGGCTGATCCTCGACGGCATGGGCCAGATCCCGATCGAGCGCGGCAAGGGCGACGCCCACGCGATGGACCGCGCGATCGAGATGTTGCGCGCCGGCGCGTGCATCGGCGTCTTCCCGGAGGGCACGCGTTCCAAGGGTCGCGAGCTGCGCGCCCGCAGCGGCTTCGGCCGCCTGGCCGACGCCGTGCCCGAGACGCAGTTGGTCTCCTGCACCGTGACCGGCACGGTCGACCTCCCGAAGTTCCCCCGGCAGCGACCGCACGTGCGCGTGCACTTCTTCGCGCCGAGCGGTGGGCAGCGTCAACCGGGTGAGACGCCCACCGAGCTCTCGGCCCGCCTGCTGGCCGAGATCCGCGCGCAGGCGCCGCGCAGGCCCACCGGTCGCAAGCCGCGGCCGGCCGCCGAGCAGCAGGCCCCGGTCGCTTAGACCGGGACCTTCTCGCGCTCAGGCGCCAGCGCCTTGGCGGCTTGGCGCTCGGGCGTGATGACGACGACGTCGTGGGCCAGCCCCAGCTTCGCCAGCCCACCGATCACCAGCGCCGACACGTCGATCTCCCACGGCTTGAGCCCGTGGCGCGCCGACCGCGGGAAGGCATGGTGGTTGTGATGCCAGGACTCGCCGAGCGACGGCGATCGCCAGCCAGGCCACGTTGGTGGACTTGTCCTCGATGTCGAAGCGGCGCGAGCCGAAGTAGTGGCAGACCGAGTTGACCGACCACGTGACGTGGTGCACGAGGAAGATCCGCACCAGGCCGCCCCAGATGTAGCCGCGCAGCGCGCCCTGCCAGGTGAAGCCGTGCAGGACGAAGCCGAGCACGGTCGGGATCAGCAGCGACGCGAGCACATAGAGCGGGAAGCGCCGGCCGATGGCCTTCATCTTGGGATCCTCGTAGAGCTCCCTGGCGTACTGCTTCCAGTCGGCCTGACCCTGGGTCTCCAGCAGCCAACCGGTGTGGGCGTGCCAGAGACCGCGCAGGCCGCTGCCGTGGCCGACGTGCGGGCTGTGCGGGTCGCCCTCGACGTCGGTGTGGGCGTGGTGCTTGCGGTGGTCGGCGACCCAGTCCAGGACCGAGCCCTGCACGCTCAGCTGGCCCAGCGACGCGAAGCTGCGCTCGAGCCACGGATCGACGCGGAAGGAGCGGTGCGTCAGCAGCCGGTGAAAGCCGACGGTGACGCCCATCGCGGTCGCGAGATACATCACGGCGAGGATCGCGAGGTCGATCGCGTCGACCCACGAGCTCCACAGCAGCACGATGGCCACCAGGACGCCCACGAACGGCACGACGACGCCGGCGAGGTTGGCAAAGCGCTCGACACGGGTCATGGCTTTGCACGATGGCGCCAAGCGGACGTGGCTTCTTGTGGGCATCGCCGCGCGTGACCCGGCGCATCTTGTGCGCAAGCTACAAACGCGGGCGAGCGCACTTCTGCGTGCGAGCGTCGCACCGCGCCGCGCCGCCCGGTAAACACCAGAGCACGTGCCCCGCCGTCGCCGTCGCCGCCGCTCGATGTTCGCCTCGGCCCCGCCGCGCCGCAGCGCGGGCGTCCCGTGGCTGGAGGCGGGCCGTCGCCATCACGCCGGCGGCGGCGGCCGTCGGCGCCGGGCGCCGCGCCGCCGACGCAATCCGCTGACCTACATGGTCCCGCTCCTCCTGGTGGTGATCGTCGGCGGCATCGTCACGCTCGTGATCCGCCACCACAGCGAGATCGACCGCCAGCGCGCCGATGCCGCCGCGTTCACCAAGGCCTACATCGCGCGCGATGCCGACGCGATGTGGCGCGCGCTGGACGCCGAGAGCCAGAAGGCCTATCCCCGCGCCCGCTTCGCCGCGCTGATCCGGCGCGCCGACACCGCCGCCACGGTCAAGGCCAAGCGGCTCGGGACGGCCGACAAGCCGAAGGACGGCGCCGTCAGCCTCCCGGTCGCCGTCGACACGCGCCTGTTCGGCACGCTGCGCGGGACGCTCAGATTGCCCGTCGAGCACGGCGGCGTCGCGTGGACGCCGAGCCTGCGCCTGCCCGGCCTGCGCAAGGGCGAGGCGCCCAAGCGGCGCACGCTGCAGTCCGCCCGCCGGGCGAGTGTCCGCACCCGCAACGGCACCGCGCTGATCGACGACCCGACGCTCGGCATCTTCGACAAGGGCCTGCGCGCCCGCTACCGCGAGCGCCTCGCCGGGACCGCCGGCGCCGAGTTGCGCTTCGGCGCCCGCACGATCGCCAAGGTCGCGCCGCACGCGGGCCGCTCGGTGCACTCGACGCTGCGCCCCGGCCTGCAGCGCGTCGCCGCCACCGCGTTGGGCAGCAAGCTCGGCGGCGTCGCGGTGATCCGCCCGCGCACCGGCGATGTCCTCGCGCTCGCCGGCATCGCCGTCAGCGCGCCCCAGCCGCCGGGCTCGACGTTCAAGATCATCACCTTGTCGGCCGCGCTGGCCTCCGGCGCCGCGACACCCGCCAGCAGCTATCCCGTCCGCACCTCGGCGACGCTCTCGGGCGTCAAGCTCGCCAACGCGAGCAACGAGTCCTGCGGCGGCAGCCTCGCGCAGTCCTTCGCCGACTCCTGCAACTCGGTCTTCGCCCCGCTGGGCGCCAAGGTCGGCGCCGAGAAGCTCGTCGCCCGCGCCGAGGCCTTCGGCTTCAACGAGACACCGCGTATCCCGGTCGCCAAGCCGAACACGATCTCCACGAACCTCCGCGACGCCATCGCCGTCGGCTCGGCGGCGATCGGCCAGGAGAAGGATCTCGCGACGCCGCTGGGGATGGCGAGCGTCGCCGCCACGATCGGCGCCAAGGGCGTGCGCGCCAAGCCGCGCGCGATCACCGAGGACCCGGTGATCCGCCATCGCGCCGTCAGCGCGAAGGTCGCCGGCCAGGTGCGCGACATGATGATCGGCGTGGTCCGCGGCGGCACCGGCACCGCCGCGGCGCTGCCGGGCGTCACGGTCGCCGGCAAGACCGGTACCGCGGAGCTGCGCTTCACCGGCGGCGGCGGGTCAGACCCCAAGAACACCGACGCGTGGTTCGTCGCCTTCGCGCCGGCCGACAACCCGCGGATCGCGGTCGGCGTGATGCTCGTCGGCGCAGGCGCGGGCGGCAAGGCCGCCGCGCCGATCGCCAGGCAGGTCCTCGCCGCGGCGCTCGCGTCGTCCTAGGCGCGGCCAACCATCGCGTTGCCCCTACCTGGCCGGGGCGGCGACGACCTGCACCGTCATCCCGAACGGGTCGATGACGGAGAAGCCACCAGCCACGTCGACGGAGTCGATCTCCGCGCCGCGCACACGCGCCCGCACGGTCGCGACCTCGGCCGCGGTCTCCAGCACGATCGTCCAGTGGCGCAGGCCGACGATCCCGATGGGCATCGGCGCCGCGCCCTCGCCGCGCCAGGTGTTGAAGCCCAGGTGATGGTGGTAGCCGCCGGCCGAGACGAACGCGGCGGTCGGCATCTTGACCCAGACCTCGAAGCCGAGCACGTCGCGATAGAAGCCCAGGCCGGCGGCGATGTCGCCGACATGCAGGTGCACATGACCGACGCGCAGGCCCGGCGACACCTGGGCGCTCGCCGCCTCCCCGCCGACGGTGGCCAGCAGCGCGTCGAGGTCCAGCCGCTTCGGACCGTCGCCGGTGAACTCCTCCTCGGGTGTGGGCCACCGGTCGCGCGGACGGTCGGCGGCCAGCTCGATGCCGTTGCCGTCGAGGTCGGGCAGGTAGATCGCCTCATGCGTGCCGTGGTCCGAGGCGCCCTGGATCGGGGTCTTGGCCGCGGCCAGCCGCAGCGCGGTCCGCGCCAGCTCCTCGCGACTCGGGAAGAGCAAGGCGTAGTGGTAGAGCCCGGAGGTGCGGCCGGGTTGGGTGGCCGTGCTGTCCTCGTGCAGGACGAGCACCTCCTCGACCCCGTCGCCCAACGCGGCGCTGTCGACGTCGTGACGATGCACGCGCAGGCCGAGCGCGGACTGGTACCAGGCGACCGAGCGATCGAGGTCGGTGACGGTGAGGTGCACGGCGCCGAGGCGCAGCGTGGCGGGCAGCTCGCTGATGCCGTCGACGGCGGGGCCGACGGTGACGGGGGTGAACGGGTTGGCGGGGCTCATGGGGTCCTTGCGGTGTCGCGCCGAGAGCGCAGGACGGGCAATCGACGGTAGCGGCCCCGCTGCACGGCGAGCAGCAGCAGCCCGGCGACCAGGCCCCAGAACGGCGCGCTGATCCCCAGCGCCGTGACGCCCGACGCGCAGACCACGAAGGTGATGATCGCGGGCTCGCGCTGCTCCTCGTCGTCGGTCGCGGCGCGCAGCGCGGCGCCGAGCGTGCCCAGCAGCGCCAGGCCCGCGACGGCCTCGATCAGCACCGGCGGCGAGGCCGCCAGCAGCGCGGTCGCCAACCCGGCGGCCGGGCCGAGGACGAGGTAGACGGTGCCCGCGCTGACGCCGGCGACCCAGCGTCGCGAGCGATCCGGTCCGGCCTCGGGACCGGCCACGAGCGCCGCGGTGATCGCCGCGAGGTTGATGCCGTGGCCACCCAGCGGCGCGCCGACGACGCTCGCCACGCCGGTCGTGACCAGCACCGGCCGCATCGGCGCCGCGTAGCGGTGCGCGGCGAGCACGCTCATGCCCGCGACGTTCTGCGACACCATCGTCACGATGAACAGCGGCAGGCCGAGACCGAGCAGCGTGCCGAGCTGGAACGTCGGCGCCACGAAGGTCAGCTGCGGCAGCAGGTGCGCCGACGGGCCGCCGGCGACCGGGTCGATCGCCACCGCGATCGACGCCGCGGCCAGCGCGCCCGGCACCGCCCAGCGCCGCGCGACGCGCCACAGCACCAGCCAGACGACGACGGTCGGGATCCCCAGCTCGGGCACCTCGACGACCGCGTGGACCGGTTGCAGGCAGATCGGCAGCAGGACGCCCGCCATCAGCCCGCTGGCGATCGGCCCGGGGATCGCCACGATCGCCCGCGTCAGCGGACGCCACAGGCCCGCGATGACGATCAGCACGCCGGCCAACGCGAACGCGCCGATCGCGGCCGAATAGCCACCGCTCACCGGGCCGGAGGCGACCAACAGCGCGGCGCCCGGCGTCGACCACGCCATCGCCAATGGCATCTTGTAGTACATGGAGAGCGCGATGCCGGTCACGCCCATCGCGACCGACAGCACCAACAACCCCGACGACGCCTGGGCGTTGCTGGCCCCGACCGCGTGCAGTCCGGCCAGGACGATCGCGAACGAGCTCGCGAAGCCGACCAGCGCGGCGACGAGGCCGGCGATGACGGGCTGTGAGCGGGCGCTGTTCACTCCGTGCTCGCGCCCGGGTAGATCATCCAGCACAACGTCCGCGTGTCGCGCAGCGCGACGTAGTGGTGGGCGACGTCGGCGGTGAACCAGACCGCATCGCCCGGCCCGAGCTCGACCTCCTGGTCATACGGGCCGACGCGCACGCGACCCTTGACGCAGAAGATCAGCTCCTCGGTGCCCGGCAGGTGACCGTCGGTCGCCTGGTCGGTGCCGCGCGGCAGCTCGATGTCGAAGAGCTCGGCACGATGCTCCTGGCCGACGGCGTGCAGCAGCCACGCGTCCATCCCGGAGTCCGCGCTCAGCGGCTCGCCCGAGCGGGCACGGATCGCCCGGACGCGCGGGCGCCGCGACGGCGGGCTCAGCAGCGCGCCCAGCGGCACCTTCAGCGCGCGGGAGACCCGCCAGAGCGTCTCGACCGACGGGTTGCCGTCGCCGCGCTCGATCCGGGCGAGGATCGTCTTGGACAGCCCGGAGGCCCGTGCGAGCTCGCCGAGCGACCAGCGCTGTGCCAGCCGCAGCTCGCGCACGGCGCTGCCGATCCGGCCCGAGAGGGCGTCGAGGTCGTCGTCGAGCGGTGGGTCGGTGGTGGCATCCATAGTGGTCGATCGGCAACTCTAGTGCATGGCTCTCGCTTCGGGAAGGAGAATGCTCGATGCTGCGCCTCGACCACTGCCGTCCCGACCAGGAGGAGCTGCCCCGTGACCACCGTCCGCGATGCCGCGTTCGAGCTGTTTCGCCGGCGCGGCATGACGACGATCTTCGGCAACCCCGGCTCGACCGAGCTGCCGATGCTCGCCGACTACCCCGCGGACTTCCGCTACATCTTGGGCCTCCAGGAGGCCGTCGTGGTGGGGATGGCCGACGGCTACGCACAGGCGTCCGGGCGTATCGCCCACGCCAACCTCCACACCGCGCCGGGCCTGGGCAACGCGATGGGCGCGATCTTCAACGCGCAGGCCAACAAGTCGCCGCTGCTGATCACCGCCGGCCAGCAGGTCCGCCCGCACATGACGATGCAGGCCAACCTCACCAACGTGCGCGCGACCGAGGTGCCCCACCCGTACGTGAAGTGGAGCTTCGAGCCGCCGCGCGCCCAGGACGTCCCCGCGGCGCTGGCGCGAGCGACCTACCTGGCCTCCCTGCCACCCGCAGGCCCCGCGTTCGTCTCGCTGCCGATGGACGACTGGGGCGAGGAGGTCGACGCCGACGCGGCGCGCCTGGCGATCTCGCGCACGGTGACCGGCCGCGCCGCCGCCGACCCCGCGGTCGTGCGCGACCTCGCGGCGCGGCTGACCGCGGCGCGCAGCCCGGTCATGGTCGCGGGCCCGCAGATCGACGCGTGCGGGGCGTGGGAGCAGGCGATCGCGCTGGCCGAGCACCAGGCGCTGCCGGTCTGGGCGACGCCCGCGCCGGGCGGCGGGCGGCTCGGCTTCCCGGAGGGCCACGCGCACTTCCGCGGCTCGCTGCCGCCGGCGATCGGCCCGGCCGGCCAAATGCTCGACGGCCACGACCTCGTGCTCGTCGTCGGCTCCTCGGTCTTTCCGTACTACCCGCACATCCCCGGCCCGGCGCTGTCACCCGGAACCATGTTGGTGGCCATCACCAACGACCCCGACGAGGCGGCGCGCGCGCCGATGGGCGACGCGATCGTTGCCGATGTCGCGCTGACGCTCGACGCGTTGTTGGAGGCCTTGGGCGACGCGCGCAGCGACCGCGAGCCACCCGCGCCGCTGGAGTCGCCTCCACCGCCCGACGACGCGCCGGAGCCCGGGGCGCCGATGTACGCCGGCGATGTCCACGGCGTCCTGGCCCAGGTCCTGCCCGACGACGCGATCGCCGTGCTCGAGTCGCCGTCGAGCACGCTGGCCTTCCGCAACCGCCTGCGCCTCTCGCGGTCGGGCAGCTACTACTTCGGTGCCGCCGGCGGCCTGGGCTTCGGCCTCTCCGCATCGCTCGGCGTCCAGCTCGCCCAGCCCGACCGTCCGGTGGTCTGTGTGCTCGGCGAGGGCTCGGCGCAGTACGCGATCACCGCGTTCTGGACGGCAAAGGCCTACACCATCCCGGTCACCTTCCTCGTCCTGCGCAACAGCGAGTACGCGATCCTGAAGTGGTTCGCGTCACTGGAGCAGGTCGACGGCGCGCCGGGCCTGGATCTCCCCGCGCTCGACGTCGCGGCGACCGCGGCGAGCTACGGCGTGCCGTCGGTCACGGTCGCCGGGCGCGACGAGCTGCACGCCGCGCTCACCGCGGCGCTGCCCGACGACCGCGGCCCACGACTGGTGCAAGTCGGCGTCCAGCCCGGCATGGCACTGTTGTAGCCCCATGAGCATCTCCCCCACCTTGCTCCCCGGCCGCTTCGAGGCGTGGGCGGGCGGCCATCTCGCCCGTGCCCTGGTCGCGTTGCCCGCGCCCGTCGTGCGCCGCCTGGCCGGTACCCCGCCACCCGACGCGGCGGGCCTCCATCCCGAGGCGCTGCTGCTGGGCAAGCTCGCCGAGCTCGGGCGCGACCGGATGAGCGATGAGGCGCCGGTCGCCGAGCAGCGGCGGCGCCTGGCGTTGACCGCACGGCCGATGGGTCTGCGCCCGAAGCTGCCGCTGACGGTCAGCGACCTCCGTGCGGGCGACATCCCGGTACGGCTCTACGTCCCCCACGCCGCGCCGACGCCCGGTCCGTTGTTGGTGTACTTCCACGGCGGTGGCTGGGTCCAAGGCTCGGTCCAGACCCATGACGCGAGCTGCCGCCTGCTGGCCCATCTCAGCAGCGTCCGGGTGATGTCGGTGGACTACCGGCTGGCGCCCGAGCATCCCTATCCCGCGGCGGTCGAGGACGCCCTGGCGGCCTACGCCTGGGCGGCCGATCACGCCAACCGGCTCGGCGCCGACCCCACGCGGCTGGCGGTCGGCGGCGACAGCGCGGGCGGCAACCTCGCGGCGGTCGTCGCGCTCGCGGCGCGTGACGACGAGCGGCTGCCCGACGTGGCCTTCCAGCTCCTGCTCTACCCGGTCACCGACGTCACGACCAAGACGGAGTCCTACGCGCGGTTCTCCAGCGGCTACCTGCTGACCGAGTCCGGCATGGACTGGTTCATCTCCAAGTACCTGCCGGACCCCGCGCGGCGCGCCGAGCCCCAGGCCTCGCCGCTGCACGCACCGCAGCTCGCCGGGCTGCCGCCCGCCTACGTGGCGACCTGCATCCCCGACGTTCTGCGCGACGAGGGCGAGGCCTACGCGGCGCGGCTGCGCGAGGCCGGCGTCCCCGTCGCCACCCAGCGCCACGACCAGATCCACGGCTTCTTCAACGCGACGGCGGCGCGCAGCAGTCGCGCGGCGTTCGGGCAGATCGCCGGCGCGCTGCGCCAGGGCCTCGCGTCAACCTCGCAGTAGGCAATCGACGCCGGCCCGTCGTCGGCTGCCGGTACGCTGAGCGCCAGAGATGCCTGCCCGTCCGCCCTCACGCGTCAAGCCCGCCGCACCCGACCAGGTGCCGTGCATGGAGCTGACCGAGGGCGAGGCGCGGTACCTGCTCGCGCTGCGCGATCTCAACTCGGCGGGCGCGCCGCCGTCGCAGGCGGCGGTCGCGCGCAAGGTCGGGGTCTCCCATCCCACGGCGCTGGAGATGATCCGCCGGCTGCGCGGGCTCGACCTCGTCGCGCCCGACGCGCTGACGCTGACGGCCAACGGGACCAGCGCCGCGCTGGTGCTGAGCTCCCGCCGCCACGCCGCGCGCGTCCTCGCCCACGAGGTCCTCGGCCTCGACGACGAGCAGGCCGACGCGGAGGCCGAGGCGCTGGCGACCAGCCTCTCGCCGGTCCTCGCCCGCCGGCTGGTCGCCTGGCGCACGCGGCGCGACACCGAGTAGCGCCCGCGCGGCCCGCGCTCGGCGGGCGCGCCGCGGGCATAGATGAGATCGATTCTTGCTTATACTGGCGCGCTCGTGCCCGCCCCGTTCGACCTTCCGTTCGTCCAGCGCGCCGTCGTCGAGATCGCGCTGCTCGCCGTCGGCTCGGGGATCCTGGGGACGTGGATCGTGCTGCGCGGGCTGAGCTTCTACGCGCACGCGGTCGGCACCGCCGCCTTTCCGGGCCTCGTGCTGGCCGACGGGCTGGGCTTCTCACCGCTGCTCGGCGCGCTGGCGACGGCGGGCATCGTGGCGATCGGCGTCGCCGCGATCGCCAACCGGGGCCGTGCTGAGTACGACTCGGCCACGGCGCTCGTGCTGGTCGGCGCGCTCGCCGCGGGGGTGATCCTGGCCAGCGACGTCTTTCACTCCCAGGGCAGCGTCGAGCGGCTGCTGTTCGGCAGCCTGCTGCTGATCGACGCGACCGATCAGGCCGTCGCCGCGGCCGTCGGCGTCGCCGTGCTGCTGATCGGCGCGGTGCTGGGCCGGCGCTGGCTGGCGTCGGGCTTCGATCGCGACAGCGCCCGGGCGCTGGGTGCGCGATCGCCGCTGCCCGACCTGCTGCTGCTCGCGCTCGTCGCCGCCTCGGCGGTCGCCGCGCTGGATGCGATCGGCGCGCTGCTCTCCACCGCCCTGCTCGTCGTCCCGGCGGCGACGACCCGCCTGCTGATCGACCGGCTGCGCACGTGGCAGTTGGCGACGGTCGCGCTGGTGATCGTCGAGGGGATCGTCGGGCTGTGGCTGTCGGTCGAGACCAACGCGCCGCCGGGCGCGACGATCGCCGTCGTCGGCGGCGCCGTCTTCGCGCTCGTCGCCCTGGGTCGCGCGGGCCGGACGCGCCTGGTCGCCCGCGGGGCGACAGCATGAGCGCACGCCCCGAGAGCTCGCCGCCGCACGGCGGCGGAGCACCGGCATGACCGCCGCGCCGCTGCTCGCCGTCGACGGCCTCGCCGCCGGCTACGGCGGCCCGCCCGTCCTGCGCGACGTCGGCTTCGCCGCGTACGCCGGCGAGCGCATCGCCGTCCTGGGCCCCAACGGCGGCGGCAAGACCACGCTCTTTCGCACGCTGCTGCGCGAGCTGCGCCCGTCGGCCGGAACGCTGACGCGCCCCGCGCGGATCGGCACCGTCCCCCAGACCGAGCGCTCGCGCCTGGACTTCCCCGTCAGCGCGCTGGACGTCGCGCTGATGGGCACGCTCTCGACGCTGCCGTGGTGGCGTCGGCCGGGTCGGGCCGACCGCAAGCGCGCCCGCGCCGCGCTGGCCGACGTCGGCCTCGCCGACCGCGCCGGGCATACCTTCGGCGATCTCAGCGGCGGCCAGCGCCAGCGCGTCCTGGTCGCCCGCGCGCTGGTCCAGGACGCTCCGGTGCTGCTGCTCGACGAGCCCTACGTCGGCCTCGATACGCCGAGCGTCGCGCTGCTCGACGATCTCCTGGCCCGGCTTGCCGCGCAGGGTCGCGCGCTGCTGATCGCCACCCACGACGTCGACCAGGCGCGTGGCTGGGAGCGCGTGCTCTGCCTCAACCGCCGCCAGGTCGCCTTCGGCGCGCCGGACGACGTCCTGACGCGCGAGACGCTCGAGGCCACCTACGGCGCCGAGATCGTCGAGCTGCCCGGCGAGCGCTGCGTCCTGCCGCCGCATCACCACGAGCACGGCCACGACCACGGCGCCGCGTGATCGTCGCGACCGTCTGGCACAGCCTGATCGCGCCCTGGGAGCAGGGCATCGACCGCCGTGCGCTGCTCGAGGTGATCCTGCTGGGGTTGACCGGCGGGACGCTCGGCTGCTGGATCATCTTCTACAACTTGAGCTACTCCACCGAGTCGCTCGCCCACGCGCTGCTGCCGGGCCTGGTGCTCGCCGCACTGGCCGGGATCCCGATCATCCTCGGTGGCGCGATCGGCCTGGCGGTCGCCGCGCTGGCCATCGCCGCGGCGGCCCGCACCCCGGCGGTCGGGCGCGACACGGCGGTCGCGGTGGTGGTCACCGGGCTGCTCGGGCTCGGCGCCCTGCTGGCGCTGTCGCCCGACACGCCGGCGGGCCTCGGATCGCTGCTCTTCGGCGACGTGCTCGGCGTCAGCGACACCGACCTGGCGCTGGCGGGTGGGCTGGCGGTGGCGGTCTTGCTGGCGCTGGCGCTGTTGCACGGACGGTTGCTCCTGGTGGGCTTCGACCGCCTCAACGCCGCCGCCTTGGGCGTCCGCCCGGGCGTCGTGGACGCCGTGTTGCTCCTCCTGGTCGCCGCGGCGCTGCTGGTCGCCGTGCAGGGTCTGGGCAACCTACTCGTCGTCGCCGTGCTCGTCGGCCCGGCGGCATGCGCCCGCGCGGTGACACGGCGCATGTCCACCATGATGGCCATCGCCGCGGTCGTCGCGATCGCCGCGGGGTGCGGCGGGTTGTACGTGTCCTACTACGCCGAGACGGCCGCCGGGGCGTCGATCGCGGCGGTGATCGTCGGGGCCTACGTCGTGGCGCTGGGGGTTGGCGCAGCAGGACGGCGGATGCGGACGGCGTAGGGCCCGCGGGCCCTACTCGGCGCACTCCGCGCACGCGCCGTGCAACACGACATCGTGCTCGGCCACCGTGAACGTCACCCGCCGGGCCAGGCGCTGGATCGAGCGCTCCAGCTCCGGATCCTCGAACGGAATCACCGTGCCACAGGCGTCGCAGACCATGTGATGGTGATGGCCTTCCTCGCGCGCGGCCTCGAAGCGTGCGAGTCCCTGCCCCACCTCGACCCGCACCACCAGCTTGAGGCCCTCCAGCTCCTCGAGGATGCGGTAGATCGACGCCCGCGCCACCGGCCGGGCATCGCCGCCACCCCCACGCAGCGCCTCCTCGATCTCGGCCGCCGAGAGCGCGCAGCGCTGCGCGTCGAGCAGGCCGATCAGCGCCGCCCGCGCGCCACCGCGCCGGTAGCCGGCGCCCGCGAGCGCCTCGGTCGCCCGAACCGCCCAGCCTTCGGTGGCCGCGTGGTCGTGGCCGTGCTCGATGGGACCCATTCCCATCCAGGGTACCGGCGGGCTCAGGCCGAGCCCGCCGGCCCGCGCACATGCGGCGTCTGCCGGCCGCCACATGTGCGCGTCACCGTGGTGCGTGGGTCAGGCCGAGAGCTTGGCCGCGACCTGCGACAGCGGCTCGGCCAGCGCGTTGACGAGCTGGCTCAGCTTGCGGCGCTGGGCCTTGTCGATCGTGTCGTAGGACGGGAACTCGCCGCCCTGCTTGAGCTTGGCCAGCTCGGCGTTGACCGCGTCGAAGCGAGCGGCGATCGTCGTCGCCAGCGGCGCGTCGGTCTTGCGCAACGCCGGGGCCAGCAGGCCGAACGCGGTCTCCGAGCCCTCGACGTTGGCCTCGAAGTCCGAGAGGTCGGTGTGCGAGTACCGGTCCTCCTCGCCCGTGATCTTCGAGGCGGAGACCTCGTCGAGTAGGCCGTTGGCGCCGTTGGCCAGCTCCTCGGGCTGGTAGGTCAGGCCCTTGGTCTTGGTCTGCAGGCGCTTGACGTCGGCCAGCAGCTTGTCGGCGATCGGCTCCAGGCCCTTGGTGCTGTTCTTGACCCACAGGCCCTGCTCGATCTTGTGAAAGCCCGTCCAGGGCGTGCCCTTCTCGACGTCGTTGACGCGCGCGTCGATCTCGGGATCGAGGTTGCCGAAGGATTCGGCGACCGGCTCGATCGTCTCGTACGGCGCGCGGGCGCCGGCGAACTGGGCCTTGGCCGCGGCGACGTCACCGGCCTTGATCGCGGCGGTGAACTTCGCGGTGCGGTCGACGAGGATCTTGGACTTGCTCTCGACGTAGCTGCGGTAGGACTCGGTGGCCGAGCCGAGCAGCGCGGCGCTCGCGCCCCCGGAGGTGACGGCCGTGCCGCCGACGTTCAGCGCACCGGTCGCCGCGGTCTTGCCGCCCGGGCAGGACATCGAGTACTGGCCCGGCTTCAGGTTGATGGTGAACGTGCCCGACAGCCCGGCGACCAGGTTCTCCTTCTCGCCCAGGATGCGGGAGCCCGAGAGGACCTCGAACTCGCTCACGCGGCCGGTGCCGCCGTTGGTCACCTTGAACTCGGTGGGCCCGGCGTCGAGCTTGAGCGAGGCGGGCTCGCAGCCCGCGTCGGTCAGCTTGATCGCGACCTGCTTGGCGCCGGCGGCGCCGGAGCTCTTGTTGTCGTCCGAGCCACACGCAACCAGCAACAGGGCTGCTGAGGTGACGACAACAGCCGCGACGGCGGCGTTCTTCATGCTTTGCTCCTTGGAGGGCTTCTTGCGCGCCGGCATCAAGATGTAGATGACGGCGGGAATCGCGTAGACGAGATAGCCGATGACCTCGATGGTCGTCGGGGTGGGCTGGAGGCCGAGCATGCCCGTGAGCAGCGCGGCGGTCCATGTGCCCGGAACGACCAGCCAGGTGAGATCCAGCGCCTGGCCTTGGCCGAAGTTGACCCAGCCCGCTTCGTGGGCGGTGTGCAGCGTGCTGGCGACCAGCCCGGCGGCGACGAGCGCCAGCACGAGGCCGGTGAGGCGGAAGAACCGCTGGAGGTTGAGCTTGACGCCACCGCGGTAGATGGCGAAGCCGATGACGATCGCCGAGAGGATGCCGAGGATCGCGCCGATGCCGGCCGTGCCGGGATCCTCGGAGTTCTGGAAGACGGCGAGCAGGAAGACCGCGGTCTCCATGCCCTCGCGGAAGACCGCGAAGAAGGCCATCCCGACCAGGGCCTTGACCGAGCCCTCCTTCAGCGCGTCGGCCGTGCTCTCGCGCAGGTGGCCGGCCAGCCCGGCGGCGTGGCGTCGCATCCAGACCACCATGAAGGTGACGATGCCGACGGCGATCGCGCCGATGACCGTCTCCAGGCCCTCCTGCTCGCGCTGGGGCAGCTCTTGGTCGACGATCTGCAGCACGATGCCGACAGCCAGGCAGATCGCCGCGGCCGCCAGCACGCCCGCCCAGACCCAGCGAAGGGCGTCGGTCCGGCCCTCCTGGCGCAGGAAGGTGGCGATGATCGAGACGATGAGCGCAGCCTCGATCCCCTCACGCAGGCCGATGACGAACGTCGGAAGCATGCCCGCATCTTAGGAGACCCTAAGCGCTCATGTCGGGTCCCCTAATTCGGGTGCCCTCATTCGGGCGCGGAGACGCGCTTCTCCTCCTCGCGGGACTCGCCCGACAGGCTGTCCTTGAACTCGCGCATGCCCTTGCCGAGCGACTTGCCGGCCTCGGGCAGCTTCTTGGGACCGAGCACGATCAGCGCGATGACGAGAACGACGAGCATTTCGGGAAATCCGATGGGCATGAAGCCCTCCTGGCGGTTGGGTTCACGAGGTGCTGCGCGGCGGGCGCCCGATCGGATCAACGGTTAGGTTCCGACCATGCCCGAGCCCTCACTGTCCCCCGTCCTCGACGCCTTCCGCCTCGACGGCAAGGTCGCGGTCGTCACCGGCGCCTCGTCGGGCCTCGGCGTCGCGTTCGCCCAGGCGCTGGCGCAGGCCGGCGCCGATGTCGCCCTCGGTGCGCGGCGTATCGAGCGCCTGCAGGAGACCAAGGCGCTCGTGGAGGCCACGGGCCGCCGGGCGATCACCGTCGCGACCGATGTCGCCGAGCCCGAGGACTGCACGGCGCTGATCGAGGCCGCCATGCGCGACCTCGGCCGCGTCGACATCCTGGTCAACAACGCCGGCGTCGGCACGGCGGTGCCGGCGACGCGTGAGACCCCGGAGCAGTTTCGCAACGTCATCGACATCAACCTCAACGGCGCCTACTGGATGGCCCAGGCCGCCGGCCGCGTGATGGAGGCGGGGAGCAGCATCATCAACATCTCCAGCGTGCTGGGGCTGACGACCGCGGGCCTGCCCCAGGCCGCCTACGCGGCGAGCAAGGCCGGGCTCAACGGCCTGACGCGCGATCTCGCCCAGCAGTGGACGGGCCGCAAGGGCATTCGCGTCAACGCGATCGCGCCCGGCTTCTTCGCCTCCGAGATGACCGACCAGTACCCGCCGGAGTACCTGGAGATGATGAAGTTCCGGATTCCCGCCGGCCGCACGGGCGACCCGCGCGAGCTGGCCGCCACCGTCGTCTTCCTCGCCGGACCGGGCGCCGGCTACATCACCGGGCAGGTGCTCCCGGTCGACGGCGGGATGACGATCACCTAGGCGCTGGGCACCCAGCCCGCCGGGAACGCGCCGGCGGGCACGAGGCCCGGACGGTCGTCGAACCACTTGCGGGCGACCTGCTCGGCCGGGCGACCCTCGATCAGCGGCCGCACGTCGCCGACGGTCAGGAGCACCGCGAGCGTCGCGCCGATCTGGAAGTCGGCCGCGTTGGGCTCTTCTGCGGCCAAGATGCCCTCGGCGACGTAGCCGTCGATGCGGTCGAGCTTGGCGGGCAGGCCCGCGAGATCCTCGGCCAGACGGACGGCCGTGATGTTGTGGTACTTCCACGAGCCGCGGACGAAGCGCATCGCGTAGTCGGTGCCGGTCGGGTCCAGCGTGGTGCCGCCGGCGACGAAGGTGCCCGCGGCCTCGGGGCGGAAGTGCAGCGCGCCCCAGGGCAGCCGGCGACCGAGATCCTGCAGCTCCTCGTCGCCCCAGCGCTCGGCGGCGGCGACGGCCTCGGCGATGTCGGCCGGGTAGAGCGCCGGCTCAGGTACGAGCTGCTCGAGGCGCTCGAGGATCGCGATCGAGCCGTGGACGGGCTCGTCGTCGAACATCGCGCCGGGGACGGTGTGGTGGCCGTCACCGTAGAGCCGCCGCATCTCCTCGATGTGCGGCCCGGCCTGCAGCTCGACGCGCTCGTAGTCCAACCCCTTCAGCTTGAGGGCGGCCTCGACGGTCGCGCACGGATGCGACGGCGGAAGCAGGTGGAGGACGATGCGCGGCTGCTCGGACATCGGCGCATCCTATGGCGGGCGAGGTGCTAGAGGAGCGCCGGATCCGGGTCGTGCAGCAGGAAGCCCGCCGCGTCGAGGATGCCGCGCGCGTCCAGGCGCGAGAGCCGCGCGACCAGCTCGCCGTCACCGCTCTCCCACGCGGCGACCGTCGCCGTCTCGTCCAAGGGCTGGAGCCCCGCCTCGGCGGGATCGTCGAGCGCCTGGCGAAACCAGGCGAGATCGTCGGAGATGCGGCGCGGCCGGTTGCCCGGCGGGCTCCACGGATCCTCGCCCGCGCGCCGCTCCGGGACGCCGGGCGGACGGCTCAGGGCAACGCCCAACGCACCCATCCAATCGGGTTGCGGCTGCACCAGTTCCAGGATGGCCATGGCCACATAGTGCCCGATGCCACCAAATCCTGTGCGACGTTGGCGCAGCCGGCGTCCGGCGGCGGCCACGTCCTGGCCGCTATGCGACGGTCTGCAAGTCCTTGGGCAGGCCGGTCAGGACCTCGCAGCCATCGTCGGTGACGATGGCCAGGTCCTCGATCCGGACGCCGACCGCGCCGGGCACGTAGACGCCCGGCTCGACCGTCACGACCTGGCCGGTGGCCAGCGTCGAGTCCGAGCGCTGTGACAGGCGCGGGCCCTCGTGGACCTCGGCGCCGACACCGTGCCCGAGGCCGTGGCCGAAGTGCTCGCCGTGGCCGGCGGCGGTGATGATCTCGCGGGCAACGGCGTCGACCTCGCGCCCGCCGGCGCCGGCGCGCACCGCGGCCAGCGAGACCTCCTGGGCGCGCAGCACCAACTCATAGATCTCGCGGTCGCGCGGGTCCAGCTCACCGGTCGCGTAGGTGCGCGTGCAGTCCGAGGCGTAGCCGTCGAGCTGGGCGCCCCAGTCGATCGTGACCAGCGTGCCGGCCGGGATCGCGACGTCACGTGGGACCGCGTGGGGCAGCGCGCTGTGCTCGCCGGCGGCGACGATCGGCGCGAAGGAGGCGGCCTCGGCGCCGGCCTTGCGCATCGTGACCTCGATGTCGAGCGCGACGTCGCGCTCGGTGCGACCCACCAGGCCGCGGCCCAGGACCTCGGTCAGCGCGGCGTCGGCGAGCTTTGCCGCGGCCCGGATCTTGTCCAGCTCGCCGGCGTCCTTGACCGCGCGCAACCGCTCGACGAGGCCACCGGCGGCGACGAGCTCGACGTGCTCGCCCAGGCGCCCGGCCAGCGCGGCGTGATCCTTGACCGACATGGATGCGTCGTCGAAGCCCAGCCGGATCGTGCTGTCATCCCCCGGGCCGACCAGTGCGGCGGCCGCGGCGGGCAAGATCTCGGCGGCGATCTCGCGCCGCCAGCCGGCGTCCAGTTGCTCGGCCGACTGCGTCAGGTAGCGGAAGTCGGTGAGGAAGAGCTGCTGGGGCGTGAACCGGATCGGCGTACACGAGCGCCAAGCCGTTGGAGCCGGTGAAGCCCGTCAACCAGCGCACGTTGACGAGGTTGGTCACCACCAGCGCGTAGAGGTCGTGCTCGGCCAGTCAGGGCGCCGAGTCGGTAGGGGCGGTCGGTGGCGGTCACAGGTCCAGCTCCTCCTTCAAACGGGTCAGCGCGGTGCGATAGCCGTCGACACCCTCACCTTTGACGGTCGCGACGCAGAGGTCGCGGATGACCGACACGCGCCGGAACTCCTCGCGCGCGTCGACGTCGGAGAGGTGGACCTCGACGGCGGGCAGCGCGGCGATCTCCAGCGCGTCGCGGATCGCCCACGAGTAGTGGGTCCACGCGCCCGGGTTGATGATGATCCCGTCGGCCAGCCCCTCGACGCGGTGCAGATGCCCGACCAGCTCGCCCTCGTGGTTGGTCTGAAAGAAGCGCGGCTCCAGATCGAGCTCGTGGGCGAACACGCCGATCTGCTGCTCGAGCTGATCGAAGGTCAGCGCGCCGTAGTGGGACACCGGACGCCGCCCGAGCATGTCCAGGTTGACGCCGTGCAGGATGTCGACGCGGTTGCGCGAGCTCACGAGGCGACCAACTCTCGCACGGCCAACGCCACGTCGTCGTCGGCGACGTCTTGGCCGTGGACCACGTCGCCGGCGCCACGGACGAGCACGAACGGCGTGCGCGCGGTGGTCGTGCGCTTCTTGTCCAGACGGGTCGCGGCGACGATCGCCTCGGGATCGACGTCGTGGCCGTCCAGGCTGGTCGGCAGGCCCGCGTCGCCCAACAGCGCCTCGACCTGGCCGCGCAGGTCCGACAGCCCACTCAGGCGCAGCGCGGCGAGCAGGCCGAGGCCGACAGCCTCGCCGTGGCGCAGCGTGCCGTAGCCCAGCGAGACCTCCAGCGCGTGACCGACGGTGTGGCCGAGGTTGAGCACCTGGCGGCGGCCGCCGTCGCGCTCGTCGGCGGCGACGACCGCGAGCTTGGTGCGGGCGCAGGCCAGGATGACGTCGTCGTCGACCGGACCGCCGGCGGCGATCGTGTCCCACAGCGAGCCGCCGGCGATCAGCGCGGTCTTGACGACCTCGGCGTAGCCGGCCGCGTGCTCCTCGAGCGGGAGCGTGGCCAAGGTGGTGGTGTCGGCCAGGACCGCCGCGGGCTGGTGGTAGGCACCGACGTAGTTCTTGGCCTCGGGCAGGTCGACACCGGTCTTGCCGCCGTAGGCCGAGTCGACCTGCGCGACGATGGTCGTCGGCGCCTGGACGATCGGGATGCCGCGCTGGAAGGTCGCCGCGCAGAAGCCGGCGAGATCGCCCACCACGCCGCCGCCCAGCGCGATCAGGTGATCTGCGCGGGTGACGCCTTGGGCCACCAACGCGTGCCAGACGCGCTCGGCGGTCGCCAGTGTCTTGTGCTCCTCGCCGGGCGGGATCTCGACCAGGCCCGACAGCGATGCGCTCAGCGCCGTCCCCAGGTGGTGCTCGGCGACCGTGCTGTCGGTCACGCAGAAGCTGCGGCCCTCCAGACCCGGCAGCGCGTCCGCCAGCGCCAGCACGCCGCGCCCGACGAACACGGGGTACTCGCCCGAGGCGGCCGAGGCCCAGGCCAACCGCGTGCCCTCCGGCGCGGACGCGAGCGCGCGCAGCGCGCCGTCGGCGCGGACGATCACGCCCGTGTCGCCCTGGGGCAGGTGCGCGTCGGCCAACGACTCGTACAACGCCTGGCGCTCGCCGTACAACGCGGCGAACGCGTCGCGATCACGGGCCAGCGGACGATCCCGTCCTGCCGCGCGCGCCCAGGCGACGTCGAGCGGCACGTCCAGCAGGACGGTCGTGTGGCCGGCCAGCGCGGCCCGCACGCGCGGCGCGAGCACCGAGCCGCCGCCCAGCGAGACGACGACGTCCTCGCCGTGGGCGCCGTCGAGCACGCCGAGCACGACCTCTTGCTCGGCGGCGCGGAACGCCGCCTCGCCCTCGTCGGCGAAGACCTCCGGGATCGCCTTGCCGAAGCGCGTGACCAGCAGCGCGTCGGTGTCGACGTGGCGGACCCCGCGCGCGGCGGCCAGCTCACGGGCGAGGGTGGTCTTCCCCGCGCCCATGAAGCCGATGACGACGGTCAGCCGCGCCACGCGATCCGTTCGACGTACCGGTCCACGGCGTCGCGCACGTCGTCGATGTGATCGCCGCCGAACTTGCGCCGATAGGCGTCGGCCATGACGTAGGCCAGCATCGCCTCGCCGACGACGCCCGCCGCCGGGACGACGCAGGAGTCGGTGCGCTCCCGCAGGGCCTGCGCCGGCTCGTGGGAGGCGATGTCGACCGAGCGCAGCGGCTTGGTCAGCGTCGGGATCGGCTTCATCGCGACACGCGCGACGAGTGGCAGGCCGGTCGTCATGCCGCCCTCCAGGCCGCCCGCGTGGTTGGTCTCGCGGAAGTAGCCGCGCTCCTCGGTCCAGAAGATCTCGTCATGGGACTGCGAGCCGGGCGCGCCGGGCAGGTCGAAGCCGTCGCCGAACGCCACGCCCTTGGCCGCCTGGATCGAGCAGAGCGCGCCGCCGATGCGGCCGTCCAGGCGCTCCTCCCACGAGACGTGCGAGCCGAGCCCCGGCACCAGGCCGAAGGCCACCACCTCGAAGACGCCGCCGATCGACTCATTGGCCTTGCGCTGCACGTTGATGTGGCTGACCATCGCGCGGCTCGCCTCGGGGTCCAGGCAGCGGACCTTGTCGTCGTCGACGCCCTCGAAGTCCGCGACGGTCACCGGTGTCGCGCGCGGGGCCACGTAGACGTCGCCGATCTGCACGACGTGGCTGCGGATCTGCACGCCGACCGCCGCCAGGAACGCCTTGCAGAGCGCGCCGCCGGCCACACGCGCCGCGGTCTCGCGCGCGCTGGCGCGCTCCAGCACGTTGCGCACGTCGCTGAAGCGGTACTTCTGCACGCCGACGAGATCGGCATGGCCCGGACGCGGCAGGTGCACCTCGGGGATCTCGGCCTCGACCGGCCACGGGTTCATCCGCTCTTCCCAGTTCGCGTAGTCGCGATTGGGCACCTGCAGGGCGATCGGACCGCCGAGCGTGCGACCGTGGCGGACGCCGGCCGTGACGTTGGCGTGGTCCTTCTCGATCTTCATCCGCCCGCCACGCCCGTGGCCCAGCTGTCGCCGGGCCATGTCGCGGTCGATCGACTCCTGGTCGAGCTCCAATCCCGCGGGCAGGCCCTCGACGATGGTCGTCAGGCCCGGCCCGTGGGACTCCCCTGCGGTGATCAAGTTCAGCGCCATGCGGCGCTGAAGTCTATGAGGCGGCCGCCGGCCGCCGCTGAGCGCCTACGGGGCCGGGACAGTCAGGACCGTCGAGGTCTGCTGCACGGCCGCGCCGTCGGCCGCACCCGCGACCGGCGCGGGCACGTTGGCGACGTCGGGCGTCGTGGCCGGGTCCTTCTGGACCAGGAGGCCCAGGTTCTTGGAGAAGTCCCAGCTCGACAGCGCGGTCGGGTCGTCGGCCACGAGCTGGCGCAGGGTCTCGCGCCCGGCCTTGGACTCGCGGGCGTGGGCCTTGGCCGCGCTCGCCTTGCTCGCCGCCTTGTACTTCTTGATGGACTTGAGGTCGAGCTGATACTGGACCACGCCGGCGGTGCCGGACTGCAGGTCGAAGAACTCGGTGTCGCCGGCGCGCAGCACGATCTGCTGGCAGTCGTCGTGTGACGGCTTGCAGCTGCCGTCGCCGTTGGGCACGGCGTCGGCGTTGATCAGGAAGATCGCGGACTTCTGGTCGTCGGCAAGGCCCAGGTAGACGAAGAACGGGTTGTCCGACGACGGCAGCGGCGTGAGGCGCGCGACGTTGTCATAGCTCTTCTGCGCGCCGACCTCGCCGAAGCTGAGCTTGACGCGGTAGGCGTCGACCGAGGTGCTCTCGGGCTTCTTGGGATCGGTGGGCGTCGTCGGCGCCGCGGGCGTTGTGCTCGGGGTCGTGTCGCCCGTGCCACCCGTCGCGGGCGACGAGCCGCCCTGCGAACCGGCGGGGGGCGTGGCGGTGGTGGTCTTCACCACGGCGAGCTTGATCGGCTTGGGCTGATGGTGCTGGACGAACGGGTCGCGGACCTTGCCGGAGCGCTGGACCTTGCCGGCCGCCTGCTCTTCGAGGCTGACGACCTGCTCGCGAGCGACGTCGCGGTGGTTGGCCAGGCCGTTGGGCGCGGTGACGGCGGCCACGTCGGTCGCCGGGGTCTCGGAGCTCGAGGAGCTCCCGCCGAGGACGATCGGCACCGCGACGAGGGCGGCGACGAGCGCGATGGCCACCGGCCACAGGCGCTTCTCGACGAGGTCATGCAGGACGTTCTTGAGGAAGCTCATCGGTCACTCCCGATCAGGCTGGCGGTGGCCGTGGACGCGGTGCCCGTCGCCGGGGTCGCCGATGTGGCACCGGCGGTCAGCCCCTCGTCGGCGGGCAGGAGGTAGGCGGTGGCGGCGACGGTGGCGTCGACGTTGGGGAAGCCCTTCGGGCCGGCCTTGAGGCCGACGCCGTCGACCGTCAGCAGACGGCCCTTCACGTTGATGTTCTTGCCCTGCACCGCGGTCAGGCCGTCGATGGCCTTCAAGAAGCGCTGCATGTGGAAGAACGAGCCGTTGAAGTCGAAGGAGAACGGCATCGTCGGGAAGCCGGCGGACCCGACGACCGCGCCGGGCGGCAGCACCGGCGCCACGGTCGCCGCCGGCGTCGAGCTCGTGGCCGACGTGTTGCCGTTGGCCGAGGCGACGGCCGCGGCGACGCCGGTGGGCGCTGCCGTGGGCGTGCCGCTGCTGGTCAGCTTGATCGCGCGGAAGTCGACGTGGTTGACCTTCGCGGTGTGCGAGAGCTGGTAGACGAGCGACGGCATGTCGTCGTCAACCGGCACGGCCTTGCCCAGGCGGGCGACCGTCGCGTAGTCGATGGAGTACTGCTTGCGCGCGGCATCGGCGCTGGCGGCGCCGGCCTGCGCGGTGTCAAGGCGCGTCTGGGCGACGGTCACCTTGGCGGCCACGTCGGAGGCCTCCTTGCGCTTGGGGCTGATGGCCATGAACCAGAACCCGCCCAGCAGGGCGAGCAGTCCGACGACGATCAGGACGGTGCGGTCACGAGCGGTCACTTGCTGGTCACTCCCGTAACGGACGAGGCCGGGGTGGTGGTCGAGGCGGTGGCGGCCGGAGCCGTGGTGCTACCCGGCACCGACGAGGTCGCCGAGGCGGTGGTCGCGCCCGGGGTCGCGGAGACCGCGGCGCCGTTGGGCTCGAAGAAGACGTCGACGTTGAAGATGGGGTACTTGGCGTGGCCGCCGCGGCAGTCGCCGGTGGCGCTGCTCCCCGTGTCACTGGCCACCGCGCCGGCGGTCGTGGGGGACTCCTGACCCTTGGTCGAGTCCTCCAGGCTGACGCGCTGGACGCCGTCGACCAGGCGCAGGCGCGCGATCAGCTTGGCGACCGAGGCCTGGCTGGTGGTGCAGCCCTCGATCTGGATGGCCGGCACGTCGAGCGACCCGCGCAGCGTGCCGCTGCCGCCGCCGACGTTGACCGACGACGAGGTCGTCGCGGTCAGCGACGTCAGCCACGCGTTCTCAGGCAGGACCCGCGAGACCTCGCGCAGGGCGTGCGACCAGTCGAAGCGACTGGCGGCCAGCTGCGAGACGGTGTCGACGCGCTTGGCGCGGATCGACGCGAACTTGGTGTAGCTGGTCAGCGACGCGGCCTTGGCCTCGGCCGCGGTCGCCTGCGACGCTGAGATCGGCCAGCTTGGCCTTCTTGTCGGTCACCGACTTGCCGGTGACGACGTAGGAGGCGGCGAGCACCACGATGAGGGCGAGCGCCCCCAGCAGGATGTACGCGCCACCGCCGGACTTGCCCGCCGCGCCACCGGCGCCGCGCTGCTGGTCGGTCGGGATGAGGTTGACAGCCCTCATGCGTGCGGGGCCTCCTCGACGGCCAGGCCGGCCGCGATCGTGAGCAGGTGGGGATCCAGGCCGTCGGGCGTGCCGTCGACCATTCCGGAGACGACCGGCAGGCCGAGCTCGGCGGCGAGCGCGTCGTCGAAGCCGGGCACGGTGGCCGCGGCGCCGGTGAGCACCGCGCGCTGGACGCGCAGGCTCATGCCCTCCTGGGCGTGATGGAAGTCAAGGGAGTTGCGCACCTCGCCGCCGATGCGACGGACGCCGTCGAGCAGGACGGTGCGCGCCTCCTCGGCGATCTCGTCCTGGTCGTCGGACTCGATCTCGTTCAGCGGGGTGACCAGGCCGACATGGCGCAGCCAGCCGCGTGCGTGCTCGAGCGTGAGCGCCTTGCGCTCGGCGAGCTCGACGGCGATGGCCTCGAGGCCGCCGCCGACGACGCGGGTGAAGAGGCAGGTGGTGCCCTCGGCGACCGCCAGGTTGGTGAGGCCGCCGACCGAGAGGTACAGGACCGGCTCGGTCGTCTCGCCGGCCGGAACCTCGCGGTAGCAGCGCGCGGATCATGGCGAAGGCGGAGAGGTCGATGCCCTCGGGCTTCAGCCCGGCGGCCTTGCAGGCCGCCATGACGCGGTCGACCATGTCGCGGCGGGCCGCGACGATCAGGACGCGCTGGCGCGGGCCGTTCTCGGTCTCGATGATGTCGAGCGGCTGGAAGTCCAGCACCGCGTTGTCGAGCGGCATCGGGATCTGGTCCTGGGCCTGGAAGCGCACCGCGGCCTCCAGCTCCTTGCGATCCTCCAGCGGAGGAAGCTCCAGGACGCGGACGACGATCTTCTGGTTCGCGATGCCGACGCGAACCTTCTTGTCGAGGCCCTTGTTCTCCCGGTACAGGAGGCGCAGGGCGTCGGCGAGTGCGTCGACGTCGTTCACCTCGCCGTCGCGGACGATTCCGGTCTCCAGCGGGACGACCGCCGCGGTCCTGACGCGACACGTGACCGTTGACGGTCACGGATGCTGCGTGGACGGCGGAGGGCTCGATCTCGAGTCCGACGATGGTGGTTGCGCGCTTGGCCATGTTCAGAGCAGTGGGTCGGCGGGGATCGGCGGCGCCTGAAGGAACCGCCCCGACACCCTCGGTTGTTCGTCCAAGAGCGGAGGCTCTTGAGCGCCGAAGGTGATCTCGCGTCCGCTCAGAAGCGGTCCGTGTAGCTGTCGACGATTGCGTCGCCCGCGAAGAAGGCGATCAGCGCCCCGACGGCCAGGAACGGGCCGAAGGGGATCTTGGTCCGGCGGCCGTCGGAGACGCCCTTCATCGCGATCACCGCGGCGCCGACGACGACGCCGAGGATCAAGGCGATGAAGATCGCGGGCGCGACGGCGCGCCCGAGGTACAGCCCGAGGACGGCGACGAGCTTGACGTCGCCCATCCCCATGCCCTTGGAGTGGATCAGGGTGGGCAGCAAGAAGAAGATGAGCGCGCCGGCGCCGGCCGCGAGCTGCTCGGGCAGATACGACGGCTCGAGCACGGCGCCAAGGGCGACGGCGAGCACGGCCGCGGGCGCGGTCAGCTTGTTGGGGATGATCTTGAGGTCGAGGTCGATGACCGCGATCGGCACCAGGAACGTGACGAGCACGAGCCCGAGCGTCATCTGCAGCACGTCGCCCCACTTCAGCGCGACGACCAGGACGTAGAGCGCCGCCGTGACGGCCTCGACGACCGGATAGCGGGCAGAGATCTTCTCCCCGCAGCCCCGGCAGCGGCCGCGCAGCACCAGCCATGAGAAGACCGGGATGTTGTCGTAGGCCTTGAGCTGCGTGGCGCAGCCCGGGCACTTCGAGCGCGGCTTGACGAGCGACTCGCCGCGCGGCAGGCGCCAGGCGACGACGTTCAGGAAGGAGCCGATGAGGAGGCCGAAGAGTGCGGCCGGTGCGAGCGCGGGAGCCATCGCTCACGATGATCGGCAGGAGCCCCCGCGCCCTTGATGTCCGGTGTTACCAGACGCCGCCGTTGCAGCCCCTGGACCCGCCCGAGCAGGTACGCGCAAGGGGCGCGGTCGACGTCCTGGTGATCATGAACGAGCCGCCGGACTTCGACTTGGCGGTCACCGTGTAGGTGCTCGCGTTGGTGATGGCGACGTCGACCTGGCCGACGCCGGAGCCGATCGGCAGCCCGGTCGGGTCCATCAGCGCCGCGGTGCACTTGGTGTAGTCGATGGTCGTCGGCGTAGCAGGCCTCGACGCTGGTCACCAGTGATCGAGCGTTGGACTTCGCGCTCGTGTCCTGGGCCTTCTGCTGCTGGCCGAGGAAGCTCGGCAGGGCGATCGCGGCAAGGATGCCGATGATCAGGATCACGACGAGGAGCTCGATGAGCGTGAAGCCCTCGTCCTGGTTCTTGACGTGCTGCAACATGCTGGTGGGGACCTCCCAAGAGTGGTCGCGCGGTTGGGGGGCGGCGCGGAGACGATGCGACACGGGCAGAACGCAGACGGGGCGGGCTGGTAGGCCCGCCCCGTCGGTGCATCAGGTGCTGAGACTGGTGATTACCAGGTGCCGGCGGTGCCGCCGACCGAGCTCGTACGCGCGCTCGTGCCCGTGGTCGGGTCCTTGGTGATCGTGAACGTGTTGCCGCTCTTGGACGTCGACACGAGCGTGTAGCCCTTGCCGGTGCCCGTGACGGTCGGGACCGTGGTGGCCGGGATGCCGCCGGCCGTCAGGATGGCGGCCGTGGCGCAGTTGGTGTAATCCTGCGCGTCGGCGTAGCACGACTCGATCTGGGTGACCGCGTTACGGGCATCCGACTTGGCCGAGGAGTCCTGGGCCTTCTTCTGCTGGCCGAGGAAGCTCGGCAGCGCGATCGCGGCAAGGATGCCGATGATCAGGATGACGACGAGGAGCTCGATGAGCGTAAAGCCCTCATCCTCGTTCTTGAAACGCTGAAGCAAGACGATCCCTCCTGTGAGATCTAGATTTGGCCTTCTTCGTGCGGAGGGCCGACTTCCCAATGGTTTCCGGCCGGGGTCTTCGGTCTTTGCAGCAAGCCCCGTCAGTTGCCCGGTGGTCCGTCACCGCACAGTCGGAGTGATCGGCCGGTTGGGCCGTCGCTTGCGCACGACTGTCCGATCTCTGGACTTCTGTACTACGGTCGGCACCCCAGATGGGGCCCCGCAGGAGGAATCGCCGTTTAGGCGGTGGCCGCGTCGCCCTCGGCGGCGGCCTTGCGGGCCGCCTGGGCGTCGTGGTCGGCCAGGAAGACGCCGGTGCCCTCGCACCAGGCGCAGTCCTCGTTGGACGGCGAGCCGCCGAGGTTGGAGATCAGCGTGCCGGTGCCCCGGCACACGGTGCACGGGACGGGCTCAGCGGTCTCGGGGGTCTCTTCGTCAGCGCTCACGACGCCGCGAGCGTAGCGGCTCGTCGCCCCGGTGACGTGTGCGCCCGCCGCGCGGTCTGCCCGACCGGTCCGGTGCGACTGCGTCGTAGTGGTCCTGTCGGGCAGACCGGCGGGCCAGTAGCGTCGCGCCCATGCAGCACATCGCCCCCACCCCCGCCGCCCGCGCCACGGCCCTGCGCGCCGGCGTCCTCGCGGTCGCCGGCATCCAACTGGTCACCGGCCTCCTGCTGGCGCTCACGCCCGGCGCCTTCTATGACGCGATCGCCGACTTCGGGCCACGCAACGAGCACGACCTGCGCGACATGGCCGCCTTCTACCTCGCGTCGGCGATCGTGCTGGCGATCGCCGCGGGCCGTCCGTCCTGGCGGGCGCCCGCGCTGGCGCTCGTGGGCCTGCAGTTCGCGCTGCATGCGCTCAACCACCTCATCGACGTCGGCAACGCCGATCCGGGCTGGGTCGGGCCGTTCGACCTGGCGACGCTGGCGCTCGGCGGGCTGGTGCTCGGCGGGCTCTACCGCGCCGCGGCCCGCGAGGACGAGGAGCGAGGCGGCCGATGAGGGTCTTCCTGGCGGGAGCGGCGGGCGCGATCGGGCATCCGCTGGTCGACCGGCTCGTCGCCGACGGCCACAGCGTGGTCGGCACGACGCGCGACGAGGCCCGGGCCCGCACGCTGCGAGCCCAAGGCGCCGAGGCGGCCGTGCTGGACGCCTTCGACGCCGGCGCGCTGCGCGCCGCGGTGCTCGCGGCCGAGCCCGAGGTCGTCATCCACCAGCTGACGGCGCTGCCGGCCCAAGCCGACCCCAAGCTCACGGCCGCGGCGCTGGCCCTGACCAACCGGTTGCGCCGCGAGACGGTCCCGACGCTGCTGAGCGCGGCTACCGAGGCCGGCGCCCGCCGCGCGCTGGTGCAGAGCATCGCGTTCGTCACCCGCCCCGACGGGCGACCGGTCCACGACGAGGACGCGCCGCTCTACCTCGACGCGCCCGAGCAGTTTCGCGACAACGTCGCGGCGGTGGCCGACCTGGAGGCCGCGACGGCCGGCGCGGCCGGGATCGAGGGGCTCGTGCTCCGCTACGGCTTCTACTACGGGCCGGGCACGTGGTACGCCAAGGACGGCACGATGGGCGAGCTGATCCGCAAGCGGCGCTATCCGATCATCGGCGGCGGCGAGGGACACATGTCCTTCGTGCACCTCGACGACGCCGTCGAGGCGACCGTGCGCGCGCTGGACCACGGCACGCCCGGCGTCTACAACATCACCGACGACGTGCCCGCCACCTCCCGCGAGTGGCTGCCCGAGGCCGCACGGCTGCTGGGCGCCAAGGCACCGCGCAAGGTCCCCGCCTGGTTGGCGCGCAGGCTCGCCGGCGACGCGCTCGTCTTCTACTCCACGACGCTGCCCGGCAACGCCAACGGGCGTGCGCGCACCGCCTTGAACTGGGCGCCGCGCCCGTGGCGCGACGGCTTCGCCGAGGTCTTCGGCTGAGCCCGACGCCGAACCGGACCGGGCGCTTCGCGCCCTCGCCGACCGGGACGCTGCACCTCGGCAACCTGCGCACCGCGCTGCTGGCGTGGCTCTACGCGCGCGCCCAGGGCGCACCGTTCCTGATGCGCGTCGAGGATCTCGACACGGGACGGGTGCGCCCGCACTTCGAGGCCCGGCAGCTCGCCGACCTCGCCGCGATCGGGCTGGACTGGGATGGCCCGGTGGTGCGCCAGTCCGAGCGGCTGGAGCGGTTTGAAGCGGCGATCGAGCGGCTCGGCGCCGACGGCGCGCTCTACCCGTGCTGGTGCACGCGCGCGGAGATCCGCGAGGCGTCGTCGGCCCCGCACGGCCCGCTTCCCGAAGGCCACTACCCCGGCACCTGCCGGCGGCTGACGGCCACCGAGCGCGCCGAGCGCGAGGCCTCCGGCCGGCCGCCCGCGCTGCGCGTCGACGCCGGAAGCGCCACGGTGACGTTCGTCGACCGCCTGCACGGTGCCCAGCAGGGCACCGTCGACGACTTCGTCGTGCGCCGCAACGACGGCGCGTTTGCCTACAACCTGGCCGTCGTCGTCGACGACGACGCCCAGGCGATCGGCGAGATCGTGCGCGGTGACGACCTGCTCGACTCCACCCCACGCCAGCTTTGGCTCGCTGCGCGGCTGGGACTGTCTCCCCCGTCGTATGCCCACGTGCCGCTCGTGCTCGGCCCCGACGGCGCGCGGCTGGCCAAGCGCCACGGCGCCGTCACCCTCGCCGACCGCCTGGAGCAGGGCGAGAGCGCCGAGACCGTGCGCGCGCAGCTGGCCGCCTCGGTCGGCCTCGCCGAGCCCGGCGAGCGGCCGTCGGCCGCCGAACTGGCCGCCCGCTTTGACCCCGAGCGCTTCGCACCGCCGCCGTCGGGCCCACTCCCGGGCCTCTGATCGCGCAAACCGCCCGCCCGCCGCGCCGCGTCCGCGGTGGGAATGCGGATAGCGTGCGCGCCCATGTCGTGGTCGACCGCAGACATCGCCGCGCGCGCCCGGGAGACCGGGCGCCTGGGCATCGACACGGAGTTCATGGGCGAGGGCCGCTATCAGCCCCTGCTGTGCCTCGCCCAGATCGCGCTCGACGACGGTGAGGGCGGCTCCGAGGTCATCGTGCTCGACCCGCTCACCGAGGAGTACGACCCGGCGCCGCTGGCCGAGGTGCTCGCCGACCCCGAGATCGAGATCGTCCTGCACGCCGCCCGCCAGGACGTCGCGCTGCTGCGTCGCGACTGGGGCGCCCCGGTGCGCAACGTCTTCGACACGCAGGTCGCCGCCGGATTTGCCGGCATGCGCGCCCAGCTCGGCTACGAGCCGTTGTTGAAGGAGATGCTCGGCGTCAAGCTGCGCAAGTCCGCGTCGTTCACGCGCTGGGACGATCGGCCGCTGACCGAGGAGCAGCTCGGCTACGCGCAGGAGGACGTCCTGCACCTCCTGCAGCTCGCCGGAGCGCTGCAGGATCGACTCACCGAGCTCGACCGCCTGGAGTGGGCGCGCGAGGAGTGCCGGGCGTTCGAGGCGATCGACGACAAGCGCGATCTCGACGTCGTCTTCGGCAAGCTGCCGCGCGTCAACTCGCTCGACCCGCCCCAGCGCGCCGTTGCCCGCGAGCTGGTGCAATGGCGCGAGGACGCCGCCCGCGAGGGCGACCGTCCGGTGTCGAGCATCCTGCACGACGCGGCGCTGATCGAGATCGCCAAGCGCCGCCCGCAGAGCATCGACCGCCTGCGCCAGATCCGCGGGCTCAACGACGCGACGCTGCACCGCCGCGGCAAGGCGATCGTCGAGGCCGTCGCCCGTGGCCGTGAGCGCGAGCCGATCCCCGTCGAGGGCGTCCGCCCCAGCCAGCCCGACGCCGAGGACGCGCCGCTGATCGCCCTCGGCGAGGCGCTGGTCCGCACCCGCGCGATGGAGTCCGAGCTGGCCTATGAGTTGATCGCGGCGCGCGCGGATCTGCAGAAGATCGTCACCGCGGTCCGCGAGGGCGGCGGCGAGCCCGACGTGCGCACCCTGCAGGGCTGGCGGCGCGAGGTCGTCGGCATCGAGCTGCTGGAGCTGTTCGCCGGGCGGCGCGCGTTGCGCGTCGGCCCCGACAAGCGGCTCGAGATCAGCGAGTAGTCCGCGGCGCGCAGCCGTCAGGCCGGGAGCGGAAGCTCGGTGCTCGACGCCATCGCGCCCTGGTGGGCGGGTGCGTCGGTGTTGACGCGCACGCGGTTGCGCCCGTCCTGCTTGGAGCGATACAGCGCGAGATCGGCCTCGGCGAAGATGTCGTCGTAGGCGAACTCGCCCGGGTCGGAGGCGCTGACGCCGAAGGAGATCGTGACCATCAGCCCGGCGATCGGGTCGTCGGCGATCGCGCTGCGCAGCGCTTCGGCGACCTCGGCCGCCTGCACGCTGTCGGCGCCCGGCAGGACGATGAGGAACTCCTCGCCTCCGAGCCGGTAGGCCAGGTCGTAGGCGCGCAGCGCCTTGCGCATCCGGTAGGCCACGTCTTTGAGCACGACGTCGCCGGCGGCGTGGCCGTGGCCGTCGTTGATGGCCTTGAAGTTGTCCAGGTCGCCGACGATCAGCGCGACCGGCTCGCGCAGGATGGTGGCCTGCTGGACCAGCTCGGCGATGCGCGTCTGCAGCGCGTTGCGGTTCAGCATCCCCGTCAACGGGTCGATGACCGACGAGCTGCGATGCTCGCGATCGGACTTCATCAGCGCCGAGGAGAGCAGCGCGACGGCGACGATCAGGGCCAGCGGCGCGATGATCGACTGCGGGTGGTCGAGGATGTAAGGCGCGTCGACCCCGAAGGTCGTCGCCAGCAACAGCAGCGTGACGACCCCGACGCCGACGATGACGACGCGGCTGTTGAAGCGTGCCGGCAGCGTGACGAGCGGGATGACCAGCCAGGCCACGGCCGGGCTGTGCGGACCGCCCGTCAGGGCGACGCTGCCGGCGATGGCGATCTCGGAGAGCAGCCACGCGGCGGCGATCGTGAACTCGGGCTGCGACGCGGTGGCCAGCGAGCGATCGACGATCAAGAAGCCCACGACGGCGACGGCGAGCGGGAGCAGCTCCCACCAGCCGACCCAGTGACCGCAGAGCAGGAGCGCGACCGCCAGGACGATGAACGACGCACGGCGAAACGGCCGCAGCCGCTCCTCCATGTCAACGGCACGGACACGGTCGGCGGGCTCCGGACAGAGCCAGGACCGCGGGGCGACGCTGATGTCTGTGTGCTGCTGCTCCACAGCACGGTGGTCGACCGTCTTGTCAAGCAACCTGA
Organism: uncultured Conexibacteraceae bacterium; assembly: GCA_963731005.1. GTDB lineage: Bacteria > Actinomycetota > Thermoleophilia > Solirubrobacterales > Solirubrobacteraceae > Baekduia. The sequence continues at coordinate 472,620 of CAVSTZ010000001.1, read as the reverse complement.
GGTCCGGCACGCCTTCTTGCGCAGGTTTCCGATCGCCCCGGACACCGAACGTGCGCAAATTGCGCAGCGTCCCGGCTACTCGCAGACGGGCATGCAGTCGGTCAGCCGGCCCTCGCCCTCGGTGGCCACCGCGCTGCGGGCCTGGAAGCGGAAGGAGCGGAAGATCGCGGCGACGCCGCGCTGGTCGAAGACCTCCCGCCCGACCAGCACCGACAGGCGGTTGCCGCTGATCCCGACGGTCGCCTCGACCTTGCGGAAGTGCCGGCCGGTGCCGCTCACGTCGAGCAGCACCTCGGGCGCCTGGCCGGCCAGGACGCTCGCCTCCAATTGGACCACGGGCGTGTCGGCGGCCTGCGGGCGCATCGTCAGGACGAACGCGACATAGGGCCGGATCGGCGCGGCGGCCGTGAACTCCGCGCAGAGCCGGCTCGGGCTCTTGGCGACGCGCAGGCGCAGCAGGTCGCCCTTGGGCTCGGCGGTCGCCTTGACGCCCTTGCTCGTACGCTGGTCCCCGGACGGGTCGTCGGTCACGACCGGTCGCCCGACCGTCGCGCAGTCGGTGAAGCTGCCGAAGTTGAGCGTGTCGTCGGTCTGCCCGCACGCCGACAGGACGAAGGCCGTCGCGAGGGTCGCGGCGGTGCCCGCGAGGATGCCGATCGGCCGTCGCACGCCCGGCAGTCTCGCAAGATGGCGCGCGATCGGGCTCGTGGTGGCGCGCACCACGACGACGGGCGCCCTCCCAGGCGCCCGTCGTCGGTGCTGCATGTCGCGCAGAGCTGCGCGTGTCCCTGCCCGAAACGGGCGCTACTTGATCGAGTCGTAAACCTTGAACAGCGGCATGTACATCGAGACGACGATGAAGCCGACCATGCCGCCGACCAGGACGATCATCACCGGCTCGAGGATCGAGGCGAGCTGCTTGACGGCGGCGCCGACCTGGTCCTCGTAGAAGTCCGCGATCTTGGACAACATGGTGTCCATCGCGCCGGTCTCCTCACCGACGCCGATCATGTGCGACACCATGCCCGGGAAGACCGGTGCGTTCTTGAGCGGCTCGGCGATCGTGCCACCTTGGCGGACGGAGTCGATGACGTCGGCCATCGCCTTCTCGACGCACCAGTTGCCCGCGGTCTGGCCGGTGATCTCGAGGGCGGCCATGAGCGGCACGCCGGCGCTGACGAGCGCCGACAGCGTGCGCGACCAGCGGGCGAGCGCGATCTTCTGCACGATGTCGCCGATCTTCATCGGGATGCGCAGCTTGAAGGTGTCCCACAGCTTGCGGCCGCCGTCGGTGGCCTTCCACTTCTTGAACGACCAGCTGATGCCGAAGCCGCCGACGATGAACGCATACCAATATCCGGTGATCGCGTTGGACATCCCGACGGTGAACTTGGTGATCGTCGGGAGGTCGCCACCGAACTGCTTGAACGTGCCGACGAAGACCGGTACGAGGAAGACGACCAGCGCGATCAGCACGCTGAAGGCAAACACCATGACGACGATCGGGTAGGCCATCGCGGCCTTGACCTGACGGCGCAGCGAGTCGGCGGACTCCAGCTGATCGGCGACGCGCATCAGCGCGGAGTCGAGGACGCCGCCGGTCTCACCCGCGCGCGTCATGGCGACGAACAGCTGGTTGAAGACCTTCGGGTGACGCTCCAGCGCGTCCGACAGCGGCAGGCCGGCCTCGACGTCCTTGCGGACCAGCGAGATGGCCTCGACCAACTTGGCGTTCTCGGTCTGTGCCTCCAGCACGTAGAGCGCCCGCAGGATCGTCATGCCGCTGTTGACCATGGTCGCCAGCTGGCGGGTCATGATCGTCAGGTCGGCGGGCTTGATCCGGTTGAAGAACGGGATCGCCAGCTCTTTGGAGGCGTGCTTGTCGGCGATGTCCAGGACGATCAGCCCGCGCTGCTTGAGCTGATCGGAGACGATCTGCTTGCTCTCGGCCTCGACCTCCCCGGTCGCCTTCGCGCCCGTGAGGTCCATCGCCTTGAAGACGTAGGTGGACATGATCTAGGCCGCCTGCAGTCCGCCGAGGCCGTTGGAGAGCCGCTTGAGCTCCTCCGGCGTTGAGGACCGCTGCTCGGCCTGGCGCTGGGTGATGCGCCCGGCGCGGACGAGCGCGGCGAGCGCGGTGTCCAGGGTCTGCATGCCGACGCCACCGCCGGTCTGCATCGCCGAGAGGATCTGATGGGTCTTGCCCTCGCGGATCAGGTTGCGGACCGCAGGGGTCGGGACGAGCGTCTCACAGGCCACGACGCGCGAGGCGCCGTCGGCCGACGGGATCAGGGTCTGGGTCATGACGCCCTGCAGGGCGACCGACAGCTGCGTGCGGACCTGATCCTGCTGGTGACTCGGGAAGACGTCGATGATGCGGTCGATCGTCTGCGGCGCGCTCTGGGTGTGCAGCGTCGCGAAGACCAGGTGGCCGGTCTCCGCCGCGGTCAGCGCGGTGGAGATCGTCTCCAGGTCCCGCATCTCGCCGACGAGGATGACGTCGGGGTCCTGGCGCAGCGCGCCCTTGAGCGCGAGGCCGAAGCCCTGTGCGTCGGAGCCCAGCTCACGCTGGTTGACCATGCACTTCTTGTGGGAGTGCAGGAACTCGATCGGGTCCTCGATCGTGAGGATGTGCTCCTCGCGGGTCTCGTTGATCTCGTCGATCATCGCGGCCAGCGAGGTGGACTTGCCCGAGCCCGTCGGGCCGGTGACGAGCACCAGGCCGCGCGGCTTCTTGCAGTAGTCGTGGACGACGGGCGGCAGGCCGAGGTCGTCGATCTTGGTGATGACCGACGGGATCAGGCGGAAGGCCGCGGCCATCGCCGAGCGCTGCATGTAGGCGTTGACGCGGAAGCGGGCGGTGCCGGGGATCGCGTAGGCGAAGTCGAGCTGCCAATCGGTCTCGAGCCGCTGGCGCTGATCGTTGCTGAGGATCCCGTAGATGATCTCGCGGGTGTCCGTCGGGTCGAGGACCGGATAGTCCTCCAGCGACGTCAGGCGACCACGGACGCGGATCATGGGATGTGATCCCGCCGTGATGTGCAAGTCGGAGGCACGACGCTCGAGGACGTCGAGCAGGAGCTGGGCGAAATCGATCCGCATCGCCACGATGGTCGACCTCTGGACCCCGGTTCTTGAGCCGGGTGGGCGTCAATGGACGGGCGTCGACGCCGGCGCGGTCAGCGGCGAGGAAGGGCGACGGACCGCACCGTCGCCGCGCCAGGATCGGCCAGCCACAGGCGCCCGGTGGTGAAGGAGATCGACGCGCTCGCGGCATCGACGGCGTACCGCCGCCGGTCGGAGAGGCGCAGGAGCTGCAGCGTGGTGGTCGTGCCCCGCGGGCGCCACGCAACCCATCCCTGGCCGAGCACCGCCTCTCGGGCCGTGGTCAGCGAGGCGGGTGCGGTGACGAGCCGTGCCAGCCCGCAGCGTCGCAGCTCGTGGTGGATCAATTGCTGCGGTTGCGAGCCGGCTCGCGTGTCGACGATCGCCCACGGCGCGCGGTACTGGACCGGGCGCAAGAGCGGTCCGACGTAGCCGTCCCAGCCCTCGATCTCCTGAGCACGAACAAACGCGCAGTAGGGCGCGAAGAGGTCCGCACGGTCCAGGTCGGGCCAGACGCTCGCGTCACGGTCGCGGCCGAGCACGGGCTGCTCGCCCGTATGCCAGTTCGTTCGGACGATGCCTCCGCCCTTGCCGTTGGGGTCCGGCTGGAAGTGCTCGACCCATTGGCCACCGACCGCAACGGTCTTCGACATCTCGTAGACGTACGGGACGTCCGTGGTCCCAACCACGCCGCCGGCCAGATCGGTCACCACCACGTGGCGGACGAAGGGCCGGACAACGACGCCGCCGGCGGTCTCCGCCTTCGTGTCGCCGCAGTCCCAGGCGATCACGCCGCCGCCGACGGCCCCGGCAGTGCAGCCCGCCGGAGCGGTCACCGAGCGCTGCTCGCCCGCGTCGTTGCGGACGAGCACCGATCCTGCGTTGGTCTTCAACGCAATGGTGGATGCGTCGGCTGCCCCGAGGACGGTCGCACCCGTCGCGACGACCCTCGAGGTCAGGCGCGGTGGCGGGCCGGCCAGGGCCGCGGTGGGCGCCGCTGCTGCGATCGCAGCTACGGCGAGAGCGACAAAGGAGCTCCGTGTCATGTCAGCCCTCAAACGGAAGGCGCGAACGAAAGGTGCGGGTTTGCGCGTTCGAGCTCCTTGACTCCAACCGGGCGCTAGCCTGTGCCCGTGACGCGCGAGACCTCGGCGATCGAGGTGCGGCCCTGGCGGACCTTCTCCAGACCGTCGTCGCGCAGGCGGCGCATGCCGTCGCGCATCGCGACCTCCGCGATGCGGTCGGCGGGCGCTCGCTCGATTGCCAGGCGGCGGATCTCGTCGGTGATCGTCATGACCTCGTAGAGGCCGATCCGGCCCTTGTAGCCCGAGCCACCGCAGCGCGAGCAGCCCTTGGGGTCGTAGGCCTCGATGTCGACGTGCGAGCGGAAGCCGTGGTCGAGCAGCACCGCCGAGGAGATGATCGTGCGCTGCTTGCAGTGCTGACAGAGCGTGCGGCAGAGCCGCTGGGCGATCACGCAGTCCACGGCCGAGGCCACCAAGAACGGCTCGATGCCCATCTCGACCAGACGCGTGATCGACGTCGGTGCGTCATTGGTGTGCAGCGTGGAGAGCACGAGGTGGCCGGTCAGCGCGGCCTCGATCGCGATCTTGGCCGTCTCGGCGTCGCGGATCTCGCCGACCATGATGATGTCGGGATCGGCGCGCATCATCGCGCGCAGGCCGTTGGCGAACGTCAGGCCCGCCTTCTTGTTGACCTGGACCTGCGTGACGCCCTCGAGCTGGTACTCGACCGGGTCCTCGATCGTGATGATGTTCTTCTCGGGCGTGTTGAGCTCGCCCACCGCCGCGTACAAGGACGTGGACTTGCCCGAGCCCGTCGGACCGGTGACGAGCACGGCGCCGTAGGCCTGGTGGAAGGCCTTCTGGAAGCGCGCAGCGTCCTCCTCGCCCATGCCGAGCTTCTCGAAGTCGAACTGGACGTTGGACTTGTCCAGGATGCGGATGACGATGTTCTCGCCGTGGACCGACGGCAGCGTCACCACGCGCAGGTCGATGTGGCGGCCGTCGAGGCTGAGGCCGACGCGACCGTCCTGGGGCAGGCGACGCTCGGCGATGTCGAGGTCGCTCATGATCTTCAGGCGCGACACGACGCCCGAGACCATGCGCCGCGGCACGGTCATGGTCTCGACCAACACGCCGTCGATGCGGAAGCGGACGCGCATCGAGCCGTCCTCGGGCTCGAAGTGGATGTCCGAGGTGCCCTGCTCGGCGGCCTGGGCGACGATCTGGTTGACGAGCTTGATGACCGGCGCGTCGTCGGCCGACTCGCGCAGGTCGACGATCTCGCCGATGCCCTCCTCGTCGCTGCTGAGGTCGATCTCGGCCGTCGCGGCGACGTGCTCCAGGCGCGACTGGCGCGAGATCAGCGTCGCGATGTCCTCGCGCGAGGCGACCGCGACGCGGACCTCGTAGCCGGTCATCAACGCGATGTCGTCGACGGCCAGGACGTTGGCCGGGTCGGCCATCGCGATCAGCAGGCCGCGCTCGCCGGCGAAGCCGACGGGCACCGCCTCGTAGCGCTTGGCCGCCTGCGGGGCGATCAGGTTGGCCGCCGACATGTCGATGTGGAACACCGACAGGTCGAGGTGGTCGAGGCCGTGGCGCTCGGCGACCGCGCGGGCGTGGTTCTCCATCGACAGCGCGCCCTGGTCGAGCAGGACGGCCTCGGGCGTCGTGCCCGTGGCGCGCGCCGCCTCGACCGCCTGCTCGACGCGCGGGCGGTCGACGAAGCCGAGCTCGACGATGACGTCGGTCAGGAAGCGGGCGCTGCCGCCACCGGTGCGGCGGGGCGGCGTGATGCCGTTCCAGTCCGCTGGACGTTCGTTGGACGCGGCGGGCGCCGGCGGCGCCGGGACCGACGGTGGGGCGACGGCGGCGCCGGCGACGACATCATCGACCGGGGCGCCGGGGATCGGCGGCACGGCGGTCAGGTGAGTCGCTGGTTCCGGGGTCATGGGAGTCGGGGAACGCGGTGCGAGCGCTGTCTCGCATCACGTCGATGGGCGCCTCCAGGCCGGTCCAGGCCTGAAAGCTCAACGCACCCTGGCGGACGAGGACCTCGAGGCCATCGACCACCGCGCATCCTCGACTGCTCGCTGCTGCGATCAGCCCGGTGCCGCCGGCCCGGTAGACCAGGTCCGCCACGGTTGCATATGTGCCCAGCGCATCGGCGTCGATCGGCAGATCCTTGAAGTTCCCGTCCACCAGCCCGACACTCGTGCAGTTGACCAACAGGTCGGCCGCGATCGGCCGAGTAACGGCGTCGACACCGAGGTCCGCGGCCAGCGTGGCGGCCCGATCGGGCGTCGGTTCCAGACCGCGACGCGGCTCGCGCCCGCCTCGCGCAGCGCGTAGGCGACGGCGCGTGCCGCTGCCGCCGGCGCCGAGGACCAGCGCGGTCTGACCGGCGGGGTCGCGATCGATGTCGGCCAGCGTCGCCAGGAAGCCGGGCGCGTCGGTGTTGTCGGCGCGCGATCGCGCCGTCGGCGGCGAAGCTCAGCGTGTTGGCCGCGCCGATCGCGCGGGCGGCGGCGGTGGCCTCGTCGGCCAGCGCGAGCGCCGCCTCCTTGTGCGGGATCGTGACGTTGGCGCCGACGAAGCCCGCGGCGGGCAGGCCGCGCACGGTCTCGTCGAAGACCTCCGGCGGGACCGGCAGCCGCTGGTAGTGCCAGTCCGTCAGGCCGAGCGCGGCCAGCGCAGCGTTGTGCATCGCGCGGCGAGCGGCTGTGGGCGACCGGCCAGCCCAGGACGCCGAGGCGCTTCATCGCGGCCCTAGCAGTGCGACGGGTCCTTGCCGCCGAGCGCGGCGCGCTTGCGGTTGTAGGCCTGCGACGTCCTTGGTGAACTGGGCGTCGGTCGAGGAGAACGCGTGCGCGCCGTCGCCACAGGGCTTGACGACGTAGAACAGGTAGTTGACCTTGGCCGGGCTCAGCGCCGCCTGGATCGAGGCGAGGCCGGGGCTGCCGATCGGCGTCGGCGGCAGGCCCTGGCGCGTGCGCGTGTTGAAGGCCGAGTCGCTGCTGGAGCTCGGACTGCTTGAGCGGCCGCGACCAGTTGCTCAGGCGGTAGCGCAGCGTCGCGTCGATGCCGAGCGGAATGTGCTGCTCGAGGCGGTTGTAGATGACGGCCGAGATCAGGCGACGGTCCTTGGCCACCTGCGCCTCGCGCTCGATCATCGAGGCGATGATCAGGACGTCGTAGTCGCTGAGGTTCTTGCGGTGGGCGGCCTTGCGGTCGAGCCGGTCGAAGGTGCGCCGGAAGGTCGCCAGCTGCTGGGCGACGAGATCGCTCGCCGTGGACTTGCGCCGCAACTCGTAGGTCGCCGGGAACAGGAAGCCCTCCAGCGAGTGGGTGCCGCGCGGCACGCCGTAGTTCTTGAAGCCCTTGACCTCACGCGGGTTGCGGCGCGCGGCCTTCAGGTAGCTGCCGCCCAGCGCGGTCTCGCGGACGATCGCCGCGGTCTCGGCGATCGAGAGGCCCTCGGGGATCGTGACCTTGACCGTCGGCGCCGCGGCGGGGTTCTGTGTGAGCGCGTCCAGCGCCGCGGCGTAGCTCATGTCGCGCTGGAGCGTGAAGCGTCCGGCCTTGAGGTCGCCGCGTTGGCCCGAGATCCGCGAGCGGATGTTGAAGAAGAACGCGGAGTCGATGACGCCCTGATCGGCGAGCTCGTCGGCGATCTCGCCCGCGGTGGCGCCGCGCGCGATCACGACGGCGACCGAGCGCTTGGCGTCGCCGGCGTCGTGGCCGGGCTGGGCGACGCGGTAGGCGAACCACGCCGCCACCCCGACGAGCGCCAAGAAGAGCAGCAGGACCAGCCGTCGGGCGCCGCGCCGCGAGCGCGGGAGGCCGCGTTGGCGCGGGGCCTTGGCGACGCGATCACGCCGACGTGGGCGCCGACCGGCCGGACCGCGGACGGGTCCGGGCGGTGTGGGCCGCGGGCCGCCGACCTGCGGCAGGTCGCCGACCGACGGCGCGGAGACGCGCTTGACGCCCGCGGGCGCCTCGACGTGGGGGTGCAGCTCGGTCTCGTGCTCGTGCTCGAAGGGCTCGGGCGGGACGGTGACCGGCTCAGGCTCCCAGGCGGGCTCGGCGACGGGCTCGATCGGCAGCTCGTAGGCCGGCTCGGGCGGTGGCTCATAGGCGGGCTCGACGAGCGGCTCAGGCTCGTACGCCGCGGGCTCGGGCTCCCAGGCGATCGGCTCGGGCTCATACACCGCGGGCTCGGGCTCGGGCTCGGACGCGACCGGCTCCGGCGCGGGCGGCAGCGGCCGCCCCTCACGCTCGGCCCGCCGGCGCTCGCGCTCCAGCCGGGCAGCCTCGCGCTCGGCGGCGCTGCGGGCGCGCTCGGCCGCGCCGCCGTCGCCCTTGTTGCCTCCGAACAGCGGCGTCACGTCAGCTCCCCTCCGTGCAGCGCCAGCCAATCCTCGAGCAGCACGGCGGCGGCGCGCGAGTCCTCGCTGGTGCGCGTGTCGCCGGACTTCGCCGCGATCGCGGTCGTGAAGCGCTCGTCGTAGAGCTCGACCGGGATCGGCTTGACGCGCTCGCGCAGACGGTCGGCCCATTCGCGTGTCTCGCGCGTCTGGTCGGTGTCGCGGCCCGAGAGCCCGAGCGGCAGGCCGACGACGATCCGCGCGACCTCGCGCTCGCGAGCGAGGTCGGCGACACGCACGAGGCCCTTGCGGGTCCCTGGTCGCTCGATGTGCTCGATGGGCGTCGCGAGCGTCCCCGTGGGATCGCTCAGGGCCACGCCGCACCGGGCCGAGCCGTAGTCCAGCGCCAGCACGCGCATGAGGCTAGAGAATCAGCAACTGCGGACGGTGTCTCACGAACCCAGAGCGCTCTCGATGTGGGCGCGCGCCGCCGCGAGGGCGTCGTCGAGCTTGTCGGGATCGCGCCCGCCGGCCTGGGCCATCGTGTCGCGCCCGCCACCGCCGCCGCCGACGACCTGGGCGGCGACCTTGACGAGCTCGCCCGCCTTGATCCCGCGCTCCACCAGCGACGGCGCGACCGAGGCGATCAGCGCGACCTTGCCGTCGGTCACCGCACCGAGGACGATCGCCGCGTCGCCGAGCGCGTTCTTGACGCGGTCGGCGGCGTCGAGCAGCGCCTTGGCATCGCCGACCGCCACCGTCGAGGTCAGCACCTTGACGCCCGACGAGCTCGTCGGCCTGGCCCGCGAGCGCGTCGACGTCGACGGCGCCGTTGGTGCCGAACGAGTGCGCCTTGGCCGCGGCCTTGAGCTGCTGCTGCAGGTCGGCGACCTTGGCCGGCACCTGCTCGGGCGAGGTACGCAGCTCGCCCGCGGCCGCGCGGATCAGCGCGTCGTGGGAGCGCAGCAGCGTCACGGCCTCCGGGCCGGTGACCGCCTCGATCCGGCGCACGTTGGACGCGCTCGATCCCTCGCTGACGATGCGAAAGACGCCGATCTCGGCCGTCGAGCGCACGTGCGTGCCGCCGCAGAGCTCGCGCGAGTACTCGCCGCCGCCGATCTGGACCATCCGCACGACGTCGCCGTACTTCTCGCCGAAGAGCGCCATCGCCCCCAGCTCCTGGGCCTCCTTGAGCGTCGTCGTGATCGGGCGCACCGGGTCGTTGGCCAGGATCCAGCCGTTGACGCGATCCTCGACCTGCTCGACCTCCTCGGGCGAGAGGCGCGTGCCGTGGGTGAAGTCGAAGCGCAGCTTGTCGGGCCCGACGTAGGAGCCGGCCTGGCGGACGTGCGTGCCCAGCGCCTCGCGCAGCGCGGCGTGCAGCAGGTGCGTGGCGGTGTGGTTGGCCTGCGTGGCCTGGCGGGCGGGGCGATCGACGCGCGCGACGACCTTCGCCCCTGGCAAGAACGCGGGAATGCCGCCGCCCTCCAGCACGACGGCCTGGTCGTCGCCGGAGCGCAGCACCTCGTTGACCGTGGCGCGACACGTCGCCGTCCTCGGTCTCGACGACACCCGCGTCGGACGACCTGCCCGCCGCCCTGGGCGTAGAACGGCGAGCTCGCCAGCTTGACGAACGTGCGCCCGCCCTGCTCCAGGACGCCGGCGACCGTCGTGCGCTCCTCCAGGTGCTCGTAGCCGGTGAACTCCGTCGGCTCCTCCGACAGCCGGCGGATGACCTCCTGCTTGGCCCCGACGCGCTCCTGGGTGCCCGCGCCCGCCGAGGAGCGCAGGCGCTGCTCCTCCATCCGCGCGTCGAAGTCGGCGATGTCGACCGGCACCTCGCGCTCGCCGGCGATCTCGACCGTGAGGTCGATCGGGAAGCCGAAGGTGTCGTGGAGCTTGAAGGCGTCCTCGCCGCTGACCGCGCCGCGCGCGAGCAGCTCGTCGAGCATCGTCAGGCCGGTCTCCAGCGTGCGGCCGAAGCCCTGCTCCTCGGCGGTGACCCAGCGCAGGATCGCGTCGCGCTCGCGCCCCAGCTCGGGGTAGGCGGCGCCCATCGTCGCCATCACGACGTCGACGTACTTGGGCAGGAACTCACCCTCGAAGCCGAGGCGGTGGCCCTGCGCGATCGCGCGGCGCATCAGCCGGCGCAGGACGTAGCCGCGGTCCTCGTTGGAGGGCACGACGCCGTCGGCGATCAGGAAGGTCATGCCGCGCGAGTGGTCGGCGAGGATGCGCAGCGCGCGCTCGTCGAGCCTCGTTGGTCGGCCAGCGAGCGACCCGAGCTCCATCAGCGGCACGAACTGGTCGGTGTCGAAGATCGAGTCGACGCCCTGCTGGATCAAGGCCATGCGGTTGAGGCCCAGGCCGGTGTCGATGTTCTGCTCGGGCAGCGGCGTCAGCGTCCCGACGGGATCCTGGTTGTACTGCATGAACACGAGGTTCCAGTACTCCAGGAAGCGCTCGTTCTCGCCGCCGGGCAGGTCGTCCTCGGTGCCCCACTCCAGGCCGCGGTCGAAGTAGAGCTCCGAGCACGGTCCGCACGGGCCCGGTCGCGCCCGCCTGCCAGAAGTTCTCCGAGCGCGGGCACAGGACGATGCGCTCGCGCGGGACGCCGATCTTCTCCCAGACCGCGATCGCCTCCTCGTCGGGGCCGAGACCGAGCTCCTCGTCGCCCTCGAAGACCGTCACCCAGATGTCGCTCGGGGTCGAAGCCGAAGCCGTTGAGCGACATCTCCCACGCGAACTCGGCGGCGCCCTCCTTGAAGTAGTCGCCGATCGAGAAGTTGCCGAGCATCTCGAAGAACGTGAGGTGCCGCGTCGTCGTGCCGACGACGTCGATGTCCGGCGTGCGAAAGCACTTCTGGCAGCTGGTCAGACGATGGTGCGGCGGTGCCTCGAGGCCCTGGAAGTACGGCTTGAGCGGGTGCATGCCCGCGGTCGTCAGCAGGACCGAGGGGTCGTAGGAGGCCGGCACCAGCGAAGCGCTCGGGCAGGCGCTTGTGGTCGCGCTGCTCGAAGAACGACAGGAAGGACTCGCGGATCTCGTCAGACGTCACCGTCCGATCGTCGCACATCCGATCACGACATCCCCCGCGAGCAGCACGGCCGTCTGGCCGGGTGCCGGGGCCGAGAACGGCTCGGCCAGGACTGCGGTCCCGTCGTCCTGCAAGCGACAGGGCAGGATCGTGGCGTGGTAGCGCAAGCGGACGCCGTCGACCTCGCTCGCGTCGCGGTGCAGGCGCACCCCGCGCAGCGCGACACGGTCGACGTCGAGCGCCGTCCGCGGGCCGACGGTCACCGTGTTGGAGCGCGCGTCGGTCGCGACGACGTAGAGCGGCTCGGTGCGCCGCGACCTCCAGGCCGCGGCGCTGGCCCGACGGTGTAGTGGAAGTGGCCGCGATGGCGGCCGAGCTCGCGGCCGGCACGGTCGACGATCGCGCCTGGGCGCTCGCCGAGACCGCCGTGGCGGGCGAGGAAGCGCTCGCGCCCGGTGCCCGCGAGGAAGCAGAGGTCCTGGGAGTCGGGCTTGCTCGCGACGGGCAGCTCGTGCTCGCGCGCGAGCGCGCGAACCTCGGGCTTGGTCAGCTCGCCGAGCGGGAAGCGCAGCCGCTGCAGCGTCGCACGGCTCAGCGCGGCCAACATGTAGGTCTGGTCCTTGGCATCGTCGGCGGCGGCGCGCAGCAGGCCGTCGGGCGCGCGGCGCGCGTAGTGACCGGTGGCCAGCGTCGCGGCGCCGAGACGATCGGCGAGGTCGACCATCGCGTCGAGGCGGACCTCGCCGTTGCAGCGCACGCACGGGTTGGGCGTCAGGCCCTCGGCGTGCTCGGCCAGCCACGGCTCGACGACGCCGGCGCGGAAGCCGTCGCGCAGATCGAGCGTGAAGTGCGGCAGGCCCATGCGGTGGGCGATCGCCCGCGCCGAGCGCACGGCGCTGGCCGAGCAGCACGAGGCCTCGGCGTCGTTCTCGGGATCGCGCCACAGCTCGAGCGTGACCGCGACGACCTCGTCATGGGTGCCGCGCAGCAGGACGGCGGCCACCGTGCTGTCGACCCCGCCCGACATCGCGACCAGCGTGCGGCCGGCCGACGGCGCGGGCGGCGGCCTCGTGGGCGACCGCGGCGCCGAGCGCCTGGTGCAGCGCGTCGGCGGCCAGGTCGGCGGCGTGGAGCTTGCCGACGCTGAGGCCGCCCAGCGCCTCGGTGATCGCCGCGGTCGCCGACGCGCGCGGCATCGAAGATCGAGGCGCCGCGGACCAGCTCGACCGCCGCGCTGGCGGCGGCCTGCGCCGCGCCGCAGCCCGAGGCCTCGAAGCCCGCGTCGGTCACGTGCTCGCCCGCGACGGTCAGGCGGATCGTCACGAGGTCACCGCACGCGGCGCCGCCGGCCGCGCCCGCGTAGGCACCCGCGGGCGCGTGGCCGCGGCCCACGGGGTGGCTCAGATGCTCTGCGAAGCGCTCGTCGGGCACGTCGTGGTTGAGTCTATGGCGAAGGCTCGCCCAGAAGGCTCGCTTCGCGGCGGGTATTCGCCTAGGGGGCGAAACCCGCAGCAGCGGGACCCGCGGGGCGTCCAGTTCGTACTACGCGGCTCAACTTCGGAGGGGTCCCGGTCGACAACGCGGGTGTGGACCAGGTCAGTCGCCCCATGCAGATCGCCCTCGTGGCCGTCGTGCTGCTCGCCGGCATGTGGTTCACGGTGCTCAAGCCGAAGCCCGCCGCCGAGACGGCCGCGCCCACGCCTGCCACCGTGACCCGCCGCTCCGGCTTCCTCGGAGCCCGTGGCGCCTGGCGTCAAGGGCCTCACGAGCGCCATCGACAAGGCCAAGGCCGCGTCGGCGACATCCGACGCGACCAACGCGAAGATCCAGAAGGCCACCGGGTCCGCCCCGGCCGCCGCCGCAAAGCCCACGGTCGCTACGCCGGCCGCGAGCAAGCGCCGTCAAGCACAGCGCGCCCGCCAAGGCCAAGGCAACCGCCACCGTCAAGACGGGCGCCAAGGTCGCTGCCCCGGTCGCCGCGGCCAAGGCGAAGCCCGCCGTCGCCAAGGCGCCCACGGCTGCCGCCAAGAACGCCGCCCCGGTCGACCCCTCTGACCGTCTGCTCGCCTTCCTGGCCAAGGGCAAGACGCTCGTCATCCTCTTCCACGGCGCCGGCGCGGACGACCGCGCGGCCCGCAAGGCCGTCCACCGCACCGCGCTGGGCGACCCCAAGCACGTCGTCTCGGCCTACATCCCGATCGGGGACGTCGGCAAGTACGAGGCGATCACCAGCGACGTGCAGGTCCTCTCGGCGCCGTCGATCCTCGTGATCGGCACCGACGGCAAGGCGACGCTGCTCACCGGCTACGTCGATGCCGCCGTCGTGCGCCAGACCGTCGGCGACGCCCGCCGCGAGTCCGCGGCCGACGCCAAGCACAAGACCACCAAGTAGCGCCGAACGGCTCCGCGCCTCGGCGCGGACCGGCTACTCCGCCGCCACCAGCGCGGCGCGGTGCTCGCGACGAACAGCTCGCGCAGCTGGCGCTCGTCGACCGGCGCCGGCGCGCCGGTCAGCGGGTCGCCACCGCGACGCGGTCTTCGGGAACGCGATGACGTCGCGGATCGAGTCGCGGCCGGCGAGGATCGCGACGATGCGGTCGATGCCCAGCGCGATGCCGCCGTGCGGCGGCGCGCCGTAGCGCAGCGCGTCGAGCAGGAAGCCGAAGCGGCGCCTGCGCCTCCTCCTCGCCCATGCCGAGGACCGCGAAGACCTGCTCCTGGACCGCCGTGCTCGTGGATGCGGATCGAGCCGCCGCCGATCTCGACGCCGTCGAGCGACGAGGTCGTAGCCGCGCGAGCGCAGCGCGCCCGGGTCGGTCGAAGTCGGTGCCGGTCGGCGCGGTGAACGGGTGGTGGAGCGCCGTCCAGCGCCGGTCGTCGGTCGTGCTCGAACATCGGGAAGTCGACGACCCACAGGACGTCGTGGCGGCCCTCGGGGATCAGGCCGAAGCGCTCGCCCAGCTCGAGGCGCAGCGCGCCGAGCGCGGCCGGCGCGCCGTGCGCTCGGCGTCGGCGACGAACAGCAGCAGGTCGCCGTCGGACGCGTCCAGCGCGGCGTTGACCGCGCTGATCTGCTCGGCCGTGAAGAACTTCGCGAGGTTGCCGGCCCAGCCGCCGTCGCCACCGGCGACGATCGGCGCGACCGCCTTGGCGCCGTGGCGCTGGACGACCTCGTTGAGCGCCGTCGAGCTCCGAGCGCGACATCTCGCGCGCGCCGGCGTTGAGCGCGCGGATCGACGCCGCCGCGCGCCAGCACGCCCTCGAAGACCTTGAACTCCGAGCCGCGCAGCAGCTCGCCGACGTCGTGGATCTCCAGGCCGAAGCGCGTGTCGGGCTTGTCGGAGCCGAAGCGCAGCATCGCCTCGTCGTAGGTCATGCGCGGCCACGGCGCCGGCGGCACCGCGAAGCCGCCGACCGGCGAAGACCGTCGGTCATGACCGCCTCGATCACGTCGATGACGTCGTCCTCGTCGACGAACGACATCTCGAGGTCGAGCTGCGTGAACTCCGGCTGGCGGTCGGCGCGCAGGTCCTCGTCGCGGAAGCAGCGCGCGATCTGGAAGTAGCGCTCGTAGCCGGCGATCATCAGCAGCTGCTTGAACAGCTGCGGCGACTGCGGCAGCGCGTACCAGCGAGCCGGGCTGCAGGCGCGACGGGCACGAGGAAGTCGCGCGCGCCCTCGGGCGTCGAGCGCGTGAGGATCGGCGTCTCGATCTCGAGGAAGTCGCGCTCGTCGAGGACGTCGCGCATCGTCTTGACGATCGCGTGGCGCAGCACCAGCGTGCGCGCATGACGTCGCGGCGCAGGTCGAGCGTCGCGGTGGTGCAGGCGCAGCATCTCGTCGACCTCGACGTCCTCGTCGACCGGGAACGGCGGCGTCTCGGCCTCGGCGAGCGGCGTCCATCGCCGTGACCGCAGATCTCGATCTCGCCGGTCGGGAGGTTCGGGTTCATGTTCTGCGGCTCGCGCTCGACGACCGTCGCCCGGCGCGGAGATCACGTGCTCGGAGCGCAGCCGCTCGGCGGCGGCGAAGGCCGGCGCCGGCGCGTCCGGGTGGAAGACGAGCTGGACGATGCCCGCGCGGTCGCGCAGGTCGATGAAGATCAGCCCGCCGTGGTCGCGGCGGCGGTGGACCCAGCCGGCGACGCGGACCGTCGCGCCCGGCGTCGCGCTGCGCGCAGGTCGCCGCCCAGGCGTCGCGGTAGCCGTTGGCGCGCGGTGGCTGCTTCATCCGATGTGCCGTCCCGCGCAGGACGCGGGCGACGATCGCGTCGGGCGCCAGCACCTCCTGCTCGCCGGTCTCCATGTCCTTCAAGCACGGTCCCTTCGTCGTCGCCGAAGATCGGCAACGTAGCGGGCGCCGGGCCGGTCGGCCTGCTTGAGCTGGCCCTTGCGCGAGCGCCCGGCGAGCTCCAGCTGCGCGTTCGAGCCCGGCGCGCGCGGGCCTCGGCGGCCAGCGCGAACGCGGCGACGCGGCGGTGCCCGGCCGACGTAGAGGTCGCACGACCGGCGTCGGGCGCCGGCGCGTGGTCGCCGGCGAGCAGCATCCGCTCGACGCCCGCGGCCCAGCCGATGCCCGGCGTCGGCGGCGCCGCCGAGCAGCTCGACCAGCCCGTCGTAGCGCCCGCCGCCGCCGACGCCCGACTGCGCGCCGAGCGCGTCGGAGGTGAACTCGAAGAGCGTGCGCGTGTAGTAGTCGAGGCCGCGCACGAGCGTCGGGTCGATCTCGTAGGCGACGCCGGCGGCGTCCAGGAGCGCGCGGACCTCGGCGAAGTGCTCGGCGTCCTCGGCGGTCGAGGTGGTCGAGCAGCAGCGGCGCGTCGCTCCATCACCTCGCGCGTGCCCGGGTGGTCGGCGTCGAAGGCGCGCAGCGGGTTGAGGTCGATGCGGGCGCGGACCTCGTCGGACAGCTCGTCCTCGTGGGCGCGCAGGTAGGCGTTCAGCTGCTCGCGGTAGTCGGCGCGCGTCTCGCGGCGTGCCGAGCGAGCCGAGCCGCAGCGTGCACGCCGTCGACGCCGAGCTCGTCGAGCAGCGTCTGCAGCAGCAGGATCGTCTCGGCGTCGACCGCCGGGTCGTCGGAGCCGATCGCCTCGGCGCCGACCTGCCAGAACTGGCGGAAGCGCCCGGCCTGCGGCTTCTCCTGGCGGAAGAAGCTCGAAGGTACCAGAGCTTCACCGGCTGGGGCAGCTTGTGCATGCCGTGCTCGAGGTAGGCGCGGCAGACCGGCGCGGTGCCCTCGGGGCGCAGCGTCAGCGAGCGCTCGCCGGCGTCGTCGAAGGTGTACATCTCCTTCTGGACGATGTCGGTCGACTCGCCGACGCCGCGGGCGAAGAGCTCGGTGGCCTCGAAGGTCGGCGTCTCGATGCGGCGGTAGCCGGCGCCGCTCGAGGATGCCGCGCGCGGCCTGCCTCGACGCGCGCGCGCGCGGCGTCCTGCTCGGGCAGCACGTCGTACGTGCCGCGCGGCGCCTGGAGCGTCTCGGCTCATCAGGCCGCGCGAGCTCGGCGCAGGAACGGGTTGTGCGCGCGCTCGGCGCCGAGCGTCGTGAGGCCCATGTGCCCGGGATGCACGACCGTGTCGTCGTCGAAGCGCTCGAGCAGCGTCGGCGATCGAGCGCCAGCAGCGTCGCGTGGTCGCCGCCGGGCAGGTCGGTGCGGCCGACCGAGCCCTGGAACAGCACGTCGCCGGAGAACAGCGCGGTCGGCGCGCCTCGGCGTCGGCGATCGCGTAGGTGACGTGGCCGGGGCTGTGGCCGGGCGTGAAGAGCACGTCGATGTCGAAGCCCGCGAGCTCCAGCGCTCGCCGCCGGCGACGCGTGTGCTCGGGGTCCCAGGACTCGAACGGGCCGAAGCCCGGCCACGGCACGTAGGCCATGATGTCCTGCAGCACCGGCACCTCGAGCTCGGGGCAGTAGACGGGCGCGCCGGTCGCCTTGGCCGACGGGCGCGACGGCGCCGACGTGGTCGAAGTGCGTGTGCGTGAGCAGGATCGCGTCGAGCGTGACGCCGAGCGCCTCGATCGCGTCCAGCAGCTTGCGGCGCCTCGTCGCCGGGATCGACGATCAGCGCGCGGTCGCCGCCGTCGCGCCGCAGCAGGAAGGCAGTTCTCCTGGACCGGCCCGACGGTGAACATGCGGACGTCCATGGCCTACAGCTTCCCCTGCGGCCTTCTTGGCCTGACGCCGGCGGTAGACGAAGCGGTCGGTGTAGTAGCCCGAGCGGGATGTAGGCGAGGAACATGAGGAGCCGATGACCAGCGCCGTCGGCAGGTCGTGCTGCAGCAGCGTGATGAGCACGACGAAGAGCGACCGTCGCGATCGCCGACGCGGTTGGCGGCCGAGCGCCACGTCGGCGGCCTGATCGAGGCGGTCGAGGCGCGCCGCGCGCGCCCTTGCCGCCCTTGGCGGGCGTCGGCTTGCGGCCCGTGCGGCCGCGCGCCTCGACCGACCCCGCGGCGTTGCCGCGGTGCTTGGTCCGGCGCTTGCGCTTCGTCTGGGCCATGGCCCTGGACGATAGCTCCTGGCGCCTGCGTCAGCCGTCCTCGCCGAGGGCCGCTTCGACGGTGCGACGGCTTGACCGGCATGGCGTCCGGGAAGCCGTCGAAGGCGGCGGCCGGCGCGAGCCCGACGAGCTCGGCACGCGGCGACCGGCGCGTGGCGCGCGACGGCCGCGACGAGCCGCGGCCAGCGGCACCGCGCGGTGGTCCTCGACGTTGGTCGAGACCTGCGCGACGCCGCCGTGGGCGGTCAGCGCCAGGCCCGAGCGCGCGCACGCCCGGCAGGCCCTCGGCGCCGCCCTCGCGGATCGAGCGCCGCGATCGCGCCGCGCGTCGGCCAGCGTCGCCGGCGGCGCCAGCTCGAGGTTGAAGGCGACCAGCGGCGGGCGCGCGGCGACGAGGACCGCGCCGGCGGTCGGGTGCGGTCGCGGCGGGCCGAAGTCGGGCGTCAGCTCGCCGTCGGCGATGCGCGCGGCGCAGCTCGGCGAGGCCGCCGCGGCGCAGCTCCGCGCGCGTGCGCCCGCCGGCGAGCGCCCCGTAGAGGAAGACGGGCAGCCCGAGCTCCTCGCCCAGCCGCTCGGCCACGGCAGCGCCTCGGCGCACGCGGCGCCGCGCCGCGCCGTCGTCGAGGAAGACGACGGGCGCGACGTCGAGCGCGCCGACGTGCGGGTGGATGCCGCGCTCGGTGCGCGAGGTCGATCCGCGCGACCGCGTCGCGCGCGCCCGCGACCAGCGCGTCGGCCAGCACGCCCGGGCGGCGCGGCGAGCGTGTAGACCGCGCGGTGGTGGTCGGGGTCGGTGTGCGTGTCGAGCAGCCGCGCGCCGCCGCGCAGCGAAGGCGGCGCCGATCGCGGCGATGGCGGCGGCGTCGCGGCCCTCGGAGACGTTGGGGACGGCAAGGAGCACGGGCGGGCGCGAAGGGTACTTCGCGCCCGCCCGGCGTCCACGCGCTAGCGACGCACCCGCGTCTGCAGGCCGAAGCCGAACGGGAACAGCGGGTCGTCGTTGGCGTCGCCGACGGTGATCGGCTCCTGGTCGAGCGTCTTGGGCCAGGTGACCGGGAGCTTGCCGGTGAACGGCCGACGCCCGAAGAGCACGTCGGCCACGCCCGCGCCCTCGCTGCCCGGCAGCCACGAGGCGACCAGCGCGTCGATCTCGCCCAGCTGCGCGGGGTCGAGGATCAGCGGCCGCCCGGAGACGACCAGCACGATGCACTTGTCCGCCGCGGCGCAGACCTTGTCGACCGCCGCCTTGTCGGCACCGGTGAGCGTCATGGTCTGCGGTGGCCGCGGCACGTTGTCGTCGCCCGGGTCAAACGCCCACTGCGGACCGCCGACGTCGCCCCAGCCCTCCGCGTACGGCGTCTCTCCGACGACGACGATGCCGGTCGCGCCCTCGGGGATCGCGGCGCTCGCGTCCGGGCTGGAGATGACCTCGCGCTTGCCCGCCGCGTCCTTGATGCCCTGCAGGATCGTCGTCCCCGGGATCACGGTGGTCGAGCCGCCCTGCCAGGTGAGCGTCCAGCCGCCGGCCTGGTTGCCGATGTTGTCGCTGTTGCTGCCGGCGACGTAGATCGGGCCGTCGCCGTCGCCGTCGCCCTCGCCTCGCAGCGGCAGGGTCTTGTCATCGTTCTTGAGCAAGACCTGCGACTTGGCGACCGCGCGCCGCGCCACGGCGCGATGCTCCGGCGACCCGATCTGGTCGAGGTCGGTGCGGTCGGTGAACGGGCGCTCGAAGAGCCCCAGCTCGAACTTCTTGGTGAGGATTCGGCCGACGGCGTCGTCGATGCGGCTCATCGGCACCTCGTCGGCGTTGACCGCCGCGACCAGGTTGGCGATGAAGTCCGCGGCGTTGAAGGGCTGCATGAACATGTCGATGCCGGCGTTGACGCCGGCGACCACGTTTGAGTGGAAGTCGCCGCCGATGTGGTCGATGCCGTTGTAGTCGCTGATGACGATGCCGTCGAAGCCCATCTCGCCCTTCAGCGTGTCGGTGATCAGCTCCCGGTTGCCGTGCATGTTGATGGGGTTGCCGGTCCCGTCCTCGGTCCAGTCGACGCTGGAGTAGGACGGCATCACCGAGCCGACGTTGTGCTGCTTGACGGCCGGCACGTACTGGCGCAGCGACGTGTCCCAGAAGCCCTGGCGGTTGGTGACCGAGATCCCCTGGTCGATCGTGTAATCGCCCGACCCCGTCCCGTACTGCGTATCGCCGTCGCCGGCGTAGTGCTTGGCGGTGGCCAGCACGCGGTCGCGGTCGGCAAGGTCGCGCTTGCCGTCGCCCTGCAAGCCGTCGATCGCCGTCTCCATCTCGATGACGAGGCTCGGGTCCTCGGAGAACGACTCATACGTGCGACCCCAGCGATCGTCGCGCGCAGCGCAGATGCAGGGCGCGAAGGCCCACTGCGGCCCGCTGGCCCGCGTCTCGGCGGCGGCGATGTGCGCGATGTCGGCGACCAGGCCCGGGTCACGCGTGGCGCCGAGGCCGATGTTGTGCGGGAAGACCGTCGCGCCGTTGAGGTTGCCGTGCCCGTGGACGCTGTCGACGCCGTAGATGATGGGGATCTTCAGGCGCGACTTCAGCGCCTCGCGCTGGAAGCCGTCGACCATGTCGGCCCACGCCGCGGGCGTGTTGGGCGTCGGGACCGAGCCGCCGCCCGACAGCAGGCTGCCGAGCGCGAGTGCGGAGATCGGCGTCGGGTCGTCGGCGACCGACGCACGCTCGGCTTGGGTCATCTGTCCGACCTTCTCCTCCAGCGTCATGCGCGAGAGGAGATCCGCGACACGCTCGTGGATCGGCGCGCCGACCGACGGCTCGTGCTCGTGCTCGTGCGCGGCTCCAAGGCCGTTCAGCGCTTCCTGCAGTTCGCCGCGCTGACCGAGCACTTCGAGTACGTCTCCGAGCCGTCCGACGCGCTGCCGGCCGACACCGTCGCCGCTAGGACGCGAACCGCTTGACGAACGCCAGCGCGGTGTCGCAGACCTCGCGCCAGCCGGAGTCGATCGTCAGCGCGTGGCCGCGGCCGGGGATCTCGACGATCTCCGTCACGCCCTCGTTGCGCTTCTGCTTCTTGTAGGACGCGTTGGCGATCGCCCACGGCACCGTGTGGTCCTTCTCGCCGGAGATCAGCAGCAATGGCCCGCGCTCGGGGTTGCGGCTGTTGACCTTGACCTCGGTCCACGGGTTGAAGTTGGCCGTCGCGGCCTGGAAGAGCGGGACGCCGGCGGCCGGGACCGCGTACGTGTTGTACAGCTCCTTGGCCTCCTCCTCGCTGACGGCGTTGGCGAAGGCATAGCGGAACTGCTCGTAGGTCAGCGGCACCGCGCGGCTGCGGTTGGCGGGGTTGCCGAGCACCGGGCCGGCCGACTTCAGCGCCGAGACCGGCAGCGGCAAGACGCCGCGAAACGGCGCGGGGTCGATCGCGACCGAGACGGCGGCCAGGCCACGGCCGGCGATGATCTGCGTCAGCAAGCCGCCGAAGGAATGGCCGATGACGGCGGGCTTCTTGTTCAACTTGCCGACCAGGTCGCTGAGGTGGTCGGCGACCTGACCGACCGTCTTGCCGGCGAAGACCTCGGGATGGGCGTTGGCCTCGTCGACCGTCTCGGGGTCATCGGGCCAGCCGGGCAGCACGGGCGTGTAGCCGGCCTGCGCGAAGACCTCGGCCCAGCGGTCCCAGCTGCTGGGCAGCAGCCAGAGCCCGTGGATGAAGACCGCGGGCGTGAGGCCCGAGGCGTTGGCCTGGTCGATCTGCTGCTCGTCGTGCGGGAGGGTGGTGGCGGCCATGGCCGCGACCTTACGCCGAACCGACGTGCCCGTCACGTGACCTTCCCGGGAAGGACCGCGTGCGACGAAACGTGGGACCGAGTGTCGATCGCACCCTGCTGCGCGACCACGTACGGTGAAGTCCTCTTGGACGACGACTTCAGGCCGCTGGCCCTCACCGTGGGGTGCACCTTCGGCTTCTCGACGCCGCAGCCGGTGTCCGTCGGTCTTCCAGGTCGCGCCGACCGGGCCGGCGCCGTGCAGATGCGCGGCGAGCGCTGGGACACCGGCGTCGCGACCACCACGGCTACCTCGACCTCTACGGCAACCGCTGCGAGCGCTTCACGATCCCGGCCGGCGACGTCGCGCGATCGTCTACGAGGCCGAGGTCGTGCTCGCCGCGCCCGGCCGACGTCGATCGCGCCCGGGACGCCGCGAGACGCCGGTCGCCGCGCTGCCCGACGAGCGCTCGCGCTTCGTGATGCCGAGCCGCTTCTGCCTGCCCGACGAGCTCGGCCACGAGGCGTGGCAGCGCTTCGGCGACCTGGAGCCGGGCTGGGAGCGCGTGCAGGCGATCGTCGACTTCGTCCACGACCACCTCGAGTGGGTCGCGGGCGCGTCGAACCCGTGGACGACGGCCGCCGACGCCTACCGCGCCGGCCAGGGCGTCTGCCGCGACTTCGCCCACCTCGCGATCACCTTCTGCCGCGCGCTGAACATCCCGGCCCGCTACGTGTTCGGCTACATCCCGGACGATCGACGTGCCGCCGCCCGCCGAGCCGATGGACTTCGCCGCCTGGTTCGAGGTCTACCTCGACGGCGCGCTGGCACACCTTCGACGCGCGCAACAACCGCCGCGCGTCGGCCGCGTCGTCGTCGGCCGCGGTCGCGACGCCGTCGACGTCGCGCTGATCACCTCGTTCGGGCCGCTGACGCTGACCGCGTTCGAGGTTCGCGCGGCAGAGCCCGATGCGCCGGCTTTGAATTAGGCCTTGCTTATATAAGTCTGTGCCGATACAGTGCTCGGCATGCACGCGTTCGACATCCTGGGCGACCCGGTCCGGCGGCGCATCGTGGAGGTGCTCGCCGACGGCGAGCGCGCCGCGGGCGACGTCGGTGCGGTGATCCAACGGGAGTTCGGCATCTCGCAGCCGGCGGTCTCCCAGCACCTCAAGGTGCTGCGCGACAACGGCTTCGCCACGGTTCGCGCCGATGGCGTGCGGCGGCTGTACGCCGTCGATGCCGCTCCGCTGCAGGAGGTCGACCGCTGGCTGGAGCCCTACCGGCGCTTCTGGAATCAGAAGCTCGACGCGCTGGCCACCGAGGTCGCGCGCGGCAAGCGCGCCCGGCGTGCAACCCCAGACCATCCCGAGCAGGAAGGCAGCACGACATGACCATCGAGACGAGCACCTACACCGAGCCGGCGCCCGAGCTGCGCCACCGAGCCATCGCCGCCGGCGAGGCCCGCGTCGCGGTGCTGACCCGCACCTACGACACAAGCGTCGAGGATCTCTGGGACGCCTGCACCGATCCCGAGCGCCTCGCGCGCTGGTACACGACCGTCACCGGTGAGCTGCGTGTCGGCGGCAGGTTCGATCAGGCCAACATGGGCGGCGGCACCATCGCCGTCTGCGACGCGCCCCATCACCTCAAGGTCGTCCTCGGCCAGGGCGGCGTGGACGAGATCGAGGTCCGCCTCTCCCCCGGTCCGCGCGACGGCACTGCGACGCTCGAACTCCAGCACGCGACGACCCTGGACTCCCACGAGATCGGCGGCCAGATGTACGACGCCGTCTTCTGCATGGGCGGCGGCTACTACCCGCGCCTGCTCGCCCTCGACCTCCACCTCCGCGGCACGCTGCCCGACGACTACGACGCCACCGCGTTTCACCTCAACCCGGAGATGCGCCCGACGATCGACCGCGGCAGCGCAGCGATGGCGGCGCTCGTGGAGGCCGACAAGTAGGCACAGCTCCTATCGTGGGTCGAGCGTGAGCGACGATCGACCGGACATCCAGACCCGCGAGGACTGCGAGCGGCTCGTCCGCGCCTTCTACGGACGCGCGCTGCACGACCCGCTGATCGGCTGGATCTTCACCGACGTCGCCAAGCTCGACCTCGACGAGCACGTGCCGACCGTCACCTCCTTCTGGGAGACGATGCTGCTCGGCACCCGCAGCTACGGCGGCGGCGCCTTCGCGCCGCACGCCGACATCCACTTCCGCGCGGGTGGCATCCGCAAGCCGCACTTCGAGCGCTGGCTGATCCTCTGGAGCACGAGCGTCGACGAGCTCTTCGCCGGCGATCGCGCCGAGGAGGCCAAGGCCCACGCGCTGCGCGTCGGCGCCGCGTTCCACAGCCGTCTGCAGACGCTGCCGACGGCCGAGGACGTCGAGGCGCCGCTCCCGCCCAGCGGCCTGACGATCACCCACCACGGGTCGCCGGGCCCCGATCGCGCCGGGCGTTAGAGCCAGCGGCGCAGCACGGCGTCCAGGTCATCCGGGCGCACCGGCTTGGCGACGAAGTCGTCCATGCCCGCCTCGCGGCAGCGCTCGCGGTCCTCGGGCATCGAGGACGCCGTCATCGCGATGATCGGCGCCGCGTCGGCGTCCTGGCGCGCACGGATCTCGACGGTCGCCGCGAAGCCGTCCATGCGCGGCATCTGGCAGTCCATGAAGATCAGGTCGTAGGCGACGCGCGCGCTGGCCGCGACCGCCTCGGCGCCGTCGGCCACGACGTCGACCTCGAAGCCGCGGCGGCGCAGCGTCAGCATCGCGACCTGCTGGTTGACCTCGTTGTCCTCGGCGACCAGGACGCGGCGGCCTTCGCCGAGCGTGGCGTCGACCTCGGGCCGCGGCGTGGGCGTCTCAGCCGCCGAGCACGGGGACGCTCGCCTCGACCGCGGTGAGATCGACGATCGCCTGGCGCAGCCGCGCGGGCGGTGCCGGCGCGACGAACGCGACCGCACCATCGGGCAGCGGCTCGCCGATCACGGTGTCGGAGATCAAGATCGCCGGCAGCGCGCCGCCCGCCCGCTCCCGCAGCCGCGCCAGCAACGGCACGATCCGCGTGCCGCCACCCGCGGGGTCACCGAGCATCACGACCGCCGGTGCCGTCTCCACGCGCGGCTTGAAGCGTGAGCGTCCGCCCGGCATCCTCCAGCGTGGCCAGCGACGCCTCGGCGCCCCAGCGCTCCACGAGCGCCGCGGCCGCGACGCCCTGGTTGTGCTCGTCGATGGCCACCAGCACGCGGATGCCGCGCAACGGCCGGGGACGGTCGGCGTCGGCGATCGCCGGCAGCCGTGCCGTGAAGCGGAAGGTGCTGCCGACGCCCGGGCGCGACGTCGCAGCCATCGCGCCGCCCATCAGCTCCGCGAGCTGCCGGCTGATCGCCAGGCCGAGGCCGGTCCCGCCGAAGCGCCGCGTCGTCGACGCGTCGGCCTGCGTGAACGGCTCGAACAGGCGGCCGAGCGTGTCGTCGTCGATCCCGATGCCCTGATCGGCGACGACGAAGCGCATGTGGTCCTCGCGCGTCGGGCTCGATCGTCAGCACGATCTCGCCGTCCTCGGAGAACTTGATGGCGTTGGTGATGAGGTTGACCAGGATCTGGCGCAGGCGCACCGGATCGCCGAGCACGACGTCGGGCACCGCGGCGTCGAGCGTGACGATCAGCCGCAGCCCGCGCGCCTGCGCGCGCGGCCACAGCAGGTGGCGCAGCTCGCCGGTCAGCTCGACGAGGTCGATCGCCTCGGCTTCGAGCTCCAGCCGCCCCGCCTCGATCTTGGAGAAGTCCAGGACGTCGTCGATGATCGTCAGGAGCGACTCGGCCGAGCGCCGCGCGGTCTCGGCGTGGCGCTGCTGCTCCTCGGTCAGGTCGCTGTGCAGCAGCGCGTCGATCATCCCCAGCACGCCGTTCATCGGTGTGCGGATCTCATGGCTCATGTTCGCCAGGAACTGGGACTTCATGCGCGACGCTTCCAGGGCCGCGCGCTCGCTGTCGCGCAGCGCCTGCTCGGCCGCGCGCCGCAGCGTCGCGTCCTGGATCTGGACGATGAACGCCCGCACGTCGCCGGCCGGTCCGCGCAGCGAGCCGATCGACAGCAGAACCCAGAGCGTGTCGCCCGAGCGCGTGCGGCACGGCTGCTCGCCCTCGTAACGGTCGATCTCGCCGGCCAGCATCCGCGTCCGCTGCGCGAGCGCGTGCTCCATGGCGTCGGGATGGACCAGCTCGACGAAGTTGCGCGTCAGCAGCTCGAGCTCGGAGAAGCCGGTCAGCGCGCAGAGCGCCGGGTTGACCGTGAGGAAGCCGCCGTCGACGCCAAGGACACCCACCCCCATCGGCGCATGCTCGATCGCCTCGGCCAGGAGCGCCTCGGCGTCGCGGCGGCGCTCCTCCTCGCGGCGGCGCTCGGTGATGTCCTGGATCGTCCCGACCATCCGCCGGCCGCCGAGGCCGTCGATCCCGCGCCGGTGCCCGAGCAGCCAGCGCACCTCGCCGTCGGGACGGATGATGCGGTACTCGTTCTCGGTGCTGCCGAGGTTCATCGCCTCGTCGACGGCGCGGTTGACCTGCTCGACGTCGTCGGGGTGGACGGTGCCCATCCAGTCCGACGGCTTGTGCGCGGTGTCCTCGATCGCGTGCCCGAAGATCGCCGCCAGCTCCTCGGACCAGACGACCTCGTCGGTGTCGAGGTTCCACTCCCAGGAGCCGACGTGGGCCAGCGCCTGGGCGTCGGTCAGGCGCCGGCGCTCACGCTCGAGGTCGGCCTCGGCGGCCTTGTGGGCGGTGATGTCGATGGCCTGCAGGAGCAGGTGGCGTGGATGGCCCTCGGCAGTGCGCAGGACCGAGGCCGTGAGGTCGATCCAGACCGCCGTCCCGTCCGGGCGGATGATGCGCCGCTCGGTGTGGGAGTCGGCGGGTGGTGCGGCCCGGACGGCATCGTCGTGGCGCTGTGTCGCGGCGCGGTCCTCCGGGTGGGCGAAGTCGCTCAGGCGATGGCCGGTCAGCTCCGCGGCGCGACGGCCGAGCAGCGCCTCCAGCGCGCCGTTGGACTGCACGATGGTGAGGTCGAGCGCCGTGACGGCCATGCCGATCGCCGAGGCGGTGAACGCACCGTGGACCAGCGAAGACGAATCGTTGAGCGACTCCACGCGGAGAGCTTTCGGCACCGACAGCCAAAATCCTGACTTTGGTGACAATAGACACCATGCAGGAGCACGCGCCGGGCAACGCGATGGACGGCGATCGGGACTCGGCGTCGGGGCGCTGGGAGATCTGGGTGGACGCGCGCCAGGTGGCGGCGATCACGTCCGACTGAGCCGGCGCTACGGCCGCCGGCCGGCGGCGAGCTCGGCGGCGCTGAACGGATCGACGTAGCGATCCAGGTGCGACAGGTCCTCGACCTCTTCGACCACGTCGGGCTCGTCGTCCTTGCGCGTGTCCTTGCGGTGCTGCTTTTCCATCTTGCGCTCGCGCAGCCGCTGCTCGCGGTTGAGCTTCGCCATCGTGGTCTTGCGCTTGCCACTGGAGGCCATGGTCTTCTTCCCTTCGGTCTTGCACGACCCGGGAGCCGACTGGCGGCTCCCGGGGTGCGACGTGTAAGCGGGTGGTGCTTAGAGCGTGACGACGTTGGCCGCGGCGGGGCCCTTGGGGCCCTGCTCGGCGTCGTAGCTCACCTTCGCGCCCTCGGCCAGCGACTTGAAGCCGCTGCCCTGGATCGCGTTGTGATGCACGAACAGGTCCTTGCCGGCGTCATCGGGCGTGATGAAGCCGAAGCCCTTGTCGTCGTTGAACCACTTCACGGTTCCTGTAGCCATGGTGTTGTTTCCCCTCCGGGGTATGTGTGCTGCGGAAACGCGGAGGGAGCTCGAAGGCAACGACTGCGAAGACGCGGAACACTGCGGTGCCGGGCGTCTGCCCGACCTGTACAGGAAGTCTAGCGCCCCGGGCGGCGGGGCCTACTCGGCGTCGCGCAGCGCGGCGACGCCGAGCCCGGCGGCGGCGACCGCGGCGCCGGTCACGAGGAAGCTCGTGACCTTCGGCAGATAGCCGCCACGCGCGCCGGCGACGCCGGCCACCGCGTCGGCGACATCGCAGGCCGCGCCGATCGCCAGCCACTGGCGCCGCGTCTCGCCGGAGGTCGTGAGGATGCCGTAGCCCAGCGCGAAGTCGCGCACGCCGAACAGCCGCGCGAGGTAGGGCGACTGCGGGTTGGCGGAGGCGTCGAGGCCGAACGTCTTGCCGGCGAGGCGCGGCGCCGCCCACGAGGCGGTGCCGATCGCCAGCCGGAGGCCCGCGAGCGTGGTCAGCGTGTTGGAGCGGCTCATGGGCGCGAGCCTATCGGCTCGGAATCGACCCCAGGGTGGTCAGTCCCTGCCGAGGTGGCAGCGCAGAAAGGCGAGTTGGTCGGCGACGACCGCCTCGTGGGCCGGCCCGTCGTAGATGTCGAAGTGATCGACGCCCGGGTAGGTGCGCAGCTCGCCGTGCGGCGCGCGGCGGGCCGCGGCGATCGCCGAACCGGGCCGGGCGACCCGATCGGCCTCGCCGACGCAGACCAGCCACGGGCAGTGGAGCGTTGCCGCGTGACGGCCCGGGTTGAAGGGCCGGCCGAGCAGCCAGCGCGCCGAGACGCGATCGCGCCAACGCGAGTCCTCGCCGGTCGCCACGACGCGACGCCAGCCGTCCTCGCCCCCGGGCGCGTTGATGAACGCGGCCTCGTCGGGCCGGCCGACCGCGGGCAAATATCCACCACGCACGGCGGTGAGCAGCGTGCGGACGGCGACGCCCGGCGGCGAGCGGTGCGCCTGTCGCAGCATGTCGAGAAACGGCACCTGGCTGATGGCGGCCGCGACCCGCCGATCGGCCGCGGCGGCCGCCAGCGCGTTGCCGCCGCCCATCGAGGAGCCGAAGGTCACGACGCGATCCGCATCGACGCCCGGGAGCGCGCGGGCGCAGGCGATCGCCGCGGCCCAGTCCTCCAGCTGGCGGGCGGGCTCGAACAGGTCGGGCTCGCCGCCGCTGTCGCCGAACCCGCGGTGGTCGAAGACCAGCGCCCGGTGACCCGCCTGCGCGAAGCGCTGCGCGAACGGGCCGAGCCGGTCGCGGCGCGTGCCGGAGAGGCCGTGGGCCATCACCACGATCGGCGTCGCCACCGCGTCGTCATCGACGGGCCGATACAGCCATGCCGCGCACTGGTCGTCGCCCGACAGGAACGTGATCTCGGTTCGGTGCATGCGCCCACAACGCCGGGGAGCTGGGGAACGTGAGGTCCGGGCTTCGACCGGTTCCGTGGAGTGATCGCGGCCGTTGACCCCGCGCCGTCGGCCGCCGTAGGGTTGCGCGCCATGCCTTCCGTGCTGATCACCGGGGCCGGCCGCGGGATCGGCCGCGCCACCACGCTGCGCCTCGCCCGTAACGGCTGGGACGTCATCGCGACGGTGCGGTCGACGCAGGACGCGGAGCGGCTGGTGGCCGATGCCGCGCCCGGCGCGGTCACGACGGTGCTCTTGGACGTCACCGACGCCGAGCAGGTCGCCGCGCTGGCGGCCGGGTTGCCCGAGCGGTTGGACGCGGTGGTCAACAACGCGGGGATCGTCGTCGCCGGGCCGCTGGAGGGCCTGACCGCCGACGGCCTGCGCCGCCAGCTCGAGGTCAACGTCGTCGGGCCGCTGGCCGTGACCAACGCGGTGCTGCCGAGGCTGCGGGCCAGTCGCGGGCGGATCGTGTTGGTGTCCTCGCTCAGCGGGCGGATCTCGTCGCCGATGACCGGCGCCTACAACGCGTCGAAGTTCGCCCTGGAGGCGATGGCCGACGCCTGGCGGATGGAGTTGCGTCCCTGGGGCATCGCGGTCTCGCTGATCGAGCCGGCGATGACCGACACCGACATGTGGCGCGCCGCGCCGGAGCTGCAGGACGCGACCGAGGAGGCGATGAGCGACGAGCACCGCCGGCTCTATCAGCGCCACTTGGACGGCCTGCGGCGCACGATCCCGCGCCTGCAGAAGATGGCCAAGCCGGCCGACGGCGTCGCGGCGACGATCGAGCAGGCGCTCACGGCGTCGCGTCCCAAGGCCCGCTACGTCGTCGGGCTCGACGCCAAGGTCCAGGCCGCGGTCATGGCGGTGCTGCCTCAGCGCCTTCAGGACACCGCGATCGCGCTGGCCACCGGCACGCCGCGGCGCGGGTAGGCGCGCCGACGCGCGCGGTCCGATTTCGGGCCGCTGCCATCATGGATACGTGAGCCAACGGCCGACCCTGGTCGCCGAGACCGCCCCGACGCGACCCGCGGCCGACCTTCCCGAGGACGTCAACCCGCGCAGGCTGGCGCGCCGGGCGCTGGAGGTCATCGTCCTGCTGGGCGTCCTGGTCCTCGTGGCCGTGCTGGCGCCCGGGCTCGGCGAGGTGCGCGACCGGCTCAAGGACGCGTCGCCGGGCTGGCTGGCGCTGGCGGTCGTCTTCGAGGTGCTCTCGGCGTTGTCCTACGTGTTGATGTTCCGCCCCGTCTTCTGCTCGATCATGCCGTGGCGCTCGGCGGCCGAGGTCGGGCTCTCGGAGGTCGGCACCGGCTCGATCATCCCGGCCTCGGGCGCCGGCGGGATCGCGCTGGGCGCATGGGTGCTCTCGCGCGCGGGGATGAAGGCCGAGACGATCGCGCGTCGCTCGGTCGCGTTCTTGTTGTTGAAGAGCTCGGTCAACTTCGCGGCGGTGGCCGTCGTCGGCGTGGCCGTCTTCGTCGGGCTCCTCGGCCCGCCCCAATCGGTCTGGCTGACGCTGCTGCCCGCCGTCCTGTCGGTCTTGGCCATCGCCGGCGTGGCGCTGATCGGGCTGCTGCCGGCGGGCCCGCCGCCGAGCGAGCATGACGGGCGGTTGCGCCGTCTCTGGGCGCACTCGCGCACGGCGCTGGTCGGCGGCGTCGCCGAGGCCGGGATGCTGCTGCGCCGCCACGACCCGTTGCTGCTCCTAGGCATCGTCGGCTACTGGGCCTGGGACAACCTCGCGCTGTGGGCGACCTTTCACGCCGTCGGCTACGCGCCCGGCGCGAGCGTGATCCTGCTGGCGTACCTGATCGGCCAGCTCGGCGGGCTGCTGCCGATCCCGGGCGGCATCGGCGGGATCGATGGCGGCCTGATCGGCACGTTCATCGTCTTCGGGGCACCTGCCTCGGCCGCCACCGCCGCCGTCCTGGCCTACCGCATCATCTTGTTCTGGGTCCCGTTGATCCTCGGCGCCGGCGCCTTCGCGTCGCTGCGGCGCTCGATGGCCAAGCCCGCGGGCTTCATCCCGTGTGCTGAGTAGCGGCCCGCGGGCTCAGTCCTGCGCGACCGGGCTGTAGAAGCCGAACTGCACCCCGCCGTAGGCCTTGCTGCGCACGCGCTCGAAGCGCGCGAGCGGTAGGTCCTCGTCTTCCTTGGGGTCGTGCTGGGCGACGATCAGCCCACCGTCGGCGAGCCAGCCGGGACGCGCGTCGAGCATGGTCATCGTCTTGACCCAGAGCCCTTGCCATTGGGGCGGCGCGACGAAGATGATGTCGAACGGCGTCGGCGGCCGATCGAGGAAGGCGAACGCGTCGCCGTGGATCACCGTCGCACGATCGGCGAGGCGCGTCTTGTCGAGGTTGGCACGCAGATCCTCGACCACAGCCGCCGTGAGCTCCACGAACGTGGCGTGCTCCGCACCCCGGCTCAAGGCCTCGATACCCGCGCCGCCCACGCCCCCGAACAGGTCCAGGAACGTGCACCCGGGCAGCCGCGGGTACAGGATGCTGAACAGCGCCTCCTTGCCACGGTCAGAGATCGGCCGCGTGCCCTCGGCGCTCGGCGACCGTAGAGGCACGCCCCTGGCGGTCCCGGCGATCACCCGCACTACGTGGACGCCTGCGCGGCGGCCCACTCCGCCAAACGGCCCGTCAGCTCTGGCGCGGCCGCGCCGCTGACCTCGACGATCTCGTCGGCCGGGACGTCGGCCCGCTTCGCGGCGGCGACGATCGCGTCCGGCGACGGCGCCTCGTACAGGCAGTAGGTCCGGCGCCGGTCGGCGCTGAGGAAGGAGAACAGCCAGCGGACGTCCTCGTCGGCGTTGATCTCGTCGATCAGCTTGACGTCCTCGCCGGTGAGGTCGAGCTCGACTCGGCGAAGTTTCGCTCGATGACGTAGAGGGGCATCGTGTGATCGATCGTACAGGGGTGGTCAGGCCTCGGCGAGGCCGTGGCGGTGGGCGTAGGTGGCCGCCTGGGTGCGGTTGGCGCAGCCGGTCTTGCGCAGGATGCTGCGCACGTGGTTGGCGGCCGTGTGCTCGCTGATCAACAGCGCGGCGCCGATCTCGCGGTTGCTGAGGCCGCGGGCGACGAGGCGCAGGATCTCGACCTCGCGCGACGAGAGGCCGTCGGGAAGCGCCTCCGGCGCGGCGGGCGGCTCGGGGCCGATCGAGCGGATGCGCGCCAGCAGCGCGCGCAGGCCGATGGCCTCGGCGATCGTGGCCGCCTCGCTCAGCAGCGGCGACGGCGCCCGCGGCGTCGCCGCGCGCGAGCCGCGCGCGGGCGTGCTGGTAGAGCGTGTGGCCGAGCCACGTCAGCATCCCGGTGCGCCGGTTGAGCACGGTGGCGTGCAGGAAGTGCGCCTCGGCGCGCTCCCACTCGCCGAGCGTCGCGGCGAGCATGCCGAGGTAGCGGTCGGCCGCGCCGTAGCAGGCGACGAGGTGGCCGATCATCACGTTCGTGCCGGCCAGCGGCTCGAGCTCCGGGTAGACGAGCGCCGCGGTCTCCGCGTCGCCCAGCGCGGCGCAGGCGTCGGTCAGGTAGGTGAGCGACGCCAGCCACAGCGACTCGCGCAGGCTGTCCAGGCCATCGGCGCGGACCTGCTCGAGCTCGTGCGCGCGCCGCGTCGTCCATGCCGAGCTCGACGAGCACGGAGACGAGCCCCGGGCGCCACGGCCCACTGCTGCCCGGCTGACCGGCGAGCAGCCGGATCACCGGCGCGAGCTCGGCGAGCCGGCCCTGCTCGCGGCGGATGCCGAACATCTGGATCCCGTGCACGCCCGAGGCGTCGCGGCCGGTCAGCAGCCGGCTCCAGTCGTGCGAGCGGCCGCGCGAGCGCCTCGGCCTCGTCGAGCCGGCCGTCGCAGAGCGCGATCGCCGAGCCGTAGTGCGCGGCGACGTGGAGCACGAACGGCTGCGCGGTCTGCTCGGCCGTCTCCTGCAGGGCGTCGACCTCGCGCCGCGCGGCGTCGATGTCGCCGAGCGCCGACGAGCGTCGGCACGCGCCAGGACATCGCCTCGGCGCGGATCTCGGTGTCGCCGAGCTCCTCGCCGATCGCCGCGGCCTCGGTCAGCATGGCGAGGATCTCCTCCAGCGAGTTCTTCCCCCGCGACCAGTAGGCGCGCATCAGCACGGTCGCCAGGCCGGTGCGGTCGCCGAGCCGCCGCGCCATCGCGATGGCGCTGGTGCGCACGACCGCCGCCCGCTCGTGCGCACCCTGGAAGTCCAGCGCGCGCGCGAGACCGCCGAGCAGCCCGACGCGCAGCTCGGAGCTTGCCTCACCGACCGCGGCCGTCGCCTCCTCGAGCAGCTCGACGGCGCCCTGGTCGGCGATGCCCGGCCGCCAGCAGGCGTCCTCGTAGCCGATCGCGGCGCGTGCCGAGCAGCTCCGCGTCGTCCAGCTCGCGGCCGATCTGCGCGCGTCCGCTCAGCGCATCGCAGCGCGTCGAGCGCGTTGCCGGCGCGATGGTTGGCGATGCCGAGCTCGAGCAGCACCTCCGCGCGGTGCTCGCGGGCTCTCGATCCGCAGGTCGAGCGCGATGCGCAGCCGCGCGACCGCCTCGTCGAAGGCCAGGGCGCCGTCGGCGGCGCGGGCGGCCAGGACGTTGTACTCGACCCCGCGCGCGGCGCCGTCCAGGGGCGCCGCGAGCGGCGAAGTGGTGCGCGAGGTCGGCGAGCGCGCGGCCCGAGCGCGGCTCGGCGCTCTCGAGCGCCTCGCCGACGCGCAGGTGCAGCTCGGCCCGGCGCACGCCGGTCAGGCGGTCATACAGCGCGCGCCGCACCAGCTCGTGGGTGAAGCGGTAGGCCAGCGCGCGCGACGGGCAGCTCCTCGATCATCCCGCTGCGCACGGCCTCGTCGAGGCGCTCGAGCAGCTCGGCGTCGGGGACGCCGGCGGCGCGCCGGACGATGTCGAAGCTCGAACTCCCCGCCGGCGACGGCCGCCAGCTCGAGCAGGTCGGCGGTCCCGTCGGCCAGGCGGGCGAGCCGCTGGCTGACGACCTCGCGCACGCTCTCGGGCGTGCCGAGGTCCATCGTCGAGCGGGTCAGCCGCACCGTCCCGTCGACGAGCTCGACCATCGCCGGTCTCGACGAGCATCGCGCCACAGCTCGCAGACCAGGAAGGCGTTGCCGCCGGTGAGGTCGCCGATGGCCGTGCGAGCCACGGCGGCCCGGCGCCGACCTCGCCGCCCGCGGCGTTGCGGACGAACTCGGTGATCTCCGCGCCCGAGAAGCCGGCGAGCGCGCAGCCGCACGACGGCGTCGGAGCGGCGCAGGTCGGCCAGCGCCTCGGCCAGCGTCTCGGGGACGTCGGCCTCGGTGTCGCGGAACGTGGCGAGCACCAGCAGCCGCGCGCCGCCC
Organism: uncultured Conexibacteraceae bacterium; assembly: GCA_963731005.1. GTDB lineage: Bacteria > Actinomycetota > Thermoleophilia > Solirubrobacterales > Solirubrobacteraceae > Baekduia. Next base: position 438,212 of record CAVSTZ010000001.1, on the reverse strand, counting down.
GCCGCCCGCGCCAGGTGGCGCAGCAGCAGCAGGGTCGGCGCGTCGGCCCAGTGGCCGTCCTCGAGGATGAGCAGCACCGGGCGGCCGCGGCTGATGCCGGTCAGCAGGTCGGCGACCGCGGTGTGCAGCCGGTGGCGCTCGGTGTCCGGATCGGCGCTGACCGGCGGTGCGAGGTCGCCGATCCGGGCCGGCAGGTCGGGCAGCAGGCGCGTCAGCTCGCCGCCGGTCGCGCCGAGCTCGGCGCGCAGCTCGTCCGGCTCGGCGCGCCCGGACGAGCTGGTCGAGCGCCTCGACGAACGGGCCGTACGGGCGTGCGCACGACCGCGTCGCAGGCGCCGTACGAGGACGAGCACGCCGTCGCGCGCGGCCTCGGAGGCGAGCTCGCGGACGAGCCGGCTCTTGCCCGAGCCGGGCTCGCCGCCGAGCAGCACGACGCGGCCGCCCTCGCCTTCGGCCAGCGGCAACAGCGTGCGGAGCGTCTCGCAGCTCCGCCGAGCGCCCGACGAACGGGAAGGTCGACGTCAGGCGAAGCGAGCCGGGGAGGTCGGGCATGAGCGCGATCGCAGACGACGATAGTCAGATCTGATCATCCGTGCCGGATTTCGGGCGTCGTGAGCCGTGGCGAAATGGGGTCAGCTCAGGTCATGACAGCGGACCGGGACGGGCGTACGCGTCGACTCCACATTCGCTCAAGACCCCAACAGGAGCACTCCATGAGCACCGTCATGACCCCTGCGGCGACCGCGCGCCGCGAACTCCCCAGCTTCTCCGGCCGGCTGATCGGACCCGGACGACGCCGGCTACGACGAGGCCCGCAAGGTCTACAACGCGATGATCGACCGTCGGCCCGCGCTGATCGCCCAGTGCGCCGAGCCCGGACGACGTCGCCCAGATCGTCCGCTTCGCCCGCGCCCACGACCTGCCGCTCGCCGTGCGCGGCGGCGGCCACAACGGCGCCGGCCTCGGCACGGTCGACGACGGGCGTCGTCATCGACCTCTCGCCGCTGCGCGACATCCAGGTCGACCCGCAGGCGCGCACCGTGCGCGTCGGCGGCGGCTGCACCTGGGGCGAGGTCGACCGCGCCACGGGCGAGCACGGCCTCGCGACGCCGAGCGGGATCATCTCGACGACCGGCGTCGGCGGCCTCACGCTCGGCGGCGGCCTCGGCCACCTGACCCGCAAGTTCGGCCTGACCATCGACAACCTGCTCGAGGCCGAGGTCGTGCTGGCCGACGGCGTGGCCGTGCGCGCGAGCGCCGACGAGCACCCGGACCTGTTCTGGGCGCTGCGCGGCGGCGGCGGCAACTTCGGCGTCGTCACGTCGTTCACGTTCCGGCTGCACGAGGTCGGCACGGTGGTCGCCGGCCCGACGCTGTGGTCGACTCGAGGACGCCGCCGAGGTGCTGAAGGCCTACCGCGACTTCATCGGCCGACGCGCCGCGCGAGCTGAACGGCTTCTTCGCGTTCATGAGCGTGCCGCCCGGGGACGCCGTTCCCCGAGGAGCTGCACCTGCGCAAGGTCTGCGCCGTCGTCTGGTGCTACGTCGGCGACGAGGCCGACGCCGCGGCCGCGATGGCGCCGCTGCTCGACGAGGTCCCCGCGCCGCTGCTGCACGGGGCCGCGCCGGTGCCGCACGCCGACTTCCAAGGTGCGTTCGACGGCGTCTACCCGACCGGGCACCAGTGGTACTGGCGCGCCGACTTCGTCAACGAGATCTCCGACGAGGCGGTCGAGGCCCACGTCAAGTGGGCCGAGGCGATGCCGACCTGGCAGTCGACGATGCACCTCTACCCGATCGACGGCGCCGCGCACGACGTGGCGTCCGAGGACACCGCGTGGAGCTACCGCGACGCCCGCTGGGGCTCGGTCTTCGTGGGCGTCGATCCGGCGGTCGAGAACGCGGGCGCAATCAAGGACTGGACCGTCGGCTACTTCGACGCCCTCCACCCGCACGCGGCGGGCGGCGCCTACGTGAACATGATGATGGACGAGGGCCAGGAGCGCGTGCAGGCCAGCTACCGCGACAACTACGGGCGGCTGGCGCAGATCAAGGCCCAGTACGACCCGGGGAACCTGTTCCGGGTCAATCAGAACATCGAGCCGGCGGTTTAGGCCGCGACCGGTCTGGGGGCGGCCCATGTGCCGCCCTCAGACCGACGCCCTCAGGCCGACGCCGGCGGCGAGTACTCCGACGGCGTCAGGATCTCGTTCTGCGTCAGGTTCCACGCCGCCGCGGCGTCGGCCGCGCGCTGGCCATCGGGGTCGAGGTCGCGTGCCACGGCGATCGCGCCGCCGCGGAAGGCCACGAGCCACTGGTGGGTGAGGTCGAAGCCGGCGGACTCGAGCATGCCGCGCAGCGCGACCTGGTTGGGCGCCCAGGTCGAGGTGAAGTCGTTGCCGAGCATGCGGCCGGGATAGAACTGGACCAGCGGGAGGCCGAGCAGGTCGGCGTGGAGGCTGTCGAGGCGGTGAAAGCCGCCGTCGTGGTCGACCAGGCCCTCGTCGATCATGTGCGACTCGACGTAGAGCTGGGCCCCGCGATTGCAGACGTCCCAGATGTGGTCGAGCGCCAGCAGCGGATGACGCAGGTGATACAGGACGCCGAAGAACAGGACGAGGTCGAACTTGCCGTAGCGCTCGACCGACAGGTTGTACACGTTGTCGGTGATGTACTGGGCCTTGGAGCCGAGCAGCTCGGCGGCCACCGCGAAGCCCGTCATCTCCGGCGGGACGTTGTCGACGGCGACGACCTCCGCCGCACCACGCCGCTCGACCTCAAAGGTGAAGAACCCGTCGCGCGCACCGATGTCGAGCACGCGCATGCCCGTGCAGTCCTCGGGCAGACCCACCTGCGCCAGCAGCGCCTGGGTGTCCTGCACACCCGGCGTCATCACCTCCGACGTGATCGGAATCCGATGGTGCCAGTGGCCGACCTCCGCGATGCGGCGGGCGAGGTAATCCGGGTCGCTCTGCTGATCCATGCCGCGAGACTATTGGTGATCGACGACGATGGGCGTGGACGATGCGCCTTGACTGGAGGGAACCGAAATTCCGACTACTGACGAGCACCTTGCAGCTATTGCGGCAACGGCGGTGCCGACCCCTAGCGCGGTGGGCGGCAGGCGAATGACGCTCGCGATCAGTCTGTATGCGCCCGGCCATGCGGGGATAGACGCGCAGGGCGCTACGGGACTCCCGATGAACGACGATGACGAACTCGTGCGATCCCTGGCCACGATCGTCGCCAAAGTGCGCGGCGCCATGTGACGCTCAGCAATATAGCTGGGCGGGAATCGAGCCTCGGACCGCCGCCGACGCAGTCGCGCGCCTTGTAAGCCAACAATTCCGTTGTGTTGGTGGATAGACTTAGCGTTGTGATCCCGGACTTCGACGAGCGCGGAAACCTCCCGCCCGGGATTCATGAGGCGACGTGGGACGAGATCATCGAACGGTACGGCGGCAACACGCGAAGGGAGCGGCTTTTGCAGGGGTTGAAGCTCGCGCTCGACGACTTGCGCGCCGCGGGATGCCAGGCGGTCTACCTGGACGGCAGCTTCGTGACCGAGAAGGAACTCCCTGGCGACTTCGATGCGTGTTGGGTACCGGACGGCGTCAGTAGCGATGACCTCCACCCCTCGCTGCTCAAGCTCACGATCCCGCGCAACGCGCAGAAGCGGCGCTACGGCGGTGAGCTCGTGATCTCCGACGGGCTGAGCGAACCGTTCGGCCCCCGGTACCTCCAGTTCTTCCAGCAGGATGGTCGCACTGGCCAGGTCAAGGGCATCATCAAGATCGATCTCGAGGAGCTTCCATGATCACCAACGAGCGGCAGTATCTGAACACGCGCGTAGAAGCCGAGAAGTTCGAGCGGGCGATCGAGGAGGCCAGGCGATCAGGCCCACGACCACGCGTTGACGCCCGCGTGCACGCAGCCATGCTGGGAGGAATGGAGTCTGAGCTCGGGGAGCTGCGCCGGCAGGTGCGCCGATACGAGCGTTTGAGAGCCGGCAAGGTCAAGACGCACAAGGTGTCGCGGATCTCCGAGCTGCCCGACGCCCTCATCGAGGCGCGGATCGCCCGCAATTGGACCCAAAAGGATCTTGCCTCGCAGCTCGGGGTCGCCGAGCAGCAGGTGCAGCGCTACGAGAACGAGCGCTACGGCCGGACCAGCCTCGATCGGCTAACCCGGATCGCCGACGTCCTCGGGGTGCGGATGGCGGGCGAGGTGAAGCTGCCTGCGGCTCCGACGCAGCGCACGACCGGCGGCGCCGAGAAGACCAAGGCGGGCGCCGCACGCCGCGCTCGCTCCGGAGCGACGGTGTCGAGTGGGCGCGCCGCACCTCAGACCAGCAAGGCGGCCGCCAATACCGTCGTCAAGCAAGCGGACTCGGGGAGGACCAGGCCGGAGTCGGCGTAGCTGGGCGGGAACTCGACCCCCGGATGTTTGCATGCATGGCGGCGAGAGGGCCTGACTTGATGCCTCTCGCAAAGCGAGTTCCCCTCGTGCGCAGAACGACAATCGGTCCGCTGCCGGCCTCACACCTTCCCCGCCCCAGCGCTCAGGAACGGTTAGCGTGGCGCAATGCCGACATATGTGGTCGCCGGGGTACTCTGCGTGTTGCTCTTCGGGGCCGCCGATGCCGGCGCTGCGACGATCGAGGTGACCACGACCCAGGATCCGCCCGCCGCCTCCTGCCCATCGGCGACGGCGTGCTCGGTGCGGGCCGCGCTCGCCGCGGGCCTGACGGGTGACACCGTCGTGCTGCCGGCCGGGCGCTATGAGCTCACCCAGGGTCAGCTCGTCCTCAACCAGCCCGTGACGATCCGCGGCGCCGGAGCGGCGCTGACCATCATCGACGCGTCCGCGCTCGCGCCCGCCACCGACAGCCGCGTGCTGGACACCTTCGCCCTCGCCCCGGTCACCATCGCCGACCTCACGGTGACGGGCGGGCGGGTGCAGGGCCCGGTGGGCACGATGTACGGCGTGGGCGGCGGCGGGATCCGCAACCAGGGTCCCGGGCCGATCGTGCTCGACCACGCAGTCGTGGAGGGCAACTCCGTGACCGCCGACACCGGCGGCAACCTCGGCGGCGGCGGGATCTGGAGCGCGGGGAGCGTGGAGCTGCGCTCCAGCGTCGTGCGGTCCAACACGGTCGACGTCTCGGGCTCGAACGGCGACAGCGGAGGCGGCGGCATCATGATCGCGTCCGGCAGCGGGAACCTGGCCGCGACCGACGCCACCATCAGCGACAACACGGCGAACGTCACGATGAAGTCCCTGCCCTCCGTCGGCAACGACGGCGGCGGCGGCGTCTACCAGGACGGGCACGACATCGTCCTGACCGAGACCACGGTGGCCGGCAACACGGTCACGGTGATCGACCCGCAGCCCGACCCGGCCCACGGCGCCAACGGCGGCGGCGGCATCTACCAGTTCGGCAACCTCACCGACATCTCCTCGAGCACGATCTCCGGCAACGCCGCGCACGTCCCCGACACCGACCGCTCAGGCGGGGGCGGCCTGTTCGACGATGGGGAGGCGACCTACATCACCAACTCAACGTTCACCGCCAACATGACCGACGCCGTGCAGGGAACGGGCACCAACGGCGGCGGCGGCATCTACGTCGACACCGTCCACAGCGGCGTCCGGCTGGCCGCCGTGACCATCGCCGGCAACGCCTCGGCCTCCGAGGGTGGCGGGATCGCGGTGTTCACCAACCCGTCATCGACGCCGCGGACCGTGCTGTCGATCGCCGGCTCGATCGTGGCGGCCAACCAGAGCACGACGCCCGGCAGCTCGAACTGCGCCAACCTGGACTCGATCCTGGAGTCGCGCGGCGCGAACTTGGCCGACGACCCCGGCAACTCCTGCGCCTTCGTCGCCGCCGGCGACCTCATGCCCGCACCGGCGCTTCTGGGACCGCTGGCGGCCAACGGCGGGCCGACGAGCACGATGCTCCCCGCCTCCGGCAGTCCAGCGATCGACGCCGGCGATCCCGCCGGCTGCCGCAGCGCGCAGGGCGGTCCGCTGGGCCTCGACCAGCGAGCGATCGCGCGGCCACAGGGCGCGCGCTGCGACATCGGCGCCGTGGAGGTCGCAGCGGCCACGACGCCGACCGAAGAGCTCCCGGCGACGGTGCCCGGCGTGCTCCCCGCGCCCGGCGCGCAGCCGGCGCCGCTGGTCACCTCGACGGGGATCCGCCGCGTCTGCCCGCGCCTGCCGCGGCTCACCCGCCACACGCTCGCCTACGCGCGGCGCCTGCTGAAGGCCGCGACCTGCAACGCGCCGGTGCGCTCCTCGCGTCAGCGCCTGACGCGCACCCACCGCCGCCACAGCGGCCGCGTCGTGCGCCAGGACCCGCGTCCGGGGCGGGCCCTGTTCACCGGCCAGAGCGTGGTCCTGCTCGTGGACTGAGCCCGGACGCTCGCACGGACTGTCGCTTTCACGCGTGATCGGAGAACCCGCCGATACGACGCCGGCGTATCGCGACGCGGCCGGGGACTGACGTCGCGTGGCGCTGTGTTACCACCCCTGTTACCAACGGGGCTCGACAGGGCCGTCTTTGGCGCCGCGAAAGGCGCCAAAATCCCGGCAAAACGGCCCGATCGCTGGGCGGGGACTCGAACCCCGGACCTCACGATTATGGGGGGCTCCTGAGTATTTCGGTATTGTTGGTGGTGGTTGGAAAGCGCCTGGTAATTGGTGGTTTCCGGCGGGCACCGGCCTGAGGCGATTTCGGCTCGTCTCGACGGGTTGCGTTTGCAGATGTTTGCACGCGCGGCCGTGAGATGGCCTGGTCCACATGTGACTTTGCCACTCGCGCGGCGAGTTCCACTGCTCGTCCAGAGCGGTAGTGAACGCTCGATCGATGGCGTCTGCGGTGGTAGTTACCATCGCGCAATGAGTCGCTGTACAGCCCCGGTGCAGGGTCATCGCACAGCAAGCGGTCGTGCCGCCTGTCCTGCATGCGGGGGCGGCTATGGCTCGTACTCGCGTGAGTCTTACTACCGGCCGGCGTATAGCCCCCCAAGCAGCCGAGGCGGAGGCGGCACGAGCGGCGGGGGCGGGTCAGTCGGCGGCACAACGCGGCCGAGTTGGTCGCCGAGCGGCTCATCGGTCGCGTACACCGTTGACGAGATCCAAGCGCTGACGCGCTACCGTCGAGCTGTCGAGCTCCGCGGCCAGCAGCCCGATCTTCGCGACCTATTTCTTTGCCATGCGTGGGACGATCGACGCAGTGTCGCTACGGAACTGAACGGCCTACTCGAAGCCAATGGCGTGTCGGTCTGGTTCAGCGAGAAGGACGTCCTACTGGGCCAACCGTTCATGCGAGAGATCGATAGGGGTCTGGCGAGGTCGCGTGCGGGTTTGGTCCTCATCACCCCTGCGTTCCTGAAGCGTGTAGACAACCGGGGGGTCTCCGACAAGGAGCTCTCGGAGCTCCTAGCACGAGATCAGCTGATTCCTGTCGTGCACGGGACGACCTACGACGAGGTGCGGAAGGTCAGCCCTTTGCTCGGTTCCCGCAACGGGTTGGACACGGCGGAGGATTCGATGGAAGTCATCGCCACCAAGATCGCCGAGTTGGTTGCCTTGACGCTGAGCTAGCAACTGGCGAGGTCGGCTCCGGCCTGCTCGTCGACCTCCAAGAGCCCGCGCGGCGCTGTTCCTGTCTACCGCTCTCCTTTCGCGCGCACCGCGACAAGCGGCGGTTACCGGCTGGCCATGCCGGGATTGGAGCCAGCCTCAGGATTAGTGAGCCACGGCTATGAGCCGATTCCTGGCTACCTGACCATGAGTGCGCCTACGTCCACGGCCACCCGACTTCAGCGCGCCGCCGGATACGCGTTGGTGCACTGTTTCGATCCGACTACGTTGGATGCCGCCGCGTCTCGCCCTAGATTTTATGACGATGAACGAGCAGTCTCCTGAGCCGCACCGCGAGACGGAACGCGTCTCGATTCCAGTACGGCTTCCTTCAGGCCACGAGATCGGGGGCACGGCACCCATCGTGATCGTCGGTCCTAATGGCAGCGGGAAGACTCGTCAAGCGCGGCAGCTCAGCGCGGATCTCCCCCTGGCGTTCGTGAACGCGCTTCGCAACACGCGCGTCGCGCCTGAGCTTCCAGCGACGGGCGTTGATACCGCCCGAGCTCAGGTCACTCAGATGCGCGCTCAGTCCACTGGCCAGCATTGGGAGCTGTCTTCAGAATTCGATTCGCTCCTCACTCAGCTTTTCGCCGAAGGAGCCTCCGCTGACGTCGCCTTTGCTCGACGGTTCCGTAGCGATCCGGCAACCGCCGGGCAACCTGAGAACACAGCCCTCAGCCGCCTCGAGGACCTATGGAGCACCGTCTTTCCAGGACGTGAGCTCCTGCTCAGAGATTGGAAACCCGTGGTCGCAAGCACGACCGCGGGAGGGGCCGCAGTCGAATACAGCGGCTACATGATGAGCGACGGCGAGAAGGCGGCCCTATTTCTCGCCGGACGGGTGCTGAGCGCAGATGCCGGTGTTCTGGTCGTAGACGAACCGGAGACGCATCTGCACACGCTGCTGGCGGCGCGGCTCTGGGATGCGCTCGAGCAGGCGCGGCCGGATGTTCGGCCCGTTTACATCACGCACGATCTCTCATTCGCGCTTAGCCGCAGAGACGCCACGTATCTGCTGTGCTCGCCTACCTCAGGGTTCTCGGTACTTGACGTCCCGGAGAACCTCACCGAGATGGTTGCATCGACGTTGCTCGGCGCGGCGTCGCTTTCGTTCTACGCTTCGCGAATCGTATTTTGCGAAGGCGATAGCGCCGGGCTCGACCAACGTCTGTACTCAAACTGGTTTAGCAGCCGCGAGACGGTGGTGCGTGCGGTCGGAAGTTGCGACGACGCGATGCGCTGCGCCGTGTCGCTTCGGGCCTCCGGCATAGCGTCTTCTCTCGAGGGCATCGGCATCATCGATCGAGACTTCCGGCCTGATCGCCAGATTGCTTCGCTACCCGAGTCAGTCTGGATGCTGCCCGTACACGAGGTCGAGAGTCTGTTCGCTGTGCCAAACGTGGTCCGTGCAGTAGCAAGACACGTTGGCGTAGAACTCGACGATGAGTCCTATCTCGCCAGCCTTCGCGAGTCTGTCTCGACGGTGCAAAGGCACCAACTCGTAGTCCGGCGATGGCGTGCGAGCGTAGAGCCACTCCTACAGGGAGTCGTTTCGTCTGTCGGTGGGCGAGAAAGCAGCCTTGACGACTTGATCGCCAACATGGGTTCTGCGTTCGATCGATCGTCGTGGTCCTTTGACCCGGCGGCTGAACTCAAGGCAGAGAAGGAGCGAGTGGAAGCAGCGTTGTCGACTGGGTCGGTGCAGGACTTGCTCACCGTCATCCCGGGCAAACAGCTGCTTCCAATCGCGGCCCGAGCATGTGGCTTGCAGACGGATCGGTACGCCGACCTCGTGATCCAAGCGCTCGCTGAGCCCACGGATCTCGCCGTCACAGCGTTGACGGCCGACCTGGTCTTGGCACTCGCGCCCCTTCTGCCGCCACGCGAATCCGCGGCACCCGCACCCCGGGACGCGCTGCCTCCCGCGGGCTGATCGCCGCAGTTCGGCGCGTCGAGTGCAGGGCGACGAGACGGTTGGCGCCCGAGTTCGACTCCCGCCGGCTCACGGGGCTCCGCCGGCACGTCGCAGCGAAAGCAGCTCGTGGAGCACTGATCGTCCGTACCCGTAGAGAGACGAGCCTACCTGTGAAGGATCCTGCACGGCGGGGCCCCTCGATCCCGAAGACATCTCTCGCGTCGGCGTGCTGATTCGGGACTCGGTCAAACGGTCGGGCCCTGAGCGGCAGACTCCAGCGCGGCCATTGGCGAGCACGAGACGGCTGGATCGAAACCGCCAGCGACGTCGGCTGAACGGGCGCCTAGCGCTAGGGGCTCGAGCTTGCGGAGTATCGATACGGACTTCCGCCTTCGCGTGATTGGAGAACCCGCCGAAACGACACCGTCGTATCACGACAAGGCCGGGACTGACGTTGTGTGGCACTGTCGGCGGGCCGAAGCTCGCGGCGGTCGATGGCGCGTTCGCGTCGCACCGCCAACGGGGATGGCGCTCAGCTCGCTGCCGGGCTGGCTGACCCAAGGTGGTCCGGGGCAGCGAGGGAGAGCGGGGCGATGCCGACGCCATCCATTTCCCGCCGGCTGCAATGAGAGACGAACGACGAGTTACGGTCTGTGGAACCTCGCGTGGCTGGCGCTGCCGGCCGAACTGGCGTTCACCGTGGAGGTGGACCGGTGCTCGACCCGTTTAGCACGGGCGCCCTACCCGTTCCGCTCCCCGTTCCGCCGTGGAACGGGTTGAGCTGCCGCTCGCCCCGCAGCCAATGGGTTTCCCGGCCCTCCGCGTGCTCGACCACCCGCACCCACCATTGACTTCGTCTGAATGGCGTGTGCGAGTGGTCGAGCCCACTCCGGGCCAGGTGTTCCAAGCTGCGGGGCGAGCGGCAGCTCAACGGAATGTGGTGCTGCGATGCGGTGGGCGAAGGGTTCTGAGATGCGACGGAGGGAGCGGTGGTGCGTCGCGCACCGGTGCTGTCTGACCGGGCCGGCGGTGCGGGCGGCGAGGGTGCCGCCCGCTGAGCCGAGTTGCGTCTATGCCGTGGTCGCGTGGGTGTAGTCGGTGAACAACCGGTCGAGCGTTTCTGTGGCGAGGTGGGTGGTGGTGATCTCGGCGTCGATCGCGGCGGCCTGCTCGTCGGTCTCGGCTCCTTCGAGGTCATAGAGGAGGTCGCAGATGTACGCGTCGCGGTCCTCGCGACGCTTGTGGAGCTGCTCGATGTGACCGGCGGTCAACGGGACCTCGAACTGCTCGGCGCCATCTGGCGCCGGCTCCCAGCCAACGGCTTTGATGACCGCGATGGCGTCGCTGAAGATGTCGGCCAGCGCCTCCTGGCCGACCGGGATGAAGTCCGCGAAGTCCTCGAACGTCTCGTGGTTGAAGACCAAGACCAGCTTGGACTCCTCGCGCAGGACATCGGCCGTCTGGCGGTCGACGGTAATAAGGCAGGCGTAGCTACCCTGGTGGGCACTCATTGGAGGTTTGCTCTCCTTGGGTCATGCCCCCGGGCCGTTAGCGCGGTCGCGGGGGTCTTCTTGTTAAGGATGTCGCTCGCCATCGTACTGGATGAGGCGGCGGAGTTGTCAAGTTCCGCTAGCTCGCACGAGAGCTAGCGAGCAACATGTACGTCTAGCTTGCGATCAAGTCATCGAAGAAGTCCGCCTCCCCCATGCCGGCGTCGACCAGATGCACGCACTGATGGAGCGTGAACGCCGCCGAGTGGTGGCCGAGCCATGCCTGCACCTGCTTGACGTTCTTGCCGCCTCCCCCACGGTCGGCCGGTGCGAACAGCGGCGAGGCGCAGGTGTGGCGGAACGTGTAGAGGGTCACCCACGGCAGACCGGCGCGCTTCGCTGCCGGTCGGAGAACGTTGTTGTAGATGTTGCGCCGATCCACGCGCGTGCCGACGCTGCTCGTGAACACCAGCTCGCCGTCGACCGGCTCGCCGCCTGCGGCAGCCACGAGCCGCGCCACCAACCGAGGCGACATCGGGATGTCGCGCTTGCCGTATCGCGTCTTGGGCTCGCGCACCTGGCCGTCGGCGAACTGCCACCGCACCCGCAGTACAGGCTCGTCGCCAACGACGAGGTCCCGGCCCCACCGAACTTCGATCATCTCCCCGATCCGAAGGCCGGTATGGGCCATGAACTCGAAGAACAGGCGCCACTCCATCGGGACCTCCTCCAACAACGCCCGGAGCTGGACGACGGTCATTGCCTTCTTGCCCTCCACCAGCGGCCGGCCCGTCCCCTCGCCCTCCGGCACCGAGACGCGGACGCCGCTGGCCGGGTTCGAGCGGATGACGTCCTCTTCGGTCGCGTCGGCCAGCAGCGCGCGGAGCACCGCGACGTGGTGGCGGATCGACTCCTTCGCGAGCTTGCGGCCGGGCCGGCGCGGGTCCTCCTGCTCCAGCAGCCACACGATGAACGCCTGACGTCGCGCGGGCGGATGTCGCCGAGGCAGATCCGGCGCGAGTCGAAGTACGGGATGATCCGTTGCTCCAGCACCTGGCGGTACCAGCGGCACGTCGACTCGCGGAAGCCGCCCGACGTACGCCCCTGGTAGGTCAGGATCCAATGCCGGGCGTAGTCGCCGAACTTGATGTTCTCGACGTCCACGATCAGGCCGCGGTCGGCGTCGGCCTCTGCCTGGCGCTTCGCCTTCCGAGCAGCGGCGAGCGTCGCCGCCGAGCCCCACTTCTGCCGCCCTTCGACGCGATAGACGTAGGCGTACACCTTGCCTCGCCGGTACACGCCCGGCGTGTCGGTGCGGACCAGCGTGGACTTGCTCTTAGCCATCTCGATCTCCTGGGTTGGAGTCGAGACGAGCCGAAGGTGCCTCACCGGCGCGGCGGCGCGAGCCATGCGTCGATCTCAGACAACCGGAACAACAACCGCGAGCCGTCCTTGCGAAACGGGATGGCGTCCTGACCGCGTCGGGAGACGAGGTCGTAGATCCGCTGCCGCCGGCACCCGAGGTGCGCGGCGACCGCTTCGACGCCAACCCAGGGCTCAGCCGCCGGTCGCGCGAGTCGTTCACCGACGCGCTCGACCAGCTCGTCAACGAGCGCATCGGGCACGGCGATGACCAGACCATCGGGAGCAGGCATGTGCTCCATCCGGCGCGGGACGTCGCGGCGTCCGGCAGGCGCGTCGTGTTTGCACCCCTGTTTGCAGCGGGGCAAATCGGGCTTCGTGAGACGCCTCGAAAAGCGCCAAAACCCTGCAAACGAGCTACATAGCTGGGCGGGGACTCGAACCCCGGACCTCACGATTATGAGTCGTGCGCTCTAACCAGCTGAGCTACCCAGCCGAGGGTGGCGGATTCTAGCGGCCGGTGGTGGCGAGCACGCAGCCGACGTCCCGCCACGTCCGCGGTCAGCTGCCGCCTCGATCGCGCCGCGCCGCCTCGTCCCGCGCCCGCTCGCGGTCCTCGGACTGTCCGACCGCGTAGAAGGCCGCCGAGATCACGCCGACGAGGCCGATGCCGCCGACCGTGATGCCGATCGCGTCCAGCCAGGTCGCCGTCCCGATCCAGGCGATCAGGCCCCCGAGCACGATCGCGGCGGCGGAGGTGATCGCGATCTGCTTGGGCGTCATCGCCGCGGAGCTTACGCGCGCGAGCCGGATGCGATCGGTGGGTAGCGTCCTGGAGGTGACCGCCGATGCGCTGGACCTCGCCCTGCAGCGCCTGCGCGACGATGGCGCCGGCGAGGCGGTCCGTGCCGCCTTCGCGCGCCGCTTCGCGCAGCTCCAGGATCCGGACGCGGGCGCCCTTCCCGGCGACGCACTCCAGCCCGTCGAGGACGCCGACGTCCCCGCGCTCGCGCAGCTCGACGGCGCCGGGGCGTCGACCGGCATCGGCATCCTCGACCGTCTCGCCGTCATCAAGCTCAACGGCGGTCTCGGCACGTCCATGGGCCTCCACGGCCCCAAGTCGCTGATCGAGGTCAAGCCCGGCCACACGTTCCTCGACGTGATCGCCCGCCAGGTGCTCGCGCTGCGGACGCGCCACGGCGCCCGCCTCCCCCTCGTCCTGCTCGACTCCTTCTCCACGCGCGCGCGGACACTGGAAGCGCTCCCCGCGGCGCTCGCCGTGCCTGGCATCCCGCCCGACTTCCTGCAATCGCGCGAGCCCAAGCTGCGCGCCGACACGCTCGCCCCCGTCGACTGGCCGGCCGACCCCGAGCTGGAGTGGTGCCCGCCCGGCCACGGCGACCTGTACGTGTCGCTGCACGCCTCCGGCATGCTCACGACGCTGCTGGACGCCGGCATCGACTGGGCCTTCCTGAGCAACAGCGACAACTTGGGCGCCGAGGTTGACACGCGGATCCCGGCCTGGGCCGACGCGCACGGCGTCCCGTTCGTGATGGAGGTCGTGCGCGGGACCGCCGCCGACCGCAAGGGCGGCCACGTCGCCCGCCGTGACGGACGGCTCGTCCTGCGCGAGACGGCGCAGGCGCCGCCCGGTGACACGTCGTTCACCGACGTCGACCGCTGGCGCTTCTACAACACCAACAACCTCTGGGTCGACCTCCGCGCCCTCCAACGGCTCCTCGACGAGGACCCTGCCGGACCGGCGCTCCCGCTGATCGTCAACCGCAAGACCGTCGACCCGCGCGACCCTTCGAGCCCGCCCGTGCTCCAGCTGGAGACCGCGATGGGCGCGGCGATCGGGGCCATCGACGGTGCCCGCGCCGTCCTCGTGCCCCGCAGGCGGTTCGCGCCGGTCAAGACGACCGACGACCTGCTCCTCATCCGCTCCGATGCCTATGCCCTGGACGCCGACGGCCATGTCACCCCGACCTTCGACGGTCCACCGCCGGTTGTCGCGCTCGACCCCATGTACTACAAGTCGCTCGCGGATCTCGAACGCCGCTTCCCACACGGCGCGCCGTCGCTGCGCGCCGCGCGCGGCCTCACCGTCCACGGCGATGTCACGTTCGGCGCGAACGTGCAAATTGTCGGCGACGGAAGCGTCACAGGGCCGGCGATCCTGCCGGACGGCTCGATCATCGACCCATGACCCGCATCACCGCCTTCGGACCCGGCCGCGTGAACCTGATCGGCGAGCACACCGACTACAACGGCGGCCTCGCGCTGCCGTTCGCGATCGACCGCGGCGTCACGGTCACCGCCGACGCCGATCGACGGCGACCGGATCGAGGCGATCGCCTCGACCTCGACGAGGCGCGACGCGCTTCGCGCTCGCGCGACCCGCCGCGCGCGGCCGACGGCTGGCGCGCGTTCGTGCGCGGCATCGTGGCCGAGCTGACCGCCGCCGGGCATGCCGCTCGCGCCCGCCGCGCCTGGAGATCGCCGGCGACGCTGCCGCAGGGCTCGGGCCTGTCCTCCTCGGCCGCGCTGGAGGTCGCGCTCGCGCTCGCGCTGCTCGGCCTGGCCGGCGAGCCGGAGCCCGACCGCCGCGCGCTCGCCCGGCTGTGCTCGCGGTCGAGAACGACTGGGTCGGCGCCGAGACCGGCCTGCTCGACCAGACTCGCCTCGCTGCTGGGCGACGGACGGCAACGCGCTGCGGATCGACTTCGCGCACGCTGGAGATCGAGGCCGGTCCCGCTCGAGCTCGGCGACTGGCGGCTGGTCACCGTCGACTCCGGCGCAGACGCACTCCCTCGCCGACTCGCGGCTACAACGAGCGCCGCGCGGAGTGCGACGAGGCCGCGCGGCGGCTCGGCGTCGACGACCTCAGCGAGGCGACGGACGAGCAGGCCGCGACGCTCTCGGCGGCCGCTGCGACGCCGCGCCGCGCCACGTCCTGAGCGAGAACGCGCGCGTCGACGCGACGGTCGCCGCGCTGCGCGCCGGCGACCTCGAGGCGGTCGGGCGGCTGCTCGACGCCTCGCACGCCAGCCTGCGCGACGACTACGACGCCTCCATCCCGAGGTCGAGCGCACCGTCGCACGCGCTGCAAGGACGCGGGTGCCGCCGGCGCGCGGATGGTCGGCGGCGGCTTCGGCGGCGCACGTGCTCGCGCTGCTCCCGCCGGAGACGCGGCTGCCAGAGGCGCCTACGAGGTCGCGCCCGCGGCGGGCGCAGGCTGGTCGAGGAGTAGCGAGGCAGCCGCCGAGCGCTCCTACGAGCCGCCTCGCTCCGCGCGCTTGCGCTCTTCCTCCTGTAGCTGCTTGCCCAGCGGCCGCAGCAGCGCCCAGGCGATGAAGAAGAGCCCCAGACCCGAGCATGCCCAGCCCCGCGAGCAGGTTGATGTTGACGCCCGCGGCCTTGGCGATCTCCGTCGTCGGAGTCGCTGAGCCCGAGCGATCGTCAGCACGATCGCCGTAGAGCACGAACAAGCCGCCGATGATCCGCCGCAGGTCGAACAGGTTGGCCGCCTGGGCCTCGCGCGTGCCGGTGCCCTGCTCGGCGCCTCGCTCGCTCGCTGATCGCTCATGACGTCACGCTCCTACCAGAAGATGATGGTCAGGATGAGCGCCCAGGGCGATCGCCCCGAAGCCCAGCAGCTTGGGCGACTCCCACCACTTGTCGTGGGCCGTGGCGGTCGCGCGTCGTCCTCGTTGGCCATGCCGTAGACCAGCCCCTGCAGCTCCTCGACCGGCTTGGGCTGGGTCACGCAGCGTCACGGCGACCGTGACGACCGCGTCGACGACGAACGCCGCGCCCGCGCCCCAGAACGACTCGTCGAGGTCGGAGCCGAAGTGAGATCACGCTCGCCCCTTGTAGCGCGACGAAGGTCACCAGCGCCGCGATCGTGCCGGCGACCAGGCCCCACAGGCCGGCCGCCGGCGTCATCCGCTTCCAGAACATGCCGATGATGAACGTGGCGAACAGCGGCGCGTTGAAGATCGAGAACAGCGCCTGCAGGTAGTTCATGAGGTTGTCGTAGCCCGACGCGATCAGCGCCGTGCCGATCGCCGACCACGATGCCGCCGACCGTCGCGACGCGGCCGAAGCGGATGTAGCACGCGTCGTCGCGGCTCGCGCGCGATGTACGGCTCGACGAGGTCGGTCGTCACCACCGTGTTGAACGCGCGAGACGTTCGCCGCCACGCCCGCCATGAACGACGCCATCAGGCCGGTCAGCGCGATGCCGAGCATGCCGTTGGGCAGGTACTCGTTCATCAGCAGCGGGATCGCGTTGTTGTACTGGCAGGTCGCGTCGTCGCCGCCGAGGTTCGGGATCACGACAGCGCGATCATGCCCGGAGGATCATCGACGAACGGCAGGATAGCAGCTTCGGGATAGGCGCCGATCAGCGGCGTGCGCTGGGCGGCGCGACAGGTTCTTGCGCCGACAGCGCGCGCTGGACCTCGGCGAAGTTCGTCGTCCAGTAGCCGAACGACGAGCACGAAGCCGAGGCCGAAGACGATCCCGATCCAGGTCGCGCCGATCGGGTTGGTCACGTGCCCGGCGCCGGTGCCCTGCAGCGCGTGCAGCCCGGCCTCGCCGAGCTTGGCGTCTGCCTGATCTTGTCCTTCAGCCCGCCCCAGCCGCCGACGTCGTGCAGGCCGACGATCGTCAGCGGGATCAGCGCCGCGATGATCACGAAGAACTGCAGCACCTCGTTGTAGATCGCCGAGGAGAGGCCGCCGAGCGTGATGTAGGCGAGCACGATCACGGCCGCGACGACGATGCCGAGCAGGATCGGCCAGCCGAGCAGCAGCTTCAGCACCAGCGCCAGCGCGTACAGGTTCACGCCGGCGATCAGCACCGTCGCCAGCGCGAAGGTCCACGAGTTGAACAGGTGCGACGCGCTTGTTGAAGCGCATGCAGCAGGTACTCGGGCACCGACCGCACCTTCGAGCCGTAGTAGAACGGCATCATCACGAGGCCGAGGAAGACCATGGCCGGGACGGCGCCGATCCAGTAGTAGTTGACCGTCGCGACGCCGTACTGCGCGCCGTTGGCCGCCATGCCGAGGATCTCGGTCGCGCCGAGGTTGGCCGAGACGAACGCCAGGCCCGTGATCCAGGCCGGGCAGCGAGCGACCCGACAGGAAGTAGTCGAGGCTCGTCTTGACGTAGCGCGTCGCGCGACGAAGCCGACGCCGAGCACGACGACGAAGTAGACGCCGAGGATCGCGAAGTCCAGCGCGTTGGTGTCCAGTCGCACATCGGAGGCGGCGAGCATGCCCGGTCAGTTCCCGCGCTCCGCGCCCGCTAAGCATCGGTAGCTTGCGCAGGGTGACCGACGCGCCCGGCCGCCTGCACGCCCGGATCGCCGAGCTGGCGACCTACAACGACGATCCCGCCGCCGGCGGGATCACGCGCGAGGTCTACACCCGGACCTACGCCGCCGCGCTCGAGCGCGTGATCGCGTGGATGCGCGAGGCCGGGCTGGAGACGCGCCTGGACGCGGTCGGCAACCTCTTCGGGACGCTGGGCGGGCGCGGAGCCCGGACGCGCCACGCGTGCTCACCGGATCGCACGTCGACACGACGCTGAACGCCGGCGCCTACGACGGCGTGCTCGGCGTGCTCGGCGCGATCGAGGCGGTGGACGCGCTGCGCGGCCGCGGGCTTCGCGCCGCGCCGCAGCGATCGAGGTGGTCGCCTGGGCCGGCGAGGAGCCGCGCTTCGGGACCGGCTGCGTCGGCTCGCGCTGCGCGGTGGGCGAGCTGACGCGTGCCGACCTCGACCGGCTGATCGATCGCGACGGCGTGACGATGGCTTCCGCGCTGCGACTGGCGGGCTTCGATCCCGACCGTCTCGACGAGGCGATGCATCGATCCGGCCGGCGTTCACGCGCTCGTCGAGCTGCACATCGAGCAGGCGATCGTGCTCGAGACCCACGGCGAGCCGATCGGCGTCGTCGAGGCGATCGCCGCGCCCGCACGACTTCCGGCTGACCTTCGAGGGCGCGGCGACGCACGCGGGCGCGACGCCGATGGCGCTGCGTCGCGACGCGCTGGTCGGCGCGGCGGAGGCGATCGTCGCGATCGAGCGACTCGCGCGCGACTCGACAGCCGGAACGACCGTCGGCACCGTCGGCGTCGTGCGCGCGCGCCCGGGCGCGATCAACGTCGTGCCCGGCGATCGTGTCGCTCGACGTCGACGTGCGCGACAGCGATCGCGCAGGCGCGCGAAGCGGTTGTCGACGAGATCGTCGCGACCGCGCAGGAGATCGGCGCGGTGCGCGGACTCGAAGTCGGCGTCGAGGAGATCGTCGGTCGACACGCCGGTCACCTGTGACCCGGCCGTCGTCGAGGCGTCGGTGGCCGCCTGCGAAGCCCTCGGTCTCACCGGTCGCCGCATGATCTCCGGCGCCTACCACGACGCGATGATCATGGGCCGTCGCGTGCCCGTCGGCATGATCTTCGTCCCGTCCCGCGGCGGCCTCAGCCACCATCCCGACGAGTACACCTCGCCGCGGCAGCTCGACCACGGCGTGGCGGTGCTGGCCGCGACGCTGCGGCGCCTCGCCGGCTGACGAGCCTCAGCCCAGGTAGTCCTCGACGGTCCCTTCGGAGCGCAGCTGCGCGGTGTCCGGGTCCTCGCCGGCGCGGCGCTTGGCCTCGCGCTGGCGCAGGAGGTCCCAGAGCTGGTCGAGCTCGACCTTGATCGCGGCGAGACGCTCGGCGTCGCGCGCGATGACCTCGTCGTGCCCGGTCTCAGCGGCCGCCCCTTCTTCGGCGCGAAGCTTCTTCTCCTCCGCCTCGAGGCTCTCGATGCGATTGCGGATCTGGTCGTCGTCCATGAAACCGACCCTACCCGGAGCGCGCGTGAAGTCCCTCAAAATCCGTCGCGCCACGTGTCCTTGTAGAGCAGGTACTCGGCCGGGCCGTCGGCGCTCGCCGTGAAGCCCTGCGGGCAGTAGGGCGCCATGTAGATGAAGTCCTCGGCGCGGACGTCGTGCTCGTCGGTGCCGAGCACGTACGTCCCACCGCCCTGCGTCATCCAGAGGCCGTGCTCCTCGTCGTGGACCTCGATCTTGTCCAAGCCGACGCCGGCCTCGAAGCGCAGCAAGGACATGGCGAAGTCGAAGGACGGGTCGTCGACGGGCAGCAGCTCGCGGCGGGTGAAGCCGGGCACGGCGGTCGCGGCGAACGGCTCGTCGTCGCGGTGGCCGGAGAGCGCGGCAGGCGCGTCGCAGGCCGCGTGGCTCTCGTAGATGCGCTTGACGATCAGCAAACGCGCCGGGCCGCTGTCACCGGCCCGCAACTCATAGGCCATGTCCGACGGCAGGTAGGCAAAGCCGCCCGCGGTCAGCACGCGACGCTCGCTCGCGGCCGTGCGCAACGTCACCGTCCCATCCAACACGTAGAAGAACCGCTCGTAGCCCGCGCCGACGCGACGAGTCGTCCCGCCGCCGGCGTCCAAGGACCACCAGGTACTGGCCGATCCGCGACGGCGCCATGCGCGGCGTCACGAGCTTGACGACCGGCTGGTCGGCGAACTCCGGCAGCCGGCTCGGGTAGTGATTGGCCGGCGTCACCACCGTGTAGCCGTGACCCAGCGCGCCGCGTGAACGCTCGGTCATCGCGCCTCCTCCTCATGGACGACAAGATCCTCCGGACGCACCGGCGCCCGCGTCAGCGCGTGGCCCGTCGCCGCCCGCAGCGCGGCGAGGATCGCGGGCGTCGAGGAGATCGACGGCATCTCCCCCACCCCGCGCAGCCCGTAGGGCGTGTCGGGATCGCCGAGCTCCAGCACGATCGACGGCACCGGCGCGGCATCGACGATCGTCGGGATCCGGTAGCTGCCGAACGAGCGGGTCTGCACGAGGCCATCGCCGTCGATCAGCAGCTCCTCGCTCAGCGCGAGGCCAAGGCCCTGGATCGACCCGCCCTCCAGCTGGCCCTCCAAGGCCATGGGGTTGACCGCCCGGCCGACGTCCTGGGCGCAGGTCAGCTCGACGACGCGCGCCAGCCCCAGCTCGACATCGACGTCGACGACCGCCCGGTGCGCGACGAACGCGAAGCCCGCGTGCGAGTCGCCCTGGCCGGTCGCGGGATCGAGCGCCGCGGTCGGCGCGTGGCGGTAGGTGCGGGTGCAGGAGACCGGCTCGCCACCAACCACCTCAACCAGCTCCAATATGCGGTGCTCGCCCCGCCAGATCGCACCGTCGCGCAAGGTCAGCCGGCCTCACGATCGCCGAGCACGCCCGCCGCGCGCTCCAGCACCGCGGTTCGCACCGCCGCGCACGCGGCCTGGACCGCGCCGCCGATCATCCACGTCAGGCGCGAGGCCGAGGCCGAGCCGGCCGAGTCGATCGCCGTGTCGGCGGCCAGGACGGTCGACCTCCTCGACGCCCAGCTCGGTGCGCGCGATCTGCTCCTGCACGCCGAGCACGCCCTGACCGACCTCGGCCGCGGCGCTGTGGACCTCGACGACCGCGCGGCCGTCGCGCGCGAGCAACGTCACGCGTGCGGTCGACGGGTCGTCGAAGCCCTCCGAGAAGGCGATGTTCTTGAACCCCGCGGCGTAGCCGACGCCGCGCCGGACACCCTCGCCGAGCGTCGCGCCGAACGACGCTGCCCGGTAGATCGCGAGAGTCGGTCGACCGGACCCGGGAGCGGTCGGGCCTCCAACGCATCGAGCAGGGCCACCGTCGCCACCGCGCCGCGAACCGCCTGACCCGTGGGCAACGTCGCGCCCTCGGTCAACGCGTTGCGCCCGCGTACCTCCAGCGGATCGAGCCCGACCGCCGCCGCAAGCCGGTCCATCTGCGCCTCGTAGGCGACCGCGACCTGGACCGCGCCGAAGCCGCGCATCGCGCCGTTGGGCGGATTGTTGGTGTAGGCCACGGTGCCCAGCAGGTCGGCGTTGTTCACCATGTACGGACCGACGGCCAAGGTGGTGGCGTTGGCGATGACGGCCGTCGAGCTCGATGCGTAGGCCCCACCGTCGAGCCAGATCCGCGCGCGCACGGCAATCAGCTTGCCGTCGTCGATCCGCGTGGTGCTCGTACTCCATCCACGCCGGATGGCGATGGACGTGGCCGCCACGAACGACTCATCGCGCAGGTAGGCCATCTTCACCGGCCGCCCGCAGTGCAGCGCGAGCATGCAGGCGTGCAGCTGGATCGAGAGATCCTCGCGCGCGCCGAACGCGCCGCCGACGCCGGCGAGCACGACGTGCACCCGCTCGACCGCCAGCCCGAGGCCGGCCGCGACCTGGTCGCGATCGACATGCAGCCACTGGGTCGCGATGTGCAGCTCGACGCCGCCGTCGCCGTCCGGCATCGCCAGCCCCGACTCCGGTCCGAGGAAGGCCTGGTCCTGGACGCCGACCTCGTAGCGCCCGCGGATGACGACCGCGCCGCTCGCCTGCGGATCGCCGCGCAGGATCGGCACGCTGCGCAGGCAGTTGCCGCCCGGATGCAGCGCAGGCGCGTCGTCGCGCCAGCGCGCGTTGCACGGTGACCACGGGCACGAGCGGCTCGTAGTCGACGGCGATCAGCGCGGCCGCGCGGCGTGCGGTCGCCGGATCGTCGGCGGCGACGATCGCCACCGGCTCGCCGTGGTGGCGCACGCGGTCGATCGCCAGCACCGGCTGGTCGGGCGATGACGCTGCCGACGAGCTTGTCGCCGGGCACGTCCTCGTGGGTCAGGACCGCTCGGACGCCGGGCAGCGCCCGCGCCGCCGCGCGTGTCGATCGCCCGGATCCGCGCCGAGGCGTGCGGGCTGCGCGCGGTCGCGCCGTGGAGCATTCCGCTCGACGTGCAGGTCCGACGAGTACGGCGAACGCACCCGGTGACCTTGGCCGGGCCGTCGCTGCGGCGTCGGTCGC
This sequence comes from uncultured Conexibacteraceae bacterium, assembly GCA_963731005.1. Classification (GTDB taxonomy): domain Bacteria; phylum Actinomycetota; class Thermoleophilia; order Solirubrobacterales; family Solirubrobacteraceae; genus Baekduia. Next base: position 415,902 of record CAVSTZ010000001.1, on the reverse strand, counting down.
GCGCCGACGTGGCCCGCGCTCATCGCGGCACCGCCGCGCGCATCCGCGCGCTCTCGCGGCGCAGGTCGGCCGCGAGCGTCAGCGGGTCGGCGGTGCGCAGCTCGCCGTCCTCGACGACGACCTCGCCGCCGACCAGCAGCGTGTCGACCGGGCGCGTCGGGCCGAGCACGAGCGCGGCGACGGGATCGGCGATGCCCGCGAAGCCGACCTCGTCGAGATCCCACAGCGCGACGTCGGCCAGCGCGCCGACGCTCAGGTGCCCGAGCTCGTCCTCGCGGCCCAGGCAGCGCGCGCCGTGGCGCGTCGCCATCTCGAGCGCCTGGCGGGCGGTCAGCGCGCGTCGGGCCCGCCTTGGCGCGGGCGAGCACCAGCGCGGCGCGCAGCTCGTCGACCAGCTCGCCCGCACTCGTTGGACGCCGCGCCGTCGACGCCGAGCCCGACGGGCGCGCCGGCGGCCAGCAGCGCCGGGACCGGCGCGATCCCGGCGCCGAGGCGGCCGTTGGAGGTCGGGCAGTGCGCGACGCCGGTGCCGGTCGCGCCCATCCGCGCGCATCTCGTGCGTCGTCGAGATGGACGCAGTGCGCGAGCCAGACGTCGTCGCCGAGCCAGCCGAGGTCGTCGAGGTACTGCAGCGGGCGCACGCCGAAGCGCTCCAGGCAGAAGCGCTCCTCGTCGTCGGTCTCGGCCAGGTGCGTGTGCAGCCGCACGCCGCGGGCGCGGGCGAGCTCCGCCGTCTCGTCGCATCAGCTCCGTCGGTGACGCGTGAACGGCGACGTCGGCGCGAGCGCGATCCGCACGCATCGCGCCGGGCGTCGGGTCGTGGTAGCGGTCGATCGCCTCGCGCGCAGGCCGTCGAGGATCGCGTCGCGGTCCTCGACGACGTCGTCGGGCGGCAGGCCGCCGGCGCTCACGCCGAGGTCCATCGCGCCGCGGCACGGATGGAAGCGCAGCCCGATCGCGCGCGCGGCGTCGATCTCGACGGCCAGCAGGTCGCCGGCCGTGGCGCGGGAAGATGTAGTGGTGGTCGGTCGAGGTCGTGCAGCCCGAGCGCGCCAGCGACGCGAGCCCGGCGCGCGCGGCCGCGGCGACCACGGCGTCGTCGATGTGCTGCCAGACCGGGTAGAGCGCGACCAGCCACTCGAACAACGTCGCCTCCTGCGCGTAGCCGCGCGTCGCCCACTGGTAGAGGTGGTGGTGGCAGTTGACCAGCCCGGGCGTGGCGAGCTGCCCGCGCCGTCGATGCGCCGCGTCGCGCGCTCGCGGTCGGCGACCGAGCGGGTCCGGACCCCACCGCGGCGAGCCGATCGTCCTCGATGACGAGGTGGCCGTCGGCGATCTCGCGGCGCTGCGTCGTCGACCGTCGCGATCGCGCAGCCCTCCACGACGATGACGCGTCATCGCTGCCCCTCCCGCGCGGCCATCTGCACCGCCTCGATGATCTTCTGGTAGCCCGTGCAGCGGCAGAGGTTGCCGTTCAGGCCCTCGCGGATGTCGGCCTCGCTCGGGTCCGGGTTGCGCGCGAGCAGGTCGCGCGCGGCGACGATCAGGCCCGGCGTGCAGAAGCCGCACTGCACGGCCCCGGCGCGCAGGAAGGCCTGCTGGAGCGGGTGCAGCGCGCCGTCGCGCCGACCGCCGCCGCGGTCTCGACGCGCGCCCCGTCGGCCTGGGCCGCGAGAACGAGGCACGCGCACGCGATCTCGCCGTCGATCGCCACGGTGCACGAGCCGCACTCGCCCTGCTCGCATGCGTTCTTGGCGCTGGTGATCTGCAGGACGTCGCGCAGGACGCGCAGCAGGCTCTGGCCGGCGTGGGCGTCGGCGAGCTCGTGCGGCGTGCCGTCGACGGTCAGCCTCATGCAGTCCACCACCAGCTCGGCGGCCGCACGCCGCAGCGCGCGGCTCGCGAGCACGCCCGCGATGTGGCGGCGGTAGGCGACCGAGCCGCGCGCGTCGGCGATCGGGTCGACGGCCGCGGCGACGAGCGCTCCGAAGCGCGTCAACGGTTGCCGGATCGTCGAGCGCGCCCCATGACGCGGCGACCAGCGTCTCGGCGACGCGCGGGCGGATCGCGGTCGGCGCGGCGCCGACGACGCAGGCCGTCGCCGTGCGACGCGGCGGGATGCAGCGCGATCGCCACCGCGCAGACCGCGCGCGCCATCGCGTTGCGCGCTCCGGCCTTGGCGTAGGCGACGGGACCGTCGGCGACGGGGACGAGCAGCGCGGTGACCAGCTCGTCGGACTGCAGGTCGCAAATCGCCTGGTGCGGTGACGAAGGCGTCGACCGCGACCGTGCGCAGGCCGCGAGGACCGCGCGATCTCGACATGGGCCTCGGCGGCGCCGAGCGCGGCGAGTGCGTCGCCCGACGGATCGCCGAGGACGAGCGCGCCGGCGAGCGTCGCGCGGTTGCGGACCTGGCGCGAGGCGACGGTGCGGGCCGCGGCGGCGAGGTCGGGCAGCGTCGCCGGCGTGGTGCTCGAGGACGTCGGTGTAGGTGACGCCCGCGCCGAGGCGGACCGTGTCGCCGTCGCGCGTGGCGTCGCGGCAGGCCGGCGACGCGCGAGAGGTCGAGCAGGCCGGCCGACTCGACGTCGCGGTTGAGGTCGACGAGCACGCCGGTCCCACCGGCCACGACGGTCGCGTCGGGGTGCGCGGCACGGGCCGCGAGGGCGTCGTCGAGGGTGCGTGGTTGCAGGACGGTCAGGAAGCGATCCTCACCTGACCAGGGCGTCGGTGGAGGATGAGGCGGATGTACTGCACCGCGTCTGCGCCATTGCGGCAGTGGTCGATGACCGACTACCGTGCTTTCTGGATGACGGACCGAGACGTCTTCGTGACGCGCTTCGGCGGGGTCTTCGAGGCGTCGCCGTGGATCGCGGAAGCCGCCTGGGACCGCGGGCCGTACTCCGATGCGGCCGCGCTGCACGCGGCGATGGTGGCGATCGTCGACGGCGCCCCGCGCGAAGCCCGCTCGCGACCTGATCCGCGCCCACCCTGACCTCGCCGGCCGGGCCGCGATCGCCGGCACGCTGACCCCGGAGTCCACGCGCGAGCAGGCGGCGGCGGGGCTCGACCGCCTTACGCCCGACCAGCACGCCCGGATCCTCGAGCTGACCGCTGCCTATCGCGAGCGCTTCGGCTTCCCGTTCGTCATCTGCGCGCGCGAGCACACGGCGGACTCGATCATCGCCGCCGCTGCGCAGCGGCTCGCGCACGACCCCGACGACGAGGAGCGCACGGCGCTGGCCGAGATCGCGAAGATCGCGGCGTTGCGCCTGACCGACCTCGGCACCGACGACGTTCCGGGAGGGACATCCGCTTGACCGACGCCCGCATCTCCTACGGCAAGCTGTCGGTGCCGGTGCACCTCGTCCGCGGCGAGCGGCTGCTGGCCGCCGACGTGAGCATGGAGGTCCTCGGCCAGGGCTTCTTACCCGCCTACACCGAGGGCGACAACTCGGCGGTCGTGGCGACCGACACCATGAAGAACGTGATCCTGCGCCGCGCGCACGAGTACGACGGCGCGACGTTGGAAGGCTTGTTGTATGACCTGGGTCGTGGCTTCCTGGCGACCTATCCGGAGATGGAGGGGCTGCGGCTGTGGGCGGTCCAGCAGCCGTGGGTCGCGGAGACCGGCCGGCTGCACCGGCGCGTCGACGGCGATCACGACGTGGTGGAGATCGAGCTGTCGCAGGCCGGCGGAGAGATCACGCTGGTCGAGCACCGTGCGGGGCATGTCGGGCTGCGGCTGCTGAAGACCACCGGCTCGGCGTTCACCAAGTTCGCGCGCGACGACGACACCACCCTGCCCGAGCGCGGCGACCGACCGCTGTTCATCCACCTCGACGTGCACTGGCGCTACGGCTCCGTCACCGAGGCGCTCGACGACGACGGTCGCGTCGCGTCAGACGACTTGGTGGCGCTGGTGCTGTCGACGTTCGACGACTTCGTCTCCGAGTCGATCCAGCACCTCGTCCACGAGATGGGCACGCGCATCCTCGCGGCGTTCCCGACGCTGTCGCAGATCTCCTTCCGCGGCGAGAACCACACCTACGACCCCGTGCCGGGGGCCGCCGGCGCCGAGCCGCTGAGCAAGACCTACACCTCGGCGTTCCCCGCCTATGGCCTGATCACGCTGGTCCTGGATCGCTGAGGGATAATCGCCCCATGGCCAAGCTCATCTCCGCGGCAATCGCCTCACTCGACGGCTACATCGAGGATGTCGATGGCGCCTTCGACTGGTCGGCCCCCGACGCCGAGGTCCACGCCTTCGTCAACGACCTCGAGCGGTCGATCGGCACCTACCTCTACGGGCGCCGCATGTACGAGACGATGGTCTACTGGGAGACCGCGCCGACGAGCGGTGACGCCGATGAGGCCGTCGTCCACGACTACGCGCGGATCTGGCAGGCGGCCGACAAGGTGGTGTACTCGACGACGCTGACCGAGACCTCCAGCGCCCGGACGCGGATCGAGCACGCGTTCGACCCTGACGCGATCCGCCAACGCAAGGCGAGCGCCGAGCACGACATCTCCATCGGCGGCCCCACACTCGCCGCCCATGCGCTGCGGGCCGGCCTCGTCGACGAGCTTCACCTGTTCTTGTCACCGATCGTCGTCGGCGGCGGCAAGCCCGCGCTTCCCGATGGCCTACGCCTTCAGCTCACGCTCCTCGACGAGCGCCGCTTCGATGGCGGCACGGTGCACCTGCACTATCGCGTCGGGGTGTGACAAGGCACGGGCTTCGTCCGGTCAGCGGACGTGCCGGCCGGTCACCACGCATTATGTCTCCAACAACTTGAGAGCACTTAGTTCTTGGGTAGCCCAACCGGAACGCAGACCGGTCCCGGTGATTGCGATATCAAATGGATCACTGGACGGTTCTCCCTGTGTGCGCGCCACTGCCACCGCGGCATGCGTGCGTGCCAGCTCATGTTCCCCTGACGATTGCAAGGCGCGGGCCAATCGAACGCGAAGGCTCGGCCACGCGGGCGCGAGCTCCACTGCTTCAGCAAGCGCGATCGCCTGCTCTTGTTGATCCGGCTCTGCGTCGTTCTGAACTGCCTGCGTGAGTTTGATCTCGGTCCAAAGCATCAAGGCCGCCGCACGCGCCTGGACAGACGCATCAACTCTGACAAGCAATTCCAAGGCTCGTCGCAAGGCTTCATCACTAAGGTCGTGATGGATCGCGCCGTAGGCCCACCAGACGCTGGCCCATGAGCGATCCTCTCCAAGCTCGGTGAGTGCCGCAGCGATCGTCATCGCTCGTTCGGCGCTCGCCGCCTCTTGGAACTCGATCACGAGAAGGGTCGCGATGAGCTCATAGGTCGCATCAAGCGATATCGAGTCGCTGTACTTCACGGGATCCACATCATCCCAGTTCTCCGGGACGCCTTGACCCGCGGCCCGCAACGAGCAAGAGATTGCGTCGAACGTCGCGAAGCCGGCCAGGTGCTTCAATGACCACCATGACCGGCGCGCTGACGACCCATGTGCTCGACGTGGCGCTCGGGCGCCCCGCGCGCGGCGTGGCGATCGAGCTGTGGCGCGACGACGTGCGGATCGCCGCGACGGTGACCAACGCGGACGGGCGCACCGACGCGCCGCTGGTGGCGCCGGGCGCGCTGGAGGTCGGTGTCTACGAGCTGCGCTTCGCCGTGGGCGCGTACTTCGCGGCGGGCGGGGCCGGCGCCGACCCGCCGTTCCTCGACGTGATCCCGGTGCGCTTCGGGATCGCCGACGCCGGCGCTCACCATCATGTGCCGCTGCTCGTCACGCCGTGGTCGTACTCGACCTACCGCGGCTCGTAGTGGAGTTCGGCGAGCAGATCGTCGAGCGCTGCCGCGAGCTGGCGGGCGTCAGCGAGGAGCAGGGGCGGCTGACGCGGCGCTTCGCGACGCCGGCGATGGCGCGGGCCAACGCGATCGTCGGGTCCTGGATGCGCGAGGCGGGCATGACGGTCCGCATGGACGCCGCCGGGAACCTCGTCGGGCGACGGCCGGGGACCTCGGCGCTGGGCGGGACGTTGTTGTTGGGGTCGCATCTGGACACCGTGCGCGACGCCGGTGCCTTCGACGGACCGCTCGGCGTGATCACCGCGATCGCGCTCGTGCAGCGGTTGCGCGAGGAGGGCGTCGCGCTGCCGTTCGCGCTCGACGTGCTCGGCTTCGCCGACGAGGAGGGGCTGCGCTTCGGGACGGCGTACCTCGGCAGTCGTGCCGTGGCCGGGACCTTCGATCCCTCGCTCCTGGACGCGCTCGACGACGACGGCGTGAGCGTGCGGACGGCGTTGCGGGCCTTCGGCGGCGATCCGGGGTCGATCCCGGGCGCGAGCGGCAGCGCGTCACGGCGCGGCGACCAGCTGCTCGGCTACATCGAGGTCCACATGGAGCAGGGACCGGTGCTGGAGGAGCGCGGCGCACCGGTCGGCGTGGTGACCGGGATCGCGGGCGCGACGCGGGCGGAGGTCCGGTTCACCGGGCTGGCCGGCCACGCCGGGACGGTGCCGATGGCGCTGCGCCGCGATGCCGCGCCGGCGGTCGCCGAGCTGGTGCTGGCGCGTCGAGACCGCAGCGCGCGAGACCGACGGGCTGCTGGCGACCGTCGGGCGGCTGAGCCGCTGCCGGGCGCGCCGAACGTGGTGCCGGGCGGCGCGGTCGCCTTCCTCGATGTCCGCCACGCCGACGACGCGTGCGCCGCCGCGGCCGTCGAACGGCTGCGGCGCGGGCGGAGGCGATCGGCGGCGGCGCGCGGGCTCGCAGATCGAGCTGGGAGGTGCGCCTCGACAACCCGGCGATCGCCGTCGATGGCGCCCTCACCGCAGCGCCTGGCGAGGCCGCGGCGCGGGCTCGACCTGCCGGAGGTGCGCCTGGCCAGCGGCGCGGGCCACGACGGCGTCGCGCTGGCGGCGCTCTGACCGCGATCGCGATGCTGTTCGTCCGCTGCGCCGGCGGACTCAGCCACCACCCGGCGAGTCGGTCGCGCCGGCCGACGCGAGCGTCGCGCTCGACGTGTTGTACGCCTTCGTGCGCGGGCTGGCCACCGACGTGGCGACGGCGATGAGCTTCGACCTCATCATCCGCGGTGGGCAGGTCGTCGCGGCGACGGCGCGCCGACCGCGCTCGACGTCGGGGTGGTCGACGGACGGATCGCCGCGCTCGGAGCCCGAGCTGGCGGGCGACGGCACCGAGAGCATCGACGCCACCGGACTGCTCGTCCTGCCCGGCGCGGTCGACGCGCACGTCCACCTCAACGACCCGGGCCGCGCGGACTGGGAGGGCTTTGCCACCGGGACCGCCGCGCTGGCGGCCGGCGGGACGACGACGGCGATCGACATGCCGCTCAACGCGATCCCGCCGACGATCGACGGCGCGGCGTTCGCCGCGAAGGTCGCCGCGGCGCGCGGGCGTCACGCGGATCGACGTCGCGCTGTGGGGCGGCCTGGTCCCCGGTCCGCTCGATCGCCTCGACGAGCTGGCCGAGCGCGGCGTCGTCGGCTTCAAGGCCTTCATGTCGGCCAGCGGCGTCGCGGAGTTCGCCGCCGCCGACGACCTCACGCTGCTCGAGGGCATGGCGCGCGCCGCGCGGCTCGGGCTGCCCGGTGGCGGTCCACGCCGAGAGCGACGCGCTGACCGGGCGGCTCGCGGCGCGGGCGCTGGCCGCGGGTCGCATGGGCGTGCGCCGACTACCTCGCCTCGCGGCCGGTCGTCGCCGAGCTCGAGGCGATCGAGCGGGCGATCCTGTTCGCCGCCGAGACCGGCTGCGCGCTGCACGTCGTCCATGTCAGCAGCGGTCGCGGCGTGGCGCTGGATCGCCGAGGCGCGGGCACGCGGGCGTCGACGTGACCTGCGAGACCTGCCCGCACTACCTGGTGCTCGACGCCGACGACGCCGCAGCGGCTCGGCGCGGCCGCCAAGTGCGCGCCGCCGCTGCGCCCGCGGGCGACCGTCGAGGAGCTGTGGGCAGCGGCTGCTGGCCGGCGACATCGACCTCGTCGCCACCGACCACTCGCCCTCGCCCGCCGTCGCTCAAGGACACCGGCGCCGACTCACTTCGCCGTCTGGGGCGGCATCTCGGGCGCCCAGACGCTCGCTCGCGCTTGTTGTACGACTCGGGCGTGGTCGCCCGCGACCTGGAGGTCGCGCGGCTCGCGACGCTGACGGCCGGCGCGCCCGCGGCCCGCTTCGGCCTGGCGCCGGCCAAGGGCACGGTGGCGGTCGGCGCCGACGCGGACCTCGTGCTTCTCGACCCCGCCGCGAGTTGGACGATCACGCGCGAGGACCTGCTCGATCGCCACCGCCTCAGCCCGTTCGTCGGGCCGCACGCTGCGTGGCCGGGTCGTCCGCACGCTGCTGCGGGGCGCGACCATCGCCCTCGACGGCCGACTCGTGGGCGAGCCGATCGGCCGCGTGCTGCGCCGCGACGGCACGCCGGCCGCGTAATCAGCCGGAGCTCAGCGCAACCGCTGCCGAAGCGCGCTGCGTGGTCTGTTGGCAGCGAGGAGAGCGAGCGGGATCGATGGCTCGGGCGTTGGCTCGTCGTCCGCGGGCGCCAGGGTGGGTGATGCGGATGGGCCCGGAGGACGAATGGCACCTGGACGTTGGGTCTCAACGTCTAGGTGCCGTCCGTCATGCGAGGGATTCGAGATGAGCGAGCGCCTCGGGGGTGTCGCCGTCGTCGGGGCGGCCGAGGCCGTCACAGGCGATGAGGCCGGTGCGGGTCGCGGGGTCGTCGAAGAGTGCGCGGGCGCCGGTGTCGCCCGCCAATCGCGCGATGGCGCTGAACGTCGAGGACTCCAGCAGCATCGGGTGGCCGGGCACGCCCGCGTAGGTCGCGCGGAGCGCGTCGAGCTGCGACGGCGCCCGCGCGGCGATCAGCCGCGCGATGGCGCGCGCGTCGAGCAGCGGTTGGTCGGCCAGCGCGATGACGACCGCGTCCGCACCGTCATCGGCCGTCGGTCCGGGTCGTTTCGTGTCCGCTGTGGGGACACCAGGCGACCCGGATCGATCGTTCGCAGCCCGCACGCCCGCACGCAGCGACGCGCTCAGGCCCTCGGCCCACTCCGCGCAGCCCACGATCTCCGCGTCACCGAAATTCACGCCCGTCGCCACCTCGTCCGCTCGCGCGCCAAGGACGACAACAACACGTTCCACCCCACCATCGCGCAACGCCGCCAGCGGCCACGTCAGCAGCGGCCGCCCGCGGAACGGGTGCAGCACCTTGGGCGGCCCGCTGCCGCCGAAGCGCGAGCCGGCGCCCGCCGCCAAGAGCACCCCCGCGACCCCGCTCACGAGCGCACACCGGCCTCGTCCCTGGACCGTGCTGGTCGAGTTGACCGGCACTGCTCCCGACAACGCGACCAGCGGCGCGCCGCCGGCCCGACGACGGCCCTCACGCGCGACCACCCCGCAACGGACGCAGGACGTGCAGCGCGACGCCCTCGTCCTGCCGTTGCGACACCACGCTGAACGTCCCCCGCGCGGCGGCGAGGAAGTCGCGCGTGCCGGCGCGCTGCGGATCGGCGAGGCGCAGCACGCCGTCGTCGGCCAGCAGCCGCGGCCAGAGGCGCAGCGCGGTCTCGACGTTGGCGCGCGTGTACAACACGTCGGCGGCCAGGACCACGTCGAAGGGCCCGAGATCCACGAGCGCCTCGCCGTGCGCCGCCCAGTCCACGACGGCCACGTCGGCGACCACCTCGTTGAGCGCCAGCGCGTGGGCGGCGAAGGCGACCGCGTCGGCCGCGCCGTCGGTGGCCAGGACGGCCGCACCCGACCGCGCCGCCACCACGCTCGGCGCCCCCAGCCCGCAGCCGAGCTCGAGCACCCGCGCATCGGCGGCCACCGGCTCGTCGACCAGCGTCGCCGCCAGCGCCAGCCCGCTCGGCCACGGCCGCGCCCAATAGGGAACGGGGCGCCCCGCACCGCCCTCCTCGTGGCGCAGCGCCTCCCAGTCACGCGGAAGCGACCAGCACCAGCTCCTCGGACGACACGTCGAACCGCTGGACCACCGCGTCCAACAGCGCCGGCGACAGCTCGCCGACCGGCACCTCCCGCAGCGCGCTCAGCCGCTCGGCCAGCGACGCGCGCAGCGCGCTCAGTCCATCGTCAGCCAAACGCGATCGGCGTGAGGTCGCCCAACAGCGCCAGCGTCTCGCCGTACATCCCCGCCTTGATCGCACCGAGCGTCGGCCCGTGCTTGGCCGCCAGCGCGCCCGCGCGCTCAACGGCCTCGGCGACCACGCGATCCTCGGAGACCGCGGCATCGACGATCCCCGCGGCCGCCGCGTCGGCGCCGCCGTAGCGTCGCCCCGTCGTCATCGCCTCGTGCGCCGTGGCCTTCGACAGCCGCGCCTGGATCAGCGCCGCCATCGGGGGCGTGAACGGGATGTGGATGTCGACCTCGGGCAGGCAGAAGTAGCCCCGGTCGGCGCGCATGACCCGGAAGTCATGAGCGACCGCGAACATCGCGCCCGCGGCAAAGCAATGACCTTGGATCGCCGCGACCGTCGGCACCGGCAGCCCGAGCATCTGGCCGAAGAGCGCATGGACGAGCGGGACGAACGCCGGCACCTCGCCGGTGTTCGCGCCCATCCACTCGAGGTCGAGGCCGTTGGACCAGATCTTGCCCGTGGCGGTCGTGACCAGCGCGCGCGGCTCCGGCGCCGCGGCGACCTCGTCGAGCAACGCGGAGACCGCGCCGACCCAGTCGGGGTTGAAGCGGTTCTCGTCGTCGCCGAGGTTCAGCACGTAGACATCGCCGTCGCGATCCAGGGTGGGCATGCGCGGCAGCCTATGCGAACGGAACTATCTGACGTCTGCGCAATGACAGCCGTCCGCGCGATCTTTGCGTCTGCGTTACTATTTCCGCCGATGCACACGACGGGTGTCACCGCAGAGCAGCTGGCCGACGAGATCGCACGGTTCCTGGCCGCCACGATGCGGACCGTCACAGGCCGAGGTCTTCGAGATCGTCGAAGAGCTCGAGCTGTCGATGACCCAGCTCAAGATCCTGCACATCCTCGACGGCAGCGGGCGCGAGCTCACGCCGTCGGAGGTCGCGCAGTTCGTCGGCCTCTCCCCCGCGGCCGCCGGCCGCGCGGTCGACGCCATGGTCCGCGCCGGGCCTCGTCTCCCGGCGCGACGACGAGAGCGACCGGCGCGTCAAGCGCCTGGCGCTCACCGCCGTGGGGTCTGACGCCGTCGCCCGCATCACCGCCGCGCGCCTGAAGGGCCTGACGCGCGTCGTCGAGGGTCTCGACCCCGAGCAACGCGCGGCCCTCAGCACCGCCCTGACCCCGCTCCTCCTCCAACACCCCGCCAGCCCCGACTGCGCGTCCCCACGCGCCGAGGAACCCGCATGACCTCCACCTCCCCGCAACCCGCAGCCACCCCGCGCGAGAAGGTCTTCGACCGCGCGCTCATCAGCATCTCGGCCGTCGTCGTGCTCGGCACGTTCATGTCGATCCTCGACACGACGATCGTCAACGTCGCGATCAACACGCTTGTCGCAAGGACTTCAACACGTCGCTTGGCCACGATCCAGTGGGTCTCGACGGGCTACATGCTCGCGCTGGCCACCGTGATCCCGCTCACCGGCTGGGCGGCGGACCGCTTCGGCACCAAGCGCCTGTACATGATCTCGATCGGCCTCTTCCTCGCCGGCTCGGCGCTGTCGGGCATGGCGTGGTCGGCCGAGTCGCTGATCGTCTTCCGCGTCCTGCAGGGCCTCGGCGGCGGCATGATCATGCCCGCGGGCATGACGATCCTCGTCCCAGGCCGCCGGGCCCGCAGCGCATGGGTCGCGTGATGGGCGATCGTCGGCGTCCCGATGCTGATGGGCCCGATCATCGGCCCGGTCCTCGGCGGCTGGCTGGTCGACGACGTCTCGTGGCGCTGGATCTTCTACGTCAACCTGCCGATCGGCGCGGTCGCGCTGGCCGCCGCCGCCAGGCTCCTGCCGCGCGACGAGCCGGCCGCGCCACCAGCGCCTGGACTGGCTCGGCCTGCTGCTGCTCTCGCCCGGCCTGGCGGCGTTCGTCTACGGCCTGGCCGAGACGTCGTCCTCGCGGCGGCCTCGGCGCCACGAAGGCGTGGCTGCCGATGCTCGTCGGCGTCGCTGCTGATCGGCGCGTTCATCGTCCACGCCGCTGCGCCACGCCTGGCCGCTGATCGACGTGCAGCTGTTCAAGGACCGGACGATGAGCGCCGCCTCGGCGACGACGTTCTCGTTCGCGCGCCGCGATGTTCGGCGCGATGTTCATGATGCCGCTCTACTACCAGGTGGTCCGCGGCCAGTCGGCGCTCGACGCCGGCCTGCTGCTCGCGCCCCAGGGCGTCGGCGCGGCGATCATGATGCCGATCGCCGGCAAGCTGACCGACGAGACCGGCGCCGGGCAGGATCGTCCTCGGCGGGCTCGACGCTGCTCTTCGCGGCCATGGTCGGCTTCACCCAGGTCGGGGCCGACACGTCGTTCTGGTTCTTGGGCGGCTGCCAGTTCCTGATGGGGTTGGGCATGGGCGCGACGATGATGCCGGCGATGAGCGCCGCCTACCAGACGCTGCAGCGCCAGCAGCTCGCACGCGCGACGACCGCGCTGAACATCATCCAGCGCGTCGGCGGCTCGATCGGCACCGCCCTGCTGTCGGTCGTGCTGACCCACCAGCTCACCAGCGCCATCCCGGCCGCCGACGGCGGCGGGCTCGCCGCCGCCCAGTCGGTGCCGGCGGCCGAGCGGGCGCAGATCGCGCCGGCGATCGCCGACGCCTTCGGCCACACGTTCTGGTGGGCGGCGGGCATCATCGCGCTCGCCATCATCCCGGCGCTGATGCTCCCGCGCCACAAGGCGCAGGCGCCGGCCACGCCCGCCGGCGAGCAGACGCCCGCCGAGGCCGCCCGTCCTCGTCGAGGTCTAAGACCCCGACCGCACGTCGAGCACGACCTTGCCCGTCGCACCGCGGCCGTCGATGAGCTTCAGCGCATCGGCGGCCCGGTCCAGCGGGAAGCGCCGCGCCGACGATCGGCCGCACGAAGCCGGCGGCGATCAGCTCGTCGAGCGCCGCGCCGATCGCGCGGGTCACGTCGGGCTTGGACATGATGTAGGCGCCCCAGCCCGCGCCGACGACCTCGAGTGTTGTTCAGCAGCAGCCGGTTGACCTTCACCTCGGGGATCGAGCCGCCGGTGAAGCCGACGACGACGATCCGGCCGCCCTCGCGCAGCGACCGCAGCGAGTCGGTGAAGCGATCGCCGCCGACCGGGTCGAGGACGAGGTCGACGCCGCCGCCCGACAGCTCCTTGGACCTCGTCCTTCCAGCGACCGGTCGGAGCGCACGACCTCGTCGGCGCCCGCCTCGCGCGCGACCGCCTCCTTCTCGTCGCTGGAGACGACCGCGATCGTCTTGGCGCCCAGGCCCTTGGCGACCTGCAGCGCCGCCGTGCCGACGCCGCCCGCCGCGCCGTGCACGAGCACGGTCTCGCCCTCGGCCAGCCGGCCGCGGAGCTTCAGCGCGAAGTAGGCCGTGTGGTAGTTGAGGATCAACGCCGCGCCCTGGGCGAAGTCCAGCGCGTCGGGCAGCTTGAAGGTCATGAACTCGGGCGCGACGGCGACCTCGGCGAAGCCGCCGAGCATGCAGAACGCCGCGACGCGATCGCCCGCTTGCACCGCAGCGCCCTCGGGCGCGCTGCGCACGATGCCGCCGACCTCGCTGCCGGGGACGAACGGCAGCGGCGGCTTGACCTGGTACTCGCCGCGGGTCTGCAGCACCTCGGGGAACGAGACCCCGGCCACCTCGACATCGACGACGACGCCGCTGCCCGGCGTCATGAAGTGCGACGGCTCGGGCTCCGGGACGTCGACGATCTTCAACGCCGTGTCGGGTCCGGTCAGCTCGGTGATCTGGAGGGCGCGCATGGTGGGCACCCTAGCCCCGCGCGAGGCTCAGCCGTCGTCCTGCGAGAAGGCCCAGCGCGTCTCCTCGACGTCCAGCCCCGCCGACAGGCACGCCAGCAGCTTCATCCGGATCGCCTGCGGCGACAGGAAGCCGGCCGGGATGATCTTGCGTGCCGCGCAGGTCGCGCTCGGACCCGGCGTAGCCGTAGGTCGCGTTGAGCACGACGCCGCGCTCGGGGCGGCAGTAGGCGACGATCGGGATCTCGCGCGGCGGCCTCGGCCCAGATCTCCAGCAGCGCGGGCGTCAGGTGGCCGGCGCCGAGCGTGCCGAGGACGATGCCGTCGGGCTCGGTGCCCAGCGCGGCGCGCGCGAGCGTGCCGTCGTCACCGGACGACGGACGGCACGATGAGCACGCGCTTGCTCCAGCGACGGCGGGTCCAGCGGCGGGTTGCGCGGGATCCGCGACCAGATCGTCGGATGGCCCTCGGTGACGCGGCCCAGCGGCCCGGTCTGCGGGCGAGGAGAACGCGACCAGCGACGTCGTGTCGGTCTTGCGCGCGCAGCGCGCGTGGTGGATCTCGCCGCCGAAGACGACCAGGACGCCCATCCCGGCGGCAGGCGCGCTGGCCGCGACGCTGACGGCGTCGACGAGGTTGGCCGGGCCGTCGGCGCCGGCGGCGCTGGCCGGACGGATCGCGCCGGTGAAGACGATCGGCGCGTCGGCGTCGTGCAGGACGTCGCAGAGCATCGCGGTCTCCTCCAGCGACGTCGGTGCCGTGGGTGACGACGACGCCGATGCCCGCGCCGGGCGGCGTCGCGCGCGGCGCGGCAGATGCGCAGCTGGTCGTCGAGCGTCAGGTGCGCGCTGGGCTTGTTGAGGACCGTGATCGCCTCGAGGTCCGGGAACACCTGCAGGCCCGGGACGCTGGCGACCAGCGCCTCGGCATCCAGCTCCGGCGTGGCGCCCCCTTCGCCCATCATGGCGATGGTGCCCCCGGCGGTCAGGATCCGGACGCGCCGGACGGGCGCGGTGCTGCGGTCGGTCGCGGTCAGCATCAACGGCCCAGGTTATCGCCGCGGTGGCAGGCCGCGACGCAGGCGATCTCATAAGCTTGCGGATAGCTTGCGATTGCGTTTGCCTTGCAGTATTGTGATGGCCATGGCCACGCTTGCCCAGGACCAGGCCCACGCGACGGAAACCGCGCTCCACGCCGCGGACGTCGATGACGTGCTCTCCGCGATCGAGCGCCTCGTCCCCGACGTGGACGTGCGGCAGCTGGCCGGCGCCGCGCGGCGAGCGCTGCAGGGCAGCCGCCCCGCCGTACGCGACTACGTCCGCCGCTATCGCGAGCTCACGGCCGACGTCCTGGCCGCGACGCACGCGGCGCGGCCCGACATCGTGATGAAGGACGCCGAGGGCCACCTCGTGGTCGCCGACGTCGAGGGGCGCCCTGCCCGCGCGCCGCTCGCCGCGCTCGACGAGGGCGCGGCCGGCGCCGTCTTCTCGAAGTGGGTCGGTGCCTATGGTCCCGCCAACGGGCTCGCGCTGGACGTGGTTGCCCGCGTCCGCGCGACCCTGCCCGACGCTGACATCCTCACCATCCCGACCCACGCGGGCACCGCCCACTGGGACGTCGACGACACCGCGATGCTGTCGTTCCTCGCCGCCGTCCGCCAGGAGATCGCGTCGCCCACGACCCCGCTCGACACGGCCGCGCAGACCTTCGACCTGAGCGAGACCGAGCTCGGCGCGCTCTTCGGCGTGCGGCGCCAGGCGATCTCGCAATGGCGCACCGCGGGCATCCCGTCCTCGCGCGTGGCGAAGGTCACGACGGTCGCCTCGCTGGCCGACTTCCTGGCCCGCAAGCTCAAGGTCGAGCGCATCCCCGGCATCGCACGCCGCCCCGCCGCCGCCTACGGCGGTCTCACCATGCTCGAGATGATCACGGCCGACCGTCATGACGAGCTGCTGGCGCTCGTCCGCGCCTCGTTCGATCCTGCGCAGACCGCGTGAGGCGGCGCCACGTCGCGCGCGGCGGCCGCTACCTCCGCGTCGCCGACCCAGGCTGGAGCGACCCACTCGACCCCGAGCACGCGCGCGAGCGCGGCGGGCGCTGGAACCCACCGCGCTCGTTCGCCGTGCTGCATCTCAACCGCGACCGTCAGACGGCGCGGCGCAACGTCGACCGGCTGCTCGCCGACCAGCCCTACGGACCCGAGGACCTCGACCCCGCCGAGGCGTTCGTGCTGGTCGCGGTGGATCTCGCCCAGGAGCGCTACGTCGACGTGATCACCGACGCGGGCTGTGCCTCGGCCGGCCTTCCCGCCACGTACCCGAAGGACGCCGCGGGGGCGACGATCCCCCACGCGATCTGCCGGCCGATCGGGCAAGCGGCCCACGAGGAGGGCGAACCCGGCATCGCCTGTCGCAGCGCCGCGCCGGGTACCGCGCGCACCGACGAGGAGCTCGCGCTGTTCTCCCGCGCGCGCAAGCGGCTGCGTGCCGCGGAGCGCTGGGCGTTCGACGACTGGTACTGGGACGAGGGCGCATGACCGAGATCGCCGACTTCGCCACCATCGTCCTGCTCGTCGCCGGCGGCTGCTCGCTGGCGATCCTCGCGACGCGGATCACCGATCACGTCCCGATCCCGGCGCCGGCGATCTTCTTGGTCGCCGCGGCGATCGCCTCGGATCTGTGGCCCTCGCTCTACGACGACGTGCCGATCAAGACCGTCGAGCGGATCGCGGTCGTCGCGCTGATCGTGATCCTGTTCAACGGCGGGATGGACATCGGCTGGCGGCGTCTGCGGGGGTCGGCGGGCCCGGTGCTGTCGGTCGGGCTGCTCGGGACCTTTGCCACCGCCGGGCTCGTCGCGCTGTTCACCCACGCCGTGCTCGGCATGAGCTGGACGACGGCGGGGCTGATCGGCGCCGCGCTGGCGCCGACCGATCCGGCGGTGATGTTCTCGGTGCTCGGCGGACGCGAGATCGAGGGCCGCTCGGGGACGATCCTGGAGGGCGAAGCGGGCGTCAACGACCCGGCCGGGATCGCGCTGATGATCGGGATGATCGAGCTCGCCACCCACGATGACGCGACCGCGTGGGTGATCGTGCGCGAGTTCGGCGTCGAGATGGTCGTCGGCGCGGCGCTGGGCCTGGTGGGCGCGGCGGTGGTGATCCCGTTGCTGCGTCGGGTCCGCCTGCCCGGCGAGGCCATGCACGCGATCTTCGCGCTGACCGCGGCCGCGACGCTCTACGGCGCCACGTCGGTCGCCCACGGCTCGGGCTTCCTGGCCGTGTTCGTCCTCGGCCTGCGGCTCGAGCGACGTCGAGGTCGCCCATCACCGCGAGATCGTGCGCTTCGGCGCCTCGCTGGCGACGGTGGCCGAGTTGGTGGTCTTCGTGGCGCTCGGCCTGACCATCCACCTCGACCTGCTGAGCACCCGTGACTGGCTGGAGGGCGTGGCGATCGCCGTCGTGCTCGGCCTGATCGTGCGCCCGGTCGTCATCGCCGCGACGCTGGCCCGAGCCGACCTGGGCGCCAACGAGAAGGCGTTCATCGCCTGGAGCGGCCTGAAGGGCGCGGTCCCGATCCTGCTCGCAGCCTTCGGCGTGCTGCAGGCCGTCGACGAGGCGGACCGCATCTACGGGATCGTGTTCGTGGTGGTGTTGATCTCCGTGCTCGGCCAGGGCACGCTGGTGCCGGCGGTGGCGCGGCGGCTCGGTATCCCGATGCACGCCGCGCCGTAGTCCGGCTACGACCTAGTAGCCACCGGGGAGGACGAGTTCAGGGGCGTCCTGGCCCTGGCTGCCGTAGGGGTCGGCCTGCTGGTCGCCGTAGGGATCGACCTGGCTCTGCTGATCGGGCTGCTGCCCGCTCTCGGCCGGCGTGCTCGTGGGGTGCTCGGCGAAGGCCTGCACCAGCTTGGACGGGATCGCGAAGCCGATGCCGACGTTGCCCGACTCGCCCGAGGCCGACGCGCCGGCCGAGGCGATCTGCGAGTTGACGCCGACGACCTTGCCGTCGGCGTCGAGCAGCGGGCCGCCCGAGTTGCCGGGGTTCAGCGCGGCGTCGGTCTGGATCGCGCCGGGGATCGTGGCGCCGCTGGGCGCCTGGATGTCGCGATCGAGCGCCGAGACGATGCCGCTGGTCAGCGTGTGGTCCAACCCATAGGGGTTGCCGATGGCGTACACGTTGTCGCCGACCTGCAAGCTGGAGGAGTCGCCGAAGGAGAGCGCGTGCAGCTTGGTCGAGCCGGGGTCGACCTTGAGCAGCGCGAGGTCCTTGGAGGCGTCGGCGCCGATGACCTGGGCGGTCTGCTCCTTGCCGCTGGTGCCGAGCTTGACGGTCACCGCGGTGGCGCCGTCGACAACATGCTCGTTGGTGATGATCTTGCCGTCGTCGGAGACGACGAAGCCCGAGCCGGTGGCGGTGCCCTGGGCGGTCTGGGCGCTGATGTAGGCCACCGCGTCCTTGGCATCGTCGTAGACGCTCTTGGCGGTGGAGTCGGTGGTCTGCGCGACGGGGCGCACGGTCCCGCGGTCAGAGGCGGCGGCGGTCGTGGCCGCCGAGGAACCGCCATGGCCGTCGACGACGACCGCGGCGACGCCCGCGCCGCCGGCGCCCGCGATCAGGGCGCAGGCGCCGAGGGCGGCAAGCTTTGAGGAGGGGGTCATGGACAACACTGTGGGACGGTTCGCTTGCCTCAGCATCAAGGGCCCCCTAAGCGCGCATAAGTGTCGGTTCCCCAGGGATCTCCCAGCTGCCGCTCACGCCATAGGCTGTCGGCCATGCCCGCCGCCCTCGACGCCCTCCGTGCCCGACTCGCCGAGCTGGCCGACCTCGAGCTGCTCGGCCACCTCGCGTTCTGGGACCAGCGCACGATGATGCCGCCGGACGGCAGCGCCGACCGCGCCAACCAGTCCGCGACGCTCTCGCGCCTGCACCACGAGCGCGCAACCGCCGACGAGGTCGGCGAGTGGCTCGACGCCCTGGACGCGGCGAGCGCCGGGCTCGACGACCTCGATCGCGATCTCGTCCGGCTCGCCCGCCGCGACTACGACCGCCAGAAGCGCGTCCCGGGCGACCTCGCCGCCGAGCTGGCCCAAGCGTCGGCGGCCGGCCAGGACATCTGGGAGAAGGCGCGCGCGGCCGACGACTACGCCATGTTCGCCCCGGCGCTGGAGCGCAACGTCGAGCTCGCGCGCGCCTACGCCGACTGCTTCGACGGCCACGCCGGACCCTATGACGCCCTGCTGGCCGACTACGACCACGGGTTGACCGCGCAGCGCATCCAGGAGGTCTTCGGTGCGCTGGGCACCGCGCTGCCGCCGCTGGTCGCCGAGCTGTCGGCGCGCCCGCAACGGCCGCCGCTGGAGCCCCCGGTCGCCGCCCAAGAGCAGGCGGTGGCGGGCGTCCTGCGGCGCTTCGGCGTCACCGACGACAGCTGGCGCCTCGACGTCTCCAGCCACCCGTTCTCCACCAACATCGGTCAACGCGACAGCCGCATCACCACGCGCTACGAGGACGGTCAGCTGGAATCGCTGCTGGCGGCGATGCACGAGTTCGGCCACGCGCTCTATGACCGCCAGATCGCGCCCGAGCTGGCGCGGACGAGCCTCGGCGACGGGACGTCGATGTCGATCCACGAGTCCCAGAGCAAGTTGTGGGAGAACCATGTCGGCCGCCACCCCGCCTTCGCCGGCGTGCTCGCCCAGGAGCTGACCGCCGCCGGCTTCGCGACCGACGCGACCGCCGTGCACGCGACGCTGACCGCGGTGCGCCCGTCGCTGATCCGCGTCTCGGCCGACGAGACGACCTACCCCTTGCACATCGTCCTGCGCTTCGAGTTGGAGCGTGCGCTGGTCGAGGGCACGCTCGCGGTCGCCGACCTGCCCGGCGCGTGGAACGACGGGATGCAGCGGCTGCTCGGCATCACCGTGCCCAGCGATGCCGACGGCGTCCTACAGGACGTCCACTGGTCCTCGGGCGCGTTCGGCTACTTCCCCAGCTACGCGCTGGGCTGCCTGATCGCCGCGCAGCTGTGGGAGACGCTGGAGTCCGAGCTCGGCGCGCAGGACGATGCGCTGGCCGCGGGCGACGTGGAGGCGATCGCGGCGTGGCTGGGCGACAAGGTCCACCGCCACGGCCGGCGGCTGGACACCGAGCCGATCGTCGAGTCGGCGACCGGCCGCGGGCTGGATCCCGCGCCGTTCCTGCGCCACCTCGGCTCGCGCTGAACGACGGGCTCCAACGGCACCGCCAGCAGCGGCACGAAGAGCTTGACCAGCGGACCGATCGCCAAGGCGTAGGCGACGGTCCCGATGCCGGCGGTGCCGCCGAGCGCCACGCCGAGGCCCAGGACGGTGAGCTCGATCGCCGTCCGCACCGCGCGCAGCGAGTGGCCGCGGGCGGCGAGGCCGGTCATCAACCCGTCGCGCGGTCCCGGGCCGAAGCGCGCGCCGATGTAGAGGCCGGTGGCGACGCCGTTGAGCAGCACGCCGATGCTCAGCAAGGCTGTGCGGGCCGCGAGGCCGTGCGCCGGCGCGAAGGCGTCGACCATCGCCTGCAGGACGAGACCCAAGACCACCACGTTGCTCACGGTGCCGAGGCCGGGCCGCTGACGCAGCGGGATCCAGAAGAGCAGCAGCAGCGCGCCGATCAGGCAGACCCAGATGCCGGTCCCGATCCCGGTCAGGTTCGCGAGGCCCTGATGCAGGACGTCCCACGGGACGTTGCCCAGGCCGGAGAGCAGGATCAGCGACGCGCTGAAGCCGTAGAGCACGAGGCCGGCGTAGAGCTGGACGAGGCGACGGGCGAGGCGGGGTTGCGCGGTCCAGGGCACGGTGCCATGCTGGCCTAAGTGGATCTGTATGGGTAGAGCCAATCGAGCGATCGTGGACCTATGGCGACGTCGGTGACCGCCCCGGCGCTGGCGGCGTTGCTCGGCGACGGCTGGCGCCGCCCCGGTGAGGCGGCCGGCGCGTTGGCCGAGGCGCTGCGCGGCGTGGTGGTCGACGGCCGCCTGGCGGCGCGGACGCGGATCCCGAGCGAGCGGGCGTTGTCAACGCAGTTGGGCGTGAGCCGCGGCTCGGTGTCGCGGGCCTATGACCGGCTGCGCGAGGACGGCTTCCTGGTCAGCGCGCGCGGCGCCGGCAGTTGGCTGACGCTGCCCGCGGGATCGACCGCCGCACCCGCGCTGCCGGTGCCCGACGGGGGCAGCGCCGAGCGTGCGCTCGATCTGACGATCGCGGCGCTGCCGGCGCCCGATCCGCTCCTGACCGACGCCGTCGCGCGCGCGGTACAGGCCCTCCCCCGCCACCTCGCCGGCCACGGCTACGCGACCGCGGGCCTCGGTGAGCTGCGTGCGGCGATCGCCACACGCCTGTCGGCGCGCGGGCTGGCGACCAACGCCGACGAGGTGCTCGTCACCGCCGGAGCGCAACATGCCCTCCATCTCGTGTTGGGGTTGTTGGTCGGCCCGGGCGACCGGGTGCTCGTCGACGCCCCCGCCTATCCGCGGACGCTGGCGGCGATCCGTGGCGCACGGGCGCGCGCGGTGCCGGTCCCGCTGACCGCGACGGGCTGGGACGCCGACGCCTGGGCGGACGCGGCCCGCGCCGCCGCCCCACGGCTGGCGGTCACCGTCCCGGACTTCCACAACCCGACCGGCCTGACCATGCGCGCGGCCGAGCGTGCGGCGCTGGCGCTGACCTGC
This sequence comes from uncultured Conexibacteraceae bacterium, assembly GCA_963731005.1. GTDB lineage: Bacteria > Actinomycetota > Thermoleophilia > Solirubrobacterales > Solirubrobacteraceae > Baekduia. Next base: position 394,300 of record CAVSTZ010000001.1, on the reverse strand, counting down.
GCGCGGGCCGGCACCGTGCTGGTCGCCGACGAGACCTGCACCGAGCTGCGCCTCGACGGGCCGGCCCTGCCGCCGCCGTTGGGCGCCGCCGCCGGCGGACGGGCGGGCACCGGGTCCACGGTCGTGACGATCGGGACGACGAGCAAGGCGGCCTGGGGCGGCCTGCGGATCGGCTGGATCCGGGCGACCGCGCGGATGGTCCGCGAGCTCGCGGCGCTGCGCGCCAACGTCGACATGGCGGGCCCGGTCCTCGACCAGCTTGTCGCGGTCGAGCTGCTGCGCGACTGGGACGCGGTCCTGGCCTCGCGCCGCGCGCTGCTCCGGCCCCGTCGCGACGCGCTCTTCGCCGCGCTCGCCGAGCACGCGCCCGGCTGGACGGTCCGCCGCCCTCACGGCGGCATCAGCACGTGGGCTCGCCTCCCCACGCCCGACGCGACCCGGCTGGCCGCCGCGGCCGCTCGCGAGGGCATCGCGATCACGCCCGGCCCGGCCTTCTCGGTCGACGGCACCTTCGAGCACCACATCCGCCTGCCCTTCACGCTGCCACCCGACGACCTGCACGCCGCCGTCGAGCGCCTCGCGCAGCTAGCGACCGACCTCGGCGGCGCGGACGTCCCCACCACGCCCGAGCCCGCCCTCACCACCACCGTCTGACCCACGGCCCGGCGTCGAGGGACGACTGATGGTCCGTGACGGACCATCAGTCGTCCCTCGATCGCCCGGGGCGGGTGCCGGCGCCAGGCCCGTCGGCAGGCGCACGGTGAAGCGCGCGCCACCACCCGCGGCGTTCTCGGCGTGCACCTCGCCGTGGTGGGCGGCCACGATGCCCGCGACGATCGCCAGGCCGAGGCCCGCCCCCGCCTTGCCGCGCTCGCGGCCGGACTCGGCGCGCCAGAAGCGCTCGAAGAGCTCGTCGTTCTCGTCGCTGGGCAGGCCCGGCCCGTGGTCGCGGACCTCCAGCACGCCGCCGGCGCCGTCGTCGCGCACGTCGACCTCGATCGGCGTGCCCGGCGGCGTGTGGACCAGCGCGTTGCGCAGCAGGTTGGCGAAGACCTGACGGAGTTGGTGGGGATCGCCCGGGACGGTCACGTGGCCGCTGGCCGACAGGTCGATCTCGCGGTCGGGCGCGGTCGCGCGCGCGTCGTCGACGGCGTCGCCGGCCAGCCGCGAGAGGTCGACGTCCTCGCGGATCTGGTCGCGGACCTCGTCCAGGCGCGCGAGCGTCAGCAGGTCCTCGACCAGCACGCCCATCCGCGCGGCCTCGGACTCGATCCGACGCATCGCCTTCTCGGTGTCGGCCGGGTCGCGCGCCGCACCGATCCGAAACAGCTCCGCGTAACCGCGGATCGAGGCCAGCGGCGTGCGCAGCTCGTGCGAGGCGTCGGCGATGAAGCGTGCGCAGTCGATCCTCCGAGGCGCGTTGCTTGGCGAACGCCTCCTCCAACCGCTCGAACATCCGATTCAGGGCCAAACCGAGGCGGCCGACCTCGGTGCGCGGCTCGGCCGGGTCGACGCGCCGCGAGAGGTCGCCGGCCGCGATCGAGCCCGCGGTGACGCCGATGCGCTCCAGCGGGCGCAACCCGATCCGGACCAGCCACCAGGCCAGCGCGCCGAGCGCGAGCAGGATCCCGGCGATGACCATCGCCTCGATGCGCAGCAGGCGGTGCAGCGTCGCGTCGGCGTCGGTCAGCGGGACCGCCGCGACCGCGCAGGCGACCGTCGCTCGCACGGGCCGACGTCGCCACGCGGTAGCGCGTGCCCGTATTGGAGGCCTTGATCGTCGTGAGCGAGCCGGGCGCCAGCTTTGTGGGCAGCGTCGGCGCGGTGGTCGAATAGCAGGTCGAGAGGCAGCTCTCGTCGGCGGTCGTGCCGGCCGCGTTCTGCGTGAACGTCCACGTCCCGCCCGCCGGCCCCGCCGGTGCGTGATCGTCGCCGTCCGGCCCGGGGCGACCGACGGGCGGGCCGTAGCCACCGCCGCCGCCCGGCCCGAGGCCGAGGCCGAGGCCCCGCGGCGGTTCCGCGCCACGCGTGGTCGCGGCCTTGGCCTGCTGGTCGACGCGGTCAAAGAGGAAGTGGCGCTGCTCGACGTAGGTGACGCCGGCGAGCAGCACGAGGCCGACCGCGGCCAAGCACGAGGAGCCCTGCGACGAGGCGGGTTCGCAGGGACACCGCGCTAGGCCCTCGGGGCCCGCAGCGCGTAGCCGACGCCGCGCGCCGTGTGGATCAGCGGCGACCCGTGGCGGTCGATCTTCTTGCGCAGGTACGAGATGTAGGTCTCGAGCACGCGGGCGTCGCCGCCGAAGTCGTAGTCCCAGACCTGGTCGAGGATCTGCGCGCGCGTCAGCACGCGGCGCGGGTTGAGCATCAGGTAGCGCAGCAGCCGGTACTCGGTGGCGGTCAGCTCGATCAGCTCGCCGTCGCGGGTGACCTCGCGCGTGTCCTCGTCGAGCTCGAGGTCCTCGAAGACCAGGCGGCTCGTCTCGGGCTGCGCGAGGCCGGAGCGGCGCAGGATCGTGCGGATCCGCGCGACCAGCTCCTCGAGGCTGAACGGCTTGGTGACGTAGTCGTCGCCGCCCATCGTCAGGCCGCGCACCTTGTCCTCGGTCGCGTCGCGGGCGGTCAGGAAGATGATCGGGACCTGGACGCGCTCGGCGTTGAGGCGCCGCGCGATCTCGAAGCCCTCCATGTCGGGGAGCATCACGTCGAGCACCAGCAGGTCGGGCTTGAACGACGCGACCGCCTCCAGCGCGCTGCGGCCGTCGCCGGCGGACTCGACCGTGAAGCCCTGGAAGCGCAGGGCCATCGAGATGACGTCGGCGATGTTGGGCTCGTCGTCGACGACGAGGACGCGGTGGCTCTCTGGCGTGGCGGTGGTCATCACGCGCTTCAGTGTCGACGCACTTCCTCAGAGATTCCTGGGAAACGCCCGGGAGCCTCCTGCGAAGTGTGATGGCGAACTGCGAGCCTACCGCCAGTGACGCGGCGCGCCGGCCGCGTGGCCCTGCCGGTCGAAGCGCGGAACGCCCTTGGGCGGCGTCTTGGTGACGAGGTCGTCGAGGTGGTCGGCGAGCTCCTTGAGGACCTTGTCGCGCTGGTCGCTCGTGAGCTTCTTGTCGGTCACGGCCTGGTCGAGCTCCTTGGTGACGCCGTCGGTGATGGCCTTCTTGACGTCGTCGAGGCTCTTGCCCTGGTCCTTGGCGACGTCGGCGATCGACTTGCCGTCGCGCAGCTTGGCGACGAGGTCGTCGCGCTTGAGCCCCAGCGCCGTCGCCGCGGCGTCCAGCGCACCGCCGGGGCCGAGCTTGAACATCAGGCCGGGACCGCCGAGGCCGCGGCCGAAGCCGGGAGCGAAGCCCGGACCGCCGGGACCGCCGGGACCGCCCGGACCGCCGTGCGGGCCGCCGACGCCGGGACCGCCGAGGACGCTGCCGTCCTTCGCGCGGCGCGCCTTGATCGCGTCGGCCTGCTCCTGGGTGAGCTTGCCGTCCTTGACGGCCTGGTCGAGCTGACCGTCCTCCGCCGCGCCGAGGGCCGAGCGCAGCGCGTCCGGCGTGACGTTCAGCCGTTTGGCCGCGTCGGAGAGGATCGACTGCTCGGTCTTCTGGCGATCGTCGTCACCGCCCGACGCCGCGATGGCCGCTCCTCCGCCGGCTCCGGCGGCGAGGACAGCGGCGGAGACCAGGACATAGCGCTTGACCTTCATCGCGGCAGCATCGCCGACGGGCCTTAAGGGAGCCTGAGAGTTCGATTATCCGAACGTGAAGGCGTAGGCCGAGGTGCCTGGTGAGAACGTGAGCCTGAGCCCGTGGCGCCCGCCGGTCGCAAACGACGCGAGCGTGTAGAGCCGCTGCGTGTCGACGGTGATCCGCCGCGGCGCTTTGCCGTCGACGCTGACGTTGACCGCGCCGGGCCGCGAGGGCGACGGCGGGCTCAACACCAGGTAGACGAAGCGGGCCTGGACGGTCGCGGCGAGCGTCGCGCCGGCCTGCGCGGTCGCGGGCTCGTCGCCGATCTTCCACGTGCCGCCGAGCGCGAAGCTGTTGAGCGGCGGCGCGCTGTCGGGCAACTTGTAGGTGGTGGTCCCGGCCTTGGGGGCGGTCCCGACGAAGCCCTGGGCGCGCGCGGCGCCGATGTAGGTCTCCGGCGTCGTCTGCAGCCCGACCGGCGTGACGCCCTTCGGGCGCGACAGGGCCTTGCGCTGATCTTCGCGCCGCGCTCGGCCAGCAGCGAGCGGATCGCGGACTCCGTCTTGGCGTAGTCGCCCTCGCCGAAGTGCGTCTCGCGCACCTGGCCCTCGGCGTCGATCAGGTACTCGGCCGGCCAGTACTGGTTGCCGTAGGCGTTCCAGGTGGCGAGGTCGTTGTCCTGGACGACCGGGTACTTGATGTCGTTGCTCGCGATCGCGCGCTGGACGTTGCCGGCGTCGTGCTCGAAGCCGAACTCGGGCGCGTGGACGCCGACGATCGTCAGCCCCTCTGAGCGGTAGCGCCTGTCCCAGGCCTCCAGGTAGGGCAGCGTGCGCAGGCAGTTGATGCAGGTGTAGGTCCAGAAGTCGATCAGCACGACGCGGCCGCGCAGCGCCTTGAGCGACAAGCGGCCGCGAGTTGAACCAGCGTTGGGTGCCGGTGAAGTCCGGCGCGGCGCCGAGGTCGGGCAGCGAGGACTTCGGAGCGGTCGCGACCTGCGCCTTGGCCTGCTTGCTGTCGGAGTCGAACTTCGGCGCACCGCGCAGGTCGCGCAGGCGATCCTTGACCGCGCCCGAGGACTCCAGCCCGCCGGTCAGCGTGGCCGAGGACGTGTGGCGCGCCAGCGCGGTCTCGAAGCGCGTGTCGAGGCCGACGATGAACGCCAGCGCGGTCGCCAGCATCACCGCGCCGAGCGCCCGCTGGACGCGCAGCGGGCCGGCGCGACGCAGCGGCTCCAGCACCCGCCGACCGCCCAGCGCGATCGCGCCCAGCACGAGCGCCGAGCCCGCGACGTAGGCCAGCGCGACGGCGACCGTCTTCCCCGTCACCGCCGAGACCGAGACGACCGCGGCCAGGACCGGGCCGGCGCACGGCGCGTAGACGAAGCCCAGCGCGGCGCCGACGACCAGGCCCGACCAGAAGCCGTCGCCCGCGCGCCGCGGACCGAGCCGGCTCAGCGCCGCCAGCGGGCGCTCAAGGCGCTGGGCGATGCTCGGGACGATCGCCGCGACGCCCGCGATCACGAGCACGGCGATCCCGAGGTCGCGCAGCGTCGTGCCGCCGAGGCCGAGGTGGCGCAGCAGCTCGCCGCCGCCGATGATCGACAACAAGAACGTCAGCGACAGGCCCGAGGACGATGGCCAGCGGCCGCCGCCGGCCGCCCGCCGCACCCGCCGACAGCAGCGCCGGCAGGACCGGCAGCGCGCACGGGCTCAGCGCCGTTCCGGCGCCGATCAGCGCGCTGAGAAGCATCAGGATCACCATGTCGTGGTCATGATCAAAGCGTGCACGACCCTGCGTCTGCGCCGGTCCCCCATCCGTTACACCGCTCGCGCGATGTCGCACCCGGGTCGCTCGTGCTGCCATCGACCGCACGGGAGCGGTAGCACGCCGAACGCCGATCGGACACCCTCGCGGACGTGTGGTGTTAACCCCACGTTGCAAAGGCTCGCCAATGGGCACGCTTGAACTGTGCCCATGAAGCTCCTCATCGTCGACGACCACCCGAGCTTTCGCTCGGCCGCCCGCCTGCTGCTCGAGCACGAGGGCTTCGAGGTGGTGGGCGAGGCCGAGGACGGCGCCAGCGGCCTGGCCGCGACGTCGGAGCTGTCACCCGACGTGGTGTTGCTGGACATCAACCTGCCCGACCTCGACGGCTTCGACGTCGCCTCGCGCATCTGCCTCGATCACGCGGCGCCGAAGGTCGTGTTGACCTCCAGCCGCGATCCACGCGAGTTCGGCCCGCTCGTCGGCCGCAGCGGCGCCAACGGCTTCATCCCCAAGGGTGAGCTGTCAGCCGCGCGCATCTGCGCACTGCTGTAGATCCCTGCGCTTCCGGGCCTGCGCCCAGACCTCCACGCCGACCAGCACGATGGCCGGCGGCACCGTGGCCGGCAGGACGTCGACGACCAAGAAGAGCTGGTCCCACGCCAGCGAGACGATCACCAGCGCGAGCATCGGCACGACCTGGGGACGCCTCTGCGCGGCGAGGAGCCCGCCGAGCACCGCGGCGGCGAAGAAGTCGCCGTAGCCCATGCCCGCGTAGTGAAAGCTCGCCGACTGCAGCTGCGGCAGGCCCGCACCGGGCTGAGCCGCCACGAGCACCGCGTTGGGCGCCTGCAGCGTGTTGCCGAAGACGAGGATCGCGTCGGAGATCGCCATCGCGAGCAAGCCGAGCTTGAGCAGGATCAGCGGCGCGGCGCCGGCGAGCAGACGCCCGAGCGTGACGCACGAGCCGACGATCAGCAGGATCGTGGCCAGCTCGCCGATCCGCGTCTCCTGGTCGGCCCAGGCGAGCGCGAGCAGCGGGATCGCCAGCGGCGCCAGCCACCAGCGGGCGCCGCGCATCGCCCAGCCGAGCGCGAGCGCGCACCCGGGCGGGATCAGCAGCAGCGCGACCCAGGTCAGGACGTCGGCGCTCTGCGGGATCTCGTTGATCGCCACGATCACGACGACGATGCACAGCGGCAGGACCAGCGCCCAGGCACCGCCGCGAAAGCGCCGCAACGCGCGCGGGACGCCGGCGGCAGGCAGCGCGACGCACGCGGCCTGGGCCACCGTCAGGACCATGTTGTCGGCGCTGAACCACACGGGTGCGCAGGACCGTAGCGGCCAACATCGTTAGCGTCCGCGCTCGATGGCCGATCCGACCACCTCCGCGCTGCGCACCGTGCGCGCCACGCGCTACGTCACGCCGCTGCGCGAGGGCGGCTCGATGCCCGGCCTCGTCGAGGCCGACGACGACGGGCTGTACGTCGTCAAGTTCCGTGGCGCCGGCCAGGGCCTGAAGGCGCTGATCGCCGAGGTGATCGTCGGCGAGGTCGCCCGCGCGCTCGGGCTGCGCGTCCCGGAGATCGTGCTCGTCGACGTCGATCCGCTGCTCGCTGCTGCCGAGCCGGACCCCGAGATCCAGGAGCTGGTGCAGGCCAGCGGCGGCAGCAACGCGGCGCTGGACTTCCTGCCCGGCTCGCTGCCGTTCTCGCCCGCGGCGCCGGTCGGCGTGACGGCCGAGCTGGCCGCGGAGGTCGTCTGGCTGGACGCGCTGACCGCCAACGTCGACCGCACGCCGCGCAACCCCAACATGTTGATCTGGCACGGCGAGCTGTGGCTGATCGACCACGGTGCCGCGCTCTACCGCCACCACGCCGCCGACGTGGCCGCAAGGCGCCGCGGCGGCCGCCTTCCCGCTGATCGCCGACCACGTCCTGCTGCCCTTCGCGGGCTCGATCGTCGAGGCCGACGAGCGGCTGGCGCCGCGACTGGACCGCGCGACGCTGGAGCGGATCGTCGCCGCCGTGCCCGACGACTGGCTCGGCGAGCGACGCGGCGCTCGCGCGCGCGAGATCTACGTCGACCACCTCGTCGAGCGCCTCGCGCGCCCCGCGCGCGTTCGCCGCCGAGGCCGAGGAGGCCCGCCGTGCCGTCGCCTGACGACGCGTTCCAGTACGCGATCTGGCGCGTCGTCCCGAGCGTCGAGCGCGGCGAGGCGCTCAACGTCGGCGTCGTCGTCTACTGCCGCCGGCGCCAGTTCCTCGCGGCGCGGGTGCTGGTCGACGAGGCCCGGCTGCGAGGGCTCTCGCCCGACCTCGACGTCGACGCCATCGCCGCCACCTCGACGGCATGGTCCGCGTGGCCGCCGGCGATCCCGCCGGCGGAGCCATCGCCGCGATGGGGCAGTCCGAGCGCTTCGGCTGGCTCACCGCGGCCTCGTCGACCATCGTCCAGCCCTCCCCGATCCACACCGGCCTGTGCGGGGACCCACAGGCGGTGCTGGATCGGTTGTACACGCGGTTGGTCGCTTAAGCCGGCTGAACCTCGTGATTGGCGTGGATGATGTTGTTGGGGTCGTAGGTGGCCTTGACCGCCTGCAGCGCGCGGAAGGTGTCGTCGTCGAACGCGGTGCTGACGTCGGTGGGCTCCTCGGCGAAGTTGAGGTAGGCGCCATCGGCCTTGAACGGGGCGAGCACGCCGCGCAGGTGGGCCAGCGTCGCCGGGATCGCCGTGGCGAGCCCCGGCGTCATCGGCACGCCGACGGCGAAGTAGACGTAGGGCGCGTCGATCCGGGAGCGGGCGCCCGCTCCGGCCGTCGCCCGCGACAGCGCGCCGCCGAGGTGACGCAGCTCCACCACGGTCAGCGGCGAGCGCGACCCGTGGCCTGCCGCCTCGACCATGGCGTCGATGAGCTCCGACGTCACGTCGCGCAGCAGCGCGTGGTCACCGATGCCCGGCACCGGATGCTCGGGATCCATGTGCAGGTGGCTGAGCGCGACGGGCGGCGCGGCGGCGAATAGGTCGATCTCCGGCTCCAGCGCGCGCAGCGGGGCGAGCACCTCGTTGGCGTAGGCGTCGGAGCCGAGCACGGCGCCGTCGATCACGACGAACTGGCGGCCGCGCAGCATCTCCGGGACGTCCGGCAGCGGCGGGACCTGCACGATGCGCGCCGACGTCGTGGCCGTCTCGGGCGCGTCTTGCGTCCACGCGCGCCAGGCGTGCAGCACCTCGGAGGCCCGCTCCCACGGCCACAGCATCGCGCCGGCGTAGAGCTCGGGCGTGGCGATCAGCCGCAGCTCCATGTGCGTGATGACCGCCGGGCTGCCCGTGCCGCCGCGCAGCGCCCAGAACAGCTCCGGGTGGTGCTCGGCGTCGACGTGCAGTTGCTCGCCGTCGCCGGTGACGACGTCGAAGGACAGGACCGAGTTGCAGCACAAGCCGAAGGCGCGCGCCAGCCAGCCCATGCCGCCGCCGAGCGTGTAGCCGACGAGGCCGACGTCGGGCGAGGAGCCCGCCAACGCGGCGAGGCCGAGCTCGGAGGCCGGGGCGGTCAGGTCGGCGCAGAGCGCGCCGGCCTCGACGCGGGCGCAGCGGTGCTCGAAGTCGATCTCGACGCCGCGCATCAGGCGCGTGTTGAGCAGGATCGATGCGTCGACGCCGGCGCGGGCCTGGGCGTTGTGGCCGGTGCCCTGCGGCGCGACGCGCAGGCCCTCCTGACGGGCGAAGCGCACGACGGCGGCGATGTCGTCGGCCGTGCGCGGCTCGGCGACGAGGACCGGGCGCTGGTCGGCGACCAGGTTCCACGCCATGCGGGCGTCGTCGTAGCCGGCGTCGCCGGGAGCGTGCAGGTTGCCGGTGAACTGCGAGCGGAGGATGTCCAGCGCGGCGGCGGGACGAGCGGAGGCGATCACGGGGGAGTCCTTCGGGGAGACGGGGTGGGGAACTGACGCTGATCCTGGACTCCGCCCTCGGCCGTCGCATCAGGGATCCCCCCGGGCCGTCCCCGGGGTACGGAGAGCCGCACCTCGATGCGGGAGCTAGTTGACGTTCACGTGAAGTAGAAGTTTGGGTATCATCGAACTACGCGATGTCCACCCAGGTCTCTTCCTCTCCCAGAAAGCGCCGCCTCGGCGTCGACGCCGACCACGAGCACTACAAGTGGTGGGCGCTGAGCTGCACCAGCCTCGGGATGCTGCTGGCCACCATCAACTCCGGCACGCTGGTCATCGCGCTGCCCGATCTCGAGAAGGCCCTCGGCGTCGGGCTGCTGACGCTCGTCTGGGTGATCCTCGCGTTCATGATCGCCTCGACGGTCCTGGTGCTGACCTTCGGTCGCCTCAGCGACCTGTTCGGCCGCAAGCGCGCCTTCGTCGCCGGCTTCGTCGTCTTCACCGCCGCGTCGCTGGGCGCGGGCTTCGCGACCGGCGGCACCGACCTGATCCTCTGGCGGATCGTGCAGGGCATCGGCGGCGCGCTGCTGTTCGCCAACGCCAGCGCGCTGGTCACCGACGCCTTCCCGCGTGAGCAGTTGGGCGTCGCGATGGGGACCAACGTGATGGTCGCGGGCGTCGGCCTCGTCCTCGGCCCGGTGCTCGGCGGTGCGCTGGTCGAGATCTCCTGGCACTGGGTCTTCTGGTTCAACGTGCCGTTCGGCATCGCCGGATCGCTGTGGGCGGCGACCGTGCTGCGCGAGCTAATGCGGCCCGAGGTCGACCACCGCTTCGACTGGCCCGGGACCATCACCTTCGTCGTGGGGCTCACCGGCCTGACCTATGGGATCTCGCGCGGCGGGATCGTCAGCTGGAACGACGCGCACACGATCGTCGCGCTCGCCCTCGCCGTCGTCCTGCTCCCCGCGTTCCTGGTCATCGAGCGCCGCGCGCCGTCACCGATGCTCGACCTCACGCTCTTCGCCGACCGCGGCTTTGCCGCCGCCACCGGCGCCGCGTTCCTCGCCGGCCTCTCGCGCTTTGCCCTGACCTTCGTCTTCGTCCTGTACTTCCAGGGCGCGCTGGGCGACGACCCGATCCTGGCGGGCGTCAAGCTCGCGCCGCTCGCGCTGGGGATGCTGATCTCCTCGCCGCTGGCCGGCGCCTACGCCGATCGCCACGGCGCCCGTGCGCTCGCGGCGATCGGGATGGTCGTCAGCGCGATCGGCCTGGTCGGGATGACCACGCTGGGCACGGGATCGTCCTATTGGCTGGCGGCCACGTGGCTGCTGATCAACGGCCTCGGCTCGGGCATGTTCAACTCGCCCAACACCGCCGCGATGATGGGCTCGGTGCCCGTGCACCGGCGCGGCATCGCGGGCGGCACGCGGATGATGTTGCAGAACACCGGCTCGGTCCTGTCGATCGCCTTCGTGCTGGCAATCGTCACCGCCGCCGTGCCGACCAACGTCCTGCTGTCGATCTTCTCCGGCGTCAGCTCCGGGCTGTCGGATGCGGCGCTCGCGCCGTTCATCCACAACATGCACGTCGCCCTCTGGGTGCTGGCGGCCACCGCGATCCTCGGCGCCGGCGTCTCGCTGCTGCGCCCGACGCGTGAGGCGCAGGCCGAAGCCGACGCGCTGCGGGTGGCGGCATGAGCACGCAGACCGCAAGCGCGCTGCGCATCGGCGAGGTCGCCAAGCTCGTCGGCACGACCACGCGCACGATCCGCTACTACGAGGAGATCGGGCTGCTGACCGGCGGCGAGGAGCGCGCGGCCGGGCGCCATCGCGTCTACGCCGACGCCGACGTCGAGCGCCTGCGCGAGGCGCTGCGGCTCAAGGCGCTGCTCGGCGTCAGCCTCGACGAGCTCAAGGAGCTGCTCGAGGTCGAGGAGGCGCGCGGCGTGCTGCGCGAGGAGTGGCACCACGGCAACCCGGGCGTGGAGCGCCGCCGCGAGATCCTCGACCAGGCGCTCGGCCACGTCGAGCGCCAGCTCGACCTGCTCGCGCGCCGGCGGGCGGAGATCGCCAAGCTCGAGCGCGAGCTTCAGGAGCGTCGGACCAGCCTGCGCGCCAGGTTGGCCGAGCACGACTAGGAGCACCGCCGCGCCGGGCCGAAGGCGGCGACTACCCTCCTCCCCCATGGCGCCTTCGGCACTCTTGCGGCCCGACGTCCTCGTGCTCGCCGGCGGTGGCATCGTCGGTGAGGCATGGATGCATGGTGTGCTCGGTGGGATCGAGGATGCTGCGGGTGCGGACTTTCGCCGCGTCGAGGCCTATGTCGGGACGTCGGCGGGCTCGATCGTCGCCGCGCGGCTGGCGGCCGGCCGGCGGTCACCACGGCCCGATGGCGCCGGCGAGGACATGCCGGCCTGGAGCACGGATGGGTCGGCCGACGACGCCGGCGGCACCAACGGCCTGCGCGGCCTCGTCCGTGACGCGGCGCGTGTCGGCTGGGCCGTCAGCGAGCCGCTGACCAGCGCCGCCATGACCGCCACCGCGCCGGTCGGCGCGCTGGCGCGCGCGACGATCCTCGGCCGGGCGGCCGGTCACGGCCGCCCACTGGACCATCTCCACGCGCGCGTCACGCGCTGGGGCGCGCGCTTCGACGGGCGGCTGCGGGTCTGCGCGGTCGACCGCCGCAACGGGCGCCGCACCGTCTTCGGGGCACCGGGCGCGCCGGTGGCGAGCGTCGCCGACGCGGTCTGCGCCTCGTGCGCGATCCCGTGGGTCTTCGCCCCGGTGCCGATCGGCGAGCGCGAGTACGTCGACGGCGGTGCGTGGAGCGTGACGAACCTCGACGCGGCGCAGGCCGGCCGCGACACCCATGTGCTGTGCCTTGATCCCACCGCCTCGCTCGGCGGGCGCGACCGCCGCTTGGCCGCGCTGCGCGGCGTCTTCCGGATCGCCTCCGAGCTCGAGCTTCAAGGCCTGCGCCGCCGCGGCGCCCGGGTCGTGCACGTCGCGCCCGACGGCGATGCCTCGACGGCCATCGGCCCGAGCCTCATGGCTCCCGAACGGACGGCCGGCGCGCTGGCCGCGGGCTACGCCCAGGGTCGTCGGCTCGCGACGGCCTGACCGCGCGCCGCACCCCTCAGGGTCGCTCAGTGACGCAGCGCGCGCAGCACCGTCAGGGCCGCCGAGGAGCAGTCGGTGCGGCCGACGACGCCCACGGCAACCTTGCCGTGGCCGGCCGGCTTGACCCCGAGGCGCGCACGGCCATCGCGTGCCGTCACCGCGCTGGCGAGCTTGCGATGACGGGCATCGCGCGCCACGACGCGGACGGCCTTCAACGGCTTGCCGCGCAACGCGACGCGCACCGTCAGGACGGTCCGGCGGCCGGCGCGCACGCGCTTGCTCGAGGAGCGCACGCTGCAGGCCCGCGGCGGCGCGCCCGCGATCGGCTTGGGCGCCACGCCGGCCGCGGGCAGCCTGGTCGGCACGTACGAGGTGCCGGGCGCGATCGCCGCCAGCGTCGAGCGGCTCGCCGGCGCCTCGCCCTGGCTGTCGGCGACCGTGGCGACCGGCACGCTCTCGGGCGACGGCGCGACCGCGGGCGGGGTGACGGGCTTGACGAGCAGGGCGTTGTCGGCCAACGCGGCGACGTAGTCGGGAGCCAGCGGCCCGCGCCACAGGCGGATGAGATCGACGTCACCCCGCAGCGGCAGCGCACAGGTGCCCTGATAGGTCCCGAAGTAGTGGTCAGACGACGTCAAGGCGTAGGCGATGGTCGGGGGTGTCGCGATCGGGTCGCCGACGGGGTGACCGTCCACGTACAGCCGCAGCGACCGCCCGTCCATGACCCCGGCCACGTGGTGCCAGGCGTTGTTCCAGATGTCGGCCGGGCCGGCCGCGGCGGTCACGTAGAAATGCGTGCCGTCGAAGATGTAGAACGCCATGCCGCCGTCCTGCGCGGTGTAGAGGCCGTAGGACCCCGCGATGCAGCCCTGCGCGCCATGCGAGACGACGTAGCGGAACTGGCCGGGGCTGGACGATCCGCGCACGACGGCCTCCAACGTCAGGGTCTCGGGCTCCAACTCGGCCGCGGGCGGCAGCCGGACGAGGCCGCGGCCGTCGAAGCGCAGGGCGCCACCGGACAGGCCGGCGATGCGCTCCGGGTCGCGTGCGTCGACGTCATCGGACACCCCGAGCCGGCCGTCGAGACCGAAAGGGCCGTCGTCGATGGCCCGTTGGCCACCGCCCTCGTCAAACCGCCATTGGCCGATGACCGTGCTCTGATCGGCGCCGGCCGTGCCCACCCCCACCATGCTCAGCGCACCCAGCGCCACGAGCAGCAACGCCACCAACTTGGCGGCGCGCCCCCTCTTACATCCCTGCATTCACGCATACCCCCGTCAATCGTGCGTGCGCTTCACGCTACTGCGACGTCCGGCCGGCACAAGCCCGCGGGCTCATGTCGGACGAACGTCGTAGCGGAACTCCGGTCCTCTGGGAGGAGGAGCTACGGGGTCTGCGCGAGCTCGGCGCCGGAGGCCGCGGCGTGGGCCTTGGTCACCGCGTTGCCGAGCGCGCGGACGTAGGCGATCGCGGCCGCCTCGATGATGTCGGTCGTCACCGCCTGACCGGCACCGGTCACGCGCCGGCCGGTCACCACGCCGGGCGTGTCGCTCTTGACCGCCTCCTCGGGCGATCCGAGCTCGACGACGACGCTGACCTCGCCCAGCGCGTCCTGGCCGCCCGTCACGGCGTCGACGCGGAACTCGCGCAGGCGCGCGTCGATCTTCGTCGCGCTGTTGATGGCGCGGAAGATCGCGTCGACGGGGCCGTCGCCGGTGAACGAGCCCTCGACGACCGCGTCGTCGGGGGTCCGGACGGCGACCGTCGCGTGTGGCGGGCGGCGGTTGGAGGCCTCGACCTCGAACCACTCCAGCGCGTAGCCCTGGACGTCGGCGCGCAGCTCGTCGGTCACCAGTGCCTCGAGGTCCATCGCCGTGACCTGCTTCTTGCGGTCGGCGACCTCCTTGAAGCGCTCGAAGGCCTGCTTGAGCTGGGCGCCGTCGATCGCGTAGCCGAGATCCTCCAGCGCCTGGCGCAGCGCGGCGCGGCCGGAGTGCTTGCCCAGGACCAGCGAGTTGGCGTCCAGGCCGACGGAGCGCGCGTCCATGATCTCGTAGGTCTCGCGCGCCTTGAGGACGCCGTCCTGGTGGATGCCGGACTCGTGCGCGAACGCGTTGCGCCCGATGATCGCCTTGTTGGGCTGGACCGGGTAGCCGGTCAGCCGCGAGACCAGGCGGCTGGTCTTGGCGATCTCGGTCGTGACCGCGCCGGTGCTGTAGCCCAGACGGTCGCGACGGGTGTGCAGGAGCATGATCAGCTCCTCCAGCGACGCGTTGCCGGCGCGCTCGCCGATGCCGTTGACCGCGCACTCGATCTGCCGCGCGCCGGCCTGGACGCCCGCGAGCGAGTTGGCGACGGCCATGCCCAGGTCATCGTGGCAGTGCACCGAGAGGACGACCCCGCGCAGGTCCGGAACCAAGGCGTACATCTCGGTCAGGAACTCGGCGTACTCGTCGGGCGTCGCGTAGCCGACGGTGTCGGGGATGTTGATGGTCGTCGCACCCTCGTCGAGCGCGATCTGCACCACCTCGGCGGTGAACGCCGCCTCGGAGCGCGTCGCGTCCATCGGCGAGAACTCGACGTCCTCGCAGAGCGCCTTGGCCTGGGCGACCGAAGCTCGCGCGAGGCCCTTGACGTCCTCGCGCGTGGACTGCAGCTGGTGCTCGATGTGGATATCGGAGGTGGACAGGAACGTGTGGATCCGAGGTCGCTCGCTGTCGCGAATCGCCTCCCAAGCACGATCGATGTCGGCGCTGTTGGCACGAGCCAGGCCGCAGATGACCGGGCCCTGCACCTCACGCGCGATCGTCTGCACCGCGTCGAAGTCGCCCGGCGAGGCGATCGGGAAGCCCGCTTCGATGATGTCGACCCCGAGGCGCGCCAGCTGCTGGGCGATCTCGAGCTTCTCGGCGGCGTTCAGCGAGATGCCGGGCGACTGCTCGCCGTCGCGCAAGGTGGTGTCGAACAGCAGGACGCGGTTCGGGTCTTCGGGCAAGGTGGACATGCGTTCTCCTCAGTGGGCTAAGGGCTCGTGTGCTGCGACTCTTCAGGCTGGTTCGCGGCTTCAGGCGGCCGCCACGCGCTGCTGTTCCCCCTAGCGGGGGAGGAGAAGAAGTCGGAGGTCGAGCAAGAGGAACGACATGGACTGGCGCCGAGCCTAGCAGGGGCGGGCGGGATCCTCTACGGCACCAGCACGACCTTGCCCACACCGCCCCCTCTCAAGGAATCAGGACGACCTTGCCCACGTTCTCGCGCGCCGCGATGATCCGGTGGGCCTCGGGCGCGTCGGCGAACGGTACCGCGGCGTGCACGACGGGATCGACCGTCCCGTCGGCCAGCGCCGCGGCCAGCGGGGCGATCCACGGCTCCAGCGTGCCGCGGTCGTCCCACAGCGCGAGCATGTTGAGGCCGATGATCGCCTTGGACTCGCTCATCTGCTTGATCAGGTTGAACCCGCGGAACATACGACCGGCCTGCGGGAGCACGCGGGCGAGGTTGCGCTTCTCGCCGACCTGGATCGACGAGGCGCCGTAGGCGACCAGCCGGCCACCGGCGCGCAGCAGCCCGTAAGAGCGCTGGAACGAGCGGCCGCCGACCGCGTCGAGGATCAGGTCATACGACGGCAGACCGTTCCACCAACCGTCGCGGCGGTAGTCGATCGCACGGTCCAGGCCGAGCTCGGCCAGGCGCGCGTGCTTGCCCGGTGAGGCGGTGCCGTGAACCTCGGCGCCCGCCGCCTTGGCGAGCTGCAGCGCCGCGATGCCGACACCACCGGCCGCAGCGTGGATCAGGACCCGCTCACCGGGCTGCAGCGAGCCGAAGCCGCGCAGGGCGGCCCAGGCGGTCGCGTAGTTGACGGGGATCGCGGCGCCCTGCTCGAAGCTGAGGCCCTCCGGGAGTGGGATCGCGTCGGTCGCGGTCACGTTGATGGTGTCGGCATAGCCGCCGAAGCGCGTGCCGGCCATGACGCGGTCGCCAACCTGGGGCGTCGTGACGCCCTCACCCACCGCGGTGACCGTGCCGGACACCTCGTAGCCGACGACCGCCGGCAGCGGCGGCGCCTCTTCATAGAGGCCCACGCGCGCCATCGTGTCGGCGAAGTTGACGCCGCAGGCGCGCACGTCGATCCGCACCTGGCCCGGATCGGGCGGCGGCGGGTCGGGACGCTCTTGGACCTGGAGGACGGACGGATCGCCCGTCTTGGTGATGACGACTGCTCGCATGGTGAGCGAGCCTATCCGGCCGTTCGCCGCTCCGCGAGGCTAACCGCGCGCGCTCGCCTCGGCCAGCTCGAGGCCGACATCGGCGTTCGGCAGGCCGCCGGTGGCGCGGATGTCGCGCTTGGCGCGGACACGCTGCAGCACGACGTTGAGCGCCATCAGCACGAGCACGACGATCAGCAGCATCGTCGCCAGCACGTTGACCTCGGCCGGCACGCCCTGGCGGGTGGCGCCGAAGATGAACAGCGGGAACGTCTGCGTCTGGCCGGCGTTGAACGCTCGTGATCACGTAGTCGTCGATCGAGATCGCGGCCGCCAGCAGCGCCGCGGCCGCGACGCCGGGCGCGATCATCGGCAGCGTGATCTTGCGGAACGTCGTCCACTCGGTCGCGCCGAGGTCCATCGCCGCCTCCTCGATGTGGCGGTCCATGCCCTCCAAGCGCGCCTTCACCGTCACCACCACGTAGGACACGGTGAACATCACGTGGGCGATCACGATCGTCACGAAGCCGGTGTTGACGTTCAGCGTCAGGAACAGCGCCAGCAGCGCGGCGCCGAGCACGACCTCGGGCGAGGACAGCGGCAGGAAGACGAAGAAGTCGACCGTCGCCGCGCCCGCGGAAGCGGTAGCGCACGAGCGCCATCGCCATGAACGTGCCGAGCGCGATGGCGATCAGCGTCGCGATCAGCGCGATCTCGAGCGAGTTCGTGCAGCGCCTTCGCCAGGTCGGGGTCGGCGAACGGGTGCGCCCAGTGGTCGCAGGGTGAAGCCCTGCCAGGTGAAGTTGAAGCGGCCCTTGTTGTCGTTGAACGAGAACAGGACGACGATGAAGACCGGGATGAACAGGTAGAGCAGCGCCAGCACCGACCAGATCGCCGAGCGCCCAGTGCGCAGCGGTCGCGCGATGCCGCGCTGCCGGCTGCGGCGCGGCGCGGACGGGCGGTGGCTTCGGCGACCGCCATCAGATCGCCGCCTCGGTCAGGTTCTGCGTGCCCGAGCAGCCGGGCGTAGATGAAGATCCCGATCAGGATGAACACCATCAGGATGAACGACAGCGCCGCCGCCGTCGGGTAGTCGAGGATGTTCAGGAACTTCGACTGGATGACGTTGCCGATCATGTACTGGCGCGGCGTGCCCGAGCAGCGCGGCGTTGATGAAGTCGCCGCACGCCGGGATGAAGGTCAGCAGCGAGCCGGCGAAGATGCCCGGCAGCGCGAGCGGCAGCGTCACCTTGCGGAACGCCGTCGCGCGGCTCGCGTAGAGGTCGGTCGCCGCCTCGATCAGCCGCCGGTCGATCTTCTCCAGCGACACGTACAGCGGCAGCGCCATGAACGGCAGGAAGTTGTAGGTGATGCCCGCGATCACGGCCGTGCGCGATCGCCAGCAGGCGCCCGTCGTCGCCGAGCAGCCCGACGTCGCGGAAGCGCGCTGACGACCCAGCCGTCGTCGGACAGGATCAGCTGCCAGGCGACCGTCCGCAGCACGTAGGACATGAAGAACGGCAGGATGATCAGCAGCAGGATCAGGTTCTTGCAGCGCCCCGCCTTGAAGGCGATGAAGTACGCGAGCGGGAAGGCGATGATCAGGCACAGGATCGTCGCGATCGCCCGCGTAGAGGATCGAGCGCCCGAACTGCGCCTTGTAGTCGCGAGATCGCGTCCGTGTAGGTGTGGAACGCCCACGTGCAGCGTGTAGCCGTGCTCGGGGTCGCCGCGTCATCAGCGACACGCTCGCCTGGTTGAGCAGCGGGATACAGCGAAGAAGATCAGCAGCCACAGCAGGCCCGGGCCGAGGAACAGCCAGGGCAGCAGCTTGCGGCGCCGGCGTCAAGCTCGAGCAGCATCGCGTCAGGCCCCCGTCACCTTCGCCATCGCCTCCTTCATCGTGCGCTCGTCGGTCGGCCGACAGCGCCGGGTACGGGTGCAGCCTTGCGCGACGTCTCGTCGGGCGGGAAGATCAGCGGGTTGTTGGCGAGCTTCGGGTCGGTCTTCTCGACGATCTCCTTGACGCCCTTCACCGGCGAGATGTAGTTGACGTAGAGCGCGATCTTCGCCGCGACCTCGGGCTCGTAGACGTAGTTCATCATCGTCTCGGCCGCGTACGATGTGCTCGGCCTTGTGCGGGATCATCATGTTGTCGGTGAAGAACATCGCGCCCTCCTCGGGGTAGACGAACTCGCAGGTCCGGGTTGTCGGCCTGCAGCTGCACGAGGTCGCCGGAGTAGGCGAGCGCGACCCAGATGTTGCCCTTGGTCAGGTCGGTCGTGTAGTCGTTGCCGGTGAAGCGCGCGGAACTGGCCGGCGTCGTTGGCCTTGGAGATCTTCTCGATCGCCTTGAGGATCTGGTCGATCTTCGCCGTCGTCGGGTCGATGCCCATGCCCAGCAGCACCGAGGCAGGCCGAGTCGTAGGGCTCCGAGAGCATCGTCACGCGGCCCTTGAACTCCGGGTCGAAGAGGTCGTTGATCGATCTTCAGCTCGCGCCCGGTCTTCTTCGGGTTGTAGCCGATGCCCGATCGCGCCCGACTGCCACGGCACGCGTGAACTGGCGCTTCGGGTCGTACGGTGATCGTCTTGCAGGTTGTCGACGAGGTTCTTGATGAAGTTCGGGATGTTCTTCTTGTCGAACGGCTCGACGTAGCGGTTGCGCACCCAGCGTGGCGGCCATGTAGTCGGTCAGCGTCACGATGTCGCGGCCGATCGGCTGCGCTGGCCTGCAGCTGCTGGCGGACCTTGCCGAAGAACTCGTCGTTGTCGTTGATCTCCTCGACGTACTTGACGTGGCCGCCGAACGCTTGTCGAAGGTCTTGAGGACCTTCTTGTCGATGTAGAGCGGCCAGTTGGAGAACGTCCAGTTGCCGATCGGCGACCTTCGGGTGGTTGACCGTCGATCGGCGTGGCGGCGTTGACGCTGTGGGCCGCCTCGCCCTCGATCGCGCAGCCGGCCAGCCCCGAGCCCAGCGCGGTCAGGCCCAGCGCCGCGGCGCCGGAGCGCCCGAGGAAGCGCCGGCGCGACATGTCGCGCTCGAAGAGCAGGCGCTCCAGCGCGCGCTCGATGTCGCGGTCAGGCATCGCGCGCCACCACGAACGTGTGCTGCGGGTCCCAGGTCAGCTGGACCTCGCGGCCGACGCCGAGCGACGTCGGCTCCGAGCCGTCGCGTGTTCTGGGCGAACACGTCAGCTCCTCGCCGCCCGGCGCGCGTCACCACGTACTGGATCGAGATGCCGAGGAAGGCGGCGACGACGACCGTGCCGCGCAGCACGTTGCGCGCCGTCCGGGACGTGCTCGCCGGCCGGGACGCAGCGTGATCTTCTCCGGCCGCACGCCGACGCGGACCGCGTCGGTGCCGTGCGGGCCGCAGACGCTCGCGCGGGCACGTGGAGCGCTCGGCGCCGTCGTGGGTCTCGACGCGTCGCGAGCCCGCCGTCGACGCGCGCTGCACCTTGCGCGTCGACGAGGTTCGAGACGCCGAGGAAGTTGGCGACGAACGCGGTGCTGCGGGCGCTCGTAGAGGTCGGCGGCCGCCGCCGGCCTGCTCGATCCTGCCCGTCGTTCATGACCGCGATCGTGTCGGCCATCGATCATGGCCTCCTCCTGATCGTGCGTCACGTGCACGAACGTGATGCCGACGTCCTGCTGGATCCGCTTGAGCTCGATCTGCAGCTGCTTGCGCAGGCGCAGGTCGAGCGCGCCGAGCGGCTCGTCGAGCAGCAGCGCGCGCGGGCGGTTGACCAGCGCGCGGGCGAGCGCGACGCGCTGCTGCCTGGCCGCCGGAGAGCTGCGCCGGGCTTGCGCTTGGCCAGGTGGCCGAGCTGCACCAGCTCGAGCGCCTCGGCGACGCGCGCTTGCGGACCTCGTCCTTGGCGACCTTCTTGCGCTCCAGCCCGAAGGCGACGTTCTTCTCGACGCTCAGGTGCGGGAACAGCGCGTAGGACTGGAAGACGGTGTTGACGTCGCGCTTGTAGGGCGGCTGGTCGGTGACGTCGCTCGCCGCCGAGGAAGACGCGGCCCGTCGGTCGGGTCCTCGAAGCCGCCGATCATGCGCAGCGTCGTCGTCTTGCCGCAGCCCGACGGGCCGAGCAGCGCGTAGAACGCGCCGCGCTCGATCGACAGCGTCAGGTCGTCGACCGCCCGGCATCGCCGAAGCGCTTGGTCACGCCCTCGAGGTGGATGTCGGTCTCCGGCGCCGCGGCGTCGGTCCGCTCTCCCTCAGGGGTTGCGATCGGTGTCCCCTCCATAGTGGCCCTCCTCAAGGCACCTGCACCGGTATGGCCAACAGTAGGCATGGTTCAGGAGATCAGTCAACGTGTCTTCGGCCGTCGGGGCGCCGGTTCGTCGGTCGCGTTGTCCGCAGTGGCGTACGCGACCGCCACGATGGCGTGTCGATTCCGACACGGGGTACCTTGCGGGGTGTGCCCCCGCGGAGCACCGGGACTGTCCGGCGCCGACGCACAGGACGACTTCCTGCGTGCCCGTCGACGGCTGGCGCTGTCGCGTCTGCGACGCTGGCTGCGCCGCGAGCCGGGCGACATCGACCACATCCTGCCGTTCGAGGAGGTGGTCGCCGCGCTGGGGCGCGTGCAGGAGCGCGACGCCGGCAGCGCCGGTCGTGCCGCTCGACGCGATCGTCGGGACCGTCGACCGGCTGCAGGGCTTCGACCGCCACTTCCGCCCCACGACGCCGCAGGTCCGCGCGCGCTGGGAGCGGATCGCCGCCGCGATGCGCCGCGGCGAGCCGATGCCGCCCGTCGACCTCTACCGCGTCGGCGAGGTCTACTTCGTCAAGGACGGCCACCACCGCGTCTCGGTCGCCCGCGCGCTCGGGCGCCACGACATCGACGCGCGCGTGACGCGAGGTCGTGACGCGCGTCGGTGCGGGCCACGACCTGCTGCGCGCCGACCTGCCGCTCAAGAGCCACGAGCGGGTCTTCCTGGAGCGCGTGCCGCTGCCGCCGCAAGCGCGCGAGCGCGTGCGACCGAGCGACCCGTGGGCCTTCGCCGAGCTGGCCGAGGGCGATCGAGGCGTGGGGCTGGCGCTGGACCCAGGAGCACGAGCAGCTGATGGACCGCCGGGAGCTGGCGCGCCGGTGGTACGAGGAGGAGTACGTGCCGGTCGTGACGCTGCTGCGCGACGCCGACATGATCGGGCACGGGACCGAGGCCGACGCCTACCTGCGCGTCGGCGGCGATCGCTACCGCCTGCTGCGCACGCACGAGTGGAGCGAGGACGTCCTGGCCCGGCTGCGGGCCGAGCTGTAGGCCTCGCCGCCGGATCAGCGTGACGACGAGACGCGGCATCGCGCGCACCGTCCTCGGGGTCGAAGAACTGCATGCGGCTGCTGTCCATCCAGAGCTTGGAGCTCTCCCCCTGCTTGACGGTCGACTCGGCGTCGAGGCGCGACGACGGCGCGGCCGGCGTTGTCGGGCAGGTCGGCGGCGCCGGTGTCGACGGCGAGGTCGCGCAGCTCGTCGTGGCTGACGTCGCCGCCCTCGTAGCTGAAGTAGGCGTACACCTCGGAGCCCATCGACTCGGTGACCTCGATCGGCGGCGTCGAACGTCACGCCGTGCGTGGCCTGATCGCCGACCAGCGCGGCATCCTCGAAGTGCTCGGGCCGCAGGCCGACGATGACGTCGCCGCGGATCGCACCGTCGCGCAACGCCGCCTTGTGCTGGTCGTCCAGCGGGACGTCGACGAACGGCAGCTTGATGCGTGTCGCCCTCGATCGCGGCGCTGAAGAAGTTCATCGACGGCGAGCCGATGAAGCCCGCGACGAACAGGTTGTCGGGGTGCTCGTAGAGGTTCTTGGGGGTGTCGACCTGCTGCAGCACGCCCGCGCGCATGACCGCGACGCGATCGCCGAGCGTCATCGCCTCGGTCTGGTCGTGCGTGACGTAGATCATCGTCGTCTCCAACCGCGACTGGATGCGCGACACCTCGGTGCGCATCTGCACGCGCAGCTTCGCGTCGAGGTTCGACAGCGGCTCGTCCATCAGGAACACCTTCGGGCTGCGCACGATCGCGCGCCCCATCGCCACGCGCTGGCGCTGGCCGCCCGACAGGTTGGCCGGCTTGCGATCCAGGTGCTGCTCGAGGTCGAGGATCTTCGCGGTCTCGCCCACGCGCTTGTCGATCTCCTCCTGGGGCAGCTTGGCCAGCTTGAGCGGGAAGGCCATGTTCTCGCCGACGGTCATGTGCGGGTACAAGCGCGTAGCTCTGGAAGACCATCGCGATGTCGCGGTCCTTGGGCGCGCGGTCGTTGACGACGTCGCCGTCGATCAGCAGCCTGCCCTCGGTGATGTCCTCCAGCCCGGCGACCATCCGCAGCGCCGTCGACTTCCCGCAGCCCGACGGGCCGACCAGGATCAGGAACTCGCCGTCGGCGACCTCCAGGTTGAAGTGCTTGACGGCCTCGTAGCCGTCGTCGTAGCGCTTGGTGATGTCGTCGAGCGTGATGGTGGCCATGGATGCTCCTTTCAGCCCTTGACCGCGCCGGCCGTCAGGCCCGCCACGATGCGCCGTTGGAAGAGGAGGACCATCACGACGATCGGGATGGTCACGATGATCGCCGCCGCGGCGATCGCGCCCGTCGGGGCGGTGAACTGCGAGACGCCGGTGAACGACTGGATCGCCGGCGGCACCGTCTGCGGCCTTCGTGGTCGACGTCAGCGACAGCGCGAAGATGAAGTCGTTCCAGGCGTAGATGAAGACGAGGATCGCCGTGGTGAAGACGCCGGGCGCGGCGAGCGGCAGGATGACCTTGCGAAACGCCTGCAGCGGCGTGGCGCCGTCCATCTGCGCGGCCTGCTCGAGCTCCCACGGGATCTCGCGGAAGAACGCGCTGAGGACGAAGATCGCCAGCGGCAGCGTGAACGTCATGTAGGGGATGATCAGCCCGAGCCAACTGTCGTAGAGGCCGAGCGTGCGCCACATGTCATACAGCGGGCCGACGATCGAGACCGGCGGGAACATCGCGATCGCCAGCGCGGCGGCCAGCAGCAGCCGTCTGCCCGGGAACTCCAGGCGCGCGATCGCGTAGGCCGCCATCGACGCCAGGGTCACCGCGATCACCGTCGAGATCAGCGCGATGCCGATCGAGTTGCGCAGCGCCGCGGTGAAGATGTCCTGGTCGAAGATGCTGCTGTAGTTGTCAAAGGACCATGACTTGGGCAGCAGCCGACCGTCGTTGACGGTGGCGGGCGTCTTGAGCGACAGCGACAGCAGCCACAGCACCGGGAAGAGCGCCGCGATGACGATGACGGCCTCGGCGGCGCCCCAGCCGTACAGCCGTCTGCGATCGAGGGTCATCGCCCGCCTCCCTGCTGGCTGAGGTTCGCGCCGAGGAAGCGGACATAGAGCCCGGCGATGATCAGCACGCAGAAGAAGACGAGCACCGAGACGGCCGAGCCGAGGCCGAGGTTCAGGCGCGTCAGCAGCGTGTTGTAGCCCAACTGGCTGACGGTCTCCAGCGAGCGGTTGGAGCCGTTGGAGAGCACCTGGACCGTGTCGAAGATCCGGAACGCGTCGAGCGTGCGGAACAGGAGCGCGACGAGGATCGTCGGCTTCATCAGCGGGATCGTGATCTTCCAGAACCGCTGCCACGTGCTCGCGCCGTCGACGCGCGCCGCCTCGTGCAGGTCGTCCGGCACCAGCGCCAGACCCGCGAGCAACAACAAGGCCATGAACGGCGTGGTCTTCCAGACCTCGGCGAGGATCGCCGTCAGGTAGGTCGACCAGGTCGTGATCAGCGGGTCGTTCTGCAGGTGCAGGACGGCCGGCACGAAGCCGCCGTCGGCCTTGGAGAACGCCAGCCGCCAGGCGAACGCGGCGACGACCGTGACGATGCCGTAGGGCACCAGCGCGCTCGTGCGGATCAGCCCGCGACCGAAGATCGCGCGGTGCATCGCCAGGGCGAGCAGCATGCCCAACACCAGCTCCAGGCTCACCGACAGCGCGGTCAGCACGAGCGTGTGGAAGAGGTCCTTCCACCACAGGTTGGCCGACAGGACCGTGATGTAGTTGTCGAGCCCGATCCAGGCGGTGTTGTCGGGGAAGCGCAGGTCGCTGCGGTGCAGCGAGAGCCAGATCGCGTAGAGGATCGGGTAGCCGGTGACCGCGATCATCACGACCGCGGCGGGCGCGCAGAGCAACATCCCCAACTTGCGCTCGGCCTTGGTGCGATCGCTCATCGCCGCGCGGGCCATCAGAGCAGCCCCTTGGAGTCCAGCGCGTCCTGCAAGCGCTCGGTCAGCTTGGACAGCGCCGCCTTGGGCGCCAGCGCGTTGGCGGGCGAGAGCGTCGTGTAGACGGCCAGCGAGACGTCGGCGTACAGCGGCGTGACGGGCCGCACGCCGGCGCTGTCGATCTGCTTGCGGACGAGGTCGGCGAAGGGGTAGCTCTTCTTGAACTTGGGGTCGTCGTAGACCTTGGAGAGCGTCGGCGGGAGCGAGTCGAGCTGGGCGTAGAGACGCTCGGGCTGCTCGCCGGCCAGGCAGGTCGCGGCGTCGAAGGCCTGCTTGGGGTGCTTGGTGTCCGCACCGACGCCCCAGTTGAAGCCGCCGATCGGCGCGCGGTTGGGGCCGCCCTCGTTGACCGACGGGTAAGGCGCCCAGGCGATGTCGTCCTTGAGGCCCTTCACGGTGGTGTTGCTTTGGGCCGACGCGTAGACGAACGGGTAGTTGAGCTCGAACGCCGTGCCGGTCGGCACCTCGAAGGCCTGGCGCGCCTGGTCCTCCTTGGCGGCGGGCAGCGTCGCGTTCGCGGGGCCGGCGGCGAAGTCGTGCATGATCGTGATGGCCTTCAGGCCGGGCGGGCCGAGGCCGACGCCGCCCCGGCGGTTGAGGATCGAGCCGCCGGCGCTCTGGATCACCGAGTTGAACCACACCGTCGTGCCCTCGTACTGGGCGTTGGTGTAGGCGATGGTCGTCTTGAGCTCCTTGGCCGTGTCGATCAGCTGCTGCCAGGTCTTCGGCACGGGCTTGCCGTTGAGCTGGCTCTTGCGGTACCAGAGCAGCTGGGTGTTGGAGTTGCCCGGCGCCGCGTAGAGGCGGCCCTTGTAGGTCGCGGTCTTCAGCGGACCGGCCAGACGATCCTTCTTGAGCTCGGCGGCCTGCGCGGCCGGGAACGGCTTGATCCACTTGGCCTCGGCGAACTCGGCGGTCCACACGACGTCCATGGCCATCAGGTCGATCGACGAGTCGCCGGCGGCCAGGCGCCGCACCAGCGATTGGCGCTGGGAGTCGGCGTCGGTGCCCAGCAGGTTGACCTTGATCTTGTAGGCGCCGTTTGACTGCTGGGAGCAGTAGGCGGCGGCCTTCTGGAACGAGCCGCCCGGCTGGTTGCCCGCCCACCAGTTCAAGGTGACCGTGCCGTTGCTGCTGGATCCGCCGCCACAGGCCGCCACCACGAGGGTGGTTGCCGCCAGCGCCAGGATCGAGATGACCCGTCTCGACATGCCGACAGATCCCTACCCGCGCACGGGCGCCCCGAACCACCGTCCGGGGCGCCTTTCCGGTGCGTTGTCCTACAAGGTGATCGCGCGGCCGGCGATGAAGCCGTCGGTCGCGACGATCTCGTCGACGACGTCGCGCGGAACGGGCGCGTCGGTGGTGACGACCATGACGGCCTCGTGCGCGGTCCCGTCGCCGTCGTCGTGGCGGCCGACCGCGGCCGAGACGATGTTGACGCCGCGCTCGCCGAACGCGGTGCCGACGCGGCCGATCATGCCCGGGCGGTCGCGGTAGCGGAACAGCGTGAGGTGCTCCTCGAGCTGGAGGTCGAAGCGCTGGCCCCACGCCTCGAGCAGGTGCGGGCGGTTGCGCCGGCCGAGCGTCGTGCCGACGACGCGCTCGGCGCTGGTCGCCGCGAGCGCACGCGTCACGCGCACGAGGTCGGTGAAGTCGCGCGCGCTGGCGCTCTTGGTCTCGACGATCTCGATCCCGCGCTCCTCGGCGAGCGCCGGCGCGTTGACCGCGTTGACGTCCTCCTCGGTGTGGCCGGCGAGCACGCCGAGCAGCGACCGCGATCGGCCAGCGGGCGCGTGTCGCGCTCGGCGATCCGGCCGAGGAACTCGACCTCGATGCGGTCGATCGACGACGCCCTCGGCCAGCGCCGACGGCGAGGCGGCCGAGGCTGCCGGCAGAGCGGCACGAACGGGCCGAGCACCTCGAGGTCCTCGGCCGCGATCGCCGGGCACGTTGACGGCGGTCGTGACGACGCCGCCGGTCAGCGCCGCGACGACCTGCTCGGCGGCCTGGAAGCCGGCGCGGTCGGTCGCCTCGGCGGTCGAGGCGCCGAGGTGCGGCGTGACGATCACGTTCGGGTAGCCGAACAGCGGGTGCTCGGTGATCGGCTCGGAGCGGAAGACGTCGAGCGCCGCGCCGCCGACCTTGCCGCGAGTCGAGCGCCGCCTGCAGGTCCTCGTCGACGATCAGCGGCCCGCGGGCGACGTTGAGGACCCGCACGCCGTCCTTGCACTTGGCGAACGCCTCGGCGTCCAGCCAGCCCTCGGTCTCGGGCGTCTTGGGCAGGTGCAGCGTGAGGAAGTCGGCGTCGGCGTAGACGTCGTCGGAGCGTCTCGGCCTTCTCGACGCCGAGCTCGCGGTAGCGCTCGGCCGCCGACGAACGGGTCGAAGGCGACGACGCGCATGCCGAAGCCCTGGGCGCGCTGCGGCGACGAGCTGGCCGATGCGGCCGAAGCCGAGGATGCCGAGCGTCTTGTCCATCAGCTCGACGCCGGAGAACTTCGAGCGCTCCCACTTGCCCGGCGATCAGCGACGCGTGCGCCTGCGGGACGTTGCGGGCCAGCGCGAGCAGCAGCGCCATCGTGTGCTCGGCGGCGGTGACGACGTTGGACTGCGGCGCGTTGGCGACGACGATCCCGCGCTTGGTCGCGGCCGGGACGTCGACGTTGTCGACGCCGACGCCGGCGCGGCCGATGGCCCGCAGGTTGGTCGCCTTGGTCGATGCAGGTCGGCGTCGAGCTTGGTCGCCGAGCGGATCAGGATGCCGTCGTAGTCGCCGATGCGCGCCGTCGAGGTCGAGCCGTCCAGTCGAACGCCGATGTCGACGTCGAAGTGCTCGCGCAGCAGCTCGATGCCGCGAGTCGCCGATCTTCTCGGCGACGAGGACGCGCGGTCATGCCGATGCTGCTCCACGACCCAGTCGATGCAGGCGGTGAGCGCCCGCACGTCGTCGGGGTCGATCGCCGGGAACATGCGATGCGCAGCTGGTTGCGGCCGAGCTTGCGGTAGGGCTCGATGTCGACGATGCCGTTGGCGCGCAGCGTCGCGGCGACCGCGGCGGCGTCGACCGTCGTCGTCGAAGTCGATCGTGCCGACGACGAGCGAGCGCTTGGCCGGGTCGGCGACGAACGGCGTCGCGAACGGCGAGGCCTCGGCCCAGCCGTAGAGGTGGTCGAGGACGCGCGTCGTGCGCGCGACGCACGCAGTCCAGGCCGCCGTTGCCGAGCATCCACTCGAGCTGGTCGGCGAGCAGGAACAGCGTCGCGATCGCGGGCGTGTTGTAGGTCTGGTCCTTGACGCGAGTTGTCCAGCGCGGTGGTCAGCGACAGGAACTCGGGGATCCAGCGGTCGGTGCGCGCGCGATCTCGCGCGATGCGCTCGAGCGCGGCGGGGCTCAGCAGCGCGAGCCACAGGCCGCCGTCGGAGGCGAAGCACTTCTGCGGCGCGAAGTAGTAGACGTCGGCCTGGCGCGACGTCGACGCGGCAGGCCGCCGGCGCCGGAGGTCGCGTCGATGAGGACGAGCGCGTCGCCGGCGCCGGCCGGGCGGACGACCGGGACCATCACGCCGGTCGAGGTCTCGTTGTGGGCCCAGGCGACGACGTCGGCGCCGGGTCGGCGGCCGGCGCGGGCGCGTCGCCGGGCTCGGCCTCGACGACGATCGGGTCGGCGAGGAACGGCGCGCCCGTCGGTGACGCGTCGGCGAACTTCGCGGAGAACTCGCCGAAGCGTCAGGTGCAGCGCGCGCTCGCGGACCAGGCCGAACGTCGGCGGCGTCCCAGAACGCGGTCGTGCCGCCGTTGCCGAGCACGACCTCGTAGCCGTCGGGCAGCGCGAACAGCTCGCGCGAGGCCGGCGCGGACGCGGCCGACGAGCGTCCTTGACCGGCTTCTGGCGGTGCGAGGTGCCCATCAGCGCGGCGCCGCTCGGCGGCGAGGCGCGGCGAGCTGCTCGGGGCGGACCTTCGACGGGCCGCAGCCGAAGCGGCCGTCGGCGGGCTTGAGCTCGGCCGGGATCGTCGAGCGTGGTCGTGCTCGTCGTCATGGCGGCTCCTCGGGGTCGGTATGCGGAGTGCCCAGGCGTGCGGCGGCGAGACGCCGTCGCTCCCCGGTGGTGACTCCACCTCGAGACGCCAGTCGCGACGGCTCGAGGAGCGGCTACGCGAGTCGGCGGGTCGCTAGAACTCCGTCTCGATCCAGTCCATATGCGAGCGCAGCTCCTTGCCGACGTCTCGACCTGCGTGTCGGCCTGCTCGGCGCGCATGCGCTTGAAGTTCTCCTGGCCGGCGCGGTTCTCGGCGATCCACTCGCGGGCGAAGTCGCCGTACTGGATCTCGCCGAGGATCTGCTTCATCTCGGCGCGGGTCTCGTCGGTGACGACGCGCGTGCCGCGCGTGTAGTCGCCGTACTCGGCCGTGTTGGAGATCGAGTAGCGCATGCCGGCGAGGCCCTTCTCGTACATCAGGTCGACGATCAGCTTGAGCTCGTGCAGGCACTCGAAGTAGGCCATCTGCGGGTCGTAGCCGGCCTCGACGAGCGTCTCGAAGCCGGCCTGGACGAGCGCGGACGCGCCGCCGCAGAGGACGGCCTGCTCGCCGAAGAGGTCGGTCTCGGTCTCGTCCTTGAACGTCGTCTCGAAGACGCCGCCGCGGGTGCAGCCGATGCCCTTGGCGTAGGCGAGCGCGAGCGCCTTGGCGTTGCCGGTCGCGTCCTGCTGGATCGCGACGAGGCCGGGGACGCCGGAGCCCTCGATGTACTGGCGGCGGACGAGGTGGCCGGGGCCCTTCGGGGCGACGAGCGCGACGTCGACGCCGGCCGGCGGCTCGACCTCGTCGTAGAGGATCGAGAAGCCGTGGCCGAAGAGCAGCAGGTTGCCCTCGGCGATGCCGTCGCGGACGTCGACTCTCCAGACCTCGCGGTGCAGCTCGTCGGGGACGAGCATCATCACGATGTCGCCCTCGGCTGGCGGCGTCGGCGACGGAGCGAGACCTCGAGGCCCGCGTCCTTGGCCTGCTGCGACCGACGCGGAGTCCTCGCGCAGGCCGACGACGACGTTGACGCCCGGAGTCCTTGAGGTTCTGGGCGTGGGCGTGGCCCTGGGAGCCGAAGCCGATGATCGCGACGGTCTTGCCGTCGAGGAGGGTGAGGTCTGCGTCGTCGTCGTAGAACATGGGCCGCGGCAGTCTAAGGATCAGGCCGCGGCGACGACGCCCAGCGCTCGGCGCGATCGGAGAGCGACGTCGGCGACTACGCCGTCGCCGTGACCCCGATGGCGCGACCGGGGAGCGCGACGGTGCCGTCGGCGGCGGTGTGGGGCGCCCAGCGCTCCTCGACCGCGTCGCGCAGCTTGTAGTGGTCGGCGGGTGAGAGGCCGTCCAGGAGCTGGCGCATCGCCGACGACATGGCGCGCTGGGTCTCCCACAAGGCGTCGAGCGTCGGCGTGCGGAAGGTGAGGTCGATCGGCTCGACGATCGGCGTGTCGAAGCCGGCGTCCTGGAGCAGCTCGGCCGCCGCCCCCGGCGCGCTGAGCGAGAACGGGCCGGGCGCGTCGGGGTCCGGGCGGCGGCGCCAGGCCGAGATCGCGTGCCGCCGCCGAGAAGCTCGACAGCCACGGGTTGGCCTCCGGCACGTCCCAGACCGCGAGCACGAGCCGGCCGCCGGGGCGCAGGACGCGGCGGGCCTCGCGCAGCGCGGCCTCGGGGTCGACGGCGAGCATGTAGCCGAAGCGGCAGAGGATGCCGTCGATCGTCGCGAGCTTCGCGTCGATCCATTCGAGCGTCGATCGGCTTGAACTCGACGTTGTCGATGCCGAGCTGCGGCGGCGCGGCGGCGGGCGACCTCGACCATCGCCTCGGCGCCGTCGGTGCTGATCAGCTTCCCGCCGGGATGCAGCAGCTCGGCGGCGAGGAAGCCGACGTCGCCGCGGCCGGCGGCGAGCTCGAGGATCGTCTGGCCGGGCTGGGGCTCGAGGCGATCGACCATCCAGTGCGAGATCGGTAGGGCGCCGTCGTAGAAGGCGTCGGCGCCGGACTCCCAGCCCGCCGCGACGCTCTCCCAGCGCTCGCGGCTGGCTGCTCGCTCTGCTTCGGGATCCATGGCGGCAGCCTACGGGGCAGGCTCGGCCGGTTGGGGCGAGGCGGGCACAGTGCCCGCAGCGGCGCCGAGCTCGCGGCGCAGGAGCTTGCCCGACGCGGTGCGCGGCAGGGGCTCGGTGATGAACGTGTAGGTCTTGGGGACCTTGAAGCGGGCGAGCCGCCGGCTGCAGTGGCCGCGGAGGTCGTCGGCGGTGGGCGGCCTCGCCTGGTCGCGGGGTCGCACGAGCGCGACGCATCGCCTCGCCCCACTCGTCGTCCGGGCGGCCGACGACCGCGGCCTCGAGCACGCCGGGATGGGACTCCAAGACCGCCTCGACCTCGGCGGGCGCGACGTTCTCGCCGCCGGTGACGATCGTGTCGGCCTTGCGCCCGACGATGTGCAGGAGGCCGGCGTCGTCGAAGGCGCCGAGGTCGCCGGTGTGCAGCCGTCGGCCCGGCGTCCGGCGAGACCGTCGGACCGGTGACGACGATCTCGCCGTCGGGCCGGAGCGTCGAGCGTGCGTGCAGAAGAGCGGGACGCCGGCGGTCGCGACCTGCGAGCAGGCCTCGGTCAGACCATAGGTCGGCGCGACGGGAACGCCGGCGTCGGCGGCGCGCTGCAGCAGCGCCGGTGGCAGCGGTGCGCCGCCGAGCAGCGCCCAGCGCAGCGCGGGCGGGCGGCTGCAGGCCCGCGTCGAGCAGCCGCGTGAGCGTCGTGGGGACGAGCGAGACGACGGTCGGGCCCTGGGGGTCCTGAAGCGCGTGCGAGCACGCGGTCGGTCTCGAAGCGCTCATGGACGATCGCGGTCGTGCCGTAGATCGCGGAGCGCAGCAGAATCGACAGGCCGCCGACGTGGCTCAGCGGCAGCGTGCAGAGCCAGCGCTCGTCCGGATCGACGCCGAGCGCGACCGCGCTGCCCAGGGCGCTCCACAGCCAGTTGCCGTAGGTGAGGCGGATCGGCTTGGGCCTGGAAGTGGTCCCGCTGGTGTGGACGACGATCGCGGGCGCGTCGAGGTCGTGGGTCGCAAGCGTGGCGGGGTCGCCGGGCGCCGCGGGCAGCTCGCCGTCGATCAGGAGGTCGACGGCCGGGCGCTCGGCCTCGGTCAGCCGCAGGTCGACGGGGACGACCAGCGCGCCGGCGAGCAGGCAGGCGTGCAGCGCGACGACGTAGTCCTCGCCGGGCGGAAGCGCGATGCCGACCCGTGCGCCACGGGGCAGGCCGGCCGCGGTGGCGCGTGCCCGCTGCGTGCAGCGCCGCGTAGGTGAGCGCCGTTGACCGCAGCGCGTGTCCGGGCGCGTGCGCGCCGCGCGCGCCAGCCAGGACTCGACCACCACCTGGCTCGGAAAGTAGCCTGCCGCCCATGGCAGTGACCTGGACCCCCGGCGACGGCGACTACGACGACATCCGCTACGAGCTGAGCGGCGACGGCATCGCGAAGATCACGATCGACCGCCCCGAGGTGCGCAACGCGTTCCGGCCCCAGACGCTCATCGAGGTCTCCGAGGCGCTGGAGCGCGCCCGCGAGGACGGCGACGTCGGCGTCGTGATCTTCACCGGCGAGGGCCCGCACGCGTTCTGCTCGGGCGGCGACCAGAACGTCCGCGGCGACACGGGGTACATCCCCGAAGGCGCCACGGTCGGTCGCTTCCACGTCACCGACCTGCAAGTGCAGATGCGACGGCTGCCCAAGCCGGTGGTCGCGCAGGTCGCGGGCTACGCGATCGGCGGTGGCCACGTCCTGCACCTCTGCTGCGACCTGACGATCGCCGCCGACAACGCGCGCTTCGGGCAGACCGGCCCGCGCGTCGGCTCCTGGGACGGCGGCTTCGGCGCATCGCTGCTGCGCGACCTCGTCGGCACCAAGCGCGCCAAGGAGATCTGGCTGCTGTGCCGTCAGTACGACGCCCAGCAGGCGTTGGACATGGGGTTGGTCAACGCCGTCGTGCCGCTGGAGCGCCTCGAGGACGAGACGGTCTCCTGGTGTCGCGAGATGCTCGAGCTCTCCCCCTTCGCGCTGCGGCTCGTGAAGTCGTCGTTTCACGCCCACGAGGACGGCTACGCCGGGATCCAGCAGCTGGCCCACGACGCCAACCTGTTGTTCTATGGCTCCGACGAGGCCAAGGAAGGGCGCGAGGCCTACAAGGACAAGCGCCGCCCCGACTTCTCCCAGTTCCCGCGGAGGGCATGAGCCTCGATGAGTGAGTCCTCCGAAGCGATCTCGCAGCGCCCCTCGCCGATCAAGATCTGGCTGCTGGCCGCGCGGCCGCGGACGCTGCCGGCCGGTGTCGCGCCGGTGCTGGTCGGCACGGCGCTGGCGGCGGCCGAGAAGTCGTCGCTGCGCGTCGGCGCGTTCATCGCGGCGCTGCTCGGCGCCGTCTTCATCCAGGTCGGCGCGAACCTGTCCAACGACTACTCCGACGCGCGCCGTGGCGCCGACACCGAGGACCGCCTCGGGCCCGTGCGCGTCACTGCCGGCGGCCTCGTGCCGCCCAAGCAGGTGCTGACGGCGACCTACGTGTCGTTCGCGCTGGCGGTGCTGTGCGGCGTGTACCTGATCATCGTCGCCGGCTGGGTGATCCTGGCCATCGGCTCGGCGTCGATCCTGGCGGGCGTGCTGTACACCGGCGGGCCGCGGCCGTACGGCTACGAGGGGCTGGGCGACGTCTTCGTCTTCCTGTTCTTCGGGTTGGTCGCGGTGACGGGCTCGTACTACGCGCAGGTCGAGCGGTTGGAGTGGGAAGCGTTTGCCTTGGCCGTGCCGGTAGGGTTGCTGGCAGCGGCGATCCTGGCGGTCAACAACATCCGCGACGCGCCGACCGATGCGCGGGTGGGCAAGCGGACGCTGGCCGTCCGGCTGGGGCGCGGGCGCGCTCGGGACTTCTATGCGGCCGAGATCTACGTGGCCTTCCTGATCCCGGTGGGCGTGTGGCTCGCCGGCGGGTCGCACGTCGGGCCGTGGGTGTTGTTGTCGTGGTTGGCGCTGCCGCTGGCGGTGCCGTTGGTGCGGACGGTGCGCCAGCACGACGACGGGCCGACGCTCAACGAGGCGCTGGCCAAGACGGGGATGCTGCAGTTGGCGTTCTGCGTGTTGTTGAGCGTGGGGCTGTTGTTGAGTTAGGGCTCTGGCGCCGTTTGGTCGTCCGCGCGGGGTAGCTGGCGTGGCGCACCCGCGGAGTTCAGCGCGCTTGTGATGGCGGGTGCGCAGCGGGGTTCGGGGGCACCGAGGGAAGTGAGCGGTGACTGGGGCCTCGGGGCGCGGGTCGGCCGTCCGTCGGTGCCCGGGCCCGGGTGGTTCGTGACCGAAGCGAGGTCCGGGTCGAGTTGACGGGCAATGTGCCGGGCAACTCGACCAAGACCGGTCGTTCGGACCCTGATCATTGCCGGGGTGGTCCCACTGCGGCCCCGATCCACCCCGGCCGTCCCGTGAACCCTCACGCGGAAGGCCAATCGGCGCCGCGAGCCACGACGGCCTTCTTCCCTTCGGTGCCCCCAAACCACGCCGCGCACCATCAACAACAAGCCGCGCTGAGCGCCGCCGGGTGCGCCACGCAAGCCAGCACCCGCGGACGGGCAGACCTACGCCACGAGCTGGACCGACGGCCGCTGACGGCCGGTCTCCTCGGCACGCTTGAGCGCGAGCTGGAGGAAGGCCTTGGCCGCCGGCGGCTGACGCCGATCCGCGCGCCAGACCAGCGCCGTCGGCCAGGTCAGCAGCTCCGGGCCGACCGGCCGGAACGTGATCGCCGGCCCCGGCTCGGCGGCGATCGAGCGCGGGAGGACGGCGACGCCGAGGCCCTTGGAGACGAGCGCGCGGACGGCGCCCATCTCGGTGCAGATGAAGGCGTTGCGCGGGGCCAGCCCGATCCGCGCCATCGCCTTCTCCAGGCGCAGACGGAGCGCGGAGTTCTCGCGATACGTCACCAAGTCCTCGGCCGCCAGCTGCTCGTAGGTGATGTGGTCGCAGGCGGTCAGGGCGTGGTCGACGGGCAAGGCCACCACGAACTCCTCCTCGAAGACGAGGCTCGCGGCGAAGTCCTCGCCCAGCGCGTCGGGGTCGACGGCCGTGAAGGCGGCATCGAGCTCGTCGGTGCGCAGCCGCTCCAGCAACTCGTCCTGCGTGCGCTCGACCATGTGGATCGCGACGCCGGGATGGCGGGTGTGGAAGTCGGCGATGACGTCGGCGAGGTCATACAGGCCCGTCGGGTACATGCCACCGAGCTTCAGCTCGCCGCGCAGCAGGCCGCTCAGCTCCTCCAGCTCGTTCTGCAGCCCCTCGACCTCGTGCAGCACGCGATGGGCGTAGTCGAGGACGAGCCGGCCCTCGGCGGTCAGCTCCACCGAGCGGCTGGAGCGCGTGAAGACCTGGATGCCGAGCTCGTTCTCCAGCCGACGGATCTGCTGGGAGATCGCGGACTGGGCGAGGTGGAGCTCCTCCCCCGCCTTGGTGAACGAGCCGGTCCGGGCGACGGCGGCGATGGTGCGCAGATGACGGAGCTCCATGCCGACGATCGTCCCATGGCATCGTCGATCTGTCGAAGTCGCGTTTGCGGCAGCATCGATCACGCAAGCTGATGCATGGCCGCCGCGCCGGTCTGGCAGGCTGCCGACGAGACCCATGGACGTCGCCCTCGAACCCGTCATGCATCGCCTGCGCACGCCGCTGCGCACCGCCTACGGCGACGTCCACGAGCGCGGCGTCTACCTGCTCGCGCTCACCGGGCCCGACGGCATCACCGGCCGCGGCGAGGCCGCGCCGTTGGAGGCCTACGACGGCGTGCCGCTCGACATCGTCGGCCAGGCGCTCGAGCGCTACGCCGAGATCCTCGCCGACGACCGCGGCCGCACCGGCCCGGCGCTGCTCGACGCCTGCCGGGAGGTCGCCGATCTCCCCCAGGCACTGGCCGCCGTCGACCTCGCGCTCTGGGACGCGGCCGGTCAACGCGCGGGCAAGCCGATCTCCGCGCTGCTGACCGACGGGGCGCCGGCGCACGTCCCGGTCAACGCGACGATCGGCGCGACCGACCGCGCCGGCGCCGCCGAGGCCGCCGCGAGCGCCGCAGAATCGGGCTTCGCGTGCGTCAAGGTGAAGGTCGGCGTCGGCGACGACGCGGCGCGCATCGCCGCCGTGCGGCGCGCCGTCGGCGACCAGGTCGCGATCCGGATCGACGCCAACGGCACGTGGACCGTCGACGAGGCGGTCGCCACCATCGACGTGCTCGCGCGCACCGGACTGGAGCTGGTCGAGGAGCCGGTCTCCGGGATCGCGGCGCTGCGCGAGGTGCGCGAGCGCGTGCCGGTCCGCATCGCGATGGACGAGACGGTCGCCGAGCACGGCGCGATCGCCTCGGGCGCGGCCGACGCGGTCTGCCTGAAGATCTCGCGCGCCGGCGGTATCTCGGCGCTGCTGGCCCAGGCGACGCTCGTGCGCGCGACCGGCGCCGAGGTCTACCTCGCCTCGACGATCGACGGCCCGCTCGGGATCGCGGCGGCCGCGCACTGCGCGGCGGCGCTGCGGGTCGAGCTGCCGTGCGGCCTGGCGACGCTCGGGCTGCTCGGCGACGAGGACGCCGGCGGGCTACTCGCGGTGCGCCACGGGCAGCTGCGCGTGCCGTCGGGGCCGGGGCTGCTCGGGGGCTAGTTGTCCGTCTTGGTCCTGACCGGCCGCCGGGCTGGTTCGGCACGCGTACCGCTCACGCCTCCGCGCCCGCGATCAGCGCCGCCAGCTCGCGCGGCGCCTCGCGCGGGAGGCCGTGGCCCGCGCCGTCGATGGTGTGCATCGCAGCCTGCGGCAGCAGGTGCGCGAAGCGCTCGGCGTAGTCGATGAACTTGGTGTCCCGCCCCCCGACGACGATCGTCACCGGCATCGTGAGCGTGGCCAACCGGTCCCAGAGCGGCGCCATCGCCCCGCCGCCGATCGCGCGCAGGACCTCGGCCAGCGCGATCGGGTCGTTGCGCAGGAGATCTTCGCGCCACCAGCGCGACGCCTCCGGCGGCGTCGCCTCGAAGAGCGGGTTGGCCATCCAGCGGTCGGCGAACTCCTCGATGCTCATCCGCGTCAGCTCGTCGGCAAGGCGCTCGTCCTCGACGACGCGGGCCGCGCGCGCCGCACCGTCGACGATCCCGCCGCCGGTCGAGACGAGGACCAACCGCGTCACGCGCTCGGGCGCGGCAAGCGCCACGTGCTGGGCAACACGACCGCCCAGCGAGTAGCCGCAGAGCGCGAACGCGTCGGGCGCGGCGGCCAGCACGTCGGCCACGCAGTCCTCGAAGGAGATCGGTCGCGCGCCCGCCTTCGTGCCATGCCCACGGAGGTCGGGGACGAGTGGGTTGTAGCGTTCGTGATCGAGCTCGGACAGGACGGGGTCCCAGGCGCGGTGGGTCCCGCCGAAGCCGTGGAGCAGCACCAGCGTCTCGGGCATCTCCCCTATCTATCCCATGAGCGATCCTCGCGACACCTACCTCCTGCTGCGCGCCTTCACCGACGAGCTGCATCGCTGCGGCGTCGCGGGCGCGTGCACCTCGCCCGGATCGCGCTCGACGCCGCTGGTCCTGAGCCTCGCGCGCGACGGCCGGATCCCGGTCACCTCGCACGTCGACGAGCGCTCCGCGGGCTTCTTCGCCGTCGGCCTCGCCGCCGCCACCGGCCGCCCCGCGGTCCTGGCCTGCACGTCGGGGACGGCGGCCGCCAACTACGTGCCGGCGGTGATCGAGGCCGCCGAGGCCGGGGTCCCGCTGATCGTCCTGACCGCCGACCGCCCGCCGGAGCTGCGGGGCGTCGGGGCGGGCCAGACGATCGATCAGATCAAGCTGTACGGGTCGGTCGCGAAGTGGTTCTTCGAGGTCGGCACGCACGATGCGACGCCGGCGCGGCTGCGCTGGATCCGCCAGCTGGCGTGCCGCGCGCACGCTGCGGCGCTCGACGGTCGCCCCGGGCCGGTGCACCTCAACGTCGCGCTGCGCGAGCCGCTGGTGCTCGACGCGCCGCTGGACGGCGCGCCCGGCGACGGCGGCCGCCCCGACGGCGCGCCGTGGACCGCGCGCAGCGTCGCGCCGCAGGATCCCGCACCGCTGGTCGCCTGGCTGCAGGAGCACGCCGGCGGACACGGGCTGATCGTCGCCGGCCGCGGTGCGCACGGCACCGCGACCGCCCGCCTGGCCGAGGCGCTTGCCTGGCCGCTGCTGGCCGACCCGCTGTCGGGCGCGCGCACCGGCGGCGCCGCGATCGCCCACTACGACGCGCTGCTGCGCGACGCCGGCTGGGCGGCGACCGTCGCGCCCTCCTGCGTGCTGCGCGTCGGCGACCTGCCGACCTCCAAGCCGCTGCGCCAGTGGCTGGCGGGCGTGGCGAGCGACGTGCCGCAGCTCGCGCTCGCCACCGCAGGTCCTTGGCCGGACCCCGACGCGGCGCTCAGCGCGGTCCTCGCGTTGGAGCCGTCGACCCTGGCCATGATCGACCAGACGTGGCCGACCGACCTCGCCTGGCTGGGACGCTGGCGCGACGCCGACGCCCGCGCCGCAGCCGCGATCGCGGCGACGATCGGCACCGACGACGTCAACGAGCCGCGCATCGCCCGCGAGCTGGCGAGCGTCGTGCCGGCCGACGCGACCGTCGTGATCGCCGCTTCGATGCCGATCCGCGACGTCGAGACGTTCTGGCCCGTCCTCGACGCGCCGCCGCGCGCGCTGGCCAACCGTGGCGCCAACGGCATCGACGGCACGATCTCCACCGCCTACGGCGTCGCGGCGGCGACGGGCGGACCGACCTACCTGTTGATCGGCGACGTCGCCCTGGCCCACGACGTCGGTGGCCTGCTGGCGGGTCGACGGCTCGGCGTGCCGCTGACGATCGTGGTGATCGACAACGCCGGCGGCGGGATCTTCGACTTCTTGCCCGTCGCCACCCAAGGCGCGGAGTACGAGGAGCACGTGCTGACGCCGACCGGCCTCGAAGTCGAGCGCGTGGCCGAGCTCTATGGCGCCGGATACCGGTCCGTCACTGACCTTGCTGGGCTGCGCGACGCCCTGGACACACCGCCGGACGGCACCACCATCATCCACCTGCGCACCGAGCGAGCGGCCAACGTCGCGCTGCACCGCCAGACCTGGACGGCGGTCGCCGAAGCGGTGCGTGAAAGTCTTCATTCGGGGAGGTGACGGCGGCGTCGCGCCCGGGTAGGGTGGCGCCCGATGGTGTGGATCGTCGCCCTCTCGGCCGGATGGCTCGGTGCCTTCGCGCTGCTCCTTGCGCTGACCACGATCGCTGCTCGCAGCGACCGCCCCACCGCCGAGCACCTCGCCCGCAGCACCGGCCCGCGCGTCTGGCTCCCGCCAACGCCCGAGCGCGACCGGCCGCTGCTCTGAGCGGCGGGCCACGGCGCGGTCCGCTGCGCCCCGTAGCCTGAAGTCGGTGTCCGATGGTCAGCAGATCTCCCTTCTCGGCGAGCCCGAGCCGCGCGTTGCCGACGGCGCGGTGGCCGTTGCGCCGGCGCCGCGACTGACCTCCAAGGGCATCGCGCCGGGCGACATCGTCGAGGTCGACCGCAAGGGCAGGCGGTTCCATGCGCTGGTCGAGGGGATCGAGCAGCGCGAGACGGGGCGATTCGACTTGGCGGTCCGGCCGCTGGATGGGCGGTCGACGTGGCGCAGCGCGACGGTGCGAGACGTGGTGGGCGTCTGGCGGCGAGCGCGGGGTTCGGGAGCGATGCGGCCGGAGGAGACGTAGGGCGAACGATCGGTCTTGGTCGAGTTGTCCGGCACATTGCCCGTCAACTCGACCAGGACCTCGCTTCGGCCACGAACCACCGGAGCCCAGGCGCCAACGGACGACAGACCAACCTCAGCCCGCCAGCACCGGCAGCAACGCCTGCAACTTGACCTCCGTCTCGGCCAGCTCCGCCGCGGGGTCGGAGTCGCGCACGACGCCGACGCCCGCGTAGCAGCGCGCGACCGGGCCGCGCAGGAGCGCGCAGCGCAAGGCGACCACGAACTCGCCGTCCTCGTCGAGGTCCGTCCACCCCACGGGCCCCGCGTACCAGCCGCGGTCAAAGCCCTCCAACGCCGGGATCAGCGGCGCGGCCACCGACAGCGGCTCGCCGCCCACCGCCGGCGTCGGATGCAGCAACCCCGCCAGCTCGATCGCGCTGACCGATCGTGCCAGCTGCGCGCGGATCGGCGTGCCCAAGTGCTGGATGTTGGTCATCTTGACCAGCTCGGGCTCCTCGGGCGCGGTCACCCAGACGGCGACGGGCCGCAGCGTCCGCGCGATGCGGCGCACGACGATCGCCTGCTCCTCGCGGTCCTTGGTCGAGCGCAGCAGGCGCTCGCCGAGGTGATCGTCGACGGCGGGGTCGGCGCTGCGGCGGGTCGATCCCGCCAGCGCGAGCGTCGCGGCGCGCTCGCCGTCGCGGCGGATCAGCAGCTCCGGCGAGGCGGCGACGAAGGCCGCGTCCCCGCGCCCCGCGCACACGAGATGACACGAGGGGAACGCCTTCGCGCAGCACGCCGAGCACCGCGGCCGGATCGTGGTCGATCGGCGCGTGGACCTGGACCTCGCGCGCGAGGACGAGCTTCTGCAGGTCCCCCGCGACGATCCGCTCGACCCCGCGCGCGACCGCCTGCTCGTAGTGCTCGGGCGGCATCGCCGAGACGACGCGGTAGCGGCCGGCGGGGTCCGGGTCGAGCAGCGGCAGCCCGACCCCGAAGCGCAGCTCCGAGGCCCGCCGCTCCACGCGCGCCACGAGGTCCTCGACCGTGTCGTCCGGACGTGCCAGCACGCAGAACGTGAGCCGCACGTCCTGGCCGCGGCGCACGAGCGAGACCTCGGGGACGTGCAGCGAGGCCGCCGCGTAGCCGGCCCAGTGCGGCGCCTTCCCGCCGTCCGGAGCGAAGGCGAAGCCGCCGACCGCGATCGGCCCGCAGCCGCGCGGACCGTCCGGCGGATCGCACGCGGCATGCGACGCCAGCGTGCGCCAGCGCTTGGCCACCGTCTTGAAGCGATCGGGCCCCGAGGCCTCCAGCACCGCCGCGGTCCCCAACGCTCCCAGCGCGGCGCGGTCGCGGTCGGGCTGCTCGAAGCAGAACCACGCGTCACCGTCCTGCCGCGACGCCGCGATCACCGCGCTGGGATCGACCGTCGCATCGAGCGTCACCGTGATCGCCGCCAGCGCCTCGCCGTGCCGGCGCGCGCGCCGCAGCGCCGCCCCCGCCCGCCGCATCAGCCGCACGCGATCGGCCGCCGAAAGGGCGTAGCCGCCCGAGGCGGTGAGGACCGAGGCCATGAACTTGCATTCTACGAACGGCGACGGACCCGCCGAAGCGAGGTCCGTCACAGAACGTCAGCGGCGTCGCCGAGAGCGCGGAGCCCTCAGGCGAGGAGCGTCAGGTCTCGCCGCGCCCGCGCGAGATCGCGATCTCGCCCGTCCGCATCATCTCGACCATGCCGAACGGGCGCAGGAGCGCCTCGAACGACTCGATCTTGTCCGTCGTGCCGGTGATCTCGACGATGATCGAGCGGCGCGTCACGTCGACGATGCGACCACGGAAGATCTCCGTGAGCTGCAGGACCTCGGCGCGCTGCACGCCGTCGGCCGCGACCTTGAACAGCGCCAGCTCCCGCGTGACCGTCTCGGACGGCTCCAGGTCGCGGATCTTCAGGACGTTGATCAGCTTGTGCAGCTGCTTGGTGACCTGGTCGATCGGGTGCAGGGCACCGTCGACCGTCAGCGTCACGCGCGAGATGTGCTCGTCGTCGGTCGGCCCGACGGTGAGCGTGTCGATGTTGAACCCGCGACGGGCGAACAGGCCGGCGATGCGCGTCAGCACGCCCGGCTTGTTCTCCACCAGGATGGTCAGGACGTGCTTGCGCCCCGTCCGCATCTGGCCGCTGGCCTCGAGATCCTCGAGGTTGAGCATCTCCTTGATTCCCGGATCGCCCATGCGCTCAGCCCACCATCTCGCGCGCGGCGGCGCCGGGCGAGATCATCGGGTACACGTTCTCCTCGCGGGTGACGCGGATGTCCACGACCACCGGGCCCTCCGTCGCGATCGCCGCGCGCAGGTCGTCGACGAGCGTCTCCTTGGCCGTCAGGCGCAGGCCGGTGGCCCCGTAGGCCTCGGCGAGCTTGACGAAGTCCGGCGACTGGCCCATGTCGACGTGCGAGTAGCGGTTGTCCCAGAACAGCTCCTGCCACTGGCGGACCATGCCCAGGTAGCCGTTGTTGAGGATCAACACCTTGACCGGGATCCGGTTGGCCACGCAGGTCGCCAGCTCCTGGCTGTTCATCTGCACCGAGCCGTCGCCGGTGATGCAGACGACCGTCTCGTCGGGCATGCCGACGGCGGCGCCCATCGCGGCGGGCAGGCCGAAGCCCATCGTCCCCAGACCGCCGGAGTTGATCCAGCGACGCGGCTTGGTGAAGTCGTAGTACTGCGCCGCCCACATCTGGTGCTGGCCGACGTCGGAGGTGACGATGGCGTCGCCGCCGGTGGCCTCGTAGATCGCCTGGATCGCGCGCTGCGGCTTGATCTCCGAGTCGCTGGAGTCGTTGTAGTGCAGCGGGTGGCGCTCCTGCCAGCCGCCGATGCGCTGCCACCACTCCTCCAGGCGCGACGGATCCGCGTCCAGCGCCCGGTACTCGTTGACGAGCTTGACCAGGATGTTCTTGGCGTCGCCGACGATCGGGATGTGGGCCGGGACGTTCTTGGAGATCTCGGCCGGATCGATGTCGATGTGGATGAACTTGGCCCGCGGCGCGAACTCCGACAGCTTGCCGGTGATGCGGTCGTCGAAGCGGGCGCCGATCGCGCAGATCAGGTCCGCCTCGTCCATCGCGTAGTTGGCCGCGCGCGTGCCGTGCATGCCGAGCATGCCCAGCCACTGGTCGTGGGTCGCCGGGAAGCCGCCGAGCCCGTTCAGCGTGCTGGTGACCGGGAAGCGATCGCTGGTGGCGAACTCCGTCAGCTCGGCCGCCGCGTCGGCGAGGATGACCCCGCCGCCGGCGTAGATCACCGGACGGCGCGACGACGCCAGCGCCTTGGCCGCCTGGCGGATCTGCTTGACGTTGCCCTCCGTGGTGGGCTGGTAGCCCGGGAGGTGGACGTCGGTGACCGGCTCGTAGGGGATGTCGGCCTTCGACAGGTCGGTCGGGATGTCGACGACGACCGGCCCGGGGCGCCCGCTGCGGGCGACGTGGAAGGCCTCGTGCAGCACGCGCGGGATCTCCAGCGGGTGCTGGATCATCCACGAGTGCTTCACCGCCGGCATCGTGATGCCGATGATGTCGGCCTCCTGGAAGCCGTCGGTCCCGAGCAGCTCGGTGCGGACCTGGCCGGTGATGAAGACCACCGGGACCGAGTCCATCATCGCGTCCATGATCGGCGTGACCAGGTTGGTCGCGCCCGGGCCGCTGGTGCCCAGCGCGACGCCGACCTTGCCGGTCGCCTTGGCGTAGCCCGTCGGCGGCATGGCCGCCGCCGGCCTCGTGACGCACCAGGACGTGGCGGATGCCCGCGTCGACGAAGGCGTCGTACGTCGGGAGGTTCGCGCCGCCGGGATACCCGAATACGACGTCCACACCTTCTGCCTTAAGGCACTCCATCACGGCATCGACCGCTCGCATGCGCTTGACCTCCTTTCGTAAAGGTCAGGATTTTTGTTGAGACAACAGCAACGAGCCGCCCGGCAGGCGGCTCGGTGAATCGCCGAGTCTATCGCGGATTCGCGCTGCCTATGCAGGCGCGACGGGCGGCAGGATCTCGGACTCGTCGGGGAAGTCGAGCTCGGTTCCGCAGCGGGTGCACAGCGCGTCGTGCAGCATGCAGACGTGCCCGCAGCGTCGGGCAGTGGCGGCGCGGCTCGTCGGTGTCGAAGCGGTAGAGCACCGCGGCGGCCAGCCCGACGATCGGGAAGGTCGCCGAGAGGAT
Source organism: uncultured Conexibacteraceae bacterium (assembly GCA_963731005.1). Taxonomy (GTDB): domain Bacteria; phylum Actinomycetota; class Thermoleophilia; order Solirubrobacterales; family Solirubrobacteraceae; genus Baekduia. Next base: position 350,379 of record CAVSTZ010000001.1, on the reverse strand, counting down.
GAACCAGAGGACGAACGAGCTGCCCTTGATCCGGCCGACGATGCCGCCGGCGAGGCCGAAGAAGAGCGCGATGACGATGTAGACCATCGGAGACGGTCTCGCCCACCCTCAGAGGACCCGCAGCGCCCAGACGACCGCCACGATGCACAGGACGATCACGATGATCGTCGCGAGGCCGGCGATGAGGCCGATCACGAACTTCAGCAGGATCCAGGCGGCGATCGCGAGGACCACCAGCGCGAGGAGCCGCTTCAGGATGGAGGGCTTGGCGGCGGTGTCGTCCATGCCCTACAGGGTAGTCGCGTCCGTCGCGTTCTGCGCGAATCGGCGGCCGCGAGCGCCCCCTCAGGTGCTCGCGGCCGCCATGCGCTTGGGTCCTCAGTCGTAACTGCGACGGAGATGCGCGTGACGATCGGTGGGTGGGTCCGTCTCGCGATCGTTGACGTGCAGGCGGGCGAGGCGATAGCGGCGGATGGCCGGCGCGTCCTGGCCCGACCCCAGCCGCGACCGCCCGGCGACGAGGATGATCCTCGACAACGGGGTTGCGGAAGCGGTGGTCATGGACATCATGATGGGCGAGCGCGGTGGCGTTGCCCATCGCCGAACGGTCCGAAGTTCTCGACGGTCGGTCCTACACGCGGTCGAGGCGCGCCGCGGCCTCCAGGGCCGGCCGCATCGCCGCCGGCAGCCGACGCCGCACCCGCCAACGAGCACCCGAGAAGGCCATGTTGGCGACGGTGGCGAAGCCGACCTCGTCGGCGCGCAGCGCCAGGAGCAGGTGGGCGATGCGATCGGCGCTGGGCAGGTCGGGGTTGTCGACGCGGACGCAGAAGCAGGTCGCGCGGCGCCGTCGGTGACCGGTGAGCAGGACGGCGCCCGCCTCCCCCACGACCCAGACGCCGAGCGCGCCGCGCTCGACCACGAGGCCCGTGCGCGCATGCAGCTCCCGCGCGTCGTGGCCGACGAGGTCGCCGAGCAGGCCGAGCGCGGTGCGCTCGGCCGCGGCGCCCGGTGCGATCGCGCGGGCGCAGGACGTTGGCGCCGCGGGCGGCGTAGAGCATGGGGATGATCCACGCGTGCGCGACGCTCGCGAGGCTGACGGCGATCGCCAGCGGCTGGATCAGGACCAGCACGATCGCCGCCGCGAGGAACGGGACGACGTGCGCGGCGGTGGTCAGCGTCCACAGCGCGCCGCGGCGGCGCAGGCGCTGCGCGTCCATCGGCGGGCGCCAATGGACGGCCGCCGTCTCGGGCAGCGGCACGGCGTGCGCCGTGGAGCCCTCCATCACCCGCCGCTGATCGGCAGCCGCAGGATCACCAGCTCGGCGTCGATCGGCAGCTCCTTGACCTGTTCGGCGTGGCCCTCGCCGGTGGAGACCATCGCGAAGTAGCCGCGATCGAGCTCCTCGCGGAAGGCGACGACGGCGGCCTCGTGGGCGGCGGGATCGCCCGCGCTCCACTCCGCCAGCGTGGTGTGGCCGGTGCGATCCATACGGACGAGACGTGACATGTCCACCTCCAGTGTTCGCTTGCCCCGCGATGGTAAACCGAGCCCGGAGGGTCGGCGCGCCAGGAGGTCTGCCGATTGGCCTACAGGCCGAGCTGTGTGCGCACGAGCCGCGTGATCTCGCCGCCGTCGGCGCGACCCTTGGTCTCCCGCATGACGTGGCCGACGATGACGCCGATCGGCTTCATGTCGCCGCCGCGCAGCTTCTCGGCGACGTCGGGATTGGCGGCCAACGCCGCCTCCACGATCGGCGCGAGCTCGTCGCTGCCACCGACCGCGCCGAGGCCCTCGGCCTCCACGATCTGCGCCGGATCGCCGCCGTCGGCGATGAGCTTGTCGAGCACCTGACGCGCGCCGCCCTGGGTGACCTGCTTGGCCGAGACCATGGCCACCAACTCGGCCAGCGCACCCGGCGTGACCTTGGACTGCGCCGGGTCGGCGTCGGCGTCCAGGCGCGAGAGCAGCTCGTTGCCCAGCCAGTTGGCGATCGGCTGCGCGTTGGCGCCGTCGCCGTCGATCGCCGCCTCGAAGTAGTCCCCCAACTCGGTCCGGAACGCGAGCAGGCGGGCGGACTCGGCGCTCAAGCCGAGGTCGCGCTCGAAGCGCTCGGCGCGGGCCACCGGCAGCTCGGGCAGCGCGGCCTTCGCGCGGTCGAGCATCGCGGCCGAGATCGCGACGGGCGTCAGGTCGGGCTCGGGGAAGTAGCGGTAGTCGTGCGCGTCCTCCTTGGAGCGCAGCGACGTGATCGCCTCGGTCCGCGGGTCGAAGTGCAGCGTCTCCTGCTCGACGGTGCCCCCGGCCCGCAGGATCGCCTCCTGCCGTGCGACCTCGGCGCGGATGCCGCGGTCGATGAACCGGAACGAGTTCATGTTCTTGAGCTCGGTCTTGGTCCCCAGCTCGGTGGAGCCGACCGGGCGGATGGAGATGTTGGCGTCGCAGCGCAGCGAGCCCTCCTCCATGTTGACGTCGCTGACGCCGAGCGCGCGCAGCGTCGAGCGCAGCATCCGCAGCCACTCGGCGGCGGCCGTGGCGTCGCGCAGGTCGGGCTCGGTGACGATCTCGGCCAGCGGCGTGCCGCCGCGGTTGAAGTCCACGACCGACGCGTCGGAGCCGTGCAGCCGGCCGGAGCCGCCGGCGTGCACCAGCTTGGCCGCGTCCTCCTCCAGGTGCACGCGGTGGATGCGCACGTCGCCGAGCTGGCCGCCGAGGCACAGCGGCTCGTCGTACTGGCTGATCTGGTAGGCCTTGGGCGAGTCGGGGTAGAAGTAGTTCTTGCGGTGGAAGATCGACCGCGGGGCCAGCTCGCAGCCCAGCGCCATCCCCATCATCAAGCCGAAGTGGATCGCCTCGGCGTTGGTCACCGGCAGGCTCCCGGGCAGCGCCAGGCAGACCGGGCAGGTGTGCGTGTTGGGCGGGTCGCCGAAGCTCAGCGGGCAGCCGCAGAACATCTTGGTCTTGGTCGCCAGCTGGACGTGGATCTCCAGCCCGATGACCGTCTCGTACTCGATGGCGCTCATGGTCTAGACCCTCCCGGCCGTCGCGTCGAAGCCGATCGCCTGCTCCAGCGCGTAGGCCGCGCCGAGGATGCGGTTCTCGCTGAACGCCGGGCCGGCCATCTGGAAGCCGACCGGCAAGTTGTCGCTCAACCCGGCCGGGATCGAGATCGCCGGGATGCCGGCCAGAGAGATCGGCACGGTGAACAGGTCGTTGAGGTACATCTCCAGCGGGTCGGCGGTCTTGGCGCCGAGCGCGAAGCCGACGGTCGGCGCGGTCGGCGTGACGACCAAGTCCACCGTCTCGAACGCGTTCTTGTAGTCCTCGGCGATCTTGGTGCGGACCCGCTGCGCCTTGCCGTAGTAGGCGTCGTAGTAGCCGGAGGAGAGCGCGTAGGTCCCGAGCATGATCCGGCGCTTGACCTCGTCGCCGAAGCCGTCGTGACGCGTCTTGGTGTACATCGACAGCAGGTCGGACGCCTCGGCGCGCAGGCCGTAGCGGACGCCGTCGAAGCGCGCGAGGTTCGAGGAGGCCTCGGCCGGCGCGATCACGTAGTAGGCGCTGAGGCCGTACTCGGCGTGCGGCAGCGCGACGCGCTGCACGGTCGCGCCGAGCTCCTGGGCGAGCTTCAGCGTCGCCTCGAAGCGCGGCGAAGACGCCGGGCTCGATGCCCTCGCCGGTGATCGCCTCCGGGCACGCCGAGGCGCAGGCCGTCGAGCCGCTCGGCGGTCGGCAGGACGATCGCCTCGGGATGCTGCAGCGACGTCGAGTCCATCGGGTCGCGGCCCGTCATCTGCGCGTAGAGCAGGGCCGCGTCGGTGACGTCGCGCGTCAGCGGGCCGGCCTGGTCCAGCGACGAGGCGAAGGCGATCATCCCGTAGCGGCTGACGCTGCCGTAGGTGGGCTTGAGGCCCACGATGCCCGTCAGCGCGGCGGGCTGGCGGATCGAGCCGCCGGTGTCGGTGCCCAGCGCCCACGGCGCGGCGCCCGACGGCCACCGCGGCCGCGCTGCCGCCGCTCGAACCACCCGGCACGCGCGTCCGATCCCAGGGGTTGAGCACCGGGCCGTAGCCCGAGTTCTCGTTCGACGAGCCCATCGCGAACTCGTCCTGGTTGGTCTTGGCCAGCAGCGGCGCGCCGGCGGCGGTGAGGCGCTCGACGACGGTGGCGCTGTAGGGCGGCAGGTAGCCCTCGAGGATCCGCGAGCCCGACTGGCTCGGCACACCCTCGGTGCAGAACAGGTCCTTGACGGCGAGCGGGACGCCGGCCAGGGGAAGCCGGCCGGCACCGTTGGCCTCCGGCGCGGTCTCCGCGACCCACGTGAACGCGTTGAGCTCGTCGGCCGCGGCCTTGGCGCGGTAGGCCTCGAACAGCTCGGTGGTATCGAGGTCGCCTGCCACGACGGCGTCGGCCGCCTGCTTGGCGGTCAGGAGCGTCAGGTCGGTCATGCCTGCGGGCTCGGGACGAGGAAGCCGCCGTCCTGCACGGCGGGGGCGGCGGCCAGCGCGACGTCACGCGGCAGGCAGGGCGTCACGACGTCGGCGCGCAGCGCGTTGGCGACCTCGACGACATGGCTCGTCGGCGCCACGTCGTCGAGCGACAGCTTGCTGATCGTCTCGATGTGGCCCAGGACGGAGGACAACTCGGTGGCCATCCGGCCGACCTCGTCGTCTGACAGCTCGAGGCGGGCCAGCTTGGCGACGTGGAGTACCTGCTCGCGGTCGATCACGGTCCGCGAGTTTAGGAGAGGGGCGTGGCCGCGGCGGTGCGGGTCGCGACTAGGTTCCGGGCGCCGGACGCGCCGGCGGCGGCGTGTAGGCGCGCGCCTCGACCGAGTCAGTGCGCTCGTCCTTGAGGCTGAGGAAGCCGCCGAGCGGGATCAGGATCGTGAAGAGCAGGCCGAGGTAGGCGGGGGCCTCGACGAGGACCGGGTGGTTGGACAGCCCGAGACCGAGGCCCGGCTGCGTCACGACGCGGACCGCCAGCACCAGGAAGATGAAGCTCCCTAGCGCCCATGTCAGGACGCTGGCGCCGATCGGCCACGCCGGCGACACCCGCTTGACCGTCATGGAGGACAAGCTCGCACCGCCGATGATCGCGATGCCGAGCAGCAGGTCCATGAACCAGCCGAGGCTGCCCCAGCCGCTGAGGTGCACACCGCCCGGCGCGGGCGCATAGGCCATCCACCCGGCCGCCTGCCCGTCGACGGAGAACCAGTTCAAGAAGAGCGACACGAACAGGCCCACCGCCCCGGCCGCCGCGACCCACTCCCCCGCGCGCAAGCGATTCACGCCGGCGCCCCCTCACGCGCGACCAGCTCGGCGGCCGTCAGCGTGTTGCGCAACAACATCGCGATCGTCATCGGCCCGACGCCGCCGGGCACCGGCGTGATCGCGCCCGCGACCTCGACGACCTCGGCGAAGTCGACGTCGCCGTGCAGGCCGTCCTCGGAGCGATTGATCCCCACGTCGATGACCGCCGCGCCCGGCTTGATCCAGTCGGCCTTGACCATCCGATCGCGCCCGACGGCGGCGACCAGGACGTCGGCGGTCGCGCGCGACCGCGGCCAGGTCGGCGGTGCGCGAGTGCGCGATCGTCACCGTCGCGTTGGCGGCCAGCAGCAACTGGGCCATCGGCTTGCCGAAGAGGTTGGAGCGCCCGATGACGACGGCGTGCTTGCCGCTCAGCTGCACGCCCGCCTCGGCGAGCAGCACCATGCAGCCCGCGGGCGTGCACGGACGCAGCCCCTCGCGCCCCAGCGCCAGGTAGCCGGCGCTCAGCGGCGTCAGCCCGTCGACGTCCTTGCGCGCGTCGATCAGGCCGGTGAGGTGCACGCCGTCGAGATGGTCGGGCACCGGGAGCTGGCAGAGGATGCCGCTGACGTTGTCATCGTCGTTGAGTTGCTCGATGAGCGCCTCGACCTGCTCGGTCGTCGCGTCGACGGGCAGCTCGTGGTGAAAGGACTCGATCCCGACCTCACCCGCGGACTTGCGCTTGTTGGCCACGTAGATCGCGCTGGCCGGATCCTCGCCGACGAGAATCGTCGCCAGGCCCGGGCGGCGGCCGGTGCGGGCGGTGAACGCCCGGACGTCCCGGCCCACCTCCTCCCGGACCTTCGCCGCGATCGCCTTGCCGTCGATGATCTCCGCGCTCACGTCCTGCACGGTACCTCTCGCCGCGGGCTCAGCGCTTCTCCAGCGGGGCGTATTCGGCCATCAGCTTGCGCTCGCTGCCGTCACGGGCGAAGCGGATGATCACGACGCCGCCGGGCTCGGTACCGGTGACCACGCCCTCGCCGAAGGCGGCGTGCAGCACGTCGTCCCCGGTCCGGAAGTCGCCCTTGGCCGCGGCCGGCGCCTCGGAGCGCATCGACGCCCAGGAGGCCGAGGCGCGCGGGCGGATGCCACCGCCACTGCGATCCGCGCCGGCGCCGGAGGCCCACGAGCCCTGCGCCGACTCACGGTCGACGAGGTCCGGCGGGATCTCGGCCAGGAAGCGGCTCGGCAACCCGTAGGCGCGCGAGCCGAAGACGTTGCGCTGGCGCGCGTGGGTGAGCGTCAGCGACCGCATCGCCCGCGTCATGCCGACGTAGCAGAGGCGCCGCTCCTCCTCCAGCGTCCCCTCGTCGACCGAGCGCGAGTGCGGGAAGACGCCCTCCTCCATCCCGATCATGAAGATGATGGGGTACTCCAGGCCCTTGGCGTTGTGCAGGGTCATGAGCGTGACCAGGCCGCCGTCGTCGACGCGCGTGTCGGTGTCGGAGCGCAGCGCGGTCTCCTGCAGGAAGACGTCGAGGCGATCCTGCTCGGCGGCGTGGGTGCCGTCGAACTCGCGTGCGACCTCGACGAGCTGCTCGAGGTTCTCGGTCCGGCCCTGGGCCTCGATCGTGCGCTCGGCGGCCAGCGCGTCGAGGTAGCCGGTCTCGTGCAGGACGGCCTCCAGCAGGTCGCCCATCGGAACGTTGTCGGCCACGCGCTCGCGCAGGCCCTCCATGGTCGACATGAAGCGCTCGAAGGAGCGGATCGCCGCGGTGCCGAGGCCCGGCACGCCGGCCGGGTCCAGCGCGGCGTCCCAGGTCGTGATCCCCATGGTCTCGGCGTGCGCCAGGACCCGCGAGAGCGACGTCTGGCCGATCCCGCGCTTGGGCGAGTTGGCCACGCGCGTGAACGAGATCGCGTCCGCCGGGTTGGCCAACAGCGTCAGGTAGGACAGCGCGTCCTTGACCTCGGCGCGCTCGTAGAACTTCGTGCCGCCGATGATCTGGAACGGCACGTCGGCGCGCACGAGCGCGTCCTGCAGGACCCGCGACTGCGCGTTGGTCCGATAGAGGCACGCGATCTCGGCCAGCGACACGCCCTCGTCGCGCAGCCGCTGCAACCTCACCGAGCACGTAGCGCGCCTCGGCGTACTCGTCGTCGAGCTCGCGGACGATCACCGGATCGCCCGCGCCCTGGTCGGTCCACAGCGTCTTGTGCATCTGCGCCCGGTTGTGGGCGATCACCGCGTTCGACGCATCGAGGATCGTCTGCGTCGAGCGGTAGTTCTGCTCCAACTTGATGACGTGACCGGCCCGTCCGGCCGAAGTCGTCCTGGAAGTCCAGGATGTTGCGGATGTCGGCTCCGCGGAAGCTGTAGACCGACTGCGCATCATCGCCCACCACTGCAAGGTTGCGATGCTCGCCCGCGATCAGCTGCAGCAGCTTGTACTGCGCGTGGTTGGTGTCCTGGTACTCGTCGACCAGGACGTGGCGGAACGAGGCGCCGTAGCGGGCCTGGACCTCGGGGAACAGCTCGAGGACGTTGACCATGCGGAAGAGCAGGTCGTCGAAGTCCATGGCGTTCATGCGGACCAGCTCGGTCTCGTACAGCTTGTAGGCCTCGGCGACCGTCTGCTCGAAGTAGCCGCTCGACCATCTGCGCGTAGTCCTCGGCGCTGCGCAGCTTGTTCTTGGCGTCGGAGATCTGATGCTGGACCGCGTCGGGCGTGAAGCGCTTGGGGTCGGCGTCGATCTGGTCCAGGCAGCGCTTGACCAGGCGCCGGGAGTCGGACTGGTCGTAGATCGTGAAGGTGCGCGTGTAGCCCAGGCGCGGCGCCTCGGCGCGCAGCATCCGCGCGCAGGCCGAGTGGAAGGTCATGACCCACATCGCGCGCGTGGAGTGACCCGAGCAGCAGGCCGACGCGCTCGCGCATCTCGGTCGCGGCCTTGTTGGTGAAGGTGATCGCGAGGATCTCGCCCGCCCGCGCGCGCTGCGTGTGAACGAGGTAGGCGATGCGGTGCGTCAGCACGCGCGTCTTGCCCGAGCCGGCGCCCGCGAGGATCAGCAGCGGACCGTCGCCGGCCATGACTGCGTCGCGCTGAGGAGGGTTGAGGCCCTCGAGGAGATCGGCGACGCGCTGGTCGGCGGGAGCTTCGGACGGCACAGGCTCAGGATAGGCGCGACCGCGGCGGTCGGAGGCGTCAACAAGTGCACAGCTTGGACCGCCGAGAGCAGCGCACTTGCCAATGCACCTCGCAGTTGTTGGATGACATGCGACAGAACGCGGAGCGTGCGGGGGACTTTCGACGGCGTGGCCGCCAAGCGCGGCCATGGACACATCTGGACGCGCCGCGTGGCGGCGCAGTCCCTAATCTTCCTGGCGGCGGCCGCCGCCTTCTCATCCCCGGCGGCGGCCGCCAATTCTCCCTGCGCCCACGCGAGCGCCGCTCCCGCGCACCTGACCACGCCGGCGGCCTCTCACGCCCTGCGCTGCCTCATCAACGGCGTGCGCCGCGCGCACCACCTGCGACCCGTCCGTGCCGAGCGCCACCTGCGCTCGGCGGCCCGTCGCCACGCCGCCGACATGGCCGGCCACGACTACTTCGCCCACGCGTCGCCGGGCGGCACGACGATGCAGTCGCGCATCCGCCATGCGGGCTACCTGCACCGCGTGCGCGAGTGGTGGCTGGGCGAGGCGCTGGCCTGGGGCAACGGCGGCGCCGGGGCGCCGCAGGCGATCCTGCGCGGCCTGCTCAACAGCCCGCCGCATCGCGCGATCCTGCTGGACCCGGGCTTCCGCGACCTCGGCATCGGCGTCGCGCGCGGCGCACCGCAGGGCGCCGGAGCGGGCGCGCTGACGATCGCGCTGGACTTCGGGCGCGTCCGACGCTGAGCGCAGGCTCCTCTAGATTGGGCGGCGATGGACCGCCTCACCGATCACGTCCGCGCCTCATGCGCGCAGCTCGCCGCCGAGGCGCGGTCGGTGCGGATCGATCACGACCGCCTGGCCGCCTACGACGCGGGTGCCGACGGATCGGCGATCGTCGACCCGGGTCTCGATCCGGTCCGTCACTACCTCGAGGGCACGCCCGCCGACGTGGCGATGTACACGTTGTCGCTCGACACCATCAACTTCGGCTCGGGCTGGTTTCCGACGCTGCGCAAGCGCGTCGATCCCGCCACCGGCCGGACCGTCTCGGGCTACTTCACCGTCGCCTGGAACCTCGCCGATCACTTCCGCGCGCACGGCGCCTGGAACAACGAGCAGCTGCGAACGCTGCGCACCGAGGAGCTGGCCGCGATCCTCGGGCAGTCGGCCGACCACGAGCTGATGAGCCTCTACAGCCAGGCGCTGCGTGAGCTGGGCCGCTTCCTCGGCACCCGCACGGTCCTGGACGTGATCGCCGCGGCCGACGGCTCGGCCGACAGGCTGGCCGCGACGCTCGCCGGCGCGCTGGCCTTCTACGACGACCGCGGCTTCTACAAGCGCGCGCAGATCGTGCCCAACGACCTCGCGGCTGGCCGGCGTCGCGACGTTCGACGACCTCGACGCGCTGACGATCTTCGCCGACAACCTCGTCCCGCACGTGCTGCGCTGCGACGGGATCCTGGTCTACGACGACGGGCTCGCCGCGCGGATCGACGCCGAGCAGCCGCTGGCCGCCGGGCGCGAGGAGCGCGAGATCCGCGCGTGCGCGCTGCACGCCTGCGAGCTGCTCGGCGCGCGCCTCGACGTGGCGCCGCGCGTGTTGGACATGTGGCTGTGGAACCGCGGCCAGGCGCCGGCGCTCAAGGCGCGTCCGCGCCATCGCTGCCGCACGGTCTACTACTAGACGGGGGTCAGCCCCCGGCGGGGTTGTGGCCGCGCATCGGGCGCAGCCGACGGACCTCGGCCGGCGGCTCCTCGCCCTGCAATGTCGCGAGGCGCTGCTCGAGCTCGGTGAGGCGCCCCGAGAGCTCGCGGATCGCCTCGGCGACCGGGTCGGGCAGGTGGATCCAGTCGGCGTCGGGGCCCTCCGGACGCCGGCCGTCGACGCGCACGACGTGGCCGGGGTTGCCGACGACGGTGGAGTTCGGTGGTACGTCGGTGATGACCACCGAGTTGGCGCCGACCTTCGCGCCGTGGCCGACCTCGATCGGCCCGAGCAGCTTGGCGCCCGACCCGATCGTGACGTTGTCGCCGACGGTCGGATGGCGCTTGCCGGTGGCGAAGCCGGTGCCGCCGAGCGTGACGCCCTGGTAGAGCGTGACGTCGTCGCCGATGTCGGCCGTCTCACCGATCACGACGCCCATGCCGTGATCGATGAACAGCCCGTCGCCGATGTTGGCGGCCGGGTGGATCTCGATGCCGGTGGCCATGCGCGAGAGGTAGGCGATCGCGCGCGGGGCGATCGGGACGTTGGAGTCGTGCAGGGCATGCGCGACGCGATGGGCGAGCACGGCCTGGACGCCCGGCCACGCGATCAGGACCTCCATCGACGAGACGCCACGCGCCGCCGGATCGCGCTGGTGCGCGGCAGCGATGTCGAGGCGCAGCTCGCAGCTGACGCGGCGCAGGGTGCCAAGTCCCAGCATGGCCACTACCGTACTGAAGACGATGTCCGGGCTTCGCGTTTTGCTCCTCCACGGCTGGCAGGGATCCGGGCCCGACCATTGGCAGAGCTGGCTGGCGCGACGGCTGACCGAGGCGGGCGCGCACGTCCAGTACCCCGAGCTACCTGACTGCGACGTGCCGTGCCCCGACCGTTGGGGCGGCGCCCTGCACCGCGAGATCCGTGCGCTGGCACGCGAGGAGGGCGAACGCGTCGTGATCGCCCATTCCCTGGGCTGCGTCCTGTGGCTGCGCGAGGCCGCGGCGCTGCGCCCGCAGCATCGCGTCGATCGCGTGGTGCTGGTCGCGCCGCCGTGCCCGGGCGCGAAGGTCGCCGAGCTGGCGGGGTTCTATCCGACTGGCGCCGACAAGGCCGCGATCGACGCGGCGGCCGGCCACACGCGGCTGGTGTGCTCCGACGACGACGCGTACTGCCCGGGGCGCGGTGCCGCCGAGCACTGGGGCAAGCCGTTGGAGTTGGTGGTGGACCTGCTGCCGGGCGCCGGACATCTGAACGTCGAGGCGGGCTACGGGCCGTGGCCGGCGATGGAGGCCTGGGCGCTGGGCGAGGCCGACGCGCTGAGCCCGCGGGAGAACCCGGTCGGCGCCTGACGCGCGGTTACTGCGGCGCGAAGAACGGCGCCGAGATGTAGCGCTCGCCGGAGTCCGGAAGGACGGTGACGATGCGCTTGCCCTGGTTCTCGGGCCGCTTGCCGACCTGGATGGCACCGAAGAGCGCTGCGCCGCAGGAGATGCCGGCCAGCACGCCTTCGCGAGCGGCCGCCAGGTGAGCGGTGTCGATCGCATCCTCGTCGCTGACCGCCAGCACCTCGTCAATGATCTCGCGGTCCAGGACGGCCGGGACGAACCCCGCCCCGATCCCCTGGATCCGATGCGGGCCCGGGCCGCGACCGCTGAGCACGGCCGACGTCGCCGGCTCGACCGCGATCACCTGCGCCTTCGGGTTGACCGACTTGATGGCCTCCCCCACGCCCGTGATCGTGCCGCCGGTCCCGACGCCCGCGACGAAGATGTCGACGCGGTCCTCCATGGCCTTCAGGATCTCCGGGCCGGTCCCGAGGCGATGGGCCTCCGGGTTGGCGGGGTTGGAGAACTGGTCCGGGAGGAACGCCTCGCCGGTCGACGCAGCGCCGCGGGCGGCCTTGACCGCCTCGTCCATCCCGCCGAGCGACTCGACGATCTCGACGCGCGCGCCGTAGAGCTTCAACAACGCCTCGCGCTCGCGCGACATGCCCTGCGGCAGGAAGATCGCCAGCTCGTAGCCCTTGGCGGCGCAGACGAAGGCGAGCGCGATGCCGGTGTTGCCCGACGTCGCCTCGACGATCGTCGTGCGGCCCGGCTCGATCCGGCCCTCGGCCTCGGCGGCCTCGATCATCGCGATCCCGATGCGGTCCTTGACCGAGCCACCCGGGTTGTAGGCCTCGAGCTTGCCGTACAACTCGACGCCCGTCGGGCTCGATGCGGCTGAGGCGCACCATCGGCGTGTTGCCGATGTGATCGGAGATGTTGGTCGGAATTCGGGCCATTACCGCCGACGAGGCTACCGAGGCCGTCCGTCGGGACGTCCCGGGCGACTCGGTGACGGCGCGAGAAGGCCGCTAGGAGGCCGGCAGCGTCGGCGTGCGCCGGCTGCCCGGAGGGCGACCCGACAAGGGGCGCTCGCCCGGAGGGAGCGGATCGGCCGCCGCGCGGTTGCGCGCCGCCCGCGCCCCGATGCGTGGTCCGCGGGCCGCCATTGCATCCGCGTGCATGGCGCGCATGGTGCGCGCGTAACGGCGGATGAGATCGAGCTGGGCTGGTCCTGGATCGCTCATGGTGATGGCCTCTTTCGGGGCCGACCTTATAACCCGCGCGACCCCACGTCCAGGGTGTTGGGCACAAACCGGACAAACCGTCCAGATCGCCCTTCCCGGTCGGCCTGCGGCGATGGACCACGAACCGTGTGCAAAGCTGCTCACCCGTCGCCGCAGCCTGCTCACGGTCGGCGTCTGACCCACGCAGCTCGAGGGTCTCGGCCATGGTGTCGGACCCGGCTCGCGTAGCCTCGGCGCCGATGAGCGACCTCCGCGCCCTGGTCCGGCGCCCGTACGCGCTGCGCATGCTGCTCTGCGCACTCGTCGGCCGGCTGCCGGAGGCGATGGTGCCATTGGCGTTGCTGCTGCTGGCCCGTGCCGAGCACGGCTCGTATGCGACGGCGGGCGCGCTGGCCGGCGCGTTCGCCGTGGGCGCCGCGGTCGGCGGGCCGGTCGCCGGGCGGATCATCGACCGCCTCGGCCAGCCCGTGGTGCTGATCGTCGTGGCGGTCGCGCGCAGCGCGGCGCTGCTGGGGATCGTGCTCGTGGCGCCGGCGTCACTGGCGGTCGCCGCCGTGCTCGCCGCCGCGGCCGGTGCGCTGACACCGCCGCTGGAGCCCGCGCTCCGTGCGCTCTGGCCCGATCTGGCCGGCGACGACGAGCACGCGCTGAGCGCGGCCTATGAGTTGGACGCGGGCGCCCAAGAGCTGATCTTCGTCGTCGGGCCGCTGCTGGTCGCGGTGGCCGTCGCGGTCGGCAGCCCGTCGACGGCGCTGCACCTCACCTCGGCCGTCGGCCTGCTCGGGACGCTCGCGTTCGCGCTGGCGCCGCCGGCGCGTGGGTGGCGCGCCGGCGAGCACGCGGCGGTGCGCTGGAGCGCCGCCGTCCGCGCACCGCAGGTCGGCCTGCTGCTGACGCTGGGCGTCCTCGCCGGCGCGGCGACCGGGATGGTCAACGTGACCGCCACGGCCTTCGCCGAGCACACGCTCGACAACCGCGACCTCGCCGGCTGGCTGCTGGCCGCGTGGGCGGTCGGCGCCCTGGCCGGCGGCCTGGGCGCGGCGGCGCGCCGTTGGACGCTGCCGCCCGAGCGACGCCTGACCCGGCTGTTGGTGCTGTTCGGCCTGGCCTTCGGGCCCGCGCTGCTGGCGCGCTCGACGCCGGCGATGGCGGGCGCCTTGGCGCTGGCGGGCGCGTTCCTGGCGCCGACGCTGGCGTGCATCTTCGTCCTGACCGGCGCCCGCGCGCTGCCGGGCACGATCACCGAGACGTTCGCGTGGCTGACCTCGTCGTTCCTGGTCGGCAGCGCGGCGGGCGCCGCGCTGGCCGGGACGCTCAGCGGCGGCGGCTCGGGCGTGCGCGGCTTCGCGGCCGCCGGGGCGACGGTGCTGGTGGCCGGGGCGCTCTGGCAGATGCTGCGCAAGCCGTCCGCGGTGCTCGAACCGCGCTAGCGTTCTGCGGATCATGGACCGCGACGCCGTCCGCACCGCCATCCTCGCGCTGCCCGAGGTCGAGGAGTACGTCCACGGCGACCTGCCGGCCTTCCGGATCCGCGGCAAGCGCTTCGCGACGATGCTCGACGACGAGGGCGTCAACCTGATGCCCGGCGAGGCGGCGATCCGCGCGCTCGTCCATGAGTACCCGCAGTTCTGCGGCGAGCGCTGGTGGGGGCAGCGGCTGGCGGCCGTCCGGGTGTCCTATGGGTCGATGCCAACCGAGTTGTTGGAGGAGTTGGTCCTGGAGGCCTGGGCGTCGAAGGCGCCCGCGTCGGTCCTGCGCGCCCATGATGCGCAGCGCGGTGAGTCACGCCCCTAGACTCACCGGTGTATGAACGTCGATTGGGTCATCCCCTGCCGCTACGTCGAGGTACACGACAACCTCGGGACGCTCGTCGGTGCCGGCATCGACACCTTCTGGGTGCCCGAGCTGCCGGCGCCGCTGCAGCTCGTCTGCGCCATCCGGCTGACGGCAACCGCCGACGAGCTCGGGTCAGATCACCAGCACCACAGCCGCACGGTCATCACCGGCCCTGACGGCGATGTGGTCGCCGACATCGGCGGCGAGTTCGGGATCGACACCGACAACGCGCGCGAGGACTGGCTCAACGGCTTCGTCCTCCCCATGGCCATCGCGTGGGAGACCACCGCGGCGGGCAGCTACCAGCTCGAGCACATCGTCGACGGGACGAGCAAGAGCATTGCCTTGCACGTGATCGTCGGCACGCCCAACGGCTAGCGCACGGTATACGGACCGGTGCTGACCGCGTGGTAGCCCTTCGCGCCGACCGTCGCGCGCCAGCTCGCTGCGCCCGGTCCTCGCCCGCGGCGATGCGCGTCGAGCGCGTGGCGGAAGTCGTAGCGCGGGGTCCAGCCGAGCTCGGCGCGCGCGCGGGCGTTGACGTAGACGCGCTCGATGGCGGGGAACATGCGCCAGCCGCGGCGGTCGTAGAGCTCGCGCGTACTCGGGGACGTGGCGCGCGACGACCGCGGGCGCGTCGGTGCGGAGCTCGCGCGAGGTCGTCGCGCGTGAACGGCGTGGTCGCGCTGATGATGTAGCGGCCGAAGCCGAGCGCCGGCGCGCGCTCGAGCGCGAGCACGATGCGCGGTGACGACGTCCTCGAGGTCGACGCGGCGGTAGAGCAACTCGTTGACCTTCAGGTTGGCGTCGTCGTAGGCGGCGCGGACGTCGTCGCGGTCGTCGGCCTCGGGGAAGAAGCGCGACGTGCGCAGGATCAGGCACGGGCAGGCCGTGATCGCGGTGGACGAGCTCGCAGAGGTCCTCGGCGGCGGTCTTGGTGACGCCGTAGATGTTGCGCGGGACCGGCGCGACGTCCTCGGTGATCCACGCGGCCGGCGCGCCCGGCGCGGGCGTGAGCGCGCGGCCGAACGTGCTCGTCGTGCTCGTGAAGACGAACGCGCTCGACGCCCGCGGCGACCGCCTCCTCGAGCAGGTTCAGCGTGCCGGTGACGTTCGTGTCGACGAACTCCTGGCGGTGGTGCGAGCCGACGTGCGGCTTGTGCAGCGTCGCGGTGTGCAGGACCGCGTCGACGCCGTCGAGGCACTCGCGCACGACCGCGCGGTCGGCGATCGAGCCGACGACGTCGGTGTACGGCGACGGCAGGACGTCGAGCCCGACGACGTCGACGCCATCCGCACGCAGCACGCGCATCAGCGCCTCGCCGAGGTGGCCCGAGCTGCCCGTGACCAGGATCCGCATGGGGACAGAAGTAGCAGGTGGCTACCCGACCCAAACCTCACATCTGCCCAACTCAGCCTCACCAGGAGCCTTCGATCCGCTGGCTCCCTGCCAACGACCGCAGGCCCGGTCGGTGGCCGGGCCTGCGTGGGATCGGGTTGCTCGTTGCGCTCCGACCTGCGAAGGCGCGAGGCGTGGCAGGCGCGCCGATCCGGCGCCCAGGATGACATACCAGCGCTGGATTTGCCTTCATCGCTGAGAGTAACTATGTTCCGGACCCCGAGTACGGGGCTCGGGGCAGGAGGCGCCCGCGGCGGCGTCCTTGGCGATACGCCGACGTCATCCCCCGTCGGTCCTGAACGTTGCCGGGGGCGCCGCCGGCGCCAACGGCGCTATTGACCGGACTGGAGCGAGTAGCGCTCGTCACCGGCGGTGCCGGTGATGACCAGCTGTTGACCGCGAAGAGCGTACGGGCCGTCAGCGACGACGATGAAGGTTCCGTCACTGGCGATGGGCAGTTGCTTGAGCGCGCCCGGCAGGCCGAGACGCATCGACTTGACCGTCCGGTCCGCGTACCCGTAGAGCAGCGTCCGATCGCCGGCGACCTTGAAGTAGCTGCGTGTCGTGAAGATGGTGTGCCGTCCATTCACGAAATCGCAGTAGCCCGGGACGTCCTTGCTGAGCCCGGTGAAGCGCCCGTCCTGCTCGACGCCGAGGCTCTCCCCACGGACGCGCCCCGCAACGACACACGTCTGGCGATGATCGCGGCTCGGGTAGACGCCGACGCCCCACCGGACTGCTCGCCGGTCCGGATCGACGGCCACCGCGTTCCCGCGATACGCGTCACCGGGCGCATGACGCGTTTCGACGGGCGGCTTAGGACCCGAGCCCACCGATCCGCCATCGGCCGTGAAGACGTCCGTGCTGATCGCGACGCCTGCCCCGACCACGCCGAAGGCGGTGATCGCGCCGAGGGCCGGCCCCAGCCAGCGACGGCGGACGCCGCGCCCCGGAGAACGCAGCGTCCCCAACTGCCGCTCTCCGGTCTCGCGCTCCGCTTCCTTGCGCATCCCGGCTTCGCGGAACGTGTCCTCGAGGCTTCCGAACGCGCCGGTCAGCTTCGTCGGGTGCTCCTCGTCGGGCTTTCGCGAACGCCTACTCATGTCAGCAGTTCTTCTGATGCCCGTGCGCCGCCGAATGTTGCGTCGGGCCTGTCGAGTTGGTCCATGATCTCAGCGAGCTTCCGACGCGCCTTCGACACCCGTATCCGTGCAGCAGCCGAAGTAACGCCAAGACTCTCAGCAATCATTTCATACGGCAGCTCGTCGACGATCCGCAGCGTCAGGATCTGCCGATAGTTCGGCGTCAGCATCTCCATGGCCTTCTGCATCATGCGCCTCGCGCCCTCGAAATCTGCGAGCTCCTCGATGCGCTCGTAGTCCTCGGTGCCGAGCACCGGAGGCTCGACGCCGACGCGCTCGTGGAAGCGCCGCTCGACTCGCCCACGTTCGTACCAGTCGTAGAGCCTGCGCCGGGCGACCGTCCACATCAACGCCAGTCCTTGCTCCTCGGCGGCGATGTTCCAGGTCGTGATGTTGGCGAACAGGTCGGCAAAGGTCTCGGCCATCAGGTCGAAGGCGACATCCGGATCCAGCGTGCGTCGCGCAAAGTACCGGAGAACGACAGCGTGGTAGGCCACATAGACCTCGCTGAAGGCACTCGGGCTCTCCTGCGCCTTGACGAACAACGACTTCGGCGCGCGGCTGCCGAGCCGTAACGGAGCGCCGCGCATGCGGCCCGATCTTCTCATCGCGCCAAAGCCCCTGAAACCGGGCAGACAGGGCGACCGGGCATCGGGGATACAAAGCAGCCGGGCATCAAGACGAAGGCTCCAAACCCTACGCATTGGAGTGCAACTTGATGTCCCAACAGAAGGGCGTGCCCCTCGGGCTTGTCCTGCTCGCCCTGTTGTGCGCCGCGAGCTTTGGCGCCATCGTCACGGTCGCACGGGCCGCGAGCTACCACACCACGTGCGTCGGTCACGGCTTCGTCGAAGGCGGCAGCCAGACCGACGGCAGCTTCTTCTCCCGCGTTGAAGCGGGCTGCAGCTCGACGTACCGAAACTGCGAGCTTTGGATCAGCTCGACCGGCGTTGGCTCTCAGCAGGCCTACGGCACCACAGGGACCTGCAGTGCATGGTCGAACGACTTCGGCTCGTACACCGAGTGCCACGGCAACGCCCGCGTCGAGAACCCGGGCGTCTTCAGCTACCACGAGCACGACGCTCCGAACTGGTGCGGATGATGCGTCGGCTTCGAACGCTCGTCCTGATCGTCAGCGCGATCGCCTTCGCCGTGGTCGGCGGCGTGGCCGCCGCCTCCGCCCTGCTCCCGACGCCGCCCGCGACCGTCGGCCAGGAAGCCAGCCAGCCGGCCGCCGGCGCGAGCTTC
This sequence comes from uncultured Conexibacteraceae bacterium, assembly GCA_963731005.1. Lineage (GTDB taxonomy): Bacteria > Actinomycetota > Thermoleophilia > Solirubrobacterales > Solirubrobacteraceae > Baekduia. The sequence goes on along the minus strand of CAVSTZ010000001.1, from coordinate 332,069 downwards.
GCACTCGGAGCCGCTGTCGCCGACCCGGACGGCGGGCCACAGTGGACGGTTCGCACCTACCCCTCCAAGACGGGCTGGACCTGCGCGGAAGCAGGACAGACCGACGGAAAGATCTTCGGCCGGGTCGGACCCGGCGACGAGCTCCAGCCGCTCGAGCTGCCTGAGCTGGGGAGCTGCGCCGACGTCAAGCAGGACAAGCTCGCAATCTGGGTCAACCACTACCCCGCAGACGCCCACCACGATGCGCGCGCGGTGATCTTCGGTGCCATGTCGACCGATGTGACCCGAGTGGCACTGACGCTCGACGGCGCACCGACGGAGCTGTCGGTGGCCCACGGTGGGTTCATCGACGTGGTGCCCGAGCCGTCGGTCGACGGCGCCGTCGTGACCGTGACCCTGGCAGATGGCTCGACCCACGACACGAGGCTGCGACCGATCCGGCAGCCGAGCACGACGACGCCGGCCAACGGATAGGACAACCGCAACGCCGATGGACGACCTCTCAGAAGATGCTGCGCGGCTGCTCGACGGGCTCAAGGATTCGCTGCGTCTGCGGATCCTGCTCGCCCTCGAGGCACGGCCGCGCAGCCCGAAGGAGCTGTCAGTCGAGCTGGACGTGGCGTACGACAAGGTGAACTGGGCCGTCAAGACGCTGGAGAAGGCCGGGATGGTCCAGATCGAGGCGTACGAACGCGCCGGGCCGCGACGCTCCGCGGTCTCGAATGTCTTTGCCACGAGGCACGTCGGGTGGGCCGCGCTGCTCCCCGTGCTCGACGAGGTCGCCGCGACCCACAAGCGGGCCAAGCCGGCGGCGAGGCCGCGGTTGTTGTAGCCCTCGATCGCACGGCGATCGATGAACTTGCACCCACCGCTGAGTGTCGCTGCGTTTCGGCGCATCGCCGGTACATCAGAGACCCGCTTCACCAACCCAGCCCTTCGCCCACGTGCTCCTGCTCGACCACCCGGATAGGGGCAACGGCGCTACGCCGTCCCAGCAACCCCCTCGAAGGCATCCTTCACCTTCGTCCAGCCCTTGTGACGATTCGCGTAGACCCGGCGCATCGTCGAAGCGTGATCGGCCGCCTGCTCGGTGCGGACGACCACGATCAGCTCGGCCCGCAGCAGCTTGTTCACCGCGTTGACGGCACTGAAGAAGGTGACCCCCAGCAACTCCGCCAACTCCGCGGTGCTCTGCTCGCCCTCCTCCAGCGCAAGCAGGATCCGAAGCCGAACGGGGTAGCCGGCTTCGGCCGCGAGTGCAACAGCGCGTGGCGAGATCTGTGTCACAGACGCGCGACCATACGGCCGCCCATTGCTTGCGTGATCGCACCTCCGGTAGCGTGCGCGCACCACCGGTTCGATTGGCGTTCATCGGTTTAACCTGAATATAATGCTGAGTATCGCTAACTTTCCGAGCTGTCATAACCGGCAAGATCGAAGTCGCTGCGATGCTCGCGGCCCAACGCCGAAGCTGAGCCGGGCCGAGCCCTAGATGTAGTACATGGCCACGCCCGCCGCCTGCTTCTCCTGCTCGACGACGTCGGCGACCGTCGTCTTGCGCGAGCACCTCGCGCGCGGCGTTGGCGGCTTCGGCGAAGATGCCCTCCGACCCGGCGCCGAGCGGGCCGTCGAGCAGCTCGACGATCTCGAGCACCGTGATCTCCGACGCCGGCCGGGCGAAGGAGTAGCCGCCCTTGACGCCGCGCTGGGACTTCAGCATGCCCGCGCGGCGCAGGACGGCGAAGAGCTGCTCGAGGAACTGGACCGGGATGTCGCGCTGGCGGGCGAGCTCGCCGATCGGGACTGGGTGAGTCGCCGCCGTGGCGGCCGAGCTCGGTGAGCGCCTTGAGCGCGTAGGGCGACTTGGTCGTGATCGAGAGCATCGCCCGGTCGACTCTACGACAGACACCGCGCCGTAGACGATTTCGGGGACGAGCGAGGTCCGGCGCGGTGCCGGACATCGATCGTCCCCCGAGGGTCTTGCAGACGGAGCGGCTCTACAGCCAGCCGCGCTCGGTGGCGATCAGGACGGCCTGGGCGCGGTCGACGGCGCCGAGCTTGCCGTAGATGTTGTGCAGGTGGGTGCGGACCGTGCTGGTCGAGAGCGAGAGCTCCAGCGCGATCTGCTTGTAGACCATGCCCTCGGCGAGGCGCTTGAGCACGTCGAGCTCGCGGCCGGACAGCGGGCACGGCTCGATCTGGCGCGGGCGGCCGGTCGTCGGGTACGGCAGGTCGTACATGACCGAGCGCAGCTCGCTCGGGCCGAGGCCGACCGTGCGGGCGCACTTCAGCAGCTCGGTCGACGAGACCGGCGACGCCCTGCGAGTAGTGGGCGAGCATGTCGGCGAGGCGCACGAAGGCGGCCTCGCCCTGGGCGTCGTCGGCGTGATGGCGCTCGATCGCCGACGCGACGGCCTTCGGCAGGTCCCAGCGGCGGGCGAGGACGCCGCCGACCAGCGCGTGGTCGACGCCGAGCTCGCGGCGCTCGCGGTGGAGGCGCTCCTCGGGCGTGCGCGCGTGGCCGTGGACCTGCTCCGGGTAGCCGGGGTAGGCGTGCATCAGCACGAGCTTGCCGATGTCGTGCAGCAGCGCGGTGACCATCAGGCGGTCGCGGTGCTCGTAGCCGGCCTCGGTGCGCGAGGCGGTCGGCGGCGCGCTGCGTGGCGACGGCGTGCAGGCGGAAGCGCTCGGGAGCGGCGTCCCACGTCCGACGAGCGCTCGAAGAAGTCGAAGGTGCGCGGCGCGCGTCGCGAGGCGCCTGGACGGCCTCCGGCGAGAGCACCTCGACGGCCTGGACGACCGACTCGACCTGGCCGCGGCGCTTGCCCTCGACCTGGTTGGCGAGGCGCAGGACGGAGATGACGAGCGCGACGTCGGACTCGACGGCGCGCGACGACGTCGCCGGTCGAGACGCGCTCCTGGCGCACGACGCGCAGCAGGCGGTTGCGCGACTCGGCGAGCGCCGGGAACGCCTCGAGCGCCTCGAACGCGGCCGTCAGACGATGGCCGTGGCCCTCGTTGTGGCGGCGCTGGACGTCGGCGGCCGGCGTGTGCGGGCGCGATGGAGGCTGCTGCGGCTGGGGGCATAGTGGTCTCTGGGCTCCATGGGCATGGGCACGGCTGGGGTCACGCGGCCCGTCTACCTCCCGGTTATCGGCAGCCGTGGACGGATGGTTGAGCGCGAGATCGAACACTGTCCGTGCTTGCCGCCCGTCGTATTCGGCCGCGCTGCGGTCCTGCGCAGCGGCTAGGCGTCGCCAGCGCAGCGTCGAGGCGCTGCAGCGACTCGTCGCGCCCGAGCAGCGCGAGCGTCTCGAAGATACCGGGTGAGACCGTCGTGCCGGCCAGCGCGACGCGCATCGGCTGGAAGACGTCCTTGGGCTTGCGCTCCGGTCGGCCTCGACGACCTCGCGCAGCGCGACCTCGATCGGCCTCGGCCGTCGAACGGCTCGAGCGTGCGCCAGCGCCTCGCGCGCCTGCGCGAGCGCGTGCGCGGTGGTCGGCGTCGAGCCACTTCTCGCGCGCCTTCGGGTCGTCGACCGGACCGTCGAAGAAGAAGCCGGCCAGCGGCCAGAAGTCCGCCGAGCGTCGCGATCTTCTCCTGCGAGATCGCGACCGCGTCGCGCAGGCCGGTGCGGCCGGTGAACGCCTCCAGCGCGCGCGGTCAGGTCGTCGACGCGCAGCTCGCGCACGTAGCGGCCGTTGAGCCAGCGCAGCTTCTGCTCGTCGAACTGCGCCGGGTTCTTCGACACGCGCTCGACGTCGAACTGCGTCACGCAGCTCCTCGGTCGTGAGGATCGTCTGGTCGTCGTCGTCGCCCCAGCCGAGCAGCGCGAGGTAGTTGCGCACGGCCTCCGGCAGATAGCCCGGCGTCGCGCAGCTCCTGGACCGAGGCGGCGCCGTGGCGCTTGGAGAGCTTCTTGCCGTCGGGACCGTGCAGCAGCGGCAGGTGGGCGTAGATCGGCGGCTGCGGCGCCGAGCGCCTCGTAGATCGAGCAGCTGCTTGGGCGTGTTGGAGTAGTGGTCCTCGCCGCGCACGACGTGGGTGATGCCGGCGTCGAGGTCGTCGACGACGACCGCGAAGTTGTAGAGGACGCTGCCGTCGGCGCGCGCGATCACCAGGTCGTCGAGGTGGACGTGCTCGAAGACGCGTCTCGCCGCGGATGATGTCGTGGACGACCGTCGCGCCCTCGTCGGGCACCCGCAGGCGGACGGCGCCCTCGGCCTCGTCGCTCGCCGCGGAAGCCCGTCGGTTGCCGTGGCCTCCTTGTAGGCCTTGACGTCGCTCGCCGGTCGGCGGTCGACCGGTAGGCCTTGCCCTCGTCGAGCAGCTGCTGCAGCAGCTCCTGGTGGCGCTCGGTGCGCGAGATCTGGGAGATCGGGCCCTCGTCCTAGTCGATCCCGAGCCAGCGCGAGCGCGTCGAAGATCTGCTCGACGTTCTCGGGCGTCGAGCGCTCGCGGTCGGTGTCCTCGATCCGCAGGACGAGCGTGCCGCCGCGATGCCGCGGGCCAGCAGCCAGTTGTACAGTGCCGTCCGCGCGCCGCCGATGTGCAGCGCGCCGGTCGGCGAGGGAGCGAAGCGGACGCGCATGAGGCTCACGGACTCTAGCGCACATGCTGATCGGCGCCCACGTCTCCCCCGCCGGCGGTCCGGCCAAGGCCGTCGCGCGCGGCGACGAGCGCGGCGCGCACGGCGATCCAGATCTTCAACCAGAACCCGCGCGCGTGGAAGCCGACGATCTACAGCGACGAGGAGGTCGCGGCGTTCCACGACGGCGATGGCCGACTCCGACGTCGACGCGCTGCGTCATCCACGCCGTCTACCTGCTCAACGCGGCCTCCGAGGATCCGGAGATCCGCGAGAAGTCGCTCGACGTCGCTGATCGCCTCGCTGCAGGCCGGCGACGCGCTCGGCGCCGCGTCGGCGTCGTCCTGCACCCGGGCTCGGCGCTGAAGGGCGAGGTCGCGCCGGCGATCGAGCGCGCCGGCGAGGTCATCAAGCGAGGCGCTCGCCGAGTCCGAGCACTGCCCGCTGCACCTGGAGAACACCGCGGGCGCCGGCGGCACGCTCGGGCGCTCGTTCGAGGAGCTGGCGGCGCTGATCGACGCGGCCGGCGGCGGCAAGCGGCTCGGCATCTGCCTGGACTCCTGCCACCTGTTCGCCTCCGGCTACGACATCCGCACCGAGGAGGGCCTGACGTCGGTGCTCGACGAGTGCGATCGCGTCGTCGGCCTGGACCGCCTCGGCTCGCTGCACCTCAACGACTCGATGACGGCGCTGGGCTCCAACCGCGACCGCCACGCCGACATCGGCGACGGCGAGATCGGCGAGGACGGCTGCGCGGTCTTCCTGTCGGAGCCGCGCTTCGACGGCGCTGCCGGTGATCCTCGAGACGCCCGGGCCCGACAAGAAGGGCACGCCGCCGGAGGAGATCGACACTGGCGCGCAAGCTGCGCAAGCGGGGCCTGAAGGCGCGGGCCTAGCCGGACCGGCGAGGGCGCGCGCTCAGCGCTGGTTTCACCCCGGCACGAAGCGGTGACACTGCTTTGTGGACGGCGTCAGGGCCCGTCCGGCATGGGAAGCAGTCACAGAGTGCGGCCTCCGCCCCCGGTCCAGCGACAGAGCGGAGGCCGCATTCGCGACCGTACAGCGCTCGTGCGCGCCTGCGGGGGAAATCGCTCACCCGTGGGGCAGGACGTCGGTGCCCCGTGCCAGAACCGCGAAAGCGCAGCTGCGGCGGGGGCTCAGACGGCGGCGGGCGCCGCCGGCGCGGCGAGCGCCCCGGGCCCGAGGATCTTGGCCAGCTCGGCGCGCAGCGATGGCGTCGGGTCGACGCGGAAGTCGGAGCCGAGCTTCAGCGTGCGGGCACCCGCCGAGGTGGTGACGGCGAGCACGACGTCGGCCTCCCCCGTGTGGTTGCCGAAGACGTGCTTGAGCTCCTCGATGATCGAGGCGGGCAGGCTCGCGGCGTCGAGCAGGATCGTCAGCGATTCCGGCCCCTTGGCGACCGCGACCGCGGCGGCGCGCGCCGTCTCGACCTCTTCCTCGCTGGGCTTGAACAGCTCGCAGGCCTGGACCTTGATCGTCAGCCCGCGATCGTCGTTGCCGACGCGCCCGCGCACCGTGACGATCTGGTCGACCTGGGCGATGTGCTCGTACTCGGCGAGCTGGTCGCCGAAGAAGATGAGCTCGATCGAGCCCTCGAGGTCGTCGAGCGTCGCGAACATCATCATGTTGCCCGTGCGCGTCTTGAGCTTGCGCGCCGCGGTGATGATGCCGCCGACGGTGATCCACTCGCCGTCCTTGACCTGGGGCAGCTCGATCGAGCGGCCGGTCGACGGCGGCCAGCAGCGCCTCGCGGACCTCCTTGAGCGGATGCATCGAGAGGAACAGCCCGATGGCGTCCTTCTCGTGGGCCAGGAGCTCGTTCTTCTCGAACTCCTCGGCGGGGATCGGCGGGTGCGTCGGACCGGCGAAGGCCGCGGCGGCACCGTTGGGGCCACCGTCGGCCGGTGCCGCCTCGAAGAGATCGAAGATCGAGCCCTGGCCGATCTCGGCGTCCTGCTGGATCTTCTGGCCTGCCCCCTGGGCCTGCTCCAAGACCTCCAACATGCCCTTGCGCGACGCGCCGGTCGAGCCGAAGGCCCCGCACTTGATCAGCGCCTCGATCGAGCGCTTGTTGACGGCCTTGGGGTCGACGCGCTCGCAGAAGTCCCAGATCGACTTGAACTCGCCGCCCTCTTCGCGGGCGCGCTTCATCGCCTCGACCGCGGCGTAGCCGACGCCCTTGACGGCGTCCAGCCCGAAGCGGATGTTGCCGTCGACGACGACGAACTCGTGGTCGGAGAGGTTGACGTCGGGCGGCAGGATCTCGATCCCCATCTCCTCGCAGCGCGCGGCGAAGAAGGGAACCTTGTCCTTGGTGTCCATCACCGAGGAGATCAGCGCGGCCATGTACTCCGCGCAGTAGTTGGCCTTCAGCCAGGCCGTCCGATAGGAGATCAGCGCGTAGCACGCCGCGTGGGACTTGTTGAAGGAGTAGTCGGCGGACTTCTGGTTGGTCGCCCAGAGCCAGTCGATGGTCGACTGCGCCACGCCGTTCTTGGCGGCAGCCCGCGCGGAACATCGGCTCCAGCTCGGCCATCGCCTCGCGGTTCTTCTTGCCGATCGCCTTGCGCAGGTCGTCGGCCTGCGCGCCCGAGAAGCCGGCCAGCTCCTTGGAGATCAGCATCGACTGCTCCTGGTACAGGATGACGCCCGTACGTCGGGCCGATGATCGGCTCCAGGCGCTCGTCGGCGATCGAGACCAGATCCGGATTGCGCTTGCCGCGCGCGTAGGTCGGGATCTGCTCCATGGCGCCCGGGCGGTACAGCGACACGAGCGCGACGAGGTCGTCGAACTCGGTCGGCTTGACCTTGCGCAGCGCCTCCTGCATGCCCTCGGACTCGAACTGGAAGACGCCCACGGAGTCGCCGGCGGCGAGCATCTCATAGGTCTTGTCGTCGTCGAGCGGCAGCTTGGTCATGTCGGGCCGCTCGCCGGTCGAGCGGCCGATGATGTCCAGCGCGTCCTCGATGACGTCGAGGTTGCGCAGGCCCAGGAAGTCCATCTTGAGCAGGCCGAGCTCCTCGACGGGCTTCATCGAGAACTGCGTGACCTGCCGGTAGATCTTGTTGCCCGAGGCGTCGGTCTCGTTGGCGTCGGCCAGCTGCAGCGGCACGATGTCGGTCAACGGCATGCCCGCGATGACGACCGCGGCTGCGTGGATCGAGTTGTTGCGGACGATGCCCTCAAGGCCCTTGGCGACGTCGATGATCTGCTTGGCGATCGGGTCCTTGTCGTACTCGACGCGGAGCGGCTCGCCCTCCTTCAGGCAGTCCTCGAAGCTCGGCGAGCGGCCCATGATCGGGTCCGGGATCAGCTTGGCGAGCTTGTCGCCCTGGCCGTACTCGTGGCCGAGCACGCGGGCGGCGTCGCGCGTCGCGGCGCGCGGGAACATCTTGCCGAAGGTGATGATCTGCGCGACCGACTCGCGCCCGTACTTCTCGACCACGTACTGCATCACGCGCTCACGGCCGCGGACGGAGAAGTCGATGTCGATGTCGGGCATCGACACGCGCTCGGGGTTGAGGAAGCGCTCGAAGAGCAGGTCGTAGCGCAGCGGATCGAGATCGGTGATCCGCAAGGTGTAGGCGATGATCGAGCCGGCGGCCGAGCCGCGGCCGGGGCCGACCGCGATGCCGTGCTCCTTGGCCCACTTGACGAAGTCCCACACGATCAAGAAGTAGGCGTTGAAGCCCATCGAGTCGATGACGCCGAGCTCGAACTCCATGCGCTGGACGGCCTCGGCCGGCAACGGCAGGCCGTAGCGGGCGTGCATGCCCTCCTCGACGCGGGCGCGGAGGTAGGCCTTCTCGTCCTCGCCCTCGGGCAGGAAGCGCGGGATCAGCTGCTGGTTGAGCGCGATCTCGACGTTGCAGCGCTCGGCCACCTCGAGCGTGTTCGGGATGGCGTCGGGCCACTCGGCGAACTTCTCGGCCATCTCCTCCGACGAGCGCAGGTAGAACTCGTTGGTGTCGAAGGTCATCTTCGGCGCGGCGAGCGTGGACTTGGTCTGCACGCAGAGCAGCGCCGTGTGGTGGTGGTAGTCCTCGCGGCGCAGGTAGTGGACGTCGCCGGTGCCGACGAGCTTGCCGCCCAGCTCGCGGGCGATCTTGACGATGCCCTCGTTGGCCTTGTCCTGGTCGGCGATGCCGTTCTTCTGGACCTCGAAGTAGACGTCCTCGGGGCCGAAGACCTGGATCAGATCGTCGATGTGGCGCGCGCCTCGGCCGGGTTGTCGTCGATCAGGCGCTGGCAGAAGCGGCCGGCCAGGCAGCCGGTCAGCGCGATGACGCCGTCGGCATGGGCGGCGAGCTGGGCCATGTCCAACGACGGCTTGCCGCGGTGCAGGCCCTCGAGGAAGCCGGCGCTCGAGAGCTTGACGAGGTTGCGATAGCCGGTCTCGTCGGCGGCCAGCAGCGTGAGGTGGTTGCGCTCCACGCGGCCGGGCGCGCGGTTGGCGTGATCGTCGACCAGATAGATCTCGCAGCCCAGGATGGGCTTGACGCCCTCGGCCTTGCAGGCCTTGTACATCTCGATCGCGCCGTTCATCACGCCGTGGTCGGTGAGGCCCAGGGCGGGCTGGCCGAACTCGGCGGCGCGCTTGGCGAGGGCCTTGATGTTGCACGCGCCGTCGAGCAGCGAGTACTCGGAGTGGACGTGCAGGTGGACGGCGGGAGACGGGCTCACGGGCAGAGGTCGAGGATAGGTGGCGGATCGGACGGCGGGACGCGCTGCGAGGACGGCTCGCGCAGGCTCCCCGCAAGGTGCGGATTTCGGTGCTGCGGCGCTGCGATCAGGGCTGGTGGCGCTGGGCGCGGTCGAGCCAGGAGAGCAGCGTGCGGACGTCGCGGGGGTCGCCCTCGACGGAGGCGTCAGCGGGTGCGGCGGTTCCCGCGAGGACGGCGGCGAGGCGGTGCGGGGCGGTGTGCAGGACGGCGGAGGCCGGCGGCGTGCCCTCTGGCCCGCCCGTGCCGTCGCCGGCCGGGACGATCGCGAGCGGGCGGTCGCCGGAGGCCACGACGCGCCAGCGGTCCGAGCCCTCGGAGGCCACGTCGACGGTCAGCGGGCGGCCGGTCCAGCGCGGCTCGACGGCGCGGGCCAGGACGGTCAGCAACAGGCCCGGTGACGGCGCGATGTCGGCCGCGGCCAGCTCGGCGAGGCCGAGCGGCGCGCGGCGCGCCTTGAGCAGGCGACGCAGGTGGCGACGGCCGTCGATGCGCGTGCCCGGCAGGCGGCGGCCCGCGCCGCCGGCGACCAGCGGGACCAATGCGGCCAGCGGTCCGGCGACGCGGATCGCGGCGGGACCCGGGCCCGGAAGCTCGACGCGAACGCGGTCGGGGTCGACGACGACGCGATGGGTCGTGCCGCCCTGCACGGCGAGCTCGTAGGTCAGCGGGTCCTTGACCAGGCCGGCCTGCGCGGACAGCAGCGAGACGAGCAGCAGCTCGGCGATGTCGGGCTCGTCGACGGCGAGGCCCTGCAGCGCATCGCGCAGCCACGGGCCGGGCGTCGCGACCGGCTCGCGCGGGGTGAGCGGCTGACGCTCAGCGCACACGACCTCGACGACCGGCACCTCCTCCGGCTCCGGCGCGGCCTGAGCGATCTCGACCGGCTCATCGGGCTCGGCGGCCTCGGCGATCGCAACCGGCTCGTCGGGCTCGTCGGCCGCCGTGATCGCGACCGGCTCATCGGGCTCCGCGGCCTCGACGATGTCGAGCGGCCGATCGGGAGCGGGCGCCTCGATCGCGGACTCCTCGATCGCGGGCTCGTCCGTCGCGGGCTCGTCCGTCGCGGCGACGGTCGCGCGCAGGCGTTCGGCGGCGGCGGCGAGGTCGAGGCCCAAGGAGGGCGTGGTGGCGGTGTCGCTCTCCCCCGCGGTCGGTGCCTGCAGATGCTGCAGGGCCGCGCGCAGCGAGGCGAGGGCCGTGGGGTCGGGCGCCGCGACCACGGCCGGACGCGGCTGCGCGCGCAGGTCGGCCAGCTCGGCCTCGACGTCGGCCAGCCGCTGCTCGGCGAAGGCCCGCGCCGCGCGATCCTCGTCGCCGCGGCGGCGCTCGGCGTCCAGCTCGGCCTCGGCGACCCAGCGCGCGGCCCGCTCGGTCTCCAGCTCCTCGCGCAACACCGCGGCCTCCGCGACGCCGGCCTGCAACTCGGCCACGCGCTCCTGCATGGCCGCCAGCGACGCGGTCAGCGCGTCCTGCTCGGCACCCAGCTCGCGGCGCACGCCATCACGCAGCCCGGTCGCCAACGCGACCACCGACTCCACGCGCGCCGCCAGCTTCGCGGCCCGCACCCCATCGCCCGCCCGCACGGCCGACAGCTCACCGTTGACGGCGTCCAGCGCGCGGCGCAGCTGCGCCTCGACCTCCACGCGCGCCGCCAGCGCCTGCTCCAGCTCGCTGACCCGCGCGCGCTCTTGAGCCACCGCCCGCACCGCGCTGTCACGCTCACCGGCAAGATCCGCGGCGTGCCCCTCGGCGGTGCTCGCCCGCGCCGCCGCGCCCTCGACCGCCGCATCCGCCGCGAGTCGCGCCGTGCGCTCGGCGCCCAGCGCCGCCTCGGCCGCCAGACGCGCGCCGCGCTCGGCCTCCAGCCGCTCGCGCAGCACCCGCGCCGCGGCGCCCAGGCGCTCGCGCACCGCGGCCACCGCGCGCTCGACCGCCGCAACCCGCACCGCGAACTCGCGCCGCTCGACCGCCAGCCGCCGTTCCAGCGACGCGGCATCCACGCTCGCCGCACGCCCCGCCGCCAGCTCGCGGCGCGCCTGGGCGACCGCGTCGGCCGCCGCCTCGGTCAGCTCCTCGCGCCGGACCAGCTCGGCGCGCAGCAGGATCCCCTCGCGCTCCAGCGCCTCGCGCCGCTCACGCTCGGCCGTCGCGCGCAGCCGCTCGTCCTCCAGCGCGGTGCGCGCCCGCTCGCGCTCCGCCGCGACGGTCGCCAGCTCCGCCTCGGCCTCGACCAGCCGCTCGCGCAGCTCGGCGAGCTGAGCGCCGGCGAGCTCGCGCGCCGCCGCCGTCTCGCCCTGGGCCTCCAGCCGCTGCTGCTGCTCGGCCCACTCGCGCTGGCGCGTGCCGCGCAGGTCGCGCTCGAAGCCCTCGATCTGCGCCCGCAGCGCGTCGCGCTCGGCCGCGATCTCGCCCATCCGGCGGTCGGCCTCGAACAGCCGCAGCTCCAGCGACGCGTCCTCGCCGACCTCGGCGCGGCGGGCGCGCCGCGAGGCCAGGACGTCAGGGTCGACGACGTTGCCGCTCTCGGGAGGAGGCTGAGACATCCGGGCGGGAGACTAGGCCCCCGTCCGGACGAATTCGCCCCCGAACGACAGCGCCCGCAGGCTGCAGCGGGCCGGCTAGTGCTGCGCGCCGCGACTGCCGCGCACCACGAGCACCGTGATGCCGGCGCCGACGGCGCCCGCCGCCAGCGCCTTGCGCGAGACCAGCACGCGAAGCCGGCTCTTCATGTACCACTTGCCGCCGTGCCAGACGACGTACCCGAGGATCTTGTAGCCCATTGACGGCGGGTCTACCCGCGCTGCTCGTTGCGCAGACGCCAAGCCAGCCGCGACTGCAGCGACCACAGCTCGATGAAGCCCGGCGACGCCTGCTGGGAGAAGAGCCCGCCGGACTCGTTGAACGAGGCCAGCGACGCGTCGTAGACCGCGTTCGGGCGACTCGCGCGTGACCACGCGCGCCATGCCCTTGTAGAGCTTGAGGCCGATCGTGCCGGTCACCTGGCGGTTGACCTCGTTGATGTAGGCGTCGATGTCGGTGCGCAGCGGCTCCCACCACAGACCGGCGTAGACGAGGTAGGCCCACTGCTGGTCCAGCGACGGCTTGAAGCGGTTCTGGTGGATCGTGCCGACCAGCCGTTCGAGCTCGGCGTGGGCGGGCAGCAGGATCGCCGCGGCCGGGACCTCGTAGATGTCGCGGACCTTCAGGCCGACGATCCTGTCCTCGATGTGGTCGACGATGCCGACGCCGTGCTTCATGCCCAGCGAGCCGACCTTGTCGAGCAGCTCGACGATGCCCAGCGTCTCGCCGTTGACGGCGACCGGGCGACCTTTCTCGAAGGTGATCGTGACGACCTCGGACTCGTCAGGCGCCTCCTCGGGGCGCGTGACGAGCTGGAAGACGTCGTCGTCGGGAGCGTGACTCAGATCCTCGATCCACTTACCCTCCGACGAGCGGCCCCAGATGTTGTCGTCGATCGAGTACGGCGCCGTCTCGGTGCCACCCTTGACGGGGATGTTGTGCTCGCGCGCGTAGGCGATCTCCTCCTCGCGGCCCATCTTCCAGTCGCGGACCGGCGCGATGATCTTCAGCTCGGGCGCCAGCGTCGCGACCGTGCCGTCGATGCGCACCTGGTCGTTGCCCTTGCCGGTGCAGCCGTGGGCGATCGTGTCGCAGCCCGTCTCGCGCGCGATGTCGACGGCGATCTTGGCGATCAGCGGCCGGCCGAGCGCGGTGAACAACGGGTAGTTCAGGCCGTAGATGGCATTGGCCTTGATCGCCGGGACGATGAAGTCGTTGGCGAACTCCTCGCGCGCGTCGATCACCCGGGCGTCGATCGCGCCCAGGCGCAGCGCCTTCTCACGGACGATGTCGTAGTCCTCGCCGGGCTGACCCAAGTTGATGGTCAAGGCCACCACCTCGGCGTTGTACTGGTCCTGGATCCACTTGAGCATGACGCTCGTGTCCAGGCCGCCGGAGTACAGGAGGCAGACGCGACCGACCTGATCGGGGCGGGCCAGGTAGGAGGCGGCGGGCTCGTGGGGATGCAGCAGCTGGTCGTCGGTCATCGGCGTCCAAGCCTACGAGAACCGCCCGCGCGCCCGTCCTGTGCCTCAGCGCCGGACGAAGCGCACCGTCCCGGCCATCTGGCCGGTCTCCGTGCACACCACCTCGTCACGCTCGTCGCAGTTGGCCGGGAAGTCGGCGCCGCCGACCACCGGCAGCGAGAACTCGGCGCGGCTCAACAGCTCGGGCGTGATCGTCACCTTCGCGACGTAGGGCGCCGTGTGGAGGATCGCGTCGATGGTGCCGTAGTCGCCGCCGTAACCCGCTCGCACGCACTGCGCGGTCGCGATGTCGGCCATGACGCCGCTGAACGGCATGATCGTCACGCGCGTGGCGCCGCCCGCCGCCGGCTCGGTCAGCAGCGTCGCCATGCCGGGAATCGGCGTGCCGTCGCACGTGTAGTGACCGTCACCCAGCGTGCCCTCCTGGTGCAGCGTGCCGCTGATCGCCGTCGCGGCGAGCGGGTCGTAGCTCCCGCCGTCGAAGCGCACGGCGCGAAACGGCGTCGTCCACGAGAGCGCGGCCGTGGTCGTGTCGGTGTCGCTGTGCTCGGTGCGCGTCCGCGTGAAGTCACCCGTGGCCGTGAACGTGACCTCCCAGCCCTCCGAGCGTGGGATCTCCAGCAGCGTGGAGCCCTTGCCGCGCTTGCTGGCGACCTCCACCAGCAGCTGCGCCTTGTCCTTGGCGCCCATCGTGAAGCGGAACGTCAGCGGGGTTCCCGCGACCATCGTGGTGGCCTCCGGGTCGGCGGTGCCATCGAGCGCGATGATCTTCGTGGCGCCGCCGACCGGCGCGCCGTCCTTGGCACGGGCGACCGCCGAGAAGGCCTGCGTCTGCCCGGCGGCGAGCGTCACCCCGCGCGGATCGAGCACGACCTCGACGCAGCCGGCGCTCTCCGAGCTGATCGAGGCCGCGATCAGCTTGAGCACGTTGGCGACGTCATCCTCCAGGCTCATCTGGCCGATGATGCGCGCCTGCACGAGCATCTCGCCCTCGGCGTCGGTGAGCTTGGCGCCCTTCGGGCCGCGATAGCTGCCGGCGAGCATGCCGGCCGGATCGGCCTTGATGCGGTCATAGACATCGGTCCGCGGAGCGTCGGGCAGCGGCGCGGGAGCGTTCCAGTTGACGAGGTAGCGGACGGTCGGCGCGCCGGTCCCGCGGACCTCGATGTCGACGGTCCCCGCGTAGGTGGCACTGGCGATACGCGCGTCGTCGCCGACCTGTCCGGTGATCTTCGCGCGGGTCGTCACCCGCTGCTCGACGCCGGCCTTCTCCTTGCCGCGCACGACCGTCGTGCGCTCGACGCGCAGCTCCTCGACGCTGCCGGTGACGGTCCCGGCGGCGTCGGGGCAGGCCGACAGCGTGATCGTGTGGCGCACCAGGACTCTGACGGTCAGCGTCGCACCGTCAGCCTTCTGGACCATCTCGGTCTCGGCGTCGACGACCTGGGTCGGCGTCGCGCCCTCGGACTGCTCGACGCTGTGGCGCCCGCGGCCGGGGACGCCGCCGACGTCGATCGGGGTCCAGACAGGTGCCGCGGCAGCGGCGGCGCGGGCGCGCGTCCCGGCACGGCGGGCGGCCTTGTCCGGCGGAGCCTGCGCGCTCAGCCGACGCCCGGCCTTGACGAGCACCTCGGCCCGCTTGATCCCGCGCGCGCCCGCGAGGCGGCGAAAGCGCGCGTTGCGTCGCAGCGCCGAGGGCGCCTGGACCACGGTGCCGGCCTTCGGCGCCGCCACCTTGACGCAGGTGCCGCCCGCCACGACACGGACCTTCCCCGCGGCGCAGCGCTTGGCCTTGGCGGCCGCAGCGGCGTTGGCGGCATCGGCAACCGCGCCGGCAGCGCAGAGCGCGGCAAGGGCGAGGACGAGCAGGCGGACCTTCGAGAGCATGACCGCACCCTCGCGCGCCGCCCGCCGTCGCGCATCAGGGGGATCCCGCCGGCACCCCGGGGTGCGGTTAACCGCCCGTGGTCAGCAGGCGCCCGAGCCGGGCCAGCGCATCGTCGAGCTCGGCGTCGGAGATCGTCAGCGACGGGAGCAGGCGCAGCGTGGTCGGCCCGGTCGCGTTGAGCACGAGCCGCTCGTCGCGCAGCGCGCGGCCGACCAGCTCGGTGGCGGGCTCGGCGCGGGCGGGGTCCAGCTCGGCGGCGAGCATGAAGCCGCGCCCGCGGACCTCGACGACGTCGGGCAGCTCGGCCACCACGTGGCGGATGCGCTCGCCGGCCTCGCGCACGCGCGCGAGAAGCTCGGGGTCGCTGACGATGTCCAGCACCGCCAGCGCCGCGGCGCACTGCACGAGGCCACCGGCGAAGGTCGAGCCGTGGTCGCCGGGCTCGAAGCCCTCGGCGAAGCGCTCGTTGGTGATCAGCGCGCCGATCGGCAGGCCACCACCCAGCGCCTTGGCCACCGTCATGAGATCGGGCACGACCCCGGAGTGCTCGTAGGCCCAGAGCGTGCCGGTCCGGCCGAGGCCGACCTGGACCTCGTCGAAGATCAGCGCGGCGCCGTGGTGGTCGCAGGCCTCGCGCGCGGCGCGCAGCACGTCGGCGTCCAGCACGTAGACGCCGCTCTCGCCCTGGATCGGCTCCAGGATCACCGCAGCGGTCTGGTCGCCGATCGCGGCGGTCAGCGCCTCGACGGTCGGCGCGACCGCGAAGAAGCCGGGGACCAGCGGCGCGAAGGGCGCCTGCTTGGCCTCTTGGGGCGTCGCGCTCAGCGAGCCGTAGGTGCGGCCGTGGAAGCCACGGTGGACCGAGATGACGTCGCCGCCGCGCTTGGCCTTGCGCGCCATCTTGATCGCGGCCTCGTTGGCCTCGGTCCCCGAGTTGGCGAAGTGGACGCGGCCGCCGAGCGAGGAGGCCGAGAGCCGCCGCGCCAGCTCGGCGCCGGGCGCGCTGTGAAAGAGGTTGCCGACGTGGATCAGCGCCGCGGCCTGCTCGGTGATGGCCTTGACGACCGCCGGGTGGGCGTGGCCGACGGAGTTGACGGCCAAGCCCGTCTGCAGGTCGAGGTACTCGACGCCCATCGGCATCCCACAGCCGCGCGCCCTCACCCCGGACGAACTGCGACCGGCTGGCGTGCGTAGGCGGGGACGAGCCCGGCGTCGTCGATCACGACGCCGCCCGGATCTTCGTCCCGCACCAAGATCGTCCGCAGTGCCCGCTCATGACGCGGCCCGAATCTTCGTGCCAATTCCCTCGTCGGTGAACAGCTCCAGCATGATCGAGTGCGGCACGCGCCCGTCGACGATGTGCGCCGCGGTGACGCCGCCGTGGATCGCCTCGACGCACGCCTGCAGCTTGGGCCGCATGCCGCCGGCGACGTGCTCGAGCGCCTCCTCGACCTCGTCGGCGCTGGCCTGCGAGATGCGCGACAGCGGGTTGGACGGGTCGCGCAGCCAGCCCGACACGTCGGTCAAGAAGAGCACCTTGTAGGCCTTGAGGTGGCGAGCCACCGCTCCTGCCGCCTCGTCGGCGTTCACGTTGTAGGAGTTGCCGTCGCGGTCGGAGCCGACCGAGGCGATCACCGGGATGTAGTCGTCGGCGATGTGATGGAGCACGTCGACGTTGACGCGCGTGATCCGCCCGACGAAGCCGACGTCCTCCCCACCCGGCGCGGCGGCGCGCTCGCAGACGAACAGCCGCCCGTCGTCACCGCTGAGGCCGATCGCCTCCTGCCCGTGGCGGTTGATGCGCGACACGATGTCCTTGTTGACCTTGCCGATCAACACCATCTTGGCGATCTCCACCGTCTCGGCGCTGGAGACGCGCAGGCCGCCGACGAACTCGACCGGGATGTCGAGGCGCTTCATGTAGGCGGTGATGTCGGGCCCGCCGCCGTGGACGACCACCGGGTTCATCCCGACGTACTTGAGCAGCACGACGTCGCGCGCGAAGTCCTCGCGCAGCGCCGGGTCCTCCATCGCCGCGCCGCCGTACTTGATGACGACCGTGCGGCCGTGGAACTCGCGGATGTACGGGAGGGCTTCGAGGAGCGTGCTGACGTCGCGCATGGGCGGTCCCGGCCTAGGTGGTGTACTCGGCGTTGATGGTGATGTACTCGTGGCCGAGGTCGGAGAAGAAGACCTCGGTCTCGAAGCCGTCGCCGGGCAGGCCGATGGCGTACTCGACCTCGTCGCGCGCCACGCGCGCCTTGAGGTCGTCCTCGTCATGGCCGACCGCATTGCCCGCGACGCAGACCTGCACGCCCTCGATCGCGATGTCATAGGCCAACGGCGCGGTGTCGGGCAGCGCGAGGCCGATCGCCTGAGCGATCCGGCCCCAGTTGGGGTCGCCGCCGTAGAGCGCGGTCTTGACCAGCGGCGAGTTGGCGATGGCGCGGGCGACGCGCTCGACGTTGGGCCCGTGGCCGCCGCGCACCGTCACGCGGCCGACGCGCCGGGCGCCCTCGCCGTCGCGGCACATGTCGATGGCCAGCTGGCGCAGCAGCGCGTCGAGCGCCTGGCCGAAGAGCAGCTCGCCCTCGGACTCCGGCTCGACCGCCACGCCCGAAGCACCGCCGCAGAGCAGGATCGCGGTGTCGTTGGTCGACAGCTGGCCGTCGACCGTGATGCGATCGAACGAGCGCTTGACGCAGACGCCGAGCATCAGCTCGGCGGTCTCGGCGGGGACGATCGCGTCGGTCTCGACGAAGCACAGCATGGTGGCGAAGGACGGCTGGATCATGCCCGCGCCCTTGGACTGCGCCGCCAGCCGGACCGTGCCGCCCGGGAGGTCGATCTCGATCGTCCCGCGCTTCTCGAACAGGTCGGTGGTCATGATCGCCTGCTGGAAGTCGTCGATGCCCTCGGGCGCCAGCGCCTTGCCGGCCTCCAGCAGCCCGCGCACGACCTTGTGGCCGTCGAGCTGCACGCCGATCACGCCGGTCGAGCAGACCGCGACGCGATCCTCGGTGGTCCGCCCCATCATCGCCCCGGCGCCCTGCATCCGGGCGGCCTCGTCCATGCCCTGGCCGCCGGTCGCGGCGTTGGCGTTGCCGGAGTTGACCGCGATGGCCTTCAGCGCGTCCAGCCGCGCGCGGTCGCGCGTGACCAGCACGGGCGGCGCGGCGGTGCCGGACCGCGTGAAGCGCGCGGCGCTGGTCGTCTCGTCGCTGTCGGAGACGAGCAGTCCGACATCCAAGTCCGCCGGACGGCTTGATCCCCGCCGCCGCGCCGGCCGCACGGAAGCCTTGGGGCAGCGGCGCGCCCGGGACCTCGCGGACACCGTCGGGGACGTCGACCCAGCGCGACCGGAAGAACGCGCTCATGTCCCCACCGCCGTGCGAAGGAGCCTCTGGCGAGTTCGCGCCCGCAAGCCGAGCCGCCAGGCGAGGTCTTGCGCTCTCACAGCAATCCCTCCGTCTCGTCGCGGCCGAACATGAGGTTCAACGACTGGACCGCCTGCGACGACGTGCCCTTCCACAGGTTGTCGATCGCGCCGAAGGCCAGCACCTTGCCGGTCCGCGGATCGGTCTGGACGTTGATCGAGCAGATGTTGGTCTCGCGCACGTCGCGCACGCCGGGCGGACGTCGTGACGACGTCGACGAACGGCTCGGCGGCGTAGGCCTCCTCGTAGAGCGCGACGACGTCGCCGGCCTCCACGTCGGTGGTCGTCACGTAGCAGGAGACCAGCTCGCCCTGGTCGAGCGGGAGCAGGTGCGGGGTGAAGGTCACGGCGACGTCGGCGCCGAGGACCGCCAGCTCCTGGTCGATCTCCGGCGCGTGGCGATGGGTGCCGACGCCGTAGGGCACGACGTTCTCGTCGACGGTCACGAAGTGCGTCTTGTGCGTCGCGGCGCGGCCGGCCCCACTGACCCCGGACTTCGCGTCGATCACCACGTCGTCGATCAGGCCCGCCCGTGCCAGCGGCGCCAGCGTCAGGATCGCGGCGGTCGGGTAGCAGCCGGGGCCGGCGACGAGGTCGGTCTCGGCAATGGCTGCGCGATAGAGCTCGGGCAGTCCGTAGACCGCCTCGGCCAGCAGCTCGGGATGGGCGTGCGGGACGTAGTACTCCTCGTAGACCTTGAGGTCGCGCAGCCGGAAGTCGGCGCTCAAGTCCACCACCTTGATGCCGCCCTCCAGCAGCTCGGCGACCAGCGGCGCCGCGGCGCCGTGCGGGTAGGCGACGATCGCGGCATCGACCTCGCCGTGGCGTTCGAGATCGAGGTCGAGCTCCTCGAGCACCAGCGGCACGCGGTGGTGCGGGTAGAGCGCGGTGAGCGGCGTGCCGGCATCTGACCGCGACGTGATCGCCGAGAGCCGGAAGTGCGGGTGGCGGTCGATCAGGCGCGCGGCGAGCGCGCCGGCGAAGCCGCTCGCGCCCGCGACGAGGACGGAGGGGCCGTCAGCTTCATCCACGGAGCTCACCTCCAACGTGCTTGGCCAGCGCCGCGACGACCTTGTCGCGGACCGGCGCGACGTCCTCGTCAGACAGCGTGCGGTCCGGCGCCTGGAAGGTCAGCGCCAGCGCGAGCGACTTGCGTCCCTCGCCGACCTGGGCGCCGCGGTAGACGTCGAAGACGCGCACGGCGTCCAGCAACTTGCCGCCTGCGCCACGGACCGCGCCGAGCACATCGTCGGCCGCAACGTCCTCGGCGACGATCACCGCGAGGTCCTGCCGTACCGGCGGGAAGCTCGTCAGGTCGCGGAAGTACGGGACCGCCACGGCGTGCGCGACGGTGCGGTCGAGGTCCAGCTCGAGCGCGGCGACCGCGCCCTCCAGCTCCCAGGCGCGCGCGACGAGCGGGTGCAGCTCGCCGACCCAGCCGATGGTCTCCTCGCCGGCCAGCACCTCGGCGCTGCGGCCCGGATGCAGGAACGGCTGGGCCGCCGCGCGCACCGACCAGTCGACGCGCAGCGCATCGAGCGTCGCGGCGAGCAGGCCCTTGGCGGCGAAGAAGTCGACGCTGCGCGGCGCGCCCGCGTCACCCCACGACGGCGCGGCGATCCGCCCGTGCAGGACCGCGCCGAGCGCCCGGTGCTCATGGGGAAGCTGCCCTGCTTCGGCAACGCCATAGACCGCGCCCTGCTCGATCAGCCGCAGGTCCGCGTTGCCACGGGCGACGTTGTGCTTGGTCGCATCCAGCAGCGACCCGAGCACCATCGTGCGCAGGACCGCGTGGTCCTCGCTCATCGGGTTCTGCAAGGCCACGAACCTGCGACGCGCGTCGTCGGCGGGCAACCGCAGCCGGTCGGCAACGCCCGCCTCGGTGAAGGACCAGCCCACGATCTCGTAGGCGCCGCGGCCGATCAGCGCGTCGACCGCACGGCGGCGCAGGCGCTGCTCGGTCGACATCCGCCCCGCCGCGCCGCGCCGCTTGGGCAGCGTCGCCGGGAGCTTGTCGAGGTCGAAGCGCCCGACCTCCTCGACGAGGTCGGCCTCGCGCGTGACGTCGTTGCGCCGGAAGCCCGGCACGGTGACGTCCAGCCCGTCGGCGGCGTCGGCCACGCCGAAGCCCAGCGCGGTGAGCGTTTGTGTCTGGCGCGCCCGCGGGATGACGAGGCCCAGCAGCGACGCGACCTTGTGCTCGCGCAGGCGGATCGTCGCGTTCGGCCACGGCTCGCCGGCGAACGGCCCGGCGTCGATCGTGCCGCCGACCACCGTGGCGCCCGTCAGCTCGATCATCAAGCGGGTCGCGACGGCCTGCGCGTCCATCGCCTGCTCGGGCGCCAGGCCCTTCTCGAAGCGCCCGGATGCCTCGCTGCGCAACCCCAGGATGGTGGACGTGCGGTGGATGTTGGGGCCGACCCAGGAGGCGACCTCCATCAGCACGCGCGTGGTGTCGTCCTGGACCTCGGAGCGCGCGCCGCCCATGACGCCGGCGATCGACGTCGGGCCGTCGGCGTCCTCGATGACGAGCATCTCGGCGTCGAGCGTCCGCGTCTGGCCGTCGAGCGTCTCGACCTGCTCGCCGTCGGTCGCGCGCCGCACCGTCAGCTCGCCACCGGCGACCTTGTCGAGGTCGAAGGCGTGCAGCGGATGGCCGGTGAGCAGCATCACGTAGTTGGTGATGTCGACGACGTTGCTGATCGGCCGCATGCCGGCGGCGATCAGGCGCGCCTTCAGCCAGCGCGGCGACGGGCCGATCGTGACGTTCTCGAAGACGCGCGCGGTGAAGCGCGGGCAGAGGTCGGGCGCCTCGATGCGGACATGTGCGCCCGGGACGTAACCGGGCGTGCCGAGATCATCGGCCCACGGCGCGGGCGCCAGCGGCGCCTCGGTCGCGGCGTGGACCTCGCGCGCCAGCCCGAACACCCCAAGGCAATCAGGTCGGTTCGGCGTGATCTCGAACTCGATGACCTCGTCGAGGATCGGCAGCACGTCGACCAGCGGCGTGCCTGGGGCGGGTGGGTCCGAGTCCGCGAGGTCGAGCACCATGATCCCGCCGGCGCGGTCGCTCGCCAGGCCGACCTCGTCCTCGGACAGGATCATCCCCATGGACTCGACGCCGCGGAGCTTGGCCTTCTTGAGCTTGGTGCCGTCGGGCATCGTCGCGCCGGGGCGTGCGACCGCGACGGTCTGGCCGGCAGCCACGTTGGGCGCGCCGCAGACGATCTGCTGCGGCTCGCCACCGTCGCCCACGTCGACCGTCGTGACGTTGAGCCGATCGGCATCCGGGTGCTTGCCACAGGTCAGCACCTTGCCGACGACGAAGCCCTCGGCCGCGCCGACGCCGTGATGGTGGATGGCCTCCACCTTGGTGCCCGAGAGCGTGAGCCGCTGCTCCAGCGCCTCCAGCGTGACGTCGGGCGCGCAGTACTCGCGCAGCCAGGAGTACGGGACCCTCATCCGAACTGCTCCAGGAAGCGCAGGTCGTTCTCATAGAACAACCGCAGGTCGCTCACGCCGTGCTTGAGGAAGGCGATGCGCTCGATGCCCATCCCCCAGGCGAAGCCCTGGACCTTCTCGGGGTCGTAGCGGTCGTCATCGACGTAGGAGTACACGTTGGGGTCCACCTCACCGGCGCCCAGGATCTCGATCCAGCCCTCGCCGCGACAGAGCGGGCAGCGCGAGCCGTCCTTCATCCAGCCGTTGTTGCAGTTGAAGCACGAGACGTCGACCTCGACCGACGGCTCCGTGAACGGGAAGAAGTGACCGCGCAGGCGCACGTCACGCTCGTCGCCGAAGATCGCGCGGGAGAACTCCAGCAGCGTGCCCTTCAGGTCGGCCAAGGTGATGTCCTCGTCAACGGCAAGGCCTTCAACCTGGTGGAACTGCGGGGTGTGCGTCGCGTCGCTGTCGCGCCGGTACACGCGGCCGGGGATGACGACGTAGAGCGGCGGCGGATGCGCCTCCATCGCGCGCACCTGCATCGGCGAGGTGTGCGTGCGCAGCACGGTGTCGTCGGTGACGTAGAAGGTGTCGGTCTTGCCGCGCGCGGGATGCGTCGGCCCGTGGTTGAGCGCGTCGAAGTTGTAGCGGACGGTCTCGACCTCGTTGCCCTCCATGACCGTGAAGCCGAGGCCGACGAACACGTCCTCCAGCTCGCGCCACGTCTGGGTGATGAGGTGCAGCCGCCCGACGGGCTGCAGCGGGTCGCCGGGCAGCGTGACGTCGACGCGGTCGGCGATCAGCTTGGCGTCGAGCTCCGAGGCGTCGAGGCGGTCGACGGCTGCGGTCAGCCGCGCCTCCAGCGCCTTGCGAACCTCGTTGGCGCGCTTGCCGACCTGGCCGCGTTGCGCGGGCTCCAGCTCGCCGACGCCGCGCAGCAGGTTGGGCAGCTCGGCCTTGCGGCCCAGGAGGCGGACGCGCAACTCCTCGAGCTGCTCGGTCGAGGCCGCCGCGTCGATCGCGGCGAGGCCCTCGTCGTGGATCTCTTCGATGCGTGTCAGCACGGGGCCTCCGGGTCCGTGACCCTAGTCAACTCGTAGACGGCCAGCGTGGCGGCCATCGCAGCGTTCAGCGACTCGTTGGCGATCGGGATGTGGGCGGCACGGTCGCAGGCGTCCAGGACGTCCTGGGGCAGGCCTTCGCGCTCGGCGCCGACCACCAACGAGATCGTCTCAACCCGACCCCGCCCACCCCCCCGCAGCGGCTCGCCGCGCCGCGCGTCCAGCGCGACGCGCTCGCCCGGCAGCTCCTCGATCGACGCCGCGCGGGCGACCGCGACCGCGAAGATCGCGCCCATCGACGCCCGCACCGCCTTGGGCCCGTAGGGGTCGGCGGTGCCGGGACCGAGGACGACCGAGTCGACGCCGAAGGCCAGCGCGGCGCGCAGCACCGTGCCGACGTTGCCCGGATCCTTGACGCCCCACAGCGCGACGCACAACGGGCCGACCGGCGCCGGCGCCCAGCGCTCCTCGAAGACCGCGAGCGCGCGCGTGCCCGAGCCCAAGGACGACACCTTGGCCAACGCGTCCTCGCTGACCTCGACGCCGGCGCGCAGCAGGTGCACGGGCTTCCACCCGGACTCCTGGGCGGCTGCCAGCAGATCCTCGCCCTCGGCCACGAAGCGCCCGCGCTCACGCCGCGCGGCGAGCCGGCGGATGTCCTTCAAGAGCGGGTTGTGATGGGAGGTGATCATGGTCTGACAGGTGAAGCGGGCAAAAGAAAGGGCGCCGTCCTGGAGAGGAGCGGCGCCCTGTAAGGCTTGATGTCGGCGGAGTCGCTACGCAGCGGCTGCCGACGCCTCACGGGCGGCCTCGGCAAAGCGTCGGAACGTCTCGGGATCGCGCACGGCGATGTCGGCCAGGACCTTGCGATCCAGGTCGATCTCGGCCAGCTTGAGGCCGTGGATGAACTCGCCGTAGGAAAGGCCGTTGAGGCGCGC
Source organism: uncultured Conexibacteraceae bacterium (assembly GCA_963731005.1). GTDB lineage: Bacteria > Actinomycetota > Thermoleophilia > Solirubrobacterales > Solirubrobacteraceae > Baekduia. The sequence continues at coordinate 307,899 of CAVSTZ010000001.1, read as the reverse complement.
GGCCGCGTTGATGCGCGTGATCCACAGGCGGCGGAAGTCGCGCTTGCGGTTACGGCGGTCGCGGTAGGCGTAGGAGTCGGCCTTGGTCAAGGCCTCCTTCGCGCGCTTGTAATTGGAGTTCGCCTCGCCGCGGAAGCCCTTGGTGAGCTCCAGCGTCTTGCGACGCTTCTTCTTGGCGTTGACGGAGCGCTTGACGCGGGTCACTTCTTCTTCGCTCCCAGGAGGGTCTTGACGCGCGGCTGGTCATGGGGCGAAAGAACGAAATCCTTGCCGAGGTGCCGCTTGTGCTTCGGCGACTTCTTCTCGAGGATGTGGCTCGTGAAGGCGTGGCGAGCCTTGACCTTGCCCTTGGCGGTCAGCTTGAAGCGCTTCTTGGCGCCCGAATGGGTCTTCATCTTCGGCATAGCGGAGCGAGCCAGTGTAGTAGGCCGCGCGAAGACGCGCGGTCTGGCTCGCGGCGTAGGCTAGCGAGGTGGCCGCCTCCACCATCAGCAGCCGCCTGATCGGCCGCGACGACGAGCTCGCGACGCTCGTGGAGGCCGTGCGCGACGCCGACGCGTGCCGCCCGACGCTGGCGTTCGTGGCCGGCGAGTCGGGCGTCGGCAAGTCACGGCTGCTGAGCGAGCTGGCCCGTCAGGCGCGCGAGGACGGCGCACGGGTGCTCAGCGGCGAGTGCGTCGAGCTCGGCGACGGTGAGCTGCCCTACGCGCCGCTGATCGGCGCGCTGCGGCCGCTGGTCCGGGCCGAGGACCCCGCGTTGCTGGAGCTGCCGGCCACCGCGCGCCACGAGCTGGCCGCGCTGCTGCCCGGCCTGGCCAACCCCGAGAACGGCGACGGCGGGACGCGCGGGGCCGGCGATCAGCAGCGCAACGAGGCCGACGGCCAGGCCCAGTCGCGGCTCTTCGAGGCGCTGCTGGCGGCGATCGACCGCCTCGGCCGCGACGCGCCCGTCGTCCTGATCATCGAGGACGTCCACTGGGCCGACCGCTCGACGCGCGACTTCCTCTCCTTCCTCGGGCGCAACCTCGCCGACGAGCGCGTGCTGATCGCGCTCAGCTACCGCCCCGACGAGCTGCACCGCCGCCATCCGCTGCGCCCGTTGCTGACCATCCTGGAGCGCACGCCCCAGGCGCGGCGCATCGAGCTGCGCGGGCTGCTGCCGGCCGACATCCGGGCGATGGCCCACGAGATCCACGGCAGCGAGCCGTCGCCCGAGCTGGTCGATCGCCTCGTGCGCCGCAGCGACGGCAACGCGCTCTTCGTCGAGGAGCTGCTGGCCGCCGGACCCGGACCGTTGCCGCCGAGCCTCAGCGATGCGCTGATGGTGCGCGTCGAGCGGCTGCCGCAGTCCGCCCAAGAGGTCGTCCGCACGCTCTCGGTCGCCCAGCCCGCCGACCACGCGCTGCTCGAGGAGCTGGAGGTGCTCGACGACACCGCGCTGCGGACCGCGCTGCGCGACGCGATCGCCGGCCACGTCGTCGCGGTCGACGACAACGACCGCTACACCTTCCGCCACGTGCTGCTGCGCGAAGTCGTCTACGACGACCTGCTGCCCGGCGAGCGCTCCGAGCTGCACCGCGCGGTCGCGCGCGCCCTCGAGGCGCGGCTACCGGGCGACGGCGGCCCGGGGCTCGCGTCGGCGATCGCCCACCACTTCCACCGCTCCGGCGATCAGCCCGAGGCGCTGCGGTCGGCGATCCGCGCCGCCGACGCGGCGACCGCCGCCCACGCCGAGGCCGACGCCGCCCAGCTGCTGGAGCGCGCGCTGGAGCTGTGGGAGCGCGTCCCCGAGCCCGAGGCGCTGACCGACGGCGATCAGCTCGACCACATCGACCTGCTGATGCGCACCGCCCGCGCGCACCGCAACACCGACGACCCGCGCCGGGTGACGCTGCTCAACCAGGCGCTGCGCGAGGCCCGCGCGGCCGACCCCGACGACCGCCGCGTCCCGCTGCTGCTCCAGCAGCGCGCCATGGCCGAATGGGGCCTGGGCCGGGGTGAGGCGAGCCGCAAGTCGCTGGACCTCGCGCGGCGACTGCTGGCCGACGACGCGCCGGAGACCGAGCGCATCAGCCTGACGATCTCGCGAATGAAGCTCGCGACGCTGCAGTCGCGCTACAGCGAGACGATCGCGCTGGCCGAGGAGGTCCTCCCCCAGCTGCCCGACACCCACGACGGCGAGATCCTCCGCACCGAGACCTACAACAACTTCGGGCTCGCGCAGATCATGACCGACGACCACGAGCGCGGCGTGGCCAACCTGCGCGAGGCGGCGGCGATCGCGCGGGCCAAGAACGACTACGTCCTGCTGTCGATCTCCTACGTCAACCTCGCCGACGCGCTGCACCTGTCGGGCCGGCCCGACGAGGCCAAGGCCGTCATCGACGAGGCGATGGCGACCATCGACGGCAACGTGCCCGGCGGCGCGTGGGTGCCGACCTTCGCCGCCGAGCTGGCGATCGACGCCGGTGAGTACGACGCCGCCGCGGCCCATCTGCGCACCACCGGTCGCACGAGCGGCAACAGCCGCGTCAACATCGAGCTGCGCCGCGCCGAGCTGGCGCTGGGGCGCGGTGACGACGCGGTGGCACGGACGTCGATCGAGGAGGCTGAGGCGCTGCTGGTCGACTCGCTGGAGCCGCAGTTCGTCGCGGTCGCGGGCGTCCTGCGCGCCGAGCTGGATCGCCGCAACGGCCATCCGGTCTGCGCGCGTGAGGCGGTCGAGAGCGCGCTCGAGCGCCTGGAGTTCTGCAGCGACGACACGGTCCGGCTCGCGCGGCTGGCGGCCACGGGCGTGGCGATCGAGGCCGATCTGGCCCAGCGGGCGCGCGACCTCGGCGACGCCGAGGCGGAGGCCGACGCGATCGCCCGCGCGGGGATCATGCTCTCGCGCGCGCAGGCCGCGGCCGCGGCCGGGCGACCGATGGAGACGGCCTACGCGGCGACGGCCGTCGCCCACCATCTGCGCGCGACGGGCGACGACCCGGGCGAGGCGTGGACCGTCGCGGCCGACGCGTGGACGGCACGCGGACGTCCGTTGCTCGTCGCCGCCATGCAGCGCCATGCGGCCGAGGCGTGCCTGGCCCGCGGACGACGCGACAGCGCCGCCGAGGCCGCCGGCACCGCGCTGGCGGGCGCGCGGCGGCTCGGCGCGACCTGGCTGGTCGACGAGCTCGAGGGGCTGATCGCGCGGGCGCGGCTGACGCCGACGGGCGACGGCGAGGCCGAGCCCACCGCCGAGGGCGCGCCGACGGGAGCCGAGGACGACCTCGACCCGTTCGGCCTCACGCCCCGCGAGCGACAAGTCCTCGCGCTGGTGGCGCGCGGCTGCACCAATCGCGAGATCGGCGGCGAGCTGTTCATGGCCGAGAAGACGGCCAGCGTCCACGTCTCGCGGATCCTGTCCAAGCTGGACGTGCGCAGTCGAACCGAGGCGGCGGCGGTCGCACACCGCCTCGGGCTCGCTGCGGGCTGAGCGCCGGCGCCGCTAGGAGGCGGCGGGCGCTTCGTCGTCGGCGGGCGCGGGAGCGGCCTCGACGGGAGCTTCTTCTTCGGCAGGCGCCTCGGTGGCCTCGGCGTCGGGCGCGTCGGGCGTGGCCACGGTGGCCTCGCCCTCGACGATCTCCGGCGCCTCACCCTCTGGGGCCTCCGGTGCCTCGACCTCGGGCGGCGCGGTGCCGCCGTCGATCGTGCCGGCCAGCACGGCCTTGGACGGGCCGAGCATCATCGTCATGTTGCGACCGTCCAGGTTCGGACGCTGCTCGATGATCGCGAGCTCGGCGAGCTCCTCGGCCAGGCGGTCCAGGATCATGCGCCCGCGTTCGGGGTGCGTCACCTCACGGCCACGGAACATGATGGTGATCTTCACCTTGTCCTTGTGGCGCAGGAACCGCTCGACGTGACCCTTTTTGGTGTCGTAGTCGTGCTGGGCGATCTTCGGCCGGAACTTGATCTCCCGGATGACGATCTGCTGCTGGTGCTTCTTGGCGGCCTTGACCTTCTGGGCCTGCTCGTACTTGTACTTCGAGTAATCCAGGACGCGGCACACGGGCGGGCGCGCCTCGGCGGCCACCTCGACCAGGTCGAGATCGCGCTCCTGCGCGTACCGCAGGGCCTCGTCGGTCTTCATGACGCCGATCTGCTGGCCGTCATCGCCGATGACCCGTACTTCGGGAACACGGATGCGCTCGTTGACGCGCGTCGTGTCCCGCTCGGGCGGGCGCCGGTCGAACCGTCTCGGAACCGGCACTAGCTGTTCTGTCGGCGGGTCATCAAGACCGCGGCGCCGACCATGTCGTGATGCAAGTCAACGACACCGAGTATAGACGGATCGTCCACGCATCCGCCACCCGTCCTCCGCAAAGCTTCAGGACCGTCGCAGGATGCCGACCATCGGGGCGTGGCAACCCGCTTGCTCACGCCCCCTGCTCGTACACGCGCGCGTCATGCCATCCGGGCCCTTCGCGAGGCCCCGGACCACTACGCGCTGATCGACCAGCGACGCGCCGGCCGACTGGCCGGATTCCTGTTCTGCTGCGCGGGCGTCCTGGCGGCCGTGATGCTGGCCTTCGATCCGCCCGACGCCCCCGACCACGGCGGTTGGCTGCCGGCGGCGATGCTCATCCTGCTCTCGTTCGTGAGCGGCCTCGCGATGCTCCTCAACCGGCGCATCATGCGCACCAACCAGCTGATGGCCACCGGGCTGTCGGGGCCCGTGATGCTGGCCGCGTTGCAATGGCTCACCAACGGAGAGCCCGCCTACGCGCAGTTGCTGATCCTCTCGGTGCTGTGGTCGGCGACCGTGCTGCCGCTGGTGCGGCTGGCGATCATCGCCGGGCTCGACGCCGCGGTCGTCTTCCTGCCCAGCCTCTACAGCACCCACCCCAACGTGCTGGTGCAGGACATCGCGACGATCGGGATCATCTGGACGCTGGCCTGCGTCTGCGCCATCCACGCGGAGCGGATGCGGCGCATCCGCCGCACGCTCGTCGGCGAGCGGGTCGAGGCCGACGAGCTCGCGCGCATCGACGCGCTCACCGGCCTGGGCAATCGCCGCGCGCTGGACGAGGCGCTCGTTGGGCAGGTCGCGCTGGCCGCCCGCGCCGCGCGCCCGCTCTCGGCGCTGGTCGGCGACCTGGACAACTTCAAGCAGATCAACGACCGCTTCGGCCACCACGGCGGCGACCGCATCCTCGAGGACGTCGCCGCCGTCATGCGCGACGTCGTCCGCACGCCCGACAGCTGCTTTCGCTGGGGCGGTGACGAGTTCGTGATCCTGCTGCCCGAGGCCGACCTCTCCGAGGCCGCGGAGGTCGCCACCCGCGTCGCGGTGGCCATCGCCGCGCGCTGCTTCGCCCCCGACGGCACCGCGATCGGGATCACCATCGGGACCGCCGAGCACAGCACCGGGCAAACCGGCAGCCATCTGCTGGCGATCGCCGACGACGCGCTGCTGGCCGCCAAGGCCGGCACGCGCGCCTGAACGACCGTCGCCGGTCTAGGTCTGCGAGCTGAGCTCCGGCTCGGCGTTGCGCTCCGCCTCGATCTCGGCCTCGATGCGCGCGACGAACTCCTCGACGGTGAACGTCCCCTCGTTGCCGCCGCGATGGCGACGGACCGAGACCGAGCCGGTCTCGGCCTCGCGGTCGCCGACGATCAACATGTAGGGGATCTTCGCCAGCTCCGCCTCGCGGATCTTGCGGTTGACCGACTCGACGCGATCGTCGAGCTTGACCCGCAGGCCGGCCGCCCGCAGGGCATCAGTGGCCGTGCGGGCCGCGTCCTCGTGGCGGCTGGCGATCGTCAGCACGATCGCCTGGGCCGGGGTCAGCCAGAGCGGGAACTCGCCGGCGTAGTGCTCGATGAGGATGCCGATGAAGCGCTCGAAGGACCCCAACAAGGCGCGGTGGATCATGATCGGCCGGTGCAGCCCGTTGTCTGAGCCGATGTAGGTCGCGTCCAGGTGCTCGGGCATCTGGTAGTCGAGCTGGACGGTGCCCAGCTGCCAGGAGCGGCCCAGCGAGTCGCGCATGTGCAGGTCGATCTTGGGGCCGTAGAACGCGCCGTCGCCGGCGTTGATCTCGTACTCCAGGCCCTTGCGCTTGAGCGCGTTCTCCAGCGCCGCCTCGGCGTGGTCCCACGTCTCGTCGGAGCCCAGGCGCTTGGCGGGCCGGGTCGAGAGCTCCAGCTTGGGCTCGAAGCCGAACAGCCGGTAGAGGTCGAAGCCGAAGTCCAGACAGCCGACGACCTCGTCCTCGATCTGCTCCTCGGTGCAGAAGATGTGGGCGTCGTCCTGGGTGATGTGACGGACGCGCATCAGCCCGTGCAGCGTGCCGCTGGGCTCGTGGCGATGGACGAGGCCCTGCTCGCTGAAGCGGATCGGCAGCTCGCGATAGGAGCGGCGCACGTCCTTGAAGAGCTGGACGTGGCCCGGACAGTTCATCGGCTTGAGGGCCATCGGCCGGTCCTCGATGTCGGTGAAGTACATGTTGTCGCGGTAGTTCTGCCAGTGGCCGCTGGCCTTGAACAGCTCGACGTCCCAGAGGATCGGCGTCTTGACCTCGGCGTAGCCGCGCCTGCGGTTCTCGGTCCGCCACAGCTCGGTCAGCGCGTTCCAGATCGTCATGCCCGGCGGCTGCCAGAGCGGCATGCCCGGCGCCAGGTCGGAGAACGTGAACAGTCCGAGGTCCTTGCCCAGGCGACGGTGGTCGCGCGCCCGCGCCTCTTCCAGCATGTTCAGGTAGGCGTCGAGCTCCTTCTGCTTGAAGAAGGCGGTGCCGTAGACGCGGGTGAGCATCTGGCGATCGGAGTCGCCGCGCCAGTAGGCGCCCGCGACCGACTGCAGCTTGAACGCGCCGATGCGCTTGGTGGTCGGCGCGTGCGGTCCACGACACAGATCGGTGAACGGACCGTTGGTATAGAGGCTGACGGTGTCGACGCCTTCGTTCTTGACGAGGTCCTCGATCAGCTCGACCTTGTAGTCCTGACCTTGGACGCGGAAGCGCTCCAGCGCGTCGGGCACCGAGACGACCTCGCGGACGAACGCCTCGTCGGCGGCGACGTGCTCCTTCATCTTGGCCTCGACGCGCTCGAAGTCCGCGTCGGTGAACTGCGCGCCCTCGGGGAAGTCGAAGTCGTAATAGAAGCCGTTCTCGATCGCCGGGCCGATCGAGATCTTCACCCCCGGGTAGAGCTCCATCATCGCCGCGGCCAGCACGTGGGCCGTGTCGTGGCGGATCAGCTCCAGCGCATCCTCGCCCGAGCGATCGGTGAGGATCTCCAGCACCGCGCCGTCGGGCAGCGGCTGGGCGAGGTCCTGCGTCGTCCCGTCGACCTTCACCGCGAGGGCCGCCTTCGCGAGCCCCGGTCCGATCGAGGCCGCTGCGTCGGCGCCAGTGGCGCCGTCGGCGAGCTCGAGCTCCTTGCCGTCCGGGAGGGTGACCTTCATGCGGCCATCCTAGGAGAGAGCCCGTGGGCGCGCTGTGGCCGCCCTGCCCGCCGGCAGGGGCCGACGCGTTGAGCGCTCGTGGCCTCGCTACCGTGTGCTCACCGGATCTCCGGAGGGCGTTGGTCTTGCGCAGCGCGCACACGCCCCCAGACCGGCTGTCGCAGCACACCCGAAGCGGTGCAGGACGCAGACGCCCGTCGTCCGTGTCGGTTTGTCGCCGCCCGAAGGAGGGATCCGATGCGATCTCACATGCTCAGAGGACTGACCATCGCGGGCGGCGCTTTGGCCGTGGTCGCCGCCCCTGCGGGCGCGGCGACCCCGATCGCCGCCGACCTACCGGGGCCCGGACCGGGCCTCGCACCGCTCGTGCGGGTCGTGAAGACCCCGCTGATCACCAGGGACCTGCGCCTCGCGCGGCGGGTCGCCCACGTCGAGGGCGAGCGTCTGCGGCCGAACTACGCGCGCACGATCCGCTCGTGGTCGCTGACCAAGCTCACGCGCCACCATCGCCATCTGCGTCGGGAGTTGCGCTCGGCCCGCCGGGCGCGCGCGGCAGCACGGGCCGCGGCTCCCGCCGCCTCCCCCGCGCTGGAGGCGATCGCCGCCTGTGAGTCGGGCGGCAACCCGCAGACCGACACCGGCAACGGGTTCTACGGCAAGTACCAGTTCACCCTCGGCACCTGGCAGGCGGTCGGTGGCTCGGGCAACCCCGCGCAGGCCTCCGAGGCCGAGCAGGATCGTCGCGCGGCCGCGCTACTGGCCCAAGCCGGCCCGGGCCAATGGCCGGTCTGCGGTCAGTGACCGGAGGCCGCCGAGCGCTCTCGTAAGGTGCGGGCATGGACGCCGCCCGCCTGCGCGCCGCCTTCCCGGTCCTGGAGCGCACCGCGTACCTGAACGCGGGGACCTGCGGGCCGGTGCCGGCCGCCGCGCAACGCGCCGCCGTCGAGGCGTGGCGGTTTGCGACCGAGGAGGGTCGCAGCGGCGCGTTCTACGAGCGGCTGATGCCGATGTCCGATCAGCTGCGGGCGCGATATGCGGGTCTGCTGGGAGCCGCGAGCCCCGACGACGTCGCGCTGACGGCGGGGACCAGCGACGGCTGCGGGCGCGTCGTAGCGGGTCTGGCGCTCGGGCCCGGCGACGAGATCCTCACCGCCGACGACGAGCACCCGGGGCTGCAGGGGCCGCTGATCGCCGCGCGTCTACAGCGGGGCGTGACGCTGCGCGCCGTGCCACTGGCCGAGATCCCGGAGGCCGTGAGCGAGAACACCAAGTTGATCGCGTGTTCGCACGTGTCGTGGCACAGCGGCGCGGTCGCACCGGTGGACGCGATCGTCGCTGCGGCCCGCGCGCACGACATCCCGGTGCTGCTCGACGGCGCCCAGGGCGTGGGCGCGGTGCCGATCGACGTCGGGGCGCTCGGGGTGGCGGCCTACGCGGGCTCGGGCCAGAAGTGGCTCTGCGGGCCGGTCGGCTGCGGGATGTTGTGGATCGCGCCGGAGTTCTCGGGGCGGATCGCCGCGCCGGCGCCGGCCTACCGCGGGGTGGCCGACCACGATGTGGGCCTGGCGTCCGGGTTGGTCGAGACCGCGCTGCGCTACGACCTGGCGTCGCAGGATCTCGCCACGGTCGCGGCCGCCGCGGCGGCGTTCGACATCCTCGCCGAGGCGGGGTTGGCTTCGGTGCACGAGCGCGCGATCGGGTTGGCGGGTTCGCTCGCTTCGTCGCTCGTTGCCGCGGGCTTCAGGGTGGTGCCGCGGGGCGAGACGACGCTCGTGTCCTGGGCGGTGGAGGGCGGCGACGAGGCCGCCGTCGCGCTGCGCGACCGTCTCCAGGCGGCCGGCGTCGCGATCCGCAACCTGCCGGGCACCGGACGGCTGCGCGCGTCGGTCGGCGCCTGGAACGACGAGGACGACCTGCAGCGGCTGCTCACCGCGCTGGTCTAGATGATGTCCAACTCTGCGCTCCCCAGCGTCGCGGTCCTGGTCGCCGCGTTCGAGGCCGAGCCGTTCGTCGGCCAGGCGGTGCGGTCGGCGCTCGCGCAGGACTATCCGGCCGATCGGCTGCATGTTGTCGTGGTTGATGACGGCTCGACCGACGCGACGGCCGCGGTGGTCGCGGCGATCGCCGAGGAGCATCCCGGCCGCGTCACGCTCGTGCGCCAGGAGAACCGCGGATCGGTCGGGGCCGTCAACCGCGCGGCGGCCGAACGCGTCGCCGCCGAGGCCGATCTGCTCGCCATCCTCGACGCCGACGACGCGTGGCCGGCGGGCAAGCTGGCCGCGCAGGCCGAGGTGTTCGCGGCGCGTCCGGAGGTCGGTCTCGTCTACACCGACATGCGCGTGATCGACGCCGACGGCGCGGTGGTGCAGGAGTCGTGGCTGTCGGATGCGCGGCCGCCGACCGGGCGCGGGCTGCCGACGTTCCTGCGCGAGAACCTCGTGACCGGCTCGTCGATCGTCGTGCGCGGGACGCTGCGCGACGTCCTGTTCCCGATCCCGGACGAGATGGCCTGGGCGGACTGGTGGCTGGCGGCGCGCACGGCGCAGTTCGCGGAGATCGCGTACCTGCCGATCCCGCGGACGTTGTATCGCTTCCATGCCACCAACATGTCGCTCGGGGCCGAGGGGCCGGCGAAGCTGCGGGAGCTGCGCAAGGGCTTGGCGCTGCAGCGCTGGTTCCTGCGGCGGATGGATGCGGTTGAGGTATCGGTGGGCGATCTGGAGCAATGCTGGGACGCGTTCGCGCGGCTGGCAGGCGAGGCGCTGGAGGTGGCGGGGACGCCGTTCGTGGCGCTCGTGGAGGTGACGGCGGAGGACGCCGAGGAGGCCCAGGCGCTCGCGGCGCAGGCGCGGGCGCTGCTCGCGGGCGGCGGTACACGACCTGCCGTCGAGACCGCCGCTCGGCCCGCCATCGAGGCTGTGCCCCTACACGAGGCCCTTGCGACCGCCGTGCGCGCCGCGGCGGCCGACCCATTCTCAGATGCCCCACGCGGTGCGCTCAACGCGATTCGGGCGGCGATCCCCGACGGCGTCGGGCCCCATCCCCTGCGCGGCGCGCGGCCGCTCGTCGCCTGCCTCGACGCCGACGACATCGTCCGCCACCCCGGCATCCTGGCCGCGTGCGCGGCCGCGCTGGGCGACCTGGACGACGTCACGATCGCCGTCGACGCCTCGACCTTCGACGCCGGGGAGGCCGCCGCCCGGATCTCGGCGCTGGCGCAGGAGCTCGGCCTCGCCGACGATCCGCGGCTGGATCTCGCGCTCGTCACCGGCCCGCTGGACGAGCTCGGCGCGGCGCGCTTGTTGTATGGCTTGACCGTGCGGGTGTGCACCCGCCGCCGCGACGACGACACGCCGTGGTTCGCGCCCGCCGACGTGGCGGGCGCCCGCGCGCTGCTGCTCGGCAGGCGAGTGGCGACGCCGTGAACGCCTGCTGAGCGGCGCTGATCTGCCTCAGCAGTCTGAAAGCGTCGCCTTCGTCGCAGGGTTGACGCAGCTGGTCTGGCGCTTGGGCGCCTTGCCCGCGCGGATCGTGAGCCGCTCGACGTGGATCGCGGTCGCGGCGCCGGCCTCGGCGCGTAGCTCCAGCACCGTGCCGACGGGCAGCTTGGCGGTCTTGAGCGCCGTGCCGAAGGACACCGTCTTGCCGCCACGCGCCTTCGCGCTCTTGGTGGCGAACGGACAGCCCTTGGCCTTCTTGGGGGCCTTGCAGGTGAGCGTCACCGTCGCGCCGGCGGGCGCCCCGGCCAGCGCGAGCTTGTGGAAGATGGTGGCCTTGATCCCGGCGGTCTGGGCGGTCGTGAAGGTGACCGCCGGCGAGAGCAGCGATGCGGCCAGCCCGTCGCAGTTGTCGTCCTTGCCGTTGGCGGGGATCTCGGTCGCGCCCGGGTGGACGGCCTTGTCGTGGTCGTCGCAGTCGGCGCCCAGCGGGCTGCCGTCGCCGTCAGCGTCGGCTGCGGCAGCAGCGCCGCCGCCACCCGCGCCGCCGCCGAGGCTCACGGTCTCGCTCTGCACCGACTCGCACGAGTCCGCGGCGTCGAGCTGGTCGCTGGTGAGTGCGTCGACGCCGTCGCCGCAGGAGATGAGGTCGGCGACGCCGTCGCGCGCGGCGATCGTGTCGTTCTCGGTCCCTCCGATCAGCAGATCGGCGCCCGCGCCGCCGTCGAGGACGTCGTTGCCGGCGTTGCCGTAGAGCAGGTCGTTGCCGGCCGAGCCGACCAGCGTGTCGTCACCCGTTCCGCCGTCGACGCGCTCGATGTCGCCGCCCACGTCGTCGGTCTCCCCGACCGAGCCATCATCGGCGCCGCCCGCGCCGATCGTCACCCGGACGGGCGCCGTGTAGGCCGCGTAGCTCAGGGCGTCGATGCCGGTCCCGCCGCGGTAGGTGTCGACGCCGAGGTTGGCGGTCAGCGCGTCGTCGCCGGCGCCGCCGTCGAGCTTGTCGTCGCCGAAGCCGCCGTCCAGGATGTCGTCGCCGTCGTCGCCGAAGAGCAGGTCGTTGCTGCCGTCGGCGCCGCGCAGCGTGTCGCGGCCGGGCCCACCGTGGATCTCGGCGTGCATGCCGATCGGCACGGTCGGGTTGGCGGCGATCTGATCGTCGCCGGGGCCGAGGTCGATCACGACGCGCGTGATGAAGTCGACCGCGCAGGTGACGCTGTTGCCGTTGCCCGTGCAGCCGAGGCCAGGCGCCAGGCTCTCCCCCGCGGTCCGGTCGATCCCGAGCTTGCCGGCGGTCAGCCGGTAGCCGATGGTGTCGTTGGGCGTCGCCGCGGTGGACGTGACGGTGATGGTGTCCGCGGCGGTCTTGGCGACCGTGATCGCGGCGGAGGCCGGGCCGGCTGCGGTGAGGGCAGCAGCGAGCGCCAGCGGGGCGATGAGCCTGCGCATGACCGGCGAGGGTACGGGTGTCCGATTTCGGACTGGACGGGAGGACGATGCGGGCGCCGGCGTCCAGTCGCTGGCGGTCAGGCGGGCGCCGGCTCGGGTGCTGCGGGGTCGATGCCGGTGTCGTCGATCTCCGGCCCGGGCGTGAGGACGGCGCCGGCGATCACGGCGGTGAAGCCGACGAGCCGGGCGACGAGCGCGAGCGTGCCGTCCGGCAAGGGCTCGGAGAAGACGATCGGCCCTGCGGCGATCGTCACCACGTTGGCCGCCGCGCTGGTGATCGCGATGACGGCGACCGCCGGGCCGAGTTGGAGCGACCGGGCGCTGACGACGAGCCCGACGAGCGAGAGGATCGTGATCGCGGCGGCCTCGGGCGTGAAGAGCGCGAGCAGCCAGCGGTCGATGAGGTCGCCGGACGCGGCCTTGATCGTCACGTCGCTTGCGCCCCAGAGTAGGCCGGCGGCGAGCGCGAGGACCGGGCCGGCGCGGCGCGTGTCGTCGAGGACCGCAGCGCAGCAGACGAGCGCGCCGACGGTGAGGATCCCGACGTAGAGCCAGAGCGTCGGCGCCGTCGAACGAGCGATGGGCGCTCTCGCCCGAATTGCCGAGCGTGGCGGCCAGGAGGGCCAGACCGGCGGCGGTGACCGCGACGCCGATCCAGTCGCGCTTGGTGACGGGCAGCTGGAAGACGCGGCCCGCCAGCGGGGTGAGCAGGACGAGGCCGCCGGCGATGACGCTCTGCACGAGGCTGATCGGCGCGAGCGAGAGTGCCGCGACGTGGAAGACCCAGGCGCCGGTGGCGACGACGATGCCGAGCGTCCACCACCGGTTGGCGAACAGGGCGCCGGTGGAGCGGATCGGGTGACGCCACTGCACTGCCGGCGCACCGACCGCGCCGCGCTGCTTGAACAAGAAGCCGAGCAGGGCGACGACCGAGCAGCAGAGCGCGAGCAGCAGTCCGAGGGCGACGGAGGGCGACACGGGCGCAGAGGTTAGGCGGGCGGGGCCCGGTTCGGTCCGTGTGCGTGCCCACTTCCTGACAGGATGCGCGCCATGCGCTGGATCAAGGACATGGCCCCCGAGTTGCTGCCGCTGGTCATCGCCATCGCCGTTCCGCTCGCCGGCGTGGTCCTCGCCCTCCAGATCTGGCTGACCGGCGACCGCCGCCGCAGCCTCGGCGTCATCGCGGCGACGATCCTGGGTACGTGTGCCTGGGCCATCGCCCTCACGGCGTAGGCAAGGTGGGTGCGCCGCAGCTGTCGCCGGCGGATCCCTCGAAGCCGATCGGGGCGCAGCAGTCGTCGCCCTCGCCGCGCCAGAGGTCGGCACATTCGCGAACGGCGATGGCCGAGATGACGAGGGCGGCGATCGGATCGAGGATCTGCAGGCCGGCGTCGGCGCCGATCAGCGCGATGAGCGCGGCGGCGGCTTGCGCGGCGCACATGAGGTTCTGGATGCCCTCGCCGGCGGTGGCGTCGGAGTCCAATCGGCGAGCGAGGCGGAGCTTGGCCCGGCCGAGCAGCGGCATGACGACGATCGCCGAGGCGGTGACGGCGATGCCGGCGGCATTGGCATGGGTGTCGCTGCCCGTGACGAGCTTGTTGATGGACTCGTAGAGGAAGTACGGGACCAACAGCAGGAACGATCCGGCGACCCAGCGTTGGGCCATTCGCTCGCTGGTCGCGGAACGGGTGCGCGAGCCGGTGAAGCGCCAGATGACGATCACCGACGCGAGGCCTTCGACGAACGACGACGCGCCCCAGATCAGCAGGCTCAGCGAGTCGGAGCCCAGGCCCGCGGCCACCCCGACGACGCCCTCGACGCTCATCCACAGCAGCGAGGCCCACGAGAGCTGTCGAGCGCGTTTGGCGGCCGTGAGCCATGCGCGATCGTGCGTGGGCGTCGGCGTGGGTGCGGACGCGGTGGCCATCGGAAGCTCGAACGAGGCGCTCATCGCGTTGTGCGTGCTGGCTGGACGGCGTCGAGCAAGCTGGTGCCGCGCACGGTGAGCTCGTAGAGGACCATGCGGCCGTCTCGGCGCGACGTGGCGGCACCCGCGCCCTTGAGCAGCCGCAGGTGATGGGATACGAGCTTCTCGTGGCGCCCGACGATCCACGCGAGGTCGCAGACACAGCACTCCCCGCCGGCGCGAAGGCTGAGCGCGATCGCCAGACGCGTCGGATCGGTCAACGCTTTCGCGGCCTCAGCGCTCGCCGTCAACTCATCATGGTCGGGCAACTCGCGACGGATGCGCTCGGCCTTGGGAAGGTCGAGGCAGAGCAGGTCGCAGCGGTCGTCGGCCATGGCAAGGAGGCTAACAGTCATTCGTACGGATGTACGAACGACTGTTCGTCGTGGGCAGGTGGCGGCTTAGCCGTTGCCGTCCGCTGCGCCCACCTCGTCCACAAGCGACGCGAGATCCTCGTCTGCCGCGGGAGCCACGCCGAGCCGTTCATAAACCCCGTCCATCGCGGGCGGCGGACTGAGCTCCATCAGCTGCGACGCGAGGCGATCCACGCGAGCGGCGACGCGTTCGGCCTGTTGCGCGCTCAGCTCTTCCATGCTCGACAGCGTCCGCAAGACGCCATCGAGTTGTTCTTCAAGCTGCGCGGTCGCCTCGTCACGCAATTCGCTCATGACGCAACGGTACCGCCGGCCATGGCGTCGCCTGGGCGGCGCGACCAGAGTGGCCACTCGATGTGCGCGTGCCGCGCGGACCGCCCTGCGCCCCAAGAACTTTCCAAGGCGAGGATCGTCGCACCGATTGGCTTATGAGTTGGACACACGAGCACGAAAAAGGCCCCGTTTCCGGGGCCTTTGTCATGGGCGATACTGGGCTCGAACCAGTGACCTCCTGCTTGTCGAGCAGGCGCTCTCCCAGCTGAGCTAATCGCCCCTGGGGTTCGGGAAGATTAGCAACCGCCGCGGGGCAGCGGTGCCTTGGCGTCGAACGCTCCATCGGGGGCGGCGGTGCCTGGGATGTAGTCGCGGACCCAGATCTCGTCGGTGTCCGGGAAGAGGTTGACCTCGGGCGCGACCATTGTCGAGACGATCAGCAGGGAGACCGGCTGGTCGGAGTCGTTGCGGAGCTGGTGCGCGCCCGCGCGGCCCGCGGGGAACGCGACGACCTCCCCGGGCACGAGCGTCCGCTCGCCGTCGAGCGTCCGCAGCGTGGGCATGCCGGCGACGACGATCAGCAACTCCTCGTTGTGGAGATGGGCGTGCAGCGGGAACGTCGTGCCGCCCGGCGGGAGGGCAAACAGTGACGCGCCGAGGCGCTCCGAGCCGGCGGCACGGGCGATGAGCGAGCGCTGCCACACGTAGGGCTCGTTGTCCTGTTCGACGTCGAAGTCCGGCTCATAGATGTTGGGCATGCAGGCCTCCCTGGATCGGTGATCGTGCTGGTCAGACGCGTTGGCAACCCCCGACCGGACGCGCGACCGACGGACCATCTACCCTTCCGTATCCACCCGGCGCCGTGGCGGAGTGGCTACGCAGCGGCCTGCAAAGCCGTCTACACCAGTTCGATTCTGGTCGGCGCCTCTCCCCGGGAGGAGATCATGGAACGCCGACTGCCTGGAATCTTGGTCGCGGTGCTGCTCACCATGGGCGCGCTCACCGGCAATGCGACGGCCGGCATGCCGCAACCGCTGACCCTGAGCTACCACGGGCCGCTCACCGGCAGCGGGAGCCTCGACGAGAACTTCGCAGGGACATCCACGTTCCGGATCCCGTCGACGTGGGCGGCCGCGAAGTCCAAGAACGGCCGCTACTACGAGCTCACGCCGCCGCCCGACGACGGCTGCACGTTCAAGGTCCAGGTCAACAACCAGCCGACGCTCACCAAGGCCTCGACAGCGGCGCAGGTCGCCGCCGCATTGCCGGAAGGGTTCCGGCGAGCGCAACTGGGGCGCGGCACCCGCCCCCACGGGTCCTGGGGCGCAGACGAGACCTCGACGCACGCGACCGCGACCCGGCGCCGCATCTACGCCATCGGCGTCATCCACCTCACCGGCCATCTGAACGACCGGTTCAGGGCCGTTGCAACCTTCGACGGATCGTGCTCCGACGACATGGTCCGCAATGGCACCGTCGCCCTTGCCGTCGAGCGCATCGTGCAGACGGGATCGTTCACGGGCCACCGTGTGCAGCCCTGAGGGCTATGAGCCTGCCGCGACGCCGCCGTCCGGCCCGGTCTCGATACTTCGGTGCGTGCGCGCACCGCTCAAGCCTCTGGCGATCGTGGCGACCTACGCCGTCGCGGTGGGCGCCGTCGTCGTCGCGTTGCTGCTCGTGATCGGAGACGACCCCTGGCTGCCGCTGCTCGCCGCGCTGGCGGTCGTCCATCTCGGCTTCGGACTGATCGTCCCGCGCTGGTGGACGGTGTTGCTGCCGCTGGTTGTCTCGGTGGCCGCGGCTGTGGCCGACGTCGGCGGCTTCTCGATCACGACGCTGCTCGTCGGCGTGCCGTGCGCGTTGCTGCTCGTGGCGGGTGTCGCTCTGCGCATCGGCTGGGACGACGGCGGCCGGATGCCGGGGCCATCGTCGGCGGCGACGTGGGACGGGCGCGCGGCGTACGCCGACGACCACCCGGAGCCGGAGTGGGACGAGGCGGACGGCGCCGCCTCAATGGGCTGAACCCGCTCGTCGTGCCCTGAGCAGAACGCTCGCAGATGGGAACACCGCCGGGCCGAGACCTTCGCTAGACTGCCGCCTTACGCGGCTGTAGCTCAGTTGGCTAGAGCGTCTGCTTGCCATGCAGAAGGTCGAGAGTTCGAGTCTCTTCAGCCGCTTGTCACGGAAGCCCTGCACATCGCAGGGCTTCCGTCGTTCTGGAGGGTCGGTACCCCCCTTCAGCCACTCCTTCGACGTCGCCCGACGCCCTACGAAAGCGCGTAGATCGCCGCGATAGCAAGAGACACGACGACGAGGACCGGATACAGCACGATGAACACCGGCCAGGGTTGCGCGTCGAACAGATCACCGAACGCGACTCTCCGCATCGTGCGATTCACGCCGAAGGGATGCATCTCCAGGCGCGCACGCACATCGTCGACGCTGTCATCGTCATCGACGTAGATGCCGAGCGTTTCGGCGTAGTCGTTCAGCAGCGACTCGATCCAAATAGCACGCGAGAGGGCTCGCCGGTAGAGCGCAGAGTGATACGCGTCGATGAAGGCGAACATCAATGTCGCTCCAGCGGCAAGGAGACAGAGAGGCTGGCTGTCATCCCGAACCGCCAGACCGATGAGCACGCCCCAGGTGCCGATGCCGACAGCCCGCACCGCGGCGGCCGCCGTCACGAAGCCGCTCAGCGTTCTCAGCGTAGCGTCGTAGTCGAGCTTCACGAGGCTCACAAGGTGGTCCTCGGTGCTCGTCACCTCGCGGGCAGCGCCGCCGCCGTTCAGCTCTTCGTCGCTCACTCGTCCAACGCCCCCTCGATCGCGGCACGCAACGCCAACGCAGAGTTGCCAGCCGCATGCTCGATCTCCTCTTGTCCTGCCTTCCGTGCCCAGTCGAGGATCTCGTCGAGGAGCCCCAAGACGAACTCGCGTTGGAAGTCCTCGATTGCCTCCCGAGACTCATACTGCTCGCCCAGCAACTCTGAGTAGATCTTGCACAGCCGCTGGAACCGACGAACCAGGGCCCGCGTCGGCCCGTCCCAGTGTTGCTTCTTGTCGCGCATGAGCCGGTTGGCTCGCAACCCACTCTTCGTGCTGATGCTCGTAATGGGTGCCTTCAGGACGTTCTCGAAGAACTGAACGTAGAACTCGCGCGCGAACAGCAGGAGGCCCTCGTCCGCATCGAGCGTCTTCTGAAGCGCATCTTGCGACGCGATCTCTTCGGTGACCTCGTCAACGAACGCGAAGAGCTCCGGAGATACCGGGTCGTCGTCCTCGGGCCGACGATGCTCACTCATGCTCTGCGTAAGGGCCGGCGAGACGCAGCACAGCCTCCACCGCGTCCTTCGCTTCGCGCTCTGCCCCGTGGTAGTCGAACGGCAGGTCAGCCTCGCCTGCTCGGTCGCGCACGAGATCGTAGAACGGGCGTAACCGCGCGATCGTTCGGACCTCGTCTGCCAACTCGGGCCGATACTCGGCCACACGGTTGAGCGCGTCCTCCTTGACGAACGTGAGGCAGTCGAGCTCAGCGGTCAGTGCTATGGCCACACCCTTGCCGGCACCGTAGGTCGTCGAGAGGACGAACAGCAGATTGCCATTGAAGCGATTGAGGTCGCGGTAGTGGCGTAGATGCCGCACGCGCCGCCGGATCTCCCCACCGACGTCGGCCGGCACTCGATCGACCGAGTCAAAGGCGCGCCGCAGGCAATCCCCGCGGTCGAGAAGCACTCGCCCTTCTCGACGCGCGTGGACGACGAACAGCGAGCCCTGCTTGGCGGCGGTCTCGAAGCTCTCACATGTCTGCGGGAGCAGCGACAGCTCCGGGAACCCAAGCCCGGCGCCGTCGATCGTGTCGCGCAACTCGCCGACCGCCACCCGCTCGTTGGTGAGGACAACGAGATCCACATCGCTCGAGGGCTCGTGATCGCCGCGCGCGTAGGAGCCGACCAGGCACAGACCGCCCACCCGAGCATCGGCCTCGAGCAGGCCGGCGACGTCGGCAACGGTGGGTTTCGGGGGAGTCGACGGCGGCATGTGCAGCGGACCTAGCGTAGACCGCCGACCCGACGAGACTCTTGGCGGGTGGTTGCCTACGCCGGCGCGACGTTGACCGCAGCCGGCCCCTTCGGGCCCTGCTCGGCGTCATAGGACACCCGCGCGCCCTCGGCCAGCGACTTGAAGCCGTCGCCGGCGATGCCGGAGTGGTGAACGAACAGGTCCTTGCCCTGGTCGTCGGGGGTGATGAAGCCGAAGCCCTTGTCGTCGTTGAACCACTTGACGGTGCCGGTGGCCATGGAGCGGCCCTCCTGTTGGTTGTCCTGCGAGACGCGGAGGGTGCTGGTGAAGGCAACGACTGCGGGCGCTGGCGCTGGTGGTCGAACCTGATGTTCAACCCGAGTGGCCGACCCTACCCCCTTCGGGCCTGCCGCTGCAAAGCGTCCACGCCGCATCCACAGACGATCGCCTGCGGCCCAGGCCGCGAACGACAGGCCGCCGACGAGGCCGGTCGCGGTCGCGAGCACGCCGGCGGCGGCCGCGGCGGCGACGCCGTTGTGCCCCAAGATGAGGACCGTCGCACCCGCGCCGACGCTCGGGCCGACCGGCAGTTGGCCGATCGCGACCATGGCGATCAGCACGGCGATGGCGTCGAAGATCGACGCGTTCACCCCGACAGCGTGCAACAACAACCAGTTGCGCGCGATCTGCGCGAAGACCGCGATCAACACCAACAGGAACAGCCGGCGACCGTCCTTGAGCCGATGCAGGATCGTGAGGCCCTGCCACAGCGGACGGGCGGCGCGCACGCTCAGGTGCCGCAGCCCGAACGTGATCGCGCCGATCACCGCGACGAAGATGATCGGGCACCACCACGGCAGTCCGAGCGGGCCGATCAGCGTCACCGAGGTCAGCGCGGCGAGGCCGGCCTCGATCGCCAGGATCGGGAGCTCGGCGGCCAGCAGCGTCGCGACGCCGGGCGCGTCGGCGGGGCTGGAGCGCCGCAGCGCCGTGATCCGCGCCACGGTCCCGAGCTGCGCGTTGAGCAGGCTCCCGACGTAGCCCATGCTCGACGCGCGGTAGAGCGGACGACGGGCAACCGTGCCGCCGGCGGCCTCGATCGTGCGATGCCACGCCTCGGTCCGCGCGAGCAACGCGACGACCTGGAGGGCCGCGGCCAGCGTGAGCACGCCGAGTGACGCGCGTGACAACGCTGTCGCGAAGTCGTCGCGGTGGCCGGCGAGAACGAACGCAAGAACCCCAGCCGCGGCCAGCGAGCCGACGACGGCGACGATGCGCCGATGGCGCTGCAACGCGCCCCGGACGCGATGGACGGCCGCGTGCAACCGCCCAGCGGCCGCGCGACTGCTGCGATGCCGCTCCTCGTCGAGCACGGAGGCCACTCCACCAGGGTAGGCCTGCCCTCGTCCCACGCACTGCAGCTATCCCCCGAATCGTCGGAACTACGCCGTCGGCCCGGCCTGCGCTCAGCCGCCTGCCGACGCCAACGGAGTGGCTTCCTACTGACCCTCGGCGGTGCCGGTGGCTTCGCGTACCTCGTCGGCGCCCAGCTCGCTCACCTTGAACCGCACGGTCGCCTCGGGCGAGGCCTTCAAGGCCACGAAGTGCGTGTGCAGGTGCGCGACCGATCCCGCCGTTGAGCCGCATGTCGCCGAGCGCTCGACGGTCGCGGTCGCCAGCGGGGCGAGCTGCTCGCGCAGGCGACGCTTGATCGCCCACAGCTCGGCGCCGGCCTCGTCGGGCAGCTCGTCGAAGGACGTCACGTGGCGGTGGGGCACGATCAGGTAGTGGGCTGCGGCCCCGCGTAGGGATAGTCGTTCTCGGTGACGTACCAGTGCTCGCCGCTGAACGCGATCGGCTCGCGGTGGTGGGCCTCGAAGTGCTCGGGGCAGAAGACGCAGATGCCGCCCGCCTCCAACTCCTCCATGTAGGCACGCTGGTCCGCGCTGCGCGCGGCCGGCAGATGGTAGAGCCGGTCAGCGTCGCTCATAGACCCGGATCCGAAACTCGTGGCCGTTCTCGGCGACCGGCTCGCCGCTGCTCACGCAGGTCCAATCATCGTCGGCCAACACGGGGAACAACGTATCGCCCTCGACCTCCTCGGCGACCTCGGTCGCGTACACGCGCCCGGCGTGCGGGAGCGCCTCGGCGTACGTCACGCCACCCCCGATGACGAAGCAGTCGCGCCCGCAGGCATCCAGCGCCGCGGGCAGGCTCGGGTAGACCTCGGCACCGACGGCGCGATACCGCGCATCACGGCTCAACACCATGTTGCGCCGCCCCGGCAGCGGGCGGAACTTGTCCGGGATCGAGGCGTAGGTCTTGCGCCCCATCACCACGGTGCCACCGGTCGTCAACTCGCGGAAGTGCTGCATGTCGCTCGGCAGGTGCCACGGCAGACCGCCGTCTCGTCCGATCACGCGGTTGCGCGCGTAGGCCACGACGAGCGACACCGCCATCAGGTGAGCACCGGGATGTCGCGGATCGCCGGATGCGGGTCGTAGTCCTCCAGGACGAAGTGCTCGGCCCGGAAGTCGTGGATGTCGGTGATGCGCCGGCCGGCCTCGGTCAGGCGCAGCGTCGGCAGCGCGCGCGGCTCGCGTGACAGCAGCTCGTCGACCGCCGCGAACTGGTTGGCGTAGATGTGGGCGTACTGGATCCAGTGCACGTACTCGACGAACTGATAGCCCGTGAGCTGCTCGATCATCAACCCCAGCGCCGTGTACTGCGCCATGTTGGACGGGACGCCGATCGGCGTGTCGCCGCTGCGCTGGTTGTGGACGAGGTGCAGCTGATCGTTGAACACCAGCGCGTGGATCCAGCCGTGGCACGGCGCGATCGTGTTGCGCGACTTGACGCCGGCCGCGCGGTGGTTGGCGTTCGGGATCCACGGGCTCATCACCGCCGTGCGGTCCAGCGGCAGGTCCTTCAGCTTCTGGATCAGGTGTGGCAGCTGATCGAAGCCCGGATCGTCCGGATCCTCCAGATCGGTGGTGAAGTTCTTGAAGGCGTGACCGTAGGAGCCAGGGCCGAGGTCGCCGGGCGCCAGGCCACGGGACGCCGTCTTCTCCGGCGTCGCCCACGCGTCCCACCAGTCACAGCCGAACTCCGCCAGCTGCTCCAGCGTCCTGGCGCCGTTGATGAACGCGCACAGCTCGCCGATCGCCTTGTTGGCAAAGCCGGCGATCGAGCGCTCGGTGATCACCGCCGCGCCGTGGGCCATCGGGAAGCGCATCTGCACGCCCGCGACGGCAAGGGCGCCCTCCCCCTGCTTGGTCTCCACCCGCACGCCGTCGTCGCGGATCGTGCGCAGGAGATCGCGATACTGGGTGCTCGGGCGGCGCTCGTCGTAGGGCAGGTAGTTGGGCATGCGGGACCGGAGATGGTGGAGGGCCCGGCGGACGGACCCTCAAGGCCCGAACGATCCGCCGTGCACGCCTCTATCCTGCACCCCATGTCGACCAGCGGCGTCCTGAGCCCGGGCGTGAACTTCGAGGACCGGCTCGTCGGATCCCTGGAGGAGATGACGCGCACGGTGTCTCACCTCAAGGGGTTGGACTACCGCGTGGTGCTCACGTCGGGCTCGTTTGACCTGATCCACCTCGGCCACGTCAAGTACCTCGCGCGCGCGAAGGAGCTGGGCGGGATCCTGGTGGTCGGCGTCGACAGCGACGCGAAGATCCGGCGCCGCAAGGGCGACGACCGGCCGATGGTGCCCGAGGACGAGCGCCTGGAGCTGCTGGCCCACCAGCGGCCCGTCGACCTCATCTACCTCAAGCAGGACGACGACCCGGCGTGGGGCCTGATCAAGGCCGTCGAGCCCGACGTTCTGGTCCTCACCGCCGACCACTCCTACACCGACGACGAATTGGCCCAGCTCGGGGAGATCGTCGGCGAGATCGCCGTCATCGAGCGCCAGGCCTCGGTGACGACGTCGGAGCGCATCCGCCAGATGTACATGAACCTGGGCGACAAGCTCGGCCCGAAGCTCGCGCAGATCCTCCCCGGGCTGATCGACGAGACGATCCGGCGGGGATGACGGAGGTCGTCCTCGCCTACGTGCCGGTCCTGCACGAGGGCTACCGGCGCTTCTTCGAGCGCCACGCGCGGGACCGCGCGCTCCATCTGATCGGGCCGGAGCTGTACGCCGACTACCGGCCGCTGGCCAAGGACGTGCGCGCGTTGCCGGCTGCCGACGCCGCGGCGGCGATCGCCGGATGGGAGATCGCAGCGTCGGTCGCCGTGCTCGACGTCGCGGGCGCCGAGGCGCTCGCCGCGCAGCAGCCATCCCTGATCCTCCCCGCCGAGGACGTCAGCCATCAGGTCGTCGAGCGCTTCTTCCCGCGCGCGGCGGTCCGCTATGACCCGGTCTTCCTGCGCTGGGACAAGAGCAAGACGGTGCAGATGCTCGACCCGCGGCCGGTGGCGTCGGTGGCCGAGGACGCGCTCGTCGCCGAGCTGGAGGACGCCGCGCGGGGCGCTGCCGCGCGCAGCGTCGACTGGTGGCGCCAGGTCGGCGCCGCGCTGCGCTTCGCCGACGGCACGGTGCAGACCGCCACCAACGTCCACCACCCCCACGAGCTGGCGCCCTACGCCGCCGGCGACCCGCGCAGCAACTTCACCCAGGGCGTCGAGCTGGAGCTCTCGACCGCGACGCACGCCGAGGCGGCGCTGATCGCCCGCGCCGCCCGCGACGGCCGCGCGACAGCCGGCGCGACGCTCTACGTCACCGACTTCCCCTGTCCCCCGTGCGCGAAGCTGATCGCCAACGCGGGGATCGCCAGGCTGTACTACCGCGACGGCTACGCGGTCCTCGACGGCCGCGACGTCCTCGAGGCGGCGGGCGTCGAGATCATCGCGGTCTCCTGACGGACGGCCGACGACCCCGCGCTACTCGCGGGCCGCGTCGAGCGCCTGGTTGACCAGCGCGTCGGCGTCGGCGTTCTGCGAGCGCGGGACGCTGCGGATCACCCAGGTGTCGAAGCCACCGAGGGCCGTGAGCGCTTCGGTGTGCAAGGCCTTCATGTCGGGGTGCTTGACCTTGTACTCGCCGTTGACCTGCTTGGCGACGAGCTCTGAGTCGTTGATGACCTCGACGGCGTCGGCGCCGAGCGCCGCGGCGCGGGCGAGGCCGAGCAGCAGCCCGCGATACTCCGCGACGTTGTTGGTGGTGTGGCCGAGGAACTCGGTCGCCTCATCGACGACCTGACCACTGACGGCATCCGACAGGACAGCCGCCGCTGCGGCGGGACCCGGATTGCCGCGTGCGCCGCCGTCGACGTGGACGACGAGCTTCAACCGGCTTGCGAGCGCTCTGCGCGAGTCATGCCGCGCTCACTCCGGGTCGAGCTGCGGGAACTCGCCCGGCACGCGCGAGCGGCGCCGGTCGCGCAGCTCACGCCGGTGAGCGCCGTTCTCGGCCTGACCGTCGCGGCGCTCGGACTTGCGACGGTCGATGATGACCTCGACGTGCGGGTCGTCGGCGTAGTACGACGAAAGCTGGTCGTAGAGGTCCGGCGCCAGCTCTTCGGGGACGACGCAGAAGATCATCGGCGCAGCGAACCCTAGGCCAGCGACGCGGCGGGGTGCAAGCGGCCGCCGTCGTCGGCCGCCGCGTTGGCCGTCTGATCGATCGTGTCCAGCTCGGAGAGCTCCGAGCCCTGAGCGGTGACGCGGACGCCGGCCGCCTCGTTGCCGAGATCGACCTCGAAGCGATACCAGGACAGCTCCCACGCGACGACGATCGTCACGACGCTGCCCTCGGTGCGCGACGGGCGCGCGCTGACGATCGGCGCGCCCAGCGAGCGCGCGACGCCGGCGACCGTGCGGACCTGCGGCGACCCGTTGAAGAGCTCCATCGCCCGCGCGACCTTCAGCTCCGCGTTGGTCGGCACGCCGCGCACCGAGCGCGACTCGTAGAGCGTGTGGTCAGTCGGCTCGGCGGCGTCGACCTCGGGCTCGCGGTCGGGCCGCGGCTCGGGCGGCGCGGCGTAGCGCGGCTCGGCGGTCCCCGCGGGCTCCGGCTCCGCGACGTCCTCCTCGGGCGGATAGTCGCCGGCGGGCCCCGGGCTTCGGTGGTCGCCGTCGTCGGCGAACGGATCGCGCGGCAGCTGGTCGGGCGACGGCTCGTTGCGACGACTGCGCAGGCGCGAGAGCAGCGAACCGCCGCGGCGGCTCTCGCGGCCGCGGGCGACGACATCGTCGAGTCCCTCGCGGATCCAGCCCTCGTGCACCGCGCGCCCCGTGCAGAGCTCGCAGACGCTGCGGCGCTGGCCGCCGCCGATGAAGACGTCGTGATGCTCGCCGCGCAGGAGCGTGCGGCCGCAGACGTCGCACGTGACGACGGCAGGATTGGTCGTGATCGACTTGCGGGTCAAGTCGTCGCCGAGGGTAGCAACGTGTCCGCCCGCGACGGCAGACCGCAAGCGTCGATGCGCCGGCGCGGACGGGGTGACTTCAGGCGCGTACCGCCTCCTCCTGACCGGCCGAGGCGATGACCTTGGCCGCGAGATGGGCGGGCACCTCCTCGTAGCGCGCGAACTCCATCGTGTAATCGCCCTGGCCGCCGGTCAGCGAGCGCAGGTCCGGCGCGTAGGTGAGCATCTCGGCCATCGGCACCTCGGCCTTGACCTCGGTCATGCCGCGCGGCCGACGGCTCCATGCCCTGCGGCCGCCCGCGCCGCGAGTTGAGGTCGCCGATGACGTCGCCGACCGAGTCCTCGGGCACCGACAGCGTCACGAGCATGATCGGCTCCAGCAGGACCGCGGCGGCCTGCTCCATCGCCTGGCGCATCGCGATCGAGCCCGCGGTCTTGAACGCGTGCTCGGAGGAGTCGACCGAGTGGTAGCTGCCGTCGACCAGCCGAACCTGGACGCCCTTGAGCGGATAGCCCGCCACCGGCCCGTGGGCCATCGCCTCGACCACGCCCTTCTGGACCGCCGGGATGAAGCCCTGCGGGATCACCCCGCCCTTGATCGCGTCGACGAACTCGAAGTCGTCGCTCGTGCGGGCGCGATCTCGATGTGGCAGTCGCCGAACTGCCCGCGGCCGCCGGTCTGCTTCTTGTGGCGGCCGTGCGCCTTGGCCGGCTTGCGGATCGACTCCTGGTAGGGCACGCGCGGCGGCTTGAGCGCGACCTCGACGCCGAAGCGCGACTTCAGGCGGTCGACGATCACCTCGACGTGCATCTGCGACAGGCCCGCGACGATCTGCTCACCGGTCTGCTGGTCGCGGTGCAGGTCGATCGTCGGGTCCTCCTCCTGCAGCCGCCGCAGCGCGGTGAACACCTTCTCCTCGTCGCCCTTGTTCTTGGGCTCGATCGCGAACGCCATGACCGGCGCCGGCAGCTTGATCGCCGGCATCGCGATCGGCTCGTCGCGCGAGGCCAGCCAGTCGCCGGCCCGCGTCTCCTTCAACTTGGCCACCGCGCCGATGTCGCCGGGCCCGAACTCGTCGACCGTCTCGGTCTCCTTGCCGCTGAAGCGCAGCAGCTGGCCGACGCGCTCCTTGTGGTGCGAGCGCGTGTTGAGCACGTGGCTGTCGTGGCTCATCACGCCCTGGTAGACGCGAAACAGGTTGATGCGCCCCGCGAACGTGTCGGCCCGCGTCTTGAAGACGTAGGCGAACAGCTCCTTGTCCTCGACGGGCTCCAGCGCGACGTGGTCGGCGACCTCCATGACGCCGTGCTTGACCGGCGACGGCAGGTCCTCGACGATCGCGTCCAGCAGCCGGTTGGTCCCGAGGTTGCGCGTGGCGACGCCGCACACGACCGGGAAGAGCCCGCCGTGGTTGGTGCCGTCCTTGAGCGCGGCGACGATCTCGTCGTGGGCGATCTCGGTGCCCTCGAGGTAGCGCTCCATCAGCGTGTCGCTGACCTCGGCGACCTCGTCCATCAGCTTCTCGCGGTACTCCTCGGCCTGGGCGAGCAGGTCGTCGGGGATCGGGATCTCGCGGCAGTTCTCGCGCGAGCCGCGCTGTCGTACTCATAGGCCTTCATGTCGACGAGGTCGACGACGCCCGCGCACCTCGTGCTCGGCGCCGATCGGGATCTCGACCGCGACGACGTGCGGCCCGAAGGCCGCCTTCAGCGACTCGAGCGAGCGGAAGAAGTCCGCGCGCTCGCGGTCGAGCATGTTGACGTAGACCATGCGCGCGAGGTCGAGCTCGGTCGCCCGCTCCCACAGCCGGACCGTCGAGACCTCGACGCCCATGACGGCGTTGACGACGAAGACGGCCGACTCGCAGACGCGCAGGGCGCCGAGCGCGTCGGCCACGAAGCTCGGCTCACCGGGCGTGTCGAGCAGGTTGATGCGCCGGTCCTGCCACTCGAACGAGTTCAGCGCGGCGCCGATCGACATGCCGCGCGTCTGCTCGTCGGGCTCGGAGTCCGACAGGGATGTGCCGTCCGCGACGCTGCCGAGGCGCGTGGTCGCCTGCGCCTGGAAGAGCAGTGCCTCGAACAGCGAGGTCTTGCCGCTGCCGCGGTGACCGACGAGGGCCACGTTGCGGATGCGGTCCGCAGCCTTGTGCATGCCCAGGCTCCTTTCCTCGGAGGCCACGATGCCCAGGCACGCGGCCTGATGTTCGGGTTGCAGCGAACCTAGCGCTGATGCGCACAAGCCTGCAACCGCGAGGTGCCGCGAACAGCGCTATTCCTGTTCGAGCAGCCGCGAGCGAAGGCGCAGGACGGCCTTCGTGTGCAGCTGGGAGATGCGCGACTCGGTGACGCCGAGGACCTCGCCGATCTCGCGCAGCGTGAGGTTCTCGTAGTAATACAGCGCGACCACGAGCTTCTCGCGCTCGGGCAGGCGGGCGATCGCGTCGGCCACGCGGTCCTTGAGGTCGGTCTGGTCCATGACCGCGGCCGGGTCCGGCGCGTTCTCGTCGGTCAGGGTGTCCAGCAGCGAGACGGCGTCGCCGGAGGAGTCGCCGACCGTCCACAGCTCGTCCAGCGCCGCGACCGTCGAGTTGGAGATCTGCAGCAGCGACTCCTGGAAGTCGTCGACGCTGACGCCGAGCTCGCCCGACATCTCCTCGTCGGTCGGCGCGCGCTGGAGCTGGTGCTCGAGCTTGGTGTTGGCCTTCTCGATCTCGCGGGCC
The DNA here is from genome assembly GCA_963731005.1 of uncultured Conexibacteraceae bacterium. Taxonomy (GTDB): domain Bacteria; phylum Actinomycetota; class Thermoleophilia; order Solirubrobacterales; family Solirubrobacteraceae; genus Baekduia. The sequence goes on along the minus strand of CAVSTZ010000001.1, from coordinate 279,831 downwards.
TTGGCGCGCACGGAGCGCGGCACCCAGTCCAGGGAGCGCAGCTCGTCGATGATCGCGCCCTTGATGCGGGTGATCGCGTAGGTCTCGAACTTGATCTCGCGCTCGAGGTCGAAGCGCTCGATCGCGCTGATCAGGCCGACGAGGCCGTAGGAGATGAGATCGGCCTCGTCGACGTGCGCGGGCAGGCCCGAGGCCATGCGCCCGGCGACGTACTTGACCAGCGGCGAGTAGGCGACGACGAGCCGCTCACGCGCGTGCGTGTCGCCTGTCGCCTTGTACCGGCGCCAGAGGTCCCGCAGCTCAATGGCCTTGACGTTGGTCTCCATCCCTGTCACTCCTCACGCCCTCGGATGCGCTCGCGCATACGCGGACTTGAGCCTCGCGGACTCTACACGGGTGTAGATCTGCGTCGTCGAGATGCTGCTGTGACCGAGCATCTCCTGGATCGCGCGGAGGTCCGCGCCCCCGTCGAGCAGGTGGGTCGCGAACGAGTGGCGCAGCGCGTGCGGGTGCGCCCCGCCCTGCAGCGCGGCGCGCCGGGACCACACGCGCAGGCGCCGTCGCACGTCGCTGGTCGACAGCCGTCGGCCGGACTTCGAGAGGAACAGCGCCGCCTCGGCACGGTCGGCCTGCAAGCGCGGGGCGCGCGCGCTCCACGTACCGGGCCAGCGCCCGGACGGCCGACTCGCCGATCGGGACGATGCGCGTCTTGCCGCCCTTGCCCTCGACGCGCACCTCCTCGGCGTCGAAGTCCAGCGAGCCGCGGTCGAGGTTGACCAGCTCCTCGGCCCGCAGGCCGCAGGCGTAGGCCAGCTCGAACAGCGCGCGGTCGCGCACGTCCAGCGGCGTCATCTGCGGGATCCGGTCCAGCAGGTCGGCGACCTCGTCGGCCTTCAGGACGCGCGGCAGCTTGGACGGGCGCTTGGGCGCGGGCACGAGGTCGGCCGGGTTGGCCGCCATCTGCCCGTGCTCGCGCAGCGTGCGGTAGAGCGAGCGCAGCGCGGCGAGCTTGCGGGCGACCGTGGCGGCGACGACGTCGCGCTCGCCCAGCGCCGCGGCGTAGCGACGCAGGATGCGCGTCGTGACATCGGTCGGCTCGTGGCCGTTGGTCGTGCACCACAGCGCGAACTGGGCGCAATCGAACCCGTAGGCGCGCCGCGTGCGCGCGGCGGCGCCGCGACGCAGCAGGTCGGCGTCGAAGAGCCGCAGCGCCTCTTGCCACGCGGTGCTCAACGCGTCGGCGCGCGTGGTCTCCGCGGCCCTATCCTCGACCGCTGTGGGACTCTTCTTCATCGACACCAACTCCGGTCAGGTCGCCACGCATCGGCAGCTGATCGACGCCGGCATCGCCCCGGAGAGCGACGATCCGCCGCGGCCGTGGCACCGCGTGCGCGGCAACCTCGACTCCTCGACGATGTGGTACGCGGTGCTGCGCAAGCAGACGAACGGGATCTTCATTGGCACGCTCGTCTTTCGCCACTCCGACCACCATGCCTCCCTGTTGCGGCGAAGGCTGGGAAGAGGTCGCGGTCGACGCCATCCGCGACGTCGACCTTCAGCAGACCTAGGCGATGAAGATCGGCGCGCCGACCGGGACGCGCGGATAGAGATCCTCGACGTCGGCGATCCGCATGCGCACGCAGCCGTGCGAGGCGGCGTGGCCGATCGTGCCGTACTCGCTGGGGTCCACCCCGTGGATGCCGGCGCCGTTGAAGATGCCCAGCCAGCGGGACTTCAGCGGGTTCTCGGGCGTGCCGCCGGGGATGACCTTGCCGCGGTCGGCCACGGGAACCCAGTCGGAGTTCGGCTCGGTCCAGGCGGGATCCACCGCCTTGTTCTGGATGTGGTAGAGCCCGGCGGGCGTGTCGAGGCCGACCGCGCCGATCGCCACCGAGTAGCTCTTGACCGCCTTGAGGTTCTTGAAGACCGTGAGCCTGAAGGCCTCGCGGTTGACGACCAGCGTCGTCGCGTTCTGGGCGATCAGCTTGTCGGTGGAGACCGCCGGCGCGACGTGATGGGTCGAGGCGCTGAAGCGGCGCGTCGCGGTCGGCGAGCCGAGCGCCGCCTTGATCTTCTGGTGCAACGTCGTGGCGTCCAGCGCCAGGCCCTCGTGGCTGGGCGTCGTCGTCGGGCCCGACACGGCGAACTTGATCGTCGCGTTCATCGCCGGGCGGTTGACGGACTTGCGCACGCGGTCCAGCAGCCGGATGACCGCCGCGTCGGAGAACGTGACCTCGGGCTCCAGGTGGGCGTCGAGCTTCTCGCCGGTCACCCCGCGCCAGGTGCGCTTGAGCAGGTTGCCCTGACGGCTGCGGGCCAGGGCATCAGCAACCGTCGCGTCGAGGTTGGTGGCGACCTTCGCCTCGCGGGCGGTCAGACGCCACCGCCGGCTGCCGTGGTCGACCGTGATCTCCCGGTTCAGGGGCGCGAGGATCTGCCGACGCAGCTTGGCCTCGGCGGCATCGCGCTTGAGGCCGCCCACGTCGACCCCGCCGATCGTGACGCCCTTGCCGATCGTGTCCTTGCGGCCGTGGTCATAGACGACGACCGCCGCGGCGATGGCGACGATCGCCACCAGCAGGGCGGTGACGGCAATGACAGGGCGTGCGAGCAATGGTGAGCGAAACCGAGGGGAAGGAGTCCGCACCCAGAGTAGTGGCTGCGGCGGCGGCCGAGAACCCCTGCAAGGCCCGCTGCCGGCCGGGTGGATGCACCCGCGCCGGCTTCGTTGTCAGCGCGCGGACGTGGCGGGCGCGCCGAGCAGACGGTCGATGCCGCGCAGGACGGTGGCGCGCGCCGCGTGGTGGACCTCGTGCTCGCGCAGCGCGCGTAGGTCCTCGTGGCTCAGCGAGGGCAGGATCGTGAGGATCTCGCGTGCGGGCAGCGAGCCGTAGGCGGTGGTCGCCGGCGGCAGCGGCGCGGCCGTCGAGGCCTCCAACTGCTCCTGCTCGGAGCGCTCGCCCGGCGCGGAGTTGGCGGGCGGCAGCGGCCCCGGCCGCACGTTGGACTGGCGCACGCTCGGGCTGAAGCGCAGGAACTCCTCGACCGCCGACTCATAGCGGTAGCTGGAGCCCACCGCGCCGCGCAGGATCGGCTCCAGACGCTGCTGCTCGCGCAGCCGCAGCACGGTCTCGCGCGTGGTGTGCTGATAGACGAAGCCCGTCGCCTTGTAGCGGCGGTTGTCCAGCGCGCGGCCGAAGCGCAGTTGGGGCAGCATCTCGGACTGGATCGGCACGCCGGCGCGGCGCAGCCCCTGGGTCGCCAGGCCGGTCCCCCACGGCGGCAGGATCGGCAGCATCGTCTTGCCCAGGAGGTCGACGACCTCCGAGAGGACGAGCACGCCGTCGCCGGCGCAGTTGAACGTCCCGTCGAGGTCGTACTTGACCGCGTGCTCGAGGCAGTTGGCCATGTCGTCCTCGTGGATGAACTGCACGCGCGGGTCGAAGCCGAGGATCGTCGGGATGGCCGGCAGGTGCAGGTAGCTCTGCCACGAGGTCTTGAGGTCGGGGCCCAGCGCGTTGGCGAAGCGCAGGACCGTGACGGTGGTGTCGGGGTTCTTGGAGCGGAAGTCCGAGACGTTGGCCTCGGCCTCGCAGATGTCGCGCTCGATCGGAGTGCCGGGCGCGTGCGGACGGCGCATCGCCTCGGTGAAGAACGCGGGGTCGTCCTGCTCGGCGCCGTAGTAGCGCGCTGAGGACTTGAACACCAACTTGCGCACCGGCGACGACGGACCGCCGGCGGCGGCGAGCACGTTCATGGTGCCGATGACGTTGTTCTCGTGGGCGCGGGTGCGCGACGTGACGATCGAGTCGACGACCAGGCGGGTGTCGACGATCGTGTCGATCTCGGCGGCGTCGACGATCCGCCGGATCAGCGAGTGGGCGTCGGAGACCTGGACGAACTCCGTGCGCTCCAGCGCGAGCTTCGGCGGCCGGCGGTCGATCCCGATGACCGTCTCGATCTCGGGATCCTGCTCGAGCGCCTGGGCCAGGCGGCCGCCCCAGTAGGTCGACAGGCCGGTGATGAGGACGCGGCGCGACCTCATCCGAACCACACCGAGCGGCGCTTGCCGAGCATGTCGAGCAGCTCGTCCTGGATCGTCGCGCGGATGTCGTGGGCGATCGTCTGCACGAGCGCCTGGTCCTCCCACGGCTCCTCGACGCCGAGGTCGTCGGTCGGGACCGGCGCCAGGAACCGGATCTTGAACTTGGCCGGCAGGTAGCCGAGCGCGCCGAACAGCCCGAGGTGCGGGAAGGTCGGCGTGATCGGGAAGTAGATCAGGCCGGTGAGCTTCTGCAGCGCGCCGAGCTGGGCGAAGACCGGCATCGCCTCCTCGGCGCCGACGAGCGCGATCGGGACGATCGGCGCGCGGGCGCGCATCGCCGCCTCGACGAAGCCGCCGCGGCCGAAGCGACGCAGGCGGTAGCGGTCCTTGTAGAGCTTCTCGGTGCCCTTGCGGCCCTCGGGGAAGACGAGCACCAGTTGCTGCTCGTCGGCCAGCAGACGGTGGACGTTGGCCGGGTGCGCGGGAACGCCGCCGATCTTGGGGATCAGCATGCTCAGGCCCGGATAGCCCTTGAAGAAGTGCTCGACGGTGAGGTGCAGCGGGCGCGGTTGGGCGTGCTCCTCCTTGATCGCCTTGGCGATCATCGGCGCGTCGGGCGGCAGCGCGCCCGAGTGGTTGGAGACCAGCAACGCGCCGCCCTCGGCCGGGACGTGCTCGATGCCCTCGACCTCGCAGCGAAACCACAAGTTGTAGTAGAAGTCGACGAGCGTCTTGTCGAAGAAGCCCTCGACGCGCTCCGAGCGGCCCCAGTCGGTGACCTGGCGCTCGGTCTCGATCGGCGCGAGGTACTCGCGCAGGTCGGGCTCACGCTCGGCGACATCGCGGCCCGCCGCCGCCCCCGCCCGTGCCTCGTCGACCAGCGCCAGCCGGTCGTCGTCATCGATCCGCGTGCTCTCGCGGTTCCCTTGGCGCAGCGTGCTGCGTGTCGTGTCGGCCATCCCGCCTGAGATTGTCCCAGGCGGAGGCGTTCCAAGCTATGGAGCTTCGATACCGCTCAGCCGCGGGCGACGGACTCGCGCGCCAGCCGCGGGCCCAGCTTGCGGGCCAGCTCGGCCCAGTCGTGGGCGCAGACGACGTCCTCGGTCTCGCAGACGTCGGCGTTCCACGGGTGGCGGATCGTCGCGACGGCGATGTCGCGCTCCAGCGCAGTCTCGATGTTGTGCGGGCTGTCGTCGATCAGGAGGTCGATCCCGATCTCGACGCAGCGGGTGACCTTGTCCTGCGAGCAATAAAGCTCGTCGAACTGCAGACCGATGGCTTCGAGCCAGCGGGCGGTCGCGGCGTGGGCGCGCTCGGAGCGGTGCGAGGTGATGTGGATGAAATGGCCGGCGCGCGGCCCAGGCGTTGACGGCCTCCACAGCGCCCGGGTAGGGCCGGCCGGCGAGGATCGCCTGGTCGCAATGGGTCTCGTCGATGCAGCAGGTCAGCTGCTCGGGCTTGAGCCGGGTGATGCCCCAGTCGAACTGCTCCTCGTAGGGCAGATCGATGCCGAAGCGGCGCTGGGCGGCGTCCGAGAGCACGTCCCAGTAGTGATGCAGCGTGGAGTCGATGTCGATGGCGATGCGCATGGGTCGGTCAGCGCCACCCGTCTCCCCCGCCGGCGCGCGCTTCTATCGTACGACCATGGCCGCGAGCGCGACTGCCGACCGGGAGACCATCGCCGTTGACCTATACGGACCGGTGGGTCGCAGCGCGTGGATGGACATCGACTGGCGAACGCACAGCGCTGGGTGCGGGTTGGTGGCCGGTGGATGAACGTGATCGACATCGGGCCGTCGGCCGACGGGGAGCCGGCCGCGGGCACGATCGTGTGGATCCACGGGCTGACGGGCTCCTGGCAGAACTGGCTGGAGAACCTGCCGTTCTTCGCCCGCACGCACCGCTGCATCGCCATGGACCTGCCGGGCTTCGGGGCGTCCGAGATGCCTGCCGAGAAGATCACGATCAGCGGCTACGCGGCCGCGGTCGACGAGCTGCTGCGGGTGCTCGGCGTGACGCGCGCGACGGTCGTGGGCAACTCGATGGGCGGCTTCATCGGTGCCGAGCTGGCGATCCGCTTCGGGACCAGGGTCGAGCGGCTCGTGCTGGTCAGCGCCGCGGGGCTGACCGTCGAGCACCAGCGCAACGAGCCCGCGCTGGCGCTGCTGCGGCGCGGATCGGGACTGCTGGCGCTGGGGACCGGTTGGCTGGCGTCGAAGTCCGACGAGCTGGCGCGGCGACCGCGCTCGCGCCGGGCGATGCTGAGCATCGTGGCCGCGCATCCCGACCGGCTGCCGGCGCCGCTGGTGTCCGAGCAACTGCGCGGTGCCGGCAAGCCGGGCTTCATCGATGCGCTGGACGCCCTGACCGACTATCCGATCCGCGACCGGCTCGGCGAGATCACGGCACCGACGCTCGTGGTCTGGGGCACGAGGGACATGCTCGTGCCGGTTCGCGACGCCTGGGCGTTCGGCGAGCTGATCGACGACGCGCGGGTCGTCGTCTACGAGAACACCGGCCACGTGGCGATGCTCGAGCGCCCGGTGGCGTTCAACGCGCTGGTCGCGGAGTTCCTGGGCGACTAGGGCGCGCGGCGTCTCAGGGCGTGGTCGTGCGCTGCTCGCGGGCGAGGCGGCGCAGGCGCGACTGCTCCCACTGCGTCAGGCGCCAGAGGTCGCGACGGACCTGCTTGGGGTCGATCTGACGGCCCGGGAGGTGCATGTTGGCCTGGCCGATGAGATGGTGCTCGTCACCGGTCAAGGCCATCCACTTGGCCAGCGTGTCGTCGGAGTCCGGGAGGCGGGCGCTGCCGTAGGGGCGCGTCTCGTCCGGGAAGGCCACGCAGTACTCGGCGAGCAGCTCGCGGGTCTGCGGGAGGTAGGCGACGATCGGCTTGTGCGGGTAGATGATGTAGGCGTACGGCGCGCCGGCGCGCGTGGCCTGGGTGCCGCCCTGCTCGGGGCCGGCCGACAAGGCGCCCCAGACCCGGATGAAGCCGAGCTCGCGGTACATGTCCCACTCCTCGTCGTTGACGCAGGAGCGCAGGAGCTGGCGGGCGCGCTGCTCGGCGCGGCGCTCGCGACCGGGGTCGTAGACGTCGACCGGGACGCGGGCGCGTCGGGCACGGTGGCGCTCCCAGGCCTCGGTGACCCGCGGCGCCGCGACCTCCCACAGCAGGGCCACGATGACGATGAGGGTGGCGCTGAGGGCGAGGACCATCGCGACGTCGCTCCCGGATGTCTCAGCTGCCGCCGGCGGCGCGCGGGAAGAAGATGACGCGATCGGCGTCGCGCGGGACGTCCTCGAAGGCCTTGACCATGCGCGCCTCGCGACGACCGGCGGAGGAGGTGACGGGCACTGCTGCCCACATGCCCTCGTCGAGCTGCCGGCGGAACTCGTCCACCAGCATCTGCTCCTCGGCGGCGACCTCGACGTCGCCCTCGGCCAAGAGGACCTCACCATGCCCGGGCTTCATGCGCAGCAACCTCACGTGCAGGATTATGGCAAAGGGCTGACGGGTGGTCAGACGGGCGGACCAGGGTGGCTGCCGTCTGGCCCATGGCTGGGCGCGTGGCCGCTCATTGGGGCGCGGCTCATGCGGGTGCGCCGAGGCGGCCGGTGTTCGCGACCGCGTGCACGTCGCCGTAGCCGACGCCGAGCACGTTGACCGGGCCCGGCGCCGGCGCCGAGGTCGCGCAGGCCGTGGCGGACGGCCTCGGCGGCGATCGCCCGCGCGGCGCGTGCGGCGTCCGCGAGGGTGAAGCCGAGCGCGAGGTGGGCCGCCAGCGCCGAGGAGTGCGTGCAGCCCGAGCCGTGCGCGGCGCCGTCGGGATGGCGGTGGCCCGGGATCTCGACGGTCGTGCCGTCGGTCGTCAGCAGGACGTCGCGTCGCCTCCGCGCGATGGCCGCCGGTGACGACGACGGCGTTGGCGCCGACCGCCTGGACGGCCTCGGCGAGCGGCCGCGCCGTCGAGGTCGGCGGCGCCGGGACCCGCGAGCGCGCGCGCCTCGGGGACGTTCGGGGTGACGACGGTCGCGCGCGGGAGCAGCAGCTCGATCAGCGCGCGCTCGGCCGTCGCCGGGCAGCAGCCGCGCGCCGGACTCGGCGACCATCACGGGGTCGAGCACGACCGGCGTACCGTCGGGCAGCGCGTCGAGCGCGGCGGCGACCGCCGCGATCACGTCCGCGGCGCCGACCATGCCGATCTTCACGGCGCCGATCGCGAAGTCGCTCGCCGACCGCCTCGATCTGCGCGACGACCATCGCAGGCTCCACGGCGCCGACGCGCGTCACCGCGACCGTGTTCTGCGCGGTCAGCGCCGTGATCGCCGTCGTGCCGTGGACGCCGCAGCGGGCAAACGCCTTCAGGTCGGCCTGGATGCCGGCGCCGCCGCCGGAGTCCGAGCCGGCGATCGACAGGCAGACGGGCACGTGCGGCGCGGGCCGCGGCGACGCGGCGGGATCGGTCGACATCACGGCCGATGCTAGCCGGCGGCGACCCGGGTGGTCCGCAGCACACGACCACCCGCGACGCGGCGGACGAGGCCGAGCAGTTCGAGCTCCGCCAGGCCGGCGCGGACGATGGCCGCGCCGGTCGCGTCGGAGGCCAGCGAGCCGACGCTGTCGCGACCGTCCTCCACCGCGGCCAGCAGCGCGCGCAGTTCGGGCTCCAGCGTCGTCGGCGGTGCGATCGGCTCCCCCGCCGCACGCTTGAGCGCAGCGGCCGCGCCATCGGTCCCGAGAAGCAGTTCGAGCGCGTCCTGAACATCGCGAATCAGCGTCGCGCCGTCGCGCAAAAGCGCGTTGGTCCCGCGCGAGCGCCAGCTCAACACAGGACCCGGCACCGCAGCCACGTCGCGGCCGAGCTCGAGGGCAAGCTCGGCGGTGATCAGTGACCCCGAACGCTCGGCGGCCTCGACCACGATCGTCACGGGCGCCAGCGCCGCGATGATCCGGTTGCGCGCCGGGAAGCTCCACCGGAACGCGCGGAAGCCCGGCGGCATCTCGGAGACCACCGCGCCACCTGCCGCGAGGATCGCCTCGTACAGGCCCGCCTTGCGCCTCGGGTAGGGCACGTCGGCACCGCCGCCGAGCACCGCCACGGTCGGCCCGCAGACCTCGACGGCGCCGGCGTGCGCGGCGCTGTCGACGCCGAGCGCCAGGCCCGAGACCACCGTCACCCCCACGCCCGCCAGGCCGCGGCCGAGGACGCGCGCGATCTCCAGCCCTTCGGGCGAGGCGCGGCGCGTGCCGACGATCGCGACCGCCGCCGACGGGCCCGTCTCCGTCTCGCCGACCAACCGCGTCAGCCGGGCCAACGCATCGTCACCGCCGCGGACGAACAGCGCCGCGGGCGGCGCGGTGTCGTCCAGCAGGCGTGTGGGATAGCCGGCGCCGTGGCGGCACACCACCTCCAGGCCGCCACCGGCGGCCGACGCCCGCAGGTCCGACGGGCTCGTGCTCGCCAATTGCTCGCGCAGCCCCGTCCCGCCACAGACCGCGTTGATGCAGCGCATCGTCGTCCAGCGCCAGCACCGACCGGATCGGGCGACGCCGGCTGTGGGCCACCTCGAGCCGACCGGCGACCTGCGACAGCAGCCAGGTGCGCCGCAGGCACGCGGCGCATGCAACGTCCGCGCGGCTCATGCCGCGGACCGCAGTGATGTCGGACTCGTTCGCTGTCCGGTTCTGGGTCATCATGCGGCGTCCTCCTCGGCGCCCTCAGCGACGTCCTGACGGAACCCCAGCGCCTCGAGCAAGTGCTCGGCGCCGACCGTGTCGGCACCCTCCAGGTCGGCGATCGTCCGCGCCACCCGCAGGACGCGGTCGTGGCCGCGCGGGCTGAGCGTTCCGCGGTCGTAGGCCCGACGCAGGACGGCGGCAGCGGCGGGTTCTAGCGCGACATGACGACGGACCAGCGCGCCGTCGAGGTGCGCGTTGCACGTCGCACCGGTGCCCGTCAGCCGCGCCGCCTGGCGCTCGCGGGCAGCAACCACGCGCTCACGTTCGACCGCGCTGTGACAGACCGGACCGGCCGCGAAGTCGACGGGCGTCGGACGCTGGACGTCGACCAGCAGGTCGATGCGATCGAGCAGCGGACCGCTGAGCCGGCGGCGGTAGCGCGCGATGTCGGCCTCGCCGCAGCGACAGCGCGGCGTGCCCGCGTAGCCGCACGGGCACGGGTTGGTCGAGGCCACCAACATGAACCGCGTCGGGAACAGCGCGCGGCGCTGACCGCGCACGATCGCCACGCGCCCGTCCTCCAACGGCTGGCGCAGCGCCTCCAGCGCCGGCCGTCGCGAACTCCGCCAGCTCGTCCAGGAAGAGCACGCCGTGATGGGCCAGCGTGGCTTCTCCCGGCAGCGGCTGCGCGCCACCGCCGACCAGCCCGGACGCCGAGATCGTGTGGTGCGGCGCCCGGAACGGTCGCTCGGTCACCAGGCCGCCGCCGGGCCGCACGCCCGCGACGCCCTGGATCCGCGTGACCTCGATCGCCTCGCCACGCGACAGCGGCGGCAGGATCGACGGCAGCCGCTGCGCGAGCATCGTCTTGCCGGTGCCGGGCGGACCGGCGAGCAGCAGGTTGTGGCCGCCGGCCGCCGCGATCGTCAGCGCTCGCAACGGGCCGCCGTGGCCGCGCACGTCGGCGAGGTCGAGCGCGTGCCCCGCGGACGCCGTCGCGCCGCCATCGTCGGGCGGCGGCGGTTGCCCGTCGCTCTCCCCACGCAGGATCGCCACGACCTCGGCCAAGCCGATCGCGCCGGAGACGCCGAGGTCCTCGACCAGCGCGGCCTCGCGCCCGTGGACGGCGGGCAGCACGAGGCCACGCAGCCCGGCCGCGACGGCGCCCTCGGCCACCGCGAGCACGCCGCGACACGGGCGCAGCTCGCCGCCGAGCGCCAGCTCGCCGAAGACGGCGACGCGCTCCAGGACCGACGCCGGCAGCTCGCCGACGGCGGCGAGCACGCCGCAGGCGATGGCCAGGTCGAACCCCGGCCCCTCCTTGCGCAGCGCCGCCGGCGCGAGGTTGACGGTGATCCTGCGGGCCGGGAACTCGAAGCCGGAGTTGAGGATCGCCGCGCGGACACGCTCGCGCGACTCGCGGACGGCGCGGTCGCCGAGCCCGACGATCGTGAACGCCGGCAGGCCGGGGCGGATGTCCACCTCGACGGTGACGCGGCGGCTCTCGACGCCCTGGATCGCGAAGGTGGTGACGTGGGCCAACATGCCCGGCGACGCTAAGCGCCAAGGTGTGACACGGGACGCCGCGTTCGCGACGATCGTGCGGAGCGAGTCCTACAACTCGGTTACCCCCTGCGTCGGTGGCGGCCTCCCGTGCGTTACCGATGACGCGCGCGCACGATGACGACACGCAGGCGCGCGCCCTTCGCGATCGCCAGCTTCAGCGTCGCCCGTGATGCGCAAGCGCGACCGCCTGCGAGCACGGCGCGGTCTCCAGCGGCGACGGCGTCGCGAGGCAGGCCCAGGCGCGCAGCCGCCCGGCCGGCGCGTGGCGGGCACGCCGTAGCGAGATGCGCACGGTGCGAGCACGCCTCGGCCCGACGACGGCCTTGGCCGACGAGGCCGCAACCGCGCCCGCCACCGCCGGGCCCACGCTCACCTGCGCCAGCGCCACCCCACGCGACGTCCGGACCAGCGCGCTCGACCCTGCCGTCAGCGACGCGGACCCGGCGCTCGCCGACCGCACCGGCCCGAGCCACGCCGCGGCCCAGGCGACGGTGCTCCCGCCGGGCCCCGTCGCGGTCTCCGAGCCGCGCATCATCGCGCCGGCGTCGGCATCGTCGAGCACGTAGGCCCCGGCGCCATCGGTCGACAGCGCGGAGCAGCGCGGATTGCACCGCCAGAACTGCAACACCTTGGTGTCGATCTCGGTGCTCGCGCTCCAGGTCGCGGGCGTCAGCGTCAGCGTCTTGCCGACGTCCGCGCGCCCTTGAACCGTCAGGCGCGGGGTGACCTGGATCCCCGGCAGCGCGGGCAGGATCGCCGCCGTCGGCGCCGTCGCCACCGTCGTCGCGCCGTCGACGTTGGTCGCCACCGTGACGACGCGCAGGCGCGCGCGGGCGTCGGCGGTCTGCAGCCGGTAGGACAGGCTGCGCGCACCCGCGATGTCGACACATGAGGTGCCGGTCGCGGCACAGCGCTGCCACTGGTAGCCGTAGCGGGTGTCGCCCGTCGTGTGCCAGGTCGGGCGGATCACCTGCAGCGTCTTCGGGACCTGCAGCGTCCCGTGGATCGCGCCGATCACCGCCACCTGCGGGAGCACGGCGGCGACGACGGCGGTCGGCACCGCGATGGCGACCGTCACGCCCGCGGTGTTGGTCGCCGTCACCGAGACGGTCACCGTCGCGCCGACGTCGGCCGCCTGGAGCGCATAGCTGGTGCGCGTCGCGCCGGGGATCGCGGCGCAATGGTCACCCGCGCTGTCACAGCGCATCCAGTTGTAGGCGAAGCTCGTCGGATCGTTGGCCCAGTTGCCGCGCGTGGCCTGCAGGTTGGCGGCGCGGATCGGCGTCCCGGAGACGGTCGGCAGGACAGCGGCGGCCGGCAGCGGCTGGTCGGCGACGGTCGACGCGGTGCTGTCGGCACTCGCGCTGCGCCCCGGCGAGGTCGCGATCTCGTGCACGACCAACGTCTTGTCCTTGTCGGCCACGACGACCTTGTAGGTCTGTCCCCCGGCACCCGGGATGTCGACGCAGTTCGTCCCGTCCTCGTCACAGCGCCGCCACTGGTACCGCTCGGTCTGCGTCGGCACCGTCCACACGGCGGGCAGCGCGCGGATCGTCTGGGCGACCTGCACCGTGCCCTGGATCCTGGGCACGCCGGTCAGCGTCAGCGCACGCCCGGCGACGTCACCGGTGAAGGTCGACGTCGCCACCGTCGACACGCCGGCCGCGGTGGCGGTGACGCGGACCGCCATCGCGTGACCGACGTCGTTGGCACTCAAGGTGTAGGTCTGGCCGGAGCCGACGGTCACACAACCACCCAGCGCCGTCGCGCCCGACGGGCAGCGCAGCCACTGGTAGGTGAACGTCGCGGAGGTGGGCGTCCAGTCGCCGGGAGCGATCGACAGCGTCTCGGTGTCCTGCAGCGTGCCGGTCGGCGCGTCGATGGCACTTGGCGGCGTCGGCGGCGCGACCACCGTGGCGGTGGCCGCCGAGTAGCCGACGCCCGTGCCGTCGTCGTTGGTCGCGGTGACCTTGACGCGCACGGTGGCGCCCGCGTCGGCGCTGACCAAGGTGTAGGTCCTGGTCGTCGCTGCGGCGATGTCGGTGTACGTGCCGGCGGCGCGACGCTGCCACTGGTAGGCGAAGCTCTCGGCAGCGGGGCTCCAGGCGCCGTCGGTGGTGGTGAGCGTGTCGCCGACGCGCGAGGCGCCGGTGAGAGCCGGCGCGACGCGATTGCCCGGGCGTGGCGGCGACGCACGACCGTGGTCGGCGCCGAGGCGACGGTGGTCGAGCCGTCGACGTTGGTGGCGGTGACGTTGACGCGGATCGTCGCGCCGACGTCGGCGGTCGCCAGGACGTAGGAGGCGGCGGTGGCGCCGGAGATGTCGGCGAAGCCGTCACCGTCGTCGCGCTGCCACTGGTAGGCGAACGTGGCGCCGGCCGGCGTCCAGGTGCCCGCCGAGGCGGTGAGGGTCAGCGTCCGCTTGGCGGTCCCGGCGATCGCCGGGCGCCCCGACGTTGACCGGCGGGTCGGCGGCGACGGTTGCCGGTCGGCGGCGGTCGATCGACGGTCGCCGAGCCGTACGCGTTGGTCGCGGTGACGACGACCCGCAGCGGGACGCCGAGGTCGTCGACGGTCGGCGTGTAGCTCGTGCCGGTCGCGCCGGTGATGTCGGCGAAGCCGGAGCCGCTCGTCGCGCTGCCACTGGTAGGCTGAAGACGTTGCCGGCCGGGTTCCAGGTGCCGGAGTTGACCGCCAGCGGCGCTGCCGCGCTTGACCGCCCCGCTGATGATCGGCAGGACGCTGTTGACCGGCCTGCCCGAGGTGATCGGCCCGACGGCGGCGGCGGTCGCGGTGACGCGACCCGTAGGCGTTGGTCGCGGTGACGCGCGCGCGGATCGGGCGCGCGACGTCGGCCAGGGCGGTGAAGTAGGTGGGGTTGGTCGCGCCGGCGATGTCGACGAAGCCCGAGCCCGTGGTCGCGCTGCCACTGATAGGCGTAGCTCGTCGCGGTCGGATACCAGGTGCCGGCGGTGACGGTCAGGGGCTTGCCGCCCTGCAGGCTCCCGGTGATGACGGGCGCGGCCGTGGCGGCGGGTCCGCCGGCGATGACCGGGCCGACGGCCGCGGAGTCGGCCTGGGCGCTGCCCTGGGCGTTGGTCGCGACGACGTGCACGCGAAACGACGCGTCGATGTCGTCGTGGACCAAGATGTAGGTCGTGCCGGTCGCGCCGGAGATGTCGGTGAAGCCGTCGACCGTCGTCGCGCTGCCACTGGTAGGCGACGCTGGTCGCCGACGGGCTCCAAGACCCGGAGGCGGCCGTCAGCACGCGGCCCTCGATCGGGCTGCCGGCGACGGTCGGCGACGCGAAGAGGACGGGTGGCCCTGTGGCCGGCGCGAGGTCGTTGATAAACGACGCCCGGAGGTCGACCGCCGGGCCGTCGGCCTGCGCGAGCGCGGACGCCGGCAGCGCGGCCATGGCCGCGAGCAGGCAGAGCAGGGCTCCCGAGAAACGCCGCACCCCCTGTGGAACGGCACGCTAAGCCCACGGACGCAGCGGGATGGACGCATGGCCGAGCACCCTGGACGGTCATGTCCGGATCGCCATCCGGGCGTGGCCGAGCCGGATCTCGTCGCCGTCGAGGACGATCGCGCGGTCGATCCGGCGCCCGTTGACCCACGTGCCGTGCGTCGAGGCGCGATCGACGAGCAGCCAGCCACCCTCGACGCGCTGCAGCGCGGCATGGCGCCGGGAGACCGACGGCTCCAGGAAGCGGACGTCGGCGGCGCGCGAGCGGCCGAGCAGGATCTGCGTTCCGGGTGCGGCGGCGGGCAGCACGAGCACCGGCACGTCGCCGGCTCGTGGAGGTCGGCCCACGGCGCGGCGCAACCGCGCACCGAGCCGGCGCAGCGCTACGGCACCCGGCGCATCCGAGCGGTCGTCGTGGGACCTCATCGATGCCGGAACGGTGACCGCGCAAGATCGTCACGTTCTTGGCCAGACACGGCGCGGCTCCGTCCATAGCTTCGTGCCCGTGTCCACCGACCCCCGCCAGCACCTCGGCCGTCTCGGCGAGCAGCTCGCCGCCGAGCACCTGGAGCGTCTCGGTCACACGATCGTGTGCCGCAACCACCGCACGCGCTTCGGCGAGATCGACCTGATCGCCTGCGATGGCGAGACGTTGATCTTCTGCGAGGTCAAGACGCGACGAGGCCGCGGCGAGCCGTGGGACGCGCTGCACGAGGCCAAGCGCGCGCAGGTCCGTCGCATGGCGCGGGCCTATCTCACGGAGGCGACCGACCGGCCGCGGACCCAGCTGGTGCGCTTCGACGCGATCGGCGTGGTCATCGACCTGCGCGGACGCCTCACGCGGCTGGAGCATCTGGAGAACGCGTTCTGATGGCGCGCCTGACGTGCGCGCCGGGGGTGCTACAGCGCGAGCTGCTGGTAGGCAGTGCTCTGAAACGACATGCGATGCAGCGGCGAGACGCCGTGGCGTTGGATCGCGTCGCGGTGCTCCGGTGTCGAGTAGCCGACGTGCGTCGCGAACTCCCAGCCGGGGTGGCGCGCGTCGGCGCGATGCATGAAGCGGTCGCGGGTGACCTTGGCGATGATGCTCGCGGCGGCGATGGCGGCGCTCGTCGCGTCGCCGTCGACGATCGCGCGGCCCTGTAGCCCTCGAGGTCGCCGACCGGGAAGCCGTCGCTCAGGCAGATGCAGCCCGGACGGGCGACCTTCAACAGCGACTCGCGCAGCGCGGCGAGATTGGTCTTGTGCAGGCCGCGACGGTCGATGCCGCCGGCGCTGCGCGAGACCACCGCGACGCGTGTGGCGATCCGCAGCACGACCGGGTAGAGCGCCTCGCGCGCCTCCTCGGTGTGCTGCTTGGAGTCGTTGAGCAGCGAGAGGGCGCGGACCTCGCGCGGGCCGAGGCGGTCGTAGTCGAAGAGCACGGCCGCCGCGACCAGCGGGCCGGCGAGACAGCCGCGACCGGCCTCGTCGGCGCCGGCGACGAAGCGCACGCCGAGCGCGCGATCGTGCTGGAAGAGCTTGCGGCCCGTGCGGCACTTGCCCTTCCTCTTGCGCGGCTTGGCCTTCCTGGGCGCGACGTCGCGCGAGGGCACGTCCGCGATGTCGGCCATCGCGGGAGCGTCGGCGACGTCGATCACGACGACCTCCGGCACCGCCGCGGCAAGCTCCTCGGCGAGCGTCAGGCTGGTCGGCTCGACCGAAATGGCGCTAGAGGAGGCCGATGCGCTTGGGCGGCCAGTAGGTGGCGAAGGCGCCACCGATGATCCACTTGCGCGGGACAGGGCCCCAGAACCGGCTGTCGTCGGACTCGCCACGGTTGTCGCCCATCATGAACCAATGGTCGGCGGGAATCGTGATCGGCCGCGGGAAGTCGCAGCCCGTGCCGCCCTCGCACGGTCGCGGTGAAGCCGTCCTTCTGGCGCTTGCCGTTGACGAACGCGTGGCCGCCCTTGATGTACACCGTGTCGCCCGGGCCGGCGACGACGCGCTTGATGAAGTTGACCTTGGCCTTGGTCGCCGTCGGGCGGTCGCAGGCCTGGTCGGGCTTCTTGTCCGGGTCGCCGCAGGTGTTGCGTGTCCGAGCCGGCGGGCGGGTGGAAGACCACGACCTCGCCGACCTCGGGCTTGTTGAAGCGGTTGCCCAGGCGATTGACCAGCACGCGCTGGCCGATCTTCAGGGTCGGGACCATCGACTCGCTCGGGATCCGGTACGGCTTGACCAGGAACGCCTGGATGGCCAGCGCCAGACCGAGCGCGACCACCACGATGACGACGAGCTCGACGAACGAGCTGCCCGCCGACTTCTCCTTCTTGGCTCCGCCGGCGGCGGGGCTCATGTTACGACTGCTCGGAGTCGGCGTCTGCTGGGGCCGGAGCCTCGGCAGCTGGCCTCGGCGCGTCGCGCCTCCGTCGGGGCTCGACGCCCTCGGCGCTCGACCGACGACCGCTTCGGCCGTCACGCCCTCGCGCGTCGACAGCGCCCTCGGCGGCGGCCGCCTCGGCCTCGAGCTGCGCGGCGGGATCGTGCAGCAGACCTGTCTCGACGACCTCCTCGGGACCGATGTAGCGGCGCTCGCGGACGCGGGCGGCCTTGCCGACGCGATCGCGCAGGTAGTAGAGCTTCGCGCGACGGACGTCACCGCGGGCGGAGACCTCGATCTTCTCGATCTTCGGCGAGTGCACGGGGAACGTGCGCTCCACGCCGACGCCGAAGGACTGCTTGCGGACCGTGAAGGTCTCGCGCGCACCGTGGCCCTGGCGCTTGATCACCACGCCTTCGAAGACCTGCGTACGACGACGCGTGCCCTCGATGACCTGGAAGTGGACGCGGACGCGATCGCCCGCCTGGAAGCGGGGGACGCGGCGCAGCTGGGCGCGCTCAAGGGATTCGATGACAGTGCTCATGGCAAAGAGAAGGCGCGGAGATCGGCTCCGCGCGTCGGCTGGGTGATGGTAGCGAAGGCGGCGATGGCTCGCCGAGGGCTCGCCTCGCCGAGCGGCAGCTCGCCTTGCGGCTCGCTTCCGCGGCTGGAGGTCGTCCGCGATCGCCCTGGCTGGGTCGGCTGGTCGGGCTTGGACCCTACTCCGACATCGGGCCGAACGGGTCTGGCCCGCCGCCCCGCCGCTGCGGGTCGCCGGACATCGGCCCGAACGGGTCCGGACCCCCACCCTGGCGCGTCTCGCCCGGCTCGGGGTCCGGCGGGCGCGCCGTCGGCCCGACCACCCCGCGCTCGTGGCTGCGCATGCGCCGCCACGTGTGGATCTCCTCGTGGTGGCCCGACAGCAGCACCGGCGGGACCTTCCAGCCGCGGTACTCGGCCGGGCGGGTGTAGTGCGGGTACTCGGGATCGCCGCCCAGCGCCTGGCTGAAGGACTCCTCCAGCGCGGACTCGGCGTGCCCCAGCGAGCCCGGCAGCTTGCGCAGGACCGCGTCCATGACGACCATCGCCGCGAGCTCGCCGCCGCTCAGGACGAAGCGCCCGACCGAGATCGCGTCGGAGGCGAAGTGCTGGACGATGCGCTCGTCGAAGCCCTCGTAGCGGCCGCACAGCAGCGTGATCGCCGGCTCGGCGGCCAGCTCGTCGACCAGCGCGTCGTCGAGCATCCGCCCGCCCGGCGTCAGCGCGATCACGCGCCGCTCGCGCCGCAGGTCGACCGGATCCTGGTTGTAGATCCCCTGCAACGCCTTGTCCATGACGTCGACGCGCAGCACCATGCCGGCGCCGCCGCCGAAGGGCGTGTCGTCGACCTGGCCGCCGCTCAGCGGCGTGTGGTCGCGAGGGTTGAAGGTCCGCAGCTCGGCGCCACGCTGGGTGGCGTTGCGCACGTGGCGCTGGGTCTGAAACCACTCGAACCACTCGGGAAAGAGCGTCACGACGTCGAGTTGCATGAGAAGTCAGGCGTCCTCTCCGAGGAAGGCGAGATCCACGTCGATGGTCTGGGCATCGAGGTCGACGGTGCGCACCGCATCGGAGATCAGGGGTACCCAGCAACGCCTTGGCGCCGGCCGTGGGCCGCTGGACCTCCAGCAGCTCGCACGACGGATACGGCAGCAGCTTGGCGACCACGCCGACCGCGACGTCGCCGTCGACCACGCGGCAGCCGACGAGGTCCTCGGCGTAGCCACTCGTCCTCCTCCAGCGGTGGCGCGTCGGCGCGGCGCATCCAGAGGTCGGTGCCGCGCAGGCGGCTCGACCGCCTCACGCGACGCGACGCCCGCCAGGCGCAGGATCGGCCGCGACGGCGTCCCGTCGTGGCGGACGATCGCGACCTCCACGCCATCGACGATCACCGCCACCGCACCGCCGAGCACCCGCTCGCGCGGCCGCGTGACGTAGAACGACCCATCGAGGCCGTGCGCGCGGCCGACGCGGCCGACGCTGATCAGCGCGCCGGCGGCCTGAGCGGCAGCCGGATCGGCGTCGGCCATCTCAGTCGACGATGTCGACGAGGACGCGGCGCTGCTCCTTGACCGCCGCGGCCTTGACGACCGTGCGCAGGGCGTTGGCGGTGCGCCCGCCCTTGCCGATCACCCGGCCGTAGTCCTCGTCGCCGACCGACAGCTCGAGGACGACCGTGCCGTCCTCCTCGTCGAACTGCTCGACGGCGACGGCGTCAGGATCGTCGACGAGCTGCCGCGCCAGGTAGTCGAGCAGCTCCTTCATCGGGCGCTAGACGTTGGAGACGTCGATGCCCTGCGTGCGCAGGAGCTTGCGGACCTGCGGCGGTCGCCGTGGCGCCCGTGGAGACCCAGTAGCGCACGCGCTCCTCGTTGACCGTGATGGTCGAGGGCTCGGTCTGGGGGTTGTACTGGCCCAGGATCTCGATGTTGCGCCCATCGCGGGGCGAGCGCTGATCGGCGGCGACGATGCGCCAGATCGCATTCTTCTTTGCGCCCACGCGCGTGAGTCGGAGTCGAACTGCCATGAAAGTCCTTGCGTCGGTACTGAAAGAGCGTCGGAACCCGCGGCGCATCTGCGCGCGGAAGCGACGTGGGAGGTTAGCGAGCCTGGCGCATCATGGCCTGCAGGTCGGGCATCTTGCCGCGTCCGATCTGCTTCATGACCTTGCGCATCTGGCCGAACTGCTTGACCAGCTGGTTGACCGCCTGCACGTTGGTGCCCGAGCCCTTGGCGATCCGCAGGCGCCGCGAGCCCTTGATCAGCTCGGGTCGGCGGCGCTCCTCGGGCGTCATCGACAGGATGATCGCCTGGACGCGATCGAGCTCCTTCTCGTCGACCTTCATGTTCTTCATCTGCTGGCCGGCGAAGCCGGGCATCATGCCCAGCAGCGAGGTCAGCGGGCCCATCTTGCGGATCTGCGTGAGCTGCTTGAGGAAGTCCTCGAGCGTGAACTCGTCCTTGCGCAGCTTGCGCTCGAGCTCCTTGGCCTCGTCCTCGTCGAACTGCTGCTCGGCCTTCTCGATGAGCGACATGACGTCGCCCATGCCGAGGATCCGCTGCGCCATGCGGTCCGGGTGGAAGGCCTCGAACTGGTCGAGCTTCTCGCCGACCGAGGCGAACAGGATCGGCTTGCCGGTGACGGCCTTGACCGACAGCGCGGCGCCGCCGCGGGCGTCGCCGTCGAGCTTGGACATCACGACGCCGTCGAAGTCGACGGCCTCGGAGAACTGCTCGGCGACGTTGACCGCGTCCTGGCCGGTCATCGCGTCGACGACGAGCAGGATCGACGTCGGCTTGACCGCCTTGCGGATGTCCTTGAGCTCCTGCATCAGGCGCTCGTCGACGTGCAGGCGGCCGGACGTGTCGACGATCAGCACGTCCTTGCCGTCCGTCTTGGCCTGGTCCAGCGCCCAGCGGGCGATGTCGACCGGGTCCTTGTCGGTCCCCTGCTCGTAGACCGTCGGCGCCGGCCTGGCCGCCGACCTTGATCAGCTGGTCGACCGCGGCCGGGCGGTAGACGTCGCACGCGGCGACGGCGACCGAGGAGCCGTTCTGCTCCTTGAGGCAGACGCGCGAGCTTGGCGGTCGCCGTCGTCTTGCCCGAGCCCTGCAGGCCGGCCATCAGGATCGACCGTCGGCGGGCGCGGCGCGAAGGTGATGCCGGCCGAGGAGCCGCCCATCAGCGCGGTCAGCTCCTCGTTGACGATCTTGACGACCTGCTGGCCGGGGTTGAGCTGGCCGAGGACGTCGGCGCCGAGGCAGCGCTCCTTGACCGTGGCCGTGAACTGCTTGACGACCTTGAAGTTGACGTCGGCCTCCAGCAGCGCGAGGCGGATCTCGCGCATGGCCTTGTTGACGTCGTCCTCGGTCAGCGTGCCGCGGCCGCGGACGTCGGACAGGGTCTCCTGGAGCTTCTCGGCGAGGGCGTCGAACACGAGGCCGCTCAGTGTACGGCCCGCGCGCCGACCTCAGAAGCGTCTCAGCGAGGCCGGATCAGCGTCACGCCGTCGCGGACGGTCAGCTGCGTGGCGATCACGCGCTCGTCGGCCGCCCAGCGGTCGTTGAGCTGCGCCATCGCACGATCGCTCTCGCTGTCGGGCGCCAGGACGCCGCCGTCGCGCAGCGTGTTGTCGGCGACGATCAGGCCCGTCGGCGCCAGCTTGGCCAGCGCGGCCTCGTAGTAGTCGGGGTAGCCGGTCTTGTCGGCGTCGATGAACACGAGGTCGAACGGACCGTCGAGCGCGGCGAGCGCGTCCAGCGCCGGGCCCCGCACGATCTCGATCGCGGTCGGCGAAGCGGCGACGCGTCGATGTGGCGCTGGGCGAAGTCGGCGTGGTCGTCGTCGATCTCGCAGCGTCACGACGCGTCCGCCGGGCGGCAGCGCGGCGGCCATCGCCAGCGCGCTGTAGCCCGCGTAGGTGCCGATCTCGACGACCAGCGCCGGGCTGCAGCGCGAAGACGAGCGTCTCCAGCAGCCGCCCGACGACCGGGCCGCTGAGCATCTGCGGCGAACGGCAGCTCGGCGGTCGCCTCGGCGTGCAGCCGATCCATCGACGGATCCGGAGGGCGTCGTGTGCGCGGCTCGGCGTAGGCCTCGACGTCAGAGCGGACGAGCGTCTCGATCATGCCGGCGGCTCGCTGTCGGTCGGCGTCGGGTCGCGGCGGTCGACGGCCGCTGCGCGTCGCCATGCGCCGAGCGCCGGCGGTGAACTCCGACGGGATGACCAAGACCTTGTTGGCGTCGCCCTGGGCGAGCTGCGGCAGCATCTGCAGGTACTGGTAGCTGAGCAGCTTGGGGTCGGGGTCGCCGTCGTGGATCGCCTCGAAGACCGTCCGATCGCCTTCGCCTCGCCCTCGGCGCGCAGGATCGCGGCCGTGCTTGGCGCCCTCGGCGCGCAGGACCGCGGACTGCTTCTCGCCCTCGGCGGTGAGGATCTGCGACTGCTTGAAGCCCTCGGCGGTGAGGATCGCCGCGCGGCGGTCGCGCTCGGCGCGCATCTGCTTCTCCATCGCCTCCTGGATGCCGGCCGGCGGGTCGACCGACTTGAGCTCGACGCGGTTGACGCGGATCCCCCAGCTTGCCGGTCGCCTCGTCGAGCACGACGCGCAGCTGGGTGTTGATCTTGTCGCGGCTGGTCAGCGTCTGCTCGAGCGTCAGGCCGCCGATCACGTTGCGCAGCGTCGTGACCGTCAGCTGCTCGATCGCCTGCAGCGGGTTGGCGACCTCGTAGGTCGCGGCCTTCGGGTCGGTGATCGTGAAGTACAGGACGGTGTCGATGTTGACCGTCGACGTTGTCCTCGGTGATCACGCCGCTGGGCGGGAAGGTGACGACCTGCTCGCGCAGGTCGATCAGCGGCTTCACGCGGTCGACGAACGGCACGACGATCGTCAGCCCGGGCTCGAGCGTGCGCTGGTAGCGGCCGAGCCGCTCGACGACGCCGGCCCGCGCCTGCGGGACGATCCGGATCGTCTGCGACGCGACGAACAGCGCGAAGACGCAGGATGACGACGAGCGCGATCAGTGCGGCCACGGCGAGACCTCCATGATCGGTGGTCGTCCATGGTCATGGCGCACGAGCGCGGTCGCGCCGCGGATCTCGACGACCTGCGACGCGCGTGCCCGCCTCGATGACGCTCGTCCTCGTCGTAGGCGCGCGCGGTCCAGACCTCGCCGTCGAGGCGCACGCGAGCCGACGCCCTCGTCGTTGGCGATGCGCTCGAGCACGATCGCCGTCTGCGCCGACGAGCGCCGCGGTGCCGGTGCGGATCTGCGCGCGGCGTGTGCAGGTGGCGCGCGGCGATCGGCCGCACGCAGCGCGAAGCACGCGAGCGTCAGCGACCGCGAAGACGATGACCTGGATCGCGCCGCCGCCGCCGGCCAGCGGCCGCGAGCATCGCGCCGACCAGCGCGCCGACCGCGAACGGCGCGAGGAAGAAGCCCGTGGTCAGCGATCTCGCCCACGGCGGCGAACACCGCCGCGATCAGCCAGATGACCCAAGCGTCCATGTCCGGCGAGTCCAGGTCGCCCGGCGCGCGATCGGTGACCAGCGCGCGGCAGTCGTCGATCGCGCGAGGTCGGCCAGCAGCGCGCGGGCGAAATCGTCGGCGTCGAACGGGCGCAGGTCCTCGAGCGGCTCGCCGATGCCGATCAGCTTGACCGGGATGCCGAGCTCGCCGGCGATCGCCAGCGCGATGCCGCCCTTGGCGGTGCCGTCGAGCTTGGTGAGGACGATCCCGTCGACCGGCGACGGCCTCGCCGAACAGCTTGGCCTGGCGGACGCCGTTCTGGCCGGTGGTCGCGTCGACGGTCAGCAGCGTCTCGTGCGGCGCGTCGGGCATCTGCTTGGCGATCACGCGGCGGACCTTGGTCAGCTCGTCCATCAGGTTCGTCCTGGGTGTGCAGGCGCCCGGCGGTGTCGATGATCACGACGTCGGCGCCGCGCTCGCGGCCGCGGGCGACCGCGTCGAAGGCGACCGCGCCGGGGTCGGAGCCCTCGGGGCCGGTGACGATGTCGCACGCCGGCGCGCTCGCGCCCACCGGTCGAGCTGCTCGACGGCGGCGGCGCGGAACGTGTCGGCCGCGCCGAGCACGACGGTCTGGCCGAGCTCCTGGCGCAGGTGCCAGGCGAGCTTGCCGATCGTCGTCGTCTTGCCGGTGCCGTTGACGCCGACGACCATGATCACGGTCGGCTCGTGGCGCAGGTCGATCGTGTCGTCGCCGGTCCGGGCGATGCCGGCCAGCAGCTCGACGAGCCGCTCCTGCAGCGCCTCGCCGCCCTCGACGCTCGCCGGCCTCGCCTCCTGCTCGAGCTGCCCGACGACCTCGGCGGTCGTGCGGGCGCCGACGTCGGCCATGATCAGCGCCTCCTCCAGGCGCTCCCAGGTCTCCTCGTCGAGCGTCGTCGAACAGCGTCGCCTGGATCTCGGCGGTCAGCGCCTCGCGCGTCTTGGCGCAGGTTCTCGCGCAGGCGGCGGAAGAAGCCGCGCGGCGCTTCGTCGGGCGTCGCGGCCGTCGTCGGCCGGCGGTCGCGGGGTCGCCGGCGTCGCCGGTCAGGAAGAGGTCGTGCCAGTCACGGGCCATGGCGCGCGAAGATAGCGGGGTGATCGAGTCCGAACCGTCCCGTCGGCGCGAGCCGCCCGCGACCGACCTCGTCGCGCGCGATGGTCGACGAGGTCTCCGAGCTCTACGGCCGCATCGACGTGCCGGGCGCGCCGAGCGCCACGCCCGAGGACTTCTCGCCGGCGCGCGGCGGCGCGTTCCTGGTCGGTCTTCGACGACGGCGTGCCGGTCGCGGGCGGCGGCGCTGAAGCGGCTGGACGACGACGGCGTGCGAGATCAAGCGCATGTACGTGGTCCCCGAGGCGCGCGGACGCGGGCACGCGTCGCGGTTGCTGGAGGCGCTTGGAGGACGAGGCGCGGCGGCTGCGGCTACGCGATCGCGCGCCTGGACACCGGCGTGCACCAGCCCGCGGCGCAGGCGATGTACGAGCGCGCGGGCTACGCGGCCGATCGGCAACTTCAACGCGAACCCGTTCGCGAGCTTCTGGGGCGAGAAGGCGCTGGCGGTCTCGCGCGAGTCGCGCCCGCGAGCATGCGGTCCCAGGCGACGGCGCAGCTTGCCCTGCAGCGCGGCTCTCGGAGTCCGTCCACGCCGTGGCTCTCGATCGCGCCGGGCGCAGGCGGATGGCTCGCGGCAGCGCGTCGACCTCCGCCGCGGACACGGTCAGCACGCACGGCGCGCTCGAAGATCGCGCCGACCTGCCGGCGCGTCGACGCAGCGCACGCCCGCCGGGCAGCCGCGCCGCACGTCGACGACGACGCCGTCGAAGATCCGGTGCCCCTCGTCGGCCAGGACGTGCTCGACGCTCTGCCGACGGTCGTCGCCGGCGCTGGCCACCACGTCGGTGCCGGGCGGTGAGCGTGCGGTACCGACGCCGGGTGCGCCGTGGTCCATGGGCGCGGCGCTACCCGGCGCGGCCGGCGATATGCGTGCTACGCCTCCGCCCCGCACCGGCTCACCGTCGCGCCGCCTCGGCGTCCGCGACGTACTCCTTGGGCAGCTTGCGCGAGACGATCTTCGAGACGCCGTCGCCGCCCATCGAGACGCCGTAGAGCGTGTCGGCCGCCTCCATCGTGCGCTTCTGGTGGGTGACGACGATGAACTGCGCGCGGTCGGCGTGGCGCCTGCAGCAGGTCGAGGAAGCGCGTGATGTTGAGGTCGTCGAGCGCGGCCTCGACCTCGTCGAGGATGTAGAACGGGCACGGCTTGGCGAGGAAGACGCGAACAGGAAGGCGATCGCGGTCATCGTCTTCTCGCCGCCGCGACAGCAGCGTCAGGCGCTTCATCGACTTGCCCGCGGGCGTGATCTCGATCTCGACGCCGAGGTCGTCGTCGGGATCGATGCCGCCCTCGGCGGCCTCGGCCTCGGCGTCGGCCGCGGCCTCGGCGGCCGCCTCGGCCTCGACCTCGGATGCGCCGTCGCCGCCGTCGTCGGCTTCGCGCCGCCGAGCACCGGGCGCGGCCCGTTCGTCCTCGCGCACGAGCGCAGGCGCCCGCTGCCGCCCGGGAAGAGCGTGCTGCGACGAGCTCCTCGAAGTTCTTGGCCGCGGCCTCGAACGTCTCGGTGAACGTCTCGCGGATCTGGCGGTCGGTGTCGCGGATGAACGCGCGCAGCTCGCGCAGCGCGGTCTCCAGGTCGGTGCGCTGGCGCTCGAGCTCCTCGACGTGCGCGACCGCCTCGTCGTACTCCTGCTTGGCCAGCGGGTTGACCGGGCCGAGCTGCTCGCGGCGCTTGATCAGGCGCTCGATGCGCTGGCGCAGCTGCGCGGCCTCCTCGGGCGCCAGCGGCTCCTCGCGCGGCTCGGCCGCGCAGCCCGAGCTTCTCGGCCAGCGCGGTCGAGCTCCAGCGCGGCCTCGGCCTCCTGGTCGCGCAGCTGCTGGGCGCGGACCTCGGCGCGGGTGACGCGCCTCGTTGCGCTCGCGCAGCCGCTGCTGGATCTCGGCCTCGGCGGCGGCGCAGGCGCGCAGCTCGGCGGCGACGCCCTCGCCCGCGGCGCGGTCGGCGGCCAGCTCGGCCTCCATCTCGCGCATCGCGCTCGCAGACCGCCTCGTGGACGATCGCCAGGACGTCGGCGACGCGGCCGGCGGCCGGGCCGAGCGCGCGGTCGCGCGCGAGCTGCGGCCTCGCAGGTGGGCGATCCGCCGCGTGCGCTCCGCCCGCGCCTTGGCGGCCTGCTCGGCGACGCGGCGCTCGGAGGTCAGCTCGCCCTCGAGCTGGGCGCGGCGCACGGCGGCCTCGCCCTGCTCGGGCGCCTTGCGGCGCTCCTCGATCAGCCAGCGCGGCCTGGCGCTCGGACTCCTTGGCCTCGGCGTAGCGCGCGCTCGGCCTCGCGGCGGCCGCGCTCGGCCTCGTCGCGCGATGCGCGTCGGCGGCGGCGACGGCCTGCGGTCGCCGCCTCGACGCCCTTGCCGCGCCTCGTGCTCGGCCTGGACGTGCTGCTCGGACTCGGCGATCAGCGCGTCGCGCTGGTTGCGCATCGCCAAGCACGCGCTCCGCGCCGCCCTCGGCGGCCTGCTGCAGCTCGCGCGTCGCGCCGAGCCAGGCGCGGCCGGCGGCGCGTGACGGCGACGCCGGTGAAGGCGTCCGGGACGTCGTCGAGCGTCGTCGACCAGCCACGCGTCGGCGAGCAGGCGGCGGGCGAGCGACGAGCGCCGGCTCGGGGCCGCGGACGAGGTCGACGAAGGGGCGCGCGCCGGGAACGGGCGGGCGGCTGCGGCGGGAGCGGCTCGGACCGACGGC
This sequence comes from uncultured Conexibacteraceae bacterium, assembly GCA_963731005.1. GTDB lineage: Bacteria > Actinomycetota > Thermoleophilia > Solirubrobacterales > Solirubrobacteraceae > Baekduia. The sequence goes on along the minus strand of CAVSTZ010000001.1, from coordinate 252,859 downwards.
GCCGTGCCGCGGCCGCGCCGCGCGCGGCGACCGAGCAGCGCGCGCCGCCGTCGCGCTTGGCGCGGTCCAGCAGCGCGCCGCCCGCGGCGCGGTCCTCGACGACGGCGGCCGACAGCCGCGCGCCGAGCGCGGCCGACAGCGCCAGCTCGTCAGCCCGCCTCGACCTCCAGGTCGTCCGCCAGCGACCGCGCGCCGCCCGGACGGCCCGGCCGTGCGAGCGCAGGAACTGGTTGGCCCGCGCCAGCTCGGCGCCGACCTTGGCGGCCTCGCGGCGCGCCGCCTCGGCCGACGTCTCGGCCGCGCGCCGCGCCTGACGCGCCAGCTCGCACGCGGCGTCGGCCTCGGCCAGCGCGGCGCGCTTGGCGTCGACCACGGCCGCGCAGCTCCGCGACGCGCGCCGCGGCGGCCGCGCGCTGCTGCCTCCAGCGCCGCCAGCTCGCGCTCCAGCGCGCGCCTGGCGGTCCTCGTCGAGCGCCGCCAGCTCGGCCTCGAGCGACTCGATGCGCTCCAGGCCGTTCGTCGTCCGGCTGGTCCTCGGCGGCCTGCAGCCGCAGCGCGTCGAGCTGGCGCTCGCGCCGCTCGCGCGCGCTCGGCGACCTGCTCGGCGGTCTCGCGCGTGCGCTCCAGCCGCAGCTCGATCCGCTCGGCGGCGCTGCGCGCCGCGCTCGACGCGGCGGGCCAGCGCCTCGCGCTGCTCGGAGCGCTGCGCCAGCGCCTCCTCGGCCGCTGGCGGCGCGCGGCGACCTCGCGCAGCTCGCCCTGGGCCGCCTCGCGCGCGGCCTTGCGCGCGACGTCGCGGCGGCCGCGCCTCGGCCATCTCGGCGCGCCGCGCGCGCACGGTCTCGCGCGCCAGCTCCCAGCGCGCCTCGACCGTCTGGCGCTCCAGCCGCTCGTGCAGCTCGGCCGCCTCGGCCTGGCGCTTGAGCGGCCGCAGCCGCGAGCGCGCCTCGCGCTCGACGTCCAGCGCGCGATCGAGGTTGTCCTGCGTGCGCTCCAGCTTGAGCTGCGCGCGGCGGCGGCGCTTGCGGTGCTTGCCGAGGCCGGCGGCCTCCTCGATCAGCAGCCGCCGGTCCTTGCGGCTTGGAGGTGACGATCGCCTCGACGCGGCCCTGGGAGACGACCGAGTGCATCTCCTTGCCCAGGCCGGTGTCGGAGAGCACCTCCAGCACGTCGACCATCCGGCAGCTGCGCGCCGTTGAGCCGGTACTCGCCGTCGCCGTTGCGATCCAGGCGCCGCAGGATCGAGATCTCGCCGACCGGCAGGTCGACCGTGCCGTCGGAGTTGTCGAGCACCAACTCGACCTCGGCCGACGAGCGCGCCTGCACGCCCGCGGCCGCCGCCGAAGATGACGTCCTGCATCGACTGGCCGCGCACGGCGAGCGGCGACTGCTCGCCCATCGCCCACAGCACGGCGTCGGTGATGTTGGACTTGCCGGAGCCGTTGGGCCCGACGATGACCGACACGCCCGGCGCGAACTCCAGCCTGCGTGCGGTCGGGGAAGGACTTGAAGCCCTTCAGGGTCAGCGACTTCAGATGCACGCCCACATGGTGGCGGGTGCCCCGGACGTTCGGTACCGAAGCGTGGGCCGTCCGGCCTTATGCAGGGCTTTCGGCGGCCACTTCGGGCTCCAGCGACTCCAGCGCCACGCGCGCGGCCTCCTGCTCGGCGTGCTTCTTGGAGCGCCCGGAGCCCGTCCCGAGCGACGCTGCCCGTCGACCGCCGGCGGCGACCTCGAAGGTGCGGTCGTGCGGCGGGCCGTGCTCGGCGGTGACCTCGTAGGCGACGACCTCGCCGCGCTGCGCGAGGCGCTCCTGCAGCGTCGACTTGTAGTCGACGGGATGCTCCAGCGCGTTCTCCAGCTCGGGCGCGAAGGCCTCGACGACCGCCGCGGCCGTGCGCTCGTAGCCGGCGTGCAGGAAGCAGGCGCCGATCACCGCCTCGATGATCGACGCCAGCACGCGCTCGGTCTCCATCAGCGCGGTCGTCTGCTCGGCGCCCTCGGGCGCCGCGGCGCGCAGCCGCTCGGGCACGCCGAGCCGCTCGGCGACGTTGCGGCACGACGGCCCGGAGACCGTCTGCGCGCGGATCTTCGTCAGCCGGCCGGCGCCGTAGCGCTCGGCCTCCAGCCGCGGGTAGAGGTGCGCGGTGATCGCGAGCCCGAGGACGCTGTCGCCGAGGAACGCCAGGCGCGCGTAGGAGTCCGACCGCCGCGCGGTCCACGAGGCGTGGGTGAAGACCTGACGGGCCAGGTCCGCGGGCACCTCGTCGAGCAGTGCGTGCAGCCGTTGCAGCGGATCGGATCCTGATCTAGGCCGCGCCGCTGGGCGCGTGGGCGAGGACGAAGTCGACGGCCTGACCCACGGACAGGATCTGCGCGGCCTGCTCGTCGGTCATCTTCACGCCGTAGGAGTCCTCGAGCTCCTGCACCAGCGTGTAGAGGTCGAGCGAGTCGGCGTCCAGGTCCTCCTTGAAGCGCGTGCCCTCCTCGATCCGCGCCGGCGTCGACGTCGAGCTCGTCGGCGAGGTGGTTGCGGATCAGGGTGAGGACGTCGTCGCGGGTCATGACGTCTCCTGAACGGTAGTGCCCGGACGCGGACGCTGAGGCAGTCGGTGCGCGGACCCTTCAGCGCTCCCGGCCTCTTCGAGCGCGCGCGTGCGTGCGACCGACGACGTCGTTGCGCACGCCGCGCGCGGCCAGCAGGATCGCCTGCGAGAAGCCGGTGCGCGTGAAGCGGCCGTGCGGCACGACGCCGAGCTTGCGCAGGCCGAGCAGGTAGGCGCCGCCCTGGGCCTCGGGGTCGATCTCGTCGCGCAGGGCGCGCAGGTCGCTGGCGCAGCAGCAGGCCGCCGAGCTTGCCGCGCGTCGAGCTCTCGCCGCCTCGCGGATCGACGCGCAGCGTCGCCGAGGAGACGCCCTCGATGAGCTTCAGCGCGACGTTGCCGGTGAAGCCGTCGGCGACGACCACGTCGGCGACGCCGTCCATGACGACGTTGCCCTCGATGTTGCCGACGAAGTCCACCAGCGGCGAGGTCGCGGCGCGCTCCGCGAGCAGCCGGTGGGCCTCCTGGACCAGCGGCGTGCCCTTGATCGCCTCGGTGCCGTTGGACAGCAGCGCCACGCGCGGGCGCTGCGATGCCGAGCACCGTCGAGGCCAGCGCGGCGCCCATGAAGCGCGAACTGCACGAGGTGCTCGGGACGGACCTCGGCGTTGGCGCCGACGTCGAGCAGCGTGACGGGCTGGCGGCCGCCGGGGACGGGCAGCGGGATCGCCAGCGCCGGGCGGTAGATGCCCTGGGCGCGGCGGATGTTGAACAGCCCCGCGGCGAGCGCGGCGCCGGTGGAGCCGCCGGAGACCAGCGCGTCGGCGCGGCCCTCGGCGACGGCCTTGGCGGCCAGGACGATCGAGGCGTCCTTGGTCGACCGGGCCGCGGCGACGGGGTCCGGGACCTTGGCGATCGAGACGGGCGCGTCGACGACCTCGACGAGACCGTCGGGCGCATCGATCTCCCGAACTGCTCGGCCGGGCCGAAGAGGAGCGTGCGGACGCCCTGGCGCGCGGCGAGCGCGGCGCCGGCGGCGACCTCAGCGGGGCCGAGGTCGGCGCCGTTGGCGTCGACCGCGACGACGATCGTGGCGGTCGGCCCCTTGCGGAGCCATCGGCCTAGTGCTCGTGGTCGTGATGATCGGTGTCAGGCTCGAGGACCTGACGGCCGGCGTAGGTGCCGCACACGGGGCAGACCCGGTGCGGACGGCGCGGGCTGTGGCACTGCGGGCACGCGTTGATCGCGGGCGAGCTGATCTTGTGCTGCGAACGACGCTTGGTCGTGCGGCTGTGCGACTGCTTCTGCTTCGGGACGGCCATGGGCGACGCCGAAGGGTAGCGGACGCCGGACCGCACCGCCGTGCGGGTCCGCGTGGCGTGGTTGACTGCGGCGGGCGTGCCCGCGACCGCCATCACCCGCCTCATGACGCCCGACGACGTCAACGGCGCCGCCGCCGTGGGCACCGCGGCGCTCGAGGTGCTCTACCCGGTCGAGCTGCGCCCCGACGACGCCGCGGCACGCGCCGAGCTCACGCGCGGCTCACGGGTCCGGGTCGGCCACCTCCGCGACCGCGATCCCGCGGGCGCGTGGGTCGCCGAGCTCGACGGCGAGATCGTCGGGGTGGCGCTCGCGCTCGTGCGCGAGGGCATCTGGGGCCTGTCGCTCTTCGGCGTCAAGCCCGGCCTGCAGGGCCAGGGCATCGGCGGACCACTGCTGGAAGGCGCGCTGCGCGCCGCCGAGGGCTGTCGCGGCGGCGATCATCCTCAGCTCGTCGGACCCGCGCGCGATGCGCCGCTACTTCCGCGCGGGCTTCCGCGTCCATCCGTGCCTCGCGGCGGCCGGGGAGATCAACCGCGCGCGGATCCCGGCGGGGCTGCGCGCCCGTCCCGGCGACCTGCGGTCCGAGGCCGACCGCGCGACGATCGACGCCGCCTCGCGCTTCGTGCGGGGTGCCTCGCACCTCGAGGACGTCGGCGCGATGCTCGCCACCGGCGCCCAGCTGCTGGTGCTGCCGGGCCGCGGGTGGGCCGTGGCCCGCGACGGCGCGCCCGCGATCGTCGCCGCCCTCGACGAGGAGGCGGCGACCGACCTGACGTGGTCCTGCCTGGCCGTCGGCGAGGCAGGCGCGCCGACCCACCTCGACTTCATCACCCAGGGCAACGACTGGGCCGTCGCCGTCGCGCTGGACGCCGGCCTGTCGCTCACGCCCGACGGCCCGACCTTCGTGCGCGGCGAGCTCGGCCCGCTCGCGCCCTACCTGCCCAGCGGGGCGTATCTGTGAGGCTGCGGGCCGCCACCCGCGCCGACATCCCGGTGCTCGTCGGCCTCGTGCGCCGCTGTGACGAGTCGATCGAAGGCTGGGCCGGCCGCGAAGTGCCGATCCCGGCAGCGGCCGGTCAGGAGTTGGAGTGGGAGCTGCGCTTCGCGCGCAGCGGCGCGTGGATCAAGGTCGCCGAGGACGAGGACGGGACGATCGCCGGCGTCATCGCGTTCGCCAACGGGCAGGCGTCGCGCGAGGACCACACGCTGGTGCCCGGGCTCGCGCACGTCAGCGCCGTCTTCGTCGAGCCCGAACGCTGGCGTCACGGCATCGCGCGAGGGCTCCTGGATGCCGCCGACGCGGCGATGCGCAGCGCGGGCTATGACCGTGCGCAGCTGTGGACCTTGGAGGGCTCCCCCGCCGAGCGGCTGTACTCGGCGCTGGGCTGGGTGCGTGACGGCCGTCGCGACGTCTACCCGCCGATGGGGCTGGCGATCGTGGCCTACGTCAAGGCGCTCTGAGCCGAGTGGCTCGGCGGCGCCGCGCCCTCAGTCCTCCAGCTTGAGCTGCGACAGCGCCGCCCAGCGCGGGTCGGGCGCCTTGTCGTGGTGGTGCTCCGGGCCGGCGTTGTTGAGGTCGATGCCACATTCGGGGCAGAGCCCGAGGCAGGCGGGCCGACAGAGGATGTTGGCCGGGAGCTCGAGCGCGAGCGCGTCGCGCGTCCAGGCGGCGACGTCGACGACCTCGCCTTCGACGTAGGGCGAGTCCAGCTCCTCCCCACCGCCGGGCTGGTCGACCTCGTAGGCGTCGACCTCGAAGGCGGGCGCCGCCGGCTCCAGGCAGCGCATGCACGGCCCGTGCAGCTCCGCGCGCAGGCGCAGCCGCAACGTCCAGCCGCCGCCGGTCATCTTGGAGGCGTCGAGGTGGACGGGGATCGGCGTCGGGCGGACGTCGTAGCGCTCGTTGCTCAACTCGAAGTGCTCGAGCGGGACTTCCAGATCGAGGTGGCGGGCCTCGCCGGCGCGGAGGTGCAGCGGGCCCAGGTCGAAGGTGTCGGTACGGGCGGACATCTCGCCATCGAGGGTAGAAGGTCGGTCTGTCGCGACTACGACGCGGCGGGCTCGCCGTCGGCAGCGAGATGGCGCTTGAGGATCTTGCCCGTCGCGTTGCGTGGCAGCTCGTCGAGGAACACGATCTCGCGCGGCACCTTGTAGGAGGCGAGGTTCGACTTGATGTAGGCCTTCAGGTCGTCCTCTGACGCGCTCGCGTCACCGCTGAGCACGACGAACGCCTTCAGCCGCTGGCCGAACTTCGGATCGTCGACGCCCACGACCGCGGCCTCCTCGACCGCGTCGTGGTGGCTCAGCAGGTCCTCGACCTCGCGCGGGAAGACGTTCTCGCCGCCGGAGACGATCATCTCGTCGTCGCGACCGTCGATGAACAGGCGGCCGCCGGCATCGAAGTGGCCGACGTCGCCGGTCGACATCAGGCCGTCGATGATCGCCTTGTTGCCGCCGCCCGTGTAGCCGTCGAAGACCAGCTCGTTGCCGACGAAGATGCGGCCGGTCTCGCCTTCGGGAACCTCGCGACCGTCGTCGTCGAGCAGCTTGACCACGGTGCCGAAGGGCGCGCGGCCGGCGGTGCCGGGCGCGGCGCGCAGGTCGTCGGGCTGGGCGATCGTCGCCCACGCGACCTCGGTCGACCCGTACAGGTTGTAGAGCACGTCGCCGAAGCGATCCATCACGTCGGTCGCCAGCGGGCCGGGCAGCGCCGAGCCGCTCGCGCCGATGATCCGCAGCGAGCGCGTGTCGTAGCGGGCGATCGTCTCCGGCGCCAGCTCCAGGATCCGCGACAACATGACCGGGACGACGGCGAGCGTCGTGCATTCGTGCTCGGCGATGGCGCTGAGCGTCGCCTCGGGATCGAAGCGGCGGCGCAAGACCAGCCGGCCGCCGAGCGCCATCCCGAGCGTGAAGTGCGCAAAGCCCCAGGAGTGGAACATCGGCGCCGCGACCATCCACGGCTCCTCGGAGCGCAGCGGGATCTTCGACAGGAAGCCGGCGGCCGGCAGCAGCGACTTGGGCTGGCTGCGGTTGGCGCCCTTGGGCGTGCCGGTCGTCCCGCTGGTCAGGATCACCACGCGGCCCTTCTCGGCCGGCGGGACCAGGTCGGCGGTGTCGCCACGCGCGATCAAGTCCTCCAACAACGGATCGTCGGACGCCGCGCCGTCCTCGCCGTCGAACCACGCGACGAAGCGCTTGCGGCGCTTGCCCGCCTCCTGCACCAGCTCGGCGAACTCCTGGTCATAGACGATGGCCTTGGGCTTCTCGCGCTTGCAGACGTCGGTGATCTGCGGGCCGGCGAACATCGTGTTGAGGTACAACGCGTTGGCGCCGAGCTTGGAGCACGCCACGGTCGCGTCGACGAAGCCGCGGTGGTTGCGACAGAGGATCGCCACGCCGTCGCCCTCGCCGATGCCCAGGTCACTCCACGCGTTGGCCAGCGCGTTGGTGCGCTCGTGGATCTCCTTGAAGGTCAGCGTGCCCAGCTCGTCGACGATCCCGATCTTGTCGGGGCGCCGCGCGGCCGAGACCGCGTAGCCGGCCGCGGGCGTCGGCCCCCAGCGCAGCATCGTCGTCGCCATGTGGACGAGCTTCTCGGGCCGCATGGGACGGATGACGCCGGCCTCGGCCAGGACCTTGACGGCCTGCGCGCGGTTGCCGACCAGGTCGAAGACGTGCTGCACCTGGGACATTGCGAGGGAATATGGCACTAACGGGGCTCCTCGTGGCGATACGGCATGACGCTTGGCGTTCAGGGGAGCTTGAGGTCGCGCGGAACGTCGCCGCGCTCGATCAGCCCGCGGATGTCGGCGGCCCGACGCGGGTTGAGGAAGACGTGGCGCTGTCCCACGCTCGGCTTCTCCGACAGCAGGCCTGAGAGCAGCAACGCCTCGCCCACGTCCTCGGCCAGCCCGCGGTCGTTGCCGGCGAAGCCGCGTGAGAGATGGGTGAAGGCGGTGTGGTAGCCGCCCCATTTGCCCATCCCGTCGAGGCGCTGGAGGATCCGGCGCGCCACGCGACGCGAGGGATCGGGGTCGTCGTGCGGGCGGGAGACACCGTCGGCGGCCGCGTCCAGCACGGCCAGGATCGCGTCCTCGTGCTCGGCCTGGGCGCCGTGGTCGGCAGGACGGCCGCCGAGCCGCGCGATCTCCTGCGCGACGCGCAGCGGATGGGCCGGCCCGATCGGCGCCTTGAGGTCGACGACCTCCTCCAGCATCGCCTCCGGCACCGCGAGCGCGATCGCCTTCAGGCGGTCGACGGGCTCGACCTGCTCCTCGAAGGCGAGCGGGAAGAGCTCGACGACGGCGTCGGCCACGGGGGCGTGGAGGTGGAGCGCGAGATGGCCGTCAAAGCTGCCGGCGGTCAGCTCGCCCGAGACGCTCACCGACTCCTCCAGCGCCCCGACCAGCGCGGCGGCCAACAGCCAGGCGCGCTCGTCGACGGCGTCCGGGTCGGCCCGCAGCTCGGGCGCGACCGGCGCGACGACGACCAGGCCGTCGGTGTGGACGGCCGCCGCGACGACCACCGGATGCTCATAGCCCGAGCGCGCCGCGGCGAGCTCCTCGACGCCGTGCTGCAATTCTCGTCCCAGCAACGTGCGCAGTTGGCCGACGCGCTCGCGCGGGGCGTCGGCCCCGCCCGCATCGGCCAGGACCTGCTCAATGCCAGTGACCGTTGGCCGCATCCCTGACCAGCCTATGGGGCCGGGCGCGCGCGTCTGTCCGTGGTCACCCGCACACTGGGCGATCGTCCATGAAGCTGGTCCACGCCGCCGACATCCACCTCGACAGCCCGATGCACGGGCTGGCCGCCTACGACACCGCGCCCGTGGGCGAACTGCGGCTGGCGACGCGGGCCGCGCTGCGCAATCTCGTGGAGCTGTGCCTGGACGAGCACGCCGACGCGCTGCTGATCGGCGGCGACCTGTACGACGGCGACTGGCACGACTACGCGACCGGCGCGCAGTTCGTGCGCGAGGCCCAGCGGCTGGCCGAGGCGGGGATCCCGATCGTGCTCGTCACCGGCAACCACGACGCGGCCAGCAGGATCACCAAGGCGCTGCGGCTGCCCGAGAACGTGCACGTCCTGCCGGTCGACGCGCCGGGGACGGTGCTCTTCGAGGAGCTGGGGCTGGCCGTCCACGGTCAGGGCTATGCGACGGCGGCGGTCACCGAGGATCTCTCGGCGGGCTACCCGCGCGCGCTGTCGGGGATGGTCAACGTCGGGCTGCTGCACACCAGCGCCGACGGCTGCTTCGATCACGCGCCCTACGCGCCGTGTCGTGTCGATCGGCTCGCCGCGCACGGCTATGACTTCTGGGGTCTGGGGCATGTGCACGAGCGCGTGCTGCTGCACGAGGACCCGCCGATCCTGTTCCCCGGCTGCCTGCAGGGGCGCAACGTGCGCGAGACCGGGCCCAAGGGTGCGACGGTCGTGACCTTCGGCGCCGACGGCCGGCCGGTGCTCGAAGAGCGCGTGCTGGACGTGGTGCGCTGGGCCGTGTGCTCGGTCGATGCCGCCGAGCTGGCCGACGCCGACGCCGTGGTCGCGGCGGCGGGCGACGCGCTGGCGGCAGCCGTCGAGGCGGCCGACGGGCGCCTGTTGGCCGCGCGCGTGCGGGTGACCGGCGCGTCGGCGGCCCACGGCGCGCTGGTGCGCGACGCGCGGCGCTTCGCGTGGGATGTGCGCGCCGCCGCCGGTGAGGTCGCCGGGGAGCGGGCGTGGGTCGAGAAGGTCGTCGTGCGCACGGTGCCGGAGCGCGCCGGCTCCTCGGAGCTGGAGTCCGACGACGTCTTCGCCGAGCTGTCGCGCGCGGTGCGCGATGCGTCCCGTGACAGCGACGCGGTGGCCACGCTGGCCCAGGAGCTGGCGCCGCTGGCGGCCAAGCTGCCGGTCGACCTGGGCTGGGATCCGCTGGCGCCCGAGACGGTGCGGTCACTGCTGGCCGACGTCGAGCGCGAGCTGCCCGCGCTGCTGTTGGACGGCGGTGGCGACGCGTGATCCGCATCGCGCGGCTGGACCTCGAGCGCTGGGGTCACTTCGACGGGCGTCGGCTGACCTTCGGGCCGGCCGGGCGGCTGCACGTCGTGTTCGGGGCCAACGAGGCCGGGAAGTCGACGACGCGACGGGCGATCAGCGCGCTGCTGTTCGGCGTGCCGGAGCGGACGGCCGACACGTTCGGGCGCCCGGGCGCCGATCTGCGCGTCGGCGCGCTGCTGGAGCTCGACGGGACGGCGGTCGCGGTCGTTCGACGCAAGGGCCGCAAGAACACGCTGCTCGACGCCGACGGCGAGGTGCTCGACCCGGCGCCGCTGGATCGCGCGCTGGGCGGGCTGAGCGGCGAGGTCCACGCCGGGCTGTTCGAGATCACCCACGACTCGCTGGTCCAAGGCGGGCACGAGCTGCTGGCCGGCCGCGGCGCGGTCGGCGAGTCGCTGTTTGCCGCCGCGGCAGGGACGAGTCGCCTGCACGCGCTGCTGCGACGGCTCGAGGGCGACGCGGACGCGGTCTTCACTCCCTTGGGTCGCAAGAAGGACCTCAACAAGCTCCTGGCGCTGCACGCCGAGGCGGTGCGCACGCTGCGCGACGCCGCGCTGCGCCCGCCCCAGCACGAGGCGCTGGCCCGGGCGTTGGAGGGGCTGGAGGCCGCCTATGCCCGCGCGGGCGCCGAGCTGGACGAGGTCGAGCACGAGCGCGCGCGGCTGGAGCGGCTGCGCGGCGCGCTGCCGCTGGCGGCGTTGCGGGCGACGCGGGCGCGTGAGTTGGAGGAGCTGGGCGACGTGGTGGCCTTGGCCGCCGACGCCCCGACGCGACGGAGTGCCGCGCAGGAGCGACGGGATGGCGCGCGGACCCGCGGTGCGGCGGCCGAGCGCGACCTGGAGCGGCGCCGGACGCGCTTTGCCGCGCTGGCGGTCGACGAGGGGCTCCTGCCGTTCGTGACCGAGTTGGAGGAGTTGCACGCCCAGGGCACCGCGGTGGCCCAGGATGCGGCGCGGCGCGAGGACCTGGCGGCGCAGCGGGCGGCGCTGGCGCCGCGGCTGGAGGAGTTGTTGGGGTCCTTGGCCGCGGCGCTTGGCGACCGCTCGCTGCGAGAGGCGGCGTTGGACGCAGACGCCCGCGCGCGACTGGAGGACTGCCTGCAGGCGCGGGCCGGCGTGCAGCAGGCGCTCGGCACCGCGCGGGAGGGGCTGGCCGAGGCCGAGCGGGCCGTTGAGCGGGCCCAGCGGGCGGCGGCCGAGACGCCCGCGGAGATCGACGACGCCACGCTGACCGCGGTGCTGCGCGCCGCACGTGGCGCCGGCCCGGTCGACGAGGACGCGGCGCGGGCGCGCGCTGAGGAGCGCAGCGCACTGGCGGCCGCTGAGCAGGTGGCGGTGCAGCTGCCGATCAGCTCAGCGGGGAGAGCGCCTGCTCGACAAGCAGGAGATCAGTCGGCCGACGACGACGAGCCGGCTGCCTGGTCCGCACCAGCGCTCGCGGCCCTGCCCGTGCCCGACCGGGCAACGGTCGAGCGGCTGCTGGTCGCGGTGGTCGAGGCCGAGCAGGACGCGGCGGGGCTGGTGCTCGAGGGCGAGGGCATCGAGGACCGCGTGCGGTTGCTGGAGCGTCAGCGCGATCGGCTCGCCGCCGAGGCGCCGGTGCTCGACGCGCGCGCGCTGGCGCAGGCGCGGTCGGCGCGCGCACAGGCGTGGGAGGCAGTGCGCGAGGCGCTGGCGTCGGGTGCGGTCCGTGACGACGCGGCCACGCTGAGCGCCGAGCACGAGCGCGCGGTGGCCGCCGCCGACGAGATCGCCGACACCCGGCTCCAGCACGCCGAGGACGTCGCGCGGCTGGCCGACGTCGAGCGCGAGCTGACGGTCCTGGCCCACGACGTCGAGGAGCTCGCCCACCGTCGCGAGCGCCACGAGGCCGTCGTCGCGCGCGCCGCCGCGGCGTGGTCGACGGCCTGGGAGCCGACCGGCACCTGCGCGCCCGCGCCCGCCGAGGCCAGCGCTTGGCTCGCCGCGCGCGACACGGTCCTCTCGCATCTGGCCGATGCCGCCGGCGCCACCGAGCGGGCCGAGGCGGCGGAGGCCCTCCGCGCGCAGCACACCAGCGCGCTCGGCACCGCCCTCGGCGGTGCGGCCGACGCCGATCTCCCCCTCTCGGCCCTCATCGAGCTCGCCGATGCGCGGCTGGATGCGCTGCGGGGTGAGGCGGAGCGGGCGGGTCGGGCGGCGGAGGCCGTCGCGCGGACGGTCGCCGAGCGTGAGGACGCGCAGGTCGCGCTGGAGCAGGCCGAGGCCCGGCTCGCGGCCTGGCAGAGCGAATGGGCGTCGCTGCGCGCGGGCTGCGGGCTGGCCGACACGCTGGAGCCCGACGGCGCGCTCGGCGCGCTGCGCGCGATCGAGCAGGCCACGCATGACCAGGAGCGGCTCGACGCGCTCACCGCCGACCTCGACGCGATCGACGCCCGCCGCCACGCCTTCGAGGCCGCGATCACGCGGTTGATCGCCGCCACTGCGGCGACCGACCTCGCCGAGCAGCCTGCCACCTCGGCGGCCGCCGTCCTGCATCGCCGCGCCACCGACGCACGCGCCGCCGCGGCCGAGCGCGAGGCGCTGAGCGCCGAGCTCGCCGAGCTCGAGGCCGAGCAGGCCGAGGCCGCGGCGATCGTCGCCGAGGCCGAGGAGGAGCTCACGGTGCTGCGCGCCGCCGCCGGCGCGACCGACGACGCCGAGCTGCTGCGCCGCGAGGACGCCGCGATCCGGGCCGTGGAGCTGCGCGCCGAGATCGCCGGACTCGACGGCGACCTCGCCCGCGCGGGCGGCGCGCCTGCCGCCGACGTCGCCGCGGCCGTCGCCGAGTTGGACGCCGACGCCCTGCCGGCGCGCGTCGAGGAGCTCGAAGCACAAGCCGTCGCGCGCCGGGCGCAGCGCGACGAGGCCGGCGAGGCGCTGACCCGCGCCCGCGACGAGCTCGCGCGCCTGGAGCGCTCCGAGGAGGCGGCACAGGCCGCGCAGGCCAAGGCGAGCCTGGAGGCCCAGATCCAGGAGCTGGCCGAGCGCTACGCCCGCGCACGCCTGGCCCAGCGCGTACTGCGCGACGCGATCGCCCGCTACCGCTCCGCCCACGAGGGTCCGCTGCTGGCGCGCGCCAACGCGCTCTTCCCCGCCCTGACCTGCGAGCGCTACGCGCGCCTGGAGACCGACGTCGACGAGCGCGACGAGGACGTCCTGATCGCCATCACCGCCGACGGCTCGCGCCGCCGCGTCCAAGAGCTGAGCGACGGCACCCGCGAGCAGCTCTTCCTCGCCCTGCGCCTGGCCGCGATCGAGCGCCACGTCGCCACCGCCGAGGCCGTGCCGGTCCTCTTCGACGACGTCCTGCTGGAGTCCGACGACGAGCGCGCGCAGCGGATCCTCGCCGCGCTGGCCGAGCTGGCGACCCAGACGCAGGTGCTGGTCCTCACCCACCACCGCCACCTGGTCGAGATCGCGCGGGCGACGTTGCCCAAGCGGCGGCTCGACGTCATCGAACTGAGCGAGACGACGCCCGTCCCGGACCCGGACCCGGTCCCCGTGCCCACGCTCGCCGACGAGCTGGAGGCCGCGCTCGTCGGCGGCGGCCCGCCGGACGAGTTCGGCGAGCAGCAGACCTTGTTGTAGTTCTACGCGGCGGTCGCCGTGGTGCCGGCGCCGACGCCCGTCAACGTCTCGCTCAGCTCCCACAGCCGGCGCGCGTCGTCGGCGTTCTGCGCCGCCTTCGTGCGGCCGACGAGCTTCGGGTGGCCGCGCTGCTCCAGGAACCCGTCCGGACCGACGAAGGAGTTGCCCGGGATGTCCTGGGTCGCCGCATACAGCGTCGGCAGCGCGCCCATCTCCTCGCTCTGGGCGAGCAGCCGGTTGCCGATCGTGTTGACCAGCAGGTGGTTGACACGGCTGCCCGTGTGGCTCTGCAGGTGCGTGCTCGCGTAGCCCGGGTGGGCGGCGACCGCGCGGACGGGGCTGCCCGCCGCCGCCAGCCGCCGCTGCAACTCGGAGGTGAACAGCAGGTTGGCCAGCTTGGTCTGGCCGTAGACGCGCCAGCGGTCGTAGCGACGGCGCTCCCAGTTGAGGTCGTCGAGGTGCAGCTTGCCGATCCGGTGCGCGCCCGAGGAGACGCTGACGACGCGGTCGGTGATGTGCCCCAACAACAGGTTGGTCAACGCGAAGTGCCCGAGGTGGTTGGTGCCGATCTGTGCCTCGAAGCCGTCGACCGTCTTGGCCTGCGGCACGGCCATGATCCCGGCGTTGTTGACGAGGATGTCGAGATCGCCGCTCCAGCCCGCGACAAAGGCGCGGACCGAGGCCAGCGACGCGAGGTCGAGCTCGCGCACCTCCCAGTCCCCCGTGAAGGCGGCGGCGACCCGCTCGCCCTTGGCGGTGTCGCGGACGGCGAGGACGACATGGGCGCCGGCCCGCGCGAGCTCGCGGGCGGTCACGGCGCCGAGGCCGCTCGACGCGCCCGTCACGACGACGGTACGGCCGGACAGATCGGGGAGGTCGGCGGCGGTCCAAGAGGAGGAAGCAGGCATGCGGCGCAATGTAGTCGCTGCCGACAAAGGTGTCAATGACAACAATGCTGGCAGCGTCTACTCCCGCCGGTACGCTTGTGCCCGTGACGACCGCCGCGCGCCCCTACCACCACGGCAACCTCCGCGAGGCGCTGCTGCTCGCCGGCGAGCAGGCGCTGGAGGCCGGCGGCGCCCAGAACCTGTCGCTGCGCGAGCTGGCGCGCGAGGTCGGGGTCAGCCATGCGGCCCCGCGCCGCCACTTCGCCGACAAGCAGGCGCTGCTGGACGCGCTGGCCCACGACGGCTGGGAGCGCCTCGGCACCGCGCTGACCGAGGCCGTCGCGGCGGCGGGCGACGGCTTCGACGCCCGGATGCTCGGCCTCGCCCGCGCCTATGTCGCCTTCGCCACGCGCCACCCCGCGCTCGTCGCGCTGATGTTCGCCACCAAGCACGCCGACGACACGTCGCCCGAGCTGGCCGCGGCCGGCGAGCGCGCCTTCGCCCCCGCGCTGACTGCGGTCGCCGACGGCCAGGCCGCCGGCGCGGTCGTCGCGGGTGACCCCGAGCGCGTCGCGATCGTCGCCTTCGCCGCCCTCCAGGGCCTCGTCGCCTTGGCCAGCAACGGCATGCTCGCCGGCGCGCCGCTCACCGAGACGCTCGACGACGTCGTCGAGCGGCTGGTGCTCGGCCTGCGGCCGCGCTGAGCCGGCAAGTGCGCCGACCGCTGCGATCTCCGCATCGAGCACACTTCCGTTTGCAATGCCTCCTGGGGCCGCATAGCGTCGCTGACCGTGTCCGTCAGCAACCAGGGCCTCCTCGCCTTCGGCGCCACGCTCGCGGCCGGCGTCTTCGCCGCGGTCGCGCTCGCGCAGGATGTCACCCCGATCCCCCTCCCCGCCAACGTCGCGGTGACGCCGAACAAGGCCGGCACGCCCCGCCATCCCCAAGGCATTCGGATCAGGGCGCGTGTGAAGATCGCCGCGGCCGACGATCGCGCCCCGCTGATGCCACAGTCCGTCGACGCCTGGCTTCCCAAGGGCTGGCGCTACAACGGCGCCGGGCACCCCGCCTGCACCCATGCGACGCTGACGAGCCACGGTCCGTCCGGGTGCCCACCGGGGTCGGTCATGGGCCATGGGCAACTCTGGCATCACAACAGCGGCGACGGCGACAGCACCTTCTCGCACCACGATCTGACCATCATCAACGGCGGCCAGACCAAGATGTACTTCTGGGTCGTGATCCAGAATCCGGCCCGCGTCCAGGCAGCGGTCACGGGCACGATCACCGAGCTGCGCTCGACGCGCTGGTCCTACCGGCTGCACGCCGACATCCCGAGCTCCCTGCAGGTCGTCGCCGGCCTCCCAGTGACGCTGGACGCCTTCGCCACCGACATCGAGGGCGGTGATTGGCTCGCCACGACCCACTGCCCGCACGATCACCGCTGGCGCTACGACCTCAAGATGACATACGCCTCCGGCCAGGTCGTCGACACCGGCGGCTCGACGACCTGCCGCGGCTGAGCCGCGGACATCCGCACCCGCAAACGCCGCACCGGTCCGACCGACCGACCATGCTGCAACCCATGATCGAGTCCCATGGCCTCACCAAGCGCCTCGGTGGCCGCGCCGTCGTCTCCGACGTGACCTTCGCCTGCGCGCCCGGAACCGTGACGGGCTTCCTGGGCCCCAACGGCGCGGGCAAGACCACCACCATGCGCATGTTGTGCGGGTTGTCGGACCCCGACGCCGGCCACGCCGAGATCCTCGGTGGCCCTTACCGCGCGCTGCCCAACCCGGGTCGCCGCGTCGGCATCCTGCTCGACGCCAGCGCCCAGCACGGCGGTCGCCGCGGCCAGGAGACGCTCACGCTGTCGGCCCTGACGATGGGCGCCGACCCCAAGCGCGTCCCCGAGCTGCTGGACCGCGTCGGCCTGGAGAAGCGCGCCGCGCGCCAGCGGGTCAAGGCCTACTCGTTGGGCATGCGCCAGCGCCTGGGCATCGCCAACGCGCTGATCGGCGATCCCGAGGTCCTGATCCTCGACGAGCCCGCCAACGGCCTGGACCCCGAGGGCATGCGCTGGATGCGCGGCCTGCTGCGCGACTTCGCCGACGGCGGCGGCACCGTCCTGCTCTCCTCGCACCTGCTGCACGAGGTCGAGGCGGTCGCCGACCAGTTGCTGATCATCGGCGCCGGGAAGATCGTCGCGGCGGGCACGCGCGAGGAGCTGCTGGCCGGTGCCGGGACGCTCGTGCGTGCCGCCGACGACGCCCCCGCGCTCCAGGACGCGATGGCCACGGCCGGACTCAGCGCCCGCGTCCATCCCGACGGCGGCTTGATCGTCGACGCCGAGCCCGAGCAGGTGGGTCGCGCCGCGCTGGCCGGCGGCGTCGCGCTCGCTCACCTCGGCCCGTCGGAGAGCGCCGGCCTCGAGCAGCTCTTCTTCGATCTCACCAGCACCGCGCCCACCGAGCCCGTCCACGCCGACCCGGAGGCCGTCCGATGAGCACCGCCGCCGTCCTGCCCCGCGACCACGACGCCGCGCGCGACCATCGCCCCGGCCTGCTGCTGCTGACCCGCGTCGAGCTGCGCAAGGCCTACGACACGCGCGCCGGCTTCTGGATGTTGCTCGCCGGCGTGCTGCTCGTCGTGGCCGTCGCCGCGATCTCGATCTTCGCCGGCAACGACGCCGACCACACGCTGGGCGACGTGTTCAACAACAGCTCGCAGGCGATCAACGTCCTGCTGCCGGTGATCGGGATCCTGCTCGTCACCTCGGAGTGGTCGCAGCGCACCGCGCAGGTCACGTTCACGCTCGTCCCCCACCGCGGCCGCGTCCTGACCGCCAAGCTGCTGGCCAGCGTCGTCCTCGCCTTGGCCGCCTTCGTCGTGGTGCTCGCGCTCTCGCTGCTGTTCACGGCGATCAACCCGTCGAGCCGCGACGACGCCTGGTCGCTCGGCGCGACGCTGCTGGGTCAGACCGCGGTGTTCTTCGTGATCTCGATGCTGATCGGCGCGGCGTTCGGCGCCGCGTTCCAGCTCTCGGCGCCCGCGATCGTCGCGTCCTTCGTGCTGACGATCGCCTACGCCGCGGCGACCCACCTCTTGGGCTTCGACGGCCTCGCCCAGTGGACCAACCAGGGCGAGACGCTCTCGCCGCTGACCGATCACAGCCTGAGCGCCCGCGAGTGGGCGCGCGTCGGCACGACCCTCCTGCTCTGGCTCGTGCTGCCGCTGGCGATCGGCGCCTGGCGGTTCCTGCGCGGAGAGATCCGCTGAGGCCGCCCGAGCGGCCTACGCAGCTTCGACGGAGTCTTCCTCTTCCTTGCCCTGCAGCCGCTCGCGGCCGCGGCGCACGGCGGCGATGAACTTCGAGAGGTTGACCTCGAGCGTGTTGAGGATCTCGTCGGCGTAGTCCTCGGCGCCGAGACGGATCTCACGCTCGCGGGCCCGCGCGTCCTCCACGATCTCCTCGGCGGCGCGCTCTGCTTCGCGCGTCACCTCCTGATCGGAGACGAGCTCCTCCTGCTTGCGGACGGCGTCCTTGACGATCCGCTCCGCCTCGCGCTTGGCTTCGGCGAGCATCTCTTGGCGTTCCTTGACGATCCACCGTGCCTGCTTGATCTCCTCAGGGATGGTCGCGCGCATCTGATCCAGGATGTCGTAGATCTGCTCGCGATCCACCCGCACCTCGTCGGTGAGAGGGACCTTCTTGGCGTTGTGGACAAGATCGTCGAGCTTGTCGATGAGGACCAGGACGTCCATGGCTAAGCGTCTTTCGTTATCGGGTGAGCTCTTCCTTCAGCCGGCGTGCGACGCGCTCCGGGACGAGGCTGTCGATGTCGCCGCCGAATGTGGCGAGCTCCTTCACTCCGCTGGAGCTGAGGAAACTGTACTGCGGGCTGGCCATGAGGTAGAGCGTGTCGACGTTCGGGGCCTGCATTCGGTTGAGCTGACCCATCTCCAGCTCGTACTCGAAGTCCGAGATGGCGCGTAGGCCCTTGACGATCGTGCGGGCCCCGATGGCCTGGGCGAAGTCCACCACGAGGACGCTGAACGGCTCCGCGCGGACGTTGGGCAGGTGGCCCGTCGCCTCCTCGATGAACGAGAGCCGCTCCTCGATCGAGAAGATCGGCTGGTTCTTGCGAACCGAGACGTTGACGACCGCCACGACGACCTCGTCGAACTGCGCGGCCGTGCGCCCGATGATGTCGAGGTGGCCGTTGGTGATGGGGTCATAGCTGCCCGGACAGACAGCGATGCGCTTCTCGTCGGTCATACGTTCTGGGGTGTGGAGGAGGGCAACGGGGGCGGGATCGTACTCATGCGGCGACAGGAGCCGCCTCTGCACGCTCCAGCTCGGCGCGCAGCAGGTCGTGCTCGGGGGCCTGCAGCTCGGGGTCGCGCTCCAGCAGCGCCTCGGCGGTCGCGAAGGCCGATTCCAGGACCAGCGCGTCGTCGGGCAGGCGCGCGAAGCGGAAGCGGGCCAGGCCCGATTGCCGGGTGCCGGTCAGCTCGCCCTCCCCACGCAGCTCCAGGTCGATCTCGGCCAGGCGGAAGCCGTCGTCGTTCATCGCCAGCGCCTTGAGGCGCGCGGACTCGCGCGGTCCGAAGAGCAGGCACAGCGACGCGTGCTCGCCGCGCCCGACGCGCCCGCGGAGCTGATGCAACTGGGAGATGCCGTAGCGGTCGGCGTCCTCGACGAGCATGACCGTCGCGTTGGGGACGTCGATGCCGACCTCGATGACGGTCGTGGCGACGAGCACGTGCGCCTCGCCGCCGGCGAAGCGCTCCATCGCCGCCTGCTTCTCGGCCGGGCGCATCTGGCCGTGCAGCAGGACGACCTCGAAGTCGACCAGCTCCCCGGTCTTCAGCCGCTCGTACTCCGCGGTGGCGGCACGGGCGTTCAGGGCTTCCGACTCGCTGACCAGCGGGCAGACGACGAACGCCTGGCGACCGGCCCGCAGCTCCTCGCGGATGCGCTCATAGGCGCGGTGGCGCTCGGCCTCGGTCGAGCAGACGTGGGTGGCGATCGGTTGCCGGCCGCGCGGCAGCTCGCGCAGCGCCGTGACGTCGAGCGCGCCGAAGTTGGCGAGCCTGAGCGTGCGCGGGATCGGCGTCGCGGTCATGTGCAGCAGGTGCGGCACGAATCCGTCCGGCGCCTTGGCGTCCAGCGCGGCGCGCTGACGGACGCCGAAGCGGTGCTGCTCGTCGACGACCGCGACGGTCAGGTTCTGGAAGATCACGGGATCCTCGATCAGCGCGTGCGTGCCGACGATCAGCTGCAGCTCGCCGGTGGCCAGGCGGGCGAGGATCTCGCGGCGCCGGGCGGCGGTGGTCGAGCCGGTCAGCAGCGCCGCGGTCAGCAACGAGCCCGGCATCAGCGCCTGGATGGTCGCGAAGTGCTGGTCGGCCAGCGTCTCGGTCGGGGCCATCAGCGCGGCCTGGCCGCCGTGCTCGACGGCGCGCAGCATCGCGTGCAGCGCGACGACGGTCTTGCCGGAGCCGACCTCCCCCATCAGCAGCCGCTGCATCGGGCGGGCGCGAGCGAGGTCGGCGTCGACGTCGGCCATCGCGATGTCCTGATCGCCCGTCGGCGTGAACGGCAGCGTCTCGGCGCGCCAGGCGGCGGTGATCGTCGGCGGCTCGGCCAGCGGCGCGGCGCGCACATCGGCGCGGCGCTCGTGGCGCAGGCGCAGCTGCACGATCTGGTCGATCAGCAGCTCGTCGAAGGCCAGGCGCCGCCGGCCACCTTCGTGGTCGCCGAAGTGCGCGGCGGCAAGTGCGGTAGGTCGGTCGGGAAGCTGAAGGCCTTGGCGCAGCGCGGTCGGCAGCGGGTCGATGACGTCGAAGACGGCGTGGCGGTGCTGCTGGACGAGCGCGAGCAGTTGCGTCGAGCTGATGCCCTTGGTCGCCGGATACTGGCCCGCCACCCCGGCCTCGTCGCCGATCGCCACGACCGCGTCGGTCTTGGCATGGGCATTGACCCGGAAGCGCCCGTTGCCCTGGTATTTGCCGGCCAGCATCAGCCGCGTGCCGACCGGGTACTGGGCCGAGAGCCACGGCTGGTTGAAGAACGTGGCCTTCATGATCCCGGTGCCGTCGGTGACGGTCGCCTCGACCAGCGGCTTCATGCCGCGCCGGCGCACCGGCCGTGAGGTGATGGACCGGACCTCGACGATGACCGTGGCGGTCTCGTCGAGCGCCAGCTCGGCGACCGTCCGCGCCTCGCCGGTCGCACGCGGCAGGTGGGCGAGGAGATCGCCGACGGTCTCCAGGCCGATCGACTCGGCGGCGGCCGCGGCGGTCGGCGGCTTGATGCTCAGCGGCTCGCGCAGACGCGAGGGGCGCGGCGTGCGGGCGGGCGACCGCCACAGGTCTTCTGCCGTCAGCTCACGCGCCTGCGCGAAGGCGAGCGGCGGCGTCAGGCCCGGACCGAAGGCGGGCGGCGCGTCGCGGGCGGCTGGGGGTGGCACGGCGGCGGTCCCGGGCTACTCGGCCGCGAGCAGCCACCACCAGGACGGCTGGCCGCCGTCCTCGAGCTCGAGCTCCACGCCGGCGGGGGCCAGGGCCGCGACCGCGGCATCGTCGAGCGGGGCGCCCTCGCCCTCGATGCAGGTCACCAGCTCTGCGTCCGCCGACAACTGCCCCAGGACGGCCGCCAGCGTGGCGCGCGGATCACCCCAGGCGACGAGCTCCTCGCCGACGTAGCCGACGGCGTCACCGACCGCGAAGCGGCCGTCGGGGTCCTGGCGCGCGGCGGGCGCGACGCCGCCGGTGCGCACGGCGTCCAGCGCCGCCTGCATCGCGTCGGCGTTCTCGCCGGCGCCGCGCTCGGCGTTGAGCGCGAAGGCGGCCGACAGACCGGCCTGCTGGGAGCGCGACGGCACGACGCGCACGACCTTCTCCGACAGCTCGGCGGCGCGCTCGGCGGCCATGAAGACGTTGGCGCTGTTGGGCAGCACGACGACCTCCTCGGCCGGCACGTCGTGGATG
This sequence comes from uncultured Conexibacteraceae bacterium, assembly GCA_963731005.1. Taxonomy (GTDB): domain Bacteria; phylum Actinomycetota; class Thermoleophilia; order Solirubrobacterales; family Solirubrobacteraceae; genus Baekduia. The sequence continues at coordinate 231,459 of CAVSTZ010000001.1, read as the reverse complement.
CCGGCGAGGATCTCCATCGTGGAGGGGTTGAGCGTCGGCCCGCCGTCGAGCACGCGCGCGCCGAGGCTCTCGAAGAGCGCGACGAGGCCGGTGCCGGTGGCGACGGCCAGCGCACCGCAGGCCTGCTGGTGCTGGGCGTCGGCCACCGCGGTGGCGCCGCCGTTGGGCGCGCCCGTGCCGTTGCCGTTGCCATGACCGTTGGTGGCAACCGCGCTCAGGCGCGCCTCGCGCTCGATGACCTGGGCGTGCATGTCGGCGACGTCCAGGCGCGAGACCTCACCGGCGCCGTCGAAGACGAGCGTCGCCTGCTCGGGATCGTCGGTGTGGACGTGGACCTTCAACGTCGCGTGGTCGCCGACGACCAGGACCGAGTCGCCGATCTCCTCCAACGCGGGCACGTAGCGCGATGTTTCCAACCCCTGACCGGTGACGGCGAAGTTGGTGCAGTAGCGGTAAGTCTCGCTCGCGTGCTCGGGATGGGTGATCCGCGCGGGCGCGTAATGGTCGAGCTCGGGCGCGTCGGTGCCCTTCAGGGCGGCGACGATCCCGGCGAAGATGATGATGACGCCGTAGCCGCCGGCGTCGACGACACCGGCCTCGCGCAGGGCGGGCAACAGCTCGGGACCGCGCTGGACCGATGCCTCGCCCGCGACGATCGCGCGCTCCAGCGCGGCGGCGATCAGCAGGTTCTGCTGCTCGGGCGCAGCGGCGGCCGCGAGACGGCGCTGATCCTCGGGCAGGTGCGCGAGGTCATGGGCGATCGAGGTCGCCATGTCGCGCATCACCGTGAGCATCGTGCCCTCGGCGGGCTCGCGCACGGAGGCGTAGGCCCTTTGGGCGGCAGTCGCGAAGGCGGCGCCGAGCAGGACGGGATCGACCAGCTCGCCGGGGCGCGAGACCAGCTCCTCGGCGGCGCCGCGGATCAGCTGGGAGAGGATGACGCCGCTGTTGCCCCGCGCGCCGAGCAAGGCGGCACGGGCGACCGTCTCGACGATCTCGTCGCGACCGATCTCGTCGATCGAGCGATCGTGCAGCAAGGCCAGACGATCGAGCTCGGCGAGGACCGCCTGGAGCGTGAGCGCCATGTTGTCGCCCGTGTCGCCATCGGCGACGGGGAAGACGTTGAGATCGTTGATCTCCTGGCGGCGCGACTCGAGGTGCGCGAGCGCGCCTTGGACCGCCACGCGGAAGCGGACGAGACTCGGATCGGACACGGTGCGACCGTAGCGCGTCGGGCGGCCGGCAGAGCGCTGAGGCGCTCGCCTCCGCTAAGCGGCCTTGGTGACCTTGCCGGCCTTGAGGCAGCGCGTGCAGACGTACACACGTCGCGGAGCGGCGCCCACGAAGATCCGGACCTTCTGGAGGTTCGGATCGAAACGGCGCTTGGTAGCGCGCATTGAGTGGCTGCGGCTCTGTCCGAAAGCGGGACCGCGCCCGCAGCTGTGGCAAACCTTCGACATTCGGCCGGGGAGTGTAGCGGGAGCGTGACGACAGGGCGGTGCGGCCGTCCGAGGCCCACCGGCGCTTGACAACGCCGGTCCCTCACGGGAAAGTAAGCGAACATTCACTTTGCCCGAAGCGAGGCCGCGCCATGCCTGACGCCATCACCATCCACCCCCTCACGACCGGCCACGTCCGCATCCACGACAAGATGCACCGCGGCGAGGGCACCGGGCTGCGACGCCGCGCGAGGATCCTGCGCAAGGGCCCGATGGGCGAACTGCTCCCCATCCACGCCTGGCTGATCGAGCACCCCGAGGGACTGATGCTCGTCGACGCCGGCGAGACCCACAGAGCGCGCAGCGCGACCTTCGCCGAGTTCCACGTCACCCGCGAGGACGAGCTCGACCGCCGGCTGGAGGCCGCGGGCTTCGCGCCCGCCGACGTCAAGACCGTGGTCCTGACCCACATCCACGGCGACCACAGCAACGGCCTCCCCCACGTCCCCGGCGCCACCGTCCTCGCCAACCAGCGCGAGATCGCGGTCGCCCACTCGCCCATGGGCCGCCTCCAGCGCGCCGTCGCCCGCCAGCCGCTGCCGCCGAGCTTCGACCCGCGGCCGATCAGCCTCGACGGTCCGCCGCTCGGCGCCTTCACCACCTCCAAGGCCCTCACCGCTGACGGTCGCGTCGTCGCCGTCCCGGCGCCCGGCCACACCCTCGGCCACATGGCGATCCTCGTCCTGCAGCCCGACCACCACGTCCTGCTCGGCGGTGACAGCGCCTACGACCAGGCCCAGCTCCAAGAGCTCCGTGTCGATGGCGTCAGCCCCAAGGACGACGTCGCGATCGCCACCATGAAGACGATCCTCGCGCACGCCGAGGCGACCCCGACCGTCTACCTCCCCAGCCACGACCCCCAGTCGGCGCGACGGCTGCGGGAGACCGACACGCTGTAGCCGGTGCCGCGCCCCAGCCGCGAGGCCGAGATCCTCGACGCCGCGCTGGCCTGCTTCGCCGAGCGCGGCTACGACGCGACGCGCGTACGCCACATCGCCCAGCGCGCCGGCGTCAGCGAGGCCGCGCTCTATCGCCACCACCCCTCCAAGGAGGCGGTCGGCCTCGCGCTCTTCGCCACCCACATGCGCCGCTACGCGGCCTCCCTGCAAACCGTCGCCGACGACCCCGGGCGCTCGACCCGAGAGCGCGTCAAGGGCCTCGTCCACGCCGCGCTGCAGGCCCGCCGCGGCGACCCGACCGCGCACCGGTTCGTGCTCGGCCACCAACAGCAGTTCCTCTCCGCCCTGCCGGCCGACTTCCCCTACCCCATCAGGATCGTCGACCGTCTCGTCCGAGAAGGCCAAGCGGACGGGACGGTCAAGCCCGGCCCCGTCCGCGTGCTGAGCGCGCTGGTCGTCGGCTGCATGAACCAGCCGGCGACCGTCGCCCAGCACGCAGCCAGGGGCACGATCGACCTCGACGACCCCGACACCGCCGACCTGATCGCCGACGGTGCCTGGGCCGCGATCGCGGTCGAGCCTCAGACCCCGACCGGCTCCGGGCACACCGGCCGGTGACGGTCAGCCGCCGTAGGTCGTGCCCGCCCCGCCGACAGGTCAGCGGCCGACCGGCTCGTGCACCGGGGTGCGCTGCGGCGCATGGGCCGGACGGCGCGTGGGCCGCGGATGACCATCGGCGATGCGGCCGGGCTCGCGCAGGCGGATGGGCGACGGCGCGGCGTCGGGCAGCGGCGGGGCGAGCATGTCGCCGCCGGGACCACCGTCGGGGCCGCGGGGTGGCTCGAAGCCCGGCCCGCCGCCTCCGCCGTCGTCGTCGCGCGGCCACAGCGTGCCGCGCCAGTCGATCTCCTCGTCGCCGACGATCGCCCAGATGAGCACGATCGCCCCGAGGAAGTGGACGACGAGCGTCAGCGCGATCGCGATGACTTCCAAGCTCACGATGCGAGCCTAGCGGCGGTTGGGACCGCCGTCGCGCCGAGCGTCAGCCGGCCGGCAGGACAGCTGCATCCGCCAACTGGGCCTTGATCTTCATCAGCGCCAGGACCGCCTCGGCCGCGTGGCGGCCCGAGTCGCGCTTGTCGCCACCCGATCGCGCCAGCGCCTGGTCGAGGTTGTTGACCGTCAGCACGCCGAACGAGCACGGCACGCCCGTGGCCAACTGCACGTCCTGGATGCCCCGCGCGGACTCGCCGCAGACGTAGTCGTAGTGCGTCGTCTCCCCGCGGATCACCGCGCCGAGGCAGACGACGGCGGCATAGCGGCCCGACTCGGCGGCGTACTTGGCGGCCAGCGGCAGCTCGTAGGCGCCCGGCACCGCGAACTCGTCGATGTCGGTCACGCCGGCCTCGGCCAGCGTGCCGCGCGCGCCGGCGGTCAGGCGGTCGGCGAGTTCCTCGTAGAACCGCGCGACGACGATCGCGACCTTCACGACGATGCCTCCGCGTCGCGCTTGGTGTCGCTGAGGTGCTCGTCGTGGAGCATCTCCTCGTCGAGCGCCAGACCCTGGTGATGGAGCGTGTGGCCCATCCGCTCGGCCTTGGTCCGCAGGTAGGCCTCGTTGTGCTTGTTGGGCGCGTGGGCGATCGGCACCTGATCGCTGACGCGCAGGCCGTAGCCCTCCAACCCGCGGATCTTCTTGGGGTTGTTGGTCAGGATCCGGATCGACGTCAGGCCGAGGTCGGCCAGGATCTGAGCGCCGATGCCGTAGTCGCGCAGGTCCGCCGGCAGGCCGAGCTTGAGGTTGGCGTCGACGGTGTCATAGCCCTCCTCCTGCAGCTTGTAGGCCTTGAGCTTGTTGAGCAGGCCGATGCCACGACCCTCTTGGGCGAGGTACAGCAGGACGCCCTCGCCTTCGGCCTCGATCATCGACAGCGCCGACTCCAGCTGCTCACCACAATCGCAGCGCAGCGAGTGGAAGACGTCGCCGGTCAGGCACTCGGAGTGCACGCGGACCAGCACGTCCTCCTTGCCCGCCGGCTCGCCCTTGACCATCGCGACGTGGTGCTTCTCGTCGACCAGCGAGCGGTAGCCGACGACCGTGAAGTCGCCGAAGCCGGTCGGCATCGTCGTCGACACGACACGCTCGACGAGCTTGTCGTGGCGGCGCCGGTAGGCGATCAGATCGGCGATCGTGATCATCTTGAAGCCGTGCTTGTGGCAGTAGGCGGCCAGATCGCCGACGCGCGCCATCGAGCCGTCCTCGTTCTGGACCTCGCAGATGACGCCGGCCGGCGTGCAGCCCGCCAGGCGTGCGAGGTCCACCGAGGCCTCGGTGTGGCCCGTGCGCTCCAGCACGCCGCCGCTGCGGGCCTTGAGCGGATGGACGTGGCCGGGGACCACGATGTCGGCCTTGCCCTTGGCCGGGTCGACCGCGGTGCGGATCGTCGTCGCCTGGTCGGCGGTCGAGATGCCCGTGGTCACGCCCTCGCGCGCCTCGATCGTCACGGTGAACGGCGTCTCGTGCGCGGACTCGTTCTTCAAGGACATCAACTCGAGACCGAGCTCGTCGCAGCGCTCGGGCGTCAGCGTCAGGCAGATCCAGCCGCCCGCCTGGCGCGTCATGAAGTTGATGTCGTCGGCGGTGGTGAACTCCGCCGCCATCACGACGTCGCCCTCGTTCTCGCGATCCTCGTCGTCGACGACGACGATCATCTTGCCGGCGGCGATGTCCTCCAGCGCCTCCTCGATCGTCGCGAACCGGATGTCGTCGCGGGTGGCCTGCGGCTCGACCTTCATGCGCGCGCGCCTCCGCCGACGAGCTTCTCCACGTACTTGGCGACCACGTCAACCTCCAGATTGATGGTGCGCCCCACCGTGGTGGCGCCCAAGTTGGTCCGCTCCAGCGTCTCCGGGATCAAGGACACGTCGAACGACGTGTCGTCGACCCGCGAGACCGTGAGGCTCACGCCGTCGACGGCGATCGAGCCCTTCTCGACCACGTAGCGCAGCAGCGCTGAGTCCGCGTCGATCGTGACGATCCGCGAGAAGCCCTCGTCGCGCAGCGCGGCGACCGTGCCGACGCCGTCGACGTGGCCCTGCATGATGTGGCCGCCCAGGCGCGCGTCGGCGCGCAGGGCCAGCTCCAGGTTGACCTGTGAGCCCGCGTCGATCGCGCCCAGCGACGAGCGGCGCAAGGACTCCAACATGACGTCGAAGCCGAAGCGGTCGCCCTCGATCGCCGTCGCGGTCAGGCAGACGCCGTTGACCGCGACGCTGTCGCCCTCGCCGATCTGCGGCGCCAGGCGGGAAGCGACGGTCAGCACCGCACCACCGTCGTTGCGGTCGACCGCCACGACGGTGCCAAGATCTTCAACAAGTCCGGTGAACATTCACCACTCCCGCAGCCGTGCGCTGATCAAGACGTCGTCGGCGACGCGCTCGCAGTCGAGCGTGAGCGCCCGCAGCGCCTCGGAGATCTTCTCCACGCCCTCGCCCTCCAGCGGGTCGCGGGCCTTGCTGCCGCCCAGCAGCAGCGGCGCGAGGAAGAGGCGGACCTCGTCGATCTCGCCCGCGTCCAGGAACGCGCCGGCCAGGTGCGGGCCACCCTCCAGCAAGACGGCGTGGATGCCGGCCTCGCCGAGCTGGTCGAGGGCCGAGCGCACGCGGGCGGGCTCGTGCTCGCCGGTGGCGACGATGACGTCGGCGCCCGCGTTCTGCAGCGCGTCGGCGGCGCTGCGCGGCGCGGCGCGCGAGACGACGACGGTCAGCGGGATCTCGGGCGCCTGCTGGACGAGCTGGGAGTCCAGCGGCAGCCTGCCGGTCGCGTCGAAGACGACGCGGCGCGGCTGGCGCAGCGGCGGGACGGTCGGGTCGGGATCCTCGATCCGCGCGGTCAGCTGCGGGTCGTCGGCCAGGGCGGTGCCGATGCCGACGACGACTGCGTCGACCGACGCGCGCCAGCGGTGCGCGAGCGCGCGGCTGGACTCCGAGGAGATCCACTTGGAGTCGCCGGTGCGCGTGGCGACCTTGCCGTCGAGCGTCATCGCGGACTTGAAGAGCACCCACGGGCGGCCGCTGCGGGCGTGCTTGCGGAAGGCCTGGTTGGAGAGCCGCGCGCGGGCGGCGAGCTCGCCGCCGGCGACGTCGACGGTCACGCCCTCGTCGCGCAGGATGCCGAGGCCGCGGCCCGATGCCTTCTCGGTCGGGTCGTCGGTGGCCACGACGACGCGGGTGATGCCGGCGGCGACGATCGCCTCCGTGCACGGCGCCGGTCTTGCCCTGGTGGCAGCACGGCTCCAGCGACACGTAGATCGTCGCGCCCGTGAGGTCGGCGCCGTTGCAGTCGGCGATCGCGTTGACCTCGGCGTGCGGACCGCCGTACTCGGCATGCCAGCCCTCCCCCAGCACCGTGCCGTCCTTGACCACCACGGCGCCCACGACGGGGTTCGGGTGGACGCGGCCACGGCCGCGCGTCGCGATCTCGATCGCGCGCGACAGGTGGTCGTGGTCGTTCTCGGTTCGCTGCACCGCTTCAGGAGGATAGGGCGCAGACGCGCGCTAGCTGCTCGCGCATGACCCGCCGCGGAGGTGGTAGATCCACATGATCGGGCCGGGCCGGTGGTAGGCCAGCGGGTAGAAGTCGAACGACCAGTCGAAGTTGAAGTCGACGCGATCGGCGCCGCGCCGGTAGGGCGAGGCGACGTAGGCGGTGTCGGCGCGGCGCTCCAGCTCGTGGTAGTAGGCCAGCGCGCGCGGGACGGCCTCGGGCTCGACCTCGGCGCGACCACGTTGGGTCGACCCGACCACGACCCAGCAGTAGCCCTGCTCCTCGTAGCGGTCGACCAGGCGCGGGTAGAGCGTGCGCTCGTAGTCCTCGATGTTGACGATCCGCCCCGGGCCCGTGATCTCCGAGCCGTCGTTGGCGATGTTCGAGCGGCTCGTCGGGAACTTGACCCAGCGGTTGCCGTTGCTGGTCAGCGGCGACGGGTCGCCGATGTCCTGGGCCCAGCCGTCGGGGACGACGGGCTCGACGACGATCTTGGTCTTGGGCGGCACGTGGGCGACCAGCCACGCGCGGGCCATGTTGCGCGTGTCGGGTCGCGACAGCACCTGTCCGCTGTGCAGCGAGGCGATCAGCCCCTGCCCGCAGAGCGCGGCGGTGGCGAGCACCAGCAGCGTCGGGACGAGCACGGGCCGGCGGCGCCCGACGAGCCCGATGACCCGCAGCACGGCGTAGGCCGACAGCAGGCAGATCATCGGGAAGACCGGCATCAGCCAGCGGCCGAAGAAGCGCTCCTGGGTGCCCATGAACAGCAGGAACAGCAGCGGCGCCGGGACCAGCACGGCGGCGATCCGCCAGTTGTCGCGGACGACCAGGACCACGCCGACGGCGGCCGCGATGGCCGGGACCCAGCCCAGGCCCCAGGTCAATGTCCAGAGGTAGTAGGCCAGCCCGTTGTCCTCGGTGAGGCCGAGCTTGCCCAGCGCGTCGTCGGCGACCGAGGTCTGGTGCTGCAGGCCGTCGCGGAAACCGGTGAAGTCCAGCAACGCATAGGGGTTGAAGATGACGAAGACGACGAGCGCGGCGAAGGCGGTGATCGCGAGGCCGGCGATGACCGTCGAGGCGCGCAGTCGCCGCCGGCCGCCGAGCCAGCCGGCGGCCGCCGCGACGATCGGCAGCAGCGCGATCCCGCCGGTGTACTTGGTCGCGCAGGCCAGGCCGAGGCCCGCGCCGGCGAGCAGGAAGTCGACCAACCGCCCCTGGCGCACGATGCCCGCCGTGCCGTAGAGCGCCAGGCAGATCGGCGCGAGCGTCGGGACGTCGTTGAGCGCCAGGTGCGAGTAGAAGACCGGCAGGAAGCCGACGCCGAGCAGGCCGGCGGCCAGGAAGCCGACGCGGCGGTCGACGAACAGCTTCGTGCCCGCCAGGTAGAGCAGCCAGACGGCGATCGTCCCGCAGGCGGCCGCGACGATCCGCGCGACGAAGAAGACGTCGGTCGGGTCGGCGGCATAGGAGTTCGACACGCCCTCGCGGCCGCCGAACCAGACGGCGAAGACGACGTGCAGCAGGTACGTGTAGGCCGGCGGGTTGACGAAGTAGTGCGGGTTCAGGCCGTGGCCGAAGAGGCCGATGGCCTTCGGCACGAAGTGCGCGTTCTCGTCCGCGTTGTAGGCGTAGGGCAGGCCCTGCTTGGCGCCCCAGACGCGCAGCGCGAAGCTGACGACGAGCAGCAGGAGCACGGCCGGCGCCCAGCGCAGGCGCTCACGCCGCCGCGCCCGCGCCACCGCCCTGCGGGCGGCGTCCTCGGTGACGGGCGCATCGTCATGCGCGAAGGCGGTCACGTCCTCCTCAACAACGGACATACGCGGCGTAATAGTCGGTGAACGCCAGGCGCCGGAAGCCCGGCAGCGGCACGTTGTCGAACGGGTCGTCGGTGTCGGCGACCAGCGCCTGGCGCAGCAGCGCGCCGCGGTCGACGACGAAGATCGAGACGCCCTTGGTGATCCGCCGCGCCTCGGTGTCGTCGGCGCGCGGGACGACGCCGCTCGCCGAGGCGCCGAGGATCCAGCGCGCGTCGGGCACCAGCTTGTGGTTGGGCGTCGAGACCGGCCCGCAGCGGCGCGCGGCGCGCACGGAGGACCGGTCGAGCAGGTCCACCAGCGAGCGGTGCGAGTTGCCGCGCAGCTTCAGCTCGCCGTCGAAGTTGTGGAAGCTGACCCGGGTGGCGGTGAACGCGATGCCGTAGATGACGATCACGGCCGCCGCGAGCGCCCACAGCCTGCGGATCAGCAGGCCCTCGCGCAGCATCGTCCAGCCCGCCAGCGCGACGGCGGCGAAGACCATCACCATCAGGGTCGGAACCAACAGGTAGCGGTCGATGACCGACAGGCCCGCGACGCCGACCAGGACGAAGGTGCCGGTCCCGATCAGCCACAGCGCCGTGGGCATCAGCGCCCGTCGCGGCGCCAGCCAGACGGCGGCCACGAAGCCCGCGATGCCCGCGTAGAGGACCGGCGCCTTGGCCAGGCTGAGGAAGAACTTCTTGGTCGCCGTCGGGACCTCGGAGAGGCCCTTGGTGCGCCCCAGCTCCTCGGCCAGGCCGCTGGTGTGCTGCAGCGAGAAGAACGGATGGCCGGTGACGACGAAGTCGGTGAGCACCCAGACGACGGGGCCGACCGCGGCCCAGGCGGCGTAGCGGGCCCAGCGGATCAGGCGCTCGCGCGTGTCGGAATCGGCCGCACCCGCCCCGATCTCCCCGGAGCACATCCACAGGAAGTACAGCCCGATGATCAGCCACGCCTCCGGGCGCAGCAGGCCGGCGCACGCCAGCAGCACCCAGACGATCCCGCCGCGGCGCGGGCGCGCCAGCTCGAAGGCCGCCGCCCAGATGACGAACGCCAGGTACGGGATGTCGATGTAGGCCCGCGCGGCCAGGAACGGGAAGTCAAAGCGCGTGCACAGGATCCCGGCCGCGGCGAGGCCGACCAGCGGCGTGAAGGCCAGGCGTCCCAGCCGGTAGATCCCGGCGCAGAGCACGACGAACGACGCCTCGGTGAAGAAGACCATGACCCGGTCGCCATGGCGCCCCAGCACCGACAGGGCGGCGCCGAAGACGACGGCCAAGGGATGCTCGGTCGGCGAGCGGTACTCGTCGAAGCTCGGCAGGTGACCGTGCAGGATCTCACGGCCCCAGAGCAGCGAGTAGTAGCTGTCGTAGTTGGGATAGGTCGGGTAGACGAGGAAGCCGACGAAGGTGGCGACGGCCAGCGCGAGCAGCGCCAACGCCGGCCACGGGAGGCCGGCGACGCGCTTGAGCAGGCGGTCGCGATCGCCGCGCACCGCGGTCTCAGCAGCTGGCATACGCGAGGAAATGGGCACTGCGGTCGATGAGGCGGAGTCCTGGGCCGGGCACCTGGATCCGTGCATCGTCGCGGGAGCCGGGGACGAACGAACCGTAGGTCGAGTTGGTGAGCATCGTCGGACCCGTCACGAACACCTGCACGCCGCGCTCGCGTTGGCCGAAGTCCGGCAGGCTGCTGCGGGCCAGGACCTCGTCGGCGTCGGCGTGCAGGACCCAGCGCGTGTCGGGGATCAGCTTGTGGTTGGGGACCGTGACGGGCCCGCAGCGGTTGGCCAGCGCGAAGGCCGGCGTCGTGACGAGGCGCGCAAGCTCCTGGCGCAGCTCGCGGCGGGTGGTGAGCTCGCGGTCGATGTACCCAGGATGAAGATGCGTGGCCGTGAACGCGGCGCCCCCGAGGGCGACGATCGCCGCGGCGGCGATCCAGGGACGGCGCGCGCGGTGGCGCTCGGGCAGCACCGTGAAGCCCGCGATCGCAAAACCCGCGAAGACCAGCAGCCCGAGCGCGCTGACGGCGAGATAGCGGTCGATGACCGACAGGCCGGCGGCGGCGATCGCGCCGAAGGTGACCAGGCCCGATGCGGTCAGCGCCAGCAGCACGGCCGCCCGGCGCCGGGCGAAGGCGAGCGCCAGGCCGACGCCCAGGAGCGCACCGAGCAGGACCGGCCACTTCAGCGTCCCGGTCAGCGAGTGCAGCGCGAAGCCCGGCGCCTCGGACGCCGGCTTGGTGCGCTGCAGGTCGTTGGCCAGCGAGCTGGTGTGGCGCAGCGAGAAGAGCGCGTCGCCGGTGGCCAGCAGGTCGGTCAGCGCCCAGAGCACGGGCGCGATCGCGGCGATCAGCGTCGGTCTTGACGCTCGGGCGACACCACAGCCAGTAGGCGCCGAGCAGGATCCAGGCCTCGGGGCGCAGGAGGCCGGCGAGGGTCAGCAGGACCCAGACGGCCCCGCCGCGACGCGGTTTCTCGGTCTCCAGCGCCGCAGCCCAGGCGACCATCGCCAGGTAGGGCACGTCGACGTAGCCGCGCGCGGCCAGGAAGGCGTAGTCCAGGCGGCTGAGGACCAGCAGCGCCGCCACGGCACCGACCCACGGCGTGAACGCCGCGCGGCCCAGGCGGTAGACGCCCGCGACCAGGACGCAGAAGGCCAGGACCGTGAAGGCCAGCCAGATTCGCGGCGCCGCCTCGCCCAGTGGCGAGAGCACCGCGGCGAAGGCGACGGCCAGCGGATGCTCGGTCGGCGCACGGTAGGCGTCGAAGGACGGCAGCGCGCCGTCCAACAGCTCGCGCCCCCAGATCAGCGAGTAGGCCGAGTCGTAGTTGGGATAGGTCGGGTAGACCAGGTACCCGATGGCCGCCCCGACGCAGAGCAGCGCGAAGCCCGCACGCGCCAAGGTGCGTTCCGGCACGGCGCGCAGCCGCCCGAGCAGGCCGGGCTTGCCGCGCGGCGAGGTGAGCGTCGCGCTCTCCATACGGGGTCGAGGTCCAGTGGCCCGGGTTAGGAGGTGTTGCGTGCGACGACGAACGTCCCGAACCTCTGAGATACTGGGCCCGCGAGTGTACGGCACGCATCCCTCCCTTCGCGCGCCGTCCCCACCCCTCTTCTCATGAAGCTCATCATCCAGATCCCCTGCCTCAACGAGGAGGAGACGCTGCCGGCGACGCTGGCAGACCTCCCCCGTGAGATCCCGGGCTTCGACGCGATCGAAGTGCTGGTCATCGACGACGGCTCGACCGACCGCACGATCGAGGTCGCGCGCGCCAACGGCGTGCACCACATCGTCAAGCTCACGAACAACAAGGGCCTCGCGGCCGGCGTTCCAGGCCGGGCTCGACGCCTCCCTGAAGCTCGGCGCCGACGTCGTCGTCAACACCGACGCCGACAACCAGTACAGCGGCCACGACATCCACAAGCTGGTCGCGCCGATCCTCGCCGGCAGCGCCGACATGGTCGTCGGCGACCGCGAGACCGACTCGATCGAGCACTTCTCGCCGCTCAAGAAGCGGCTGCAGAAGGCTCGGCTCGTGGGTCGTGCGCCAGGCGTCGGACACCGACGTGCCCGACACGACCTCGGGCTTTCGCGCCTACAACCGCGAGGCCGCGATCCAGATGGCGGTCGTCTCGAAGTACACCTACACCCTGGAGACGATCATCCAGGCGGGCAAGCTGCTGGTCGCCACCGACCACGTCGCGATCGGGACCAACCCGAAGACGCGCGAATCGCGCCTCTTCCCGTCGATGAGCTCCTACGTCCGGCGCAACGCCGTGGCGATCGCGCGCATCTACACGCAGTACGAGCCGCTGAAGGTCTTCACCTACATGGCGACCTTCCTGTTCGTCCTGGCGCTGATCCCGTTCGTGCGGTTCGTCGTCGCCTACATCGACGGCGAGGGCGCCGGGCACGTCCAGTCGCTGATCTTCGGCGCGGTGCTGTTCAACGCAGCCGTCGTGGTCGGGACGCTCGGCATCATCGGCGACCTGCTCTACAGCCAGCGCATCATGTCCCAGCGGATCTTCGAGCGCGTGCGCCGCATCGAGCTGCAGCTCAAGGTCCCGCCGTCCCACTACGAGCCCGGAGCGACCGAGACGGGCCAGGCCGCCACGACCGGCGCGCAGGCCGGCCGCACCGAGGAACGAGAGGCTCTCAAGCTATGACGCCCCCCACCGTCACCGTCGACCACGAAGGCACGGTCACCGGCAACACGTACGACAAGTACGGCTCGACCAACCCGGTCGTCAAGCGGCTGATGGCGCGCTTCGAGGGCACGCTGGAGGAGTTGTACGCCAAGGCGGCGCCCACCACGCTGCTCGACGTCGGCTGCGGCGAGGGCGTGCTCACCCACCAGTGGGCCCAGACGCCGGGCATGGAGCGGATCGTCGGGCTGGACCTCGACGACCCGCAGTTGCACGAGGCCTGGAAAGGCCGCCGGCACCCGTGCCTGCAGTACGTGGTGATGAAGGCCGAGAACCTCCCCTTCGCCGACGACGAGTTCGAGGTCGCCACGGCGATCGAGGTGCTCGAGCACGTCCCCGACCCCGAGCACACGGTCTCCGAGATGGCGCGCTGCGCCTCGAAGTGGCTGCTGGTCTCCGTGCCGCGCGAGCCGCTGTGGCGCGGGCTGAACATGGCCCGCGGCGCCTATCTGGAAGGACCTGGGCAACACGCCCGGTCACCTGAACCACTGGTCCAAGCGCAGCTTCACCGAGCTGCTGGGACGGCACGGAACCGTCGTCGAGGCGCGCTCGCCGTTCCCGTGGACGATGCTCCTCGTCCGCGTTGGGAGCTAGCGCGCAGGATCTGCCGGCGTCCGCCGAGGGCGACGCCGGCGCGACGGGCGGCGAGCGGTCCTACGGGTCCGGCGCGCGCCTGCTCAGCATCGGAATCGCGGCGACCGGGCTCTTCACGTTCGCCTACTTCTCGGTCGCCAGCCACGTGCTGGACGACGACGCCTACGGGCGCGTCTCGCTGCTGTGGTCGGTGCTGTTCGTGACGATGTCGGTGATCTACCGGCCGGTCGAGCAGTTGCTGTCGCGGACGATCGCCGACCGTCGTGCGCGGGGCATCGAAGGCGGGCATTCGCTGCGGGTGCCGGCGACGATCCAGGCGTCGTTCGCGGCGGTGTTCCTGGTCGTCGCGTTCGCCCTGCACGGGCCGATCGAGGACGGGCTGTTCGACGGCGAGTCGGCGTTGTACTGGATCTTGATCGCCGCGACGATGGCCTACGCGGCCTCGTACTTCGCCCGTGGCTATCTGGCGGGCCATCAGTGGTTCGGGCTCTACGGCGCGCTGGTGCTGTTCGAGTCGCTGTCGCGGTTCTGCTTCCCGGTGGCGGTGGCCGTGGGCCTGGCGAGCGGCGAGACCGCGGTGGCGTTGGGCATCGTGGCGGCGCCGCTGGCGTCGCTGATGGTGATTCCGTGGGCGCTGCGACGGCACGAGGCGGCAGTGCCTGACCTCGCCCCGGATGCCACGCAGCGCGACCGCGGCGCGATGCGCGAGAGCGCGGGCTTCGCGGGCTCGGTCGCGGCGATCCAGCTCGCCGAGCAGACGTTGCTGAACGCCGCGGTGCTGCTGGTGGCGGACTCGACCAAGGCCGGCGTCGTCTTCAGCGCGCTGCTGATCGCGCGCGCGCCGCTGCAGCTCTTCCAGGCCGTGCAGACGTCGTTGCTGCCACATCTGGCGGGGCTGGAGGCGACCGAGGGCCACGAGGCGTTCGCGCGCGCGATCCGGACGACGATCCTGGCCATCGCGGGCTTCGCGGGCGCGGTGGCGATCGGGCTCTTGGCGATCGGGCCGTTCGTGATGGACGTGCTGTTTCCGTCAGACACCGACTACGGCCGCGTCGGGCTGGCCGTGATCGCGGTGGGCATGGGGCTGCACCTCACGGCCGGAACGCTCAACCAGGCCGCGCTGGCCCGCGGCCGCGCCCACCAGGCGGCGGCATGCTGGCTGTCGGCGGCAGCGGTGTTCGTGGTGTGGATGGTGCTGCCGGTCGTCAACGACGAGCTCGTGCGCGCCGAAGCCGGCTACGCGGGCGCAGCAGCCCTGCTGTGCGGGTTGTTGTACGTGCTGTACCGCCGCCCGGCGGCGGCATCGACCGACGGCTGAAGCGCGTACCGGCTAGATGTGCCCCGCGCGGACGCGCGCGGCCATCTCCTTGGACTCCTCGCGATAGACCTCACCGTCCTGGAGCTCGAGGACCGGCAGCTTGCTCTGGCCGCTGAGATCCTCGACGGACGGGCGCTTGCCCTTGCCGAAGCCGTGCTTGACGACCTCGTACTCGACGCCCTGCTCGTCGAGTGCCTTCTGCACCCGCCAGCAGGCGTCGATCTCGGTGTGCAGGAACGTCCACGAGCAGCGATGCAGCTTGACCTTGGCCATGCGCGGCACCCTAACCGCTTCGGCTTGTCCACCGAATCAGTCGAGAAGCTATCCTCGGTGTCATGGAGCACCCCCAACTGGCTTGGTACATCGCGGGACCCGTGCTCGGCCTCTGCGTCGTCGCCTGCCGGATCCTCTTCAACGCCCGCCTCGGCGTCACCGGCGGCTTCTCGGAGCTGGTCGGCAAGCTGAGCCGCGGCAGCGTGCGCTTCGACTGGCGCGGCTGGTTTGCGATCGGCGTGGCGCTCGGCGGGACCGTCTTCGCGCTGGCCGCCGGCGGCCCCGGCTTCCACGGCTACGGCTGGATGACCGACACGTTCGCCGGCAGCGAGCGAATCGCGATCCCGTTCCTGCTGCTCGGCGCCGGTGTCCTGATCGGCTACGGCGCGAAAGCCGCCGGGGGCTGCACGTCGGGCAACGGCCTGTCGGGGACATCGCTGCTTTCCCCCGCGAGTCTGGCGGCGACCGCCACGTTCTTCTCCACGGCGATCGGCGTGAGCTTCCTGATCGAGGCGGTGATCTAGATGAAGGTCTTGGCCGGCGGCGCCATCGGCGTCGTGTTCGGGATCGTCATCAGCTGGAGCGGGATGGCGTCCCCCGAGATCATCCGCCACGCGCTGCTGCTCGAGCAGTCCTACCTCTTCTTGATGTTCGCCTCGGCTGTGGCGACCGCCTCGCTCGGCCTGGCGCTGCTGGCGCGCCGTGAGCGCGCGGCGCTGCTCACCGGCGAGCGGCTCTCCTACGGGCGCGACGAGATCCGGCGGCGCCACATCGTCGGCAGCCTGGTGTTCGGCGTCGGCTGGGCCGTCGCCGACGCCTGCCCCGCCCCCATCGCCGCCCAGATCGGCCAGGGCATCCCCTGGGCGGTCTTCACGCTGACCGGTGTGGCCTTCGGCGTCTGGCTGTTCCTGCGCCGTGGCGCGGCCGAGACCGAGCCGGTGGCCGACGCGCCCCACGCGACAGACGGGGTCCTCGTAGGCTCCTGACCATGAGCCCCACCGCGCAGGTCGTCGTCGCCGCCACCGTCCAGGTCAAGCCCGAGTCCCAGGACGAGGCGCTGGCCGCCATCACGACCGCCATCGAGGCCACGCACGGCGAGGACGGCTGCATCGCCTACGCGCTGCACCGCGACCGTGACGAGCCGACGCGCTTGGTGATCATCGAGAAGTGGGCCACGCCCGAGGCACTGACGGAGCACGGCGACACGCCGCACCTCAAGGCGCTCTTCGGCGCCCTGGGCCCGCTGCTGGCCGCGCCGCCGACGATCACCTTCACCACGCCCGTGCCGGTCGGCGACGCGGCCAAGGGCGTGCTGTAGGCCTCATCGGCGCTCGCTAGAGCAGCCGCGACACGATCAAGTACACCAGGAACCCCGCGCCGAGCGCGCGGCGAAACCAGTTGACGCCTTGCAGCAGCTCCATCGCCGCCCATACGACGAGGCCCACGGTGGCGACGACGCGGGCCACGTCGTGAACGGTCCCGTCGTCGGTGACGCCGGCCAGGACGCCGCCACCCAGCCCGACCCACAGCGGGGCGTTCGGAAGCTGCACGAGCACGAAGCGCGACGGCCAGCCTCGCTGCCCGCGACGATAGATCTCACCGAGAGGCGGCACGGCGCCCAACAGTACGGGCCCGGACATGCGGCCGGGGCGACGAGTTCGGCTCGCCGCCCCGGAGCTTGTGCGTGCTCTTGGCTCGCCGGCCTACTCGTAGGCCAGCGACTCGAGCACATCCAGGCGTGCGGCGCGGCGGGCCGGGAGGATCGCCGCGAAGACGCCGGCGATGGCCGTGGCGATCAGCAGCAGGATCAGCGTGAGGATCGGGATCGACAACTGGAAGTCGTCGATCGCCCGCGTGACGAGGATCGAGAGGACGATGCCGAGCACCAGCCCGATCACCGCGCCGATCTGGGCGGTGATGATCGCCTCGTAGCGGATCATCCGCCGCACCTGACGGCGCGACATGCCGATCGCCCGCAGCAGGCCGATCTCGCGCGTCCGCTCGGCGATCGAGAGCACCAATGTGTTCACGATCCCGAACAGCGACACGATGATCGCCATCGCCAGCAGCGCGTAGATCAGGTACAGCACCTGGTCGATCTGCTTGGCCTGCGAGTCGATGAACTCCGCGTTGGTCTTGGCCTCGGCCTCGGGGTAGCGCTGGTCGAGCAGCTTGTCGATCTCGCTCTTGACCACCTTGTCGGGCTTCGAGCCGTCGTAGCCGACGAGCACGAAGCCGTCCTTGCGAAACCCGAAGTCCTTCTCGAGCACGCTGTTGGCGACCGTCAGGTTCCCCGTCAGCCCGCCCTTGTCATAGGAGATCCCGATCACCTTCAACGGCAGCGCGGGCATCAGGCTGGTCTTGAGGGTCAGCACGTCGCCGACCTTGGTGGCGTTGTCCTCGGCGTACTTCTTGCCGACGATCACCGTGCCCGGGCCGAGCTGCTGGAGCGTCGCGTCGCTGCCCTGCTTCCAGCCCTGGTGGTAGAGATCGGCGAACGTCGCCTGGTCGATGCCGGTGACGCCCTGCTTCTTGCCGTCGAGCTTGGCCTCGCCGAAGCGCACCGACGCGACGTCCTTGACGCCGGGCAGCTGCGAGACCGACTTGGCCGCTTGGGGCGTGAACGAGCTGAAGCCGTCGGTGTTCTGGATGACCGCCTGGGCCTTGGAGCCGTTGGTCACCGCGTCGCGGAACGTCGACTTCGCGCTGCCCGCGAAGACCGAGGCGAAGGTCACCAGCGCGACGCCGATCATCAGCGCCGCCGCCGTCACCGCCGTGCGGCCGGGCTGGCGCACGGTGTTCTCGCGGGCGATGCGCCCGGTGACGCCGCGAAACCGCTCGAACGGCGCACCGACGAAATCGGCGATCGGCCCCACCAGCCGCGGGCTCAGGAACGCCACGCCGAGGAACGTCAGCACCGCGCCCAGCCCCACCAGCGACAGCGCCGCGTTGGGCTTGAGCGAGAGCGAACAGGCCCAGCCCCATGACCACCAGTCCGCCGACCGTGACGACGAGCGCCAGCGGCGTCGACCAGCGCGAGCGCTTGCGCTCGTTGCTGAGGCCCTCGCGCAGCGCGGCCAGCGGCGGGACGCGCGTCGCCCGGATCGCCGGGGCGATCGCCGAGATCAGCGTGACGACCGTGCCGACGACCAGCGAGACGACGATCGTGCGGGTCTCGATGACCGTGCCCGTCGACGGCAGGTCGGCGCCGAAGGCCTTGAACAGCGCGCGCAGGCCACCGGCGACCAGCACGCCGAGCCCGAGCCCGACCGCCGAGCCGACCAGGCCGATCGTCAGCCCCTCGGCCAGGACCGAGCGCAGGACCTGCCTGCGCTTGGCGCCGAGCACGCGCAGCAGCGCGAACTCGCGGGTGCGCTGGGCGACCGTGATCGAGAACGTGTTGAAGATCAGGAACGCGCCGACGAACAGCGAGATCCCGGCGAAGGCCAGCAGCGATCGTCCGCAGACCGTTGAGGAAGTCGTCGTGGATGTCCTTGGTCTGCTTCTCGGCCTGCTGCTGGCCGGTGCGGACCTCGACGCCCCGGGGTGCGACCGCCGCGATCCGCGCGCGCAGCTGCTCGGGCGTGACGCCCGGCTTGCCGGCGACCTCGATCTCGTCGTAGGCGTCACCGTGTCCGGTCATGCGCTGGGCCTCGGGCAGCGTCAGCACCGCGATCACGCCGCCGCCGAAGGAGTCGACGCCCGAGATCGTCACGATGCCCGAGATCGTGTAGAGCTTCTTGGGCGCCTCGTCGGCGATCTCGATCTTGTCGCCGACCTTGAAGTCGTTGGTCGTCGGCGGTCCCCTTGGGGATCGCGACCTCGTCGGCCGTCTGCGGCAGGTGGCCGTCGGTCGGCGCGAAGGACTCGAAGCGCTGGACGTCGTGCGCGCCGGCGATCGCGTTGAAGCCCTTGCCCTTCAGCTTGGAGCCGTCGGCCTTGCGGAACGAGCCGCCGGCGCTGAACACCGAGCCCTCGGCCTGGGCGACGCCATCGACCTGCTGGACCTTCTGCAGGACCGAACCCGGGATCGGCGGCGGATCCTCGTCGCCCGAGAGGTCGTTGTTGGGCGACAACGCCACGTCGGTGCCCTTGTTGGACTGGACGAAGATGTTGTCGAACGACTTGTTGATGGTGTCGGTGAAGATGTAGGTGCCGGCGATCAGCGTCACGCCGAGCGCGACGGCGAAGGCCGTCAGGGCGAGGCGGACCTTGCGGGCGAGCAGGCCACGGATGGCGATCTTGCGCATGGGTTCGGGGAGAGCTTTTCGAGGAGGAGAGGGGTGCTAGACCGACGCCGGGGACGCGGTCCGGGTGGTGGCGCGGTCCTCGACGACCTGGCCGTCGCGCAGGACGAGCAGCCGGTCCGCGTAGGCGGCGGCGTCCTCGTCGTGGGTGACCATGATGACCGTCTGGCCGAACTCGTCGACCGAGCGGCGCAGCAGCTGCAGGATCTCCTCGAGGCGTGCGAGTCGAGGTTGCCGGTCGGCTCGTCGGCGAAGACCACCGCCGGGCGGCTGGCCAGCGCGCGCGCCACGGCGACGCGCTGCTGCTGGCCGCCGGAGAGCTCGCTCGGGCGGTGGGTGAGGCGGTCGCGCAGGCCGACGGTGTCGATCAGCTGGTCGACCCACGCCTCGTCGGGCTCGCGGCCGGCGATCGACAGCGGCAGCGTGATGTTCTCCCGCGCGTCAGCACCGGCACCAGGTTGAAGGCCTGGAAGACGAAGCCGACGCGGTCGCGACGCAGCTGGGTCAGCCCCTTGTCGTCGAGCGTCGTGAGCTCGACGCCGTCGATCACCGACGGAGCCCGAGGTCGGCCGGTCGAGCCCGGCGAGGAGGTGCATCAGCGTCGACTTGCCGGAGCCCGACGGGCCCATGATCGCCGTGAACGGCCCCGGCGGGGAAGTCGACGCGTGACGCCGGCGAGCGCGTGACGGCGGTGCTCGCCCTCGCCGTAGGTACGGCGCAGGTCCGCCGTCGAGACGATGGGTCATGCCAGAACCCTCGCCAGAGCAGCCAATTGCCGAGGGTACGGCTGTCCCCCGCTTACCCCCTAGGGGATGTCACAGGGACTAGCTGTGAGCGCAGGTACGCCAGCACCGCCAGCACGCGGCGGTGGTCGTCGACCGTGGGCGGCAGGTCGAGCTTGGAGAAGATCGACGTGACGTGCTTCTCGACCGCGCGCTCGGTGACGACCAGCGCCTCGGCGATCGCGGCGTTGGAGCGGCCCTCGGCCATCAGCCCGAGCACCTCGCGCTCGCGCGGCGTCAGACCCTCCAGCGGGTCCTCGCGGCGGCGGCGGCCGAGCAGCAGCGCGACGACCTCGGGGTCCAGCGCGCTGCCGCCCTCCCGCCACGCGGCGCACGGCGTCGGTGAAGCGTGTCCACGTCGGCGACGCGGTCCTTGAGCAGGTAGCCGATGCTCTCGGCGACTCCGACAGCAGCTCGAGCGCGTAGGTCTCCTCGACGTACTGGCGTAGCACGAGCACGCCCGTGTCCGGGAAGCTCGGCGCGGATCTCCAGCGCGGCCGCAGCCCCTCGTCGGTGTGCGTCGGCGGCATGCGGACGTCGATCACGCCGACGTCGGGCTTGTGGGCGCCGACCTTGCGCAGCAGGTCCTCGGCGTCGCCGGCCTGGGCCGACGACGTCGAAGTCCGTGTCCTCGAGCAGCGCGCGCGAGTCCCTCGCGCAGCAGCACGGAGTCCTCGGCGACGACGACTACGGCGCATCGGGATCCATACGGGATCTCGCTCGACAGTTGTGCCCGACCCGGGCGGGGAGTCGACCTCCAGCGATCCGTCGAGGGCGGCCGACCCGGTCGGCGAGACCGCGCAGGCCTGAGCCTGCGGTCGGGTCCGCGCCGCCGACGCCGTCGTCGTCGATCTCCACCACTGCGTAGCCATTGTCTCGCCGGACGCGCGACCGTCGCATACTCGGCGTCGGCGTACTTGGCCACGTTGGTCAGCGCCTCGGCGACCACGAAGTACGCCACGGCCTCGACCGGCTCGGCAGCCGCTCGCTCGGGCACCTCGTCGACCTCGACCGGGAGCGGCGCGCGGGACGGCGAGCGCCTCGAGCGCCGGCGGCCAGGCCGCGGTCGGTCAGGACCGCCGGGTGGATGCCGCGCGCCAGCTCGCGCAGCTCCTCCAGCGCGGACGTCAGCTCGGCGCGCGCGCCGTCGAGGATCGCGCTCGGCGACGGTCGGGATCGTCGCGCAGCTTGCGTCTGGGCCAGCCGAGCTGCAGCGAGAGCGCGACGAGCCGCTGCTGGGCGCCGTCGTGCAGGTTGCGCTCCAGCGCGCCGGCGCTCGGCCATGCCGACCTCGACGACCTTGGCGCGCGAGACCTGCAGCTCGGCGACGCGCGCCTTGCAGCTCGGCCTCCAGGCGCTCGTTCTCCAGCGCCAGCGCGGCGGCGGCGCCCGCCGCGCGCACGAGGCCGGGCTCGTCGAGCAGCGCTGCGTCGTGGACGATCGCCGCGACCGGCACCGACTCGCGCTCGATCTCGGTGACCGCGCGCGAGCGCGACGTCGCCGGCGGCAGGTCGACGGGCCGGCCGTGGGCGTCGACGTAGCGCTCCGAGCCGCGCGACCAGAACGCCAGCGTCAGCGAGCGGTCGCCGAGCGCGTCGGCCAGCGCGTCGCGCAGCGACTCGCCCTCCACGCCCTGGGCGTTGAGACGCTCGACGAGATCGCCGACCGCGCCCGCCCGGCTGTAGCGCGTGCGCAGCAGGCCGATGACGAACGCCCACGGCAACGGCGGCGAAGACGACCTGCGACGCGACGCTCGGGCCCGCGACGGTCAGCGTTCGAGGCGTCGACGAGGTGCTCGAGGCTCGCGACCGCCAGCGTGCCCATCAGCGCGACGCCGGTCCACAGCACCGGCGCCATCGCGCGCCGCTGCGGCGGCGTGGCGACCTTGCGCTTCTGAAACAGCAGGATCGCCATCCAGAAGATCAGCGCGACGGCGACCAACTGCGCCACGGTCGCGAAGACCTGCGCGCTGTCGGGGTTGTCGATGATGCCCCACGCGTTGGCCGGCGCGTGGTCGGTGCCGGAGATGTCGCCGTTGAGCGAAGAAGTACGGGAGCTGGACCAGCAGCGCGTCGAGGTAGCCGATGACGATCAGCGTGCGCGCCGCGGTCGTCTCCAGCCGGCCGGACGGGAAGGCGAGCAGCATGTGCCCGACCAGGACGAGGTAGAGCGGCGCGAGGTAGACGCCGAGCGTGTAGACCCACGGGTCGTTGGCCTCGGTCAGCGCCGAGCAGGAACCAGGCGAAGCCGACGCCGGTCATCAGCGCGCCGAAGCGGTTGTGCGGCCGGCGCAGCCAGGCGAAGACGCCGGTGCCGCAGAAGCTCAGGCCGATGAACGGGCCGAGCGTCGCCGCCAGCTCCTTGGTGCTCTCGTGGTCGCTGGAGACGACGAGCGCCACCATCACCGCGGCCATGGCGACCGAGGCTGCGAACAGCGCGATCAGCGCGGCCCGCAATGGGCTCATCGGATCAGTTCGGTGAGGCCGCGCCGGAGAGCTCGCCCTTCGGGACGAACCCGCGGGCGCCGCTGCGGTGCACGAGCGGTCCGAAGTCCGAGCTGTCGCGGCTGGAGGTCAGGACCACGGCGGGCGCGCCGAGCACGCTGGTGATGCGCGCCGCGACGTCGAAGCCGTCGAGGTCCGGGAGGTTGACGTCCAGCAGCACCAGGTCGGGATGCAGCTCCCCCGCGGCCGCGATGGCGCTCAGCCCGTCGGGCGCCTCGCCGATGACGTCGAACCCCTCGCTCTCCAGCAGGAGGCGAGCGGTCGCCCGAAAGGTCGGGTGGTCGTCGACGATGAGGACCTTCGTGCTCACGGGCTTGTTCACAATGATCGGCCCTGCGCAGGGCCGAGTATCTACGGCTGGCTACACCCCGGCCGCGGCGGCGATGTCGCGGTAGGCCTGGGCCGGGTCGGCCGCGCCGAAGACGCGCGGTGCCGGCGACGAACAGCGTGGCGCCCGCCGCGGCCGCGGCGCCGGCGGTGCTGACGTCGATGCCGCCGTCGACCTCGAGCTCGACGCCATCGGCCGAGCATGCTGCGCAGTCGAGCGATCTTGCTCCGGTCGAGGAGGCGATGAACGTCTGGCCGCCCCAACCGGGGTTGACGGTCATGCAGAGCGCGAGGTCGACGTCGAGCTCCGCGAAGCATCGCCGGCGGCGTCGCCGGGGCAGACCGCGACGCCCGGCGGTGCAGCCGGCTCGCGGATCGGCTGCACGACGTAGTGCACGTGCGGCGTGGCCTCGGCGTGGATGGTGATGGTGTCGCGCGCCGGCCTTGGCGAAGTCGGCGACGTGGCGCTCGGGCGCGCTCGATCATCAGGTGGACGTCGAGCTCGACGCCGTCGAGGCCGAGGTCGACGCAGCGCGCTGACGGACCTGCGGGCCCATCGACAGCGGCGGCACGAAGTGGCCGTCCATGACGTCGACGTGGATGACGGTCGCGCCGGCGTCGACGACCTCGGCGACCTGCGCGCCGAGGCGGGCGAAGTCGGCGGCGAGGATGGTCGGGGCGATGCGGCGGGGCTTCAGAGACATGGCTTCGGAGCGGACCCTAGAGGGTCAGACTTCGATCAGCATCGAGCCGCCGCAGTGATTGCAGACGGTCGTGGCGGTCGAGGACATGCGCACGATCGTGCGAGTGCTCGCCGCAGTCGGGGCAGACCGAGCGCAGCTCGAAGCGGTGCAGGCAGTAGACGCAGCGGTAGCGGCCGGCCAGCGTGGTCGGCCGCAGCCACGGCTCGCCGCAGCCGGGGCACGTCAGCCCTGACCGGCTCACTCATGCGTCCTGCTCACCCGGGCGGTCCACTCACCATCGCGACGGCAATATAGAAGCCGTCGGTCCGGTCGCGGTGCGGCAAGGTCCGAACGATCTCGCCCGTCGACGATCTCCTCGCGCGGCGACAGCGTGCAGGTCGAGTAGACGAGCGGCCGCCGGGCGCCAGCGCGCCGCGGGCCGCCGCGACGATTGCCTCCTGCTCGATGCGCAGCGCCTCGATCGACTCCGGCGTCGCGCGCCAGCGCAGGTCGGGGTGCGATGCGCAGCGTGCCGAGGCCGCTGCACGGCGGGTCGACGAGCACGCGGTCGAAGCGGCCGCCGAGCGCCTCGGGCGTGATCTCCTTGGCGTCGGCGACCTGGACGCGCACGCTCGTCGCGTGCATCCGCTGCGCCTGGGCCGCCAGCGCCTGGGCGCGCCGCGGGTGGCGCTCGACGGCGACGATCTCGCCCCCGTCGCCCATCAGCGCGGCGAGGTGCGTGGTCTTGCCGCCGGGCGCGGCGCAGAGGTCGAGGACGCGCTCGCCGGGCTGCGGGTCGACGGCGCGCGCGACGCGCTGGCGAGGCGCGCGACTGCGGCATGATCGCGCCCTGCCGCATAGAGCGGATGGGCGAGCACGTCGAGCGGCGCCGTCGATGACCAGCGCGTCGTCCTCGCGACGGCCCGGGCAGTCGCCGACGTCGAGCTCGGCCAGCGGGTTGATGCGCAGCGCCAGCTCGGCGGGCTCGTTGTCGGCGGCCAGCAGCGCGCGGGTCTCGTGCGCGCCGAGCCAGTCCCACCACAGCCGCGTCGAGCCACTCGGGGTGCGAGTGGCGGATCGCGGCGCCCTCGGGCGTGTCGTCGGCCGGCAGCTCCACGCCTTCGCGCTGGACCTTGCGCAGGACCGCGTTGACGAGCTTGGCGCCCGGGGCTCGGCTTGGCCAGCTCGACGGACTCGCCGACCGCGGCGTGGGCCGGGACGTCGGTGTAGAGCAGCTGGTAGAGCCCGAGCAGCAGCGCGGCGCGGACCGGCGGGTCCAGCCGGCGGTCGACGTGGCGGGCGATGATCCAGTCGAGCGTCGCCCGCCGCTGGACGGTGCCGAAGACGAGCCGCTTGGCGAGCGCGCGGTCGCGCGGGTCGAGGTCGCGAGCCTCGCCGTGCAGCGCGCGATCGGCGTACGCGCCCTGCTCCTCCACGCGCCGCAGGACGGTCAGCGCGGTGCGACGGGCGGGGCTGGCGGGCACCGCTCCTAGACTAGGAGAACGCCGACGCGCCTCGATGTCCGATGGCGGGCACCGCGCTCACAACGCCGGCGGATGGCCGCGCAGGTACTCCGCGTAGGCCATCGACCGGCCGCCCGCGGGCTGGACGGTGACCAGCTCCAGGGTGCCGTCGAGGTTGATCGCTCGCCTCCTGGACGCCGAGGAAGTCACCCGACGGCAAGCGCGATCCGCGCGCCGATGTGCGGGTGCAGCGCGCGGACGATCCGCACGTTCTCCTCCGGCGGGCGCGTGAGATCCAGCGTGCGATCCTCAGCGGTCAGCTTCTCGGCGTAGGTGACGCCGTCCTCGGGCTGGGGCTCGGGCGCGGGGCGCGTCTCGAGCACCCGCTCCAGCAGCGTCGACCGAGATGTCCTGGAGCCGCGCCGAGAGCGAGCGCGTAGTCGTCGGTCGGCAGGATCGGCTCGGCGCTGCTGGGCGTAGACGGGTCCGGCGTCCAGCTCGGCGACCAGGCGCATGATCGAGACGCCGGTCTGCGCGTCGCCGGCCATCATCGCCCGCTCGACCGGCGCGGCGCCGCGCCAGCGCGGCAGCAGCGACGGGTGGACGTTGAGGATGTCGTGGTCGGTCAGCAGCGGCTCCTTGACCAGCGCGCCGAACGCGCACAGGATCACCGCGTCGGGCGTCGCCGCCGCGATCCGCGCGCTGGTCTCCTCGTCGTTGACCGACGCGGGCTGGATGATCTCGATGCCGAGCTCGCGCGCCGCGACCGCGACCGGCGGCGGGCCGAGCTTGCGCCCGCGGCCCTGCTTGGCGTCGGGCCGGGTGACGACGAGCGTCGGCCGGTAGCGGACCGCTCGGCCAAGGCCGCCAGCACGCCGGCGGCGAAGTCGGAGGTGCCGAGATAGACGACGCGCACTAGGCGGCGTCGTCTTGCTCTGCCGCTTCGAGGGCGGCGCGCAGGGCGCGCATCGCCTCCTTGCGCTGGTCGCGCGGCGTGCGGTCGAGGATCAGCACGCCGTCGAGATGGTCCATCTCGTGCTGGATGACCCGTGCCTCGAGCCCCGATGCCTCGACCAGGATCGCCTCGCCGTCCTCGTCCTGGGCGCGTGACCCGGACGTGGACGGGGCGCTCGACGTCGACGTGGACGGCGGGCAGGCTCAGGCAGCCCTCCTCGGCGAACTCCTTGTCCTTGGTGGACCACTCGATCTCGGGGTTGACCAGCGCGTTGACCGGGCTGTCGGGCTCGACGCGGTAGACGAGCACGCGGTGCAGGATGCCGACCTGGGTGGCCGCGAGGCCGATCCCGTAGGCGTCGTGCATCAGCAGCGCCCATCCGGCGATCTCGTCGCGCAGCTCGTCGTCGAAGCGATCGACGGCGCGCGCCTTGGTGCGCAGCACCGGGTCGCCGAACTTGCGGACGTGCTCGAGCGCCGCGCGGCGTCGCGCCGCGCGTCTCGGGATCCAGGGTGGTCGCGGGCTCCGGGGCCTCGTCGAGCTCTTCGTGGTGCTCGGCCACGGCCCGGATGCTAGCCGGCGCGGCGCCGGGCCGCCGCGTGCGCTACTGCGGGTCGACGTCGACGCTGAAGGCGACGGCCTTGTGGGCCTTGGCGCCGCTGACCTCGCGGACGGCGGCGTCGACCTGGTCGATCGCTGCTGCGGCGCTCGGCGGCCTTGACGACGACCTGGCTGCGCTCCTGGCCGCGCAGCCGGAAGAGCGGCGCCGGGCCCGAGCGAGCCGGGCAGGCGCGCCTGGATCGTCGGTGCGCGGCCAGCGTGCGCCGCGCCGGCGGCCTCCGACGGCGCAGACGATCCGGATCAGCGTCGAGAACGGCGGGTAGCGCAGCGCCGCGCGGCGCTCCAGCTCGCTCGGCCAGGAAGCCGTCGGTGTCGTGGCGCGCGGCGTGGACGATGGCGCGTCGCGGTCGGGTCGATCGTCTGCACGAGCACGCGGCCGTGCGCCGCCCCGCCCCGCGCGGCCCGCGAGCTGGGTGACGAGCGCGAACGTGCGCTCCTCGGCGCGGAAGTCCGGGAAGCGCAGCGTCGAGTCGGCGTCGAGCACGACGCCGAGGTCGACGTCGGGGAAGTCGTGGCCCTTGGCGACCATCTGCGTGCCGACGAGGATCGCGCGCTCGGCGCCGCTCGAAGGCGCTGAGCACGGCGCCCGCGTCGCGGATGTCGGCGTCGAGCCGGAAGACGGGCTTGCCCGAGCGACGGCGAGCTCGTGCTCCAGGCGCTCGGTGCCCGTCGCCGTGGCGGGCGATCGACACCGAGCCGCAGTCCGGGCAGCGTGCTCGGGATCCGCTCGCGGTGGCCGCAGTGGTGGCAGGCGACGGCGCCCTGGGCGCGGTGCAGGACCAGCGCCACGTCGCAGTCGGGGCACTCCCACACCCGCCCGCAGGAGCGGCAGGTGAGGAAGTTCGACCAGCCGCGGCGGTTGAGCAGCACGATCGCCTTGCGCGGCGTCGATCAGCGCCTCGTGCGTGCGCGGGTGCACGGCGCCGGCGGCGGCCTTGCAGGTCGACGATCTCCACCGGCGGCAGCGGCGCGCCGTCGACGCGCCGCGGCAGCCGGATCCGCCGCAGCGCGTGGACCGACTCCGGGCCGCGGCGTCGCGCTGCCGCACGACCAGCACCGCGCCGTGCTGGCCGGCGCGCCGCTGCGGCGACCAGCCGGGCGTCGTAGCGCGGGTCGCCCTCGTGCTTGTAGGAGCCGTCGTGCTCCTCGTCGACGACGACCAGCCCGAGGTCGGGCGATCGGCGCGAAGACCGCGGTGCGCGGCCCGACGCAGACGCGCGCCTCGCCGCTGCGCAGGCGCCGCCACTCGTCGTAGCGCTCGCCGGCGCCGAGCTTGGAGTGCAGGACCGCGACGGTGTCGCCGAAGCGCGTGACGAAGCGGTCGACCATCTGCGGCGTCAGCCCGATCTCGGGGACGAGGACGAGCACGCCGCGCCCCTGGGCCAGCGTCTCGGCGGCGGCGCGCAGGTAGACCTCGGTCTTGCCCGAGCCGGTGACGCCGTGCAGCAGCAGCTGCGCCGGCGGGATCCGCGCCGATGCTCGGCCGAGGACGGCGTCCAGCGCCGCCTGCTGGTCGGGCGTCAGCGCCGGCGCGCGGCTTGCGCGCGCCGACCGCGTGGTGCTGCGGGCGCCGCCGGCGCCCGCGCGGCCCGATCGGCGACCAGCCCGCGCGCCTCGAGGCGCCGCAGCGCCCCGAGGTCGGTCGCCGGCGAAGCGCGGCAGTCGCTGCAGCAGCGCGAGCTGCTTGCCGGTCAGCCGCGTGGCCGTCCCGCCGGGCGACTGGTCGGAGCCCAGCAGCGACCGCCTCGCCCTCGTCGGTGCGCTGCGCCCACAGCTGCGAGCTTCTCGCGCGCGCCGCGCGGCGGCAGCATCAGCGACAGCGCCCGCGCGGGCGTCGAGGAGTACTCGCGGCCATCCACAGCCCGAGGTCGACGAGATCGGCGGGCAGCGCGTCGGGCAGCACGCGCAGCGGCGCGACGAGCCTCGTGCTCGGACTCCTCGGCCAGCCCGGTGACGACCGCGGTCAGCCGCTGGTGCCCGAACGGCACCTCCAGCAGCGATCCGACGTCGACGCCCTCGGGCCGCAGGTAGTCGAACGGCCCGCGCAGCGCGCGGGCCGTCGTCAGCGGCTCGACCTGGACGATGGGCGCAGGCACCGGGGCCGTCGAGGATAGGCTGAGCAGACCATGGACCTCCATCCCGGTGAAGAGATCGTCTTCGAAGGCCACCCGTCGTGGCGCGGCGTGCTGAGCTTCTACCTCAAGGGCCTGGTGGTCGCGCTCGTCATCGGCGCGATCCTGCTGTTCGCCGTCTCGACCGCGCGTCGGCGTCCTCGCGTTCGCGATCGTCATGGCGCTGGTGATCGTCGTCGGCCTCGTCAAGCGCATGGCGACGCGCTACGTCATCAGCACCGAGCGGCTGCAACATCCGCACGGGGATCCTGTCCAAGCACGTCCAGCAGACCAGCATCGACCGCGTCCAGAACGTCAACACCGAGCCAGTCGTTCTTCGACCGCCTCCTGCGCGTCGGCGCCGTCGACTTCGACACCGCCGGCACCGACGACTCGGACTTCACGTTCCGCGGCGTCGCCAACCCCGCCGGGATCGTCGCCGCCGTGGATCGTGCGCAGCGCATCGAGCGCACGGTCGCCGAGCGGCGCGGCGACCAGGAGGCGCTCTAGCCCCTTAACGCCGAAGGGCGGCCCGAAGGCCGCCCCACGCCGGGCAGGTGCTGTGAGTCGGGTGCTAGGCCGTGGCCGGCACGGCGAGGCCGGCGGCCTCGGCCAGCGCGGCGGCCTTGTCGGTGCGCTCCCAGGTGAAGTCGGCGTCGTCGCGGCCGAAGTGGCCGTAGGCGGCGGTCTTCTGGTAGATCGGGCGGTGGAGGTCCAGCGCCTCGCGGAACGCGCCGGGGCGCAGGTCGAAGTGCTCGTCGACGAGCTCGGCGATCTTGCCGCGGCCGATCTTCTCGGTGCCGAACGTCTCGACCATCACGACGACCGGGTGCGCGACGCCGATCGCGTAGGCGACCTGGACCTCGGCGCGGTCGGCGAGGCCGGCGGCGACGACGTTCTTGGCGACCCAGCGCGCCGCGTAGGCGGCCGAGCGGTCGACCTTCGACGGGTCCTTGCCGGAGAACGCGCCGCCGCCGTGGCGGGCGATGCCGCCGTAGGTGTCGACGATGATCTTGCGGCCGGTCAGGCCCGCGTCGCCGACGGGGCCGCCGATGACGAAGCGCCCGGTCGGGTTGACCAGGAACTCCTTGCGCAGCGTGTCGGCGTCGTACAGGTCGGTCGGCAGGACCGGCAGGACGACGTGCTCCCAGAGGTCGTCGGTGATCTGCTGGCGCGTGGCGCCGCTCGGCGTGCTGGGTCGAGATCAGCAGCTTCTCGATCGCGACCGGCTTGCCGTCGACGTAGCGGACCGAGACCTGGGTCTTGCCGTCGGGGCGCAGGTAGTCCAGCGTGCCGTCCTTGCGGACCGCGGCCAGGCGCTCGGCCAGCTGGTGGGCGAGCGTGATCGGCAGCGGCATCAGGTTCGGCCGTCTCGTTGGAGGCGTAGCCGAACATCATGCCCTGGTCGCCGGCGCCGGCGATGTCGAGCTCGTCGGTCGAGCCGTCGGTGCGGGCCTCGTCGGCCTTGTCGACGCCCTGGGCGATGTCGGCCGACTGCTTGTCGATCGCGTTGAGGACCGCGGCGCGAGTCGGCGCTGAAGCCCAGGTCGGCGTCGACGTAGCCGATCTTGCGGATCGTCTCGCGGGCGATCTCCTGGATGTCGACGTAGGTGTCGGTCGTGATCTCACCCGAGACGACGACCAGGCCGGTGTTGACCAGCGTCTCGCAGGCGACGCGCGACGAGCGGGTCGTCGCGTGAGGCACGGCGTCCAGGACGCCGTCGGAGATCTGGTCGGCGACCTTGTCGGGGTGACCCTCGGTCACCGACTCCGAGGTGAAGAGGTACTCGTTGTCGGCGTAGCTCATGGCTTGATTAGGAGGGAGATCTCCGGGTGGTTTTGCTGTCAACAGCCTGTTGAAGTTCAGGAAGAGTAGCGGGGAGAAGAAATCACAGTGATTTCCGACCGACAATTGCCAATTGGCAGGTCGGCGGCGTTACTTGTCGTCGCGCTGCTTGCGCTCCTTGAAGTCGATGATCAGCGGGATCCCGTCCATGCCGAAGCGCGCACGCAGCCGGTTCTCGACGAAGTAGGCGTAGTCGCGTGTCACCCGGTTGCGGCTGTTGACCTGGATCGCGAAGCGCGGCGGCCGCGTCTCGAACTGCGCCATGTAGAGCAGCCGCAGCCGGTGAGCCCTGCTTGGCCGGCGGCTGGCGCTCCTGGACGACCTCGGCGATGAAGCGGTTGAGCTGCGGCGTCGGGATGCGCGTCTTGACGCGGTCGCCGAGGATGATCGCCTCCTTGAGCAGCCGCTCGACGTTGCGGCCGCTGAGCGCCGAGACCGTCAGGACCTTCGGGCGCAGCCGCAGCTTGTTGTTGACCCGCGCGCGCTCGTGGTCGAGGTCGGCCTCCTCCATCGGGGCGATGTCCCACTTGTTGAGGACCAGCGCGGTCGCGCAGCCCGCCTTCATCGACAGCTCGGCGATCCGCAGGTCCTGCGCGGTGACGCCGTCGTGGGCGTCGCAGATGACCAGCGCGACGTCGGCGCGCTCCACCGCCCGCTGCGAGCGCAAGGTGGTGTAGTACTCGACCGACTCCGACACCTTGCGACTGGCGGCGCATGCCGGCCGTGTCGACGACGATCACGCGGCGGCCGTCGACCTCCATCGGGAGGTCGATCGCGTCGCGCGTGGTGCCCGCGACATCGCTGACGATCACGCGATCGGACTTCAGGAACTTGTTGACCAGCGAGGACTTGCCGACGTTCGGGCGGCCGATCAGCGCGAGGCGGATCGTCTCGTCGTCCTCGGGCTCGAAGTCGCCCTCGGGCAGCAGCGCGACCACGCGATCCAGCAGGTCGCCGGTGCCCGAGCCCCTGCGTGGCGCTGACGGCCACCGGCTCGCCCAGGCCGAGGCTGTAGAACTCGGTCGCCGACGGCACGTCCTTGACCGAGTCGATCTTGTTGGCCGCGACGATCACCGGCTTGTCCCAGCGGCGCAGCAGGTCGGCGAGCTCCTCGTCGCCGGGCCGCGCGCCGGCCTGGCCGTCGACGACGAGCACGGCGAGGTCGGCGTCGGCCATGCGCGGCCTGGGCCTGCTCGCGGATCGACCCGGCCATCGGGTCCTCGTCGAAGAAGTCCATGCCGCCGGTGTCGATCAGCGTGAACTGGCGGCCGTTCCACTCGCACGGGACCTCGTTGCGGTCGCGCGTGATGCCGGGCGCCTCGTGGACGACGGCGATCCGCGACTCGCTGAGTCGGTTGACCAGCGAGGACTTGCCGACGTTGGGATAGCCGACGACGGCGACCTTGGGGCCCGCGATGCTCATGTCCGTGCCGCCTCGACGCGCGCGACGATCTCGACGACGACCTCGTCGACGCTCAGACCCGGTGGTGTCGAGCGGCTCGGCGCCCGGCGCGGGCTCCAGCGTGGTGCGGCCGTGGCCGGTGTCGCGCTCGTCGCGCGAGAGCAGCTCGGCGGCGACGTCCTGCGGATCGGCGCCCAGCTCGGCGGCGCGGCGGCGCGCGCGCTCGGCGGGATGGGCGGTGAGGAAGACCTTGACCTCGGCGTCCGGCGCGACGACGGTCGCGATGTCGCGCCCCTCGGCCACCTAGTCGCCGCGGCGATCAGCGCCCGCTGCTGGGCGACGAGCGCCGCGCGGACCTTCGGGTCGTTGGCCACGACCCGACGCCTGCTCGCTGATCGCGGGCGTCCGGATCGCTCGCGTGACGTCCTCGCCGTCGAGCAGCACGCGGTCGCCGTCGAAGGCGATCTCGCAGCGCGGCGACCTCGTCGAGGCCGCGCGTGGCGGCCAGCGCGGCGCAGCGGTACATGGCCCCGGTGTCGAGGTAGGTGAAGCCGAGCGCGCGCGCGACAGCGCGCGCCACGGTGGACTTGCCGGCTCCGGCAGGTCCGTCGATGGCGACAAGCACGGGCGAGAGGGTATGCGGTCGCTGACGGTGTGGCATCGTCCGCCTTGGTCGTGCGCCTGATCGGGCCTCTTCGGGAGAGAGACTTCGCGCTGTTCTGGACCGGCACCCTGGTGTCGCTGCTGGGCGACGGGATCTACCTCGTGGCGCTCCCGTTCACGGTCCTGGACCTCGGCGGCGGCGCCGGCTCGCTGTCGCTGGTCGGCCTGGCGTGGTCGCTGGGGATGGTCGGCTTCCTGCTCGCGGGCGGCCTGCTGGCCGACCGCTATGACAAGCGTCGCCAGCTGCTCGTCGCCGACGCGCTGCGCCTCGTGGCCGTCGGCACCGCCGGCGGGCTGTCGCTCGGCGGCGTGCTGGAGATCTGGCACCTGGTCGCGCTGGGCTTCGTCTTCGGCGCCGGTGAAGGACTGTCCGGGCCGGCGATGGGCGCGATCGTCCCCGAGCTCGTGCCCGGTCGCCTGCTCGTGCAGGCCAACGCGCTGCAGAGCTCGCTGCGGCCGATCGCGTTGCGCCTGGCGGGCCCGGCCCTCGGCGGCGTCGCGGTCGCGCTGCTGGACACCGGCGGGGCGCTGCTGGTCGACGCGGCGACCTTCGCGGCCTCGATGGCCTGCCTGCTGGCGATGCGCGCGCGGATCCCCGCCCACGAGGGCGACCACGAGCCGCTGCGCATGCAGGTCCGCGAAGCCGCGACGTTCGTGCGTGGCCAGACCTGGCTGTGGGCGACGCTGATCATGGCCGCCGCCTCGTTGCTCGTCTTCCTCGGCCCGACCGAGGTCCTGCTGCCGATCCGGATCGACGACGACCTCGGCGCGTCGGCCGACAGCTTCGGCCTGGTGCTCGCGGCCGCCGGCGCCGGCGCCACGCTCGGCACGTTCTTCCTCGGCCATGCCGGCATGCCCAAGCGCGAGATCTCGGTCCTGTACTGGACCTGGGGCCTCGCCGGCTTCGCGGTGTGCGGCTACGCGCTGGCGCAGACGGTTTGGCAGCTCGCGCTCTTCGGCTTCGCCTTCGGCCTGCTCACCGGCGTCGGCGTTCCGATCTGGTCGACGCTGATGCAGGTGCGTGTGCCGGTCGGGCCTGCGCGGCCGTGTCGCGTCGTTGGACTGGCTGGTCTCGGTCGGCCTGACCCCCGTCTCCTTCGCGCTCACCGGCCCGGCGGCCGCCGCGTTCGGCGCCGAGCCGGTCCTGCTGATCGCCGGTCTGGTCGCCGGCGTGCTGACCGTCGGCATGCTCTACGCCGTTCCAGGCCTGCGGGGCGAGGACGGCGGCATCGCGCGCGCCGCCGCAGCGGAGCCTCAGCCCTTCAGCGACGTCCCGAGGTCCTCGGCGAACGTCGGGTAGGAGACCGTCGGCGGCCTCCATGCCGTCGACCGTCGACGCCCTCGTCGGAGGCCAGGCCGGCGATCGCGCCGAGCATCGCCAGGCGGTGGTCGCCGTGGGAGGAGATCGTGCCGCCCGCAGCCCGCCGGTGCCGCGCACGACGAAGCCGTCGTCGGTCGCCTCGAGGTCGCCGCCCAGGCCGTTGAGGCCGTCGACGACGGTCGCGATCCGGTCGGACTCCTTGAGCCGCAGCTCCTGCGGCGCCGCGGACGATCGTCTCGCCCTCGGCGAAGCAGCCCAGCAGCGCGACCAGCGGCAGCTCGTCGATCGCCAGCGGGACCTCGTCGGCCTCGACGGTCGTCCCGGTCGAGCGGGCCGTGGGCGACGTCGAGGTCGCCGATCGGCTCGGTGCCGACGACGCCGTCGCCCGGCGCCTCCTCCAGCTCGCCGACGACGATCCCGCCCATCCGCTCGAGGATCCGCATGAAAGCCCGTGCGCGTCCAGTTCGTGCCGCTGCCGCACGACCTGGATCCGCGAGCCGCCGACCAGGACGCCGGCGGCGATCAGGAACGCCGCCGAGGAGGGATCGCCGGGGACGATGATGTCGTCGAGCACGAGCTCGTCGACGCTGGTGACCGTGACGTGACGGCCGTTGCGGTGCACGGTGACGCCCGCCGCGGCGAGCATCCGCTCGGTGTGGTCGCGCGAGGGCACGGGCTCGACGACCGTCGTCGCGCCGTCGGCCATCAGGCCGGCGAGCAGCACGCAGGACTTGACCTGCGCGGTGGCCACGGGCAGCTCGTAGGCGATCGAGCGCAGGTGCGCGCCGTGCACGGTGAACGGCGGCAGGCGACCGTCGATCGCGTCGATCGTCGCGCCCATCCGTCGCAGCGGCTCGGCGATGCGGTCGACCGGCCGGCGGCGGATCGAGTCGTCGCCGTCCAAGGTGTAGGACCTGCCCTCCTGCCCGGCCAGCCAGCCCGGCAGCAGGCGCATCAGCGTGCCGGCGTTGCCGACGTCGATCGGCGCGTCCAGCTCGGTGGTGTCGCGCAGGCCGGTGCCGCGGATCGTCACGACGTCGTCGGTCGACGGTCGACCAGCGCGCCGAGCGCGCGCATGGCGTTCAGCGTCGACATGGTGTCCTCGGCGTGCAGGTAGTTGCGCACCCGCACGGGCTCGGCGGCCATCGCGCCGAGGATCGCGGCGCGGTGCGAGATCGACTTGTCGGCCGGCGGCGCGACGGTGCCGCGCAGGCGCTTGGCGGGCGAGCGCAGGTTGACCGTCGTCATGCCAGCGACCTCCTCGACCAGCTCGCGCGCGCGCTCGGCGTGGTCGTCGGCGACCCAGAGGGCGACCTCGCCGCTGCGGAAGTCGGGCTGGGGCGAGAGGCTCATGTCGTGGATGTTGATCCCTGCGCGGGAGAGGGTCAGGGCGAGATCGGCGATCACGCCAGGGCGGTTGGGCACGACGACGCGGACCTCGCGCAGCGGGCCGCCGGTCATGCCGACGTCCAGCAGCGCGCGGCGCTGCGTCGCCGGCCTCGGCCTGCCAGGACTCCAGCGCGTCTGCGCCCTGGCGTCGCCAGCCGCGACGCGCGCCTCGGTGCAGCAGCGCGATCGTCACGTCGAGACCGTCGAGCACCGCGTCGCGGTTGGCGTCGTAGATGCCCGCCCACAGCGGCGGGTTGGCGCCGGCGACGCGCGTGGCGTCGCGGAACGACGGGCCGACGACGGGGATCGCCTCGTCGCCCAGCGCGCGCGTCGCCTGCGCGACCAGCGCGTTGGCGACGACGTGCGGGCACGTGCGAGAACGGCGGCCATCAGGCGATCGTGGTCGGCGTGGTCGATGACGGTCGGGACCGCGCCGATGCCGGTGACGAAGCGGTGCAGGCGCTCGCAGCAGGATGCCCTCGCTGTCGGCGCGCGGCGTGAGGTACCAGGTGGCGCCGGCGAAGAGGTCGGCACGGGCGTGCTCGACGCCCGCCGACCTCGGCGCCGGCGAGCGGGTGGCCGCCGATGTAGTTGGTGGCCGTCGGTCGACCTCGACCAGCGCGCGCTTGGTCGAGCCGACGTCGGTGACCACGGCGCCCGGGCACGTGCTCGCACGCCTCGGCGATCCGCTGCGCCAACGCCTGCACCGGCGCGGCGACCAGCGCCACGTCGGCCGGGCCGAGGCCTGCGGGATCGTCGACCGCCACGTCGACCACCCCGCGCTCCAGCGCCAGCTCCCGCACCCGCGGGTCCGGGTCGAAGCCGGTGACGTGCGCGCCCAACCGCTCGCGCGCCGCCAGGCCGACCGAGCCGCCGATCAGGCCGAGCCCGAGGAGGGCCAGCCGCAGCGGGTCAGCGGACACGCTGAAGGATCGTCAGCCGCGAGAGCGAGCCTCTGGGCGAGCTGTCGCTCGGAAGCCGAGCCGCTAGGCGAGGTCTTCCGCTCACGCCGCGGCGTTCTGGGTCATGGCGGCGCCGAAGGGCAGCTTGCCGGCCAGGATGGCCGCCTGCTCGACCTTCGCGGCGTACTCCTTGAAGCCGTCGACGCGCAGCTGCTGCGGGCCGTCGCAGATCGCCTCGTCGGGCTCGGGGTGGGTCTCGACGATGATGCCGTCGGCGCCGACGGCGGCCGCGGCCAGCGACAGCGGCTCGACCAGCGCGCGGCGCCCCGCCGCGTGGCTGGGGTCGACGACGACCGGGAGGTGCGTCATCTCCTTGAGCACCGGGATCGCCGTGAGGTCGAGCGTGAAGCGGTAGGCGGTCTCGAAGGTCCGGATGCCGCGCTCGCAGAGGATCACCGACTCGTTGCCCTCCTTGAGGACGTACTCGGAGGCCATGATCAGCTCCTCCAGCGTCGCCGACAGCCCGCGCTTGATGAGCACCGGGATGCCGCTGCGCCCGATCTCCGACAGCAGCGGGTAGTTCTGCATGTTGCGCGCGCCGATCTGGATGACGTCGGCGACCTCGCCGACCGCCTCGATGTCACGCGCGTCCATCAGCTCGGTGACGATCGGCAGCCCGGTTCGCTCCTTGGCCTCGGCCAGCAGCCGCAGCCCTTCAGCGCCCAGCCCCTGGAAGGCGTAGGGCGAGGTGCGCGGCTTGTAGGCGCCGCCGCGGAACATCGTCGCGCCGGCCGCGAGCATCGCGTCGGCGGTGTCGAGCGTCTGGTCGCGGGTCTCGACGGTGCACGGGCCGGCGATCAGGGCGAAGTGCTCGCCACCGATCTTCGCGCCGCCGAGATCCAGGACAGTCCGGATGTCGCCCTTGAACTGCGTCGAGGCCAACTTGTAGGGCTTGAGGATCGGGACGACCTTCTCGACGCCCTTCGTGGCCTTCGAGACCGAGGCGCGCGACATGCTCGCGGTCGCCGACGGCGCCGATGACCGTGACCTCCTCGCCACGGCTGGGGTGCGCCTGAGCGCCAACGGACTCGATCCGCTCGATCACGGCCTGCACCTGGTCTTCGGTGGCCGTCGGCTTCATCACGATCATCATCTGGTGGTTCCTTCTGCGGCTTGGAGGTGGAGTCTAAAGAGGCGAGTTGGCGCACACGTGAACAACCGTGCACGCAGGGGTGCTTTCCGGCGCTCGACCCGAGGGTCCGATGCGGACACGGCCTCACGGCCGGCCGAGCGCCTAGCTAAATCGCCAATACCAAGCGGCGGAGGTCCCGCTGCCCACTGCCATGCGCACGCCGGCCGAGAGGCCGTCGGAAGTGCGCTTGGTGAGGGACGGGCGAGACATGAAACCGCGACCAGTGTACGCAGACGGCAGGGGAATTGGAACCTCCCGCCCGTGCCGCCTGGCTACGGCAACAGCTCGCGCAGGCCGGTCAGGAAGCGTTGGTTCTGCTGCGGCGTGCCGTAGGTGACGCGCAGTGCGCCGGCCCGGCCGAGGGCGGCGCCGGCGCGCACGAGCACGCCGCGCTCGCCGAGGCCCTTGACGATGGCCGCCTCGACCTCGCCGGGCTCCTGACCATTCCAGACGGGCAGGTCGAACCACGCGAAGTTGGCCTGTGAGGCCGCCGGGACGATGCCCAGCTCGCCGAGGCCGTCCTCGATCTCCAGACGGGCCATGATCGCGCGCTCGACCCGCTGGGCGACGGCGTCTCCGTGCTTGAGCGACTCGACCGCCGCGGCCTGCGCGGCGGCGTTGCAGAAGAACGGCTGGCGGACCTGGTTGACCGCGGTGACGAACGCGTCGGAGCCGCAGAGCGCGTAGCCGACGCGCAGCCCGCACAACCCGTACACCTTGCTGAAGGTGCGCAACAGGACCAAGTTGGGGTGCTGCTTGAGGAGGTCCAGCGACGCGTCGGGATCGTCGAGCGTGTTGTACTCGCAGTAGGCCTCGTCGAGCAGACACGCAGACGTGCTCGGGGACCTTGGCGACGAACGCGGCGATGTCGGCCAGGCCGACCGCGGTCGACGTCGGGTTGTTGGGGTTGCAGACGATGACCAGCCGCGTCGCGGCGGTGATCTCGGCGAGCATCGCGTCGAGGTCGTGCTCCTGGGCCGCGTTGAGCGGGACCTGGACCTGCGTGGCACCGGTCGCGGCGGCCAGGTGCGGGTAGACGCTGAACGACGGCCACGCGTAGACCAGCTCGGCGCCCGGCTCCAGCAGCGCCTCGCCCGCGGCCAGCAGGATGTCGCACGAGCCGTTGCCGATCGCGATCCGCGAGGCGGGCACCTCGTAGCGGTCGCTGAGCGCGGCGCGGAGCTTGGCGTTGGTCGGATCCGGATAGCGGTTGACCCCGGTGAGGATCGCGGCGATCGCGGCGACCACCGGCTCCAGCGGCGGCTCCGGCGACTCGTTGGAGGCCAGCAGCGCGACGTCCTCGGGCAGCGCGTAGGCGCCGGCAGCCGGGTAGACGGGGATG
Organism: uncultured Conexibacteraceae bacterium; assembly: GCA_963731005.1. Taxonomy (GTDB): domain Bacteria; phylum Actinomycetota; class Thermoleophilia; order Solirubrobacterales; family Solirubrobacteraceae; genus Baekduia. Next base: position 192,576 of record CAVSTZ010000001.1, on the reverse strand, counting down.
CGGCTCACCGCCGCGGAGAACTCGATGGCCATTGCGCCAGGCAGGCTACTGGGCGGACTCGAGGTCCATGCGCAGCTTGCGTGCCTCGCCGAGGTAGACGTGCTTGGCCACGTGGTCGTCGGCGGCGTAGTAGTGCATCAACACGCGGATGACGCGGGGCAGCGAGCCCGGCACCGGCACCTCGCGGGCGCACATCAGCGGCACCTGGGCGAAGCCGAGCTGGCGGGCCGCGACGGCGGGGAACTGCGCGTCGAGGTCCTCGGTGAGCGTGAACAGGCAGCTGACGACGTCGTCCGGCGTCAGCGCGTTGCGCGACATGATCTCGCGCATCAGCGTCTCGGTCGCGCCGAGGATCTCGTCGGAGCTGTTGCGCTCGACCGTGGTGGCGCCTCTGAGGGCAAAGAGCCGCATCGGCGCGCCATCATGCCAGGTGGCAGGGCGTTCTTCGTTCGTCCAACCCGCTACGGCTCGGAGCGTTGCCGGCCGACTACTGGAGGTGATGGCGCCCTCCGCCGCACGTCGCGCGCTCGTCCTCGGCCTACTGGCCGGCTGCCTCGCCGTGCTTCCGTTCCTCCGTGACGGCCTCGGCGTCGGCCCGACCTTCCTGCCGATCTGCCTCGCCGCGATCGCCGTCTGCGACCTGCTGACGGCCGCGCTGCTGGCCACGCAGTTCCTCGACCGGGGCTCCTCCCAGTTGCTCGGGCTCGGCGCCGCCTACCTCGCGGCGGGGCTGCTGGCCGCCGTCCACCTGCTCGTCCTGCCCGGCGCACTGACCCACGATGGCCTGCTCGGCGCCGGTGGCCACGCGGCTCCGGCGTGGCTGTGGGCCATCGGCCACGGCGGCCCGCCGCTCGGCCTGGCCGTCGCGCTCTGGGGCGGGCCGGCGCGCGTCCGGCGGCGCCTCGCCGGGCCGACCGCCCGCCGTGGCCGCGCCGTCGCGCTCGCCTTCTCCTTCGTGGCCGCGACGGTCGCGGGGCTCGCCTGGCTGGTCATCGACCTCGGCCCCTCGCTGCCGACCGTCATCGACGGTGACCGCCTGACCACGCTCGGACTGATCGGCGGCGCGACCGTCCTCGCGCTCGATCTCGTCGCGCTGGTCGTCGTCGCCCGCCGCGGGCGCCGTGACGCGATCGAGCGCCGGCTGCTGCTCGTCGTCGCCTGTGTCCTGGCGGGCACGGCGCTGACGCTCGCCTCGCTGTCGCGCGGCACCGTCGGCTGGTATGCCTCGAGCGTCCTGGACCTCGCCGCCTCGGCGCTGCTGCTCACCCTGCTGCTCGGCGGGATGCGGCGCCTCGGCGTCCTCGGCGGTGGCGCCGACGTCCGCGCCGGCGCCGTCGACGCGTTGACCGGCGTCCGCACCCGCGCCGCGACGCTCGTCGCCGCCGAGCACCTGCACCGGACCCGCGCCACGGGCGCGCCGCTGGGCCTGGCGCTGATCGACGTCGACGGCCTCAAGGCGATCGGCGACGAGCACGGCCCGCTGGCCGCCGATGCCGTCCTGATGTCGGTCGCCGGCCGGCTGCGCACGCTGCTGCGCGACCGCGACATCCTCGGCCGCGCCGGCGAGGAGGGCTTTTTGATCCTGCTGCCCGACACCGACGCCGACGGCGTGACGCTCGCGGTCGATCGTGCGGTCGACGGGATCCGCGAGCAGAAGGTCGGGACCTGGGCCTTCGACGTGCGCACCACGGCCTCGGGCGGGATCGCGATGGTCGGGGTGGGAGACCAGGCGATCGCCGAGGCGCTCGCCGCCGCCGACCTGGCGCTCAACCAGGCCAAGGCCCACGGGCGCGACCAGGTCGTCAGCCCGACGCGCGCGCAGGTGGTGCCGCTGCGTCGCGCAGCCGCTGGACCTCCGCGGGGCTGAGCCGCCGCACGCGGCCCTCGGCCAGGTCGCCGAGCCGCAGCGGGCCGAAGGCGACGCGTCTGAGCCGCGCCACCGGGTGGCCGACCTCTGCGCACATTCGCTTGACCTGGCGCTTGCGGCCCTCGCGCAGCGTGATCTCCAGCACCCCGGGCTTGAGCTGGCGCACCTCGGCCGGCGCGGTCTTGCCGTCGTCGAGGACCACGCCCTCGCGCAGCCGGCGCAACGCCTCCTCCGGGACCGCGGTCCCGCCACGACCGACGTCGGCGACGTAGACCTTCGGGACCTCGTAGCGCGGGTGCGTGAGGCGGTTGGCGAGATCGCCGTCATCGGTCAGCAGGATCAGGCCGGTCGTGTCGGCGTCCAGCCGGCCGACGGGATACAGCCGCCGGCCGGGCGCGTCGACCATGGCGACGACGGTCTTGCGGCCGTGCGTGTCCTTGGCGGTCGAGACGACGCCGCGCGGCTTGTGGACCAGCCACACGGCGCGCTCCTGGACGGCGCTGCCGATCGCCACCTCGCGCCCGTCGACGGTCACCATGTGCGTGTCGTCGGTGTCGCGCGCGGGGTCGGTGACGATGGCGCCGTCGACCGTGACACGGCCGCCGGCGATGATCTCCTCGGCGGCACGGCGGGAGGCGACGCCGGCGTGGGCGAGGTACTTCGCGAGGCGCATGCGGTCGCGAGGCTAGCCTGTAGCGCGCCCCATGGACCTCCAGCTTCTCGACAGCACCCTGGCCGACCTCGGCCAGCCACCCTTCCGCGCCAAGCAGGTGTGGGAGTGGACGGCGCGCGGGACGGCGTCCTATGACGCCATGACCAACCTTCCGGCGGCGGTGCGGTCCGAACTGACCGAGCGCGTGCCGTTCTCGACGCTCGAGGTGACCAACGAGGCGCACTCCAAGGACGGCACGATCAAGGCCTTGTTCTCGACGCGCAAGGACGGTCGCCCGGTCGAGGCGGTGCTGATGCGCTACCGCGACGGACGGCGCTCGTTGTGCTTGTCCTCGCAATCGGGCTGTCCGCTGACCTGCACATTCTGCGCGACCGGCACGATGAAGTTCGGGCGCAACCTGACCGTGTCGGAGATCCTCGACCAGGCGCTGCACTTCCGCCGCATCGAGGAGGTCGACCACGTCGTCTTCATGGGCATGGGCGAGCCGATGATGAACCTCGACAACGTGCTCGAGGCCTGCCGGCGCCTGCCCGACGTGGGCGTGTCGCATCGGCGCACGGCGATCTCGACGGTCGGCTGGAAGCCGGGCATCGAGGCGCTGACCGAGAGCGACATGCCGATCCGGTTGGCCTTGTCCCTGCATGCCGCCGACGAGGCGCTGCGGTCGCAGATCATGCCGGTCAACGACCGCTACCCGCTGTCGGAGGTGCTCGCGGCCTGCGACCGCTTCTACGAGGTCAAGAAGCGCATGATCTTCATCGAGTACGTGATGCTCAAGGGCGTCAACGACTCCTATGCCCAGGCCGTGCAGCTCGCCGACGTGCTCGATCCCAAGAAGTACAAGATCAACCTGATCCCCTACAACCCGACCGGCACCTACGACGGCTCGGGGCGCGAGGCGATCGGCGCCTTCAAGGCGGCGCTCGAAGAGCACGGGATCGGCGCGACCGTCCGGCTGACGCGGGGCCAGGACATCGACGCCGCCTGCGGCCAGCTGGCCGCCAAGGCGCTGGCCTCGGCCTCCTGACGTCGCGGCTCGCTAGGTTGAGCGGGATGCCCGCGCTGACCCTCGACGCCCTCCATCGCGAGGCCCGCGAGCTGGAGCGCGCGCACCGGCGCGGCGATCCGGACGCCCTGGCCCGCGTGGCGCCGTTTCGCCCCGACCCGGCCAAGCCGCTCAAGGACGCCGGCGCGCTGCTGGTGATCGCCCGCGAGCGCGGCTTCCCGACCTGGGTCAAGTTGCAGTCCTACGTCGAGCGGCTCGACCTCGGCGGCGAGGGTCTCGAACACGCCTTCCACGACGACATGGAGTACTACGAGGGCCGCGCCGACGGGCTGCTGGCCTCGGCGCGCGACCGGACGCCGAGCGCCGCCGCCGCGTTCGAGGGCGAGCGCGTGGAGATGACGCCCGAGGGCGCGCGCGTGGTCGTGGCCCAGCGTCACGGCTTCGGGAGCTGGTCGGCACTGCGGCGCCATGTCGACGGGCTGGCCGAGAGCGGCGAGCCGTTCGCGCGCGCCTACCGCGCGCTGGAGGAGCGTCGACATGATGATCTTGGCGCGTTGTTGGAGCAGTTCCCGGAGCTGGCGACGGCCCGCGGGACCAACGGCAACGCCTTGATCAACATGGCCTTGGATGCCGAGACGCTCCGGTTGCTGCTGGACGCGGGCGCCGACATCGCCCATCCCAACGCCCACGGCTGGACACCCTTGCACCAGACCGCCTACGGCAACCGCGGTGACTTGGCCCGGCTGCTGCTCGACGCGGGTGCGCCGGCCGACGTCTCGGGGCGCGGCGCGGGCGGCACGCCGCTGATCGTCGCGCTGTTCTGGGGCCATCGCGAGGTGGTCGACGACGTGCTGCTCGGTGCCGGCCGCCATCCTGACAACCTGCGCGTCGCGGCCGGAACCGGCGACGTCGCGACGATCGGCGCGATGGTGTCGGCCGACGGCATCGTCAGCGAGGCGGCGGGCGCCTTGCGCGGCTTCTACCGGCCGCACGGCGGCTTCCCGGCGTGGGCGCCGGCCGACGATCCGCAGGAGATCGTCGACGAGGCGCTGTCGTGGGCCGCGCGCGCCGATCGGGTCGAGGCGATCTCGCTGCTGGTCGAACGCGGGGCGCGGGTCGACGCCGACGTCTACCGCGGGACCGCGCTGACCTGGGCGGCGGCCAACGGCCGCGTGCCGGCGATGGCGTGCCTGATCGAGCTGGGCGCCGACGTCGACGCCCGCGCCACCTTCGGCGGCCCGACCCACGGCGAGGGCGTCACCGCACTGCACATCGCCGCGCAGGCCGGGCAGACCGCCGCCGTCGAGGCGCTCCTGGCCGCCGGCGCCGACCCGACCCTGCGCGACGCGCTGTATGACGGTCCGGCCTCGGGATGGGCGCAGCAAGGCGACCACACCGCGCTCGCGGAAATGCTGCGCGAGCGCGAAAGCTAAGACTCGTCGTCGGCCGGCGGCTCGTCCTCCACCGACCCCTGCGTCGGCGGCGTCGCGCCGGCGCGTGCCTCGCCCGCGCGCAGCAGGCGCTCGCGCAGGTCGGCCTCCTCCTCGGGCGACGGGTCCCACTCCTCGATGTCGGGCAGGTCGTCGAGCGACGTCATCCCGAAGAGCTTGAGGAACAGCGAGGTCGTGCGGTAGAGCACGGCGCCGAAGGGCGAGCGGCCGGACTCCTCGATCAGCCCGCGGTCCAGCAGCGTGCCGGCGGCCGAGTCGGCGCTGACGCCGCGGATACGCGTGATCTCCGGACGCGAGACCGGCTGCAGGTAGGCGACGATCGCCAGCGTCTCGGCCTGGGCGGGCGACAGCGGCGGCGTCCGCGGCTTGGACAGCAGCCGCCGCGCGGCCTGCTCGGTGTCGGCCGCGGTGGCCAGCGTCCAGCCGCCCGCCAGCTCGCGCAGCTCCAGCCCGCGCTGACCGGGCGCGAACGCCTCGCCCAGCTCGGTCAGCGCCTCGCTCAGCGCCTCCTCCTCGCACTCGCAGGCGGCCAGCAGCTCCATCTCGGTGACCGGCTCGGCCGAGAGGAACAGCAACGCCTCGACGGTGCGCGCGAGATCGCTCACGCTGCGGCGACAGCGGGCACGGACGCCTCAGCCGCGCTCGGGCAGATCTCGATCTCGCCGAACGGCTCGTCCTGCGACCACGTCGCCTCGCCCTGCTTGTAGAGCTCCAGCAGCGCGAACAGCGTCACGCAGACCGTCACGCGATCGGCGCCCCGCACCGCCTCCTCGAAGGTCGTGCGGCTGCCGCGCGCGCAGCAGCCGGCGCAGGTGCGCCAGGCGATCGGCGACCGACACGCGCGGGATCGTCAGGTGGCGGATGTCGACGCGCGGCGGCATCGCCAGCAGGCCGCCGATCGCCCGGCCCAGGCGGGCCGGCTTGTAGACGCCCTCGAGGTCGACGACCTCGGTCGCGCGCAGGTGCGCGGGCAGCGGCGCGCTGCGGAAGCGCACGCCGTCCTCGCCGTGCAGCTTCTCGATCAGGTGCAGCGCGGCGGAGCGGTAGCGCTTGGCCTCGAGCATCCGCGCCAGCAGCTCCTCGGCGGCGATGTCGGGCTCGAAGTCCAGCAGCTCCTCGTCCTCGCGCGGGAGCATCAGCCGCGACTTCAGCTCCAGCAGCGCGGCGATGAGCACCAGGAACTCGGTGGCGACCTCGAGGTCGAGCTCGCCGCGCGACTCCAGGACGTCGATGTAGGAGAGCACGACATCGGCCAGCTCCACCTCCAGCAGGTCGACCTCCTCGCGGAGGACCAGCGTCAGCAGGAGGTCGAACGGGCCGGTGAAGACCTCGAGGTCGAGCTCGAGCTCGGCGACCAGGGTGCTCATACCCGAAGGACCGTAGCGACCGGCCCCGACGCCCTCGCCCATGTTGCCCGCATTCTGCGGAGATTCAGCCGCGCGGGCCGACGCCGATCGCCTGGCGGACGTCGGCCAGCGTGTCCGCGCGTGATCGCCCGCGCCTTGGCGGCGCCGGCGGCGAAGATCGCCTCCAGGGCGTCCTCGTCGGCCCGCAGCGCGGCGTAGCGCTCGCGCACGGGGTCCAGGAGGGCGTTGACGGCGTCGGCGGTCGCGACCTTCGAGGTCGCCGTAGCCGCGCGCGTCGACCAGCGACGCCTCGACCTCGGCGGGCGACGTGCCGCGCGCCGCGGCCAGGATGTCGATGAGGTTCGAGACGCCCGGCTTGCTCGGGTCGCGGACGATCCGCGGCGGGTCGTCGGAGTCGGTCACCGCGCGCTTGAACTTCTTCTCGACCGCCTTGGCGTCGTCGAGCACGTAGACCGTGCCCTCCGGCGAGCCGCTCGTCGTCGACATCTTCGACGTCGGGTCCTGCAGGTCCATGATCCGCGCGCCGACCGCCGGGATCTTCAGCTCGGGCACGACGAGCATCTCGCCGAAGCGCTCGTTGAAGCGCTGCGCGACGTCGCGCATCAGCTCGACGTGCTGGCGCTGGTCGTCGCCGACCGGCACCTCGTGGGCGCGGTAGGCGAGCACGTCGGCGGCCATCAGCACCGGGTAGATGAAGAGGTCGGCGGAGACCAGGTCGCGCTGCTTGGCCGACTTCTCCTTGAACTGGTGCATGCGGTTGAGGTCGCCGTGGGCGGTGACCGCGCCCAGGTGCCAGGCCAGCTCGGTGTGCTCGGGGACGTCGCTCTGGCGGATGAAGATGCAGCGCTCGGGGTCCAGGCCGGCGGCGAGCAGGATCGCGGCGGTGTCGTAGACGCGCTCGCGCATCTCGGCGGGCTCGCACGGCACGGTCATCGCGTGCAGGTCGACGACGCAGAAGATCGCGACGTCGCCGGCGTCGGCCGCGCGCTGCTGGCCCTCGACGTACTGGACGATCGCCCCGATGTAGTTGCCGAGGTGCTTGCGGCCGGTGGGCTGGATCCCGCTGAAGATGCGCATCGCGGCGGAGTCTATGAAGCGGCCGGTGCGGGTAGCCGCGTGGAATCGTGGATCCCGTCAGCAAGACCCCGACCAAGCCGATCGACTACGCCGCGCTGAGCGCGGGCTATGGCGCGCTGACCGGCGCGTTGCTCGTCGCGGCGCGGGCGCGAGAGGCGCACGCGATCCGACCGGGCGAGCTTCCGGTGATGGGGCTCGCGACGTTCGCGCTGGCCAAGCTGGTCGCCAAGGAGAAGGTCGACTCGTGGGTGCGCGAGCCGTTCTTGGAGGAGCGGGTGGGTGGGGACGGGCTCGAGCGACGGCCGAAGGGCAGGCGGATGCGCTACGCCGTCGGCGAGCTGCTGAGTTGCACGCGCTGCGTCGGCTCGTGGAGCGCGCTCGGGCTCGTCGGGATGCGGCTGCTGCGTCCGCGCGAGGCGCAGGTCGTCCTCCCCGTGCTCGCGCTCGCCGCCGCCAACGACTGGCTGCAGACCGGCTTCACGACGCTCTGCGCCGAGGCCAACGCCGTCCAGAAGCGCACGGAGATGCCCTCCGAGGCCGGCAGCGACGCCCGCCGCGCGCCGCGCCCGCGCCTAGAGCGGCTGGCGGATCACCGGCGTCTTGGCCGCGCGCGCCTCGTCGAGCCGGCGCACGGGCGTGGTGTAGGGCGCGTTCTGGGCGATCAGCGGATCGTCGCCCGCCTCCTTGAGGATCGTCGCGATCGCCTCGGCGAAGCCGTCGAGCGTCTCGCGCGTCTCGGTCTCGGTCGGCTCGACCAGCAGCGCCTCGTCGACGAGCAGCGGGAAGTAGACCGTCGGCGGGTGGTAGCCGTGGTCGAGCAGCCGCTTGGCCAGGTCGAGCGTCTTGATGCCGAGCTCCTTCTTCATCGGCGCCCCCGACAGCACGAACTCGTGCATGCAGACGTCGCCGAAGGCCAGCGGCAGCTTGTCGGCCACGCCGTGCTCGCGCAGCTTGGCGAGCAGGTAGTTGGCGTTGAGCACCGCGGTCTCCGACGCGTCGGTCAGCCCCTCGGCGCCGAGCGAGCAGATGTAGGCGTAGGAGCGCACGAAGCACCCGTAGTTGCCCTGGAACCCGCGCAGGCGGCCGATCGACTTCTCATAGCCGTGGTCGTCGAGATCGAACGAGCCGTCGTCGGCGCGCACGATCCGCGGGTTCATGAGGTAGGGCTTCATCCGCTCGCTGACCGCGATCGGCCCGGAGCCCGGCCCGCCACCGCCGTGGGGCTGGGTGAAGGACTTGTGCAGGTTGAAGTGCACGATGTCGAAGCCCATGTCGCCGGGGCGCGCCTTGCCCATGATCGCGTTGAGGTTGGCGCCGTCGTAGTACAGCGTCGCCCCGACGTCGTGGACGATCTTGGCGATCTCCGTGATGTTGGGGTCGAAGACGCCCAACGTGTTGGGGTTGGTCAGCATCAGGCAGGCGACCGTGTCGTCGGCCTTGGCGCGGAGGTCGTCGAGGTCGACGCCGCCGTCGGGGTTGGTGCCGACCTTGACGACCGTCATAGCCCGCCATCGTCACCGTCGCCGGGTTGGTCCCGTGCGCGGTGTCGGGCGTCAGCACCTTGGTCCGGACCTGCCCGCGGTCCTCGTGGAAGGCGCGCGTCAGCAGGACGCCGGCCAGCTCGCCGTGCGATCCGGCGCTCGGCTGCAGCGAGACGTGCGGCAGGCCGGAGACCTCGCCCAGCGCGCGCTCCAGGTTGTACATCAGCTCCAGCGCGCCCTGTGAGCGCTCCGGCGCCTGCAGCGGGTGCAGGCGCGCATGGCCGCGTCAGCGAGGCGACCCGCTCGTGCAGCCGCGGGTTGTGCTTCATCGTGCACGACCCGAGCGGGTAGAAGCCCGTGTCGAGGTCGAAGTTGCGGCGCGAGAGCTTGACGTAGTGGCGCACCAGCTCGGGCTCGGAGACCTCGGGCAGGCGCGCGGCGACATCGCGGCGGAAGGCCGGCGGCAGCAGCTTGGTGGCCTCGACCTCGGGCACGTCGAGCGCGGGCGCGACGAACGCCCGACGACCGGCGGCGCCCTTCTCGAAGATCGTCGTCGCGCGGTCGCGCTGCATCGGCGTGGCGCCGTCAGACGACACCGGAATCTCATGGTGCAACGGATGCGCCTCGATCCCCGGATCGCCGTGGAGCTTGTTGTCGTTGAAGGTGGTCATGCCGACGCCCCCACGGTCGCGAGCGCTCGGCGGCGACCGCAGTGCCGAGCACCTCGACCAGCCGGTCGATGTCGGCCTTCGAGCGTTGCTCGGTCAAGGCCACCAACAACCCGTCGGGGAACTCGTCGTAGTCGCGACCCAGCGCGTAGCCGGGGTTGACGCCCTCGTCCTGGCAGCGGCGGATCACCGCGCCGACGTCGGCGCCGTCCAGCGAGACCGCGAACTCGCGGACGACCGGCTGATCGTGCAGCGCGGTCACGCCGTCCAAGGCCACCAACTGCTCGCGCGCGTAGTGGGTGCGCTGCAGCAGCAGCTCCCCGAGATCGACGAGGCCCTGCTTGCCCAGCCACGTCAGGTAGACCACGCCGGCCAGCGCGTTGAGCGCCTGCGCGGTGCAGATGTTCGACGTCGCCTTCTCGCGGCGGATGTGCTGCTCGCGCGTCTGCAGCGTGAGCACGAAGCCGCGGCGGCCGTCGACGTCGACGGTCTCCCCCGCGATGCGGCCCGGCATCCGCCGCAGGTAGGCCTCGGTCGCGGCGAAGAAGCCGAACGACGGGCCGCCGAAGTCCAGGCGGTTGCCGAGCGTCTGCCCCTCGCCGACGCAGACGTCGACCCCGCACTCGCCGGGTGGCTTCAGGATCCCCAGCGGAAGCGGGTCGTACTGGCCGACGACGACGGCCGGCGAGTCCTTCGCAGCGGCGGCCAGCGCGGCAGCGTCCTCGACCGCGCCGAGGAAGTTCGGCTGCTGGAAGAAGACCGCGCCGGTCTCGCCGTCGATCGCCTCCGCCCACGCGGCGGCGTCGGTCACGCCGTCCTTCAGCGGCACCTCGACGATCTCGGCGCCGAAGCCGTGCGCGTAGGTCGCCAGCGTCTCGCGCGAGTGCGGGTGCAGGCCGCGCGACACGACGAACTTCGCGCTTGCCGTTGGCCAGCCGCGCGAGGTAGCCGGCCGACGGCAACGGCGCTCGGGCCCTCGTAGACCGAGGCGTTGGAGACCGGCAGCCCGGTCAGCTCGCGAGATCGCCGTCTGGTACTCGAACATCACCTGGAGGTTGCCCTGGGAGACCTCGGGCTGGTAGGGCGTGTACGGCGTCAGGAACTCCGAGCGCCCCAGCAGCATGTCGATGACGGCCGGGACGTAGTGGTCGTACATCCCGGCGCCGAGGAACGTGATCTCGTCCTCGGCGCTGACGTTCTTGCGCGCGAGCTCGCGCAGATGCGCATAGACGTCCTGCTCGGGCAGCCCCGCCGGCAGGTCCAGCGCCCGCCCGAGCCGCACGTCGGCGGGGATCTGACGGTCGAACAGCTCCTGGACGGAGCTGACGCCGATCGCGGAGAGCATCTCCGCGAGATCGGCATCGGTGACGGCGGTGTACTGCGTCAAGAGCGTCCTTCGGGGAGTCAGGAGAGGGTCGCCTCGTAGGCGGCGGCGTCGAGCAGGCCATCGGTCTCCGACGGGATCGGAGAGCTTGACCTTGACCATCCAGCCGTCGCCGTAAGGGTCGTTGTTGATGTTCTCGGGCGTGTCGCCGAGGCCGAGGTTGACCTCGACGATCTCGCCGCTCAGCGGCGCGATGACGTCGGAGACCGCCTTGACGGACTCGACCTCGGCGTAGGACTCGCCGGCGGTGACCGTCGAGCCGACCTCGGGCGGGTCGAAGAAGACGACCTCGCCGAGGGCGTCCTGGGCGAACCAGGTGATCCCGAAGACGGCGGTGTCGTCGTCGATGCGGCCCAGTCGTGCTCGGGGTGGTAGAGCAGTTCGGTCGGGGTAGCTCGCGTCAGCCATGGCGCGGCAGCCTACTTCTTGTAGAGGGGCTTCTTCGCGACGATCGCGGCGCGCTGCTTGCCGCGGACGTCGATCTGCGAGCTCGGTGCCCTCGACGGCCATCGCCGCCGGGACGTAGGCCATGCCGATCCCGATCTCCAGCGACGGCGACATCGTGCCCGACGTCACCTCGCCGCCGCCGACGATCGCGTTGCCCTGACGGGCGATGCCGGAGGCCATCGTGAAGGCGACGAGCTGCTCGGCGGGTCCGGCCTCGCGCACCGCGCGCACCGCGTCGGAGCCGATGAAGCCGGTCTCCTCCTTGCACGCCCAGCCCAGACCGGCCTCGATCGGCCCGCGCTCCTCCATCAGGTCGTTGCCGTAGAGGTGGTAGTTGACCTCCAGGCGCAGCGTGTCGCGCGCGGCGAGGCCGGCGGGCACGGCGCCGCGCTTGACGACCTCGTCCCAGATCATCGGCGCGTCGGCGGGGTCGATCAGCAGCTCGACGCCGTCCTCGCCGGTGTAGCCGGTGCCGCAGACCAGGACCGCGCCGGCCGCGCAGCACGCGGTGGCGGCAGGTGAAGCGGTCGGGCAGCGGGCCGTCGGCGAGTGCCTGGACGATCTCGCGCGCCTGCGGTCCCTGGACGGCGAGCATCGCGTAGCGGTCGTGCGGCGTCCTCGACCGTGACGTCGAAGCCCGTCGGCCTGCTTGAGGAACCAGGCGAGGTCCTTGTCGTGGTTGGACGCGTTGGTGACCGTCAGGAAGCGAGTCGGCGCCCGAGGCGGTAGGTGAAGAGGTCGTCGAGCACGCCGCCGTCCTCGCGGCAGAGCACGCGAGTACTGCGCGCCGCCGGTCTGCAGCTTGGTGACGTCGTTGCTGAGGATGCGCTGCAGGAACGCCTCGGCCTGCGGGCCCGGACGTCGCGATCTCGCCCATGTGGGAGACGTCGAAGACGCCGGCAGTCGCCCGCGTGGCGAGGTGCTCGGCCTTGACGCCGTCGCCGTACTGGACGGGCATCTCCCAGCCGGCGAACGGCACGAGCTTGGCCCCCGCGGCGACGTGCCGGTCGTACAGCGGGGTGCGCCTGAGCGCGGTGTCGGCGGAAGCGGCGGCCACGCCGGCGAGGCTAGCAGCGCGGCACGCCCACGCTCCGGGCCTCAGTCCTTGTGGTCGCCCGGCGTCTCGCGCGCGAGGTACTCCTCGAGCAGCATCGGGACGCTCGCGGTGCGCTCGGCGACCGCCAGCAGATCCGACATCGAGGACTCCTCCTCGGTCTGCTCCTCCAGGAACCAGTCCAGGAACTGCTCGCTGCGGTAGTCGCTGGTCTCGCGGGCGACCTCGAACAGCTCGCTGATCGCCACGGTGACCGACTTCTCCTGCTCGAGCGCGAGGCGGATCGGCGCGACGTGGTCCTCGAAGTCGGTGCGCGGCGCGTCGACCCCGGTGAAGTTCACCGGCGAGTTGGTGTCCAGCAGGTAGTTGACCATCTTGAGCGCGTGCTCGCGCTCCTCCTCGGCCTGCTTGTAGAAGAACGCGGCGAGCTGCGGGTAGGTCTCGCCCGCGTAGTAGGCGCCGATGGCCGTGTACTGATGGGCTGCGGCGAACTCGCGCGAGACCTGGGAGTTGAGGGCGTCGACGAAGCGCTCGGAAGGCATGGCCGCGACCCTACAAGGCAGCACCGTCGCACTCCACCGAGGTCAGGCGCATTCAGGGCCTCCTACGAAAGCTTAGGGCGCCCTACGAAGCTTGCTACGCTTGCCTGGCTGATGTCTCCGACGACGCGCTGCTGCCGCTCCTGCCCGCGCTGTGACGACTGCCCTGTGCTCGTCGCCGCGACGGCACGCGCCCGTCGCCGGGAGACCGCACCCTCAGCTCCTTGGTCGACGAGGTCTTCGCCGGCGTCGGCCTTCCGGGCCGCACGCTGCCCGAGTCGGTCACGCGCACGCTCGAGTCGCTGGACGCCGCGCGCCGCGGCTCCGCGGTCGCCGCCGCGTCCTAGTTGTCCTGCGTGCTCTTGGTGGGGTACGGACGGACGAGGAAGTCCGTGAGGAGCTCGTCGCGCGACTCCTCGGTGCTCAACTCGAGCTGGGCCAGCAGCTCCGCGAGCTCATCCGTTGTCATGTCTTGCATGGCGTGCGTCCTTGCGGGGTGACGAAGCAGGGACGAGGGCGTCCCAGACACATTGTCGTCACTTCCGATGGTCGACACCATCCCCGGTTCTTGGGATCTTGCCGTCCGACGGAGGACCCGAACCTGGTCCTCCGTCGTGGTCTGACCTCGTGTTGTCCCTCAGCGTGTCCGGCTGCTGACCGCCCGGACCGCTACCGCAGGAACGGCGGGATGTCGATCTCGTCGTCGCGGATCTCGAGCGACTCGCGCTCGACCCGCGGTGAGCGATCACGACGACGCGCGCTGTCGCGCGTCTCCTCGCGGGCCTGACGCGGCCGCGCGCGACCGTGGTCGAAGCCCGTGGCGATGACCGTGACGCGAACCTCGTCGCCCAGCGACTCGTCGATGACCGAGCCGAAGATGATGTTGGCGTTCGCGTCGGCCGCGCCCTGGACGATCTCGGCCGCCTCGTTGATCTCGAACAGCCCGATGTCGGGACCGCCCGTGATGTTGAGCAGGATGCCCGTGGCGCCCTCGACCGACTGCTCCAGCAGCGGGCTGCTGATCGCGACCTTGGCGGCGTCGGCCGCGCGGGTCTCGCCGCCCGACTGACCGATGCCCATGAGCGCCGATCCGGCGTCGGCCATGATCGTGCGGACGTCGGCGAAGTCGAGGTTGATGAGGCCGGGGATCGTGATCAGATCCGTGATGCCCTGGACGCCCTGGCGCAGGACGTTGTCGGCCTCGCGGAACGCCTCGAGGATCGTCGTGCGCCGCTCGACGAGCGCCAGCAGCTTCTCGTTCGGGATCACGATCAGCGTGTCGACCACGTCGCGGAGGCGCTGGACGCCCTCCTCGGCCTGGCGCATGCGCTGCGTGCCCTCGAACTCGAACGGCTTGGTGACGACGCCGACGGTGAGCGCGCCGATCTCGTTCTTGGCGATCTCGGCGATGACGGGCGCCGCACCGGTGCCGGTGCCGCCGCCCTCGCCGGCCGTGACGAAGACCATGTCGGCGCCCTTCAGCGCCTCCTTGATGTCGTCGCGCGACTCGGCCGCCGCGCCGAAGCCGACGTCGGGGTTCGCACCCGCCCCGAGCCCCTTGGTGAGCTCGTGGCCGATGTTGAGCTTGATGTCGGCGTCGCACATTGCGAGCGCCTGCGCGTCGGTGTTCGCGGCGACGAACTCGACGCCGCGCAGACCGGCGTCGACCATGCGGTTGACCGCATTGGTCCCACCGCCGCCGACGCCGACGACCTTGATGACCGCGAGGTAGCTGCCGCTTTCCATGTGCTTGAAGTTCCTGTCCGACCCTCTAGGTAGCGTCGAGAGTTCCTGGCGCGTGTGCGCCTCTCCCGGCCGATGCACCGTACGCATCGGCATTCTTGGGTGTCAACGCCAAGTCTAGAGCGCAATCTTGCTTGCAGTTTGCGGAAGTCTGTAGTTGCCCTTGAGACTTACGGCGTTCCGTAGGCTCAAGCTGAGGTTGAGGTTGGCTATGGCGTGGTGCCCGCCGCCGGCACTGCCGACGTCGTCGGTCTGAGCCGGATCGGCCGCGTTGACGGCCTCCGGATCGCGCTGCAGGGTGGGATCCTCCAGCCCTCCGGCGGCGGGCCGCTCGGGGTAGCGGAGATCGAGGTAGGTGGCGCCGGCAGAGCCGCTGTCGGCCAGCACGGCGGAGGCCGCGGCCCACTTGGCGGCGAGCCGATCGGCCCCGCCGAAGCGCAGGTCCGGGCCGTCCTGGAGGACGAGCGTGAGGCCGCCGTGGCTGGTCGAGGAGGCGCGCAGGACGCGGGCGCGCAGCGCAGGCGGCGCCACGGCGAGGGCGGCGATCGCCTGGCGCGCGACCGGGTCGACGACGTGATCGCCGCCGGGGACGACGTTGACCGGGACCGTCGGAAGTTGGCGCTGATCCGCGCCGCGCAGGAGGCGTCCGTCACCCGCGACGGGCGTCTTCTCGCCGCCGGCCACGACGACCGCGACCGGCGTGTTCTCGATGATCGTGATCTTCAGGCCGTGCGGGAAGTCGGTGGCGACCCGGAGGTCCTTGACGACCGGATACGGCTCGACGACCGAGCGCAGCTGGTCGGTCCGCGACGTGCAGCGTGGTCATGTCGCGGGCCGCGTCCTCGAGCTGCGCGGTGACGCGCGCGGCCTCGGGCCCGGAGAGGCCGGTGACCGTCACGTGCTTGACCGCGACCAGCGAGAGTCGCGCAACCACAGGAACGCCCGCGATCAGCAGGGCGATCAGGGCAAGGGCCCAGACGGCGGCCCGCGGCAGGCGCGGAACGCCGCGGACCCGCGGCAGGGCGGCGGCGCGGTGCATCCGCGTGCGGGGTTCGCCGCGTGCCCGCGGTCCCCTCCCTCGCCGGGTTGCTTCCGGGGCCGTTCGGCCACGACAACGGCGTCGAGGGACGACTCAGCCGTCGAGAGGACGGTTCAGTCGTCCCTCGACGCTGGTCGTTGGCCGATCGCTGCCACGGCAGGCGCGCGACCAGCGCACGGCCCAGCGCGTCGACGTCGCCGGCGCCCATGACGAGGACGAGGTCGCCGTCGCGCAGCCGCGGCGCGAGCACGCGCCCGGGCCTCCTCGAAGCGTCGGCAGCCAGTACACCGTGCGCCCGCCGGCCGCGTCGGCGGCGGCCTCGGCGATCAGCCTGCCCGACACGCCCGGGAAGTCCTCGGCCCGCTCGCGCGCCGGGTAGACGTCGAGCGCGACCACGACGTCGGCGCGCGCGAGCGCCGCGCCGAACTCGCGGTGCAAGCTCCTGCGTGCGGCTGAACAGGTGCGGCTGGAAGATCGCGACCAGCCGCCGCGGCGCCAGCGACCGCGCCGCCGCGATCGTCGCCGCGACCTCGGTCGGGTGGTGGGCGTAGTCGTCGACGATCGAGCGCGCCGCTCGCCGTCTGCCCCGAGGCGCTCGAAGCGCCGGCCGGCGCCCGCGAAGCTCGCCAGCGCGGCGACCGCCGCGGCCGGGTCCGCCGCGCCCGGCGACCCGGATCGCCTCCAGCGCGGCGGCGGCGTTGCGGGCGTTGTGCGCGCCGGGGACCTGCAGCACGACCGTCGTGGCCGCGCCAGGTGAAGCGCGAGCCGCCCGCCTGGAGGACGAGATCCTCGGGCGCGAAGACGGTGTCGCCCGGCGCGCGCCAGCTCCGGCGCGACGACCCGTCGCGGGGCCCGCGGCCCGGAACGCGTCGAAGACCTCGTTGAGCTCCGCCAGCGACCCGTACGTCGCGTGGTGGTCGAGCTCGATGTTCAGCACGACCGCCACGTCGACGTCGAGCGCGAGCATCGACCGGTCGGACTCGTCGGCCTCGACGACGAGCCACTCGCCGGCGCCCCAGTCCGCGTTCTCGCCGGTCGTGCGCAGCGCGCCGCCGATCAGGTAGCCCGGCTCCGCCCCGGCGCCGAGCAGCGCGTGGGCGACCATCGACGTCGTCGTCGTCTTGCCGTGCGCGCCGGCGACGGCGATGACCTGCTTGAGCGCCGTCAGCTCGCGCAGCAGCTCGGCCCGCGGCAGCGCGCGCGGCGACCCGCTCGGGGTTGTCGGCCGGGATCGCGGTCGAGACGAAGACGTCGGCGTCCTCGGGGACGTTGGCGGCGGCGTGGCCGACGGTCACGGTCGACGCCCAGCGCGCCGCAGCTTCTCCAGCGCCGGCGACTCCGCGCGGTCCGAGCCGCTGACCGTCGCGCCGAGCTGCACCGCGACCCGCGCCCAGCCGCTCATGCCGGCCCCGCCGATGCCGACGAGGTGGAGCTTGCGGCCCTGCCAGGGGAGGTCAGGCACGAGCGCCTCCGCGCCGGGCGGCGAGCGAGACGGCCCGATCGACCCTCATGGCCGCGACCCCGCCGCGGCGAGCACCTCGTGCGCGATGTCGCGCGCCGCGTCCGGGCGCGCGAGCACCGCGCGAGGCCGCCGCCATCGCCGCCAGCCGCGCCGGGTCGCCGAGCAGCGCGCCGACCTCGTCGTCCAGCCGCTGCGCCGTCAGCTCGCCGTCGGGGACCACGACCGCCGCGCCCGCGTCGACCATCCAGCGCGCGTTGGCGGTCTGGTGGTCGGCGGCCGCGTGCGGATAGGGCACGAGGATCGCCGGCAGCCCGTGGGCGGCGACCTCGAAGATCGAGCCGCCGGCGCGGGCGACCGTCAGGTCGGCTGCCGCGAGCGCGTCGCCGAAGGGCGAGATGTAGGCCCGCAGGTCGTAGTGCGCAGGCGGCGGCGTTCCGAGGCGTGCGGCAAGCGTCGTCGTGGTCGCGGCTCGCCGCAGGCGTGGAGGATCCGCAGTGGCGTCTCGCCCGCGGCGGCAGGACCGCGGAGGACCGTCGCCTCGTGGAAGGCGTCGAGCGCGGCCTCGTTGATCGAGCGCGCGCCGAGCGAGCCGCCGAAGACCAGCACGCAGCGCTCGTCCCTCGCGCAGACCGAAGCGTGGCGCGCGCCGCGGCCCGATCGGTCGAACGGCGGTGGCACCGGCCGGCCCGTGACCACGGTACCGCTCCCCCTCGCGGCCCGCCAGCGGAAAGGCCAGGCAGACCCGCTGCGCGAACCGCGCGAGCAACCGGTTGGTGAGCCCGAGGTGGCTGTCGGCCTCGGTCAGCACGAGCGGGATCCGCCCCGCGGCGGCCGCCGCGCCGACCGGCCCGGCGACGTAGCCGCCGCCGCCCATCACGGCGTCGGGGCGCACGTCGCGGATGATCTTCTGGGCGGCGCGCATCGCGGTCGCGGCGCGCAGGACGCCGCGCGCGGCCTTCAGCGGGTTGGTCCGCGACAGCCCCTCGACGGCGATCGGGCGCAACTCGTAGCCCGCCTCCGGGACCAGCGTCTTCTCGGCCCGCTCGCCGCCGACGAAGACGACGCGTGCGTCGGCCTCAGCCCGCAGCGCGTCGGCGACTGCCAGCGCCGGCACCACGTGCCCGGCCGTCCCGCCCGCCGCGATCAGAATCGTTGGTGCCATTCCTCCGGGACCCTGCCATATCGGGGACGGCGCGCAGCTTGACGTTCCCGCCGCCCGCGACGTTGAGCAGCACGCCCATGCCGACGAGCAACACGATCAGGTTGGTCGACCCGTAGGAGATGAACGGCAGCGGCACGCCGGTCAGCGGCGCCAGGCCGAGCACGGTGAAGACGTTCAACATCGCCTGACTGAGGAAGAGCGACGTGATGCCTGCCGCCAAGCAGCTTGGCGTAGGTGCCGCGGGCGTTCTTGGCGACGCGCAGCCCCGCGTAGGCGACCAACCCGTACAGGAACAGGATGCCCCAGATCCCGACCACGCCGAGCTCCTCGCCGACGATGGCCAGGATGAAGTCCGTGTGGGCCTCGGGCAAGAACAGGTTCTTCTGCAGCGACTCGCCGAGGCCGCGGCCCGAGCAGGCGGCCCGAGCCGATCGCGATCTGCCCCTGGACCGACTGGAAGCCCTCGTTGCCCGCGTGCGCCCACGGGTCCAGGAACGTCATCAGCCGGTCGCGCCGGTAGGGCGCGGTCATGGCGTACATCAAGACGAGTAGCGCTCCGCCGCCGGTCGCGGCGCCGAGCCAGCGGATCGGCATGCCTGCCGCCACGAGCATCGCGGCCATGGTGAAGCAGATGACCAGCGCGGTGCCGAGGTCGGGCTGCGAAGCGATCAGCAGCACGGCGCCGCCGGCCACGAGCGCCAACGGCCCGAGGTTCTGCGGGCGGCGCAGCAGCGATGGGCGCTCGGCGAGGATCTTGGCCGCGTAGAGCACGAGCGCGAGCTTCATCACCTCGGAGGGCTGGAAGACGATCGGCCCGGCGCCCAGCCAGCGGCGCGCCCCGTTGACCGAGACGCCGAAGCCCGGGACCTTGACGAGCACCAGCGCGACGAAGGACCCGGCCAGCAACGGGACGGTCGCCTTGAGGACGAGATCGAGTCCCCGACGCGCGATCAGCTGCATCAACACGAAGCCGACACCGCCGTAGGCCACGTACTTGACCATGAACGACGTGCCGTCACCCTGCCCGGAGAGCAGCGTGCGTGCCGACGAGGCAGAGAACACCATCACCGCCCCGGCTGCCAGGAGGCAGAGGGTGGCGGTGATCAAGATGCTGTGCTCGATCGGGTGGGGATGGCGGCGGCGAGCCATCAGGTCCTGGATTCGCGCCCGCGCCGCAAAAGCCTGCACGCGAGCGCGAAGTCGCTCAACGCCCTGCCCCGGCTAGGAGATCGACTGCTGGTAGATCGTGAACCCGCTCGCCGCGCAGACCGCGGCGATGATCCAGAAGCGCAGGATGATCTTGGTCTCCGACCACCCCATGATCTCGAAGTGATGGTGGATCGGGGCCATCAGGAACACGCGCTTGCGGAAGGTCTGAAACGAGAAGACCTGGATCAGCACGCTCAACGCCTCGACGACGAAGATCCCGCCCAGGAGGATCAAGAGCTCCTCGGTCTTGGTCATCACGGCCAGGCCGGCGACCGCGCCGCCCAGGCCCAGCGACCCCGTGTCCCCCATGAAGATCGTCGCCGGGAACGCGTTGAACCACAGGAAGCCGACGCAGGCGCCGACCAGGCAGCCCGCCAGCAGCGAGAGGTCGTCCTGGCCGCTGGTGATGAACGTGATGCCGATGTAGGCCAACAGGACGATCGCCGCGCAGCCCGCGGCCAGCCCGTCCAGCCCGTCGGTCAGGTTGACCGCGTTGGTCGTCCCCGCCACCACCAGGTAGATGAACAGCGGGTAGAAGATCCCGAGGTCGACGGTCGCGTCGATCGTGCGCAGGCGCAACGTCGCGGGCAGGTCGGCCTTCTGGGTGGCGATGTACCACAACAACAGCGAGATCGCGACCTGGCCGCCGAGCTTGGCCTTGCCGCTCAGCCCCAGCGACCGGCGCCGGATGATCTTGGTGAAGTCGTCGGCGAAGCCGAGCAGCGCCGACAGCATCGCGACCGCGTAGACGCCGACCGAGCGCCAGTCGTAGTCGCTCAACAACAGGAACGGCACCGAGATCGCCGTGAAGATGATGATGCCGCCCATCGTGGGCGTGCCGGCCTTCTCGTGATGGCCCTCGGGCCCTTCCTCACGGATGTTCTGGCCGAACTCGCGACGCCGCAGGTAGGAGATGAACGACGGGCTGAGGAAGATGCAGATCAGCAGCGACGCCATCCCGGCGATCAGGACCTCGCCCATCAGGCGGCCAGTCCCTGGGCGACGACCTCGAGGCCGACACCGCGCGACGCCTTGACCAACACGGTGTCGCCGGGCGCCAGCAGCGGGCGCAGCGCGTCGACGACGTCGGCCGCGCGCTCGACGGCCACCGTCTGGCCTCCGAAGGCCGGGCCCATCGCCGCGGCCAGCGGGCCGACGGTCACCAGCAGGTCGAGCCCGGCGCCGCGGGCGTGGGCGCCGATCTCCTCGTGAAAGCGGACCTCCTCGGGCCCCAGCTCCAGCATGTCGCCGAGCACGGCGACGCGACGTCCGGATGTGGACGCGGCAAGGTCGTCGAGAGCGGCGCGCATCGACATCGGGTTGGCGTTGTAGCAGTCGTCGATGACGACGAGCCCGCCGGCCAGCTCCCGACGCTGCCCGCGCAGCTCGCTGAGGGCGACCTCCAAGTGGCCTGTCGGCTCGACCCCGACGGCCCGCGCCGCGGCCAGCGCCGCCAACGCGTTGGAGCGCATGTGGGCGCTCGTGAACGGCAGAGCCAAGCCCTCGGGCAGCTCGTCCACGTCGCCCCCGGGGCCGAACGTCACGGTCGTGACGCCCTCGGGCAGCGTTTCGAGATGCGGTTGCGAGCAGCGGCTCGTCGACCGGCACGATCGCCGTTCCGCCCGGTCGCAGGCCCTCGATCAGCTCGGCCTTGGTGGCGGCGATCGCCTCGATCGTCCCCAACAGCTCCAGGTGCACCGGCCCGACGTTGACGACGACGCCGACGTCGGGCTCGGCGATCCGGACGAGCTCGGCGATCTGCCCGGCTCCGCGCATCGCCATCTCCAGCACGAGCACCTCGGTTTCCGCGGGGGCGCTCAGCACGGTCAGCGGCAGCCCGATCTCGGTGTTGAGGTTCAACGGCGTGGCGACGGTGCGGCGCTGCTGGTCGACCATCGCGGCGAGCAGGTCCTTGGTGGAGGTCTTGCCGGTCGAGCCGGTGACGCCGATGACCTGCGCGCCGAGCTCACGGCGCCATGCGGTGGCCAGCCGCTGCAGGGCCAACAGGGGATCGGCGGCGACGAGGATGGCGCCGTCGCCGTCGACTGCGGCCCAGCCTTCGGCGACCAGCACGCCCCAGGCACCCGCGCCGAGGACGTCGGCGGCGAAGCGCCCGCCGTCGACCCGCTCACCGGGCAGCCCGACGAAGAGGTCGCCCGGCCCCGCGTGACGCGAGTCGATCACCGCGCGCGTCGGCCCGCCCGGCGACGCGGACGGCGCGACGAGCCGCGCGCCGGCCGCGGCGGCGATCCGTTCAGCGTCCCAGCCGCGCATGCAGCGCCTCCCGGGCGACCTCGCGGTCGTCGAAGGGCAGCTTCACGCCACCGGCGAGCTCCTGGTAGGTCTCGTGGCCCTTGCCGGCGATGACGACGACGTCGCCGGGCCCGGCGAGGCCGATCGCGTGGTCGATCGCCTCGCGACGGTCGACGATCCGCACCGCGTCTGCCCCGGCGCCGTCGGCGATCGCCGCGATGATCGCCTCGGGATCCTCGCTGCGCGGGTTGTCGGAGGTGATGACGACGGTGTCGGCGTGCTGTGCGGCCGCCGCGCCCATCAGCGGGCGCTTGCCGCGATCGCGGTCACCGCCGGCGCCGACGACGACGATCAGGTGGCGCGTCGCCAGCTCGCGCGCAGTGCGCAGGACGTTGTCGAGCGCGTCGGGCTTGTGCGAGTAGTCGACGATGACGGCGAACCCCTGGCCGGCGTCGACCGGCTCGAAGCGCCCGGGCACGCCGCCGGCGCCGGGCAACGCGGCCGCGATCGTCGCGTCGTCGACGCCCAGGGCGCGCGCGGCGGCCAGCGCGACAAGCGCGTTGAGGACGTTGAAGCGCCCGGGCAGCGGCGCGCGGAGGCGCGTGCCGTCGACGGTGAAGTCCGTCGATGTGGGACCGGGTTGCAGGTCGGTCGCGCGCACCGACGCGTCGGGCGCATCGATCCCGATCGTCACCGCCTGCGGGAAGTCCCGCGCGAGCCGCGCGCCGTAGGGATCGTCGACGCAGGCGATCAGCGTCGCGCCCTGCTCGGAGGCGACCTCGAACAGCCGCCGCTTGGCCAGGAAGTAGTCCTCCATGTCGGCATGGAAGTCGAGGTGGTCCTGCGTGAGGTTGGTGAACGCGGCGACGTCCCAGTGGATCGCGTCGGCGCGGTGCAGCGCCAGCGCGTGCGAGGAGACCTCCATGACCGCGGCGTCATCGGGTGGGTGGGCCTGGGTCATCGCGCGAAACATCCGCTGCAGGTCGATCGCCTCGGGCGTGGTCCGCACCGCCGGCTCCTCGACGCCGCCGACCCACGACGTCACGGTCCCGATCAGCCCCGTCCGGCGCCCGGCGGCCTCCAGCAACGCGCGCGTCAGATACGACGTGGTGGTCTTGCCGTTGGTGCCCGTGATCCCGACCATCGCCAGCCGGGCCGTCGGGTCGCCGGCCAGCTGCGCGGCGGCGGGCGCCATCGCGGCGCGGACGTCGTCGACGAGCACCTCGGGCACGTTGAGGTTCAACGGGTGGTCGACGACCAGCGCGACCGCGCCGTTGGCAACCGCCTCGGGCGCGTAGCGGTGGCCGTCGGCCGTGAAGCCGCGCACGCAGAAGAAGGCCGAGCCGGGCGTGACGGCGCGGGCGTCGTAGGCCAGCGCGGAGACGTCGATGTCCGGCAGCGCGGGGTCCGCGAAGAGGTCGCCCAAGAGCATCGCGGCGACCATAGCGAGGAGACCCGAGGCCTACTTGCTCGGGGGGATCTTCTGGTACTGCAGGGCGAAGCCGGCGATCTTGCCGAACGCCGGCGCCGCGACCTGCCCGCCGTAGATCCCGCCCTTGGGCTCGTCGACCATGATCGAGATCAGGAGCTTGGGGTTCTGCGCGGGCGCGAAGCCCACGAACGACGCCACGTAGGCCGACTGCGAGTACTCGTGGGTGACCGGGTCGATCTTGTTGGCCGTGCCGGTCTTGCCCGCCAAGGTGTAGCCCTTGATCGGCGCGACCTCCGAGGCGGTGCCGCCGGGTGCCAGGACGCCCTCCAGCATCGTGCGCAGCGACGCGGCGGTCGAGGCGGACATGATCCGGTGCGCCGCGGGCTGGGCCTGCAGGCGGCCGTCGATGCGCCGCACGAGGTGCGGCGTGCGCAGGACGCCGCCGTTGGCGATCGCGCCATAGAACTGGGCGATCTGCATCGGCGTCACCGCCTCGCCCTGGCCGATCGGGAGGTTGCCCATCGAGGAGCCCGAGTAGTTCTTGAGCTGCGGGACGATGCCCTGCTCCTCGCCCGGCAGGTCGGTGCCGGTGATCTTGCCGAAGCCGAACTTGCGGACGTAGTAGTCGAAGCGCTTCTTGCCGACGAGCTGACCGATGGTGATCGCGCCGACGTTGTCGGACTGCGCCAGGATGTCGGACGTGGTCATCGTGGCCCAGCCACGGTCCTCGGCGTTCTTGATCGTGCGGTCGGCGACGACGATCTGTGGCGGCAGGTTGAAGGAGGTGTCGGGCGTGACCTTGTGGTCCTCCAGCGCGGCGGCCACCGTGATGGCCTTGAACGTGGAGCCCGGTTCATAGGTGATGCCGACCGCGCGGTTCTGGCTGGCGTAGGTGGGCGCCGCCGACGGGTCGTTGGCGTTGATCTGCGGCCAGTTGGCCAGCGCCAGGATCTCACCGGTCCGCGGGTTGGTGACGATCGCGGTCGCGCCCTTGGGGCGGTAGGTCTTGCCGATGCCGCCCAGCACGGACTCGACGTCGTCCTGGATGTTGGCGTCCAGCGCCAGCTCGACCTTGTCGCCGGGCCGGGCGCGCTTGATGTCGCGGACCTGGACGTCGTCGCCGACGCCGTCGCGCACGATCCGGCGTTGACCGTCGGTGCCGTGGAGCTTGGCGTCCAGCGAGTACTCGACACCCGAGTAGCCCTTGCCGGCCATGTTGACGCCGCCGAGCACCTGCGAGGCGAGGAAGTCACGCGGGTAGGTGCGGCGCTGGCCGGGCGTGAAGTCGATGCCCGGGATCTCCAGGCGGCGGATCTTGTCGGCGGCATCGCCCGGGACGTGGTGGCCGAGGTAGACGAAGCCGGTGTCGCGACGGGAGAGCTGCTTGAGGACGACGTTCTCGTCGACGCCGAGCAGCGGCGCCAATTGGGTCGCCGCCTTGGCGGGATCGGTGACGAGATAGGGCGTGGCCGTGACGTCGTCGGCCGCCTGGGAGACGGCGAGCTCGGTGCCGTGGCGGTCGACGATCGTGCCGCGGTGGGCGGGCACGATCGGCTCGCTGACCTGCTGGCTGGTCGCGGCGGCGGCGAGCTTGCCGCCCTGCAGCGTGCCGAGCTGCAGCGAGCGCATGCCCGCCAGCAGGATCAAGCACAAGAAGAACGCGAAGAGGAGGCCGATGCGGCGTTCGACCAAGACCATCAGGAACTATCCCTGCGGGGGCGCCGCCGCGCCGCCGGAGGTGGAGGCGGCGACGGGTGTGCCGACGGCCTGTTGGGTCTGCGGCGAGGTCTGGCCTTGGCTCTGGGTCACCGGCGCCGCGGTGGCGCCGGTGGGCTGCTGGGTCGCGGGCGGCGGGGTCGTGGTGGCGGCCGCGGGCGTGGTGGTCGCCGCGGGCGTGGGCGCCGCGGCGGTGGTGCCGGTCGGCGCCGCCGTCGGCGTGGTGGCAGCGGCGGTCGTCGTCGGGGCGACCGCGGGCGTCTGCGTCGCGACGGCGGTCCCGGTCGTGACGGTGGCCGCGCCCGTCGTCTGCCCCGCCGCCAGCGCGGTCGCGGCCTTGGAGCGGGCGATCGCCTCGGCGTCGGCGGCGGTCATCCGGCTCGCCGCCGCGGCGGCCAGACCGCGGACCGCGGCCGTGACGTAGTGCGTGCTGCCGTCGGCCGGCACGACCATGCCGAGGTGGCGGGCGGCGGCGTCGATCCGGGTGCCCGACTCCATGCCCGACACGGCGGCGCGCAAGTTGGTGTTCTGGCGCTCCAGCGTCGCGGCGCTCTGCACCGCGCGACCGATGCCCGCGTTGAGCTTGAGCATCGAGACCTGCATGAAGACGATGCCCATGAGGCCGGCGGCGACGATCGGGATCCACAGGCGGCCGCGGATCAGGCGGTCCAGGAAGCGGGAGTCGGCAAGCGCGCGCGAGCGGTGCAGCGCGCGCAGGGCGAAGGGGTCGGCCGCAGGCGTCGCACGACGAGCGCGAGGCGCGTCGGCGCCGCGACGCGGGCGTGCGGCCGGGCCGGAGACGCGACGAGGCGCGCGCGGAGCGACCGGACGGGTCAGCGTCCGACCGGCAGCGGTGGCAGCGGGTGGGGTCATGCGGTCTCGTCCTCTTCCCTGAGCTTGCGCGCGGCGCGCATCCGAGCGGACGCCGAACGGGGGTTACTGCCGATCTCGCCGGCCGACGGTGCGATGCCCCGGTTGATCAGCTCTGCCTCGGGCGTGCGTCCGCAGACGCAGACCGGGAGCTGCGGCGGGCACGTGCAGCCTTCGGCACGCGCGGCGAGGAAGCGCTTCACGCGCCGATCTTCGCCGCTGTGGAAGGAAATGCCTGCAAAGCGGCCATTGGTCCGAAGGATCTGCCAGGCGAGCGGCAGCGCCGCGTCGACCTGGCCGAGCTCGTCGTTGACCGCGATCCTGATCGCCTGGAAGCTGCGCTTGGCGGGATGGCCGCCGGCGAAGCGGGCCTTCACCGGGATCGCGTTGTTGATGATGTCGACGAGTTGGCTGGTCGTCTCGATCTCCTGCTCTTCCCGCACGCGACCGATCGCGCGGGCGATCTGGGAGGCGTAGCGCTCGTCGCCGTACTCGCGTAGCAGCTGCGCGATGCGGCGCTCTTCCCAGGTGTTGACGATCGTGCGCGCGTCGAGCTCCTGCTCGGTGTCCATGCGCATGTCCAACGGCGCGTCGTAGCTGTAGGAGAACCCGCGCTCCCAGGTGTCGACCTGCATCGAGGAGATGCCGAGGTCGACGTAGACGAGGTCGGCGCGAATGCCCTCGGCGAGCAGCTCGCGCAGGCCGTCGGCAAAGGACGCGTGGACGAAGCGGGTGGTGCAGCTCACCTCGGCGGCGAGCGCGTCGAAGTGCGACGCGGCGACCGGGTCGCGGTCGATGGCGATCAGCGTGCCGGTCGGGCCGAGGCGCTCGGCGATCAGGCGGGCGTGGCCGCCGGCGCCGAAGGTGCAGTCGATGGCGACCTGGCCCGGCTGCGGATCCAGCGCCTCGATCAGCTCGCCGGCGAGGACCGGGACGTGGGAGGCGGTCATGTCATAAGGGATAGTGAGCATCACGCGGTGGCCGGCGCGTCGAACGCCGCCGAGATGTCGAAGATGTCGGCCGCGAGCTGGTCGTTGTAGGCCGTCCAGGCATCGCGGTTCCAGAGCTGCAGGTGATCGCCGGCACCGACGACGGTCACCTCGCGCGTGAGCTTGCCGTGGTCCATGAGGAACGGCTGCAGCGGCACGCGGCCGGCGCTGTCGAGGCCCGCGGGCGTCGAGTTGGCGGAAAGGAAGGTCATGATCTTGCGCCCGCGTTGGCTCATCGGGTGCACGTCCTGCAGCGCCGCGCGCCGGAACTCGTCGTAGCCGGCGGTCGGCCAGATCGCGACGCAGGGCTCGATGTCCTTGGCGAGGACGAGGCCACCTTCGAGCGCACCCCGATAGCGCGCCGGAACCGTGAGGCGGTTCTTCGCGTCGAGGGTGTAGTCGGCTTGACCGGTGAACGAGGTGTCCATGAGGACGGGCGCATCGCGTGAAGGAAGAAGAAGGGCCGGGGTGGAGGAGTGGGAGGAACTCCTCCACCCCGGTCCGTAGGTGGCGTTCTATCCCACTCTCCCCCACGATGCAACACCTATCCCACACATTTCCCCACCTTCGGACTGCCGGCGCGCCAAGAACGGCCGAAAACCCGCACGGGGACGGGGTTTCCGGCGGTGGGGCGCGGTGGGAGAACTTTCGGCCAGGAGCGCACGCCGCGTTGCAAAACGACGGCGCGCAGCGGCGATTGCGCAATTCGCGCCGTTCCGTCCGCGGTGTGTGCCTGCGGTCCGAGCCGCCGGGACGGCCTGGACGGGCGGTCGATGCGTGCCTCCCACAGCCGCCGACCGCCGTAGGATTCGCCCCATGCGCACCTCTTTCCTGCCCCGCGCCGTTTCGGCGTTGGCGGTCCTCGCCGCCGTGGCGATCCCGATCGCCGGCTGCGGCGACAGCTCCTCCAACTCCGGCAGCGCCGGCAACCCCGGCGCCGACCCGGCGGCCTTCCTGCCCGCATCGGCACCGGTCTACGTCGAGGCGCAGGTCCAGCCCACCGGCGACCTGAAGGCCAACGCGACCACGATCGCGGGCAAGATCCTGCGGACGGCCGACCCGGGCGGCAAGATCGTCGGGCTGCTCGACAAGGGGCTCAAGGACGAGGGCGACAGCTACGCGAAGGACATCGCGCCATGGCTCGGGCAGCGGGCGGGCCTGGCGATCACCGCCATCGGCGCCGGCGGCAAGGATCCCGACATCGTCGGGGCGATCGCGAGCAAGGACGACGATGCGGCCCAGAAGTTCGTCGAGGACGACAGCAAGGGCGCGACCGAGCGCGAGTACCGCGGCGTCAAGTACCGCTACAAGGCCGACGACGACCTCGCGGCCGCGGTCCTCGATCACGCGGTGGTCGTCGGCACCGAGCGCGGCTTCAAGTCGGCGATCGACGCGCGATCAGGCGACACGCTGGCGAGCTCGGCGACCTTCAAGAAGGCACGCGAGACGGTGGGCACCGACGGGCTCGGCTTCGCCTATGCCGATCCGGGGCGGTTCTTCGACCTGGCGGTCGGCGCCGCCTCCGGCAAGACCGCGGGCATCGACGCCGCCCAGCTGAAGATGTTCAAGAGCTTCTTGACCGGTAGCGGGCTGCAGTCGATTGCGGCCAAGCTCGACGTCACGAGCAACGCGCTGCGGATCGACGCCGCGGCGATCGGGCTCAAGGCCAAGGCCAGTGGCGGCGATGGCCCGGGCGCGGCGGCCGCGGTGCCGGCGGGCTCGTGGCTGAGCGTCGGCGTCGGTGACGTCGGCGGCACGTTCACCAAGGCCATCACCTCGCTCGGCCAGTCCGGCGCGACCGGCGGCATGGACCCGGCGACGTTGCTGCAGGGGTTGCAGTCCCAGTTCGGCGTCGACGTCCAGAAGGACCTGCTGTCCTGGATGGGCGACGCGGCGCTGTTCGTCCGCGGCACGTCGAAGGACGATCTCGGCGGCGCGCTGGTCGTGCAGTCCAAGGACCCGGCGGCGTCGCGCAAGGCGATCGGCTCGCTGCGCAAGCTGCTGACGTCGCTGGACGTCACGGTGGGCGCGTTGAGCGGCGCGGGCTCGTCGGGCGCCGAGGGCTTCTCGATCCATGTCGGCGGCCCGGCCCCTGACGGCATCCAGGTCGCGGCCAAGGACGACAAGTTCGTGGTCGCCTACGGCAAGGACGCGCTGGCCGACGCCTTGAACCCCTCGGGCAAGCTCGGCGACTCGGAGCCGTTCAAGACGGCCGCGGGCCTGTTGGGCGGCGCCAAGCCGTCGCTGTTCCTCGACACGCCGGGCTTGGTCAAGTTCCTGTCGGCGGTCGTGGGCGATGACAAGGACTTCGTGAAGGCCAAGCCGACGCTGGACGTCTTCGGGCCGGCGGCGGCGGGCATGTCGTCGGACGGCGACGTGACGCGGCTGAAGGTCGCGGTCGCGGTGCCGTAGGACGTTTCGGGTGGCTGTGCGCGTGCCGCTGGGTCAGGGCACGCGCACGAGCCGCGGGTTGGGCCGCTGCTCGCGACCGACCTTCGCGACCGGGGCGCCGTCGACGGCGACGATGTCGGCGGTGAAGTCGTTCTGGCCGCGGAGCAGCGAGGAGCCGACGCCGTAGGCGTCGACGGGTGCGCCCTCGGTCTCGAAGTGCCGGATCTTCTCGGCGTCGAAGCCGCCGGAGGCGACGATCTTCACGCGCTGGTGACCGGCGTCGTCGAGCGCGGCGCGGACGCGGCGGGCGAGCTCGACGTTGACCCCGCGTGGCGCGGCGTCGCCGAGGTCGGCGAGCGCCTCGTCGACCAGCGTCTCGGCGGTGTCCAGGCGAACGCCCCAGAGCGCGTCGCCGAGCGCGTCGGCGACCTCGACGGCCGTGCGCGCGGAGTGGTTCTCGAAGTCGACGAGCACCGTGACGTTGATGCGGTCGCGGTAGCGATCGGCGAACGCGCGCGCCGCGGCCACCGTGTCGCCGCCGAACGCGGCGATGAGCGCATGCGGCACGGTGCCGACGCCGCGGCCGCCCCACCAGGACGCCTGCGCGTCGGTCGAGACGCCGATCGCGCCCGCGACGTGGGCCGCCCAGCCGTCGCCGGTCTGCACGAGCCAGTGGTCGTGACGGGCCGGGAAGAACAGGATCTCCTTGCCGCCGGCGGCATCGACGACGGCGCGCACGTTGCGCATCACCAGCGATCGGCGCGCCATGCACCCGAGGTAGACGGTCTCCAGGTGCGCGAACCGCGCGTAGTCGCCCTCGATCGTCAGCACGGTCTCGCGCGGCGCGATGGCATCGCCCTCGTGGAGCGCGTGGACCACGAGGTCGTCCCATGCCGGCAGCCAGACGCCATCGGAGCCGACGTGCCCCGCGCCGACCTTCAGCACGGCGATCGCCTCGTCGACGCCCCCGAGCAGCGATTCCCGCTTCTGGAACACCTGCATGAGGACCCGCGGGTGGCGATCCTGGGCCTCCAGCAACTCCTTGGTGGAGGTGAAGTACGCGTCGCTGTAGTAGCCGGCCCGCAGCCGACCGACCGGCAGCTGGAAGGTGGCGGGGTCGAGCCGCTGCGGATCGGAGGCCATCGGTGCGAACCTAGTGGATGGCGTGGAGCGTCTTGCGTCGGGCGGACCCGCCTGTCGCGCGCCGGAGAACGCTGCCGGATGATCGCTGGGTCGGGTCGTTGCCACCGGACCGCGCATCACGTGAGCCCGTGGACGAGGCCGGCGGCGACCATCAGCAGGACGGCGGGGACGAGCAGCAGCGCGACCGCGAGCTGGATCCGCGGTGCGGCACGCGCGGCCTGCTCGTGCAAGGCGCGGGCGCGATCGGCCCGTGCCGTTCGTGCGAGCGCGGCGAGCGCCGGCGCCGGCGCCGCGCCATGGCGATCGGCGCGGGTGATCGCGGCGACGAGCAGGCCGATCGTCGGGAGCGGGAGGCTGCGCTGCAGGGCGGCGAGCGCCTCGGTGCGTGGCACGCCGAGCGCAAGCCGCTCGGCGACCGTCCGCAGCTCTGCCGCGACGAGTCCCCCGCGGCGTCGGCCGACCTCCGACATCGCCCGCCCGACGGGCAGTCCGGCGGCGATCGCGACGCGCAGCAGGTCCAGCACATCGGCGAGCTCCAGCTCGGCGCGCGCAGCACGCCGACGCGCCCGGTGGGCAAGCCACAGGTCCGGCGCCAGGAAGCCCGCCACGGCCGCGGCCGGAAGCGCGACGACGGTGAGACGCAACGGCAAGGTGGCGAGCACCGGGGCGGCGACAAGCGCGGCCGCGGCGCCGGCGCCGCCCTTGACCGCCATCGCGTCGGCGGTCCGCACGCTCGATCCCAGACCGGCCGCCGCCAGGCGCGAGCCGAGGTCGCCAGGCGGGGTCGGGACGCCGAGCCGCCGGCCGAGGCGCGCCAGCAGCGCGAGGCCGCGGGCCGCGCGCGAGCCACCCCTCATGGAGGTCGTCGTCGATGTCGGCGCCGCCGCGCGGCGGGCCACGACGACGGCGGCCAGATCGGTGAGCCCGGCCGCCAGCAGCACGCCGGCGAGCGCAGCCAAGGCAATGGTCATGGCGCCGCCTGTCGCATGTCGGGGCCGAGCGCGGCCAAGGCAATGGTCATGGTCCACCCACCCGCGCGATGCGGCCGATGGCGACCAGCGCGGCCGCCGCGAGCGTGACGCCGGCGAGCAGGAGGAGGCGGGAGCGTGGATCGGCGACCAAGGCGCCGAGCGTGCCGGGCGCGAGCAGCTCGCCGAGCGCCAGGGCGACGCACGGCAGGCCCGCGACGAGCCGCGCCGTCGCGCGTGCCTGCGCGGTGAGGCCGCGCGCGTCGGCCTCGACGCGGCGGCCATGCTCGGCCGACTCGGCGATCGACCGCAGCAGCGCGGCGAGATCGCCGCCGGCCTCACGCTGCAGGAGGATCGCGGCGACCAGCGTGTCCCAGGCGGGATGGGCCGCGCGGTCGCGCAGGCCGACCAGCACCGCCTCGGTCGGCGCGCCGAAGGCAAGCCGATGCGCGACGCTGCGCAGCTCGGCGCCCACCGCGTCGGGCAGACCGTCTGAGCGGTCGACGCTGCCACCGCCCGCGCCGAGCCCTTCGAGCGCTCCGCGGATCGAGTGGCCGCCGGCCAGCGCATCGGCCAGCGCCCGCGCGACGCCGGGCACCCCGTCCCCCAGCGCCCGCCGCCATCGACGCCGCCGCGCAGCGAGCACCGGACCGACGGCGGCCGGTCCTGCGGTGCCCAACAGGATCCCGACCACCGGCCCGGCCAGCAGCCAGCCTGCGGCCAGGAGCGTGCCCGCCCCGACCATCGCCAGGCGCCGCCGCTCCGGCACCGTCGGCGCGCGCCCGACCCTGCCCGCCAGCCGCAACGGTGTCAGCGCGCGGCCGACGGCCTGCGCCGGGCGCAGTTGCTCGACGATCGCCAGCGCCTCCCACGCGCCGAAGACGCCGAGCATCGCCGCCGCGGCAGCCAGCAGCGGACCAGTCATGCGGCGGCCTCCAAGCGGGAAGCGAGGTCCTCTGACAGCGCGGCACGCCAGCGCGGCCTGGAGGACGTGAAGGTGTAGATGTCGCGGGTGGCCGGACCGGCAGCGATCCGCACGACCTCGGTCACGGCGGTCACCCGACGGCGTCCATCGGGCAGGCGCACCTGGTGGACGACGAGGTCGAGGGCGTCGGCGATCTGCTCGCGGATCGCGGGCAGCGGGAGATCGACGTCGGCCATCAGCGCCAGGGTCTCGACGCGGCGCAGCGCCTCCGCGGGCGAGCCGGCATGGACGGTCGAGAGCGAGCCGTCGTGCCCGGTCGTCATGGCCGCCAGCATCTCCAGCGCCTCTCCCCCGCGAAACTCTCCGACGACGATCCGGTCCGGGCGCATCCGCAAGGCGTTGCGCAGCAGGTGGCGGATCGTGATCTCTCCGCGGCCCTCGACGTTGGGCGGGCGTCCCTCGAGACGAAGGACATGGGGTTGCTGCAGACGCAGTTCGGCGGTGTCCTCGATCGTCACGATCCGATCGTCCGCGGCGATGAACGAGGACAACGCCCCCAAGGTGGTGGTCTTGCCCGAGCCGGTGCCACCGCTGACCAGGATGTTCAGCCGGGCCCGGACCGCGCGGGCGAGGAAGTCCCGCAGGGCGGTGACCACGTGCCGCGGGCGACCAGCTCCGCGGCATCGAGCGGCGTCGCCCGGAAGCGGCGGATCGTCAGCAGCGGGCCGTCGACCGCCAGCGGCGGCAGCACGACGTTGATCCGCGAGCCGTCGGGCAGCCGGGCGTCGACCATCGGCTCGGCCTCATCGACGCGGCGGCCCAGCGGCGCGAGGATCCGCTCGATCGCGTGGCGCAGCTCGGCCTCGTCGGCGAAGGCGACCTCCGTCGGCTCCAGACGCCCGGCCCGCTCGACCCAGACCGAGCCACCCGGCCCGGCGCCGTTGACCATGATCTCGTCGACCTCGGGATCAGCCAGCAACGGCTCCAGCGGACCGAGGCCGAACGAGCGCCGCGCGACGCGCGCAACGAGCTCCGACGCGCGTCGACACGTCGAGCAGGCCCGCCTCACGATCGACCAGCAGGCGGATGCGCTCGGTCAGTGGCGCACCGTCAGACGCACCGCCGCCGGCCTCGCCCAGCAGGCGATCGCGGAGACGGTCGGCGAGGTCATCCAGGGCTCGGTCCACACCCACTGAGGGCGTGGGACGCCGGCGCTCGCCCCCCTGGTGGTCAGGGCACGGACGTCAGCCCCCGTCCCGCGGCGTCCTGGAACGACAGCGGCCGGGCGGAGGATCCGCCCGGCCGCGTTGCCGAGAGTCGTTGCGTGAAGCTCAGACGAGCTGGGCTCCTACGGACCCTGAGGTCCGGTGAAGCCGTCCCACGCCTCGGTGTACCACGGGGTCGCGTCCCAGGGGCCGACCTCGATGAAGGGGTCGATCGTGCTCGGCGGGATCGAGCCGTTGTCGACCCAGTCCTGGTAGTCCACCGGCGCGTACCACGCGAACGGGATCGCGTCACCCGGCATGCCGGACGTGGCGTTGGTCACCGAGTCCACGATGTCGTAGGGCGGGAAGCGCGTGCCCTCTGACGGGATCCAGCGGCTGCAGACCCGGGCATGCGGATCCGGCAGGCAGGGGTTGAACGGCTGCACGCGGTAGCCGGAGCGCGCGCGGGCCAACTGCATCTCGACGAAGTTCGACCAGCCGTCGTTGTCCTGGTCGTCTGCGCCGTCGAGGATGCCGTCGCCATCGCTGTCGGGATCGACCGCGTCGGGATCGGAGAAGGCGCGCTGCTCGTAGGGCGGCTCGACGTAGCTGACGGCGCCCGTGGCCGCCGGGCCGTGCGGCTTGTAGTGCCAGTCGATGGTCTTCCACCACGCCTGCGTGCCCGTGTAGTTGAACTCCACCATGTTGGAGAGGCCGTCACCGTCGAAGTCGCGCTCGTCGTCGGTGAGGTTGCCGTCACGATCGAGGTCGAGGTAGCGCTGGGCGACCGTGGTGACCGG
This sequence comes from uncultured Conexibacteraceae bacterium, assembly GCA_963731005.1. GTDB lineage: Bacteria > Actinomycetota > Thermoleophilia > Solirubrobacterales > Solirubrobacteraceae > Baekduia. The sequence continues at coordinate 158,255 of CAVSTZ010000001.1, read as the reverse complement.
CTGCGTGCCACCGGTGTTCTGGGTGCCGTCGCTGTACTCCGTCAGCGGGAAGCCGCCGCCGCTGGCCTTCCAGAGCTTGTTCTCCTGCCACAGGCGGAGGCCGTCGCCATCGAAGTCGTAGTTGATGTCGGTCGGATCCAGCGGGTTGGGCCACGGACGCTTGCCCGGGTACGGGGTCGCGGCACCGTTGAGGTCGACCGCCGACCAGAACTCGTAGCCGTCGCTGATGCTGTCGCCGTCGGTGTCGGCGGTGCAGGGATCGAGGTTGTACTGAAGCTCGGTGCCGTTGGTGAGGCCGTCGGCGTCCTCGTCGCCCCCGCGTGCCGCGGCGGCCTGCTCCTGGCAGGTCTTGTAGGCGAGGGCGGCCGCTTGCTGCGCGGACGCCGGGGTGCCGGGTGCCGCTTCGGCGCCGGGGATCGGGCTGACGACCGGCGAGCGGCTGTTCTTGGTCCAGCTCTTGCTCATCTTCGTCGCGACCACGCGCAGCCGGAGCTGGGTGGCGACACCCAGGCCGTCGCGCTGGGCCAGCAGCGCGCCGACCTTGGTCGAGACGGTCACGACGAGCTTGCTGCTCGTCGTCGAGTCCGCCTTGACGAAGACGACCGGCTTACCGGCGCGGTAGAAGGCAACGCTGCTCTTGGCCTTCCCGGCGCTGAGATGGGCGCCCTTGATCGTCAGCTTCTCGCCGATCATGAGCTTGCGCGGGGAGATGCTCGAGATCGTCGGGTAGACGGGCTTCTTCTTGGAAGCCGCGTTGGCAACCGCGGGGGCCAGAAGACTGGCCACGGCGAGGACGAGAGAAAGGGAACGAAGGGATCGCAGCATGAGTAGCCTCGGCCCGGGGTATCGGTCGCGTGGGGCCGCTCTTGAGGTGGGGATCCCCGCGTGGACGGGTGGTCGATGCCACATCGACGTCCGGTGAACGACGTCGCCGTGCTCGTTCGCAGCGCTCATCGCAGATCGGATCCGACCGTCGTCCCGGTCAGGCCGTGGCGTCGATCGCCCGCCGCGCGGGGCAGCACGCGCAGCTCGCGCGCGAAGGACTGGGCCGCGGCAAGGTAGACCGCCTGGCGCACGGTCACGCGCAGCGACACCGCGACGCGGTCGCCCGCGGCGCCGCGGTCGTCGTCGCCCGCGGCGGCGTGCGCCGCGAGCACCTCGGCGTCTTCGAGCGCGACGGTCGTCGCGCCGCTGCCGTCGCCCCGCTCACGCGTCACGAGGACGTCCACGCGGCTGCCTGCACGAACCAGCTCCGCCGAACCGCGCGCCACGAGTTCGGCCACGCGCTCACCGACCCGCACAGGCGCCCCGGCCGCGTGCGTGCCGTCGTCGACCGAGGACGACACGACGTCCTGGCCCGCCTCCAACGCAACGGCGGCGCGGGTGCCGGCCAGCGCGCCGGGCGACCCGTAGGCCATCGCCGGCGCGAAGCGCGCGGGCACGCGCCGGATCGCGAGGTGGCGCACATCGAAGGCGCCGCCCGCCGCGAGGCGACCGCGAACGACGACCACAGGCACGGTCGGCCCGACCGCCCGCCTCAGCGCCGCCTCGCGACCCGCGACGTCGAAGGCGGCAAGGCCGCCGAGCAGCAGCGCGAGGCCGAGCAGGACGGCGGCGCGGCGCCGGTGGCTCACGCCGACCGCCCGCCGTAGGGCAACTCGATGGCGACGCCGGGCCCCGTCGTCAACGCGGAGATGCGACCGCCACAGTGGACGAGGACGGCGCGGGTGATCGCCAGCCCGCGGCCGCGGGCCCCGCGACCGGCGCGCGGGCGCCGGGCGAGCTCGGCGACCGAGGCGGGCAGGCCCGGGCCACCGTCGGTGACCTCCACGCGGATGCGGTCGCCGACGCGAACCGTGCGGATGACGATCTGCCCACCACCGTGCTCGATGGCATTCGCGATCACATTGCCCAACGCCTGTGCGAGACGCAGCGCGTCGGCGTGGACGAGAGCGGTGTCGGGGCCCGCCTCCAGCGTCAGCACCTTGCCGTTGACCGCGGCGACGTCCTGCCAGGTCTGGAACTGCACCGTCAGCAAGGCGTGCAGGTCGACGTCGCGCGGGCGCGCCTGCGACGGATCCTCCAACGCGAGCCCGGCCCGGCGCAGCTCCAGCTCCAGCGCGGCGACGAGCACCGGCCCGACCTCACCGCGACGCGCCGCACCGTGGAGCGCGAGATGGGCCGCCGTGAGCGGGCCGCGGACCTCATGGGCGACGCGTGCGGCCCGCTCGCGCAGCCCGCGCACCGTCCAGCGCCCATGCACGGCCCCGATCAGCGCCACCAGCGCCGCCCCGAACAGCAGGAGCGAGCCGGTCATGCCGCCACCTGGCCGCTGAGGCCCAGATCCAGATCCAGGCCCACGTCGTCGACCAGGCGATAGCCGACGCCCCAGACGTTGAGGACGTAGCGATCGCCCTCGACGCCGAGCTTGCTGCGCAGGCGACAGGCATGGCTGTCCAGGGTTCGGGTCTCGCTCGTCGCGCGGTAGCCCCAGATCGTGCGCAACAGCTCGGCCTTGGTGTGCACCGTGGTCGGCGCCGACGCCAGGACGCGGAGCAGCGAGAACTCGGTTTGCGTCAGGTCGACCCGGCGGTCGCCGACGCGCACGGTGCGCGCGGCGGGATCGAGCTCAAGGGCACCGACGCGCACGCGACCGCTGCGACGGCGGCCCTCCGAGCGACGTAGCAGCGCCCGGACCCGCGCCTGCAACTCGGCGTAAAGGAATGGTTTCGCCAGAAAATCGTCTGCCCCAGCAGTGAAGGCTCGCACACGATCAGTGTCACCACAGCGACCGCTCAACACCAGCAGCGGCGTCTCGGGATCGGCGCGACGTGCGAGGCCGTCGGCGGCACGGACGTTGCGGACGATGTCCAGCCCGGAGCCATCGGGCAGGCCCACGTCCAGCACCGCGAGGTCCGGGTATTTGGTGGACAGCAGGCGCAGCGCGTCGGCCGCCGTCTCGGCGATCAGCAGCTCGCAGCCGTCGGCGGTCAGCTCGTCGGCCAGGAACGTCCGCGTCGTGGCGTCGTCCTCGGCCACGAGGATGGTGGCGGGCGTGTCGTGGGTCATGCCCCCTTAGGGCGCCGCGTTGCAGAACTCGCCCCCCTCGCCCGCGATGCAGGGGCGGGCCCCGATACCCCGAAACCCCTCGGACGGCGAGCCGCAGATCGAGCGGACGGACTGCAAGATCCATCCCATGACCTGCGAACGCGAAGGGATCGGGCATACGATGCCGACGACTTCGGGAGCAGCCGTCTCACCTCGGCGCGACTCGAACTGATCACCTTCATGAACGACGCACGCCGAGGCAACTACGACAGCGGTGAGGACTTCGTCCTCGAATACGGCGAACTCCGGTTCACCTTCAACGAGCGCGACTTCCGCGAGCGCTGCGAGCAGGCCGCCAACAAGCTGGGGTTCGTCTCCGGCCGCCTGGACGACCCCGAGCTGGAGGATCTCGTGACCCTGTCGGTCAACGGCGAGATCCAGGAGCCCGCGTCCGCGCTGGGCGAGCACGTCAACGACTGCTGGCCCGAGCTGGTCGGCCCGTCGCGACCGCTCGCTCGTGCACTGGCTGCGCCGGCTGGTCTTCCGCTCCGCCTGGCTGGACCAGCGGGTCAAGGAGAACGAGCTCGACGTCGAGTTCGACGAGGAGAGCTCGACCTTCATGTACGTCCAGCCGGACCGCGACGGCGAGCCCGTCGAGCTGGCGCCCGAGCCCTCGTGGGGCCGGGTCGCCTACGTGCCGCGCTGAGCGACACGTAGGCCCCGCTTCAGCAGACTGTTCCGCGCCGGCCCGCGCCTACGCGGTCGCGTCGGCCACAGCTTGCGCCCGCGCCTGGGCGATCGCGTCCGCGCCGGCGTCGCCGACCAGCAGCTCCGGACGCAGCGTGCCGCTGGCCACGAGGTCGAGCGCCGGGAAGCGGCCGATCCGCGTGAGCGTGCGATCCAGCGCGATGATCGTCGTCTCGCCGCCGACCGGCGCCGTCGCGGTGGCGACGATCGTCAGCGAGCCGCCGTCGACGACGTTGCGGGCCGCGGCCAGCGCCCGTCGGGCCGCGTGCGGCGCGACGCTGTCGAGGCCGTCGATCAAGACGACGACGTCGCCGCCGCGCGCGGTGATGCGCTTGGCGGTGTCGACCGCACGCTCGACGGCCTGGCCCGCGGCGTCCGGGCTGGCGCCCAGCGACAGCGAGGCGACGGGCTCGATCTCGCCCGCACGCCACTCGGCGCACTCCTCGGGCCGCACGGCGGCCAGGACGACGTGGACCTCGAGGCCCTCGACGCCGCGCAGCGCGCCCGCCAGGCGCTTCAAGCGCCTCCGACTTGCCGGCGTGGGCCTCGCCGACGATCGCGACGCGCGAGCCCTTGCCGATCGGCGTCAGCCACTCGATCGCCTTGAGCGTCGCGTCCTCGGAGCCGAGCGCGAGGCGCTCGGTCGGCAGCGTGCACGGCAGGTCGTCGAAGTGCGTGCCCTCGGCGACCTCGTCGGCCGGGCGCCCGTTGATGGTGTCGATGCGGATCAGCGACGGGTAGCGCTCGGAGCGGCGCGGCTCGCGGACGGGGCCACCGACCTTGTCGCCCGAGACCAGCTCGCAGCGGCGCACCTGCGCGGCCGAGACGTAGACGTCGTCGTCGGAGGGCTCGGGCGGCGTGAGGCGCACGAAGCCCGAGCCGTTGGGCAGCAGCTCGACGGTGCCCTCGATGATGCGGTCCTCGCGCTCGGCCGGGCCGGCGTCGCGGTCGGCGCGGTCACGGTCGCCGTTGCGGTCCCCCCCGCGGTCACGGTCGCCCCCGCGATCGCGGTCGCCGCCACGGTCACGGTCGCGCCCGCCACGGCCACCACGCGAGCGGCGCTTGGGGCGCTCCTGGGCCTCGGCCTCGGTCTCGACGTCGGGGTCGCCGACGGGATCGATGTCGACATCGATCTCGGCGGCCTCCTCGGCCTCGATCTCCTCCTCGACGACCTCGTCCTCGGTGGCGATGACGTCCTCGTCGGCATCCTTGCGGCGCGTGCGCGAGCTGCGGCCGCTGCGGGAGCGGCGCTTGGGCGCCTCGGCTTCCTCGGCGCTCGCGTCGCCGTTGACGGCGCCGGCGGCCGCGACGGCCTCCTCACCACCCTGCTGGACGATGATGCGATCGACGAGGTCGGCCTTGCGCAGACGGCGGTAGCCGTCGATGCCGAGCTCCGACGCGATGGTGTGCAGGTCGGCGAGCGGGCTCGCCTCGAGGGCGGAGCGGGTGATGACGGACATCTTGGTCCTCCTAGGCAATTCGGGTGTCGGTGGGCGTCCGCTCCGCGTTGTCATGCAGCGAAACGGCGACTCTCCAGAAGCTGTCTCCGAATGAGAGGCCGTGAGACCGGCTTCCCTCTGAAACAGCTTCTCGTGTCCGGACCGTACCGGAGTCGTCGGTCAGGACGCCGCGGGCGCGTCGCGGGCGGTCCGCGCGCGGATCCACTTCAGCCCGTCGTCGTCGGCGTCGACGGCGCCGACCTCCGCCCCGCCGGCCAGCACCTCGCGCACCGCGAGGTAGTCCACCGTCTCGGCCACGTCGTGGACGCGGACGATCGCCGCGCCGTGGTCGGCCGCGTGGCCGACGGCGGCCAGCGTGCCCGCCAGACGCTCGGCCGGCGGCCGGCCGGTGACCGCCGCCAGGAAGTACTTGCGCGAGACCGCGGCCAGCCATGGGTGGCCGAGCGCGGCCAGCCGGTCGATCGCCGCGCAGCGTCGCGACGCTCTCGGCGGGCGACTTGGCGAAGTCCGGGCCGGGGTCGACGATCAGCTGCGCGTCGGCGACGCCGTGCGACCGCGCGACCGCGCAGCGCTCGCTCGACGAAGGACACCACGTCGCCGACGACGTCGCCGCCGTAGTCGGCGAAGTGCTCCTGCTTGGGCGCCGCGCGCGTGTGCATGACGACCAGCGCCGCGCCGGTCCGCGCGGCGTGGTCGGCGAGCGTCGGATCGCGCAGTCCCGAGACGTCGTTGAGCACGTGCGCGCCGGCGTCCAGCGCCGCGCCGGCGACCTCCGGCTTCCACGTGTCGACCGACACGCAGACGCCCTCGGCCACCAGCCGCTCCACCAGCGGGACGATCCGACCGCGCTCGACCTCGGCGGCCGTGACGTCGGTGTAGGTGACGCCGGACTCGCCGCCGACGTCGATGAGGTCGGCGCCCTGCGGCCACTAGTGCAATCGCCAGCGCGACCTGCGCGTCGAGCGTCGTGTGGCGCACCGCGTCGGAGAACGAGTCCGGGTTGGCGTTGACGATCCCCATGACCAGCGGCCGGCCGGGCCGGAGGTCGAAGCTGCGGTCGCGCAGCGTCAGACGTGCGGGCGTCGCGGGCGTGCTCACCGGGCCAGACCGTAGTGCAGGAACACGTGGTCGTCGGCGCGGTGGACGTCGCGCAGCGCCAGCCGCGCGGGCACGACGAGCGGCGCGCCGTCGAGGATCGTCGGCGCGTCACCGGCCGCCAGCAGCGGCGAGACCGTGAGCAGCAGATCGTCGAGACCGTCCGTCGGCGATCAGTCGGCGCAGCAGCGTCGGACCGCCCTCGCAGAGCACGGAGCGCACGCCGCGGGCCCCCAACGCGATGAGCGCCGACGCCAACAGCGGCGCGTCGGCGGCCACGCGGACGACCTCGACCTCGGCGCCCAGCACCGGCGCCGCGACCGTCTCTCCCGCGTAGGTGAAGACCACGATCGGCACGCCCGGCTCGTCGAAGAGCGGGACGTCGGGCGGCAGCGTCAGCTCGCGAGACAGCGTGACCACCAGCGGATGCGGCGGCCGTCCGTCGGCGACCCGTCGCGCGCGCTGCTCGTCGTCGAGCAGGTTCGCGTAGCGCTCGGCGGCCAGCGTGCCGCTGCCGACCAGGATCGCGTCGGCCGCCGTACGCAGCTCGCGCAGCAGCGCGCGGTCGGCCGGATGGCCGAGCGCGACCGAGCGACCCTGCACCGCCGCGCGCCCGTCGACCGTGGCGACCATGTCGGCCACGACGCGCGGGCGCGGGCGTGGCGGCAGAGGTCACCGGCGCGGCGAGGTCCAGGCCGGCGACGAGGTCGCGCGCCGCCCGCCGCGCCCCGTCCGTCCAGCCGCTGCAGCGCCTCGCCGCCCAACGCGCCCTACTTGCCGCCGATGTGGATCTGGCGCTCGGCGACCGCGACGTTGCCGGCGCGGTCGGTCGCGCTCACGCGCACCGTGAACGCGCCCTTGTGGCCGTAGCTGTGGCTGGCCTTGCGGGCCTGCTCGAAGCCGCTGCCGTCACCCCAGTCGATCCGCACGTACTTGATGCCCGACGCGTTGCCGCTGGGCGGGATCACGTCGGCGGACTTCGCGGTGACGCTCGCCACGCGCTGCTTGCGCTTGACCGAGAACGAGATCGTCGGAGCGACCGTGTCGACCTTCAGCGGCTTGACCTGGCGTCGTGACGCTCTGCCCGCGGCGATCGGTGGCCGTGACGCGCCAGGTGTGCAGGCCCTCCGACAGCGCGCCGACCGGCAGCGTCGCCTTGGTGGTCTGCGTCTGGGCGACCACCTTGCCGTCCACCAGTACGGTGTAGGTCAACGGCCCCCAGAGGTCCAGCGCCGTCCCCCACGCCAGCGGGTTCTTGATGACGTTGCGCCAGATCTTCGAGCTGGTGCTGATCCGGAACGCGCCGGGCAGCCGGTCGTACTCGGCCACCACGAGACGGCGCGCGTCGCCACTGCCCTGGACGAACGCGAAGGCGAAGTCGCCGGTGCGATCGCCGGCGACGTCGAAGCCCGCCGCCGGGTCGACCGGGCCGAGATCCGGAGTCGGTCAGCACCGTGTCGGGCCCCGGGCCGGGGATGATGCGCGAGGCCGACTTGTCGTCGTAGAAGACGCCGTGGACGGTGCCGTCGGCGGGGCTGACCCAGCCGACCGCGCGGTCGGTCGTCTCGGCCACCGCGCCGACCGGCTGGGTCGGCACGCCCGCGCCGCCGAGCACGCGCGCCGGGTTCAGGACGTCGTCCTTGAGCACGCTCGCGAGCGCCGAGCCGCCGGTCGTCCCGGCCGTCGCGGTGCCCTGGCCCTTGCCGTTGATGTCGACCGCGGGCGCCTGGACGCCCTGGCCGCCCCAGCCGAGGCCGTCGAAGGCCACCGGCGGATCGGCGCGCGAGCCGCGCAGCCGGACGCCGATCGCACGCGGCTTGGCGGCGCCGCCGTCGTCGAACTGCTGGCGGAAGACGACCCACGCGAAGCACGAGTCGTCCTCGATGTCGACGGCGGGCGCGTCGGCAGCGCCGCCCGGGTGACCCTCCAGGTCGCCCAATGTCAGGTCCTGCACGACGCTCGACGGGTTGGTGCCGAACATGCGCCGCGCGAAGACGTGGCCGGCCTCGCCCCAGACCACGACGCCGGTGCCGTCGGCCGCGATCGCCACGCGCGAGCGGCTCGCTGCCGTCGCCGGCGACGGCGGCCGGGTCGATGTCCAGCGGCGCGGTCAGCGGCGACGAAGCCGGTCGCGGTGCGGTCCATCCGGGCGCCGAGGACGTCGCCGTTGACGGTGTAGGTCGCGTAGGCCGCGCCGTTGAACGACATGTCGACCGACGGAGTCGGCCGCACCGCTGGCCAATCAGCTGCGGCGGCGCCCCAGGCCGGACGCGCCGGCCTGGCGCACGACGGCGAACGAGCGAGCCGCCGGCGATGAACACGACCGCCAGCCGGCCGCCGTCCGACGCCGCGACCGCGGGCGTCGAGGCCGGCGCGTCGAGCCCGACGTCGACGCGCTCGGGCGCCTGCCAGACGCCGCCGGCCAGCCGCGAGACGAAGATGTGGTCGACGCCGCCGTCGCGCTGGACGTAGGCGACGGCGCCGGTGCCGTCGCGCGCGATGTCGACGTCGCCGACCGAGCGGATGTCGGCGCTCGGACCGTCGACCGGCGTCGCCGGCGAAGAACCGCGGCGTGCGCGGCGCCGGCGAACGGCGGCCAGGGCGGCGAGGGTCGTGACGATGAAGGCCAGGCGGCGGCGCATGGGCGGCGAAGCTGCTCCTCGGAGGGGACGAAGTCGGACTGCGGCGATCGTTTCGGGGAAACCGCTGCAGCCGTGGAAGTTACGGTGCGCGCCCGACGGTCGTCGCCCCAGCGGTCAGCCGGGGACGATGCCCTCGGCGCGCGGCCTCGTCGGCGAACGCGGCCGCCGCGGCCTCTTGCGCGGCGCCGTCCCAGCCCAGCTCCGGGGCCATGGCGGCGGCCACGCGGCGCGCGACCTCGCCGTCGGGCGCGGCGACGTCGCGCGCCGCGACGAGGCCCAGCCGGGTGCGGCGCAGCAGCACGTCGCCGACCGTCCGCGCCTGCTCGCGGCGGGCCGCGTGGACGACCTCGGCCAGCAGGTCGGGCCGGCCCGTCGACGATCGGCTGGGCCAGCTCGCCGCGCTCGCGCGGCGATCGCCAGCACGTCGTGGGCGGCGTGGCCGTAGCGCGCGGCCAGCGGCGCGTAGGCCTCCTCGCGCACGCCCTCGACGCGCGGCAGCTCGCTCGGCCTCGATCGCCTGCCCGAGCGGGATCTCGTGCGTGCGGCAGGGCGCGTCGCGCGCCTCGCGCTCGACGAGCCGGTCGACGGCCATCTTCGCCATCCGCCGCCACGTCGTCAGCTTGCCGCCGGTGATCGTGACCATCCCGCGAGGACGTCTCGTACAGCTCGGCCTTGCGCGAGATGTCGACCGACTTGCTCGGGTCGCCCGAGGAGATCAGCGGCCGCACGCCGGCGTAGGCGCCGGTGATGTCGGACGGCCGTCAGCTCGGTCGCGAAGAACGCGTTGACGGCGTCGAGCAGGTACTCGACGTCGTCGTCGGCGGGCCGGACGTGGTCGAGGTCGGTCGCGTCGTAGTCGTTGTCGGTCGTGCCGACCAGCGTGCCGCCCAGCCACGGCAGGGCGAAGATCGAGCGCCCGCCGCCGGCCGGGACGATCGCGCCGACGTTGAGCGGCAGCGTCCTCGCGGCGGAAGGTGATGTGGGTGCCGCGCGAGGGCCGGATGATCGGGACCTCGGCCTCGTCGTGCAGCTCCTCGGGGCGCAGGCGGTCGGCCCACACGCCGGTGGCGTTGACGACGTTCTGGCGCGCGGACGACGAACTCCTCGCCCGACGCGCTGTCGGTGACGCGGACGCCGCGGGCGCGCCCGCCCTCCTCGACCAGCTCGGTCACCTGCAGGCCGTTGGCGCAGACCGCGCCGAAGCGCTCGGCCTCGCCCAGCACGGTGAGCACGAGCCGGCTGTCGTCGGTCTGGCAGTCGTAGAAGAGGTAGCCCGAGGTCGGCTCGCGCGCGGCGAGCGCCGGCAGGCCCTCGGCGACCTCGTCGCCGTCGATGATGCGGTGGCGGTCGGGCGACCAGGAGGTCGTCGCGGTCGCGGCGTCGGCGGCGTCGTTGGCATTGTTGTTGCGCCCGCGCCGGCGCAGCGGCGAGCGCAGCTTGTCCACCGACATGACGTCGTAGAGGTTGAGCCCGATGCCCACCATGCGGTCGGGCCGCGCGCCGTCGAAGGCGGGGACGATCAGCGGCAGCGGCTTGACCAGGTGCGGCGCCAGCCCGACCATGATCTGGCGCTCGATCAGCGCCTCGCGCACGAGGCCGAGGTCGAAGTTCTGCAGGTAGCGCAGGCCGCCGTGGACGAGCTTGCTCGAGCGCGACGAGGTGCCCGAGGCGAAGTCGTGGCGCTCGACCAGCGCGACGCTGTAGCCGCGCGTGGCGGCGTCGAGCGCGACGCCGGCGCCGGTGATCCCGCCGCCGACCACGACGACGTCGAACTCCTCGGCCGCAAGAGCGGTCACGGCGGCGGCACGGTCGATCATCGGGGCCGGAGTCTGTCAGTTAGCGTCGATGCCTCTATGCCGGACCCTTACCTCGTCCTCTTCGTCGCCGACCCCGCCGACGACGGCCACGCCGACGCGCTGCGGATCGCCGCGCGCTCGGTGCCGCAGGCGGGGTTCTTCGACGGGGTGGGTGGGGCCGGGTCCGGCGACGCGCGGACCGTGGGCGCGTACCTGCGCACCGAGGAGCTGATCGACGGGCTCGCGCTGGTCGCCGCGATCGCCGAGGTCTCCTTCGCGCTGGCCGCGCGGATCGAGGTCCAGTACCGCGAGGAGATCCTCGGCCATCTGGTCGACGGACGGCCCGACGCCGCCCTCCGCGCGCGTCTCCCTCTGGGGGACATCCCCGAGCCGCTCTAGGGTCATCCCGGATGGTGCGCGCGGCCGCTTCGCGCGATCTTGGTCCCATGTCCGAGACCCCTCCTCCCTCCTCCCCCGATCCGCACGACGCCCCCACGTCGCAGCAGCCCGCGCCCGAGGACCCGACGACCCAAGCGCCACCTGGGCCCCGCCGCCTGTTGCGCACCCGCGACGACCGCGTTCTCGGCGGCGTCTGCAGTGGCCTGGCGCGCTACTTCAACATCGACCCGCTGATCGTCCGGATCGCCGCGGTCGCGCTGATCTTCGTCGGCGGCTTCGCCGTCATCGCCTACCTCGCCGCGCTGCTGCTCGTGCCCGAGGACGACGGCACCGGCCATCCGGTCGCCGGCAAGCCGGGCCGTCTCTCGACGATCGTCGGCGCCGTCGTCATCGTCCTGGCCGGCGTCGCGTTGCTCGACGGCCATTGGGGCGTCGGCTTCGGCTGGATCTTCGGCGCGCTCGCACCGACGGTCCTGATCGTCACGATCCTCGCCATCGCCGGTCAACGGCTGCTCGCCAACCGCGGCGAGAACCAGCCCGCCGCCGCCCGGATCGCCGGCGCGGCGCTGATGCTCAGCGCGATCGTGGTCGGCGCGCTGGTGGCCGCCGCGGGCGCCGCGGTGGCCACGGCCGCCGGCGGTGGGGCCGCGATCGCCGGCGTCGTCATCGTGCTCGGCCTGTTGATGGTGGTCTTCGCCTTCCGCGACCGCCGCGCCCGCTGGCTGGCGCTCCCGGCCCTCGTGCTGGCGATCCCGTCCGGGGTCGTGGCCGCGGCGGGCGTCGACGTCGACCACGGCGTCGGCAACCGCGACTACGCGCCGGCGACGATCGGCGACATCCGTCCGGGCGGCTACGAGTTGGGCGTCGGCGAGATGGTCATCGACCTGCGCGACATGCAGTGGCCACGCAATGCGCCCGTGAGCCTCAAGGTCGACGTCGGCACCGGCCACGCGCTGGTCCTGGTCCCCGCCGACGTCTGCCTGCAGGCCAAGAGCCGCGCCGGCCTGGGCTACGTCAACCTGCTCGGCAGCGAGACCGGCGGCGCCGACATCGACGAGCAGCGCGGCACGCTCATGCGGACCTCTGGGCGCAAGCTGCTCCTGGACGCCCATGTCGGCATCGGCGCGATCGAGGTCCGGCACGCGCGCAACGGCAACCGCCATTGGGACGGCGACCGCCACGGGCCCGACGAGATCAACGACACGTTGGCCGCTGCCGGCTGCGCCGGGGAGCGAGCGTGAGCCGCCCCGACCTCGCGACCCTGATCACCGGCCTCTCCGTCCTGGCGCTCGGCACCGTGCTCCTACTCGACCAAGCCGGCGGGCTCAGCCTCGACTTCGGCGCGCTGGCCCCGATCGTCCTGACGGTCGTGGGGCTCGTGCTGCTGGTCGGCGGACTGGCCAAGCGCGACGGGGCGTAGGTGGCCAAGCCGCAACGACCGCCGCTGCGCCGTGACGCCGACCGCAAGGTCATCGTCGGCGTCTGCGCCGGCGCGGCGCGCTGGCTCGGCGTCGACCCGCTGATCGTCCGCATCGCGGTGGTCGTCCTGACCGTCGCCTCCGGCGTCGGCCTGCCGATCTATATCGCCGGCTGGCTCCTGATGCCGCCGGCCGACGGCTCGCCGGCGATCGCCGCCCGGCTGCGCGCCCGGCCCGGCGCGTGGCAGATCGGCGCCGGGGTCGGGTGCCTCACGCTCGGCGGCCTGCTGACCATCCGCGAGCTGGGCCTGTGGTGGAGCGACGCGATCGTCTGGCCGTTCGTGCTCGCCGCCGCGGGCGCCGCGATGCTCTGGCGCCAGACGGCGGCGCGCCGCGCCGGACCCGAGCCGACGCGCTCGCCGCGTGACGGCGTGCAGGCGCTCGACGAGCCGACCGCCACCGTCGCCGAGGAGCCCGCGACCGACGACGAGCGGCCGCCGCTGGGCTCCGCGATCCCCCAGCGTTTGCGCTCGATCTACCAGGGCGGCTTCGGCATCGCGCTCGTCGTCGGCGCGGGCCTGCTCTTCCTGCAGGCCAACGGCGCGCTGAGCGGCGCACGTGACCTCGTGCTCGCCTTCGTCGTCGTCGCGCTCGGCCTCGGCCTGATCCTGGCGCCGTTCTGGCTGCGGCTCGCCCGCGGCCTGCGCGACGAGCGCAACGAGCGGATCCGCTCCCAGGAGCGCGCCGAGGTGGCGGCCCATCTGCACGACTCAGTACTGCAGACGCTCGCACTGGTCCAGAAGCGCGCCGACGACCCGCGCGCCGTCGCGACGCTCGCCCGGCGCCAGGAGCGCGAGCTGCGCAGCTGGCTGTCGGGCGCGCCCGAGGCCCGCCCCGACGAGTGCCTGGCCGATGCGCTGCGCGCCGCCGCGGCGGAGATCGAGGAGGCCCACGGCGTCCCGATCGAGGTCATCGCCGTCGGCGACCACGACCTCGACGACCGTCACCGCGCGCTGGTCGCCGCCGCCCGCGAGGCGCTCGCCAACGCGGTCCGCCACAGCGGGAGCGACGAGCCGATCTCGCTCTACATCGAGGTCGCCGGCGGCCGCACCGAGGTCTTCGTGCGCGACCGCGGCCAGGGCTTCGATGCCGACGCGATCCCCGAAGACCGCCGCGGCGTGCGAGAGTCGATCATGGGCCGGATGGCTCGCCACGGTGGCACCGCCGCCGTGCACAGCACGCCCGGACAGGGCACGGAAGTGGAGCTGGTGCTGGAAGATGACTGAGAGCCTGCCGACGCCGACCGTCGTGCTCGTCGACGACCACGCGATCTTCCGGGCCGGCGTGCGCGCCGAGCTCGACGGGTTGGTGACGATCCTCGGCGAGGCCGGGGATGTCGACTCAGCGGTGCGCGAGATCGTCGAGCGCGCGCCCGACGTCGTGCTGCTCGACGTCCACCTGCCCGGCGGCGGTGGCGTCGAGATCCTGCGCCGCCTGGGCACCGAGGCGCCTGATGCCAAGTGCCTCGCGCTCTCGGTCTCCGACGACCCCGAGGACGTCATCGCGGTCATCCGCGCCGGCGCGCGCGGCTACGTGACCAAGACGATCTCGCCGACCGAGCTGGTCGACGCGATCCGCCGCGTCCAGGAGGGCGACGCCGTCTTCTCCCCGCGGCTGGCGGGCTTCGTGCTCGACGCGTTCGCCAATGACGGCTCGGGCGGCGGTCCCGCTCCGGCGGTCGGTGCGACGGACGCCGAGCTCGACCAGCTCACCCCGCGCGAGCGCGAGGTCCTGCGCCACATCGCCCGCGGCTACCTCTACAAGGAGATCGCCCAGCGTCTCGGGATCTCCGTCAAGACCGTCGAGGCCCACGTCAGCGCCGTCCTGCGCAAGCTCCAGCTCTCCACCCGCCACGAGCTGAGCCGCTGGGCCGTCGAACGACGTCTCGTGGACTGAAAACGTCTAAGTTCATCAACCGATGCCCCGGACCTACCTACTCACCGGCTTCCCCGGCTTCCTCGCCGGCCGGCTCGTCCCGCGCCTGCTCGAAGACGACGACGAGGCGCGGATCGTCGCGCTCGTCGAGCCCCGGATGGTGCAGCGCGCCCGCGCGCTGGCGCCCGACGGCGTCGACATCCAGCCCGGCGACATCACCGACCCGCGTCTGGGCCTCGACGATCGCACCTACGACCGGCTGGCCGCCGAGACCGTCAGGGTCTTCCATCTCGCCGCGGTCTACGACCTCGCCGTCGGCTCCGAGCTCGCCGAGCGCGTCAACGTCCAGGGCACCCAGCACGTCATCGACTTCTGCCGCGCGGCGTCCCGGCTGGAGCGCCACCACTACATCTCGACCGCCTACGTCGCCGGGACGCGCTCGGGCCTCGTCCTCGAGGACGACCTCGCCAAGGGCCAGGACTTCAAGAACTTCTACGAGTCGACCAAGTTCGCCGCCGAGGTGCTCGTGCGCGCGTCGATGGACGACGTCCCGACGACGGTCTACCGCCCGGCGATCGTCGTCGGCGACTCGCAGACCGGCGAGACGCAGAAGTTCGATGGCCCCTACTACCTGCTGCGCTCGATGGCGAGCCCACTCGGCGCGCTGTTGCAGATCGGCCGCGGCGACGCCGCCTTCAACGTCGTGCCGGTCGACTTCGTGGTCGACGCGATCGCCGCGGGCGCGCGCGACGCCCAGGCCGTCGGGCACACGCTGCACCTCGTCGACCCCGAGCCGGTCAGCGCGCACGAGCTGGCGCGACTCCTGGCCCTGGAGTACGCCGGACGCGAGCCCAAGCTGCCGCTGTCGCCCGGCCTCGTGGACCGCTCGCTGCGGCTCGGCGCGGTACGCAAGCTGTTCGGTGGCACGCCGCGCGAGTCGATCGTCTACCTCAACCACCCGGTGACCTTCGACACCGCCCAGGCGGGCGAGGTGCTCGGTCGCAACGGGCTGCGCTGCCCGCGCTTCCCGGAGTACGTCGGCGCGATGGTGACGTTCTACTCAGCGCACCAAGACGACGACGCGTACCGCCCCGCGCACGAGCGCTAGCGAGGAAGCGCTCCCACGAGCGCTGGGCGCCGTCAGGCGCCCGACGGGCAGACGCGCAGGGCGTCGATCAGCAGTTCCAGGAAGCGGTCGCCGAGGACGATCGGCGTCGCCTGCTGGGCGGTGATGACCGCGCCGGCCGAGCACATAAACGCGGGCATGTCCTCGGTGCCGAAGTCCGGCCGCATCCGGCCCTGGCCCTGGGCGCGCTCGATGATCTCGCCGACGACGACCGACAGCTCCTGGCGCTCGCGCTCGGCGAGCGCGAGCGCGTCACGATCCTCGCTCCAGGTGACACGCTGGCGCAACGAGGCGTCGCCGGCCATCGCCGCGAACGTCTCGCGCAGGAAGCCCTCGAACGCCGTCCAGCCGTCGGGCTCGCTCGCCCAGCGGCGCGCCACCTCGGCGTGGTGGCGGAACTTCGCGGCCATCAGCTCGCCCTGCAGCGCGCTCTTGGTCGGGAAGTGGCGATAGACCGTCCCCACGCCGACCTGCGCCCGACGCGCGACATCGTCCATCTGCGTCGCCTGCCCGCACTCGGCGAACAGCTCGCGCGCGGCGTCGACGATGCGCTCGCGATTGCGCACGGCATCGGCCCGCTGGGGCTTGGGCTCCGTCGAGCTCACGGTCCGGACTGTAGCGCGAAGCCTTGACAAACGGAACCGCTTCTCCGTATGGTCGGGCTTCAACCGGAATCACCCCTCCACTTCCCCTCGACACGATCCCGGAGGTCCAACTCGTGTCCACCGCTCCTCCCCAGAGCACCAACAAGTGGCTCGCGCTCGCGCTCCTGGCCACCGCCCAGTTCGTCGTCGTCCTCGACGCCTCGATCGTCAACGTCGCCCTGCCGTCGATCGGCAAGGACCTCGACTTCTCCCAGGACGACCTGTCCTGGGTCGTCAACGCCTACACCTTGATCTTCGGCGGCTTCCTGCTGCTCGGCGGGCGCCTGGCCGACCTGCTCGGCCGCCGCCGCCTCTTCATCGCCGGCCTCGTGCTCTTCGCGCTCGCCTCGCTGGCCGGCGGCCTCGCGCAGAGCGACGTGCTGGCTGATCGTCGCCCGCGCCGTCCAGGGCCTCGGCGCCGCGCTGGTCTCCCCCGCCGCGCTGTCGATCGTCACCACCACCTTCGCCGAGGGCGCCGAGCGCAACAAGGCGCTGGGCGTCTGGGGCGCGGTCGCCGGCTCCGGCGGCGCGGCCGGCGTCCTGCTCGGCGGCATGCTGACCGAGTGGGCCGGCTGGGAGTGGGTGCTGTTCGTCAACGTGCCGATCGGCATCGTCGCCGCGCTGCTGGCGCCGCGCCTGCTCGGCGAGAGCCGCGACATCGACCGCGTCCGGCACTTCGACGCCGCGGGCGCGTTCACGGTGACCGCCGGCCTGGCGCTCGGCGTCTACGCGCTGGTCGACGCCAACAACGCCGGCTGGACCTCGACGCAGACCCTCGGGCTCGGCGCGGTCGTCGCTCGATCCTGCTCGCCGTCTTCGTCGTCGTCGAGCGTCGCTCGCCGGCGCCGCTGGTGCCGTTCTCGATCTTCCGCCTGCGGAGCCTGCGCGGCTCGAACATCGTCGGGCTGCTGATCGGCATGTCGCTGTTCTCGATGTTCTTCTTCATCTCGCTCTACCTGCAGCAGGTGCTGGGCTACAGCGCGCTGAAGGCGGGCTTCTCCTACCTGCCGCTGGCGTTGGTCATCATCGTCTCGGCGGGTGCCGCGTCGCAGCTGGTCACCAAGATCGGCTTCAAGCCGTCGCTGATCATCGGGATGGTGTTCATCGCCGCCGGCCTGCTGTGGTTCTCGCAGCGTCTCGCCGGACGGCACCTACCTCGGCGACGTCCTGTTCCCGTCGATCCTCGCCGCGATCGGCCTCGGCTTCTCGTTCGTCCCGGTGACGATCGGCGCGGTGACGGGCACCAAGCCGCACGAGGCCGGTCTGGCCTCGGGGCTGATCAACACCTCCCAGCAGGTCGGCGGCGCGCTCGGCCTGGCGATCCTGTCCTCGATCGCGACCAGCCGGACCAACGCGGTCGCCGGCGGCGGGCGGCCAGACGCGACCGCGCTGACCGAGGGCTTCCAGACCGCGTTCCTGGTCGGCGCGGGCTTCGCGGTGACCGGCGCGATCCTGGCGGCCGTGCTGATCTCCTCGCGCGACAGCCGCGAGCAGGTCGCGGCGGCGCGTGAGGGTCAGCCCTCGCCGCTGCCCAATCCCGCTTAGGCCGAGAGGCACCAAGCTGCGTGGCCCCTTTGCCGAGTGGGTCACGCCTTGACGGGGGCGGCGCGTGGTGGCGCCGCCCTCGTCGTCCTTGCTCAGGACACCGGCTCTCGCGGGCGCCAGCCGTCGCGGGCGTGGTCGAACGCGTCCCAGTCGATCGGCGTCGGCGGCTCGTCGTCGGGGCCGTCGCCGCCACCGCCACCGTCGTCCCAGCCGTCGTCGTCGTTGCGCCGGCGCGCCACCCAGGCCGCGAGGCACAGCGCCTCGACGCCGCAGATCACGAACGCGCCGGCCATGCCGTCCTCGTTCTCCAGCAGCGCCTCGCCGGCCAGGACGTACAGACAGATCGAGAGCCCGACGAGCGTCCGGGCGAGGCGATCGTGCGCCCGGCGCGCAGGCACGCCGAGGAAGGCCCGGGCGACTGAGAGGACCAGCGCAACGGCGACGATGGCTTTGACCTCGAGCGGCACTGCGCTCATACCACCGAGGCTACCCACCTCGGGCCACTTCGGAAAGGGCTCCGATGCCTGGTCGGCACCGGAGGGTGGGCGGGGCCCGCCCTCTCCTCCCCGACTACAGCGCCTTGAGCTCCTCGGTGATGTCGGCGACCGAGCCCTTGGCGTCGCCGAAGAGCATGCTCGTCTTGGGGTTGACGAACAGCGGGTTGTCGATGCCGGCGTAGCCGGAGCTCATCGAGCGCTTGAGGACGATGACGCTGGCGGACTCGTCGACGTTGAGGATCGGCATCCCGTAGATCGGCGAGTCGGCCTTGTTGCGCGCGTCGGGGTTGGTCACGTCGTTGGCGCCGATGACCAGCGAGACGTCGACGCGCGGGAACTCCCCGTTGATGTCGTCCATCTCCTTGAGCTGCTCGTAGGGCACGTCGGCCTCGGCGAGCAGCACGTTCATGTGGCCCGGCATGCGGCCCGCGACCGGGTGGATCGCGTACTTGACCTCGACGCCCTTGGCCTCCAGCAGCTTGGCCATCTCGCGGACGGCGTGCTGGGCCTGGGAGACCGCCATGCCGTAGCCGGGGACGACGACGACCAGGCGCGCGAAGGCCATCTGGATCGCGACGTCGGCGGCGCTGGTGGAGCGCACCGTGCCGCCGGCGCGCCGCTGCGCCGGCCTCAGCCGTGACCTCGCCGCCGAAGCCACCGAGCAGCACCGACGTGATCGTGCGGTTCATCGCCACGGCCATCTGCTGGGTCAGCAGCGTGCCCGAGGCGCCGACGATCATGCCCGCGACGATCAGCGCGGTGTTGTTGAGCGCGACGCCGGTCGCTGCGGCGCTGAGGCCCGTGAAGGCGTTGAGCAGTCGAGATGACGACCGGCATGTCGGCGCCGCCGATCGGCAGCACGAGGAAGTTGCCGACGATCGCCGCGGCGATCAGCAGGACGATGATCAGGATCTCGTCGTGCGAGCCGGCGACGATCGCCACGCCGCAGGCCACCGCGATGGCCAGCAGCAGCCCGTTGACGACCACCTGAGCCGACCCGAACGGCTTGACCGGCTTGCCGTCGATCAGCTCCTGGAGCTTGGCGAACGCGATGTTCGAGCCCCAGAACGACACGCTGCCGACGATCGCCGCGAAGCAGCTGAAGATCGCGACGTAGGTCGGGACCTCGGCGAAGCCGCCGGACGCGCGGAACTCGACCCACGCGATCAGCGCGACCGCGCCGCCGCCGACGCCGTTGAACAGCGCGACCATCTGCGGCATCTGGGTCATCTTGACCTGGCGCGCCGCCGGCACGCCGATCGCGGTGCCGATCGCCACGCCGAGGATGATCAACACGATGTTGTTGACGTCGGGGACCAGCAGCGTCGCGATGACGGCGATGCGCCATGCCGACGGCGGCGATGCGGTTGCCGCGCACCGCGGTCTTCGGGCCGGTCAGCCCGCTGAGCCCGTAGATGAAGAGCGAGAAGCTGACGATGTAGAGGACCGCGCGGAAGTCGGGGTCGGTGATGAAGGAGGCGGTGATCATGCGTCCTCCCCCGTGTCGGCCTTGGGCTTGGCCTTGAACATCTCGAGCATCCGGTCGGTGACCAGGAAGCCGCCGACGACGTTGATCGTGCCGAAGACGACCGCGATCACCAGCAGCAGCTTGTTGAGCGTGCCGTCGGCCAGCCCCTCGACGAGCAGCAGGATGCCGCCGAGCACGACGATCCCGTGGATCGCGTTGGTGCCCGACATCAGCGGCGTGTGCAGCGTGTTCGGGACCTTCGAGATGACGGCGTAGCCGACGAAGCCGGCCAGCACCAGGATCGCCAGGTTGGTGACCAACATCTACTGCACCTCTCCGTTCTTGACGACGCAGGCGCCGGCGACGATCTCGTCCTCGAAGTCGGGCGCGTAGGCGCCGGACTCGTCGTCGGCCAGCAGCTCGATGCAGCGCCTGCAGGTTGCGCGCGTAGAGCGCGCTGGCGTGCTCGGGCATCGTCGCCGCGAGGTTCAGCGGCGAGACGATCGTGACGTTGTGCTTGACCACGGTCTCGCCCGGCTCGGTCAGCTCGCAGTTGCCGCCGGTCTCCCCCGCGAGGTCGACGATGACGCTGCCGGGCTTCATGCCCTCGACCGCCTCGGCGGTGACCAGGCGCGGCGCCGGGCGACCCGGAACCAAGCGCGGTGGTGATGACCACGTCGAAGCCCTTGATCGCGTCGGTCAGCGCCTGCTGCTGCTGGGCGCGCTCGTCGTCGGTCAGCTCACGCGCGTAGCCGCCCTCGCCGGCGGCCTCGATGCCGAGGTCCAGCCACTTGGCGCCCAGCGACTCGACCTGCTCGGCCGTCTCGGGCCGCACGTCGTAGCCGGTGGTCTGCGCGCCGAGCCGGCGCGCGGTGGCCAGCGCCTGCAGCCCGGCGACGCCGATGCCCAGGACGAGCACCTTGGCCGGCGGGATCGTGCCCGCCGCCGTCATCAACATGGGGTAGAACCGCGTCGCGTGGTCGGCGCCCAGCAGCGCGGACTTGTAGCCCGCGACGTTGGACTGCGAGCTCAGCGCGTCCATCGACTGCGCGCGCGAGATCCGCGGGATCGCCTCCATCGCGAAGGCCGTCGCACCGGTGCGGGCGACCGCCTGCAGGCCGTCGGGGTTGCCGCGCGGGTTGAGGAACCCGATCAGCGTCGTGCCCGAGCCCAGGTGGCTCAGCTCCCCCTCGGCCGGCGGCGCGACCTTGACGATGACCTCGGCGCCCCAGGGGTCGCCGATCGTCGCGCCGGCGTCGGTGAAGAGCGCGTCGGGGACCAGCGCGGCCTGCCCGGCCCCGCCCTCCACCACGACCTCATGACCCTTCGCGACGAGCTTTTTCACGACCTCGGGCACCAGCGCGACCCGCCGCTCGCCCGCGATCGACTCCTTCGGGACACCGATCCGCATAAGAGCGGCGGACCCTATACGAGCAGGCGTTCGCGACGACGACTCATGAGCCAGTCCGCACATGCCATCCCGGCAGGCCTCAGCAGCGGCCGGGCGTGCGCTTCAGTGTCGCCACGGGCAGATGGTGGCCGCTGAGTGCGACGGTGGCGTCATTGGTCGCCAGCACGCGGCTGCCGGCGTCGTCGCGCGTGAACTGGAAGGCGCCGCCCGGCCGCTGCAGCGACGCGAGCGCACGGGTCGCGCGGGTGTCGCGGCTGCCCATCGCAGCGGCCGCCTCGATCGCCAGCGCGGTCGAGTTGGCCTCGTTGCGGTCCCGCCGGCCCAGCGCGAAGCCGCCGGCCGGCGTGCGCTGGGCGCGCAGCCACCGCAGCCCGGCGCGCAGCGTGCCGTTGCGGGCCGAGACGCCGGCGGCACGGGCGGCGAGGATCGCCATCGCGGTGCTCGTGACGTCGTCGGCGCGGCCGCCGGAGCGCGTCATGGTGAAGTTCCAGCCGCCTGCGCCCCGGGCCTTGAGCAGCACGAGCACCGACCGCGACGACGGCCCGGCACGCAGCGCGCGCGCCGCGAGCATCGCGAGCGTCTGGTCGAAGATCGTGGTGCCGTAGCGGCCCGCGCGGCCGGAGGACTGCAGGCGCGTGAGGAGGTCGGCCTTGCCCGCACAGCGCGCGCTGCCGCTGTGGGCGGCGACGAGGGCGAGGATCACCTTGCCGGTCGCCCCGGCGCTGCGCGCGTAGCCGTTGGCGCCGGCGCGCAGCGCGCGGGCCCGGCGAGCGGCCTCGGCGTTCGGCAGCCGGCCGGCGGCGCGCAGCGCGACGATCGCGTCGGCCGCCATCCCGTCGGCGCCGGGCTTGACCGCCGAGGAGAGCCAGGCGGCACCGGCGCGCACGGCAGAGCGGTCGGCGGCGTGAGCGGCCGCGGGGACAAGCGCCAGCGCGAGCATGAGCGTCGCCGACACGATCGAGATCCTGATCATCGGGGTGGGTCCTGGAGGGTCGGGAGCAGGGTCGGTGGCGCCGGGGTCCAGCTGACCTCCAGGCGCGCGCGGTAGCGCCGCAGCACGCGCACGAGCGCGGGGCCGAAGGCGAGGAAGAACACCACGTTGCCCACGGCGTGGGCGAGGTCGAACGGCAGGCCCGCGGCCTCGACCGCCGCCCATTGGCCCAGCGACGGCGTGCCGCCGGCCGCGGTCAAGGTGGACAGGTTGGTCAGCGCGCCGAACAAAAACGCGCACAGCACGAGCAGCGCGGCGGTCGGGATCCGCGGCAGGCGTCCGCGCATCAGCACCGCCCAGCCGGCGCCGACGATGCCGACCAGGCCCCAGCCGACCATCTGCCAAGGCGTCCACGGCCCTTGCCCGAAGACCAGGTTGGAGGACAACGCGGCCAGCGCACCGACCGCGAAGCCGGGCGCCCCGCCGAGCACGTAGCCGGTCAAGAACACGATGTCGGTGGTCGGCTTGACGTTGGGCAGCGGCGCGAAGGCGATCCGACCCAGCGCGGCGAGCGCGGCGAGCGTCGCGACCATGGCCAACACCTTGCTCGACGGGTGCGTGCGCTCGTACCACGCGAAGCCCAGGCCGAGGACGAGCGCGAGCAGCGTGAAGGTGGTCAGCTGCCAGGTCATCCGGCCACCACGCCGTCGTCGTGATGCAGCAGCGCGGCGCCCGCGTCGGGCAGCAGCGCCCGGCCGCCGGTGACGCGCGCCGTCTCGGTCGCGAAGTACCAGCCGCCGGCCAGGACCGCGCCCACCGGGCCGTCGGCGATCGGGCGCCCGTCGGCGAGCAGGACGACGCGGTCGGCGACCTCGGCGGCGAACTCGGGGTCGTGGGTGGCCACGACGATCGCGGCGCCGCCGGCGGCGAAGCCGGCGAGCCGCTCGGTCAGCGCCGCCTTGGCGGCGCGATCCATCCCGCGCGTCGGCTCGTCGAGGCCGATCACGGCGGCGGGCTCCTCGGAGTCCAGGACGATCGCCAGCGCCAGCCGCTGGCGCTGGCCGCCGGAGAGGTCGCGCGGATGGCGGTCCAGCAGCTGGTCGAGGCCGACGGCGGCGAGCGCGCCGAGCGAGGCCTCGTCACCGACGCGCTCGTGCAACAGGTAGTCGTTGGGATCCTGGAGCAGCAGCGCGACGCGTCCCGCGGCCCGGACCTTCCCGCGCGTCGGCGCCATCAGGCCGGCGGCGTGGCGCAACATGGTGGACTTGCCCGCGCCGTTGCGGCCCATCAGCGCCACGCGCTCGCCCGGCGCGATCGCCAGGTCGACGCCGCGCAGCACGACCGCGCCACCGCGCCGCTCGTGCCAGACGCCGTCGAAGACCAGCGCGGCGTCGCGTCGCTCCCGACGTCCGGGCCGCCGCGGCGCGCTCGCATCGTCACCCGCAACGCCATCGATCCCTCCCCCAGCGGGTCGAGGGACGACTGATGGTCCACCATGGACCATCAGTCGTCCCTCGACGGCCGCTGGGGTCGGCGTGGGATCGGCGTCGAGGTCGATCCCGCGCGCGTGCAGCGCCGCGCGCGCCTCCTTGACGCCCGACGGCGCAGGCGTAAGCGCCGCGGCGCGGAACATGCGCGCCACCGGCGTCTGCAGCTCCGGCGCCGCGTCGCCGGCCCAGGCGAGGAAGTCGGGGGGCGACGCGTCGCAGGCGATCGCGCCGTCGGCCATCACCA
The DNA here is from genome assembly GCA_963731005.1 of uncultured Conexibacteraceae bacterium. Classification (GTDB taxonomy): domain Bacteria; phylum Actinomycetota; class Thermoleophilia; order Solirubrobacterales; family Solirubrobacteraceae; genus Baekduia. The sequence continues at coordinate 134,359 of CAVSTZ010000001.1, read as the reverse complement.
CGACGCGGTCGGCGGCCGGCAAGCAGCGCTCCAGCCGATGCTCGGCCAGGAGGATCGTCGTCCCCCACTCCTCGTTGAGCCGCCGCAGCAGCCAGATCAGCTCGTCGCCGGCGACGGGGTCGAGCTGCGAGGTCGGCTCGTCCAGCAACACCAACTTGGGTCGCCCGGCCAGCGCCGCCCCGAGCGCCACGCGCTGCAGCTCGCCGCCGCTGAGCTCGTTGGTGGCGCGGTCCAGCAGGTGGGCGATCCCGAGCGCGAGCGCCGCCTCCTCCACCCCGCGCGCGACCGCCGCCGGCCCGTGGCCGCGGTTCTCCAGCGGGAAGGCCAGCTCGGCGCGCACGGTCGTCAGCACGACCTGGGACTCGGGGTCCTGGAAGAGCGACCCGGCGATCCGCGACAGCTCCGCCGGCCCGTGCTCGCGCGTGTCCATCCCGCCGACGCGCACCACGCCGCCGAACGTCCCGCCGTGGAAGTGGGGCACCAGCCCGGAGGCCGTGCGCAACAAGGTGGACTTGCCGCCGGCCGAGCGTCCGGCCAAGACCACCATCTCGCCCTCCTCGACGCGCAGCGAGACGTCGCGCAACGATGGCGCCGTCGCGCCCGCGTAGGTGTAGGTGACGCGCTCGAGCGCGAGGATCGGCGGCGGGGTCACGGCGCGATCCCCCGACGGTCGGCGAACGGCAGCAGGGCGACGAGCGCGAGCACGGCCGCCAGCAGCAGCGCCTCACCGACGCCCGCGCCGGTGATCTCGGGATACGGGTCGAAGGCGGCGACCGGCGCGAGCCGTGCCGCCACCGTCAACGCGATCAGGGCGACGGCCGACAGGGTGAACGCCCGGTCGTGGCGCGACCACGGCCGTCCGGACCGCCCGCCGCGCCGCGCGCTGCCATAGCCACGCACCTCCAACGTCGCGGCCACGTCCAGCGCGCGATCCAGCGCGCCGCCCGCCACCGCGCGCAGGACCGCCAGGCGCGCCGTCGCGCCCTCGCCGCCACGGTCGGCCCGGCAGCGCCGCGCCTCGTCGATGCGCTGGGCGTCGGCCGCGAGCACCGGCACCAGCCGCGTCGCCAGCGTCGCCGCCAGCGCCGAGCGCACCGACGCGCGGCGCATGACGCGCAGCAGGTCATCAGGGTCGACCGCGACCGTGAAGACCGCGAACGCCGCGGCGACCGTCAGCAGCCGCAGGCCGAAGAGCAACCCATACACCAACGCCTCGAGCGTCAGGTCGACCTGCCCGAAGGGCGGGACCTCCCCGAGCCGCGCAAGGATCGTGAAGCCCTCGCGCACGACCAGCATGTTGATGATCGCGATCGCCAGCGCCCACGGCACCATCCACAGGGTGATGCGCCCGACCTCGCGCGCCACGCCCGCGCCCGCCGCGCCCGCCAAGACGATCAGCGTGAGCGCGACCAGCACGATCGGGTGCTCGGCCGCCAACGCCGCCGCGGCAAGCGCCGCGCACCACGCGCCGCCCGCCGCGGCGCGTGCCGCGTGCAGCGGGCTCGCGCGGCGGCGATATCTCACCGAACGCGCCCCTCCGCCGAGCCCGGCGATGCGACGACGGCGCTCGACCTCATCGACTGCCGTCCGGGAGTCCGATCGGCTTGCCGTCGGAGATGGCGATCGCGAAGCGGCCGTTCAGCGCGCCCTCGTCGAGCGCGGCGGCCGCCGCGGCGACGCCCGCGTCGTCGGTCCCGGTCACGATCCACACCGGATCGCTGACGTCGTCCTTGACGTCTCGCACCTGGGTCGCGGCGATGAGGCCGCTGCCCGCGCCGAGCGTCCGCGTGACGTGACCGGCGTCGTCGAGCAAGGCAATGGACTTGCCATCGGCCGCCGGCTTGGCGTAGACGCCGCTGCCCGCCGGCCCCCGCTCCAGCAGCTTGGCCGTCGACTCGTTGCGCAGCGCGCGCCACGGGCCGACGAGGATCCGCAGCGTGTCGACCACGAAGCTGTTGCCGACGCCCCCGCGCGCGGCCACCTGGCCGAGGTCAGACAGCTTGTCGGCGACCGCCTGGCAGGAGTCGCTCTGCGGCTCGGCGCACTCCACGCGCGTCGGCAGCCGGCGGCCGTCGATGCCGTGCAGGAACGGCTCGGGAAACGAGCCGACGACGGCCGGGACGTCGTCGGTGACGCCCCAGTCGTGGTAGTCCCACCAGACGCGATCGCCTTGGTGGACCTTGATCGAGGTCGCGCCCTTGTCGGCCTCGATCCCGTTGACGTAGAAGAACCAGTCGACCGAGCCGCCGTCGCCGCCACCGCTGACACCGTCGATCGACTGCACGAAGTTGCCGCCGAAGCGCGTCGTGACCTTCGGCGCGTTGCGCTGCAGCAGCCGCATCACGGTGTCCGAGCCGCCGATCTTGGGCTGATCGGTCTGGACGATCGGCTCGGCGCCGAAGTTCTTGGACACCAACAGCTCGGTCTCACTCGCCTTCGGTCCCGCGCCCAGGCCGCAGCCGGCGACCGTCACCGCAAGGGCGACGGACGCGAGCACGCGACCCGGGACACGGGACCGACTAGGCAACGAAGAACACCACGCGCGACGTCCCGCGAGCGAGCGACTTGGTGGTGTTGCCCGCCTTGTCGGTGACCTCCACGTCGAGGACGTAGCGGCCACGGCCGAGCTTGGACGGCAGCAGGTAGGTGAAGTCCTGCTTGGCACCCACCGAGAACCACATGCCGTGCGAGGCGCCACACTTCTTGATGGTCTTGAACTTCTCGGTCTTGCCGTCGTAGCTCGCGCACGTGCCGCCGTCGTTGCGCGTGAGGCGCAGTCGGACGTCGGCGACGCCGGAGCCGTCGTTGGCGACCTTGCCCGACAGGACGCGCGGACCGGCACCCTTCTTGTACTTCTTGCCTTCGGACACCGCGGTGATCGCCGCGTTGGCCGCCGCCTTGTCGGGCGAGCCGCAGAAGCCGTCGCTGCCGTTGGTGACGCAGGGCTGCGCAGGGCCGACGGGCGGCTTGCCGGGGTCGGTCGTCGAGCCGCAGAACCCGTCGTGGCCGGTGGTCGCGCAGCCCGTGACGAGCGCCGGCGCGCGGTTGCCCTTGGTCGCCCTGACCGTGTACGGACCGGCGGGGACCGTGAGCTTCACGGTGCCGTCGGCGGCGGTCGGCAGGACGGAGTCGCTCACCGAGACCGACGCGCCGGCGGACGGCGTGATCGCCGTCGAGCCCGAGTAGTCGGGCGCGGGCGCGAACGTCGTCGCCGTCTCTGACACCTTCACCGTGAACGGCTGACCGGGCACCGCGGTGGTCGGCGCGTCGAGCAGCACCGGCTCGTCGTAGCCCTCGGTGGCGAACGCGTTGCTCCACCAGAACAGGACCTTGTCGCCGGCGGCCAGCGTGTGGGTGCAGACGGTGTCGTTGATGAACTGGCCGTTGACGTAGACCGCCCACGACGAGCCCCCCGGGGTGAAGGGATGGCTCTCGGTGAGGATGCTGGTGACGCCGTAGTCCGGGCCGTCCCAGACGCCGCCGACGGCGGCATCCAGCGCGGTCGCCGGGACCGGGCCGCTGCAGGCGGCGCCGCCGGGCTTGCTGACCGCGTCGGCGGTCGTGACCGTGACGGGTGCGCGAGACACCGTCTGGCCTTCGATCTCGACCGAGACCGAGGCCGGCAGCGCGGGCGTGAGCGCCATTGCCGGGCTCGCGATCGCGGTCGCTGCGAGCATGAGGCCTCCCACCAGGAGGCCGAGGATCTTGTGCGTCATGTGGGAACCAACCCTTGCCACGAGGGCGTCGAGTCCTTGATGGTCGGAGGCAGGTCTCCTGGCTTCCGGGCCTCTCCTCATCCGCGCCTTCCCGGGCTCCTTGGTCCCAGTGGCTGCGTCGCGCTGGCGCGAAGCGTGCGGCGAGGCACTCGCCCGGTCACAGTGGCGGGTCCGCGTCGGTCTCGCACCGACTTCCCTTGGCCACCGACCCTGAATTTGCCGCACGATCCTACCGCTCCGGGATGGTGGTCGGTCGGTAGCCTCCGGGCCACGATGACCGTCAACCTCACCCGCATCTACACCAAGCTCGGCGACGGCGGCGAGACGCACCTCGGCGACATGAGCCGGGTGCCCAAGACCCACCCGCGCATCGAGGCCTACGGGGTCGTCGACGAGCTCAACGCGCAGCTCGGCGTCGCGCTGACGCTGCCCGACCTGCCCCGAGCAGCAGGCCACGTGGCTGCGGCGGATCCAGAACGACCTCTTCGACGTCGGCGCCGACCTCGCCGTGCCCCACGGCGGCGACCGCGAGCGGCTGCGCGTCGACGAGGGCTACACGACCTGGCTGGAGGGCGCCTGCGACGAGGTCAACGCCACGCTGGCGCCGCTGAAGTCGTTCGTGCTTGCCGGGCGGGACGCCGGCGGCCGCCCACCTGCACGTCTGCCGCACGGTCTGCCGGCGCGCCGAGCGCCGGGCGATCGCTCGTCGAAGACGGCAACCCGGAGGTCGTGCGCTACCTCAACCGGCTCTCGGACCTGCTCTTCATCCTGAGCCGCGGCGGCCAACGGCGGCGACGAGCCGCTGTGGGAGCCGGGCGCTACGAAGGCGTAGACGAGGCGCGAAAGCCCGAGCCCACCAGGCCGGCCAGCACGGCGGCGAGCGCCGCGATCGCCAGCGCGCCGGCCACGAAGGTCGTGTGCGCGTGCGCGTACTCCACCAGGGCACGGGGCCGCGCCAGCGCCACCCCGATCGCCGCGCCCGCACCGAGCAGCGCGACGCCGACCGCCGGGATGACGTCGACGGGGCGACTGCCCGCCTCCACCCCGCGCGGGCTCGGCCGGCGGCGTTCGCTGAACGCGATCGCCGAGACCGCGAGCAGCACGTAGGTCGCGGCGACCAGGTAGCCACCGAAGACGTCGGACGGGAAGTGCCAGCCGAGCGTGAGGATCGCGTAGGCGACGGCGACCGCGAAGGCCCCGCCGATGGCGGCGACCGTCGGGCGCAGGCGCGGCGGCGCGGCGATCACGGCGCAGAGCGCCATCGTCATCGCGGCGGTCGAGTGGCCCGAGGGCCACGAGGCGGCGGCGATCTGGGAGTGGCCGAGCCACTCGTCGAAGCGCTGCGTGGCGAGCAGGTGCTTGAGCGACTCGGTGGTCGCGCCGGTCGCGACGAAGATCAGCGGGATCGCCACCGCGACACGCGGGCGGCGCCGCAGCAGCGCGATCACCGCGAGCGCGAGGCCGACCAGCGCGTAGGGCCGCGGGTCGGCGAGGTGGGCGACCGTGTTCAGCGCCGGCGTCAGATGCGGCGCGTTGAGGTCGACGAAGCCGTTGAGCGTGCGGGCGTCGCCGACGCGGGTCAGCCCAACGAGCTTGGCGAGCACGCCGGTGATCGCGAGCGCGATCGCGGTCAGCGTGGCGAGCAGGAGCGGTGGTCCGGGGCGGCGCAGCATGCGTCCCTCGCACGGTAGCCGGAGCGCATCAACGCTCGATCAAGCGCCCCTCGGTGAGATCTGCCGGACCGGCTCTGGACGCGATTCGCGCCGTTTGGGAAGCTCACCGCGTCCCCTGGCTGGAGACGCACGACCCCGCCCCGGACCGCGGTCGCCTAGGCACGACCTGTCCGGAGTGAAGGAGGCGCGGCTGACGGCACCCGAGGGCTCGCGGCCCGTCGGGTGCCGTCGCCGCAGCCTCCGCCACGGTCGGGGGGTGACCTACCGCAGCGGCTTGGGGAACAGGAGCGACAGCGCCGACCAGTACTTGTCGATCGGCAGCGCCTGGCTGAAGATCGCCACGTCGTCGACGTCGCCGGTGTAGAACAGGTCGCAGCTGCCGAGGTAGCCGCCGATGCCGGCGTTGGTGGACGGCAGGTTGTAGTCGACGGTGCCGGGCGCGCCGGCCGAGCCGCCGGCGGCGAGCTTGCCGTCGACGAACAGCTTCGCGGTGGTGCCGTCCCAGGTGCCGGCGACGTGATGCCACTTGCCGTTCCAGATCGACTCGGGGGCGACGAGGCCCGACGTGCGGTAGGTCCCGCTGGTGTCGGTGACGTAGAAGTTCAGGCCGCCGTTGGCCGAGGTGAACAGGCCGTAGGAGCTGGACTCGCAGAGCTTGCCGCCCTTGCCGATGACGTAGCGGTAGGTGCCCGGCGACGCGGTGGCACGCACCCACGTCGAGACCGTGAGGTTGGCCGAGTTCAGCTGCGGCGCGTTCGGGATCCGGACGAAGTCGTTGCCGTCGAAGCGCAGCGCGGAGCCGAACAGGAAGCCCTTGATCCACGTCGGATCGTTCTCGTCGGCGGCCGGCGTCGAGCCCAGCGTGCCGTTGTTGCTGTGACCCGAGAGGTCATGCACCGTCTGGCCGGAGCCCTCGTACATGGGCCACCAGCCCGAGACGGAGTCCAAGACCCCGGCAGAAGCCGTGGCCGGCACCGCGAGGCCCGCGGCGAGCGCGCCGGCCGCGAGCATGCGGGCTGCGGCAGGACGGAAGGAACGACGGTTCATCCTTGACATGCTCGAATACTTGCCGCTTTGGCAGCAGCACGCCACTGGCCGGAAGTCAAGGCTGATCGGACGACGACGGACGATCGTCTCGCCCCAAGAACGAGAAAACCCCGCAGGCTTGCGGGGCTTCCGTAGTACCGCCACGGGGATTCGAACCCCGGTTTCCGCCGTGAGAGGGCGGCGTCCTAGTCCCCTAGACGATGGCGGCTCGGGGACGTTCAGGGTAGCAAGCGCGTAGGAGCCCACGTCTGGACGTGAAGCGGCCGGTGAGCGATATGCTCGCTGGACGCCCGCGGATGTGGCGGAATTGGTAGACGCGCGGCGTTCAGGTCGCCGTGAGAGCAATCTCGTGGAGGTTCGAGTCCTCTCATCCGCATCGTGCAGAAGGCCCTCTCCGGAGGGCCTTCTTGCGTTCGGTCGCGGCCGAGCGGTGCCGGTGCAGATCGTGCACCATCTCATGCACCACGATATGCTCCTGGGCATGGCAAAGACCTCGACCCCAGCTGCGCGCATCTACACGACGCGCGACAAGCGCGTGGAGCACGCGCTGGCGACGGCGACCGCCATGGGTCTGGTCGATGCCAAGGCCTCCAGCGCACAGAAGCTCCACGCCTTGGTCGTCTACGCCGACGAGCGCCTGACCGCCGAGGCCGAGCGCGAGGAGAAGCTCGCTGCCTACCGCGAGCTTGCCGAGGACGACGAACGGCTGGAGGCGATCCGCGCCGGCAGCCGCCTCGCGGCCGAGCACGGGCTGCTGTGAGCGGCCCGCGAGCCGGATGGCTCTACGAGAGCGGGGTCGACGGCGCGGCGTCCGAGCAACTCCTCGTCCTCAGCGAGAACGAGTGGAACGACACGATGCGCGACTCGGTCGTCGTTCCGGTGATGCGTCTCACCGAGGTCGCACCGAACCTGTTACGGGTCGCCCTGGACGACGCGCCCGGGCTGTACGCCCAGTGCACGCTCGTGCAGAGCATCGCCCACGAGGACATCGGGACGCCGTTGGGGATCTGCCCTGAAACGACGTGGATCCGCACGCGTCTGGGCGTTCGTCGCTTCCTGGACATCGACCGCCGGCGTGCCGGGGGAGCCAAGCCATCGCCGTCGACCGGACGCGGCGACTGGTGGCCACGCCAGGACGAGGTGCACTTCGCCACCCTCCCGGGCATCGCGCAGGACAAGCTCATGGCCGCCGTCAGCGACGACGACTGGAACTCCACCGCAGGCGCTCGGCACTGTGCCGCGGTCAGGCTGACCAGCCGCGGCCCGAAGACGACGCGCGCCCGCTGGGAGGTGCCGGTGAGCGGCGGGTTCGTCGTCGCCGGCGACATCTACGCACTGCCCTACGCAGCGATGCGGGCACAAGCGCCCCCGGCGAGATACCCACAACGGCTCGCTCCCGACGAGAGCAGCCGTATCGCCTCGCGCCAGCAGACAACGCTCAACTTGCGGTAGGCGCCGAGCCCGCCGCTACTTCAGCGACGTGTAGGACAGATCCCAACTGTCGAAGTAGACGTTCGGCACGCCGACGACGTCCTTGGAGCGGATCAGCGTGCTCACGTCCCATTGCAAGGGGACGACGGACGCCTGGGCCACGATCATGCGGTCGATGCGCGCCCACGCCTGGCGGCGGGCGGCACCGCGGAGGTAGACGGCCTTGGCCATCGCCGCGTTGATCGCGGGGTCGTTGAGCTGCGAGTAATTGTTGTTGTTGCTCGGCGCGATGGCGTCACCGTCGAAGACCGGCTTGAGCATCGGCTGCGGATCGGGGAAGTCCTTGAGCCACGCTTGGCCGCTACCGCAGGTCAGGAGCTTGCGCGACGGCACCGTGCACCAACTGGTGAAGAGCGCGTCGGAGGGCACGAAGCGCAGCCGGATGCGGAACCCGAGCTTCTCGAGCTGCGCCTGCACGACCTGGGCCACCGACTTCTCCGACGGGCTGTTGCCGGCCACGACCAGGAACCGCTCGTCGCCGGTGTAGCGACCGGATGGGTAGCCCGCACGCTTCATGTACTTCGCCGCCAGCGCGGGATCGCCGCCCGGCTTGGTGACCGAGACGAAGTCGTAGCCGGGGCCGGCCAGCCCGCCGGCCTCCTCGAAGCCCGGGATCCCCGGCGGCAACAGGTGCGTCGCCAGCGGACCGGTGATCGGCCCGCCCCGGGCCTGCCGGGCGGCCTGGCGGTCGAAGCCCGCGAGCACGGCCCTGCGCACGTCGACGTTGTCGAACGGCTTGATCGTCGTGTTGATCGGCAGGAAGCGGTAGCCGCCCATCGGCAGCGTCACCGCCTGGTCCATGTGGTGCTCTGACACGTCCTTGAGGACCACCGGCGGCGGCATGCCGTCCAGCAGCTTGTGCGAGCCGGCCAGCACCTGGCGCGCGGCAATGTTGGAGTCCGTCGCGTTGGTGCGGATGAGCACCTGGTTGACGCGTGCCGGGCGGCGGTCGGTCGCGCGATCCCAGTTCGGATTGCGCACGAGCTCGATCTGGCGACCCGCCTGGTAGCCGACCGTCGCGCCCTGACGATCGTTGCGCACCATGTAGGGCCCGGTCGCGACGACGTGGGTGTTGTAGGTCGAGGGGTTCTCGGCGTCGAACGGCTTGGCGTACTCCTCCGGCACCGGAGCGCTGGCGGGCAGCGTGAGCGCGCCGATGAACACCGCGGCGGACGGCTTGCTCAGCCGGAAGACGATCGTCTGCGCGTCCGGGGTCGTGATCCCGCGGATGGGATGCACCCCGTCGGTCGGCTTGCTCGGCGCACCGACGAGGTCGCCGAAGTACCCGGGGTACTGACCGCCGACGTTGATGCTGAAGAAGCGGTCGAACGCATAGGCGACGTCGTGCGAGGTCACCGCGCGGTTGACCGGCGGCGAGAACCGCACGCCGCGACGGATGTGCACGGTGATCGTGCGCCCGTCGGCCGACACCGCCGGAGGCGCGGACGCCAGGTCGGGCACTTGGTGTGACAGGTCGCCCGGCAGAAAGCCGTAGAGCGGGCGCTGGGTGGCGAGCGCCACCTGGATGCCCAGCGAGTAATAGGTGTGACCGGGGTCGAGGAAGTCGACGTCAGACGCCGCGAGCATGGTCAGCGTCCCGCCGTCATTCGCGGCAGGACGCTCTTTGCTCGTGTCGTTCTTCCCACATGCTCCGAGCAGGACGATGAGGACGCACAACAACAGCCCCGCTGTCGGGCGCCGGACCAGCGTGATCATCCAGACAGCGCTACCGCTTGGAGCGACGGCGCTTCGGCGCCGCGGCCTCGGAGCCGCGCGGGGGTGCCGAGTAGGCGAGCATGCTCAACCGCGCACGCACCTCCGGGCCACCGCTCTCGTCGTCCTGCAGGCGGCCGGCGCTGACCGCCTGCTCCTCGATGGCCCAGGTGAGCACCTCACCGAGGCGATCGCCGAGCTCGCGCCAGCCCTGCTCGTCGAGCATGAGGGGCGCGTAGGACAGATGTCGGTCCGGACGCTCGTCGAACGAGCCGGCGGCCACCGCGGCGCGCACGTCGCCCAGCATCTTGCTGAGCACGGTGTTCGACACGGCCTTGCGCGCGCTGGGCGGCAGCTGCGCCCAATCACCGTCGTCCAAAAATGGGCGCGTCAACGCTCGGTAGTGGTGCTCGATCGCGCCACGACGCGGCGTCGTACGGACGAGCTCGATGCAATCGAGCTCGCGCAGGATGCGGACGTGGTAGCTGACGAGCGGCAGCGACTCCTCGAACTCCTTGGCCATCTCGTTCGGGCTGGCCACGCCCTCGTTGAGCCGCGTGAGGATCCGCATGCGCAGCGGGTGCGACAGCGCCTTGACGATGTTGCTGTCTAGCTCGTGCGGCTTATTGGCCGCACCGTTTCGCCGCTCCGCGACTGTGGTCGTCTTGCTCATCTCTGATCCCCGCCTTCGTGCTCGGACAGAACTCGTTGCAACCGTCCACGCGCCCGGTGCAGTTGCACCTTCGCCGTGCCCTCGGGAATCCCGAGGGCCAGGGCGACAGCAGGCTGCGTGAGGTCGTCGACGTACCGCAAGAGCAACAGCTTACGGTCATGCGGGGTCAGATTCCTAACTGCTCGGCGCACATCGACCTGGAGCGGGAGGAGATCGAGGCGTCCGGTGGCCGTCCGATCTTGGATGTCTCCATGCTCATCGAGGCTGATTGCGGCAGCTTTGCGGCCACGGTGGCGATGCGCCTCGCGGTGCACGATCGTGCGCAACCAGGCGATCGGCTGGTCGGGGACCACCCCGTCGCGGAGGCTGCGCCAGGCCCGGATCAGCGCCTCCTGCGCGATGTCGGGGGCGTCGTCGGAGGGGGCGACACGGCGGGCCTCACGGAGGCATCGGATGGCCGCGACGTCCCAGTCGAGGTCCTGTTGGGACAGCAACTTCGCATCGGGGTGAAACGCTTTTGACTGCTTTGGGGGTCTTGACATGACATGACCCTGATCGAGGACGCCAGTCGACCGAGCAAAGAAACGTGCCCGGCTCCATACGACGCCCTCGCTCCGCACTACGAGGCGTTCGTCGGCGGAGCCCGTTACGGCGAGTGGCTGGGCGGACTTTTGGCCCTCGTGGCCGAGCACGGGGTCGCCGAAGGACGGGCGCTGGATGTCGGTTGCGGGACAGGCCGCAGCCTCGCCGCGCTCGTCGCCGCGGGCTTCACGGCCGAGGGCTGCGATCCGTCGAGCGCGATGCTGCAAGAGGCCCGCGCCGCGCTCGGACCCGATGTCCCGTTGGAGGTTGCGGGGCTCCCCGACCTCCCCGACCGCGCGGCCGCCGACCTCGTGACGGCGATGAACGACGTCCTCAACTGCGTGGCGCCGGCCGACCTCGACGACGCCATCGCCGCGCTGGCGGCCCGCGTGCGACGCGGCGGGATCGTGCTCTTCGACGCCAACACGCGGCGCACGTACGACACTTTCTTCGGCTCGACGTTCTGCCGCGCCGACGACGACCGCTTCTTCGTCTGGGAGAGCCTGCCCGGCGCGTCGGCCTCAGCGCTCACGCACCGCGCGGACCTCCACACGTTCGTCCGCGACGCCGACCGGCCGGATCGCTGGATCCGCAGCGTCAGCCATCACGTGCAGCACCACCACCCGCACGAGCGGATCGCCGCCGCGCTGGACGCCGCGGGCCTGGAGCTGCTGCTGCTGCACGGCCAGCGCGACGACGGCCCGCGCGACGCCACCTGCGATGAGGCGGTCCACACCAAGCGGATCTACCTCGCACGCCTTCGATGACCCTCAAAACAGAAAGGAGGACCGCTCATGCTCAAGATCACGAAGCTCGAGGAGCCGACGCTGCCGGCGCTGGCCATCACGAAGGGCTACTAGCGGTCGCCCCGGCGATCGTGACCGCTCCCCGTTGCGGCCACGACCGTCGGCGACCCCGGCTGAAGCCCACGATCGAGGTGATCCCCGACGGGGATCGCCTGATCCTCATGCGCAGTGGCCGCCAGAACGGCGACATCGCGCTCGACGGTGATCCCCGCGTGCTCGGCGAGCTGCTCCGGCAGCTCGACGGCACGCGGAGGCCCGCGTCGATCCTCGACGTCGCTGCAGGCCACGGTCGCGCCGGAGCTCACGATGCAGGACCTCACCGAGGCGATCGACGCGCTCGCCGCCGACGGGCTGATCGAGGACGCAACGGATGACGCGCGCCATCTCGACGCAACTGGCCTGGAACGCTATGACCGCCAACTGCGCTACTTCGGCGACCTCGCCGGCGCCGGTGTCTCGCGGGCTGCGGCGCAGGCGCGGCTGGAGTCGGCGACCGTCGCCGTGCTCGGCCTCGGAGGGCTCGGCGGCATGGCCGCGACGATGCTCACCGTCTGTGGCGTCGGCACGATCGTCGGCGTCGACGATGACGTGGTCGAGCTCAGCAACCTCGCACGCCAGGTCCTCTACGGCCAGGACGATCTCGGCCGGCTCAAGGTCGACGCGGCCGCCGAGCGCCTGAACCAGCTCAACGTCCGCAGCCGCTTCCGCGGCATCCCGCGGCGTCTGAACTCCATCGCCGCGGTCTCCGAGGCGATCGCCGGCGCCGACTTCGTCGTGGCCGCCGTCGACTGGCCGGCCGATCGGATCTCGGGCTGGGTCAACGCCGCCTGCTGGGCGGCCGGCATCCCGTACGTCGGGATGAGCCAGCATCCGCCGCTGGTGCGCGTCGGCCCGACCTACATCCCCGGCGCCACGGGCTGCCTGACCTGCCAGGAGGCGGCCTATCGCCGCCGCTTCCCGCTCTTTGACGCCGCCCGCGCGGCGATCTCCGACGACTCCCCCGCGGCGACCTACGCCCCGGCGTGCGGCCTGATCGGCGCGCTCGTGGCCAACGAGGCGATCGCGCACATCACCGGCCTGGCGCCGGTCGCGTGCCTCGGACGCTCGACGGTCATCGACCTGACGACGCTCGCGGTCAGCCACGAGGAGGTGCCGCGCGACCCCGACTGCCCGGTGTGTGGGCGCGTGGCCGTCTCGACCATGCGTCCGGGGCGCCTAACCGATCGGCTACGCCAAACCGACATCCGGGACATGGACGTCCGGCTCTCGGAAGTGCTCGCCGCGCTCTCGCACGCACTCGACATCACCGAGGGCCAGCCGCGCGGCCACGCGGAGCGCACCTGCCTGATCAGCATGCGGATCGCGACGCAGCTCGGCCTCGACGATCAGACGCGCTCCTCGCTCTTTCACGCCGCGCTGCTCAAGGACGCCGGCTGCTCCTCGAACGCCGCGAAGGTCGCCGCGCTCTACGGCGCCGACGACGCCGAGGTCAAGCGCGACCGCAAGGTCACCGACCACCTCGTGGCCAGGCCAGTCGATCCGCCACCTCGTGCGCTCCACCGCGCCGGGTCGCTCACCGATCGCCAAGGCCCGACACCTCAAGCTGCTGGTCGCCCACGGCTCGGCCGGCTCGCGCGGCCTGACCGAGCTGCGCTGCGAGCGTGGCGCCGAGGTCGCCCGCTCCGTCGGGCTCAGCCTCGAGGCCGAGACCGCGATCCGCCACCTCGACGAGCACTTCGACGGCCGTGGCTACCCGCAGTCGCTGGTGGGCGAGCAGATCTCGCTCTGCGGCCGGATCCTCTGCCTGGCCCAGACCGCCGAGGTCTATCTGGCAGGACGGCGGCGGCGCTGCGGGCGCCTGCGGCGTCGCGCGCGATCGCCGCGGCACGTGGTTCGACCCGACGCTCGTCGACGCGCTCTGCGCGACCGAGGACGACCATGCCTTCTGGGCGTCGCTCGACGAGCCGCGCGTCGCCTCGCTGGAGCCGGTCGACCGGCTGCTGCATGCCGACGACGACGGGCTGGACCGCATCGCCCAGGCGTTCGCGGGGATCGTCGACGCCAAGACGCCCTACACCGCCCGCCACTCCGAGGGCGTCGCCGAGATCGCGGTGGCGCTGTCGGCCGCGCTCGGCTTCGACGGGCTCGCCCAGCGCCGGCTGCGCCGTGCCGGCCTGCTGCACGACATCGGCAAGCTCGGCGTCTCCAACCGGATCCTCGACAAGCCCGGCAAGCTCGACGACGACGAGTGGGCGGCCGTGCGTCGCCACCCGACCTGGACGCTGGAGATCCTGCAGCGGATTCCGGCCTTCGCCGACCTCGCCGAGGTCGCGGCCAACCACCACGAGAAGCTCGACGGCAGTGGCTACGGTCGCGGCCTGACCGGCGGTGACCTGACGCTGCGAGGCGCGGATCCTCGTCGTCGCCGACATCGCCGAGGCGCTCACGGCCGAGCGGCCCTACCGCGACGCGCTGCCGCTCGACAAGGTGCTGGCGATCATGGGCGGCGATGTACCCCACGCGCTCGACGGCGACGTCTTCGCCCGCCTGCCGGACGTGCTGGCGCGCCGCGCGGACGGCGCGGTGCCGGTTGCGCGGCCGGACGCGTTGGCCGCTTAGCGCGCCCAGATCGGCGCCGGATCCCACGCCGGGATCCGCAGGTGCTTGAGCACCGCGAGCGCCCGCAGCGTCGGGCCGAGACCGGCGGAGGAGCGCAGGTCGCCGCAGCGCAGCGCGCCGGCCGGGTCGAGTTTGCCGACGAACCAGCGGTAGGCGTCCTCGCCGCTGCAGGAGAGTTCGAGGTCGACGCCGTCGGCGGGCGCTCGCTGCAGCAGTTGCGCCTGCCCGCCCCGGAGGTCGAGCAGCAGCTCGGCGTCGGGCTCGTGCAGCGCGAAGCGCACGACGAGGTCGATGCGCCCGAGCCGTGCGCGCAGTCCCTCGTCGACGGCCAGCGCGTCGCGCACGCGACCACCGAGTTCGATCATCACGGCCTCGGCATCGGCAAAGCGCGGCGCCGCGCGCTCGGCGCGCAGGTGCGGCGAGCACGTCGCCGGCGCTGCGCACCGGCGGCAGCGCGCGCAGCCGCTCCAGCCGGACGTCGGCGAACGCGTCGCCGCGCTCGGCGTCGCGGGCGACGATCGCGGCGTAGTGGCGGTCGGCCGCCGCGCCCCAGGTGACCGCGGGCGCGTCGCGCTCCCAGTCGCGCGGGGCCAGGCGCAGCAGCCAGCCGGCGCCCTCGGGATCGCGCGCGAGCAGGTCGGGATCCTCGACCAGCCGCGGGTTGACCGCCAGCACCGATCCGCCGACCGGCGCCCAGACGCCGAACGTGCCGGCCGCCGTGCTGACGGTCGCGGCGGGGTCGCCGGCCTCCAGCGCCGCGCCGGGCTCGGGCAGCGTGAGCCGCAGGCCGGCGCCGAGGTCGCGCGCCAGCGCGGCGGTCAGGCCGACCACGACGGCGCCCAGCGCCGTCTCGACCCACAGGTGCGCGTCGAGCGCGATGCCGCGGGCGGCCGTGCCGAACGCGGCGGGGTCGACGGCGGGCACGGGCGAGATCGCGCGGGGATCGCGGGCGCCCGCGCGCCGCGGCGGCGGCCAGGACGGGCGACGGCGCCCAGAGGTCGTCGGGCAGCGGCGCGCCGTGGCGCAGCGCCTCGTCGCTGAGGCGGTCGGCGGCGACGAGCGGGACGCCGTAGCGCTCGGCGGCGCGCGCGAGCGCCTCGCGCTGCTCGAAGCCGGCGCGGTCCGGGAGCGCCAGCGCGGTCACGCACGCGTGCTCGGCGCGGAAGCCGCTGCGATGGACCTCCAGGTCGCCCCACGCGGCGACCGCGCCGACGGCCTGGTCGGCGCGGAAGTCCAGCCGCCGGTCGGCCGGGTCGGTCAGCGCGTAGAGCCCGCACATGCAGTCGGCGACCGGCGGCGCGATGGCGCACGTCGCGCGCGCAGACCGCGCGGTTGGCGCCCGGCTCCCACGGCAGCGCCATGAACGTCCACGGCCGCAGCAGGCCGTCCTCCTCGACGTGCCAGGCGCGGTAGCCGACGACGGCCTCCAGGTAGTCGGGTGCCGCGCCCTCCGCCATTACGCGGGGACGGGCTCGCGCTCGGGCGCGGCGGCGGGCTCGGCCTCGGGCGCCGGCGTGTGCTCGGGCTCCCGCTCGCGCGGCGCCTGGGCGGGCACGGGCAGCCGCAGCGGCTCGACGCGGATGCGGCGCGAGGGCCCGGGAAGATCGAGGAGGTCCGGCATCGAGCGCGGGAGGCTAAAGGTCGCCCCCGATGGCATCGCGCGGCGGCGCGACAGCGCGCTACAGCAGCACGGCCTGGCGCACGGCGGCGCCGGCGGCGAGGCGGTCGAAGCCCTCGTTGAGGTCGTCGAGGCCGATGCGGTGCGTCAGCAGCCGCTGCACCGGCAGCTTGCCGTTCTTGTAGGCCTCGATGAAGATGCGGGATGTCGCGCGCGGGCACGCACGAGCCGAGGTAGGAGCCCTTCAGCGTGCGCTCCTCGGCGACGAGGCTGACGGCCGGGATGTCGAGCAGCTGCTCGGGATGCGGGAGGCCGACGGTGACGGTCGTGCCGCCGCGGCGCGTCGCCTCGTAGGCCTCGGCCAGGACGCGCGCGCTGCCGACCGTCTCGATGACCTTGTCGCCCCCGCCGCCGGTGGCCTCGCGGATCGCCTCGACCGCGCCGTCGCCGGCGTCGATCGGCGTCGCGCCGAGCTCGGCGGGCGAGGTCGAGCTTCTCCGGGACGACGTCGACGGCGACGACCTCCGCGGCGCCCGCCATGCTGCGCGCCGAGCAGCGCGGCGAGGCCGACGCCGCCGAGGCCGAAGACGACGACGCGGTCGTCCGGCGCGACCTGCGCGCTGTTGACCGCCGCGCCGACGCCGGTCAGCACCGCGCAGCCGAACAGCGCGGCGATGCTCGTAGGGCAGCTCGGGGTCGACCTTGACCGCCGAGTGCGCCGAGACGACGACGTGGTCGGCGAAGGCGGAGACGCCGAGGTGATGGTGAAGGTGCCGTCGCCGTCCCCGGCCAGCGCCGCTCGCCGCTGAGCAGCGTGCCGGCGGCGTTGGCGGCCGCGCCCGGCTCGCAGAGCGCGGGCCGCCGCGCGCGGCACGGCCCGCAGGCGCCGCAGGTCGGGCACGAACGCCAGGACGACGTGGTCGCCGGGCGCGAAGCCGGGCGTGTCGCCGCCGGTCTCCACGACCTCGCCCGCCGCCTCGTGGCCGAGGACCATCGGCATCACGCGCGGGCGCGAGCCGTCGATGACCGACAGGTCGGAGTGGCAGAGGCCGGCGGCGCCGACCCGGACCAGCAGCTCGCCCGGCCCCGGCGGCGCGAGCTCGCAGCTCGACGATCTCCAGCGGCCGCGAGTCGGCGTAGGGCGTCGGCAGCCCCATCTCGCGCAGGACGGCGCCGCGGACCTTCACGCCGGCCTGCCGTCGACGCAGCCGCTCCAGCGCGGCGCGGATCGGGTCCGGGATCGGCGCCGGGCGGCGCGACTCGCGGTCGACGAAGACGTGGACGAACCAGCCGGTCGCCGCGGCGTCCTCCCCGCCCTCGCCGAACAGCCCGATCTCGTAGCGGACGCTACGAGTTGCCCAGGTGCCCGACGCGCAGCCCGGCCTCGACGGCTCGGGGAACGACGACGCGCCGCGGTGAACGTGCAGTGCGACTCGGCGCAGAGGCCGATCGCCGTCGCCCTGCGTGGATGTCGAGCCCGCCCTCCTGGATCAGGCAGCGCGTTGATGACGGTGTCGAAGAACGCGTAGTACTCGACGTTGTTGACGTGGCCGTAGACGTCGTTGTCGTTCCAGCGCGTCGGGATCGTCATCCGGTGCGGGTAAGCGGCGAGGTCGGTCATGAGCGGTGGTGGAGCATGAGCCGGCGGACGAGGTCGTCGTCGAAGGTCGCCGGCTCGGTCGTCGCGATGAAGTCCCGCAGCAACGCGACGAAGCGCGCCGGGCTCGTCGTTGAACGGGAAGTGGCCCGGCGCCCTCGAAGATCTCCAGGCGGCTGTCGGGCATGTGCGGCGTGGGCGCTCGTGGCCGTGCGTGACCGGGATCATCCGGTCCTTCTCGCCCCACACGATCAGCGACGGCACGTGCTCGGCGAGGTAGAGCCGATCGCGTGGCGTTCACGCGCTGGCCGGCCGGATCGATCACCGAGCGCGCGGTGTGCACGAAGGCGCGCCGCGCGTCGGCGTCGCCGAGCGACTCGAAGCCCTCGGCCATGCCGCGGACGTCGGCGCGCGCGCGCAGGCCGACGCGCCCGAGCACCGAGCCGACCGCCGCGCCCGCGCCGCGCAACGGGCCCGAGGCCAGCAGCGGCAGCACGTACTCGGCGCCCGGCAGCGTCGCCGCGCGCAGCACGAGGCTGACCTCGGCGCCCAGGCCGCCGGAGTCGATCAGCACCAGCCGCTCCACGCGCTCGGGGAACTGGTAGGCGAACTGCATCGCGACGCCGCCGCCGAGCGAGTGGCCGACGACGGTGGCGCGCGGGATCTCCAGCGCCACGAGGAGGTCGCGCAGGCCGGAGGCGTAGGCGCCGAGCGAGTAGTCGCCGCGCGGCTTGGCCGAGCGCCCGTGGCCGAGCAGGTCCGGCGCGATCACCGTGTAGTGCTCGGCCAGCGCCGGCATCACCGTGCGCCACGTCCGCGAGCTGGACGTGATGCCGTGGATCAGGAGGACGGCCGGCCCGTCGCCCATCCGGTGATAGGTGACGGGTTGGCCGTGCAGCTCGATCTGCTGCGAAGAGGCAGTCATCGGGACACCGGCAACATATCGCGGTTGGGTTGGGGATCGCCTGTCGTGGTGCGTGGCGCCTGGGCGCGCAGTACGCGGCGCCGGGTAGTGCGGTGCGTGGTTCGTTGGCAGCGAGGAGAGCGAGTGGGGCCGGAGCTTCGAGGCGCGGCCCGTCGTCCGCGGGTGCCCGGAGCGCGGGTCGTCCACCCGGCCCTCGGCGAGGGGTGGGCCTGTTGAGCGCGAGTCCGCCGCGCCGAACGGGCCCACCTCGCCCACCGAGCGCCGTCGGCCCTCCGGTGGGCCTGCTAAGCGCGAGCCCATCGCGGCAAACAGGCCCACCCTCTCCGGGGGCTGGCGGACGACGGGCCGCTCCTCGAAGCCCCGCCCCGCTCGCTCTCCTCGGTGCCAACAGATCACGCTGCACAGCGCGACCTGCGCCGCGAACTGAGCGCCGGCCAACTCCCAGCACCCAACGCTTCTATGGCGCCTCGATCGCCGCCGTCTCGCCCGCATAGACCGCCGCGCCGCCGGCGAAGTCCAAGGACACGCGGTACGTGCCGGCCGGGGCGCTCGCGTCGAGCGTGTAGGAGGCGCCGTCGGGGCTCACGGTCGCGGTCGTCACCGGATCCTGGGTCCAGAGATCGAAGCACCCGGCGGGGACGCCGACCGAGGAGGGCGTGACCAACGTCGGCCCGTATTGGCGCTGGTTGCACACCCGCTTGAGCCGACGGTCCAACCGCACCTTGCGACCGGGCTGCGCGGGGCTGATCGTGCCGCTCACCCGCAGCCGCCCGTCGGGCAGGCGCGTCGCGCCGGCGGTCATGTGCACGTAGGTGGTGACGTTGAGGTTCTGGATGGTCGGGATCGGCACGGCGCCCTCGACGGCCGAGCGCGTCACGGCCGCCAGCAGCAGCCGCCAGCGCGGCGTGCCCGGGATCGGGATCGTCGCGGTGCCGTCGGCGCCCGTGGCCGCCATCGCACCGGTGGGCGTGGGCGGACGCTGGTTGACCGGGCCGCTGACGACGTCGGTCGACAGCAGCTCGACGGGAATCCCGGCGACCGGCGCGGTCCCCACGACGGCCGTCCGCGACACCGTCTGCCGCGTCAGCGTCGCGACCGCCGACGGCGCGGAGTCGACGTACACCGGTTGGGGCGCGACGGTCAGCGCCAGCTCCGGCACGAGCGTCCGCTGCGCCGCCGCGAACGGATCCTCGCCGGCCACGACGAGGCAGCCGCACTCGGTGCTGCTCTCGAACGAGACGGTCTGCGCGTAGTAGTCGTGACCGCCGTCGCGGGCGAACGCGCCCTGCAGGTTGACGAACGCCCGCACGTCGGTCCGCGCACCGCTGCCAAGCCGGATGCGCGTGAAGACGTTGGCCTGCCGGATCCCGCCGCGCGCCGTGTACAGCGCGCCACGGTCCAGCGAGACCGCGCCGAGGTAGTTGGACTCCTCGCCCTGGGCCTCGCGCTGCAGCGTCCGCGAGCGACCACCGCCGGCCTTGACGACCCGCGCCTCGGTCGCGCCCGAGCCGTAGGTCACGGCCGGGTGGGCCAGGATCGCCACGTAGCCGTCGCCGATGTCGAGCTGGGAGATCGCGGCGCAGTGGCCGCGGTCGAGCTTGCGCGTCGAGGAGCCGTGCGAGGAGAGCGTGCGCACGTAAGGCACGTCGCAGGCCGACTTCCGCTTGCCCGAGCCGGTCGTCCCGTGCACGGCATAGGCCAGCCGCGTGCCCTCGATCGCCACGGCCGGCGAGCCGCCGCCGCGGTACGGGATCCCCGCGATCGTGCGGATACGCACCACGCCCGCGCCCATCAGCTGCCCACCGCGCACCGCGCAGGAGCCCGACCGCGTCGAGCAGTTCTCGGCCCAGATCAGCTGTGCGCCCTTGTCCCCGGCGCGCGCGCCGACGTCGAGGATCGCGCTCGCCGGCGGCTTCAGCGACGTGGTCTGCGGGTGGCCGCCGCCCGCGCGCACGACGACGTGGCCGTCATCGGCACGCCAGACGACGTAGCCCGCGTCGGCGACGATCGCCGTCCCGTGCGCGCTGCTGCCGACGGGCTCGTCGGCGAACGTCGAAGGCGCCGTGGCGGCGAGGGCAAGCACCGCGGCAGCGGCGGGAAGGACGAGGCGGCGAAGCGTGGACATGAACATCGAACGCCGTCGACCTCCCAGAAGTCACGCCGGCGTGTCCGCACGGGCGCGCCGCGCCGGCACGCCCGCGGCGGCCAGCAGCTCGTCCAGCGCCACCGGGCGACCGAGATGATGGCCTTGCCCGAGGTCCACGCCGTGGGCCAGCAGCAGGTCGATCACCGGCCCGTCCTCGATGAACTCGGCCACCGTCGTGCGCCCCAGGCCGTGCGCGATCCCCGTCACCGCGGCGATCACGAGCCGGTCGGTCGCGTTGTCCTCCGCGTTGGCGATGAACTCGCCGTCGATCTTCAGCACGTCGAAGGGCAAGTGCTTCAGGTAGGAGAACGAGCCGAAGCCGGCGCCGAAGTCGTCCAGCGCGAAGCCGCACCCCAGCGCGCGCACGGCCTCGGCGAACGCCGCGGCGCGTGGGATGTCGGAGACCGCGGCGGTCTCGGTCAGCTCGACGACCAGATCGGCCGGCTCGATGCCCGCGACGGCCAGCTCGGTCCCGATCACCGCAAGCAGCTCGGCGTCGCCGACCGAGCGCGCCGACACGTTGACCGACAGCGGCAGCCGCCCGCCGACGGCGGTGACCCTCCCGATCGCCCGGATCGCCTCGGCCACGACCCAGCGGTCGATCGCCGTGATCGTCCCGAAGCGCTCGGCGGCGGGCAGGAAGCTCTCGGGCAGGATCAGCTCGCCGTCGTCGCCGACCATGCGCAGCAGGATCTCGTGGCGCACGGTCTTGCGCGTGCGCAGGTCCACGATCGGCTGGGCGTGCAGCACCAGGCGCTCCTCGGCCAGCGCGCGATCCAGCCGCTGCAGCCACGTCATCTGCGCGCGGATCCGCGGCTGGCGGTCACCGTCGGCCCGGTAGACGGCGAACTGGTTGCGCCCCGCCTCCTTGGCCTCGTACATCGCGAGGTCGGCGCCGACCATCAGCTCACCGCTGCTCACCGTGGCGGCCTCCACGACCGCCACGCCGATCGACGCGGTGACGTTGCCGGCCTGCTGGTCGCCGAAGCCCCGTGCGCGTTGGCCGACGATCTCGACCAGCGCGCCGGCGACCACGGCCGCCTCGTGCGCGGACTCGACCGGCAACAGCACCGCGAACTCGTCGCCCCCGAGCCGGGCGAGCACGTCGGTCTCGCGCAGCCGCTCACGCAGCGCCGCGGCGCAGGCGATGATCAGCTGGTCGCCGGCGTGGTGGCCGAGCGTGTCGTTGACGTACTTGAAGCCGTCGAGGTCGATCACCAGCAGCGCCCCCGCCGCGCCGTAGCGGCGCGTGCGCGCGACGTGCGCGTCCAGCGCGCGCTCGAAGCCGCGCCGGTTCAGCAGGCCGGTGAGTGGATCGTGGTCGGCGAGGTGGCGCAGCCGCGCCTCGTACTCGCGCCGGTCGGTGACGTCCTGCATCTGGCCAAGGATGTGCAGCGGCTCGCCGTGCTCGTCGCGGACCAGCGTCGCGCTGACCGACACCCAGAGGTCGTGGCCGTCGCGATGGCTGAGGCGGTGCTCGTGGCGGATGTCCCCGTCGCCCATCGCCGCCATCGCGTCGACCACCTGCGCGAGGTCGTCGGGATGGACGATGCCGAGCGGCCCTTGCTCGACCAGCTCCTCGCGTGAGTAGCCGGTCAGCTCGGCCAGCGCGTCGTTGAGACGCAGGAAGCGCCCCTCGTGGTCGGCGAGGAACATGCCGTTGGGCGCGCGGTCGAAGGCGACCTCGAAGCGCTGCTCGGCGGCGCGGCGCGCACGCTCGGCGGCGCGCTGTTCGGTGATGTCCTGGCTGATGCCCTCGATCCGGATCAGCCGGCCGTCGGGCCCGCGCACCGCCCGCACGCGCGAGTGCAGCGTGCGCGGCGTGCCGTCGGTGCGCAGGATCACCATCTCCAGCTCGGCGTCCTCGCCCTCGCGCTGCGCGGCGCGGGTGACCTCCAGGAGGCGCTCGCGGTCGGCCGGGTCGACGCGCGTCGACAGGTACTCCGTGAACGTCGGCAGCGGCTGGGTGGGGTCCAGGCCGTAGATGCGGCAGAGCTCGGGCGACCACGTCATCTGCTCGGTCGCGACGTCCCAGCGCCAGGAGCCCGTCCGCGCCAGCGCCTGGGCGCGCTGCAGCTCCGCCGCCTGGGCGAGCTGGTCGGTGACGTCGAAGGTGACCGCCATCGCCTCAGCGCCGAGCGGGCGAAACGCGGTGCGATAGCTCCGCCCGTTGGCCGAGACGCTCTCCAGCTCGCCGGGAAGGCCGGCCAGCGCGGCGCGATAGTGATCGAGGACGTCGAGACGGCCGGCGCGCTCCAGGACCTCCGACACGCTCTGACCGACCATCGCGTCGGTGTCGTGGCCGGCCTGCTCGATCGCGTCGCCGGCGACCATCACGAAGCGCAGGTGCTCGTCGAAGACGAGCACGCCGGTGTCGGGCAGCTCCTTGACGAGCTTGCGGTAGCGCTCCTCGGAGCGCCGCAGGCGGCGGCGGTCGTCGCGGCGGCGCAGCGCGTAGCGCACCGTGCGCACGAGCATCGGCCCGTCGATCTCGTGCTTGACCAGGAAGTCGGCGACGCCGACACGCTCGGCCTCCTGGTCGAGCGCCGGGTCGGCCATGCCGGTGAGCAGGATGATCGTGGCGTCGGGATCCTCGGCCAGCAGCTCACGCGCGCCGTCCAGGCCCTCGCCGTCGGGCAGGCGCTGGTCGAGCACGACGATGTCGGGACGATGGGCCGCCCAGGCCGCGCGCATCTCGGCGAGGGTCGCCGCCTCGACGACCTCCAGCCCGCCGCTCAGGCCGTCGCTGAGCCAGATCGTGGTCAGCCCCCGCGAGGCCGCGACGTCGTCGACGACCAACACGTGCACCGGTGCACCGTCGTCCATCACCCCGCCCCCTTCTGCAGCCTCGGCCTCAACCTAGGTGTCAGTGCCCGCTCGAAGCGACTTGGAAGCACGATCGGACGGATGGCCCGACCACCGATGGGCGTCGATGATCAGCGATCGGTACGGATGCCCGGCATCACGTGGGTGGGAAACGAGCCCTTCAGCAGCCAGCCGCCGCCGTCGAGCCGCTCCACCTCGCCGCGGCGGGTCAGCTCCCCGACCGCCTGGCTGACCGTCGGGCGCTGGGCCCCGACGAAGCGCGCCATCATGGTGTGGTTGATCGCCAGCGGCAGCAGCACGCCGTCGGGCGTCACCCGGCCGAAGCGCTCGGCCAGGCCCCAGAGCGACACCAGCACGCGGTCGTCGATGCGGACGACCTGATGGACGATCAGCCGCAGCGACGCGCTCGTGGCGCGACCCATCACGCGCCCCGTCACCTGGCTCATCACGCCCGGAAAGCGCGCCGCGTGCGCGGCGAACTGCGCGTCGAGCGCGGCGAAGCGCACGGGCTCCAGCGCGTTGAAGCGCAGATCGACGTCGACGACGCCCGAATGGCGATCGCTCGGCCACGGCCGCACCATGTCGCCCGGGCCCAGGATCTCCAGGCTGCGGCGGCGGCCGATGACCAGATCGCGCGCCAGCACGCCGGCCAGGATCAGGAGCCCGAGCACCGCGCCGGTCGCCGCCCACGCGGGGTCGAGCTCCCAGACGCCGCGGGCGATCGTCAGCGTCTCGGCGACCAGCTCGCGCTTGGCCGCCGCGAAGCCCTGCTGGTTGAGCCCTTGTCCGAGGTCGGGATCGACCTCCAGCACGCGCACCAAGCCGTCCATAGAGGACCCCAGTAGATCACCTCCGCCGCGCGGCGCGCGCCGCAGGGGTGAGCGCCGTGGCAGCCGCCAGCGCCGCGCGCGCGACGGTCGTCGGGTCGCGCATCTGGGCCTGGGCGATCGCGCCGTCGAAGAGCAGCGCGAGCTGGTCGGCGAGCGCGTCGGGATCGTCGACGCCGTCGACCGCGCGGGCCGCGGTGGCGAAGGCGTCGCGCGTCGCGACCTTGTGGCGACGGGCGACGGCGCGGGCCGGATGGCCCGGGTCGTGCAGCTCCAGGCTGGCGTTCATGAACGGGCAGCCACGAAAGCCGCGGCTCGCAAACCACGGCTCGAGCATCGCGAACGGCGCCAGGAGCCGCGCGCGGGGGTCGTCGCCGGCGTGCTCCATCGCCGCGACCAGTGCGGCGCGCGCCGGGCCGTCGCGCCCTTGGAGCACGGCGACGACGAGGTCGTCCTTGGTCGCGAAATGGCGGTAGAGCGTCATCTTGCCCACCTGCGCCTCGGCCGCGATCCGGTCGACGCCCACCGCCCGGATGCCCTCGCGATGGAAGAGCCTGGAGGCGGTGGCCAACACGCGCTCGCGCGCCGCGCTCACCGCGTGAAGACCAGCTTGGTGTAGGACTCGATCAGCGCCTCGGCCGCATCGTCGAAGGCCACCACCTTGGTCGTGACGGGCGCGACGTCGAACGTGCCGTCGGCGAGCAGGTCCAGCACCGCGGGCGCGTCGTGGCGCGCGTGGATGCGGCCGGTGACGAAGGTCGACCCCATCACGTACATCGGCAACAGCGGGAACGGCGGGATCGTCGTCGGGTCGAAGTAGATCGCGGTGCTGGTGCAGACGCCGTCGCGGTCGAGGCTGCCGAGCGCCAGCGCGAGGCCTTCGCGGGTGCCGTTGGCGTCGACGGTGATCGGAAAGCGCGCGTCGAGACGGTCGGGCAGGTGGTCGAGCGTGCGGGCGCCATAGCCCTCGGCGATCGCGCGACGGCCGGCGTCGGTGTCGACATACAGCACATGCTCGGAGCCGAGCGCGATCGCCTCGGCGACGGCGTAGAGCCCGATCGAGCCCGACAGCGCGCCGCCGCAGATCAGCACGGGTGCGCCCGGCCGAGCGGCGAGGTGCGGCGCGACCGCGCGGTAGGCGTCGGTGATGTTGTCCGAGGCGCTCGCCGCGACCTCCGGCGCCAGGCCATCGGGCAAGGCCACCAACATGGCATCGGCGAACGGGACGTTGACGGCGTCGGAGAGGAAGCCACCCCAGCGCGTCTGCTCCGCGCCGAACCCGAAGCCGTAGGTCTGGCCGAGCGGGACGGTCTCGCAGTTGCCGGTCCGCCCCGCCCTGCACGCGCCGCAGGTGCCGCAGCTGATCTGGAAGGGGACCAGGACACGGTCGCCGGGCTTGACGGTGGTGACGCCGTCGCCGACGTCGAGCACCTCGGCGACGCCCTCGTGGCCGAGCGCGAACGGCGCCGGGAACGGCGAGGCGCCCGCGACGATCATCGCGTCGAGGTCGCAGGTCGCGACGGCGATGTGGCGGACGATCGCCTCGCCGTCCCCGGCGATACGGGCCTCGGGAACGTCATGCCATTCGAGCTGACGCGGTCCGACATAGGTGAGCGAGCGCATGGTGCGCGACGATACCGATCTGTATCGCCGGGTGCCACCGTCCGGTCGCCCCCTACCATCACCGCACCGATGGCGCTCACCGCGACGGCCGGCATCTGCGAGGACGACGACGAGCTGCGCGGCGTGCTGCGCGAGGCGCTGGAGCGCGACGGCTTCGACGGTGCGCGCGACCGTCACGGGCGCCGAGGCGGTCGCGGCGTTCGGCGACGACCCGCCCGACGTGCTCGTCCTCGACGTCGGCCTGCCGGACGCCGACGGGCGCGACGTCTGCCAGGCGCTGCGGGCGCGCGGCGTCGCGACGCCGGTCCTGTTCCTGACCGCGCGCGACGCGCTCACCGACCGCCTCAGCGGCTTCCACGCCGGCGGCGACGACTACCTGACCAAGCCGTTCGCGCTCGCCGAGCTGCTCGTGCGCGTGCACGCGCTGCTGCGGCGCGCGCGCCGCGGCCGAGAGCGCCGACGGCGCGGCGCCGCGGCCTGCGCCTCGATCCCGCCGCGCACGCGCTGCGCCTACGGCGACGCGCACCGTCGCCGCTGACGCCGACCGAGTTCCGCCTGCTCGCCGCGCTCGCCGCCCGGCCCGGCGAGGTCGTGCGCCGCGTCGACGCTGGTCGCCGCGGGCTGGCCCGACGGCGCGATCGTCCACGACAACACGCTCGACGCCTACCTCGCCCGGATCCGCCGCAAGCTGCGCGAGGCCGGCGCGGCCGAGGCGATCCGACACGACGCGCGGCGTCGGGTACGCGCTGCGGTGAGCTTCCGCTGCGCGCCTGCTGCTGACGTCGCTGGCGACGCTGGCGATCGGGCTCGGCGCGCTGCGTCGTCGCGGGCAACGTGCTGCTCGACGTGCGCGTGCGCGACCGAGGCCTCCAGCGTGCTGCGCGGCCAGCGCCGACGCGCAGCTCGCCGCGCTGACGATCACCCGTCGACGCGCGTCGGCGTCCGCGAGGCGCCCAACGACGAGGCGCTCGACCGCCGCGCCTGGGTGCTCGACGGCGACCGCGTGGTCGAGCGCGCCGCCGACGTGTCGCCCGCGCTCGACGCGCGTCGCGGTCGCGCTGGGCCGCGCGCGCCGCGCCGGCGAGCGCGACGGCCCCGACGACATCCGCCTGCGCGCCGTGCCGATCGTCGCGCCGGCGCGCGGACCGCGCGCGGGGCGATCGTCGTCGCGCTGTCGGTCGCGCCGCTGGAGACGCTGCAGAAGGAGGTCCTGCTCGGCTCGCTGGTGATCGCCGCGCTCGTCCTGCTGGCCGGCGGCCTGGCGCTGCGCACGCGCGATCGACCGCGCGCTGCAGCCGGTCGCGCAGATGACGCGAGCGCCGAGGACTGGGGCGCGCACGACCTCGACCGCCGCTTCGACCTCGGCCCGCCGCGCGACGAGCTGACCGGCCTGGCCGCGACGCTCGACGGCCTGCTGGCGCGGATCGCCGCGTCGCGCCGCCACGAGCAGCGCTTCGCCAGCGAGGTCGCGCACGAGCTGCGCACGCCGATCGCCGGGCTGCGCGGGCGCGCCGAGCTGGCGCTGGGCGCCGACGGGCCCGACGCCGACGCGCGAGCGCGCCGACGCGCTGACGCGCCGTCGTCGCCGACGCCGAGCGGTTGACGGCGACGATCGACACGCTGCTCGCCGTCGCCCGGCGCGAGCTCGATCCGAGCGACGGCGCCGTCGACCTGGTGGCGCTGGCCCGCGAGATCGACGGCGTCGACGTCGTCGTGGCGCCCGGCGGCGCTCCCGCGCGCCGAGGGCGAGCCCGAGGTCCTGCGCCGCGCGCTCGCGCCGCTGGTCGACAACGCGCGCCGCCACGCCCGCACGCGCGTCACGCTGGAGCTGTCGACCGACGGCGGCCGCGTGCGGCTCGCCGTGCGCGACGACGGCCCGGGCCTCGAGCCCGAGCTCGGCGAGCGCGCCTTCGAGCCGGGCGTCCGCGGCGCCGACGAACTCGGGCAGCGGCGCCGGCCTCGGCCTGCCGCTCGCGCGGCGGCTGGCCCGCTCCTGCGGCGGCGACGTGCCGTGCGGCGACGGGCCGGGCGGCTGCTTCGTGCTGGAGCTGCCGGCGGTGCGCGCGTAAGGCTTGCCGTCGCGAGCTCAGGATGCGAACATATGTTCGTGTCATCAGTCGCATCGATCCTCCACGCCGACCTCGACGCCTTCTTCGCCGCCGTCGAGCAGCGCGACGACCCGGGGCTCCGCGGGCGGCCGGTGATCGTCGGGTCGGGCGTGGTGCTGGCGGCCAGCTACGAGGCGCGGGCGCGGGGCGTGCGGTCGGCGATGGGCGGCGCCCGCGCGCGCCGGCTGTGTCCGGAGGCGATCGTCGTCTCCCCGCGGTTCTCGGCCTACGTGCAGGCCGGCCGCGACGTCTTCGCGATCTTCGAGCGCACGGCGCCGGTGGTCGAGGCGATCTCGATCGACGAGGCGTTCCTGGACGTCAGCGGGCTGGAGCGGATCAGCGGGACGCCGGAGGCGATCGCGCGGCGGCTGCGGCGCGAGGTCCGCGAGCAGGTCGGGCTGCCGATCAGCATCGGCGTCGCGACGACCAAGCACCTGGCGAAAATCGCGAGCAACACGGCCAAGCCCGACGGGCTGCTGGCGATCGCGCCGGGCGAGGAGCTCGCGTTCCTGCACCCGCTGCCGGTCGGGCGGATCTGGGGCGTCGGCGCGGCCACCGAGGCGCGGCTGCGCGAGCACGGGATCGTCACGGTTGGCCAGCTCGCGGGGCTGCCGGAAGGCGTGCTGATGACGATCCTCGGCCGCGCGGCGGGGCGCAAGCTCCACGCGATCTCCCACAACCGCGACCCGCGGCGCGTGCGGCCCGCCCGCGGACGGCGCTCGATCGGCTCCCAGAGCGCGCTGGGCTCGCGTCGGCGCACGCCGGAGGAATTGGACGCGGTGGCGATCGCGCTCGTCGACCGCGTGACGCGCCGGCTGCGGCGCGGCGGTCGCGTCGGGCGCACCGTCGTCCTGCGGCTGCGTTTCTCGGACTTCAGCCGCGCCACGCGCTCCAAGACCCTGCCGCGGCCGACCGCCGCGACCGCGACGGTCCTCATCACGCTCCGCGCGCTCCTGGCCGCCGAGCGCGAGACGATCCGCCGCCAGGGGCTCACGCTGCTCGGCGTCTCGATCACCAACCTGGAGCGTGCCGATGCCGGCGTCCAACTCGAACTGGCGGTCGACGGACAGCCACCGCCGGCGCTCGACGTGACGCTGGACGCGATCCGCGACCGCTACGGCACGACCGCGCTGCAACGGGCCACGCTGCTGGGCCGCAACGACCGGATGTCGGCCTGGCTGATGCCCGGCGACGGGCCCGACGGCATGCCAGAAAGTCGGTGACAGCCCGTCAAACCGGGCTTTTTCGCGTCCAAAAGGGCATTTCTTGGCCCGCGCACTGACGGAAATAGCGGCCTAGACGGCGTTTGGCGACCGATTCCGGCCTCCCCGTCTGCGAGCCTGTCCAACTCGTTTCCGGCATCACGCCGCGCACAGACAGGAGAAGCCTCATGGCCAACATCACCAAGACGGACCTCACGGCGCTCGTCGCCGAGCAGACCGAGTTGAGCGGCGCCGACGCCAAGCGGGCAGTCGAGTCGGTCTTCGACATCGTGTCCGCTCGTGTGGCGGCAGGCGATGAAGTCGCCATCGCTGGGTTCGGCAAGTTCACCATCGCCCAGCGCTCCGCCCGTCAGGGCCGCAACCCGCAGACCGGCGAGACGATCGAGATCGCCGCGTCGCAGGCACCGAAGTTCAGCGCCGCGAGCGCCTTCAAGAACGCCGTCAAGGGCTAGTGCTGTTCGGGCGCCGGCGGTGAACGCCGGCGCCCGGCCTTGCGGTTTGGCTCGCCCCCGGGCTTGCAGCTCGCCGGGGGCCCGGCCTTGCGGTTCCTCGCGTTCCTCGCGGGTCCTTGCTGCCCCACGGCGTTCTGGTCGGGGTCGATGCGTGGTTGGATGGGCGGCGCTCCGTGACATCGCCACCGCGCTCGGGTGGTGTGGGGTGTTGGGTGAAAGTGTTGGGGCGTGGTTCGGGGTTCTGTTGTGTGGGCATCGAACGAGCGTCGCGCGGATGTCGACATCACGGATCACCGCCCTCCCTATGCGCTCGCGCCGCGGGCGCGGGTTGTGCGGGGCGCTGTCGGCGGCGCTGTGATGCTTTGACCGGAATGCGGTCGTCCCGGGGCGGCGATCGTCGATGGCATCAGACCCGCGCATATCGCGGGTTAAACGCCATCCAGTTTGCGACGTCATCCGATCGGTGACGAGACTGCGACGGACTGCAACGAGCCACCGACGCCTGCCGGTCGTGGGCGTTACGGCCGACGCCCGGGCGCCGCGGCAGGGACGCTGGTCGACTTGTCGGGCGATGTGCCGGTCAACTCGACCAGCACTCGCCGACGAACGTCGCCGGCACCCTGACGTTGGGATCCAACGTCAGGGTGCCGGCCGTCGTCCCGGCGCCCGGCCCGACCCTCGGGCACGCCACGAATCGCCCGCCCCGGCGCCAACGGACAACGAGCCAACGCGACGAACCACCGACCCCGCTCACTCCCCTCGGTGAGCACGGACCACGCCCAACACCCAGACCACGTCGGAACGGAACGCCAACAACAAGACGCGCCACCCCAGCGCTCGCACCACACCACGCCCGCCCCGCGACCAGCGCCCCACGACGTCAGTCTCTGGCGGTCCGCCACCCGTCCCGCCCGCACCGGCACCTGGGTCGCGCCCTAGTGGGTCGCGCGTTTTGGTTTGGCGGCAAAGGAGTTGGGGGTTAGGCGACGCGGTGGCGGGCTTCGCGTTGGGCGATCGGTCCGCCGCCGTGGGTGTGGTTGCGCAGGCTGATGTAGTCGGCCATGGCCTTGGCCAGGGTGTCCCAGTCGGGATAGTCGGTGTTCTTGATGGTGAACTCACCGATCGCTCCGAAGTGGCACTCGATGCGGTTCAGAAAGCTGGCGTAGGTCGGGGTGGCGACCAGCTCGACGTTGCTGTCTGTGGCCCAGTCGCGGATGTCCTGGGTCCAGTGGGTGGAGATGTTGTCCATGATCAAGTAGACCCGGCGCTTGGCGGGGTAGCGCATCCGGATCGTCTTGAGAAAGCCCAGGACGTCGCGTGCGGCCTTACGGGTACGCAGCCGGCCGAAGAGCCGGTCGGCGTGGACGTCATAGGCGCCGAACAGGTAGCGCGTCCCGCCGCGGCGGTTATAGGTCGCCCGGTGGCGTTCGGGCCGGCCGGTCGGAGCCCAGCCGGCGCCGTGGTGGGGGATCAGCTGGATCGGGCCCATCTCGTCAAAGCACACGACCGGCCCATCATCGGGCGCTTGGCGGTAGAGCCCGAGCACGCGCTCGGCCTTGGCCTTGAACTCGGGGTCGGGGCTCCATTTCCATGACCGGGTGCGCTGAAAGGACAGGCCGGCCTCGTTCAGCAGCGCGCGCAGCCCGGTCGGTGAGAGCCGGGCGATCTGCTGCTCGCCCAGATGCTGGGAGAGCTTTGCGATCGACCATCTGGTCAGCGCCACGCCCTGGGAATCGGGGCGGGCGCGCGCGACACAGACGATCTCGTCGCGCTGCTGGGGCGTGACCTTCTTGGGACGCCCGCCCCGATAGTCAGGGTCTAACGAGCCGAACCCGCGGTCGTTGAACTCGTGGATGACCTTGCGCACATGCTCGGCATCGGTCAGATACAGCTGGGCGATCTGCGGCGCGGCCATCTCGGTCGCCGAGGCCAGCAAGATCATCGCCCGGATCCGCGAGCACCGATGCCTGGCAGCGGTCGCTACACGCTTGAGCTTGCGGGCCTCACCGGGATCCAGACTCCGCACGAACACCTCTGCGGGACGCACCATGACCTCCTCAGATCGGATGCGTCTCTTTTCGACATCACACCGTCATTTCCGGTCTAACGTTTCCGCGAGACCCACTAGCGTTCGCCGACCAGCCCGACGAACAGGCGCGGCGAAAGCAGCCACAAGCCCGCACTCAGACCAGTTGTTGGTGGTGTCGGCATTCGGACAGCACCCGGCAAATGGTGCAACGATTCTGCGCAGTCAGGCACATCCGTCTGCCCTGCTCGCTAGGATCGGCGACCGACATCATCAACAAGTTCGCCCCCGCGACCGCTACAACGGCCCGGGGGCATGACCCAAGGAGCATCAACCTCCATGAGTACCCCGCAGGGTAGCTTCGGCTGCCGTATCTCGGTCGACCCCTCCACCGCCGACGTCCTGCGCATCGAGGCCAAGAAGGTCTTGATGTTCAACCACGAGCCCTTCGAGGACTTCCTCGACTACGTGCCCGTCAAGCAACTCGCGCTCACCGACATCTACCGCGACGCGACAGCGGTCATCGACGCCCTCGGCTGGGACCCTGACATCAGCCTGCGACGCGACAGCGTCCAGGTCCCCATCACCCGCAGCCACGTCGAGCAGCTGCACGCCCGTCGAAGCGATCTGTTGGACACCAACCTCGACCTCTTGAGCGACATCGGCGCAGACAACGACGCCAACGCCGTCGTGATGAGCGAGATCTACGCCAACCGCCACGGCGTCGAAGCCCTCAACAAGGTCCTCGACGCCTACACCAACACGATGACCACGTAAGCCGACTCGCTGAGCTGCGTCGGCGTCCAGGACGTCGACGCAGCTCAGCCCCCGGCCGTGCTCGACGTGGTCGGCGAGCAACTCCGCCGGCGCCGAGAAGAGGCGCTCGCTCAGCCCAGGCCCAACTCGACCCGATCGGCGAGCAGCTCCGCCAGCGCCAGGGCCGACGTGGCCGCCGGCGACGGCGCGTTGCGCACGTATTGGACCGCGTCGACGTCGTGGACGATGAAGTCGTCGACCAGCGCTCCGTCGCGACCGATCGCCTGGGCTCGCACACCCGCGGGCCCGGGCAGGACGTCATCCATGCTGAGCTCCGGCACATAGGCCGCGCAGGCGTCGATGAAGGCGCGGCGGCTCGCGCCGAGATGCAGCTCGCTCAACCCCGCGCGCCAGTGGTGGCGCATCATGCGCCAGGTCCCCGGCCACGTCAGCGTCGAGCGGACGCTCGCGGCCTCGACGCGGGTCAACTTGTAGGCGTCGGGCGCGCCGACCATGAGCGCCGTGGGACCGAGCCAGATCTCGCCGTCGACGCGCTTGGTGAGATGGACGCCGAGGAACGGCAGCGCGGGATCGGGGACCGGGTAGATCAGGGAGCGCACCAGGCTGCGCGACTCGGGCTTCAGGCGCAGGTAGGCACCGCGAAAGGGCACGATCCGCGGATCGGCAGGCGCGCCCGCGCTGCGGGCGAGCCGGTCGGTCCAGCCGCCGGCGCAGACGAGCGCGCGGCGGGCCCGGAGCTCGCCGGCCGCGTGCCGGACCGAGACGCCGCCATCACCGGGGACGAGGTCGAGCACGTCGCAGTCGGTGAGGATCGTCGCGCCGGCCGCGCGAACGTCGTCGGCCAGCGCGCGGGCGACGGCGCCGAAGTCGACGATCCCGGTCTCGGGCGAGTGCAGCGCGGCGATGCCTGCCGCGTGGGGCTCCAGCTCGGCCAGCTCCTCGCGACCGACACGCCGCAGGCCCGGGACGGCGTTGGCGCGCCCGCGCTCCTCCAGCGCGTCGAGCCCGGGCAGCTCGCGCTCGCTCAATGCCACGATCACCTTGCCGCAGCGCTCGTAGGGAATCCCGTGGGCGTCGCAGTACGCATACATCTTCGCCGCGCCCTCGACGCACAGTCGCGCCTTCAGCGACCCGGGCGCGTAGTAGATCCCGCCGTGGATGACACCGGAGTTCGATCCGGTCTGGTGGCGGGCGACCTCGGGCTCGCGCTCGAGGATCGTCAGCCGCAGGCCCGCCCTGCGGGCCAGCAGCTCGCGCGCCGCGGCCAGCGCCACGATGCCGGCGCCGACAACGACGAGATCCTGCTTGCCTTCCGGAGCGCTCACGGCGGGGAGTCTTACGCGTTGCGCTAGCTCTTGGCGAGCTTCGTCTTGGCCGTCAGCGTCTTGGCGAAGCCACCGTCACCGGTGACCGCCACGCTCAGGGTGACCGCGATGCCCTTCTTGCGATAGCTGCGCAGCTTGATCGCCGCCGAGCCCGTGGCGTAGGGCATGGAGTACTCGACCGGCGTGGCGACGTCGCCGTAGTTAACCTCGTCGCGGATCGACTTCGTCAAGGTGATGGTCTTGCCGTGGCTCTTGAGCGTCAGCTTGGCCTTGAACGTGATCGGGCCGGTCGTTGCCACGGTGTAGGAGAACCCGCTGGTCAGCATCTGGTCGACGTGCTGGCCGGCCTTCGGGTGGATCGTGACCGCCGGGACGGCGGGCGTCTGGGCGGCGGCGGGCAGGGCGATGGCCAGGGTCGTGGCGAGGGCGAGCGGGGTGAGGAGCGTGCGCATGTGCGCGGCAGTCTGGCGGATCAGCGCGTCAGCAGCTCGGCCAGCTTGCCCCGCAGCGACTGCTTCATGAACCGCGGCGCCGCCGGGTCGCCGGCGGCGATCGCGTGGGTGATGGCCTTGGCCTGCTCGAAGCTGATGTGCGGCGGCAGCGGCGGGACTTCCGGATCGGTCAGGACGTCGATCACCGCCGGCCGACCCGCGGCCAGCGCGCGATCCCAGGCGGGGCCGACCGCTTCCGGCGACGACACCCGCTCGCCATGCAGCCCCAGCAGCCGCGCGTAGCCGGCGTAGTCGACGTCGGGCAGGACCTGGGACGCGTCGAGCTTCGGATCGCCCGAGAGCACCCGCTGCTCCCAGGTGACCTGATTGAGGTCGTGGTTGTTCAAAACGCAGATGACGACCCGCTGGTCGGCCCACCCCTCCGCCTTGGCGTAGTGGGCGATGTCGATCAGCGCGTTCATCCCCAACATCTGCATCGCGCCGTCCCCCACCACGCTGACCACGGGCCGGTCGGGGAACGCCATCTTGGCCGCCAGCGCGTAGGGCACGCCCGGGCCCATCGAGGCCAGCGTGCCCGAGACGATCGCGTCCATCCCGGCGCGCACCTTGAGGTGGCGCGCCCACCAGTCGGTCGCCGAGCCGGTGTCGACGGTGAGGATCGTGCCGTCGGGCAGCCGCGGGCTGAGCTCGTGGAAGACCAACTGCGGGTTGATCGGGTCGGCCGGGATCTGTGCCTGCTCGTCCAGGACCCGCCACCAGCGCGCGACGCCCGCCTCGATCTCGGCCCGCCACGTGCGGTCCTGCTTACGCTCCAACAACGGCAGCAACGCCCGCAGCGTCCGGGCGGCGTCGCCGACGAGGTTGACCTCCATCGGGTAGCGCGTGCCGATCAGCCGCGCGTCGAGGTCGATCTGCACGCCGCGGGCCTTGCCGGGCTCGGGCAGCCACTCGCTGTACGGGAAGTTCGACCCCACCATCAACAACGTGTCGCAGCCCTCCATCAGGTCATACGACGGCCGCGTCCCGAGCAGCCCGATCGAGCCCGTCACCCACGGCAGGTCGTCGGGCAGGACCGCGCGCCCGTTCAACGCGCGCGCCGCGCCGGCGCCGAGCAGCTCGGCCGCCTCGGCGACCTCCGGGAACGCCCGCCGCGCGCCCGCCCCGACGAGGATCGCCACGCGCTCGCCGGCGTTGATCACCGCGGCCGCCTCGGCCAGCGCCAGCGCGTCGGGCACGACGATCGGCTTGCGGATCGCCGCGCTGGAGGACGGCACCGCGCCGTGGGCCCGCGGCGGCGCCGCGTACTCCAGCTCCTGCACGTCGTTGGGCACGATGATGCACGTCGGCGAGCGCGTCGCCTTGGCGATGCGCATCGCGCGGTCGATCAGGTGCGCCGCCTGCTCGGGGACCATGCAGACCTGGACGAACGCGCCCGCGACGTCCTTGAACAGCGCGACCAGGTCGACCTCCTGCTGGTAGTCGGAGCCGAGCGACATGCGCGCCTGCTGGCCGACGATCGCCACGACCGGCTGATGGTCGAGCTTGGCGTCATAGAGCCCGTTGAGCAGGTGGATCGCCCCCGGCCCGGAGGTCGCGAGGCAGACGCCGACCTCACCGGTCAGCTTGGCGTGGGCACACGCCGCGAACGCGGCGATCTCCTCATGGCGGACCTGCGTGAACTCCAGGCGATCGCCGACGTGGTGAAAGGCGCCGGTGAGACCGCCGATCCCGTCGCCGGGATAGCCGAACACGCGCCGGACGCCCCAGTCGTCGGCCAACCGCTCCAGCATGAACTGCGCCGTGGTCTTTGCCATGGCGCAGGCCTACCCGGGGCCGCGGGCGGGTAGACGGCGGCGGATGCGCTTTGCCGCCCTCGCCACCGCCGTCGTCCTCTTCGCCGCCGCGCTCGCGCTCGCGCTGACCACCGCCGCGCCCGGCTGGATCGCCTTGGCGGCCGTGCTCGCCGTGCCGGCGCTGGTCGGGATGTATGACCTGCTCCAGCGCCGCCACAGCGTCCTGCGCAACTACCCCGTCATCGGGCACCTGCGCTTCGCCATGGAGGCGATCAGGCCCGAGTTGCAGCAGTACTTCATCGAGCGCAACTACGACGGCCGTCCGTATGACCGCGACACGCGCACCGCGATCTACGAGCGCGCCAAGGGCCTCAAGGACGAGCAGGCCTACGGCACCGAGCGCGACGTCGCCGAGCCCGGCTATGAGTGGCTGCTGCACTCCACCGCGCCGCTCGATCCGCCCGAGGAGCCGCCGCGCGTGCGCATCGGCGGCCCGGACTGCACCAAGCCCTATGACATGGCGTTGTTGAACGTGTCGGGGATGAGCTTCGGCGCGCTCTCGGGTAACGCGATCACCGCGCTCAACCGCGGCGCGGCCGCCGGCGGCTTCGCGCACGACACCGGCGAGGGCGGCCTGACCGAGCATCACCTCCACGGCGGCGACCTCGTCTGGGAGATCGGGACCGGCTACTTCGGCGCCCGCACCAAGGACGGTGACTTCGACGAGGCCCAGTTCCGCGAGAAGGCTGCCCACGACCAAGTCAAGTTGGTGTCCTTGAAGTTGAGCCAGGGCGCCAAGCCCGGCATCGGCGGCGTCCTGCCCGGCCCGAAGGTCACGGCCGAGATCGCGCAGGCCCGCGACGTCCCGGAAGGCCAGACCTGCGTCAGCCCGCCGGGCCATCGCACCTTCTCCACCCCGCGCGAGCTGATCCGCTTCATCGCCCACCTGCGCGAGCTGGCCGACGGCAAGCCCACGGGCTTCAAGCTCTGCGTCGGCGCGCGCCATGAGCTGCTGGCGATCTGCAAGGCCATGGTCGAGGAGGGCACGGCGCCGGACTTCATCATCGTCGACGGGTCCGAAGGTGGGACCGGTGCGGCGCCCGCCGAGTACGAGGACCACATGGGCACCCCGCTGACCGAGGGGCTCATCATGGTGCACAACGCGCTGGTCGGCACCGGCCTGCGCGACCGTATTCGGATCGGGGCCAGCGGCAAGGTCGCGACGGGCTCGGACATCGTCAAGCGCCTGGCCCAGGGCGCCGACTACACCAACGCCGCGCGGGCGATGATGATGGCCACGGGCTGCATCATGTCCCAGCGC
The DNA here is from genome assembly GCA_963731005.1 of uncultured Conexibacteraceae bacterium. Classification (GTDB taxonomy): domain Bacteria; phylum Actinomycetota; class Thermoleophilia; order Solirubrobacterales; family Solirubrobacteraceae; genus Baekduia. The sequence continues at coordinate 97,000 of CAVSTZ010000001.1, read as the reverse complement.
TGCCACACCAACCGGTGCCCGGTCGGCGTCGCCACCCAAGACCCCAAGCGCGCCCGGGCGCTCGACGTCGAGGACAAGTCGCTGCGCGTGACGCGCTATCAGCGGGCAACCGTCGCCGAGGCCCAGCGCATGTTGGGGTCCATGGGCCTGCGTGACCCCGGCGCCGTCACGCCCCACAACCTGATGCGGCGCGTCGACCACATCACCTCGCGCAGCTACGCCGAGCTGTACGAGTGGCTCGCGCCCGAGCAGTTGCTCGACGAGCCGCCCGCCGAATGGGCGGTTGACTGGGACCGGGCCGACCCGGATCGCTTCGCCCCGCGCAACTCGTGAGTTCGGCGCCGCGGCTTCGGGTAGCGCAGATCCCATCGCCCGCCGACTCGCGCTCACGTTCGATGATGGTCCGGATCCGCGGTGGACGCCCGCGGTGCTCGACGCGCTGCGCGCCGCCGACGCCCGCGCCACCTTCTTCGTCCTCGGTCCGTGCGCCGCCGCGCACCCCGAGCTGATCGCCCGCACCCGCGCTGAAGGCCACGCGATCGGCGTCCACGCCCACGAGCACACGCGCCACACCGCGCTGCACGCCGAGGCGGGCGCCGCCGACCTCGACCGGGCGCTGACCGTGCTGGACGGTCTCGGCGTGCGGCCCACGATCTGGCGGACGCCGTGGGGCGTGGAGGCGCCGTGGACCCGCCCGACCGCCGCGGGGCGCGGGCTGCGCATCGTCGGCTGGAGCGCCGACACGCACGACTGGCGTGGGGACGCGGCCGCCGCGATGCTCGCCGCCGTCGCGCCCGCGATCGAGGACGGCGCGATCGTCCTGGCCCACGACGGGCTCGGGCCGGGCGCGACCCGCACGGGCTGCGAGGAGACGGTGGCGCTGATCGATCCGCTGGTCGCCTTGGGCCGTAGCCGCGGCATGGAACCGGAGATCCTGACGTGAGGACCGCAGGCGGGATCGCGGTCGAGCGGCTCAGCCGGCCGGATGCGCTGGCGCTCGTCGCCGCGGGCGCCGCCGACCGTGACCGCGACACGACCGGGCGCTTCCCCGACGACGCGTTCGGGGCGCTGGAGCGCGCCGGGCTCACGAGCATCACGGCCGGCCCCGCCGTCGCCCGCTATTCCGACGAGCTGGCGCTGCTGCGCGAGGTGGCGCGCGCCGACGCGGGCGTCGCGCGGATCCTCGACGGCCATCTCAACGCGGTCGAGCGGCTGCGCGTCCAGGCGCCGGCCGCGCTGCGCCACCGCGAGCTGACGGCGATCGCCGCCGGCCGCTTGCGCGCCGGCGTCTGGGGCGCCGACCCCGGCCCCGACGAGGGCACGCCCGCGCGCCTGGACCGCGACACGATCTCCGGGACCAAGCTCTTCTGCTCGGGCGCCGGCGGGCTGGACCGCGCGCTGGTGCTCGTCGCCGACCCGGCGGGCGCCGAGCCGCCGTCGGCCGCGTGGGTCGACCTCACCGTGCCCGGCACCGTCGAGATCGACCGCCGCTGGTTTCGCGGGGCGGGCATGCGCTCCTCGGCCAGCCACCGCGTGACCTTCCACCGCGCGCCGGTCCCGGCGGTCCTCGGGCCGCCCGGCGCGCTGACCCAGCAACCGTGGTTCGCGCGCGACGCGGTCCGGACCGCCGCGACCTGGGCGGGCGCCGCCGACGCCGCGGTGCAGGACGCGCTGCGCCATCTCGCCGCCCGGCCGCAGAGCTCGGAGCTGGAGGCGCTGGCCGCCGGGCGGCTGCTGACCTGGCAGCACGGGATCGACCTGTGGCTGCGCGACGCGGCGGGCGTGCTGGGCGACGCGTCCGGCGTGGTCGGCGCCGCACGCACCGCGACGCAGACGCGAGCCGCGATCGCCGACGCCGCGCGCGCGATCCTCGACGAGGCCGAGCGCGCGACGGGCTCACGCCCGGCGGCCGCCGCCGCGCCGCTGGACCGCGCCGCGCGCGATCTGCGCCTCTTCCTGCTGCAGCACCGGCTGGAGCCGATCATCGCGCGCGATGGACGCGCGGCGCTGGAGGAGCGGCGGTGACCGGCGCGTTCGAAGCGCGAACGCCTCGCCGGAGACGTCGAGGACGACCATGACCTCGGACTTCGAGGCGCGCTACCGCGCCGACCCCGACCCGTGGCACACGCTGACCGATCCCTACGAGGCCGACAAGCGCGAGCGCACGCTGGTGGCCTGCGGCGACGGACCGTTCACCGCGGTCTGCGACCTCGGCGCCGGCACCGGCCTGCTCGCCGCCGCGCTGGCGCGCCACTGCGAGCGGCTGCTCGCGCTCGACGGCGCCCCGACCGCGGTCGCCGAGGCCCAGCGACGGCTCGCGCCCTTCCCCCAGGCGCAGGCGCGCGTCGCCACGCTGCCCGACGGCCTGCCCGCCGGCCCGCTGGACCTCGTGGTCGCCAGCGAGATCTTGTACTACTTGGACGACCCCGCCTTCCGGACCGTCCTCGCTTGGCTGCCGAGCGCGCTGATGGACGGCGGTCGCTGCGTCGCGGTGCACTGGACCGGGAGCGCGTCGGACCTGCGCCGCAGCGCCGACGACGTCGGGGCCGCGCTGGCGGCGGTGCCGGGATTACGACGGCTCGACGCCGCCCCCACCGAGGGCTTTCGCCTCGACGTCCTGGAGCGCGTGTGACGACCGCCTGCCCGCCGCTCTCCGCGCAGGGAGCCTCAGCGCCATGAGCCGCCTGCGCGCGATCATCGTCATCCCCGCCCGCGACGAGGCCGAGCACATCGAGCGCTGCCTGCGCGCGCTGGCCGCCCAGCGCGGCCTGGGGCCCGGGGTCACCTTCGCGGTCGTCCTCGTCCTCGACCGCTGCACCGACGCGACCGAGACGGTCGCGCGCGCGACGGCCACCGCCACGGGCCTGACCTTGGACGTGGAGCGCAGCCCCGGCGCCGGCGTCGGCGCCGCCCGTCGCCACGGGATGGACCTCGCCTGCGACCGCCTGGCCGAGATCGAGCCCGACGGGCTGATCGCCTGCACCGACGCCGACAGCACGGTCGCGCCGGACTGGCTCGCCGCGCAGCTGGCGCTCGTCGACGCGGGCGCCGACGCGATCGGCGGCCGCATCGAGCTCGACCCCTCCGACGCCGCCGCGTTGCCGGCCGCCGCGTTGCTGCGCCGTGAGCGGCGCGCGGACGTCCGGCTGACCGCGGTGCTCGCCGACGACCCGAGCGCCGAGCACCACTTCTTCTCCGGCGCGTCGCTCGGGGTGACCGCGCGCGCCTACCGCGCCGTGGGCGGCATCGACCCGGTGGCCGCGCTGGAGGACGAGGGCCTCGGCCGGCGGCTGACCGCCGGCGGATGGCGCGTCGTGCGCTCCGACGCCGTCACCGTCCGCACCTCGGCGCGCACCCGCGGCCGGGCGCCGCGCGGGCTGGCGCGCGACCTCCAGCTCGGCGACTGGCTCGCACGCCGCCGCCACGACGGCCGCGCGTACTCGGCCCGACGCTTGTTGGAGGCCAAGGGCGACACCACCATCTCGGTCGTCGTGCCGGCACGCGATTGCGCGGCGACGGTCGGCGGCGTGCTGCGCACCACGGTGATGCCGTTCGTCGCCATGGGGTTGATCGACGAAGTGCTGGTGGTCGACGGCCGCTCGACCGACGCGACGCTCGCCCGGGCCGCGCACGCCGGCGCGCGCGCCGTCTCCCAGGACGACCTGCTGCCCGAGCATGGGCCCGCCCAGGGCAAGGGCGACGCGATGTGGCGGGGCCTGCACGCGACCACCGGCGACGTCGTCGCGTTCCTCGACGCCGACACGGAGGACCCCGACCCGGTGCACCTGCTGGGCCTGCTCGGACCGCTGCTCGAAGATCACCGCGTCCACCTCGTCAAGGGCGCCTTCGCCCGTCCGTTTCGCGACGGCGAGACCGTCCGCGACGCCGAGGGCGGCCGCGTGACGGAGCTGATGGCCCGGCCGCTGCTCAACCTCCACGTCCCGGAGCTCGCGGGCTTCGAGCAGCCGCTGGCCGGCGAGACCGCCGCGCGCCGGACGTTGTTGGAGGCCTTGCCGTTCCCCGTCGGCTACGGGGTCGAGATCGCGCTGCTGATCGACGCGCTGCGCCACGTCGGTCTCGACGGCCTCGCCGAGGCGCAGCTCGGCACGCGCCAGAACCGCCACCAGGCGCTGCGCGATCTCGGCGCGATGGCTTTTGCCGTGCTCTGCGCGGTCCAGGCCCGGATCGCGCCGGGCGGCGACGCGGTGCCCGCGGGCCTCGTCCAGCCGTGGGACGGCGGCGCGGTGCGCGACGTGGCGGTCCTCGAACGCCCGCCGCTGGCTCAGCTGGTCGCGACCGAGGAGGCCAGGAACCTCGGCATCCTCGGCGCCGCGTAGGTCAGCGCCAGCGTCTCGCCGTTGCCGGTGCTCGGGCCCAGGATGGCGGCGACGTCGGGCGCGTCGGCGGCGATCGCCGCGAGCATGCGCAGGACCCCGGAGTGGGCACAGAGCAGGACGCGCCGCGAGCCGCCTGCGGCCAGCGCGTCGAGCGCGTCGAGCGCGTCCACGATCCGCAGCCCGAGCGCGCGGTAGCTCTCCCCGCCGGGCGGCGCCGCATCCAGGTCGGCCGGCTGGGTCCACGACGCGCTCGGCTCGCCTTCCAGCGCGCCGAACGAGCGCTCGCGCCAACGCGGGTCGGCCACCAGCGCGACGTCGCGCAGACCGGCCGCGTCGCAGGCGATCCGCAGCGTGTCGGCGGCCCGTCGCGTCCCCGAGTGCACGCGCAGGTCGAAGGCGCCCGCGACGATCGACGCCAGCGCGGCGGCCTGCTCGCGCCCGCGCGCGGTCAACGGCGGGTCCAACTGCCCGGTCAGGCGCCCCGCGGCGTTCAGCGTCGTCTCGCCGTGGCGGATCGCGACCAGCTCCAGCATCGCTCCCACGATAGACACGGCCCTCCGCTGGGCATGCCGTCCCCCATGCTGACCCGCGACCGGCCCGCGCCGACGTGACCGATCTCTTCCGCGATCTCGCCGAGGGCGCCGAGCCGCACGCGCTGCGCCGCGGGCTCTGGGCACGCCGGGCGGTGATGACGGTGCTCGCGGTGGTCGCGCTGCTCGGGTTGTTGGATGCCTTCGGGCAGCGCACGAGCCGGTCGACGGCCGCCGGCGCCGCAGCCACGCTGACGGTCCGCGCACCGCAGACGGTCCGTGGCGGCCTGCTGTTCGAGTCGCGCGTCGAGATCGTCGCCCGTCGCGCGATCGACCATCCCCGCCTGGTGCTCGCCGACGGCTGGATCGAGGGCATGCAGGTCAACTCGATCACCCCCGACGCCGACGGCCAGACCGTCCGCGACGACGACCTCGTGCTGAGCTACCCGGCGCTGAGCGCCGGCGAGCGGATGACGATCCGCCTGCAGTTCCAGGTCAACCCGACCAACGTCGGCCACCGCTCCTACGACCTCGAGCTCGACGACGCCGAGACCCCGCTGGCCCGCGTCGACCGATCCCTCACCGTCCTGCCCTGAAAGCCGTCATGGATCTCGTCCTGCGCACCGCCTTCGTGTTCTTGCTCATCCTGATCGTCACGCGCGCGGTCGGCCGCCGCGAGCTGAACTCGATGGAGCCGTTCGACATCATCTTGCTCGTCGTGATCGGCGACCTCGTCCAGCAGGGCGTGACCCAGAGCGACTACTCGCTGACCGGCACGACCACGGTCATCGCGACGCTCGCCGTCCTGACCGTGTCGACCGGCTATCTGAGCTTTCGCGTGCGTCGCCTGCGCCCGCTGCTGGAAGGCGAGCCGGTGGTGCTGGTCGCCAACGGCGAGATCCGCCGCGAGGCATTGCGGCGCCAGCGCATCACCGTCGAGGAGCTGGGCGCCGAGGCCCGCCAGTCGCAGATCGGCTCGCTGGGCGACGTGCGCTTCGCGGTCCTGGAGACGAGCGGGCGGATCTCGTTCGTCACCAACTAGCTCGGGGGTCAGACCCCAGCCTCGCCGGCGCCGCCCAGCAGCACGCGCAGGTGCAACATCGACTTGGTGTGGATCTGGCTGACGCGCGACTCGGTGACGTCGAAGACCTCGCCGATCTCGGCATACGTCAGATCCTGGTGGTAGCGCAGGGCCAGGATCGTCTGCTCGCGTCCGCTCAGCTGCAACACCGCCGCGGCGACCTGCTCGGCGAGGTCGGCGTGGTCGGAGATCTCGGCCGGGTCGCCGGCGGCGGGATCGGGGAGGAAGTCGAGCATCGTGGTCGGCGCCGAGTCCGAGCCGCTGATGCCCCACGGCTGGTCGAGGGCGACCAGCTGGGCGTTGGCGGCGCGCTGCATCCGCGCGTCGAGCTCGTCGGCATCGATGCCCAGCGCGGTGGCGATCTCGGCGTCGGTCGGCAGCCGCTGCAGGAAGACCATGAGGTCGGCGCTGGTCTGCTCGAACTCGCGGGCCTCGTCGCGAACCGCGCGCGGGACCCAGTCCAGCGAGCGCATCGCGTCGATGATCGCCCCGCGAATGCGCAGGCCGGCGAAGGACTCGAACTTGACGCCGCGCGCGGGGTCGTAGCGCTCGACGGCCTCGATCAGGCCGGCGAGGCCGTAGGCCACGAGGTCGGCGAGATCGACGTGAGCCGGCATCCGGGAGGCGATCCGCCCGGCGACGTGCTTGACGATCGGGCTGTAGGCCAGCACGAGCTGGTCACGCACCTCGCGCTCGCCGTCACGGCGGTAGCGGCGCCAGCGCTCGGCCAGCACGATCGCCTTCGGAGCGGGGGACCTGGCGGCACCGGACAGCATGGAAATGCTCACCTCAAGACATAGGAGTCGGCGGGCGGGGACCCAGCCGTGCGACCCCGTTTGCATGGGTGACGCATGAAGTTCTCGGATCCGTATCGGCAGAAAGCTGATGAACCTTGATCCAGACCGGCAGCCCTGCGTGGAACTCCATTGGTCAGCTTCCTGGCAGCGACCTACAGGTCGAACCATTCGGGACCGATAGAGTGGGTCGAGGCCGGATGTCCGTCGAACGACGTCACGGACGTCGGCCCGCCCGCTCCCGGGCGCACCATCACAGAGGAGTCGCCTTGACCCACCGCCCGACCTCGGCGCCCTCTGCCCTCTCGCCTGCGGTCATCGACCCCCGCCTCGTCCCGCGTCGTGGCGTCGACAGCTTCTGGGAGCTGGCCACCGACCTCTTCGCCATCTGTGGCGCCGACGGCATGCTCTACGCCTTGAACCCCGCGTGGGAGCGACTGCTGGGCTGGTCGCGCGAGGATCTCACCGCCCAGCCGTTCACCGCCTTCGTCCATCCCGACGACTTCGAGGCCACGGTCGACGTGCTCGCCCGCACCGACATCGCCGGCGCCCGCGTCGACGAGCTCGTCAACCGCTGGCGCCGGCCGGACGGCAGCTACTGCACGCTGGCCTGGAGCGGCGCGTCCGACGGCGACGTCTGGTGCGTGGTCGGGCGCGACGTCACCGGGCACGCCCAAGAGCGAACGCTGCTCCGTGAGGCTCAGCGCATCGTCGGGCTCACCAACTGGGAGTGGCACCTGGACTCCGACGTGGTCACCACCAACTTCGTGGCCAGGGTGCTGGTCGGCGACGAGGCGGTCGCGCCGTTCGGCCTCGACGGCATCCTCGCCCGCGTGGCGCCCGAGGATCGCAAGGCGGTCCTCACCGGCCTCGACGCGCTGCGCGCCGGCACCCTCGCCAGCACCCGCCTGGAGCACCGTGTCATCGCCCCCAGCGGGGAGCTCCGCTGGCTGGACTCCCGCTGCCGGCTGCTGCGCGACCCCGACGGCCGCCCCGCCGTCGTGCGCGGCACCAGCCAGGACATCACCGAGCGCGTCATCGCGCGCGAGCAGCTCGAGAGCGCCAGCGACTTCTGGCAGGGCACGATGGACTCGCTCGACGCCCACGTCGCCGTGCTGGATCCCGATGGCCAGATCGTCGCCGTCAACCAGGCCTGGCGCCGCTTCGAGGAGGAGAACGGCGCGTGCAACGGCACGATCGGGGAGAACTACCTCGCGCTCGGGCGCAGCGACGGCCCGCACGCCTCCGGCGTCCGCGCCCGCGCCGGCGTCCTGGCCCTGCTCGAGGGCGAGGGCGAGCGCTTCTCGATGGAGTACGCGGCCCGCGGCACCGGCGGCGAGCGCTGGTTCGCGCTGACCGCCACGCGCTTCTCGGGTCCTGGGCCCGTGAGCGTCGTCGTCGCCCACCACGACATCACCGAGCGCCGCGTGATGGAGGAGCAGGCCCTCAACGCGCGCAACCACCTCGCCGCAGTCACCGACAGCATGGGCGAGGGCCTGCTGGTCCTCGACAGCGCCGGGCGCGTCACGCTGATGAACGAGGCGGCCGAGGAGATGCTCGGCTGGACGCTCAGCGGCCTGCGCGGGCGGGTCCTGCACGACCTCGTCCACTACCGCCGGCCCGACGGCTCCCCTCAGCCCGCCGCCGCGAGCACGATCCTGCAGACGCTGGAGCTGCGCGCGACGATCCGCGCCGAGGACGAGATCTTCATGCGCCGCGACGGGACCGAGCTGCCGACCTCCTACACGGCCGCGCCGCTGGTCACCACCCAGGGGCTGGAGGGCTGCGTCATCGTCTTCACCGACGCGACGGTCCGCCAGGCCGAGCAGCGTGAGCTGCGTCGCAAGCTCGACGCCCTTTCCTGGGCCGGCCGCGTGCAGGACGCGCTGCGCGAGGAGCGCTTCGTCCTCTACGCACAGCCGATCCTCGACCTCGCGACCGACGAGGTCGTCCAGCACGAGCTGCTGCTGCGGATGCGCGAGCCCAGCGGCGAGATCGTCGGCCCCGGCTCCTACCTGCAGATCGCCGAGGAGCACAACCTGATCGGCGACATCGACCGCTGGGTGATCCGCCGGGCCGCGCGGCTGGCCGCCCGCGGCCTGCCGGTCGAGCTCAACGTCTCGGGCGGATCGATCAGCGACCCCGAGCTGATCACCCACATCGAGGCCTGCCTGCGGGAGACCGGCGCCGACCCGGGGCTGATGGTCTTCGAGATCACCGAGACTGCCCTGGTCTCCGACGAGGAGGCCGGCCGCCACTTCGTCCAGCGCGTCCACGAGCTGGGCTGCAAGCTGGCCCTCGACGACTTCGGCACCGGCTACGGCGGGTTCACCTACCTCAAGCAGTTGCCGGTCGACTACCTCAAGATCGACATCGAGTTCGTGCGCGACCTGCGCACCAGCGAGGCCAGCCTCCACGTCGTCGAGGCGGTCGTCAACCTCGCCCGCGGCTTCGGGATGCTGACCGTGGCCGAGGGCGTCGAGGACGCCGAGACGCTGAGCCTGCTCAAGACCCTGGGCGTCGACTACGCGCAGGGCTACCACATCGCACGTCCAGGACCGCTCGAAGATGCCTTCACCGATGACACCCTGAGGAGCAGCGCACGATCATGACCGACGACCTCATCACGCCCCAGCAGCGAGAGCTCGACCAGGAGCAGGCGGTCGCCGATCTCGACCAGTCGATCGCCTACCGCGAGCAGGCGCTGTCGGACCGCGAGCAGAAGCGCCTCGACGCGCGCCAGACGCTCGTCGACATCGAGCGCGCCGAGACGCCGACCGACCAGTTCGCCGCCCACCTCGCCCTCGAGCACCGCCAGGCCGAGCTGACGCGCACGCAGGACCGCCGCGACGCCTACCAGAACCAGATCGACGACACCCAGGGCGGCCACGATCGCCTGCAGGACACGCTGGAGCTCGGCCAGGACGCGCTCGAGCTGCCGACGTCGGCGCTCGCGCCAACGACCGAGGACATCGTCGAGGCGGCCAACCGCCGCCGGCAGTCGGCCGCCGATCGCGCCCAGGCCGCCGCCGAGCGCGCGGCCGCCGCGGCACGCCGGGCCGAGGCGGCACTGCGCCGCACGCGCGGCGCGCCACCGGAGTGACCGGCCGCGGGACCGGGGACGATGCCACTAAGCTGGAATCCCTACCCCCTTAAGGCCATTACCCCAAGGAGCTCTCCCATGGCGTTGACCATCGGCGACACCGCACCCGACTTCGAGGCCGACACGACCGAGGGTCGCATCAGCTTCCACGACTGGATCGGCGACGGCTGGGCCGTCCTGTTCTCGCACCCGCGCAACTTCACGCCGGTCTGCACGACCGAGCTCGGCTACATGGCGTCGATCAAGCCGGACTTCGACCGCCGCGGCGTCAAGATCATCGGCCTCTCGGTCGACCCGCTCGAGAACCACGAGAAGTGGGCCCAGGACATCGCCGAGACGCAGGGCACGGCGCCCAACTACCCGCTGATCTCCGACAGCGACTTCAACGTCTCCAAGCTGTACGGCATGCTCGGCGCCGACGTCGAGGGCGACCCGACGCAGCGCACGCCCGCCCAGAACGGCACGCTGCGCAACGTCTTCGTCATCGGCCCGGACAAGAAGATCAAGTTGGTGCTCATCTACCCGATGACCACCGGCCGCAACTTCGACGAGGTCCTGCGCGTCATCGACTCGCTGCAGCTGACGGCCAACCACGCCGTCGCCACGCCGGCCCAGTGGCAGCCCGGCGAGGACGTGATCATCGCCGGCTCGGTCAGCGACGACGCCGCCAAGGAGAAGTACCCCGACGGCTGGGACGCGCCGCGGCCGTGGCTGCGGATCGTCCCCGCGCCGTAGCGCTGCGGATGCGGTGAGACGTCCTACGGGGTCGGCGTGAGCGCGACCTCGTAGGACGGGTCGGGCGCCGGTCGCGGCCGCCGGGCGGGTGTGGTTAGATCCCGCCAATGCATAGGTTTATCCTAGGCACGAGCCGGCGCCAGCTTCTGGTCGCCGGCGCCACCGCCACCGTCGGGCTGGTGGCGACCGCCGTCCCCGCGGCCCGCGCGGCGCTCCCACCGGCGACCCCGGCAGGCGACGACCTCGGCTTCCTCTCCTTCGGCGCCGTCGCCGAGGGCGTCCTGGTCGCCTTCTTCGACGCGGCGCTGGCGATCTCGGGCGCATGGTCGCCGGTCGAGCGACGGGTGCTGACCGAGGCGCGCGCAGGCCACCGCGCCAACATCGACCGCCTCAATGCCGCGCTGGGCCCCGACAACGCGGTCACGCCCGGCGACTTCGCGCATCAGCTCACGGTCGGCACGCGCCCGGGCGCGTTGCGGATCGGCCGCGAGCTGGAAACGTTGGTCGGCGGCACCTACCTCGGCGGCGTCGCGGCGTCAGCCGACTACGGCACCCGCCTCCTACTCGGCCGCCTACTGGCGTTGGCCAGCGGCCACAACGCGATCCTCACCCGCTGGGCCGGCCAGGTCGCCGGCGGCCTGCCCTCCCCCGTCGACCTCGACGCGGCCGGGCTGAAGCTCGACGCCTACCTCAAGGAGCCCACGTCATGAAGCGCCTGCTGCTCGGGGGCGTCGCGGCCGCGGCGCTGACGCTCGCCGCACCGACCGCGGCCGACGCCCTCAACGTGTCGGCCGCCACATCGCTGACCAACGTGATGCCCGAGATCAAGCGCGACGCCTCGTACTCCTTCGGCGGCTCCAACACCCTGCAGTTGCAGATCGAGCGCGGCGCGCCCGCCGACCTCTTCCTGTCGGCCGAGCCCAACGAGGCCCAGGCGCTGTACCGCGAAGGCCGCTGCCAACGGCCCGTGACGTTCGCCACCAACAAGCTCGTGCTGATCGTGCGCCAGGGCGACCCGAAGCAGATCGGCTCGATCTACGGCCTGCGCAAGGGCGGCCTCAACCTCTCGATCGGCAACCCGTCGGTGCCGATCGGCGACTACACCCGGCGGCTGCTGCGGCGGCTGCGCATGAGCAACGTGTTGACCTCCAACAAGGTCTCCCAGCAGTCCAACGTCGGCCAGGTGCTCTCGCAGGTGGCCTTCGGCGGCGCCGACGCCGGCTTCGTGTACGTGACCGACGCCCGCACGCAGTCCGGGCGGATCGACCCGCTCTACGTTCCTCAGTGGGCGCAGCCGGCCGTGCGCTACCAGGGCTGCGTGGTCGTCCGCGACGGCGCCGACACGGCCGGGGCCCAGTCGCTGCTGGACGGCATCCGCTCCCCGCGCGGCCGCGGGCTGCTCAAGCGCTTCGGGTTCGGGTTGCCGCCGAAGGGATGATCCGGCGAGCCGCAACGGCGTTGGCGCTCGGCATCGTCGTCGCGTTCCTGGCGGTGCCGTTGATCGCCCTGTTCGTGCAGGCGCCGCTGAGCGACCTGCCGTCGCTGCTGCGCCGCCCCGAGGTGCGCGACGCGATCTGGGTGACGGTCAAGACCAACGTCGCGGCCAACATGTTGGTCTTGCTCTTCGGGACGCCGGCGGCCTGGGTGCTCGCCACGCGGCGCTTCCCGGGGCGCGCAGCGATCCTGACGCTCTGCGAGCTCCCGCTCGTGCTGCCGCCCGCGGTCGCGGGCATCGCGCTGCTGGCCGCCTACGCCCAAGGCGGGCTGTTCGGCGACGCGCTGGATGCGATCGGCGTCGTGCTGCCGTTCGGGCCGTGGGCGGTGGTCCTGGCGGTCACGTTCGTCGCCTCGCCGTTCTACCTGCGCCAGGCCGTGGCGACGTTCGGCGAGGTCGACGGCGACCTGACCGACGTGGCCCGGACCCTCGGCGCGTCGCCGACCAGGACGTTCTGGCGTGTCGTCCTGCCGCTGGCCTTCAGCGGCCTGGTGGCCGGCTGGGTCCTGGCCTTCGCGCGCGGGATCGGCGAGTTCGGCGCCACGATCATCTTCGCCGGCAACGTGCAGGGGCGCACCACGACGCTGACGCTCGCCGTCTACCAGGAGCTCGACAGCAGCATCGATGTGGCGCTCGCGCTCGGCGTCCTGTTGGTGGCGCTCAGCGCGACCGTGCTGCTTTCCTACAAGCTGCTGGACGCATGGCGGTCCTCGACCTCGACATCACCAGCGAGCTTCGCTCCTTCCGTGTCGCGCTGAGCCTCGCCGTCGGCGACGAGGTCGTCGCGCTGGTGGGGCCGTCGGGGGCCGGCAAGACGACGGTCCTGCGCGCCGTCGCGGGCCTGCACCGTCCCGATCGTGGGCGGATCGCGTGTGGCGAGGAGGCGTGGTTCGATCGCCGCGACGATGGCGCGCGGGTGGTCGACCTGGCGCCCGAGCGACGGTCGGTCGGCTACGTCCCCCAGCACCACGCGTTGTTCCCGCACTTGACGGTGCGTGAGAACGTGGCGTTCTCGGGCGCCGCCGCGTCGACCGTCGACTCGCTGCTGACGCGGCTGGGGATCGCGCCGCTCGCGGCTGAGCGCCCGGCGCGCCTCAGCGGCGGCGAGCGCCAGCGGACCGCGTTGGCGCGGGCGCTGGCCCGGCAGCCGCAGGTCCTGCTGCTCGACGAGCCGCTCGCCGCGCTCGACGCACATACGCGGCGCGTCGTCCGCGACGAGCTGGCGGCCGAGCTGCGCGGCTTGGCCATCCCGACGCTGCTGGTCACGCACGACTTCTCCGATGCCGCCGCGCTGGCCGACCGCGTCGCGGTGATCGTCGACGGCACGCTGCGGCAATTGGCGGCGCCGGCCGAGTTGGTGAGCGCGCCCGTCGATCGCTTCGTCGTCGCGTTGACGGGCGGGAGCGTCGTGCGCGGCTCCCGGGTTGGCGGGCGCGTGTCGGTCGATGCGGACGGCGAGATCGACGTCGCCGTCTATCCCTGGGACATCGAGGTCCGTCCCGGGGTCGGACCGGACGGTGCGCTGATCGGCACGGTCGCCGCCACGACGATCGAGGCGGGCCGCGTGCGCGTGCGCGTCGACGACTGGATCGGCGAGGCCGCGAGCGTCGACGGCCTGGAGCCCGGGCGCGTGGCGCACGGGGTCGTCCGACGGCTCCATCCGCTCGGCGGCTGACGCCCACCAAGGCACGGCGGCGCCCGCTGCGCCATCATCGTCGCGGTGTCCGCGGCCGACAGCACGCAGCGCGAGGAGCCGCCCGGGCTCATGGATGCCGTGGGCGGCCCGCTCGGCATCGCCGAGACGTCGCTCCCGCCCGTCGCCTTCGCTGCGGTCTACGGCTTCACAGGCACCAATACCGCCGCGATCGTCGCGGTGGCGGTCGGGGTCGTCTTCGCGCTCGCGCGGCTGGTCCGGCGCGAGACGCCGCGCCACGCGCTGACCGGCCTCGTCGGCATCGGCTTCGCCGCCTTCGTCGCGGCGCGCAGCGGCAAGGCCGAGAACTTCTTCCTGCCCGGTCTGCTGGCCAACGCCGCCTACGCGACCGCGCTGCTGACCTCGGTCGTGATCCGGCGGCCGCTGATCGGCTACATCGTCGGCCAGCTCGACGGCGAGGGCACGGCCTGGCGTGACGAACCGCTGCGCGTGCGTGCGTTCATGCGCGCGAGCCTGATGTGGGCCGCGTTGTTCGGGTTGCGCCTGGCCGTCCAGCTGCCGCTCTACCTCGCGGGCGCGGTCAGCGCCCTCGGCGTGGCCCGCACCGCGATGGGCATCCCGCTCTTCGCGCTCGGCCTGTGGCTGACCTACCGCCTCGTGCGACCGCCGTCAGACGACGACGGCCTGACGCGCTCGCCGTCAGCCGGCGACGCGTCCGGCTGACGCCCACTCGGCCGCCCGCGTCCGCGGCCGGCCGATCATCACCGCGGTGCCGTCATCGAGGATCGGCCGCTGCAACAGCGCCGGATGCTCGACCAGCGTCGCCACGACCTGCTCGATGGCCCAGCCGTCCGCGTCGAGCCCGAGCGTCGCGTACTGCTTGTCGCGCCGGATCAGCGCGTCGACCGGATCGCCGACGAGCCGCTGGGCGAGCGAGCGCAGCTCGTCCTCGTCGAGTCGCTCGGCGACGAGCAGGTACTTGCGCACGGTCACCTCGTGGCCGGCGCCTTCGAGGGCGTCGAGGGCGTGGACGGAGGTGGGGCAGTGCGGGTTGTGCAGGAGGGTGAGGGTCACGGGCGGGGATTTTAGGGTTGTGCGTTGGGGGGTTGCTTCTTTGCCTCCTTGCTTCCTTGCCTGCTGCGGGCGGGTCGTCGTCGTGCGGGGTGTGGCTGGCTGGTCGGCGGCTCCGTGACGATCGCCACCACGCTCCTGGGGCCTGAGGTGTTGGGTGAAAGTGTTGGGGCGTGGTTCGGGGTTCGTTGGTGTGGGCACCGAACGGGGCGGCGCGCGGATGGCGACATCACGGATCACCTCCACGGTTCAACGCGGCCGCGCCGCGGGCGGGTGTTGCGCGAGCGTTGAGGCCAGACGGCGGGGTGGGCCCGTTGAGCGCGAAGTCCCCGCGCCAGACGGGCCCACGTGCGCCATCGCGTCCCCGGCGAGCCGAGGTGGGGGTGTTCGGTGTCCTGGGTCCTGGTGCGGGGCGGGCGAGAACGAGTCCTGACGAAATTGCTAAAGGAATACGTCGGTATGCCGTATCCGAAGGTCAAGCGCAGAACATGAAGATCCGCGCCGTCCCGCCACGTTCTGAGTGACGCATCCGCACATGAAGCACACCCGAACCAAAGCCCGCGTCTATCGCAGCACAGCGGTTGCATTCTTCTTTGCCTACGGCAGCCTGGTCTTCGGCGGGCTGTTTGCGTTCTTTGCCGCCAACTCATTGGACGAACCGTTCGTCTTCGCATATTGGATGGCGGGTGTGCTGCTCGCCGCGTGGGGATTGCTGCGGATCGCGCGTTGTGGCGTGTTCGTCGAAGAGAACGGGGTGCGTGTGCTCAACCCGTTGTCCACGGTGCACCTGCGGTGGCCAGAAATCGCTCGCTTCGAGTTCTCGTCCTACGGGTCGTGTCTGATCAAACGCGTTCACGGACGGTCGGTGGCGATCGTCGGCATCCAACAGGCCGGCTGGCAAGCACTCACCAAGAAGACCGACACGGATGAGGCGAAGATGATCGCCGAGCTGAACGCGCTCTTGGAGTCCCATCGTGCAAATGCCGACGCATCGGGAGCCGGCGATGGTGTGACCTCAGCAGAGCGCGCGAAGCGCCGCTAAGCAAGCCGCGCGCAGCCAGCTCACTCCTCCTCTCCCATCGCCGCGCCGCGGTAGCGGCGCAACGGGCTCGGAGCGGCGGGCGCGACGACCTCGACGCGGTCGCGCCGGCGACCGGCCCGCACAACCCGCGACCCCACGTCGTCGCACGCCTCCCGCGTGCCCACCACCGAGATCGTCGCCCCCGCCTCGATGACGAGATCCTCCCGCGGGCGCCAGCGGCCGTCGAGCGCGAGCACGCGGAGGTCGCGACGATGGTGCAGGGCGCTGATCGTCTCGCCCACGATCTCCGAGCCCGGGCCGACCTCGGTCTCCGAGCACGCGCAGCGCCACGTTGGACAGCGGCAGCGGCTCGGCGACGTTGCGACGCAGCAGCGCGGCGGTGAAGGCCGGCGCGGCCAGCGCCGACACCGAGCGTGTCAGGTCGAGCTCGACGCTGCGGTCGAGTCGCTCGGCGAGGTGCGGGTCGAAGATGCGCAGGACGACGCGCACGTCGGGGTTGAGCTCGCGGGCGGTCAGGCCGCACTGGAGGTTGGCGAGGTCGTCGCTGGTCACCGCCATCACGGCGCGGGCCCGGTCGACGTGCAGCGCGGCCAGCGTGCCGGGCGTGCGGCCGTCGGCGAAGACGACCGGCACCTCCAGCGTGCGGGCGACGGCGACGCCGATCGCGCCCTCGTCCTGCTCGACGCCGATGCACGGCACGTCCGAGCGCGCGCAGCCCCATCGAGGATGCGCGAGCCCGCCTTGCCCAGCCCGCAGACGATCACGTGGTCGCGGTCGGGGCGCGGGAAGCGTCCGAGCGCGCGGTCGATCCGCGTGCGGACCAGCATGTCGGTGATGAGCGCGAGCACCGAGGCCAGCAGCACGGCCGAGACGGCCATCAGCCCGATGTCGTAGATCTTGAGCCAGTCCGGCGCGCCGAGCAGGTTGATGTCGCCGTAGCCGACGGTCGCCATCGTCGTGGCCGTGAAGTACATGGCGTCGAGCAGCGGCAGGTGGTCGCTGACCACGAAGACGGCGGTGCTCGTCGCGCCGACGGTCAGGATCGCCGCCACCAGCGCGAACACCCGACCCGGGACCGACCGCAGCGCCGCGACCACCCGCTGACGCCGCGAGTGGCGCGGGCGCGAGGCGGCGCGGCGGCGCTCGCGCTGCTGACGGTGCAGGGCGACGGTCGGCGGGAACGCGCCGCGCGCGCCGAGCACGCAGGCCATCGGGATCGATCAGCCCGAACACGGTGCGGTCGAGCGCCGCGCGCGGCGGCAGCACGTCGGTCGGGGTCGACGGCATTGCACAACGCGACGACCAGCCGCGGGTCGTCGGCGTCGACCTCGGCCACCTCCAGCACCTGCCCGGCGATCGTCACGCGCTGGCCGGTGTTGCCCGACAGCGCCGCCTGCAGGAAGGCGGGCGCGGCGACCTCGGTCTCCGACATCACCGTCGCGCGCTCGCCGAGCACCCGCGAGATCCCGCCCGCCAGCTCGGCCGAGAACATCCGCACGACCAGTTGCGTGTCGGGCGCCTCCTCGGCCACGAGCAGCGCGGCGCTGAGGTTCTGGAGGTCGTCGGCGCCGAGCAGGCCGACGGCGCGCGCCGCGCGCAGCCCGGCCCGCTCCCAGACGTCGGCCTCCCCCGCGTCGCCGATCACCAGCCGCGTGCCGGCGGCCGTCGCGGCGAGCGCGGCGCTGCAGTCGGGCCGCGAGCACACGACGACGACCTCGACGCCCGCGCCGGCCAGCTCCTCGCGCACGCGCGTGGGCACGCCGTCGTCTCCGGCCAGCAGCACCGGGCCGCCCACCTCCCCGCTGTCACCCGCGCCGGTCAGAGAGCGATCCTGTCAGGCACGCGGCCCGGTGCATGCGGACCGCCGGGCGAAGACGACCCGCCCGGCGGTCCGGGATCTCCGCCCGCCGGAGACCCCGCTCCGTGCCGGGGGCGACACGGGCGGGGCGTCCGGTTGGTGCGCGTTTCAGCGCAAGGTGTGCACGGTCTCGGCGTGCTTGACGCGGCGACGCTCGTTGGTGTTGATGCGGACCGTGTCGCGTCCGCTGCCACCGTCGATCAGCGCGGCCGGCCCGGCGGTCGCGGCGTTGATGGCGTCCTTGCCGGTGCCGCCGCTGACGCGGTCGGCGCCGTAGGACGTGTTGATGGTGTCGTTGCCGGCCCCGCCGCTGAGGACGTCGGCTCCCGGGCCGCCGTTGAGGTGGTCGTCGCCGGTGCCGCCGACGAGATCGTCGGCGCCGTCGCCGCCGGTCAGCGTGTCGCTGCCGGTGCCGCCGTCGATGCAGTCGGCACCGCGGCCGCCACCGACCTCGTCGTTGCCACCCAGGCCCAGGATCCGGTCGTCGCCGTTGGTGCCGGTGAGGCGATCGCGACCGCTCGTCGTGCCGAGGACGACGTAGTCGGCGCCCTTGCCGTGCAGGCACGGGCTGTCGGCGAGCTTGCCCGCCTTGACGAGACCCTGAGCCGCCACGAGGCTGACCACCGAGCCGCCGCCGAAGCCGGCGTACGGGGCACCGACGACCGTCACGCGCTCGCCGGCCCCGTCGACGATGACGCATTGGTTGCGCTCGACGCGATAGGTGCTGCCCTTGGGGCAGATGCTCGGGGCGACCTTGGTGCCCGAGCCACCGCTCGTGCCACCGCTCCCGGGCGTGCCGTTGCCGCCACCGCCACCGTCGCCGGTGGCTCCGTCGCCGCCATCACTCAGCGTCGCGCACGCGTCGCCTGAGGCCTGCGCCTCGCCCAGGACGACCTCGACGCCGGCCGCGTCGAGCACCAGCGCGCGCCGGGTGTCGCCGTCGAGCTGGTTGGTGCGCACGCGCACCAGGCCGAGGTTGAGGTCCAGCGCCTGCCCGGCGATGACCGGGATCGCCGTGCCGCCCACGCTCAGCGCGTCGACGTGCGAGGAGCCCGTGGTCGTGGTGGCGCCGTCGGCGCAGCTCGCCGTCTGGTCGGCGGCGACGGCGCCCACGGAGATCGGGACGCCGCCGAGGTCCACCGTCGCGCCCTCGACGCCGGAGGCCGCCGCGATCACGCCGGGCGCCGACCGCGTCGTCGCGTGCGGCGCGGTGACCGACAGCGGCCCGACCGGCGCGACGCCGGCGATCTGCTGCGCGTCACCGACGCACGGGGCGCCGGCTGCGTTGGCCACGGTCGGCTCGGCGAGGGCCGCGGGCGGCGCGGCGACGCGCGCCGCACTGGCGCGGCAGACCGACGGCGCGGCCTGCGCCGAGGCCGCCGTCCCGAGGGCGAGGATCAGGGTGCCGGCGGCGAGCGCGGCACCGCCGCGACGCCGCATCGATGATGAGAGAGCAAGCATGTTGAGCCTTTCGCTGTGCTGGACGGGCAGCTCGGCTAGTAGCCGAGCGTGCGGTGGCTGACGGTCTCGCAGCCCGTGATGCGGTAGTGACGCTGCGCCTTGCGGCTGATGTAGAGGACATCGCGGCCGCCGCCGCAGTCGATCGTGCCGCGGCCGTAGTGGGCCTTGATGTAGTCGTTGCCCGAGCCGGCCGCGATGTCGTTGGTGCCGTGGCTCGCGTAGATGAAGTCGTTGCCCGCGCCGCCCGCGATGCGGTCGTGCTGGCTCGCCGGCTGGCCGGAGGGCTTGTAGTCGCCCCACAGCACGTCGCCGTTGGGTCCGGCGGAGAGCGCGTCGTTGCCGTGGCCGCCCAGCAGCTCGTTGTGACGTCCGGTGACCTTGACCACGAACCCGGTGGCCGTGCGGTCGGCGCTCGCCGCGAGGCAGGCTTGGCTCTTGTGGGTGCCGTCGCACCGGTAAGCCGGGTCCTGCCCGCCAAACGGGTCGTGCCCGGGGATCGCGTCGAGCGGACGGCGCTGATCGAGCTTGTTGATCAACAACATGCCGTCGATCCGGGGCCAGCCGTCGTGGCTGGTGTTGGCGCTTGCGACGTCCGCGCCCGGCACGGCGCAGAGGAGCGTCAGGCCCGCGCCGGCCGCGGCCGTACGGCGACGCCACGTCGATCGATGAGAGGAGGACATGAGCCTCGGGCTGCCCGCGCCGCAGACGACCTACCGGAATCTGGACAGGTGATGGACATCGAACCTTCCCTAACGCTCAATCAGCCTCCTCATTGAACTGTCTCGTATGTATCGCAACAGACGTCCACCCCGATTGCGACGGCGCCGAAACGAGCACCCTTCTCGCCCATGGGGACCGTGAGCCACCGGCCAGCGTTGAACTTTCGCGAGCTGCCGATGGTCCTGGCGGCCACCGCGGCGGTGACGGTCCTGCCGGTCCTGCCGGCGACCTGGATGCTGCCGTCCCGACACGCACCAACGCTCATCCTCTCGACGCTCGTGGCGATGGCCCTCGCCGCCCTCGTCACGCGACTCGGCGCCGCCGCCTGGTCGCGCAAGCCCGGCGCGCCGGATCTGCTCTTCGCCGACCTCATGCTCTGGAGCTGGCTGCGCCGTGGCTGGACCGAGCGCCGCCTGGCCGCCGCGCAGCGCCGCGTCCTGGCCTTCGACGCGCAGACCACGGGGATGCCGCTCGGCGCGCTCACGCGCATGGGGCGCCTGCTCGAGGCACGCGACACCTACACCTACGGCCACAGCCGCCGCGTCGCCCGCCACGCCGAGACGATCGCGCGGGCCATGCACCTCGACCCCGACACGGTCGAGTGCGTGCGCCGCGCCGCGCTGGTCCACGACATCGGCAAGATCTCGACCCCGCGCGAGATCCTGGAGAAGCCGGGTCGGCTGACCGACGTGGAGTTCGCCGTCATCAAGCGCCATCCCGACGACGGCGCCGACCTCTTGGCCCACCTCGGCGAGCCCGAGGTCGTCGCGATCGTCCGCCACCACCACGAGCGGCTCGACGGCGGCGGCTATCCGGCCGGCCTGTCGGGAGCCGATATCCCGCTGGGCGCTCGCATCATCGCGGTCGCCGACACGTTCGACGCGCTGACCTCCACGCGCTCCTACCGCCGCTCGACCAGCCACAAGAAGGCCCTGGCGATCCTCACCGCCGAGGCGGGCACGCAGTTGGACGCCGACGCCGTCGCGGCGTTCCAGCGCCACTACACCGCCAGCCGCCCCGCGGCGCTGGCGGCCGCGGCGACCAGCGGCGGCGAGCGCCTGCTCGGCTGGCTCGGCGGCGCGGGTGCCGGGCTGAGCTCCGGCGCCGGGGCGCTCGGTGCCGCCGCCTCGGCGGCCGCGGTGCTCGCGCTCGGACCGGCGCTGGAGCCGATCGCCTCACAAGCGGCCCCGCAGCGCGCGGCGACGCCGTCGTCGATCACCGCGACGCTGCCGACCGTGCCCGCCGCTCCGACCGGCTCGCGCACGCCGACCTCCTCCGAGAGGCCCACCGCACGGCGGACACCGGCGGCGCGCGACAACCGCACCCCGACGCGGCGACCGTCGCGCTCACCCGCCACGAGCACCACGGCCACCCCCACGCAGCCCGCCGCCCAGTCGACGGGATCGACGATCCGCACGCCCACCGCGAGCACGCCGCCGGTCGACGTGCCGACCGTCAGCACACCGCCCGTCAGCACGCCGACGGTCAGCACCCCGGTCGCGGCCGTCGCACCGGTGCACGTCCCCGCGACACCGACCACCGCCACGCCCACGTCGGTCCGCCTGCCCGCGGTCGCGGTGCCCGCGATCACGACGCCGGTCGCCACCGTCCCCGCCGTGACGGTCGATGCCACCGAGGTCCCGATCCCGGCGGTCGGCCTCCCCACGGTGTCGCTGCGCTGACCGCTGCGCCGGTCCGGGCGTCGCGTTGGCCCTACCGCTATCCAAACAGTCACGTGTATCTTTGCGCCATGGCAGACGGACTCGTGTTCTCCACGCCACGGGGAGAGGTGCTGGCGGCCACCGCACGCGTCATCGATCGGCGCGGCTACCGCGCGACGACGGTCGCCGAGATCGCGATGGAGGCGGGCCTGCGCAGCCCGGAGGTCCGTCGTCTCGTCGGTGACGAGGAGGCCTGCTTCTATGCCCTCTTCGGCGCCTTCTTCCACCAGACGTTCAACTGCGTGCTGGAGCGGACGCAGAACGTCCCGTGGCCGCTGAGCGCAAGGGAAGGGCTGGCGGCGCTCCTGGAGCACCTGGGCTCCGCACCGGTCTACGTGCGCGCCGCGCTGGACGGCGTCTGGGCGCTGGGCGCCGATGGCGGACTGCGACTGGAGACGGCCGTCGAGGCGTTCACGGCCTTCCTCACCCCCGGCTACGAGACGCTCGCCGAGCCCGGCGTCTCGGTCTTCCACGGCCGGCTGATCGGCTCGTCGGTCCTGCACATCATCACCCGCCACGCCTTCGAGGACCGCCTCGAGGAGCTCCCCCAAGCGCTGCCCGAGATGCTCGCGATCGCGCTGACTCCGTTCTGCGCCGCGCGCGACATCGACGAGCTGCTTCTCACCCGCTGAGCAGACAAACGCGTTCGGTACGGCTATGTTTCCCTTGTGGCCGCGCCTCGGAAGAAGGATGCACGCAAGGCTCTCCAGCTCCCCTCGGGACGCCATGGCCTGCCACCGCAATTCGTGGCCTCCAACCAGCGCGAGCGGATCGTGCGGGCCGTCGCCGAGGTGTGCAGCACCTCCGGCTACGCGGCGATGAGCGTCGAGGACATCGTGGTCGCCTCCGGCGTCTCGCGGCGCACGTTCTACGACAACTTCCAGGACAAAGAGGCCGCGTTCCTGGCCGCCTACGACGAGGTGACCTCGCGACTGCTGCTGCGCGTCAAGGAGACCTATGACGCCAACGAGGACGTCATCGCGCGTGCGCGCGAGGGCCTGCGCGCGCTGCTGGGCTTCCTCGCCGCCGAGCCCGCGTTCGCCGACATGTGCGTCGTGGAGGCGCTGGCCGCCGGCCCGATGGTCGTCGAGCACCGCAACGCGAACCTGCGGATGCTGAGCGACCTGATCGACGAGACCGCCGCGGCCGCGATGCCCGATGCCACGCCGCCTTCGCCGATCATCGCCCAGGCCTTGGTCGGCGGGATCTTCGAGGTCGTCTACTCACGCGTGCTCGCCGGCCGCCACGACGAGCTGCCCGACCTGCTCCCCGGCCTGATCTTCACGCTCCTTCTGCCCTATGCGGGCCATGACCTCGCGACCAAGATCCTCAAGCAGGAGCGGCGCAGGATGACGCAGGCCGCACGGGTCGCCGCCGCGCACGCCGCGGCGCAGTAGGCCCCACGTCCGGCACCCGCGACGCCCGTGCGCGCAGGACCGCTCAGCGGCCGAACCAGCGGGCGCGACGAACATCACGTCGAGCTCGGAGAACCCGAACACGAACGCGTCGCGTGAACGTGGGGGCTTGCCGTGCGTTCTCCGTTGATGAAGGGACAGGACGTCGCGGCGAGACCCAAGGACATGCTCAGGACCACATGCGCTGCCGTGATCGGCTCGTTCGCCGTTCCGGACACGATCGGCTCGGCGTCGGGTGCGGCCATCCCCAACGCCCCGGCGCCGAGCTCCATCCGTGCGACGCTGATGACGCCGTGATGGACGGGCACCTCTCCCCGCGCACGATCCTCTGCGTCCTGGCCGGCGCCGGTGCGCTGGTCGGTGGGATCGCGGGCGCGGCGATCGTCGGGAACCTGGCCACCGACGACGCGACGCCCGCCGCCGTGGCGCGCACCGAGCCGGGGCGCGCGTCGCGCGGCCGCGCGACGCAGGTCGCGGCCGCGGCGGCCCAGAGCCCGTCGCGCGGGCCGACGCCATGGTCGGCCGCCGACGCGCGGGCCGTGCGCGCCGACCGTGTCGCCCGCGCCCCGCACCCCGCGCGCCACCACACGGCCCGCGCGCGCGTGCCGCAGCGCGTCGCCGTGGCCGCGGCGCCGACCGGCGCGGCTCGCGCGGGCACGCCGACGGGAACCGTCGCGCCGGCCCCCACGCCGGCGGCGACCAACGTCCCCACGGCGGCGCCACCGGCACCCGTCACCGCCGCACCGCGACCGTCGGCGCCCGCCCGATCGCCCAAGCCGACCCGCGCGCCGAAGGGGCCGTCCCCCGAGCCCGCCCCCGCGCGCTCGTCGCCCAAGCCGGACCCCGCCGGCCCCTTCGACGACTCCGGATGAGCCGCTCGCTCGCGCTTGCGGTCGTGGTCGTGGTCGCGCTGCTCGTGATGTGGTCGCCGACACCGGCGTCGGCCCGACCGTGGATCCCGTCGCCGGGCACGACCTGGCAGTGGCAGCTCAGCGGGCGCATCGACCGCTCCGTGAAGGCCGAGATGTATGACATCGACCTGTTCGACACGTCCGCCGCGACGGTCGCAAGCCTGCATCGCCGCGGGCGCCACGTCGTCTGCTACCTGGACGCCGGGAGCTACGAGCCCGGTCGGCCGGACGCGGCGGCGTTCCCGGCGGCCGTCCTGGGCGCCGGCGTTGACGGCTGGCCCGGCGAGCGCTGGCTGGACATCCGGCGCCTGGACGTACTGGGCCCGATCCTCGAGCGACGCCTGGACCTCTGTCGCCACAAGGGCTTCGACGGCGTCGAGCCCGACAACGTCGACGCCTACGCCAACCACAGCGGCTTCCCGCTCAGCGCCGCCGACCAGCTGGCCTTCAACCGCTTCGTCGCGGCGGCGGCGCACGCGCGCGGCCTGTCGGTCGGCCTCAAGAACGACCTCGACCAGGCGGCAACGCTGCAGCCGGACTTCGACTGGGCCCTGAACGAGCAGTGCTTCCAGTACCACGAGTGCGACGCCCTGCGGCCCTTCGCCCGCGCGGGCAAGGCGGTCTTCGTCGCCGAGTACGGCCTCGCACCACGCGAGGTTCTGCGCGCGGGCCCGAGCCGCCGGCTACTCGGCGATCCGCAAGCGCCTCGACCTCGACGCGTGGCGCCAGGCATGTTGATGGCCTTGGGTCAGTAGCTGCAGTACAGCGCCCCGCCCCCGGCCGCCGCGGCGCCGGTGGTCCCGGCGTTGACGTACTGCCACTGGTAGTCGGGCTTGCCGCCGACCCAGTAGACGATCTCGTAGACGCCGACCGTGGTGATGCCCTGACCGGCGGGCACGGAGACCGGGCCCTGGGTCCAGGGCACCGGCGTCGGTTGGCCGTTGGGGTGGAACTGGACGATGCCGCTCACCGCCGTGGTCCAGGTGTCCCAGCGGCCCGCGTTCTCGCCGTTGACCCCGAGCCAGTGCCAGCCGCCCGCGGCCGTGTACCAGGCGATCCAGCCGCGGGTCGAGACCGGCGTCGGCGACGCCGTCGTGAAGTCGGGCTCGACGAGGTAGGACTGGGGCGCGCCCGCGCCGTCGGCGCACTGCAGGTGCCCGTCGGTCCAGAAGCCCACCGTCTTCTTCGCGGCGCTCCCCGCCCGCAGCTGGAAGTAGAGCTTGGAGGAGCGTCCGGCCTGGGTGACCGCCAGCGTCGCCGCCGCCACCTTGCGCCGCACGAGCTGCTTGGCGACCTTGGCCGAGACGCTGAGGCGCGCCGTCGCGCGGTTGGCCGCGCAGCGGTAGCCGGCGCGGGCGAGCGGCGCCTTGGACACCACCTTGACGACGACGCGCACCGACCCGCTCTGCTGGCAGGCCAGCGGGACCGAGAACGTGCGGCGCGCGCGGTTGAGGTTGACCGGTCCGTTGCCCAGCAGGCCGGGACCGGTCGTCGCGCCGGGGATCGCGCCGGGCGTGCCCGGCGGGACGACCGACGGTGCGGTGCCCGGCGGGACGGGCAGGTCGCCGCCGTTGCCGGGCGGCGGCCCGGGCGGTGCCGGTGGGTGCCTGGGCCCAGGCACCGACCGGCGACCATGCGGCCAGGGCCAGGAGCGCGAGCAGCGCGCACGATCGCCGGTGGTCGCCAACGGCGTCGGCGCGATGACGACAGCAACATCATGGGGTTCCTTTCGCGGGAGGTCCTGAGCCCGGGTCGCCCGGCGGCTCGGGTGACGTGCGCCGCCGATCGCCGATCGCCGACCGCAGCGCGCCGACGCGCTCCAGCTGCTCGGCGTAGGCGGTGTCGTAGACGTCTTGGTGGCGCGCGTGGGCGAGGATCGCGAGCTGACCCTGGGCTTGTCGCTTGTCCTTGGCGCGGTGGGTCCTCGGCCGCGGCGAGGACGACAGGCGCGGCCGCGGGCCCGCGCTCGGGCCGGAGTTCGAGCAGCGGCGGCTCGGCGAGCACGCGCGTGTCCTGCCGCGCTCGGCGCCGCCGCGGGGGCGGGAGGTAGCCGAGCAGCGTCGCCGCGACCACCGCGGGGATCACGCCCACGACCACGCCGACCGCCGCGCCGAGTCCGACCAGCAGAACGGTGATGGGCGCTGAGCGCTCGTCGCTCGTGGCGGGCTGCGCGACCACGGTCGTCGTGCGTGCCGCGTCGGCGCTGCGTCGCGCGTGGGTCTCCGATCCCGTCGCGGCGGCCGGCGCGACGCCGACGCCCACGACCAGGACGATCAGCATGACCGCGACCAGCTTCTGCAAGACCATCAACATGCCGCCAACGCCTCCTCTTCCTCATCCAGGTACGCCGGCAGGCTCCGCCACGGGTTGGGCATCGCGCCCGACGTCACGTACACGTAGCCCGCCGTCGCGTCGGCCACCGCATCGAGCGCCTCGGCGCGCGTCGCGTCGTAGACGAGGTGGGCGACGCGATCGGGCGCGATCCGGCGCAGCCAGTCCGGCGTCGCGGCCATCGCGCTCGCGTAGCCGGCGTAGGTGCCCTCGAACGTGACGACGACGTCGGCGACGTCGAAGTAGCCGGCCGCCGGCGGCACGCCCGGGTTGAGGACGACCACCCGACCGCTGTCGCCCCGCGCCTGCCGGCTCGCCGCGCGGTAGTAGGGCAGCAGCGCTCCATCGGCAGACGCCTCGTCGAAGAAGATCCCGTCGACGCCGTACCACGCCAGGTAGCGGCCGACGTCGGCCAGCACGGCGGCGAGCGGGCGGCTGCCGTAGGTCGTCGGCACGTAGCCGAGCACGCGGACGCCCGCCGCCTGCAGCGTGCGCACGGCCTCGGCGTAGCCACGGCCCTCCCCCGCGCCCGGCCCGCTGTCCGGGTTGACGACGACCATCCGCGGGCGTCGCGCGCCCGCCGCCAGCGCCGCCAGCTCGTGGGGCGGCACGTAGGCGGGGATGAGCGCCGCACGGCAGGTGCCCGCGCGCTCGGACCCGCGGGCGATGAGCGTCAGCACGACGACGATCGCGACCCCGACCGCGGCCGTGGCCAACGCGACGAACGGATGGGCGCCCACCAGCCTCACGGGATCCACAGGGCCGTGGCCAGCGTGCTCGCCGGACGGCGCAGCAGCATGCCGACCATCGGCAACGCCAGCGCGACGATCACCCCGCCACCGACGACCAGCCCGACCCCGGCGAACGGGTCCACGTCGCCGAGCCGCGACGAGCGCCTCGGCCGACGCGCCGCACGCGACGGCCACCAGCGCCCAGCGCCCGCGCCCGAGCGACTCGAGCAGGCCGACGAGCATGCTCGCCAGCGCGACCAGGGCGAAGCCGACCAGCACGCCCGCCGCCGCGCGCGCTCGCGCCCAGCCAGGGCGAGAGCCACAGCAGGACGGCCGACAGCGCCGCGCTGAGCACCACCAGCCGCAGGAGCGCCCCGAGCAGGACGCGCGTCGGCACGCCGCCGAGCCGCCCGGCCTCCGCGCCGGTCGCCGCGACGCCCGACAGCGCCTGCGGGATCGCCTGCTCCAGGTGGCGCAGGTGATGGCCGGCCAGCAGCGCGGCGACCGTCGAGGGCACCAGCGCCAGCGCCGGTAGCGGCGCCCTCGGTCCAGCTGACCGAGCGATCGAGGACGAGCATGACGCCCAGGCCCACGCCGATCGCTCCCGGCCACCGCCACGGGCTCGCCGCGCCCGAGCGACCGGCGGGCGACCGGACCGTCATCCGATGACATCAGCGCGATGGCCACGGCGACCGCCGTCGTCGCCGCGGCGAGCGCCACGACCGTCAGCGCCTCGACGCCGGCCGACCATCGCGGCGGTGGCCAGCAGGACGATCAACACGTAGACCGCCGGCCAGTGGCGACGGATCAGGATCGTCCCGCCGGTCCAGCGTGACCGTCAGCAGGCCGGCGAGCGTTCCGCCGGCGCCGAGCACCACCGTCGGGATCAACAGCACCGCGACCGCGCCGCGCCACCAGCAGCGCGACGATGGCAGCGCGAGCTGCGCGATGCCCTGCGGTCGATCGAGGAAGCGGCTGCCCAGGACCCACTGCAGCGCCAGCGTCAGCGGCAGCGCGAGCGTCAGCCCGTGCTCGACCGCCGTGACGCCCATGCTCGACGTCAGCGGCGCGGCCCAGCAGGCGATCGCCACCACCGTGACGAGGAACGCCGCGCCGTCGGCGAGCACGCCGGTCCGCATCGCGCTGCCGCGGGAGCCGGCCCGCGCTTGGCTGAGGAAGGGCCGGCGCCGCGGGCATCGTGGCGCTCGCAGCGGCGAGCGCCGTCTGGGCCGGGACGCCGGCCCAGGCCTCGAGCACGACGGCGGCCTCGAGCATGTCCTGCGGCGCGCGGCCCGAGGCGCGCCTCGACGAGCAGCCGCGCCTCCGGCGGCTCCAGCGTCGGCGCCGTCATGCGCTCGCCCCGACGGGCGCCGCTGCCCGGCGGCCTCGCCGGTCAGCGGCCGCAGCAGGTCGCGGTAGCCGTCGATGCAGGCCGACTCGTTGAAGAGGCGGCCGAGCCGACGGTGGCCGCGCTGCCCCAGCCGCCAGGCCAGCTCGGGGTTGCGCAGCAGCATGACGACGGCCATCGCCAGCCCGTGGTCGTCGCCGGGCGCGCACACCACGCCGCAGCCGCGCACGACGTCGGGCACGCCGCCGACGCCGGTCGAGACGACCGGGCCGGGCCTGGCCCATCGCCTCGAGGATCGACATCGGCAGGCCCTCGGAGATGCTGGTCATCAGCACGACGTCGGCAGCGCGCACCACGCCAGTCGGGTCGGTCGTCGGACCCATGAAGCGGAAGCGCTCGCCGAGTCCGAGCCGCTCGTGCAGCGCCACGCACGAGCGGCCGTAGGCCTCCTCGCCGCGCGGCACCGGGCCGTAGTGCAGGAAGCTGCGCGCCGGGCACGATGCGCCGCGGTCTGGGCGGCGACCCGCAGCATCGTGTGGATGTCCTTGAGCGGGTCGATGCGCCCGACCGACACGACGGTCTGCGTGCCGGGCGGCGGGCGTCGGCTCGGTCGGGTGGCTGCAGCCCGTTGTAGAGCACCAGGATCTTCGCCGGGTCGATGCCGAGGCCCATCTCCCAGTAGGCGTTGGCGTCGGTGACCGGCGAGACGACGTCGGCGGCCGCGTAGGCGGCGCGCGCCAGCCCGCGGGCGAGACGCGTCGCGGCGAAGCGGCTGCCCGGCGAGTCGCCGTTGCGCGCGGCGGCCAGGTAGGCCTCGCGCACGTAGACGCCGTGCTCGGTGAGCACCATCGGCGTGCCGTGCAGCGCCTTGTGGACGACCGCGGGGATCGCCGACCAGCCGGCGGCGGTGACGTGCAGCACGTCGGTCGGCGGCGTCGGGCACGGCCGCGGTGCGCGCGACCCAGTAGAGCGTCTGGTAGAGCGTCGCCGCCTCGACGAGGTCGAGCGCCGGCGGCGTGCCGGCCTCGGGGACGCGCTCGGCGAGCACCTCGCGCAGCGCGGCCAGGAACGCCGCCCAGCCGCGCGTCGGAGCGAAACGCGCGGCGCACGCTGCCGGGGTGCCGGCGACACCAGACCCAGGCGGCGACCACCGCCGTCGGTGCTCGCCCTCCCAGCCGAGCAGGTTGCGCACCAGGATCGACGGCAGCTCGACGCCCGAGCGCCGGTCGCCGCGACGTCCGCGCGCCGCCTTGGGCAGCTCCTCGGACCACACCTCGATCGCCCGACCTCGCGGCGCGTGGTCGGGCAGCGCGAACGTCGGCGGCGCGCCCGTGCGGCGCGACGATCGGCAGCACCTGCCAGTCGAACTCGGTGAGCCTG
Source organism: uncultured Conexibacteraceae bacterium (assembly GCA_963731005.1). GTDB lineage: Bacteria > Actinomycetota > Thermoleophilia > Solirubrobacterales > Solirubrobacteraceae > Baekduia. The sequence goes on along the minus strand of CAVSTZ010000001.1, from coordinate 67,282 downwards.
CTTGACCAGCAGGTCGCACCACGAGCTGACGCCGCCCATGACGTACGGGTAGGTGCCCTCGGTGCGTCAGCAGGATCCGCGGCCGCGCGAGGCCGAGCGCCACGGGCGCGCTGGACCGCGTCGGCAGGTCGGCAGTCAGGCCATGGCCGTTGCCGTCGACGTGCTCGATCGCGGCGGGGCTCGGGCGCTCGACCGACCGCCGAGCGCGAGCGCGTTCGAGCTTGCGCCTCGAAGGCGACCATCGCCCGCTCGATCTCCTGGCAGATCTCCAGCAGCGACTCGCGGATCACGCAGGCCCTCGACCAGCAGCTGCTCGACGTCGTCGCTGACGCTGTCGCGGTCGGGCTCGGCCGCCGCGAGCGACCGCGCGCGGCCGAGCAGCCGGCTGATGTCGGCGCGCTGGTGCTGGGCGGCCTTCAGCCGGGCGTTCTCCTCGCGCAGCAGCACGAGCTCGGCGCGCACGGCGTCGAGGCCTCCGACTCGCCCGTCTGTCCCGCCGCGATCGGTCCGGCGTCGAAAGCGCCGGCGCGGCTCGTCGAGGGCCTCGGCGGCCGCGCGGTCGACGCTCGCCGCTCATCGCCCGCGCTCCGCGGTCGTCCTCGCCTGCGTCCATCCTTGTCGTCTGGTCATGTCCATCCCTGTCCGTTGCATCGTGCATCCGTCGCCTCCTGGTCTCGCTGCCGTCGTCGGTCAGCCCTTCACCACCCGGAACGGACCCGCTTGGGCCCGACTTCTCGCGGCCGGCGGTCGCGGTCACGGCAGGCGGTAGGCGCGCGGAGCCAGCGGCTTGGTCGCCGAAGCGGCCGGTGAAGCGCACCACGCCCGTGCCCTTGGCCTTGCCGAGCGCCTGATCGTGCCGACGCGTGACCCAGCGGCGGTGGTGCTTGGCGCCGCCTGGCGCTGGACGACGAGCCGCACCGTCGCCGCGCTTGGTGAGCTTCCAGCGTGATGCGCGAGCCGTCCAGGCGCGTGCCGCGGCCGGCTTGCGCTGGTGCGAGACCGCGAAGCGCTTGCGGGCTCATCTTCACCTTGGTGAGCGTCAGCCCGGAGCTCGCCGACCTTCTTGCCCTTGCCCGAGCGCCCTCGCCCGGCCGGCCGCCGCCCGCACCGGGCCGCCGCGACCGCGGTCGCTGTCGCCGTTGTCGGGCGGCACGGGGGCCTTGGCCACGACGTCGGTCGCCGGCGACGGCGCCTGGCTGACCGACGAGATCCAGTTGCCCGCGGCGACGACGACGCGCAGCGTCGCGCCGCGTCGTCGGCGGTCGCGACGCGTAGGTCGCGCCGGTCGCGCCGGGGATGTTCGTGCAGCCTTGCCCTGGCGTCGCAGCGCTGCCACTGGTAGCCGTAGCCGATCGTCGGCGTGCCCGGTCCACGTGCCGTCGCTGCGCGGTCAGCGTCTCGCCGACGCGTGGCGTGCCGGTGACCGCTCGGCGCCGTGGTGTTGGCCGGATCGTTGGGCGCTGAGCACCTGCTCGGCGCCGGCGGGGATCGACTGTCCAGCCGGACGCTGCCCGGCGTAGAGCTCGCCGACGCGTGGTGCCGGTCAGCGGCACGTCGACCGCGGCCGCGCTCGTGTTCTTGACGTGCAGCTTGCCGTCCTGCAGCCACGCCGTGACGTTGCCGGCGGCGAGGTGCGCCGCCCACGCGGCCTGCTGGGCGAGCGTCGCCGCGATCTGCGCGCTGGTCAGCTGCACCAGCGGCGCGCTCGGCGCGGTCGAAGGTCGCGTCGTAGCGCGCCGAGCAGGCCGTCGATGACCGGATACAGGATCGCCGCCCTGGTTGGGGTCGGTCTCGGGCAGCGCCGGGTTGTAGTCGGCCAGGTTGCTCTGGTGCATGAAGTGCGGCCGCGGGTCGTTGCCCATGACGTGGCGGAACATGATGGTGTTCTCGCTCGCCACGTAGTCGGTCCAGGTCGCCGGCGGTCGTGCGGCAGGTGGTGACGCTCGGCGATCGGCACGCAGCCGCCGCCGTTGGCCGGCGCGACGTAGATCCAGTTGTACTCGTCGAGCTGCTGGCCCTGGCGCGAGACGTTGTAGTAGACGTTGCTCGGGTAGCGCGGGACGGCCGGAAGCTGCTGGACGGCGTGCCCTCGGTGAACGTCGCGCCCAGCGGCCACTGCGGCGCTGGCGACGTTCGGCCGGGTCGACGGGTAGGTCTTGGACGCGTCGGTGGCGACGAAGCGCGATGCCCGCGGCGAGCAGCCCCGCCAGGTAGTTCGGGTTCTGCGCGTAGGGCGCGAGCGCGGCGCCGTTGGCGGCGGGCGGCGCGCCGGCGGTGCCCGGCGGCCTGGTCGTCGGTGATCGTCAGCGTCGATCGGGTTGGTGCCGTCGTCGGTCGGCGTCGTTGCTCGGGCCGCGTGAGCGTGCCGACGACGCGTCCACGCGCTGGCGCCGCGCCGCGCTGCGGTACAGCGTGTAGGCGACCGCGTGGCAGACGGCGTTGAAGGTCGACGGTCGACGCTGCTGCCGGCCGCGGCGACGGCGACGCCGGCGCGATCGAGGCCGTCGTCTCCCCGGCCGCGCGAGCTGCGCCGTCAGCGCGTAGTCGTAGGTGCCGGCCGGCGACGCCGCCGCCGGCCGGCGTGGCCCGGCTCGACGTCGTCGATCGACGGCGGGTCGATCGTGCCCGGGTTGCCCGGCCGCGAGTTGGCCAGGCCCGGAGTGCTCGCCGGTGACGACCTCGGACGCGGTCGATCGGCATGCCGTGGGCGGTCGGCCCACGCGACGTTGTCGTTGATCTCCTTGGTGATGAACGGCGGCCGTCGAGCAGTCCAGGTTCGGGTGGTCGTAGGTGTGGTTGATGAAGCCGAACGCGCCGCTTGTTGCCGGCTGGCGAACGGCGTCGGCCAGCGGATCGCTCGACGCGCCCGTCTGGTCCTTGTAGAGCTCGCTGCCGCCGCCGTTGAAGGCGAAGTCGAGGCGCAGGCCGCTGCGCCTTGCCGACCAGGCCGCGCGCCTGGTCGACGTCGGCCGGCGTCATCCGGCTCGCGGCGGCCGGGTCGTAGTTGGTGGTGTGGGTCGCCGGATCCCAGGCGTCGTCGCCGAGGAACAGGTCGTCGACCTGCAGCTCGAGGTAGTTGCGCTGGTAGCCGAGGAAGACGCCGCGCGTGACCCAGTTGAGCATCCCGTGGCGCAGCAGCTGGGCGTGGCTCTGGTTCTCGTTGCTGGCGACGGTCATGACCATCTCCTCGCGCCCGTCGTCGGGGTGCGTGTAGATGCCCGAGGTAGGCGGTGCCGTTCGGTCCGGCGACCAGCGTCTGCCAGTCTCTGCGGGTTCACGGGCGTCGCCGGCGTAGCCGAAGGTCTCGCTCGCCGCCGGGTCGGGTCGTCGTTGGCGATCGGGACCGGTCCCTTGAGGTAGGGGAACGCCGCCTTGCCGGCGGCGGTGAGCGTGCCGACGTCGCCGTCCTGGGTCGCGCCGCCGACGGCGTTGAGGCCGTGCGCCGGGCTGGGCGCGGTGTAGTCGCTGAGCTGGCGGATCCCGAACGTCCGCTCGAACTTGGCCAGCGTCGCCCACTCGGCGTCGGTGAGCGCGGAGAGGTAGCTGACGTCGTGCCGTCGGCGTTGTCGACGCTGTGGCCGAGGTCGCCGGTGGCGAGGATGACCGCGTCGTAGCTGGGCGTGGTTGGCCGCCGTAGTCGGCGAGGCGCGCGTCGGTCAGCGTCGCTGGTCTTGGTCGGCGCCGGTGTAGGCGACGACGCGCGTCGAACGGCACGCCCTCGCGGGTCGAGCTCGTGCCTTCCACGCGCCGAAGCCGGGCTCGGTGCCGTCGGCCGAGAGCAGCAGGACCTTGGCGTCGAGCCGCTGGTCGGGCAGGACGTGGCTCGGGCCGGCGGCCAGCGCCACCGGAACGGCCACGCCGATCACCGCCAGCGCGAGCGAGCGCGATCACGCGCCGCCTCATGCCGACAGCTCCAGCAGCTCGTCGTCGCCGCGGGGCCGTCCCGACAGGCCGACGACCGCCGGTGCCGAGCCGAGGTCGGTCAGGGTCACGCGCACCGCGATCCGCCCGCGGTAGTGCAGGCCGTGGACGGCGCGCACCGAGCAGCCGAGCACCGCCGCGATCTCGGACGGCGACAGACCGACGAGATGGGTGAGCAGCAACACGTCGCGCTGACCTTGGGGCAACAGCACCAGCGCCGCGCGCAGCGAGGCCCGCAGCTCGTCGGCGCCGCGCTCGTCGCGGGCCCGGACGTCCTCGACGCCGTCGACCGCCACCTCCCGCGCCCGGCGCACGTGGTCGATGGCCGCGTTGCGCGCGACGCGCAGCACCCACACGATGAACGGCGCCTCGCCCGGCCGGTAGCGGTCAAGGCCCGTCAGCAGCTTGACGAAGACCTGCTGGGTGACGTCGTCGGCGTCGTCGACGTCGCGCACGACCCGCAGCACGTGGGCATGGACCGCCGGGGCGTGCAGCACGTACAGCTCCCCCATCGCCTCGCGGTCGCCGGCACGCGCCGCGCCCACGACACGGCGGGTGCGGGCCTCCTCGGTCTCGTCGAGGAACCTTCTGGCATCCGTGCAGCGGTGAGCGACAGCGCGCGGCGACCGCGCGCGGCAAGGCGTCAACATCAGGCATCCCCTAGGTCCGTTAGGTCCGCACTGCGCTGCTCTGCTGCCGGAGGCGAGCCCGAGCCAGAGCAGTTGGTGCGACGTTAGACGGCGCGTGCCCGACCGAAATTCGGAGGGCGGTTAAGAAGATGTTGGTCGCCTAGCCGAAAGAGGGGAGTCCGTGAATGTGGCGCTTTCGGCCGGGAATGTGGCACATCAGGCCAAGTCCCACGCTGCGGGGCACCCAGCATGGGTAAGACATGCACAGCGAGCCCGAAAGGAGGTCGAGTGCAACGGCAAGGAGTGAGCAGCGCCAACGGCTTTGCCATCGACGCAGAAGTTGCGGCGGAGCTGGTCGACCACCACCACGCCGCGATCGTCGTCCAGGACGCCGACGGCCACGTCGTCGCGGCCAACCGCGCCGCCACGCGGCTGTTGGGCGATGCCGTGCCCCTGCGCGCCGGCACGCCCCTGGGCTGCGCCATCCTCGGCTGCCACACGCCCGGCACCCGGCTGGAGGGCATCTGCGTCCACGAGCTCGCCCTGCGCCACGACGGGCCGCTTCCGCCGCTGCGCGTCGACCTTCCGCCCGGCTCCCAGCTCGACGTGGCGTCCGCGACGATCCAGGCGCTGGGGCCCGGCGGCCGGCTGATCGTGACCGAGTTGCGACGCGAGATCAGCCATCTGGCCCACGAGCGTCCCGGTTCGCCGTCCTGGTCTTCGGAACCACAGCTGCGGCTCTTCGTGCTGGGACGGACCTGCGTCACCAACGGCGATGAGATCCTCGAAGGGCGGTGGATCAACAACCGCCCCGGGCAGATCCTCAAGCTGCTGATCGCCGAGCGCCATCGCAACGTCTTCAGCGACGAGATCATCAGCCTGCTCTGGCCGCCGAGCGCGTCGCCCGACACCCGCGGGGTGCGCTACTTCGTCCACGAGCTGCGCGACCAGCTCGAGCCCGGGGGTGCGGTGCGGCCGCCGTCCTCGTTCGTCGTCGCCACGCGTGGCGGCTACGCGCTGGACCGCGAGCGCGTCTGGATCGACGCCGACGTCTTCGAGCGCCTCGTCACCGAGGGATGCTCCGTCGCCGGCCGCGACGACGACACGGCCAAGGACCTGATCCGCCAGGGCGTGGAGATGTACCGCGGTGACTTCTTGGCCGACGAGCCCTACGCCGAGTGGGCGCTGCACGAGCGCGACCGCCTCCGCGACCTCGTCGCCGGCGCGTTGCGCACGCTCGCCGAGATCGAGACTCGCGGCGACGACCTGACGGCCGCGACCGCGACGCTGGTCCGTCTGTCAGAGCTCGAGCCGTTCGACATCGACGTCCACCGCGAGCTGTTCAGCCTGCTGCTGCGGCGCGGACGGCGCAGCGAGACGCTGCGCCGCTACGAGACGCTGCGTCGGCGCATGCTCAGCACCTTCGACGAGTCGCTGGACTTCTCGCTCTCGCAGCTGATCTAGGCGGGAGCGCGCCGCGGTCGGTGACCGCGGCGCCCGGGCGCGCGCCGATTGGTCAGTGGCAGCGGCGCGCGTGACCGCCGTGGGTGGCGGTGAAGACCACCTTGGCGACGGTGTCGCTGCGGTAGCGGACGACCATGGCCTTGCGAGCGCTCAGCATCGTTCCGTAGGTGCCGGCCAGCTGGCCGGCGCGGCGGCAGTCCATCACCGTCTGGCCGTTCTGCCGCGCGACGCGACAGCCCATGGGCTGGCCCTCGACCGCGACGCGATCGCCGACCTTCAGCACGACGGGCGGCGTGCCGCCGGCCGCGTCGGCGCCGTCGCGCGGCGCGACCGCCAAGGTGACGGTCGCGCTCGCGAGGGCGGCCGCGGCCACCGCCAGGAGCCGCCTCATGCCCGGGTGCTCCAACGCGGGCGCGCGAGGAACAGCCACAGCGTCAGGATCGCGGCGTACAGCAGGCCGACGATCAGGCCGATGCCGACGAAGAACATGTCGCTGCCGCCGGCGCCACCGCCGCGCGAGGGGTCCCCGGTGGCCCGCGCGAGGCCGTCGTGGAAGGGAGCGATCACGTGATCGGCCAGGTCCTGACGGGCCTTGCCCGCGACCCCCGAGACGTGCTCGTCGAGCACGTGGAGCTCGGCGCGCGTGGCCCGCGAGGCGGAGCCGACCGCCTCGCGAACACCGGTTCCGAGACCGGCCAGCGCAGTGCCACCTGACGCCATCGTGCTCCTGGCCACGCACGGAATGAGCCGCACGTTGTTGAGGATCACGCCCCCGTCGCCGCCGGCCACGCAGCCCGCGGAACGCGCGGCGACATAGGCCGTGCCGGCCAGGGCCGTGACGCCCGTGACCGCCAGGAGCCGCGGGTCGGTGGCGACCTGGGCGAGCGCGTCGGCGGCGGTGCCGTGCGCGGCACCGCCAGGGGTGGGCGCCGACGCGGACGTGACATGCGCGAGCAGGGATGACGTCGAGGGAGCCGGTGCGGGCGGCCCGGCCAGCGGGGCGTTGGGGTCGACGCCGGGCGTCACCCCCAGCGTGTCGACGAGGCCTCCCCGTGGGCCGGTCGCGCCGGCGGCCGGCAGGACGTCGGCGACCGAGGGGCGGGCGCCGGCGGCGGAGGTGACCGCGTCCCGAGCGGCGTGGGTCACAGGCGTTCCGGGCAGCGCGTCGGTCACGGCCGTGCCCTGCCCGGAGACGATCGGCTCGGTGGCGCGCGCGGCGGTCGACGGGACCGTGGCGACGGTGTCGACGATCGGGCGAGCGGGTGCGGTGACCGCCCCGGTGGTCGTCGCCACGGTGTCGACCGTCTGCCGCACGGGCGCCGTCGCTTGGCCGGCCGTCGACGCCACGGTGTCAACCGTCTGCTTGACCGGCGCCGTGGCCTGACCGGCCGTCGACGCCACGGTGTCAACCGTCTGCTTGACCGGCGCCGTCGACGCCACGGAGTCAACCGTCTGCTTGACCGGCGCCGTCGCCTGACCCGCCGTCGACGCCACGGAGTCAACCGTCTGCTTCACCGGGGCCGTCGCCTGACCCGCCGTCGACGCCACCGTGTCAACCGTCTGCTTCACCGCCGGGCCGGCGCCGCCGGTGGTCGCGCCCGCAGCCGAGACGACGGGATCGGTGGCCTGCGTGACCGTCGAGGTCGTGGCGTTGACCACCGGGTCGGTGGCGTGCGTGACGGAGGTCGCGGCGTTGACCACCGGGTCAGCGGCCTTGGTGACGGAGGCCGTGTGGCTGACCACCGGGTCGGTCGCCTGGCTGACGCTGTCGGTCGTCCCCTTGACCACGGGATCGACCGCCGCGGTCGTATGGCTCACCGTCGTCGTCGCCTGCTCGGTGACCGACTTGACGGCCGGCGAAGAGGTGGCGTGATCGACCGTGTCGACGACCGCCGCGGGCTTCGGCGCAGGAGCCGGAGCGGGCGCGGGCGCCGCCTCGGCCGCAGGCGCGGGCGGCGGGCTCGGTGGTGCCGGGGCCGGGGCCGGGGCCGGGGCCGGGGTCGCAACCGCGCCGGCCGCCGCCTGCGCCGTCCCCGCGGCGCCGTCGACCGCCCCGGCCGCCGTCTCCGCGATGGTGCTCGTCGGCGGCGTGGTGGGAATGTCAGGCATCTCGTGACCTCGGGTCGCTGGGAGGGGTTGGGGCGATCTCTTCAGCGTCTCCAATGGAGAATTCGCACAACCTCCGTACCACGACCGACCTTTTCCGGGTACGACCTAGGTGTTCACGGAGGAAAGAGCGCCTTTGGCGCCAGATGGCACAGAGTCGTCCCCTTTCAGTGGCTGACCGAGGAGGGATGGAAATCGCCGACGTAGTGCTCATCGCCGACCCCGACGCCGAGGCGCGCAAGCCACTCGCCCGTGTGCTGGTCAACGCCGGCTTCCGGGTCGTCGAGGCGTCGGACGGCTCCGAGGCGCTGACCATGGCCCGCGAGATCTGGCCGGTCGCCGTGATCCTCGAGATCCCGCTCGGGACGCTCTGCGGCTACGAGGTCTGCCGGACCCTCAAGGCCGATCTCGGGCAGGAGCTCGTCGTCATCTTCCTGTCGGGCGCCCGCACCGAGACCTACGATCGCGTCGCGGGCCTGCTGATGGGCGCCGACGACTACGTCACCAAGCCGTCGGCGCCCGACGAGGTGCTGGCACGCCTGCGGATCGCGACGCGCCGCGCCGCCCCTGAGCCGACGCTGAGCGGTCGCCTCACCCGCCGCGAGCACGAGGTCCTCAACCTGCTCGCCGAGGGCCTGAAGTGGGTCCAGATCGCCGAGCGCCTCGTGATCAGCCCCAAGACGGTGGCAACCCACGTCGGCAACATCCGGCGCAAGCTCGGCGTCACCAGCCGCGCCGAGGCGATCGCGGTCGCCTACCGCGATCAGCTGCTGATCCCACCGGGCCCGGGAGCGGCTCCCTGACGTGCTCAGACTGCGGCCGGCTCGCCGGCGCGCGGCGGTGGGGCGACGGTCCGGCGGCGCAGGCCCTCGGGGCCGAGCAGCCCGGCGGCGAGGACGATGAAGCCGATGCCGCTGAGCAGCAGCGCGAGTCCCATGATGATGGCGAAGAGGCCGACGCTCGAGGCGAAGAACGAGGTGTTGAGCGCCGTGGTCAGCGCGGTCTCGCTGATCCAGATCTGGCGGGCGGGGTTGCTCTGCGGCTGGCCGGTCTTCGGATCCTTGGCCGCCTGCGCCGGCACGTCGGTGCCCTTGCCGTCGGCGGTCGCGTACTGCGGCATCTGGGCGTAGGTCTTGCCGCCCGTGGCCTCCAGCGCGTGGATGCGCATGTAGCTGGCAAAGCACTTGGCCTGGTTGCCGTTGGTGATGGCCTTGCCGGCGACGTCGCAGGTCGGCAGCGTCACGTTGTTCAGCCCGGCCTCCTTGACGGCGACGGCGATCAGCGACGGCTTCATGTCGGGCGTGCCGACGATCTGCTCGCGCTTGACGTCGGTGCTGACCTCGTGACGACCGGAGATGCCGATGACGATCGCGCCGATGCCGAAGGCGACGAGCACGAGGCCGGCGATGATGCCGGCGAGGCGGAAGGGACGGGGCATGCGATGAGCTCCTTAGGACGAACGGGAAGGACTGCTCATCAGCATGGACGTGGATCAGTGGTAGGACATCGGCAGAGATCCACACGGCCACTGCGGGTTTCCCGCGGGGGCGGCGGGCCGTCATGATGGGCCGTCATGGCCGACGAGGAGATCACCATCGTGCTGGCCGACGACCACGCCGTGGTGCGCAGTGGGCTGCGGATGCTCCTCGACGCCGAGGACGGGCTGCGCGTGGTCGCCGAGGCGGGCACGGTCGACGACGCCGTCCGGCTGACCAAGGCCCATCGACCGGCGATCCTCGTCTTGGACCTCAACATGCCGGGCATCAGCAGCGCCTCCAGCCTCGACGCGCTGCCGGAGCTCACCAACGATGCGCCGACAACGGCCGTGGTGATCCTGACCATGCAGGAAAACCCGGAGTACGCACGCACCGCGCTCCAGGCCGGTGCCAAGGCCTACGTGTTGAAGGAGGCCGCCGACAGCGAGCTCGTCGACGCCGTCCGCTGCGCCGCCGCCGGGGAGGTCTACCTCCACCCGCGCCTCGGCGCCCAGATCGCCGCAGCACCTTCGGCCGCCCCCGAGCCGGCCGACGACCTGACCGATCGCGAGGTCGAGATCCTGCGCCTCATCGCCCTCGGCCACACCAACAACGACATCGCCCAACAGCTGTTCCTCTCGGTGCGGACCGTGGAGTCCCACCGGGCGCACATCCAGCAGAAGCTGGGCCGCACCACGCGGGCCGACCTGGTCCGCTACGCGCTGGACCGCGGGCTGCTCGACACGACCTGACCGTAGTTCGCGCCGACCGCGGCGCGGATGATCCCGGATGTGGCGCGCTCGCCTCGCGCCTACGCTGCGCCCGTGGACCAGCACCAACGAGCCGGCGACGGCCCGACCCGGGTCGTCATCGCCCACGGCGCGCCTTCCGGACGCTTCGCGCTGCGGATGCTGATCGACGCCGAGCCCGGCATCGACGTGGTGGCTGCCGCGACGCTGGCCACCGAGGCCGGGCACCTCGCCCGTGAGCACCATGCCGACTTCCTCGTCCTCTACGAAGGTCTGCTGGCGATCGACCGTCCCGGCGTCCTGCCCACCTCCTGCGCGCTCGTCATCCTCGGGCTCGAGGAGCATCCCGCGGCCGCGGTGGCGGCCAGGGAGCGCGGCGCCTGCGGCTACGTCCTCTGGGAACGCGCCGCCGACGACCTGCCGCCCCTGTTGCGCGGCGTCACCGTTCAGCCGTTCGCCGTCTGAGCGGCGACCACGGTCTTGCGGACCGGAAGGCCGACCTCCACGACCGTCCCCTCCCCCGCCGCCGAGCGCACCTCCAGCGTGCCTTCGGCGAGCATCGTGCGCTCCCGCATGCCGACCAGCCCGAAGCCCGTGGCCGCGACATCCGGGTCAAAGCCGCGACCATCGTCGCCGACGACGATCGCTACCGACCCGTTCGCCTCACGCACCTCGATCCACACCCGCCTGGCGTCAGCGTGTTTGACCGCGTTGGTGAGCGCCTCCTGGACGATGCGATAGATCGCCTCCTCCAGCTCGGGGACATGGCGGCTCGCCACCCGCCCGGCCTCGAAGGACAAGTCCACCGTCAGCGCGATCGGCAGCCCACTGGTCGCCCGGACCCGCTCGACCAGTCCACTCAGCGCGGCGCCGGTGCCGATGTCGTCCAGTGCGGCCGGGCGCAGGTCGGCGATCAGCGCCCGGAGGTTGGCGATGCCGCCGGTGACGAGCTCGAGCGCCTGGCCGAGCGCCTCGTCCAGCCGCTCCGGGTCGGTGCTGCGCCGCGCCGCCGACAGCAGAACCCGCAGCCCACCGAGCTCCTGGAGCGTCTCGTCGTGCAGCTCGCGCGCCCAGCGACGGCGCTCGGCCTCCGAGGCCCGGATGCTGCCCTCGATCGAGTGCGACATGACGTTCTGCCCGGTCGCGACCGCGGTCGCCGCGGTGGCGGCGAAGGCCTGCAGCAGGCGCTCGTCATCGGTGCTGAACTCGGGCCCGTCCTCCAGGCGGTCGAACGCGGCCAACAGGCCGATCGCGCGCCCACGGTGCAGCAGCGGGACGAGGATCCCCGCGGTGGCGTCGAGCTCGGCGGCGAAGAGCCGACCCGCACGACGATCAAGGTCATTGAGTCGCTCGGGGCGCTTGGAGCGCAGCACGGCACCCAGCGCCCACTCCTCGCTGCCGGCCCGACGACCGACGAGGCCGTCGGGCACGATGCCGGCCGCGGCCGCCACCTCCATCCGGCCGCCGCTGACCAGGATGATCACGGCCGTCCGCGCGGCGACCAGCGCACGTCCGCGCTTGGCCAGCAGCTCGAGGATGCGGTCGAGCTCGATCTCGCCACCGATCGCGTTGGAGATCTCAGCGGTGGTGTCCAGCGCGCGGACCGTGCGCTCCAGTTGGTCGCGTCGCGCCGCGACGTCGGAGTACAGCCGCGCGTTGGCGACCGCGATCGCCGCCCAGTCGGCGAGCACGACCATGGCCTTCTCGTCGCTGTCGGTGAAGTCGCCGTCGGGCTTGCCCGTGAGGTAGAGGTTGCCCCATGCCTCGCCACGGACCAGGATCGGCACGCCGAGGAAGTTGCCCATCGGCGGATGGCTCAGCGGGAAGCCGTAGGAGCGCGGATGGGCGCCGACGTCGGCCAGCCGCAATGGGCGCGGGTCCTCGATGAGGAGCCCGAGGACCCCGTGACCGCGGGGAAGGTCGCCGATCGCCGCGCGCTCGGCCGCCGGGATGCCGCTGGTCAAGAACCGCTCCAGCCCTTCGCGCCGCTCGTCCATGATGCCGACCGCGGCGTACTGCGCGCCGGTCAGCTCGCGCGCGACCTCGAGCATCCGCGCCAACAGCGCATCGAGGTCCAGCTCGGAGAGCAGCCCCCGACCGACGTCGATGAGCCGGGTGAGGGTCTTGGCATCCATGGCGGGGGCTGCCCCGAGCATAGCCCTGCGGCGCCGCGCGTCCGTAGTTCTCCGGTCGAGGTCGACGGGAGCGACCCGATGGCACGGCTGTGCCGCGCTGCCACCGTAGGACCATGCCCACGACCGACAGCCCAACCCACGTCGTCATCGCCGGCGGCGGTGTCGCCGCCGTCGAGCTTGCGCTCGCGCTCCACGCGCTCGCCGGCCCAAGGGTCCGCTTGACGCTCGTCGCGCCCCAGCCCGACTTCGAGCTGCGCGCGCTGCGGCCCGCCGAGCCGTTCTCGGCCGACCACGCGCGGCGCCACTCACTGGCCGATCTGGCGGATCGCGTCGGCGCGCGGCTCGTCACCGATCGCGTCCTTGCCGTCGACGGCGACCGCCACAAGGTGCGCCTCGCCGAGTCCGGGATCCTGGGCTACGACGCGCTCGTCCTGGCGACGGGCGCGCGCCACCGCACGGCCTATTCCCGCGCCATCACCTTCACGGGCGACACCGAAAGCCGGGGCTACCACGGGCTGCTCGCCGATCTCGACGGACACTGGACCCGCTCGGTCGCCTTCGTCGTGCCCCCGGGCACCACCTGGCCACTGCCGCTCTACGAGCTCGCGCTCATGACCGCGCGTGAGATCCACGCGATGGGCATCGACGACGCGCGCCTGCAGCTCGTCTCGCCCGAAGCGACCCCGCTCGCGCTCTTCGGTCCGGACGCCAGTCAGGCCGTCGCCGACCTGCTGGCCCGCGCCGACGTGACCTTCACCGGCAACACGTACGCCCGCCCGGATGCCGACGGCCGCCTCCAGTTGCTGCCCGGCGGCGACCGGCTCGACGCCGAGCGCGTCGTCGCGCTGCCCACCATCGAAGGCATCGCGATCGGCGGCGTGCCCGGCGACGACCGCAGCTTCGTCCCGGTCGACGCGGACGGCCGCGTCCGCGGCTTGCAGGACGTCTACGCCGCCGGCGACGGCACGTCGTTCCCGGTCAAGCAGGGCGGGCTGGCCTGTCAGCAGGCCGATGCGATCGCCGAGCTGCTCGCGGCCGCCGCCGGCGCCGATGTCACGCCCACGCCGTTTCGGCCCGTCCTACGCGGACGACTGCTCACCGGCCGCGGCGTGCAGTTCCTCGAGCATCCGCTGGCGGGTGGGGCCGGTGCCGGCCCGCGTCCGGAGTTGCGCCTGTGGTCGGCACACCGCAAGGTCGACGGCCGCTACCTCTCGCCCTGGCTCGCCGAGCTCGACGGTGCGACCGAGCCCGACCACGCCGCTGACGCAGCGTCCGCCATGGAGGTCGAGATCCCGCTCACCGACGGTCACGACGCGATGCGCCTGGACCCGTACTCGCCGGTCCCTCGACGGTGAGGGTCAGCCCACCGAGCGAAAGCTCCGCGTGACCTTCGCGACCTGCCGGCCGCCCTGGCGCAGCGTCACGGCCGCGGTGTAGCGACCGGCCTGCAGGCGCCCGCGGCGCAGGCGCACCTCGACGAGCCCGCCCGGCAGGATCCGCTGGGCGGCGATCGTGGCGCGCAGCGTCCCGGTCGCCCCGACGATCCGCGCCGATCCCGTGAGCGGCTCGACGGTGTTGCCCGTGTTGCGGACGGGGACCACGACGCCGCCGCGATCACCGCGGGGCGCGCCCACCCGGACGCGCAGCCGCCGTTGCGCCGCCGCCGGATTGAGCCGCAGCCCGCCGAGCAGGCGGTAGCGCGCCAGGATGCCGTTGCGAGGGCGCGCGCCCTGCGGCGTGCCGATGACGTCGATCGCCCCGTACAGCGAGCCCGACCCCGGCCGGGCCGGCAGCGTCGCCGAGACCTTGCGTGCCTCGCCGGGCGCCAGCGTGAAGGTCGTCGCTCCGAGCCGCACCTGCGCGAGCGTTCGCCGCCCGTCGGGCCGAACGCCGCCGCCACGCTCCTGGATCCACGGGCGGGCGCGCACCGTGACGGTCAGCGCCTTGGCCGAGCCGTTGGCGACCCGGATCTCCCCCACCGGCCCCTGCCGGGCCTCGTGCTCGAGGAAGGCCGGCGCGATCGACAGGCCACCGGCCGCGTTGGTGCTCGCGGCGGCCGTCGCCCCACAGGTGATCAGGACGGCGACGATCGCCGTGGTGCGGATGTGCTGCATCTTGATGCTCCTTGCCCTCATGGGCCTTGCGGTCCGAAGGTGATGGTCTGCTCGGTCACGCCGGCGCTACGGCCCGTAACACGCACCGTCACCCGCTCGCCGGCCAGCGGACGCCGGAAGCGGCGCAGCACCCGTGGGCTGCGTCCCGGCGCAGAGACGCTCAGCCGGGTGTCGCCGACGGTCGCGGTGACCGTCGCCTCGACGCGATCGGGCGCCGGTTGGGCCAGCGACAGCTCGACGGTGCTCTCGACCTGCCCGCTGATCCCGGTCTCCTCGGCGCCGGTCGGCGCCGAGGCCGCGGCGAGCACGACCACCGCGACGAGCGTCCCGCGAGCCATGCGACGCCTCATCGCGACCACCTCCGCACGACCGTGATCGACATGCGCACCTGACTGCTCCCTCTTGTCGAACGATGGCGGAAGATGAGCGTGCGCGACGATCGGTAGGACAAGATCATCGTCAACCGCCCGCCGGTCGTGGTCGTCGCGCCCGTCACCCCGAACGTGCGCCGCCCGACACGGTTGAGCAGCTCGACCGGAACGCCGCGCGCGGCACTGTGGCGCACGCTGCCCGCGCGGCAGGTGAGCCGTCCGCGGAAGCGGTAGCGACCACCCGCGCGCAGCACCGGACGGCCGTGCGCCACGCGCAGCGGCCGTTGGTCGAGCGCCATCGAGAGCTGCGGCCGCAGGCACTGCGGGACCGTCCCGGCCGCTGGCGTCGAGTTGGCGCCCACCGCGCCCGAGCCCGTCGCGGCCGGGCGCGGGTCGCCGACCTTCAGCGTGACCGACGGCGTGAAGGGCGGGTCGGGGCCCGCGATCGCAATCTCACCGTCATAGGCGTCGGCCTCGTTGCCCGCCGCGTCGGCGACGCGCACCGCAAGATGATGGACACCCACCGCGAGGCCACCGAGGTCCAGTGCCAGCGGCACGCGCGCGACCCGGCGCGCGCAGCCGGCGAGCGGGACGTCGGGCGTCGGGGTCGCGGCGTCGAGGTCGGCGGCGCAGCCGGCGTCGAGCGCGACCTGGGCGAGCGGCGCGCCGTCGACGATCGCGCGCGCCGTCGCGAGCCCGACGCCCTCGTCGGTCGCGTCGACCTCCAGCGTGAGGCCGCCGCGCACCGGGCTGCGCAGCCCGCCGACCGATCCGCGCGGCGGCGCCGGGTCGTCGACGTCGAGCACGAGCGCGCCGATCGTCACCGCGCCGGGCGCAGCAGCCGTGCACCGCTCGCCCACCGGCCGGGGGCAGTCGACGCCGGCGGTGACCGACGCGCCGCTCGCGGCTCCGGCGACAGCCCCGGGCGGCGTGGCCCAGACGTCGAGCAAGTTGATGGACTCGATCGGGGGCCCGCCGTCGGCATGCACCACCCAGCGCTGCGGCGTGCCCGTCCCGTACGGACCCGCCGCCGTGGTGATCGCCCGCGCCACGCGCGCGCCCTGCAAGATGGTGTGGTCGGGCGCACTCGCGCGCCAGCTCGCGGCCGAGCCCCCGGCCGGATCGGCGCGCGCGAACGACGCGACCAGCCCGGTCGCGCCCGCGCACGCGCCGGCGGCCGCGAAGCTCATGCCGTCGCCGGCCTGCGCGGCGACCAGCCCGGCGGCGCCGAGCGGTTGGCCGAGCGGGCCATGACAGCCCCACAGGGCAACAGGGCGCGCCGGGGCGGCGCCCGCGCTCAGCGCAAGCACCGCCCCGGTCAGCCCGACGATCCGGGTCAGACGTGTGCTCCGGATCGCCACCCCGCTACGGCGTGCCGGCCGACAGCGTGAACGTCAGCGACTTGCCGTAGGTGCCCGCGGTCAGCGCATCCCCGGCGCCGATCGCCTGGCGCAACCCGACGGTCAGCGGCGTCGCGGCGGTGCTCGACGCGAAGCCGAGCAACTGCTGCGAGGCGCCGCCCAGCGACGAGTACGAGCAGGTCGGCGACGCGCTGCTGGTCGCGCAGACCTTCAGCGCCGAGGCCAGCGGCGTCGCGCCGTTGAGCAGGAAGCCCGGGTTGGCGCCCCCGTCCTTGACCGTCAGCACCGACGGGCCGGTCGACGTCGCCATGCCGGTCACCGATGCGTCGTAGTTGGCGGCCACGCCCGGCACGAAGCTGCCGAGGCTGGTGCTCGTGGCGTTGAGCGTGAGGCTCAGCGCGTCGGAGACCGAGCCGTTGACGGTCAGGTTCTGGTCGGAGCCGACCGGCGGGTCCGGATCCGGGTCGGGCTCGGGGTCGACCGTCTTGGGCGCGAACGTCACCGAGAACAGCTGGTTCGGGCGATCGATCGTGAACCATGGGCGGATGCCGTCGAACGGGCCCGAGGTGCTCAGGTAGCCGGTCGGCGTCGCCGCCGGCGTGCCCGACGGGGCGAGGTTGCTGATGGTGTACGAGCCGTCCGGGTTCTCCGTGGTGGTCGCCGCCGCGCCGTTGAGGGCGAAGACCGTCTGGCGGGCCGCCGCGGTGCCGTAGTCGACCGGCGGGTCGCTGGAGCCGACCGTGCCGGCGGCCACCTTGCCGTTGGCGATCAGCCGGATCGACTGGGGCGCGTCGAACTGCAACCGCGGGTTGACGACGCTGAAGAACGTGCCGTCGTGGGCGGTGAACGTCAGCGTGCCGGCGAAGTTGATCGCGCCGGTCTTGGCCACGGGGTCATAGGTGCCCGTCGCGCCCGCCGGCGTGGCCGGGGTCCCGCTCGTCGTGCCCGGGAAGCCGAAGGCGTACTTGGCGCCGACCGCCGCCAGCGGCAGGCTCGTCGCGGTGATCGTCGTGCCCGTGGCGGGTGCGGTCGCGCCGACGCTGCCGTGCCCGATCGTGGTGGCGTAGTTCGACAACGTGCCGGTACCCGGCGAGGGCTCGTGCGGCACGCTCCAGGTCAGGTTCGCCGACCCGACGTCGAACGATGCGGCGAGCGCCGGGGCCGATCCGGCGAGCGCGGTGACGGCAACCGCGCCGACGGCCGCCAGCGCGCCCGTCCGGCGGCGCGCCCCTCTCGTGATGGTGCGTGTCATGTGGTGCTCCTAGTCCTTGGTTGGGCGTTCCCGCGCTCCGTTCCCGCTGTTTGTCCGCCATCGTTAGGTGGCCCTAACGACCGGGGCAACATAACGGATTTCACGCGGATAGGTAGGGCACCCTAATTTTGCGTAGGGTGACCTAACGCCAACGCCACCGAGGCACCCCCTCGCCGCGGCGGCCGTCCTCGCCGTCTCCGTTCCCGCGGGCGGCGGGGGCGGCCGGCGCGGCGGGAGGTCCCGCTAGACCGCGGCCGGCTCGCCGGCGCGCGGCGGTGTGGCGACGGTCCGGCGGCGCAGGCCCTCGGGACCGAGCAGCCCGGCGGCAAGGACGATGAAGCCGATGCCGCTGAGCAGCAGCGCGAGACCCATGACGATGGCAAAGAGGCCGACGCTCGAAGCAAAGAACGAGGTGTTGAGCGCCGTGGTCAGCGCGGTCTCGCTGATCCAGATCTGGCGGGCGGGATTGCTCTGCGGCCGGCCCGACTTGGGGTCCTTGGCCGCCTGCGCCGGCACGTGGCTGCCCTTGCCGTCGGCGGTCGCGTACTGCGGCATCTGGTGTCGTGGGTCAAGGACCCGCAGATGACGATCGCCAACGTGGCCATGCTACGAGCCGACGAGTGCCGCACCGCCGC
Organism: uncultured Conexibacteraceae bacterium; assembly: GCA_963731005.1. Classification (GTDB taxonomy): domain Bacteria; phylum Actinomycetota; class Thermoleophilia; order Solirubrobacterales; family Solirubrobacteraceae; genus Baekduia. Next base: position 49,070 of record CAVSTZ010000001.1, on the reverse strand, counting down.
TCGACGCTTCCCAGCCGCTGCCTGATCGCCAGACGGAGATCACGTCGTGCTGCTCGAGGAAGCTGACGTAAGCGTGTCCGATCGGCTCGCTGAACAGCGCAACCAGATGCGGCATGACGTCGGTGTGCAGAAAGTGCTGGTACATGAGCAACTGAGCCAGCGCGGCGCGCACCGCGTCCGTCGCGTTGCCCATGTGCAAGACCTTCGCCTCGACCAGCCACTGCTCCGTGCCACGGCGCAGGACGAGATCACGTGGATGGACGCCGGTGTCCGCGACGAAATGCCGCTTCATGCACAGCACCCCGAAATCCGCGATGAGCGTCTCGTGCGAGCGACGCTTCGTCAGCGTCCGGCCTACGATCCGCGCGCTGTAATCCGAGTCGTCCTTCGGCTTGAAGTTGATCAGCGCATCACTTGATAGAGGCGGCGGCTGCATTTCCTCGTACTCGACCCAGCCGAGTTCCGTGAGCCTCCAGGGGGTGCCGCGCCCCGCGAAGCTGTCAAGCAGCCCGGCCCTGACCATCTTGTCGCGCTGCCACGACACGCGATTGCGCCACTTCGGCTCGAACGACCGCGACGGCGACGGATCGCGGTCGTCCGGGGTGAGAGACGCGCCGTAGATGGCATCGATCCGGTCCAACGCTGCGGCCCGTGGCGCGGCGCCGCCCATCGAACCCAGGACGGAGATCAGCCATTGCTGCAGTTGCGCGTGGGAGGTCAAGTCCATCGTCGCCGATATTGCCATGTGCGGCGACGGTTACAGCACCCACGAGCCGGGTCGCACCCTCGTGCGCGATAGGTCGTCTGAAACTACGCCACGCGCAAGGTGATGCCGGCGCCGTCCTTCAGCACCACGGCAAACACCTCGACGACCGAGGGGTCGAACTGCGTGCCCGAGCAGCGGCGCAACTCGGCCAGCGCCTCGGCCTCCGACATCGATGCCGCGTACGGGCGGGCCTGGCGCATCGCGTCGAAGGCGTCGCAGACGGCGATGATCCGGGCGCCGAGCGGGATCCGCTCGCCGGCCAGCCCGTCCGGGTAGCCGTTGCCGTCCCAGCGCTCATGGCTGGAGCGGACCAACCGACCGACCGGTCGCAGCGAGGGCGCCGCGGCGAGGATGCGCTCGCCGACGATCGTGTGGCGGCGCATCACCTCCCACTCGGCGTCGTCGAGCGGCCCCGGCTTGCGCAGGATCGCCTCGGGCACGGCGATCTTGCCCACGTCGTGCAGCTCGGCGGCACGCGCGATCTCGTCGAGCGCCTCGCCGTCGAGCCCGAGCCGCCGACCGACGGCCAGCGCCAGCAGGCCGACGTCGTCGACGTGCTCCTCGAGCTCGGGCTCACGCTCGCGCAGGACCTGCATCAGCAGGTCGCGGCCTTGGCTTCCGGGCGATCCGCGCTGCGAGCTCTTGTGCCCGTACATGCGGTTGTCGGCCAACTGCAGGGCGGCGCTCGGGGTCGACGCCTCGTGCGGGAGCGAGACCAGCCCATAGGAGCTGGAGATCGAGAAGCCCTCGCCGATCTCGACGAGCGCGGCGACGGCGCGCGCGACCGCCGCGTCCTCGAGCATCAGGTCACCGTCGAAGAGCACGCAGAACTCGTCGCCACCCAGGCGGTAGGCCGTGCCCACACCGGCGACCGCGGCCGACAGCGCGCAGGCCAGGCGCGTGAGCAACGTGTCGCCCGCGCCGTGACCGAAGTTGTCGTTGTAGCCCTTGAAGCCGTCGAGGTCGAAGAACACCAACGTCGCGGGCTCGTCACCCCCACGGTCCAGCATGCGTGCGAGGTCGAGCATCAGCCGCCGGCGGTTGGCCAGGCCGGTGAGCCCGTCCTCCAGCGCCTCCTGACGACTCTGGCGCAGCAACGTCAGGTTCTCGCGATGGGTCAGCCAGGCGCGCAGGCCGACGGTGACCAGCGAGGCCGCCGCGGCGACCACCGCGAGCCCGCCGATGGTGTGGAACTGCGACCACACGAGGACGCCGAGCGCCGTGGCGGCAAACACCGCCGGGACGGCGAAGACCCCGTCGACCAGGCGCGTCTCGCGCCGCCGGCCCTCGGGCAGCCAGGCCGCCGCGGCGAGCACCGCCAGTGCCGTCGGCCAGGTCCCGTTGACCGCCGACAGCGCGCTGTAGTCGCCGATCGCGTGCTGCCAGCTGAAGGCCGCGTCGCCCACGGCACAGATCGCCAGCGAGAGCCCGAGCGCGATCCACCGCGGCCCCGGCCGCCAGTCGCCGACCCCGAACGCGACGCCGACGACGCACAGCAGCGCGACGTCGAGCAGCGGATAGGCCAGCGTCACGACCATCGCCGAGCGCGAGCCGGCGGCCGAGCCGAGCACGGGCTCCAGGAACGCCGCGGCGCAGACCGCGCCCAGCGCGAAGCCACCGATCAGGCCGTCCAGCCAGACCGACGTCCGGATCCCGTCCACGCGGCGGCGCAACAGCAGCACCATCCCGACGTAGGCCAGCCCGTAGGCGGCGAGGTACAGCCCGTCGGTCCAGTTGGGCAGCGGTGGATCGGCCTGCGCGTCGAGCCACAGGGTCCAGCCCAGATCGCCCGCGGTCCAGAGGGTCGCGAAGGCCGCCAGCGCGGCCCAGGCGCCGCGATCCGCGCCGCAGCTCGCCACGCGCCACCACACCAGCGCGGTCGCGAGGATCTCGATCGCGCTGTAGAGCCAGTCGTCGGCCGCGCCCGCAGGCAGCCCGAACCGCAGGCCCGCCACCGTCCGCGTGAGATAGACGGTCAGGCCCAGGCCAAGAACGCCGAACGCAAGTCGCATCGGCTGCGCACGGCTACAGGTCACGTCCATGTTTTCGGATGGATGGACCGAGGCTGAAGCGTCGTGGTCTTCTTGGCCACCCGATGACCGACCCGAGCGTGGCGCGTCGACCCTAGGTCGGCGGTGCCTCGCGCGGTCGAAGGACCTCCTCCAGCACCCTCAGCGCACGCCCGCGATGGGCGTCGAGCTCGGCGACGAGCCGGTCGGCGTCGCGGTCGCCGATCGCGGCGAGGATGCGCTCGTGGGCGTCGAGCGACGCCGCGCGCTCGGTCGGCGAGTTGTAGTACATCGCACGGTAGGCCTCGGTCGAGTCCCAGAGCAACCGGATCAGGCGCAGGGCGTGCGGCTGGCCGGGAGCCTCGAGGATCGCGAAGTGGAAGCGGCGGTTGGCGGCGAGCTCGGCGGCGACGTCGCCGGCCGTCGCGGCGGCGACGCACGCGCGTGCCGCGTCGGCGATGCGCGCGAGCGCATCGTCGTCGAGCGACGGCAGCGCGTGGCGTGCGGCGCGCGCCTCCAGCAGCGCGCGCAGCTCGTAGATCTCGTCGAGGTCGTCGATGCGCAGCTCGGTGACGAAGTAGCCGCGCCGCGGCAGGTAGGTCACCTGGCCCTCCTGCTCGAGGACGCGCAGCGCCTCGCGCACCGGCGCGACGCTGAGCCCCGACGCTGCTCGGCGACGTCCTCCTGGTTGACGCGCTCGCCCGGCCGCAGCGCGCCGGCGACGATCGCTCGGCGCAGCGCCTCGACCGCGTGCTGCTGCGTCGTTCCGGGAACCGGCGGGTGCGGGGTCGCCGCCGTCCTCATCGGAACGCCTGGATCCCGGTCAGCGCACCGCCGACGACGAGCGCGTGGACGTCGGCGGTGCCCTCGTAGGTGACGACCGACTCGAGGTTGTTCATGTGGCGGATCACCGGGTACTCGAGCGTGACGCCGTTGGCGCCGAGGACCTGGCGGGCGGTGCGGGCGACGTCGAGCGCGGCGTTGACGTTGGCCGAGCTTGCCCATCGAGACGTGCTCGGGGCGCAGCAGGTTGTCGTCCTTCATCCGGCCGAGGTGCAGCGCCAGCAGCGTCGCCCTGGTTGACCTCGAGCGCCATCGTCGGCGAGCTTGTGCTGCTGGATCTGGGTGGCGGCGATCGGCCTGCCGAACGCGATCCGCTCGCTGGCGTAGTCCAGCGCGGCCTCGAAGCAGGCGCGGGCGGCGCCGACGGCGCCCAAGACGATCCCGTAGCGCGCCTCGTTGAGGCAGGAGAGCGGGCCGCGCAGCGAGCTGGCCTCGGGCAGCGCCGCGCTCGGCGGGCAGGCGCACGTCGTCGAGCAGCAGCTCGGAGGTGACCGACGCGCGCAGCGACAGCTTCTTGTGGATGTCCTGGGTGGTGAAGCCCTTGGTGCCCTTGGGGACGAGGAAGCCGCGGACGCCCTCGTCGGTTGCGCCCAGACGACCGCGACGTCGGCGACCGACCCGTTGGTGATCCACATCTTCTGGCCGTGCAGGATCCAGTCGTCGCCGTCGCGGCGGGCGCGGGTGCGCATCGCGCCGGGGTCCGAGCCGGCGTCGGGCTCGGTCAGGCCGAAGCAGCCGATCGCCTCGCCGGCGGCCATCCGCGGCAGCCACTCCTGCTTCTGCTCCTCGGTGCCCCAGCGCCAGATCGCGTACATCGCCAGCGAACCCTGGACGGAGACCAGCGAGCGGACGCCGGTGTCGCCGGCCTCGAGCTCCAGGCAGGCCAGGCCGTAGGCGGTGGCGGAGGCGCCCGCGCAGCCGTAGCCCTCGAGGTGCATGCCGAGGACGCCCAGCTTGCCCAGCTCGGGCGCGAGCTCGCCGATCGGGACCTGCGCCGCCTCGAACCAGTCGCCGACGTCGGGCACGACTCGTCGGCGACGAACGCGCGCACCGTGTCGCGGATGTCGCGCTCCTCGTCGGAGAGCAGGTGGTCGATGGCGAGGAAGTCCTTGGGGCGGATCGCGGGCGGGGCGGCAGCGGTGCTCACGACGGCGTCTCCTTGCGGATAAATATTCGAAGATCTAATATCTAACCAGATGGCGCAAGCGCTCGGAGACCTGCGTGATCCTCGACTTCTCGCGCGTGCTCGCGGGGCCGTTCGCGACGATGGTGCTGGCCGACCTCGGCGCCACGGTGATCAAGGTCGAGCGGCCGGGGGTCGGCGACGACACCCGCACCTGGGGCCCGCCGTACGACGAGCGCGGCGAGGCGACCTACTTCCAGGCGGTCAACCGCAACAAGGCCTCCGTGGCCCTCGACCTGACCGACGCCCGCAGGCGCCGCGCGAGCGCGCGGCGCTGGTCGCGGACGCCGACGTCGTCGTCGAGAACTTCCGCCCCGGCGTGATGGAGCGGCTCGGCCTCGACTACGACGACGCTCGCGGCCGCCGACCCCGGGTTCGTCTACTGCTCGATCACCGGCTTCGGCGCGGGCGCCGGCGCGGCGCTGCCCGGCTACGACCTGCTCGTCCAGGCGCTCGGCGGCCTGATGAGCGATCACCGGCGAGCCCGACGGCGAGCCGCAGAAGGTCGGCGTCGCGCTGGTCGACGTCCTCGCCGGCCTGTTCGCCGCGGTCGGCATCCTCGCCGCGCTGCGCCACCGCGACCGCACCGGCGAGGGCCAGCGGGTCGAGGTCGACCTGCTGTCGTCGCTGCTCGCCGCGCTGGTCAACCAGGGCTCGGCCTTCACGCTGGCCGGCGCCGTCGCCGGCGCGGATGGGCAACGCGCACCCGTCGATCGCGCCCTACGAGCTCTTCCCGACCGCCGACGGCGACCTCGTCCTCGCGGTCGGCAACGACCAGCAGTTCGCGGCGCTGTGCGCGACCGTCGGCGCGCCGGAGCTGGCCCGCGACGAGCGCTTCGCCACCAACGCGCGCGCGGGTCGCGCATCGCGACGGCGCTGCGCGACGCGCTGGTCGCGCGCCTGGCGGCGCGCGACGCGGCCGACTGGGCCGCCGCGCTGCTCGCCGCCGGGCGTGCCCGCCGGGCGGTCAACGACGTCGCCGGCGCCTTCGCGCTGGCCGACGCGCTCGGGCTCGACCCGATCGTCGAGCTGCCCCGCGCCGACGGCACGGCCGCGCGGCTGACCCGCAACCCGATCACCTTGAGCGCGACGCCCGCGACCTACCGCTCCGCCCCACCGCCGCTGGAAAGCCCGACACTGTTGCCATGACCGACGCACTCCCCCGGTCCCAGGACGTCGCGCTGCGGTGGCTGGACGAGGGCCGCCGCGTGGTCGCGGCGACGCTGATCGAGACGCTCGGCTCCGCGCCGTTGGACGCCGGCGCCGAGATGCTGATCGACGACACCGGCCGCATCGACGGGTCGGTCACCGGTGGCTGCGTCGAAGGCGCCCTGGCCGAGGAGGCCGCGCGCGTGCTGGACGGGGCCCCGCCGCGGACGGTCAGCTACGGGATCACCGACGAGCAGGCGATCGGTGTAGGGCTGATGTGCGGCGGCACCGTCGCGCTGTTCGTGCACGAGATCACCGAGGAGCATCGCGACGCGCTCACCGCCGTGCGCGACGCGATCGAGGAGGACCGTCCCGCGGCGCTGGCGACGGTCCTCGACGGCGCGGGCGCCGGCGCGATGATCGCCGTGCTGGAGGACCGCGCGATCGGAGCGCTCGACGGCCCCGGGCTACTCACCCACTCGGTCGTCCGCGACGCTCGCGGCTTCCTCGACGAGGGCATGAGCGCGGTCCGGCGCTACGGCGCGGGCGGCGAGGTGCTGGGCGCCGAGCTGCGCGTGCACCTCCAGGCGTTCGCCGCCGCACCGGTGATGGTCATCGTCGGCGCCATCGACTTCTCCGCCGCGCTCGCCCGGCACGCGGTCGAGATCGGCTATCGCGTGACGATCTGCGACGCGCGGTCGGCCTTTGCCCGCAACCCGCGCTTCGCCGCCCACGCCGAGGTCGTGGTCGACTGGCCCGACCGCCACCTGGCCGGCCGCACGCTGGGCCCGCGCGACGCGGTGCTCGTCTTCACCCACGACCCCAAGTTCGACGAGCCCGCGCTGATCGCCGCCCTGGGGGGCGGCGCCGGCTACATCGGCGCGCTCGGCAGCCGGCGGACACACGCGTCCCGGGTCGAGCGCCTGCGCGCGGCCGGCGTCGCCGACACCGAGCTCGACCGGATCCACGCCCCCTGCGGGCTGGACATCGGCGCGCGCACCCCGGCCGAGACGGCGATCTCGGTGCTCGCCGAGATCCTCGCCGCACGATCGCACCGGCCGGGCGGCCGGCTCGCCGACGCCGACGGCCCGATCCACGCGCGGCCCACGCACATCGCCTGAGCGCCGTCGGGCGCGCCCCTGCCTGCGCGCCGGTGACGGCCTAGTGTCGTGAGTCGTTAGTTTCTGTGCGGTAGTAGGATTCGGTCGTGCCGAGTCCTGCTGCTGTGTCGATCGAGCTGTCTGATGAGGAGCGCGCCGCGTTGGAGGCATGGACGCGGCGCCGGAGCTCGGCGGCGGCGTTGTCGCTGCGGGCGCGGATCGTGCTGGCGTGTGCGGGTGGCGAGAGCAACACGCAGGTTGCCGGCCGGCTCGGGGTTCATCGCAACACCGTGGGGCTTTGGCGGCGGCGGTTTGTGGAGCATCGCTTGGACGGGTTGCTGGACGAGCCGCGTCCGGGGCAGCCGCGCAAGATCACCGATGAGAAGGTCGAGGAGGTGATCGCCAAGACGCTGGAGAGCGCGCCGAAGGACGCGACGCACTGGTCGACGCGATCGATGGCGGCCGAGGTCGGGCTCAACCAGACCGCGGTGCGCGCGGATCTGGCGGGCGTTCGGGCTTCAGCCGCATCGCTCTGAGACGTGGAAGCTGTCGCAAGGACCCGTTGTTCGTCGACAAGGTCCGCGACGTCGTCGGCCTGTATCTCAATCCGCCCGAGCGCGCCGTCGTGCTCTGCGTGGACGAGAAGTCCCAGATCCAGGCGCTGGACCGCACCGCGCCGATCCTGCCGATGCGCCCCGGTCTGCCCGAGCGCGCAGACCCACGACTACAAGCGCCACGGCACCTCCAGCCTCTACGCCGCGCTGGACCTCTCCACCGGCAAGGTCATCGGCTCGCTGCACTCCCGCCACCGCGCGATCGAGTTCAAGAAGTTCCTGCAGACCATCGACCGCGAGGTCCCCGCCGATCTCGACGTGCACCTCGTGCTCGACAACAGCAGCACGCACAAGACGCCGGCGATCAAGAAGTGGCTGGTCGCCCACCCGACGCTTCGTGTTGCACTTCACCCCGACCAGCAGCTCCTGGCTGAACCTCGTCGAGCGCTGGTTCGCCGAGCTGACCACCAAGAAGCTCCGCCGCGGCGCGCACCGCTCGGTCCGCGCCCTCAACGCCGACATCCGCGCCTGGATCGAGACCTGGAACGACGACCCCAAGCCCTACGTCTGGACCAAGACCGCCGACCAGATCCTCGACAGCCATCAGCCGCTACTGCACAACAATCAACGACTCACGACACTAGATGTCCTCCCGCCGCCGCGTCAGGCGTGGACGAGCTCGAGCACGTCGGAATCCGCGCGGTTGACGAGCACCGCCCCGGTGAACGCTCCGACGCGCTCGATCTGGAAATCGGCCAAGTGCTCGTTGATGAACTCGGCCGCGAGCTCGTTGGAGCCCATCGATGCCGCACGGTCGGTGAAGACCGTCGTGGTGAAGAGGTCCCCCGAGCCGCAGTCGATCAACTCATAGGCGATGAAGCCCTCCATCTGCGCGAGCTGATCGGCGAAGTGCTCGTCGGCCCGGTGCGCGATGTCGCGGGCGTCGTCGGGGTTGCAGCGGTACTGACGAATGGTGGTGAACACCACTCCTCCTTCTTCTGTGCGTGGATGACCATGGACATCCGGCACTGCCGGGGCACATGCGTCACGAGCCTCCTTTCGACACGCAGGCAAGGGTGCTTGCTGGGTCGGGGCCGATGCTACGCCGGGTCCTCGGTCCCTGCCGAGAATCGGTTGGCCCGCGAGCCGGGCCGGCGCCTCCGCAGGCCGGTGCGGCGGACGTATCATCGATCGATGGGACTCTACGGCGAGCACGTCCTCCCCCGGATCATCAACGCCGCCTGCGGGATGAAGGCCAACGACCCGCTGCGACAGCGCGTCTGCGCCGGCCTCGAAGGCGACGTCGTCGAGATCGGCTTCGGCTCGGGGCTCAACGTCCCCTTCTACCCGGACGCCGTCACCCGGGTCGCCGCCGTCGAGCCGGCCGACGTCGGCTGGAAGCTGGCCGCCAAGCGCGTCGCGGCATCAACCGTCGCTGTCCAGCGCGCGGGCCTCGACGGCCAGTCGCTGCCGTTCGCCGACGACAGCTTCGACTCCGCCCTCTCGACGTGGACGCTGTGCACGATCCCCGACGTCGCCGCCGCGCTGCGCGAGGTGCGCCGCGTCCTCAAGCCCGGAGCGACGCTGCACTTCGTCGAGCACGGACTGGCACCCGACGCGGGCGTCCGACGCTGGCAGCATCGCCTCGAGCCGGTGCAGAAGCGGCTCTTCGGCGGCTGCCACCTCACCCGGCCGATCGTCGACCTGCTCAACGACCGCGGGCTTCACCATCACCGAGCTCGACACCTTCTACGAGGACGGCGCACCCAAGGTCGTGGCCGCCGACTCGCTCGGCATCGCCCTGTCGCCCTAAGCGCCTGGCCTGGTGAGTCGTCTTGCGCATACGACATGCTCCAGGCCGAGATGATCGGCTTCGTGGAACTGCTCACCGCTGCACAAACCCGCTGGGACGCCGCCGCCCTCCTGCTGACGACCTGGAACGCCCGCCCCACCGACACCCGACCGCGGCGCGGCAGTGACGAGTTCCTCGAGATCGTCGACGAGGTCCGCGCCCACTTCGACGACAGCCCCGACACGCTGGAGCTGACCGACGCCGATCGCAGCCAGATCCTCGCCTGGACGCAAGCCGGTACCGACGTTCATCAGGTCGATGCGGTCGGCTTCGGTCTCAACCTCTCGGCATCCGCCGGGTTCGCACAGTCGTGGCGCGAGAAGCTGCCCGATCGCCACCGACTGACGGTCGGCGACATGTACCCGGCGGCCGATGCGCCATGGCCACCAACGCTCGGTCCCGCCAGACGGACGCCGTCGCCGCGATCGATGAACATCGACGTCGACGATCATCCGTACGTCCGGGTCTTCCGCGACGACATGCTTGCCGTCGAGTTCGACTTCACCCTGTGGCGAGCGTTGCGACAGATCGGCCTTCGCCTCGACACGATCGCGGCGATCATCCCGAACGAGGAGCTTGCAGAATTCGGGCTCGACCCACCGAAGGCATCGGCGTTTCCGGTGCGTCTCATCGATGAGGAGCAGCAGGCTGACCGCGTGCTGCAGCAGTTCGACGATGCCATCGACGCCGCGGCACAGATCATCGTGCTGCCGGAGTTGTCGATGACCCTGATCTCGAGCAGCGCATCCAGCGGCGTCTCGACCGCGACGACGGGCAGCGGTTGGTGATCTGCGGCAGCCAACACCAAATCGATCCTGCCGATGGCCGGCCCGCCAACATCTCGGTGGGCCTCGTCTCCGGCCTCCAGGCCCGGATGCGACACCGCAAGATCGTCGAGTTCGGCGACCTCTATCCGCGCGACCCGGACAAGCGCCGCAGGGAAGGCATCGCCGCTCCGGATCCACCGCTGCTCCGCGTCTATGTCGCCGACCAGTTCCGGTTCGCGCTCGTCATCTGCAAGGACTTCCTCGACGCATCGGTCACGCAGACGCTCGATCGCATCGGCGCCAACGTCCTCCTGGTCCCGGCGCTGTCTCGGACCACCCAGCCGTTCAAGGGTCGCGCGCACGCCCACGTCAGCGACAGCCAAGCCGTCTCGATCATCGCCAACGGTCCACGCGTGTGGACCGGCGCACCGGCCACCCCCACCGCCATGGTCGTCCGCCCCTACGAGCCGGACGACATCATCGAGGCGATCGCCCATCCGGCACCGTCGCTGCTGCTGTTCTCCGTGCGGGCGGCCACCGTCGCCGCGCTTTAGCTCGGAGCGCTCGCAGCCGATATATTTGACAAGGTGCTTGACAACAAACAGATCAGCGGGGTACGTTCACAGCGATGATCGCCGAGCGCGTCGACTTCGAGGCTCCCTACAAGGAGTTCGAGCGGGCCGCGATCGCCGTCCTCAACGGCGCCGAGCGCGAAACCGCAGTGGCATGGCTCAGCGAGCTCGGCCGGCACGTCGACCACGTCATCGGGACGGCGAGCCTCGACGAGGTTGCGCGATGGTCGGCGCAACTGGACCGCCTGGCCGCCAATCTCCCGGCCAGTGGCCCGAGGGACATGACCAGCGGCTACCTGACCGCGATGCTGCATCAGCTCGACCGCAGTGCCGCAACGCTCGCGCAGCGCCGCGACGTGCAAGAGCGCTCCGAGATCGCCAACGGCGTCCGCGACCGGGTACTGACCCTGGTCGCGCAACGGCCCCGCATTCGCTCCGGTGAGATCGCTGAGCAGTTGCAGATCTCGCCCTCCCAGGCCTCGCGAGCGCTCCGAGAGCTCCAGAAGCGCGGCCAAGTCTTCCTGGCCGAGGCCGGCCCTGCCGATCATGATCAGCGCGTGCATCGGTACGCGGCGGCGAGCACCGTCCACGCGGCAACCGCCGCTTAGAGCAACGGGCGCCGGTCGGCGATTCGCCACGCACGAGACAGGCGATGACCGAGACCTGGAAGAACTGGGCGGGCGATCAGCGTTGTGCACCGGCGCAGATCGCGCGACCGACCAGCGAGGACGAGCTGGCCGAGGTCGTCGCGCAGGCCGCAGCCCGTGGCCTGCCGGTTCGCGCCGCCGGCTGCGGGCACTCGTTCACCGACATCGCGTGCACCGACGGGCTGCTGGTCGACACCTCGGGCATGCAGCGGGTGATCGACGCCGACGCCGAGTCCGGCCTGGTGACCGTGCGGGCGGGGATCACGCTGCACGCCGCTCGGCCCGCTGAACGCGCGCCACGGGCTGGCGCTCGAGAACCAGGGTGACATCGACGCGCAGTCGCTCGCCGGCGCGCTCGCGACCGCGACGCACGGCACCGGCGTGCGCTTCGGCAACCTCTCGACGCGGGTCGTCGGGATGCGGCTGGTGACCGCGTCCGGCGACGGTCGTCGAGGTGACCGCCGAGTCCGACCCCGAGGCGCTGCTGCGCGGCGCGCGTCTCGCTCGGCGCGCTCGGGATCGCCTCGCAGGTCACGATCGCAGTGCGTGCCGCTGTACACGCTGCACCGCCACGACGAGCCGCTGCCGCTGGCCGACGACGCTCGACCGTCTCGACGAGCACGTCGACGGCAACGATCACTTCGAGTTCTTCCTCTGGCCCTACACGCGCACCGCGATGACGCGCTCGACGATGCGCAGCGACGCCGCGCCCAAGCCGACGCCGCGCGTGGAAGCGCGCGCTCCAGGAGCAGGCTGATCGAGAACGAGCGTGCTCGGGCTGATCTGCCGCAGCCGGGCGGCGCTTCCCGGGCCAGGTCCCGCGGCTGAACCGGCTGATGGCCGCGGCGATGTCCGAGGCGCGCGTCCAGGACCACGCCTACCGGGTCTACGCCGGCCGATCCGCGACGTGCGCTTCACCGAGACCGAGTACGCGATTCCCGCGCGCGCACGCACGCGAGGCGCTGGAGCGCGCGCTGGCGCTGGTCGAGCGCCGCCGGCTGCCGATCCTGTTCCCGTTCGAGGTGCGCTTCGCGGCCGGCGACGACGCGTTCCTGTCGACCGCGCACGAGCGCGAGACGTGTTACATCGCCGCCCACCAGTACACCGGGATGGAGTTCGAGTCGTTCTTCCGCGGCTTCGAGGAGATCATGGACGACTACGACGGACGCCCGCACTGGGGCAAGCGCCACTACCAGACCGCCGCGACGCTGCGCGAGCGCTACCCGCGAGTGGGACCGCTTCCAGGCGGTGCGCGCGCGCCTCGATCCCGACGGCGTGTTCGCCAACGACTACACCCGCCGGGTGCTCGGTCCCGTCGGCGCGCCGGTGCCTTCCTGATGCTCACCGCCGCCCGGCGGCTGGCGCGCTACGACGGCGGCGTTCGCCGGCTCGACGCGCCGTTCGCGTTCGTCGACCTCGACGCGATGTGGTCCAACTCGGCCGACATGCTGGCGCGCAGTCGCCGGCAAGCCGATCCGCGTCGCGTCGAAGTCGCTGCGCTGCCGGGCGCTGCTGCGCACGATCCTCGACCGCGACGACGGCTATCAGCGGCCTGCTGACCTTCACGCTGCCCGAGACGCTGTGGCTGGCGCGCGCAGGGCTTCGAGAACCTCGTCGTCGCCTATCCGACCACCGATCGCGGCGCGCTGCGCGAGCTGGCCGCGCTGACCGCGGAGGACCCGGACGGCGCACCGGTCGTGATGGTCGACTGCGGTCGAGCACCTCGACCTGATCGACGCGGCGGTCGGCGATGTCGCCGCGCCGATCCGCGTGTGCCTGGACTTCGACGCGTCGTTCTGGCTGGCCGGTCGGCGGGTGAAGATCGGCGCCCAAGCGCTCACCGGTTCACGACCCCCGAGCAGGCGCGCGCGCTGGCCGAGGAGATCGTGCGCCGACCCGGGTTCGAGCTCGTCGGGATGATGTCCTACGAGGGCCACATCGCCGGCCTGGGCGACAAGATCGCCGGCGAGCCGCGTCAAGAGCCTGGTGATCGCGCGGATGCAGCGCGAGTCCTACGCCGAGCTGCGCGAGCGCCGCGCCGCCGCGGTCGCCGCCGTCGCGCGAGGTCGCGCCGCTGGAGTTCGTCAACGCCGGCGGCACCGGCGACCTCGCAGCTCGTCGCGACCGAGCCGGCGATGACCGAGGCGACCGCCGGGCTCGGGGTTCTACGCGCCGACGCTGTTCGACAACTACTCGAGCTTTCACCTCGAGCCGGCCGCGATGTTCGCGCTGCCGGTCTCCCGGCGTCCCGGCCCCGGCGTCGTCACCGCGCTCGGCGGCGGCTACCTGGCCTCCGGCGTCGGGCGGCAAGGATCGCGATGCCGACGCCCGTACCTGCCCGGAAGGGCTCAAGCTCGACTCGCTGGAGGGCGCCGGCGAGGTCCAGACCCCGCTGCGCGGCGAGGCCGCCGACCGCCTGCGGGTCGGCGACAACGTCTACTTCCGCCACACCAAGGCCGGCGAGCTGTGCGAGCGCTTCGACCGCCTGTACCTGCGTCGCAGGGCGACGCGATCGTCGACGAGGTCCCGACCTACCGCGGTGAGGGCCGGTGCTTCTTGTGAACGCCCCCGCGACCGCGTCGCCCGCCCTGGTCTGAAGCCTCACCCTCGCCGGGTGATGCGATCCGGCGCAGATCGCTGTTCGATGGGAGCATGACCACGCCACCCAGCGGCCAGGACGCCTCGAGCATCGCCTCCTCGCTCATCCGCGATGCCGGTGCCGCAGCGCTGCCGATCCATCAGCTGCCGGAGCGCGGGACGGGCAGCGAGGTCGCGCACGACCTCATCACCAACGAGCTGTTCCTCGACGGCAGCGCGCGCCTGAACCTCGCCACCTTCGTCACCACGTGGATGCCGCGCCAGGCCGCTGCCCTGATGGCCGAGACGGCCGACAAGAACATGATCGACAAGGACGAGTACCCGCAGACGGCCGAGATCGAGCGGCGCTGCGTCAACATCCTCGGCGACCTGTGGCACGCGCCCGGACGACGGCGACGCCACCGGCACCTCCACCACCGGTTCGAGCGAGGCCGCGATGCTCGGCGGGATGGCCCTGAAGTGGCGCTGGCGCGAGCGCCGACGCGCCGCCGGCGCGTCGACCGACCGCCCGAACCTCGTGATGGGCGTCAACGTCCAGGTGTGCTGGGACAAGTTCTGCCGCTACTGGGACGTCGAGCCGCGGCTGGTCCCGATGGAGGGCGAGCGCTTCCACCTCGACGCCGAGCAGGCCGCCGCGGCCTGCGACGAGAACACGATCGGCGTCGTCGCGATCCTCGGCTCGACGTTCGACGGCAGCTACGAGCCGGTCGCCGAGATCGCCGCAGCGCTCGACGCGCTGGCCGCCGGCGGCGGACCGGACGTTCCGCTCCACGTCGACGCCGCCTCGGGTGGGTTCATCGCCCCGTTCCTACAGCCCGAGCTCGATCTGGGACTTCCAGCTGCCGCGGGTGCAGTCGATCAACGCCTCGGGCCACAAGTACGGCCTCGTCTACCCCGGCGTCGGCTGGGCGCTGTGGCGCGACGCCGACGCGCTGCCCGAGGACCTCGTGTTCAAGGTCAACTACCTCGGCGGCGAGATGCCGACGTTCGCGCTTGAACTTCTCCCGGCCCGGCAGCGAGGTCATCGCGCAGTACTTCATGTTCTTGAGCCTCGGTCGCGAGGGCTTCACGGCCGTGCAGGCCAACTCGAGCGCGGTCGCCCAGCACATCGCCACCGAGGTCGCGGCCATCGGGCCCTACCGCACGATCACCGACGGCAGCGAGCTGCCGGTGTTCGCGTTCACGACCAAGCCGGAGATCGACCGCTACACCGTGTTCGACGTGTCCGACCGGCTGCGCGAGCGCGGCTGGCTCGTGCCGGCCTACACGTTCCCGGAGCACCGCGAGGACCTGTCGGTCCTGCGCGTCGTGGTGCGCGCCGGCATGACCCAGGACATGGCCGACCTGCTCCTGGACGACCTGCGCACGCAGACCGCGACGCTCGAACGCCACGGTGGCCTCACCGGTCGCGGCGGTCCGCCGGTGGCGGCGTTCCGCCACTGACGGCCTGCCGTCCGGTCAACCCCATGGGGTTGACACATATCCCCTAGCGTGTAACCCTGCGTCCCCGCCGACGTTGACGCCCTGTCAAGCGCCCTGAAGGGACCCGTGTCCGAGCTCGCCCACGCCCACGATCACGACCTCGTCGAGGTCAACCCCGCCACGTGGACCGACCCCAAGCGCTACGCCTGGCTGCTGGGCCTGCTCGTCCCGCTGCTGCCGTTCATGGCCTGGGCCCTCGTCGAGGTGACCGGTTGGGGCATCTTCTGGTTCTGGGGCCCGCTCTTCATCTTCGGTGCGATGCCGATCCTCGACACGCTCATCGGCAAGGACTCGTCCAACCCGCCCGACTCGGTGGTCAAGTACCTCGAGCAGGACCGCTACTACCGGTTCTGCACCTACGCCTTCATCCCGCTGCAGTTCATCGCGCTCGTCGGCGGCGCCGCGCTGCTGGCCGGCGACGACCTCGGGCTCGTCGAGAAGCTCGGGCTCGCGCTCACGCTTGGCTGTGTCAACGGCATCGGGATCAACACCGCGCACGAGCTCGGCCACAAGCGCGCGAGCCTCGAGCGCTGGCTGAGCAAGGTCGCGCTCGCCCCCACCGGCTACGGCCATTTCTACATCGAGCACAACCGCGGCCACCACGTGCGGGTCGCGACGCCGGAGGACCCGGCCAGCTCGCGGATGGGCGAGAGCTTCTACCGCTTCTGGCCGCGAACGGTGAGCGGCAGCCTACGCTCCAGCTGGGAGCTCGAGGCGCAGCGCCTGGAGCGTGACGGCATCCGGTGGCTCTCGCCGCGCAACGACATGCTCAACGCGTGGGCGATGACCGTCGTCCTCTTCGCGGCGCTCGTGCTCGCCTTCGGTGTCGAGCTGCTGCCGTGGCTGGTGATCCAGGCCGTCGTCGGCTTCTCGCTGCTGGAGGTGGTCAACTATCTCGAACACTACGGACTGCTGCGCGAGAAGCGCGACGACGGCACCGACCGCTACGAGCGCACCCAGCCCTGGCACAGCTGGAACTCCGACAACGTGTCGTCCAACGTGCTGCTCTACCACCTGCAGCGCCACTCCGACCACCACGCCCACCCCACGCGCCGCTTCCAGGCCCTGCGCCACTTCGACGAGGCGCCCGAGCTGCCCTCGGGCTACGCGACGATGATCCTGCTGGCGGTGTTCCCGCCGCTGTGGCGCCGCGTCATGGACCCGCGCGTCGTCGCCCATTACGACGGCGACGTGGCGCGTGCGAACCTCGACGTGCGCAAGCGCGACCGGCTGCTGCGCCGGTACCGCGTCACCGCGGCGTGACGACGGGCAGGGACGAAGGCGAAGGCGGGGTCATCACGCCGAGCACCGACGATCGCCTCCTCGACGCGACCGGCGCCGAGCTCGCGCGCGTCGGCTGGCCGGAGGTCACGATGGCCGCGGTGGCGCGGACGGCCGGCGTGAGCCGCCAGACCCTGTACAAGCGCTTCGGCAGCCGCGGCGAGCTGGCCCAGGCCTACGTCCTGCGCGAGGCCGCCCGGCTTGTCGCGCGCGTGGAGACCGCGGTCACCACCAACGTCGCGGACCCGCACCGCGCGCTCTCGGCCGCCTTCGACGTCTTCCTCTCGGCGGCCGCCGACAACCCGCTGGTCCACGCGATCACCACCGACCCGGGCGCCGACGAGCTGCTCGAACTCGTCACGGTCCGCGGCGGCCCGGTCGTCGCGGCGGCCACCGACCGCCTGTCGGCGGTGATGCAGTCCAGCTGGCCGGAGCTGGCCGCCACCGACGCCGACCTCATGGCCGAAGTCGTCGTCCGCCTCGCGATCAGCACCGCCGCCCTGCCCGACGGCCGCATCGCGCTCACCGGCGCATCGCTGGCCGAGGTGCTGGGGCCGTTCGTGGACCGCGCGCTCGGGGTGCGACCACCCCGATCTCCGACATGAGAGGCTTCGCGCCATGACGAGCGCGACGACGTCCACGACCTCCCGGCTGCTGAACCCGAGCACCTACGACGCGGTCGAGTTCGACCCGGCGACGCGCCGCCTGCTTCGCGCGACGATCGACTGGTTCGAGGCCAAGGGCAAGACCGCGCTGACCGCCGAGGTCCGCACCGACGTCTGGTACGCGGACTTCATCGAGTTCCTCGCGCGCGAGCGCGTGTTCGCGACGCTGCTGACCCCGGCGCGCGACGGCGGCGGCGACCCCGACAAGCGCTGGGACACCGCGCGCAACGCGGTCGTTCAACGAGATCCTCGGCTTCTACGGGCTGCCCTACTGGTACGCCTGGCAGGTCACGATCCTCGGCCTCGGCCCGATCTGGCAGAGCGACAACGACGCCGCGCGCGCAGCGCGCCGCGCGCGCTGCTCGACGACGGCGCGGTCTTCGCCTTCGGCCTCTCCGAGCGCGACCACGGCGCCGACATCTACTCGACCGACATGGTCCTGACGCCCGACGGCGACGGCGGCTTCCGCGCCAGCGGCGGCAAGTACTACATCGGCAACGGCAACGTGGCCGGGATGGTCTCGGTCTTCGGCCGGCGCGCCGACGTCGAGGGCCCCGAGGGCTACGTCTTCTTCGCCGCCGACAGCGCGCACCCGGCCTACCAGCTGCGTCAAGAACGTCGTCCACGGCCAGATGTACGTCAGCGCGTTCGACCTCGAGGACTACCCGGTCGCGCCCGAGGACGTCCTGCACACCGGCGTCGCGGCGTTCGAGGCGGCGCTGAACACGATCAACGTCGGCAAGTTCAACCTCGGCTTCTGCTCGATCGGGATGGCCGAGCACTGCTTCTACGAGACGATCACCCAGGCCGAGAACCGGGTCCTGTTCGGCAAGCGCGTGACCGAGTTCGGCCAGGTGCGGCGGATCCTCACCGAGGCCTACGCGCGGCTGCTCGCGACGAAGCTCTACGGCGGCGCGCGCCGTCGACTACGTGCGCAGCGCGAGCCGCGAGGACCGCCGCTACCTGCTCTTCACCCCGATCACCAAGATGCAGGTGACGACCGAGGGCGAGCGGATCGTGCGACCTGCTCGGCGAGGTGATCTCGGCCAAGGGCTTCGAGCGCGACAGCTACTTCGAGAGCGCCAAGAACATCATCGACGGGCTGCCGAAGCTCGAGGGCACCGTCCACGTCAACCGCGCGCTGACGCTCAAGTTCCTGCCCGACTACCTGTTCGGGACCGAGGCGCTCGACGCGCCGCCGCAGCGCCGCGACGCCGCCGACGACGCGTTCCTCTTCGCCCAGGGCCCGACCCGCGGCCTGCAGCAAGATCACGTTCCCCGACTGGCGGCCCGGTCTTCGACGCGCTTCGCCGGCGTGCCCAACGTCGCGCGCTTCCGCGAGCAGGCCGACGCGCTGGTCGGCGCTGATCGAGCGACGCGGCGCTGACGCCCGAGCAGATGACCGCCGACCTCGACTTCCAGCAGTCGCTGGCGCAGCTGTTCACGCTGCATCCCCTACGGCCAGCTGATCCTCGAGCAGGCGCAGCTCGACGGCACGCCCGCAGGACGTCGTCGACCCGATCTTCGAGACGCTCGTGCGCGACTTCTCGCGCCACGGCGATCGAGCTGCACGGCAAGGCGTCCTCGACCGACGCGCAGCAGGCGCTGGGCGCTCGACGAGCGTCCGCAAGCCGGTGGTCGACGAGGCGCGCGGCGACCGCATCTATGCCGAGGTCCGCGCGCTCGCCGGCACCTACGTCATGCCCGACTGAGGCGGCCTCGCCGCGCCCGTGAAGGCTGCTCGCCGCGCCTACGGCGCGACGTTCGCACAGACGGCGTAGGCGTAGAGCGTCCAATCCTCGCCGGAGGCCGACGGCTCGGTGGCCTCCACGTACCACGAGGTCGGATTCGGGACCGCGCCCGGAGCGCTGACGGTGACGGTCGCGTTCGTCTTTCCGGCGATGACCGAGCCGCCGCCGGTGACCTTCTTGCCCGAAGGACAGTGCGCCTCGCTCGACTTGACGGTGAACGCCCCGCCGACGCTGGCGGCGTAGATGACCTCCAGGCCGCTGAGACCGCCGGCCGTGCCGCTCGGACCCTGCGGGCCGGCCGGGCCGGCGGGGCCCGCCGGCCCACGCTGCCCGGCCGGCAACTGGCCCGCCTTGAAGTCCGCGGCGAGCAACGAACCGTCCAGGACCTTGGGCGAGGTCACCGCCTTGTCGCGCAGCTGGGGCGTGCCCACGCTGTTGGCCGGCAGCTTGATCGCCGCATAGGCACTCCCGCTCAGCGCGACGAACAGCGCAAGCGTGGCCGTGACGTTGGCGTACGTCAGATGGGTCCCGACGATCTTCATTGCTGTGGCTCCTCTACCGGCCGTGCTTCTTCGGGGTCGCCTGGCCCGCGAGACGAACCGCCAAACCGGGCTGAGCGCCGTCGTTGCGGCGAACGGTCACCGTGCCGGCATACCGCCCCACGCTCGTGGGCCGGAACTCGACCTTGATGGTCTTGGACTCGCCGGGGCGCAACGTGAACGCGACGCCCGTGGGTCCGGCGCCGACGAGGGCGAAGCCCGCACCCGATACGGCGACGGTGCCGCGGACTGTCCCCACCGCCTTCTTCCCGGTGTTGCGCACCACGATCGACTCACGTTGACGGTCCCCGACGCGGATCGTCTGGAAGGCAAGTCGGCCCGGGTTCACGGTCAGCTTCGCGAGGCTCGGCGGCGGTGGCGCCGCAGCAACGGTCACCACGCCGGCGTCCGCCGTCGCGCTCTGCCCGATGTCGTCGAGCGCGGTCACCTCGATCGCATACTGCGCGGCCGTCGCCCCGGCGTTTGCCGGTGCGGTGAAGACGCCTTCGAACTGGGAGGAGCTGATGCCGCCGAGCGGCACGTTGGTCGTGTTCCCGTCGGGCGCGGTGATCGTCGCGTAGACCTCGGAGATCGCCCGGTCATCGCTCGCGGTCACCCGGATGGTCGATGCGCCGCCGCCGCTGGGCAGGGTGGTGGGCGTCACCGAGGGATCGGACACGATGGGACGCTCGTCGAACTGCGGCGCAGCGTCGACGCTGATCCCGCCGCCCTCGGCCCAGGTGCTGTTCCCGTTGATGTCCATCGCCTGGACGTTGATCGAGTAGTTGATCTGCGAGTCGGTGAAGTTCGCCGGGATGGTGAGGGAACCGCTGAAGGTCTGCCCCACCCCCGTGAAGCCCATCAACACGATCTCGGGCCCGCCGAACGGCCCGGTGATCTCGGCCTGGACCTGCGAGACCCCGCCGCCCTCGTCGCTTGCGTCCGCGAAGATCGTGACGAGCCCACCCTCGGCGGGAAGGCTGCTCGGCGACGCCATCACGTTGGTGACGACGGGCGGCGTGTCGATGGTCTCCTGGGCGCCGGCGCCGGCCGGCGCCAGGGCCAACGGCGCAAGGACCATGAGGAGCACCCCCGCCAAGCGCCAGCGCTTGAGGCCATTCTTCCGTGCTTGCAGCATCTCTCTCCTTGGCGATGTGGAGCGAGTGCTCCGGGGCGCGGCACCCGTCGGTGCGAGACCACCCAACCAGAGTCCCTCGACACAATCAACCATTGCGGAGGTGGGGAGCACTTCTCGCGCGAGCCTAGGCAGAACGGGACCGACGCCCAGGCATCGCTCGCCACCCGGAGAACAACGGGTGAACACGGCTTGACGTAACCGTACCTGAGCGCTTTGATCGCCTCATCGGCAGCGTCGCCCAATGCGGCAGCGCGAGCGCGGCCTGCCGCGCCGGTCGCCGGGTCGTCCTGCGCCGCACCGGCTCCGGATCCCGGACGTTCGCCGCCGCGACATCAAACGCCCACGCCCGGTTCACGCTCATCGCCCCGCGCCGTCGCAGTGGCAGTGGCAACTTCTACGCGGCGGCGACGGCCACCCATACCTGCCGCGCGGCGCGATCGGCGGCCATCTCGACCCCGACGGCATCAGCCGACCTACAAGGTGGGCGACTCCGAGGTCCTAAGGGCGCCCTGCGTCGATCTTCTCCGCCAGCTCGACGATGATCCCCGCCGGGCCGCGCACGTAGCAGAGCCAGTAGCTGTTCTCGTAGTTCACCAGCTCGCCGACCAGCTCGCCGCCATGCGCTCGCAGGCCGGCGAGGGATGCCTCGATGTCGTCGACGACGAAGAGGATGTGGCGGATGCCCGGGGCGTTGGCCGGCGCCGGCCCGTCGTCGCCCTCGTACGCGGGCGAGCGGTACTTGGCCAGCTCGACCTTGCCGTTGCCATCCGGGGTCCGCAGCATCACGATGTCCGCCCGCACGCCCTCGAGCCCGTTGATGCGGTCCACCAAGCCGCCCTCGACGGACGCCTCGCCCTCCAATTCGAGCCCGAGTGCGGCGAAGAACGCGGTCGCCGCCGCGAGATCGTCGACGACGATGCCGATGTGCTCCAGGCGCAGGACGGTCATGAACTTGATCTCCTAGTGTCGTGGCCGCGCCGCTCGCGGCCTTTCGTGTGATGAGGGGAGCGGGTCAGCCCCCGAAGTTCCTGTGCTTGAGGATGTGTTGTGCGCTCTACCGACGTTGTGATCATCGGCGCAGGTGCCGCCGGCCTGATGTGTGCCCTGACCGCCGCCGCGCGCGGCCGCCAGGTGCTGCTCATCGACCACGCCAACAAGGCGGGCAAGAAGATCCTCATGTCCGGCGGTGGCCGCTGCAACTTCACCAACATGTACACGGACCCGGCCAACTTCGTCTCGCAGAACCCGCACTTCTGCAAGTCGGCCCTGGCCCGCTACACCCCGTGGGACTTCATCGCCATGGTCAGCGAGCACGGCGTGCCGTACCACGAGAAGAAGCTGGGCCAGCTGTTCTGCGACAACAAGTCCAAGGACATCCTCAACATGCTCCTGGAGGAGTGCCGGCAGGTCGGCGTCGACCTGCACCTGGACACCTCGGTGCAGCAGATCGAGAAGACCGAGGCCGGATACCGGTTGAGCACCGATCATGGGGCACGTCGCCTCGTCGTCGCTGGTGATCGCCACCGGCGGTCTGTCGATTCCGACGCTGGGCGCCACCGGCTTCGGCTACGAGATCGCTCGCCAGTTCGGCCACAACGTCCTGCCCACCCGCGCCGGCCTGGTGCCGTTCACCATCTCCGGCCAGCTCAAGGAGCTGTGCACCGAGCTGTCCGGCACGTCGGTGGACTGCGTGGTCAGCTGCAACGGCCAGAGCTTCCGCGAGAACATCCTGTTCACCCACCGCGGCCTCAGCGGCCCGGCGATCCTGCAGATCTCCTCGTTCTGGCACCCCGGCGATGTCGTGGAGATCAACCTGCTGCCCGACCGCGACGCCCTGGAGTGGCTGCAAGGCCAGCAGGCCGCGCGCCCCAACAGCGAGCTGAAGACCCTGCTGGGCGAGGTCTTCACCAAGAAGATGGCGGCCCTGCTGGCCGATCAGCTGGTTCGCGTCCAAGCCGATGAAGCAGTACACCCCGGCCGAGCTGCGCGACATCGCCGACAAGCTCGGCGCCTGGCAGGTGGTGCCGGCCGGCACCGAGGGCTACCGCACCGCCGAGGTCACCCTGGGCGGCGTCGACACCCGCGAGGTGTCGTCCAAGACCATGGAATCGCTGAAGAGCCCGGGCCTGTACTTCATCGGCGAGGTGCTGGACGTCAGCGGCCACCTGGGCGGTTTCAACTTCCAGTGGGCCTGGGCGTCGGGCCACGCGGCGGCGCAGTTCGTGTGACGTCGCCCGCTGCGGGTGGTCGCGAAGCGCGTCTCAGGCAATCGGCCCGCCGTCGTCCGGCTGAGCTGCGTCCGGCTGGGCAGGTCCGAGGAGAACCGTCCCTTCGGGCTGAACCTCGACAACGAGCGCCGGCGACTCGGGGTGCCCGCCGCCGATGAGTCCTCGGAGTTGTTCCTCCTGCTCGTGGGCGAGCGGCTCCAGCTCTGGGCGGAAGCGAACGTCGATGTCGAGGCGGCCCTTGTGACGTTTGATGCCCACCGGCGGAACCCGCAGCTGTCGTGCCACCCAGTTGCGCGGACGGCCGGCCTCGTATTCGTCATGACTCTCGCGCCACTCGCCGCTCGCTGCGAGCAGTTCGCCGCAGAGGTCGAAGAACTCGGGTAGAGCCGGATGCAGACGGTCCTGCTCCTCCTCCACGGCCGCCCGGAGCTCGGCGGCAGTCAGGTGAGGAACCGCCACCAACGCGTCGCTGCACTGCGTGAGGACCCGCGTGGCGTGGGTCAGCATCGCGAAGGTGTGCTCGACGTCGGCGCCCGGGAGCTTGCCTTCCCGGTACTGCCCCAACTGGCGTCGGGCCGTGGTCGCGATCTGGTGCCACAGACGCTTTGCGTCGGCAGCCGCGCGCCGCAGGTCGTCCGTGCGGCCCTCAGACAGTTGCCCGTCACGGCGTGCCGCAGCCTGCGCCTTTGCAGCCAGCTCGCCGATGTCGCTGAGCGCCCCGATGCGGTCGTCGTCAAGACGCGCCAGCACCTCGTCGACGCCGGCCTTGATGCCGTCGAGCCTCGCCGAGATTTCTGCGAGGTAGTGCTGCTGCGTGGCCAGGGCCATCGCCTGCCAGACGGCCGGACCGACAACGTCAAGCGCGGTCGGCTTGACCTGGCGCAGGTCCGCCTTGCCGGCGATGCGACCGTCCTTGACGTTCTTGATCAGGACAGACGCGTCTCCGCGCTTGGGCGTCGCCGCGCGGAGCGTTCCCTCTCTGATGCCCGCCGCCAGGTCCTTCGGCGGGACGAGCTCGAACACCTCACCAGGGCGAGCTTCCGCACCATGCGGAGCCCCTCGCGTGTCGCACGGCCGAGGGTGTCGCACATCTCCGCGGCCGCATCGCCAGAGATGCAGACCGCGTGCTCGCGGTCGACCCGTGGTGACCCTGCCGAGCCCGGCGCGCGGTCGCCGTCGAGACCAGGAAATTCACCACGGTCGTCGGGCACGCATACTCCCTCCGACCATCTGCGTATGACGAGCCAACCCAGCTCTCCTTAACGTTCGGAGCACCGAAGTGGACACTAACCGGCTGACAGGCGCCACGCCCTCCCCTCCCGCAACCCCCGACGGAGCACCGCCGGCACCGACCCCGGCGCCATCGGCCGCGGCGGTCAAGACGTTCGGGCGGCTGGAGAGCGTCAAGGTCCGCGACTACTGGGCCGACGAGGCTCAGCAGTTCACGCCGGACACCGCGGACGTGCGGCCGCGGCTCGGCCGTCCCCGTGACCGCACGCGTAGCCGGCGGCGTCCCGACCCGAGATCTGGGCCTATTGGTCGTGGATGTCTTCTTGCTCAGGGAGCGCCTGCAAGAACGAGTCGAGGTCGAGGTCGTCGGGGGTCAGCACCCGCCAGCCCTCGAGTTCCGCCGTTGCACCGCCGCCGCCATCGGTGATCGCCAGGCGCAGGTCAGGCCATGCGAGATCCAGTACAGCCTCAGCATCGTCGCCGACGACGTAGCCCGGCTCTGGAAGAACCCGGCGCGCCGCACGCACAGCTTCGACGATCGTCTCGAAGACGTTCGCGTCAGGTAGCGGCTCCCCGAGCTCCCGCCAGCCCGGATCGAAGACGAACGCCGTCGCCTGCCCGATGGGGTCGTTGATCGGGGTGATCTTCGGCTCCCGCTCGGCGAGCTCTACAACGTAGAGCCAGGCTTTCTCGCGGTTGTCCCGGGCGAAGTCGAACTGCCGCGGAGAGATGTTCGGCATCCCGCCGGGGCCCCACTCCCCCACGAGCGACTTGATCTCGATATAGCGGACGAGGTTCCCGTCGTCGTCGGAGGACTCGACGTCGTAGCCAGGATTGTCGTGCGCCATCTCGACCGGGTGCCGCCCCTTGCGGCGTTCGTAGGCAAGGACGGCATCGACCCCGGCCCGGCCGATCGCTAGCCGCCGAGCTTGGGGCACCCCCTGACGCCCGGGATCGTCGCCGGGTTCACGGCCACGACCGCTGACGATGACGCGCCACCACTCTGACGGCGGGACGTCCGGCCGACGAGGGCGCGGCCCGCCGTTGGTCTTTGCCCCGCCGCCGCTCGACGGGCCCCCGCGCGACACCCCGCCGGTCACTCGGGGACGCGTCGGCTGCTGCTCGCCTCCGCGCTCGCTCTCGCCCGGTGCGTCCTCCTCGACCTCATCCGACGTCGCGGGCGCCGGCTCCTCATGCGGTGCTTGAGCCTCGGCGGCGACGTGCTCGGAGGCTTCCTTGCCGGCGCCATGGCCGGCGGGCTCGGCGCTGGTGAGCGGCACCGGCGCCGTCAGACGCGGGATCGAGAGACGGTCGAGGTAGTCGTCGGCCTCCTCGCCGGTCTCGAGGTCGAGCACGTCGCGCAGCACCGCCAGATGCGAGGGATCGGCGCCCAGGGCGAACGCGAGCTCACGCGCGATGTCGACGAAGCGCATCCCGCCGAGCTCACCGTCGACGTAGACGATGTCCTGCTCGCGCGCCCAGACGGCGCCGACATCCGAGACCTCGATCGAGACGCGAGGATCCGGGGCAAACCGCCAGATCACCGATAGCCCTGGTGCGGCGCGCAGCTGAAGCTCGTCGAGCCGCACCAAGGCATCACCGACGCCCGAACTGCCCAGCGCGCTCTCCAACAGACGAGCCACTTGAGGGCGACGCTCGCGCAAGAGCCGCTCGAGCGGACGATGCGCCGTCTCCGACTGAAAGGTCGGGACAGCCACCAGTCGTATGGATACCGGCGCGACGCCGGCCGCCTGCAACGCCTGCCAGGACCCGGAGGGTCGCGTGATCAGCGCGGACCCGAGCTGCGGCCTGAGCTTCGCGGCGAGCTGGGGACGGTCATCGGCGTAGACCTCGGGTGGACGCAGGAGCGCTTGGTCACCGTCCAAGACGCATCGGCGGTCGCCAAGCGCGGCGTTGATCTCCTTCGCCTCGATGTCGCCGGCGTCGAGCGACGACTCGAGCAGTTGCCAGCAGCGCACGACGATCGACCGGCGTTCATCGGGATCAAGATCCTGGTCCGCGATCGTCGCGAGCACGCGCAGCGCATCGCGATGATCGGGCTGCGCCCGAACCCCGATCGCCTCCAATAGTTGTCGCCACGCGTTCCACTCGTGCGGGTTGAGCCGGGTGGCGAGTTGGCCGAGCCCGTGCTCCTCCCAGAACGCCTCGTCCGGGCGAATCCAAGAGCCGTCGAGAAGCCGGAGGCTCGGGAACTCCTGGAGCTCCGCGATCGCCGGGTCGTCGACCTCGTTGTCGAGCTTGCGATAGATGTCGGCGTGGGCCAGTGCTCCGGTATCCGAGCACTGCCGCAGGTGGGCCACGACCATCGCGGCCGACGGCTCCACCTTGACGTCCAAGGCCTCCAGCACATCGGCGGCTTCGGTCTGGATGCGCGGCGGAACGTCGAGGAAGACCGCTTGGCTGCGGAAGAGGTGCTCGCGCTGGAAGCGGTAGATCTCATCTGGCGAGTACCAGCGCGACCGATCGCCGCCCGCGGGGAGCCAGGCGACCGTGAACAGCTCCGCATAGTCGCTCTTGAGGCGCGCCCGGATCTCGGCAGGTCGCACGCTCCCCGCGCTCGCCTGCTGTCCCGCGATGAGCCGGAGCAGCTCGTGGACGACAGCGACCGCTGCATCGTCGGGCGCCTCCTCGGTGAGCTGGTGAAGGCGCTCGCGGAGGTGGTGTGGGCGAGGTCGGTCGCTGACGCCCAGATCCGCGAGCAGGCCAACGGCGACCGGGGGTCCGTCGTAGGTCGGCCACGAAGGCCCGAGCACGACCGCGGTGGCGTCGCTGGCAAAGAGCGCCTCCGACGGCGGGAGGCAACGCCCGCCGCACGGGACAAAGGAGAACGCGCCAAGTGCTTGGGCCATCCGCTGGTCGCCGATGATCTCCTCGCGGTGCTCGGCGAGCATGCGCAACAGGTCGTGGAGCCATCCGGGCACGCCGTCGCCCGCCTCGGCGAGCGCCAGCGGGATCTGACGCTCGACGTACTCCTGGAGCGTCAGCCGCGGGACGTTCAGCAGCGTCGCGAGCTTGCGGACGTCCTCGCCCGCGGTGACGTCCAGGACCTTCGCGATCTGCGCCTCGTCGACGAAGGCACCCGCCTTGCTGTCGGTCATGGCGAGATCTGAGAGCCCGGCGAAGAGGCGTTCGGAGCCGCGGAGCGTCGGAAAGATCGGCAGCGTCCGCAGGCGCGCCGTCAGTCCTTCGTCTTCGCGCCAGCCCTCCCGCCGGTCGTAGAACCAGCGCACGAGCCCCAGTGGCTCCCCGATCTGATCAGCATCGCCGAGCACGTCGATCACGTCGTCCACTTGCACGATCGCCGCAAGCTCGGCGAGGCGCCGGTGCGCACCGAGCGTCCCGTCGTCCAACAGCGGGAGATAGGGCGCCAGCAAGGACTTCGTCGTCGCGTCGCCACGGTAGATCTCCGACCAGCACCGCAGGCTCCCGTCCAGACAGGGTGCGGTCGGCGTATCGGCGAGGAGGGTCTCCGCCGTCTTCACGGACTGGGCGGGGGCTCGGCCCAGCAGACGGCTCATGAGCGCCCACAGCGTCTGAAGCTCGGGAGCGGCCAGCGCGATCGGGGCGCGGTCCAGCGCGCGCGCCAACGTCCCGACGGAGAGCTCTTTCATGCCGATGTCGCCTCGTGGCAGCGGGCGCACGAACTCGCGGATGTCCGGAGCGAGCACGTCCACCCCCAGCTCGGCCAGGACGCCATTGGCCACGTCGTCGTCGGGAGCGGGGACGAAGAGCAGCGCTGGAAGGGCCGTCCGCACGTTGTCGACTCGGGGCGCGATCTGCGCCGTCTCCACCTGCGGCGCGATCGCCTCCCACAGCGACTCGAGGCTCGGATCGGTTGCCTTGACGCTGGTCTGGTGGATCGAGGAGATGAGCCGCCAGGTCGGGACCACGCCGATCCGCGTCGGAAGCTCATCGAGATGCGAGCCCAGGATGTTCCCCACCGCACGCAGCGCCGCGCGGTTCCAGTCCGCCCGGATGCCATCGTCCAGGTTGATCGTGCGCCGGCTGGAGTGCGGGAAGAAGTCGGCCGACACGAGCACGGTCGCGGGAAGGCGTTCTTCGGTGGGCAGCACGGCGTACAGCCGTCCCTCGTCAAGCGTCTCGCCGACAAGGATCTCCACCGTCGACGATCGCTTGGACTCGATCGGCGCATCCGGGAGCGCCCGAAGGACGGCGGCTTCCTCGTCGAAGTCGCCGACGAGGAGTTGCAGCTCGAGGACATCGTCGCCTGGACCGTGCAGGCATACGCGATCGTCGTGCCGCTCGCACCGGAAGGCGGAGACCGGGCGCCCTTCGCGCAGCAGCTCGATGTGCCGCACACGCCGCAGGAAGGGCAAAGCGTCGCGCAGCGACGCCGCGAGGGCGTCGGTCAGGCCGTCGGGATCGTGCCGCGCCTCCTGTCCGAGCGCGACACGAAGCTCACTGCCCACCTCCGCCCACGGAAGGCGCAGGACGGTGCCCGACTGCCGATCGCATGTCTGACAGCCGTCGCAGGTGCGAACGCGATCCTCGGCGTTCGCGGCTTCCGGGCACAGCATGATGTGCAGACCCGCGCTGATGAGCTCCGGTCGGTCGGTGACCTGGTAGACCGCCGTGAAGCCGATCCCGAACGCGCCGGTCGTGTCGTCGCGTCCGCGCTTGGTCTCAGATGCGACTCGCAGGAACGCGTGGACGTCGCACCGGGTCTCGCGTGTGCAGTCCTTGGCGATCGCACCGCAGAACGAGAAGACACCGTCGTTGGACACGACGACCGCGTCCTCGCGCACATCGAAACGCATCGACGTCGCACCGGGATGATCGTCGTCTCCGGCCGCGTCGTCGGCGTTCTGGATCAGCTCGTGTGCGAGCGTCTCGTATCCCTGCAGATCGGTCAGGACCTTTGCCAGCGTGCCGATGAAGTCGGCCTCAAGCGTGAACGGCGACATTGCGCCATTGTCGTGCCTATGCCCGACGTTGGCATTGATCGCACACCCGAGGCCTGAGTATCTTCCTCTTTGATGAGGATCTGTATCGCCGCGAAAGCACTCTGCGACCATGCCCCGGCCACGTCTACGGACGATGAGCCGACGTTGCGTCTGCAACGCCTCGATCTCGTCGTCTGCGCCGCCGGTTACAACCTGATCGATGACCGACGAACTCACCCTCCCGCCAGCGACGACGCTCGGCAACGAAGTCCGGGCTCGCGAGGGTCTGCTGCAGCGGCTTGAGACGGTCCGGCTTCGCGCGTCTCCGCCGGCGACGCTTGAGGCGGCAGACGACCAGCTCAAGGTGCGGGTGGCCCACCTCGATCTCGCGCTAGACGCCATCAATCTTGCGCGGTGGCCAGAGGGAGCCATTGCAGTGGTGGATCAAGCGATTGAGCTGACCGGCGCGATCGCGGACCTTCTCGCCGCAGTCGTCGAGCGCGATGAAGGTAGCGACGAACGCCACCCTATCCTCTTCAAGTCCGCGCCCAACATGATCGAGGCGTTCGACGTAGGCGCACGGGCGCCAGTCGATGACCTCGCGGCGGCTTGGCGCGACGACCACACACCGCTGCAGACTTGGCGACGGATTCTCGATCAGCAACTCCGAGAAGCGCATCATGGTGTGCGCTGCGCTGTGAACGGCTCGACGGTCTACGACAACGACGCGCAGTCGAATCAGGCGCCCGTCGTCTCGCTGCTGGCCCACGTCCTGTCACTCCTGACGTGGCTCCAGCAGAAGCCCGATAGCGAGCACCGGTAGTAGTCACCGAGAGCTGTTCGGCTACGCCCGAGGTCCAGCGGGCAACTGCGAGAGACGGTCGATCGCCAGCCCGTGGTCAGGATCAGCGCCACTTCCATCGGCCGGCGGCCGCCGGCGCGCGAACGCCTCGTTCACGATCTCAACCTCGCGCTCCGACGGCTGGTAGTGCGAGTAGAGATCTGGGTGGTCTTGGCGTCGGCGCGGCCGAGCATCTCCGACGCGATGATCGAGCCGGTCGCGGAACTCGACCTCGCAGGATTGTCCGCAAGCCCGGTGCCAGGCCGAGCCCCATGAGAACGAAAAGGCCCGCAAAGCGGGCCTTTCACACGTATCGGGGAGACAGGATGCGAAGCGTGTGGCTGCGGGGCTCGCGGGCTGGCGTGGGCGGTCACGTGGGCGGGAACCAGCGCCTGCACTGCTCGCCGGTACCCAAAGATCGCCCTGCGCGTCGTCCGAGCGAGCTACTCGATCGCGTCCCACGTCTGCGTTGCGGAGTGCCAGCGCATGCCCTCGGCATCGCCAGCGAGTACCGGGCTCAGGAACGCCGTCGCCACAGCTTGCGCTTCGTCGAAGCTCAGCGGCGCATCGCGGGTGGCCTTCGCCCAGCGTCTAACCCAATCAACAACCTGCTCCTCGGCCAACCGAAGCTTTTTGGGTAGCGGCTCGGTCAACGTGCCGGCTTGGCGCCGACGAGCTCCCTCGCGCCGTACGTGCGCAATCAACTGGTCGCCCTCCACGTCCTTCTGCTGCGCGATCATCGCCAGGTCCGCCAGGTCGCGTGCTCGCGACGAGTACTTCCCGTCGCCGTGGCGCTCGTACAACGCGCACACTTTGTCGGCAATCTGCGCCGGCAGCGCGAGCAGCGCCACCGGCTCGGTCTGGTCGACCTCCGGGTCACCGGTCAACGTCGCCTCCGGCTGCACCCACTCGATCTCGACATCGCCGTCGTCGCGCGATAACGCCAGGTCGATGCTGAACTCGGCGAAGATCGCCGTACCGATACGGGCGACCACGGGCACCGAGAGCGCCCGTTCCAGAGGATGATCAGGATCGACGTGGACCTGATCGCCCCCGATCTCGAACTCGAAGAAGTCGCCGAGATCACGCGCTGCCGCTTCGGCGAGCGCCTGCAGCGCGACCGCGTGCTCACCCGCTTCGGCGACGTAGGCGAGATCGATGTCGTTGGACGCCCGGTTGGGATCCAGTCGCAGCAGCAGCGCCACGCCGCCCTTGACCACCCAGCGCTCCGGCTGCGTGGCAAAGATGCGCGCCAGGAGGCGCCGATAGGCGACCTGGCGCAGCCGCTGACCACGCAGCCCCTGGGGATGACGCGCACGGATCTTGGCCGTCAACGCCTGGCGCGTGGCCTCCGGCGAGCGCCACGCCCAGCTCACCCGACGTCCCCCAGCAGCCGCTCGATCCGCCGCTCGATCGTCTTGCTGTTGGACTTGCGGTGCCGCGCCG
The DNA here is from genome assembly GCA_963731005.1 of uncultured Conexibacteraceae bacterium. GTDB lineage: Bacteria > Actinomycetota > Thermoleophilia > Solirubrobacterales > Solirubrobacteraceae > Baekduia. Next base: position 17,504 of record CAVSTZ010000001.1, on the reverse strand, counting down.
CATCGCGCACCGCCTCCGGCGTCGTCTGCTCCCGAGCCAGAGCCTCCCGCATGGCCCGCTCGACGTAGGAGGGCTCTTCGCCCGACAGCAGCAGATCCACGATCGTGCGTGCCGGCGTCGTGAGCGGCAGGCGCAGGCCCTCGTCACGCTCCCAGGACCAATCCTGCGGCCGCAACTGCATGTGATGCAACTTGAGATCAGCCACCGCGGTAGCTCTCGTCCCGCCCAGCGCCGTGAACGTCGGCCGTCCCGCGACGATGGTGCCGAGCCCGTGAAAGCCGGCGGCCGACTCATGCGAGAGCACTGCGCGCGGCTCCTCACGGCACTCCCACGGAAGGACGTCACGCTGCAGATGAAGCCAGGCGCCCATCTCGTCCTCGAAACGCGACCGGGCGTGACGCATGCTGTACACACCGCGCCGGACCCGCCGCAGATCGCCGGCAGCCACCAGTCGGTCGATGTCCTTGCGCCCGACGCCCAACCGCGCCACTTGCGGGCCGTTGACGTAGCCGCCCTGCTCGTTGGCTGCCTCCAACAACCGCTCTAGAGCTTCTGCGCGTCTCATCCGCCGAAAAGTGTACGCTTTTGCCCCTCTCTAGGGGGCGAACTCTGCAAATTATTGGCCCACTCGGGCACTGCGCCGCCCTGCCCCGCCCATTTGAATCTGCGACTTCTCTTCCGTTGTTCTCGTTGTTCTCCGTCCCCTCTCGTCTCGTCTTCTCCGTCTCTCTGAGCCCCCGCTGCGCCTGCTCCCCGTTTGGGTCTTTCGTGCTGCCGACCACCCGCACACCCTGCTTTGCTCTGATCGTGTGTGTGGGTGGTCGGCAGCACGAAAGACCCAAAACCCCTGCAAAAGAGGCGCAGCGGGGGCGGACGCGCGATCCCTAGGCGGGTCCACCCCTGATTCGCGCCTCCGTTCACACGTTGAGGAAGGCGCCCGCGTCGCCAGACGCGGGCGCTGAAGCTCAGACACGGCGGTCGACGCGAGCTACCGCCCGCGTCACGGCAGCGCACTCGTACAGCCGCAGAAGGTCATCCAGACCTCGCACAGCCAGACGCCAGCCACGAATGTCTGCGTCGACGTCGGCCAGACGATCGACCTCCGTCAACCCGTCGCGCAGATCGAGACAATCGAGGATGGCAGTCGACTCGTCGTCGCGCAGGCGACGAAGCTGAGCGACATGACCCGCCGTGACCACGACATCGATCGCCGTCGTGCCGACCGAAGGCAGCCAGCCGACAGTGTCCAGAACGCTGATGGCGTCCCGCCAGACCGAGGCCAGCGCGAGCAGCTCACCGGGCGCCACGTCGCGCACGTCCTCGAAGGGCTCGTGGTTGAGCTCCAAGACCAAGAGGGTCTGGAGGCGGAGAACCTCAGCGAGGGACGGATCGACGGTGATCGTCCGCGCCTCGTTACGCTGCGAACTGCTCATGGGAGTTACGGCTCCTTTGGGTCACGCCCCCGGCCGTCCACCAACGGCGCGGGGGCAACTACTTATAGGGACGGCGCCCGTCTAGGCCAATCGCTCAGACAAGAAGTCGACATCCACCGAAACCGCGCTCGTCCGCTCACCCAGAACGCCCGCCGCGCCCGCAACAGCGCGAGCAAGTTGGTGCAGTTCTTCGAGCGTCCGCTGGCCTCGCGGGGCATCCATCGCCAGGACGTAATCCGCGCCAGCCACCATCGCCGTGACCGTGACCTTCACGCGAGCGTCCATACCCGCCAGCTTAGTACATATATGTACTGGCGGCAACCCCGTCCGATGACAAGGCTGTCGCCGATGCCCGAGCACCTCGACACCTTCACGGCCAACCTCCGCCGCACCCGCGAACAACGCGGCCTCTCCCAAGAAGCCGTCGGCGACCGCGCAGGCATGACCCAAAGCCAATACGCCCGCATCGAACGAGGCGACGTCGACCCCACCATCAAGACGCTGAAACGCGTGGCAGCAGCGCTCGACGTCACCGCGGCCGAGTTGCTGCATGGCGTCTGACGTACTGAGCCCGACTGTCGTTGGACGGTCTCCATCGCGCGAGCCAGCACGCCGCTCGGCGTGGGTGGCTCACGGGCGGTTTGCCTCTGAAGCACTTCATCACGAGCCCTGCGCTGAAGCTGCGTTCAGCTCCTGCCAAACGCCTAGCTTCAGCGCCCCGCGTCCCCGACACCTTCCCGCCGGGTCGGGCCGGGCCTTCTCATCGGGAGACAGACAAGTTTGACCTGCGACCGCCCAGCCCCATCTCCACCTGGTGCCTTCTGCTGAGGCGCATCCCAGCATTCATGCGGGTTGAGGGGGCAGGTGAGTTAGGACAGCTTGGACTCCGTTCTGGCCCCGGCAACGCGACCCGTCTTGGCCGATGAGAGTTGCGACCGCTCGTCTGAGTCGCACGTGCAAGACAAACGATCCGATGGCTAGCTCTCGGAACCAGATTCGATCGCAGGGTGACGATCCAGGTGATACCCGGGGCATAGGAACTGGATATCGAGACCTGCGTCGACAAAGTGTTGTTTCCGTTCCCACCACTCATTGTCGACAGCGGTAAAGACCTGCGGCCGACCCTCGTCCGCAGCAGCGACCCCCAAAAATTTCTGGTCGTCGATGTCGAAATCCCGAAGCGATTCCGGCACCTCCTCGTAGCTGCCTGGCGGCTCGTCGATGGGCGTCAGCTCGACTTCTCGGCAGACCGCGACATCTCGTCTTCGCCGGTGGAGCCGCTTTGCCATCTTGACCCCCAACCCAGCGGTCTTGGCCTCACGGAGTGAAACGATGTATTCGGTCGTGATCTCTCCCGCCGAATCAACCCCGGCGATGGCGCCGGCTTCGAGGCGCCGCAACAGCTCAATGCAGGCGGCTCGGCACGCATCGGATGCGTTCGGATGGAGGCCTTCCGCCACCTTGAGCACGTTGGTGTCGACTACCAGACACGGTGGGTTCGTCGCCCGTGTCACGTGCGGAGGTTCATTCGGCGCTGCATCCCGACCTCCGCCTGCACCGCGACATCTTCAAGCTCATCGCCAAAGAAGTCTGGAGGCCAGTTGAGGATGTCCCCATACTCATCGACCTCTAGGCGCTCAAGGATCGCGCCCTTCGGATCGGCATACGCGAAGTACAGGGCGATCTGATCGGGGCGTACCTTTTCCTCAGCGATGAGCCGCTGTAGTCGGCGCAGCAAATGTTCCGAGTGGCTCTCCACAATTAGCTGCAGATTGCGATCTTGACCATGTTCGCGTGCGGTGATCGCAGACACGAAAAGATCGCCGAGTTGCGCCTGCACCGACGGATGAAGATGGAGTTCGGGTTGCTCGATCAGCACCGTCGAATTAGGCTTCGCATAGAAAGACTGAACCACGACGGGCAGCACCTGCGACACCCCGAAGCCGACGTCGGTAAGCCGCACCGGAGCTGAGCGCTGGTGCGTCCGAACGGTCACTTCGAAGTCGCTTCGATCCGGGGCGATCTCGTCCACCGAGAACGATCGAACAAGCCCCATCCGAACGAGCCATTCTGCGATCACCACTTCGAACGCCGTCCGCGGAGATTTTGGCTTCCAATTGAGGGACCGCTCGCTGGAGGCGAGGATTGCCTGCACCGCATCTCGCCCGCGCCAGCCGACGCCATCAGGCTCGTTGCCAGACCAGTTGTAAAGGCGCTCAGGAGGGCTCCGCAAAGGACCGAGATAGCTGATGCTCGACAATCGCTCTTCGAAGGCCAGTTCGAGATCCGACAGGAAGTCTGTGTTCTGGTAATACACGACCGCTTCACTAGGGAAGCCGTAGAACTGGACAGGCTTGGGCAGCTCCCATGCACGTCCCTTCTGGCGCTTGAGGTCGTAATCGCGTGCCGAAAGCCGCCATCGATTGCCTCGTGACTCGGACTCGCCTCTCTCCATAGCCACGCGGAGAACCGAGCCCTTCCGGGAAGCCAACTCGTAGGCGAACCCTTCCGACTGCGCGGCTCGGGCCCTACCTTCAGGCTGCCGTGCAGCAGCCGTGAACGACAGCCGATCACCGACGTAGCGCTGACGGCTAAGCGGATCGCGAACCGACAGGACGGCAGGCAATTCCCAGTCGGTTGTGAAGCTCAGTTCGTTCCGGAGACTGTGGCGGTATACGACGTCCCGAAAGCTGCCGAGCCGCACCGCGGCGTTTTCATCGCCATAGTCGAAGACGTTGTTACGGTCGGGCGAATCCGCCGTCTGGCGGAGCATCATCAATAGGTGATTGATGCTCGACTTGCCGGAGCTGTTTGTCCCGAACAAGACCGTGAGGGGCGCCAACTCGATCGGACCTGTATCGCGCCACGCCTTGAAATTCTTGATGCGGAGCCCCCGAAGCATGGGACGGAGACTATGGCGATGGGCTGACGACTGCGCAGTGCAGACGATGCGCGGTGTTGCGACTTCGGAATGCGGCTTCGCAGGAAGCGTCGGGCGACCGGGCATTGAAGCGTCTGCCAACCCCGCTTGAAGTCACAGCGTCCGAATTGCTTCGCGGCGTCCTCGGGTTCCAGCCCTCCTGCCGTGTAGTACCCAGAGCCCGGACGATCCGCGAACTGCTGGAACGTCTCGTGAGCTGCCCTCACCGCCGCTTCCGCGATCCCGCGCTCCTCTGAGTCCAGTTCGGCGAGCGGACGCGCAAAGCGATTCGTCGTCGGCATCCCGACCAAGCTATAGACCAGACCAGCGTGGGCGGTCAGCCACATTCCGCGTGGGCGGTCCGTGGGCGGTTTGCCTCCAGACCGGCCTTTCACGAGCGGTGCGCCGGAGATGCCTTCAACACACGTCAGCCCGTGTAACGCCTAGGCTAAGCGACGCTCCGGGTCGCCCCCGGCACCTTCCCGTCGCACCGGGCCTTCAGATCGGGGAGACAGGATTTGAACCTGCGACCGCCCGGCCCCCAGCCACCAAGTACGGGTATCGCTGAGGGCTGGCCCCAGTATCTATGCGGGTTCGCGGTGGGTCAGTTGCTGTGAGTTGCGCTCAATTTGGTCCGCGAGTTGTTCCGCAAGGCGCGAGCGGTGCGACTGCACTCGGACGCTGTCACCGCATGTCGCGCAGCTTGCGTAAGAAGCCTTGCCGCTTTCGCGCCCTAAGCGCTATCGGCTATCGGCTATCGCGCGCCTGGAACTGCTCGACTGGGTCGAACACCGCAACGGCGTCGGCTCATGAGAGGCCATCAATCCGGTCCTCCCACGGCTTGAGCCAAACTCTGAGCCCGGCGCGATCGGCATCACCGCCGACGACCTGACCGCCGACGTCCCGCTCGGCGTCGTCGCCGACCTCGTGGTCGACGGCTGTGGGTAGCCGACCCCGTCAGCGCGGGACCGATGAGCAGCCGGCACACACGCTGCACCGTCCTTCGCGGACGACCGCCACTGAGAGTCTCGCCTCGTGCCGGCACTACCGTGACCACCCGGGTCGGGCCACGAGATCGCTTGCAGTCGCGACCAACGGCACTAAGCGCACGCTGCGCTCTTGATTGTGTGGTAGAACTCCGCCATGAGCACCCCTCAGAGCAATAAGGCGCCGGCTCCGCGTGAAAGCGGTGATCAAGGTTCCGCCCGCCCGCGTCGCGTCCTCCGTGACCAGGGAAGCGCCGTTCGCGTCACGAACAACGGCCGGGCGAAGTCCGCCGAGTCCTCGAAGGGCAACAGCAAGCCGAGCCCCAGCTTCGGGCTCTTGCCGTAGCCGCGTCTCCGCAGATCTTCACGTCGGCCGCTGCCGGCGAGCGCTGTTGGGCGTACGGGCAGCGTGAAGACGGTCAGCTGCTCGTCAGCGATGACTTGGCAGAGGTCGCCGCCGGCATCGGCGCCACCCGGCTCGACCAGACGGCGCTGTTCGACTACCTCGTCCTGGGAGACGCTTTCGGCGTCGAGCGCTGGCGTACGCTGCTCGCGGGGATCCGTCGGGTGCCGCCGGGGTGGAGCCTGCATGTCGATCGACGCTCGGCCAGGCTCGAGGCACCAGGGCGGCGTCCCATCTCGCGCCCCGGCGCCGAGACGCCGCCGGACTTCTGGTCCGCCGTGCAGAAGGCGACCGCGAGGGCGGTCGAAGGTCACCACCACGTCGCGGTGCTCGTGAGCGGTGGGCTCGACTCCGCGGTGGTGGCCGCCGCCGCGATCGAGCTCGACCTGCAGGTCGTTCTCGCCACGACCGACCAGGCCGTCATGACGGAAGGCGAACAACAAGCGGTCCAGGAGCTCGTCGACTGGGCCGGAGCAGCCCACGTGCGCGGCCGTTGGGCCGCGCTCATCCCGGTTCTCGACACGGTCAACCAAGGCGCCACCCACCCGCGGGGCGGCCTATACGCCGGGCTGTTCGACGACGTCGCGACCGAGCTGGTCAAGCACGGGGCGAGCATCGTCGCCACAGGAGACGGCGCCGATGACCTGGTCGGTGACCCAGGGCTCGCCCTCGCCGACGCCATCTCCGTCCGGGACCGCGGCGGCGTCGTCGCGGCAACCGCGGGGATCCTCCGGGCACCCTCGGGACGCGCGCAGCTCGGGGCCTTCGCGACGAACCTCGCCCCGCTGGCAGCCAAGGCGAGCCCTGCAGTGGCCCAGGCGCTCGGCCGGGTCGGCAGCACGGGCGCCTTGCTCTTGGAGGACGGCGTGATCGCCAGGCTCAGCGCAGCCCGCCGCCGCGCGCGGATCCGGGAGTGGCAGCATGTGCCCAGGGGCAGGCTACAGCGCCACGTCGCCGAACGTGACGTCCAGGCAACGGCCGAAGCGCTCTTCGCCCTTGGCTCGGCCTCCCTGCCGCGGGCCTGCCCGTTCCGCGATTCCGAGCTTCTGGACGCGGTGGAATGGGCGGGTGGCTGGGCGCCCGCGGGCCACCGAGGTCGAAGCGAGAAGTGGCTGCTGCGCTCCGCTGCGGCCGGGCACCTCCCGGAGAGCGTCCGGCGCCCGCAGAAGCTCGGCCGACTCGATCTGCAAGACGTGCTGCTGCGGAGGGAGGAGCATCCCATCCTCCAGCGGTTGGATGACGTCGCGAGCAGGTTGCAGGGCTTCCTCGCCTGCTCGAACGCGGCAGACCTCGTCGACCGAGCGGCCGACGACACCTCCAGCTGGGTGCGGCTCCTCTGCCTCGAGTCCTTCCTCCGACATGTCGATCATGCGTGCGGTCGCCCCGTTGAGCTCTGACGACACACGCGTCGCGCTGCGGGACCTCGGCGTCTCGCCTGACGGAGCGGTGGTGTGGACGATCCGCGGACGCTACGTGACGTTGACCGAGGAGCACACGGCACTGCTGCGTCAGATCGCCGCGCGGGACGGCGGCCTCGTGTCCGAGCTGGCGGCCGACGACCGCCAGGCGGAGCTGTTGAAGGACCTGGCGGAGCTCGAGGCGATCGTGATGTGGAGTGAAGCCGCCGGGCTGCCGGTGTCCAGGCGGACCATCATCCGACACGCCGTGATCCACCTTCTCGGGCGGGCCGCGCTCGCGGTCTTCGGACATCGCATGCTTCGCCCGATCGTGGACCTCGGGCCCGACCAGGTCGGCGACGAACGGCAGCAGTGGCGTGGATTCGAGCTGGAACGTGTGGTGGTCGCCGCCCGTCGCGCGACCTCCTTGCCGCTCGTCAGCTCCCGCTGCCTGCCGATCTGCCTCGGTCTTTGGTTCGACCTGCGTCTGCGCGGCCTGCGCGTCTGCCTGCGACTGGGAGCGATCGCAGACCCGTTCCACGCGCATTCGTGGCTTGAGTACAAGGGCTCGCGTGTCGACCCGGGGCCGCATGCGTTCCCGGCTCGTGCGCTGCGCGACGCGCGGAATACTGGCGAAGGACTAACCGGCGCAGGGTGACGACCCAGAACCCCGACGAGGGCAGGAGCACATCTAATCCTTCTGCTTAGTGCTGTGCACATCGGGCCGTCCGACCCTCCCCGTTGGTCGAGGCTGCGGCTGATCACACGAGAAAAGGTCGCAACGATCGCAAAGGGCTATTACGATGCGGCCGTCCGCGCCGCGCACTACGGCAGGAAGCCTCCCTCACGTGAACGGAAACACGATCATCCCGGCGCCTGCTGGCCTCGTCGCGCAGGCCGTGCACATCAGTCACCAGTGCTGCGCGGACCGGAGCGCGCAGCAGAACCGGAGTGCCCGGCTTCGCGGCGCCCGCTCGAGCCACTGCCGGCAGGGCACTTGAGTGCCCGCCCCGAAGTCGCCCTCCGACCCGCAGCAAGGGGCCGGTACGCCGTCCGCTGGCGGCGCGCGCTCGACGCCGCGTCTCGAACCCGCGGTCGAAGCTCGGGCAACATTGGCCAACGTGTGGCCCCCGCGGCTGCCGGAAGACCTGCGGCGGGTCGTGCAGTCGGACGTCGGCGAGCACGGCTTCTCGCACGTCCAAGCCGTCGAGGAGGGCGCGGTGCTCTTGCTCTCGGCCGACGCGCTCGTGCTGTGGCGTGCGCCGGAGGACTTCACGGCGGTGCCGTACTCGTGCGTGAAGGTCCGCCGGCGACGCATCGGCAAGCCCGAGGTGACCTTGCAGCTGGAGCCCGACCCGTCTTCGAGCGCGACCGAAGACGCAGAGCCCGAGCCGTCGTCTCCGTCGTGCGTCACCTACGACCTCGAAAAGGATCTCGCCGAGCGCGTCGAGCTGCTCGTCGCGCGACACGAGTCCTCGGCTCGGACGGCCAGCGTCCGCGCCGCCTCAGTCCGGGCGGCCGTCGTGGAGATCGCGCCCACGCCGACGCGCGCGGATCCGCCACACCCTGCGCAAGCGGGTAGGGCGAGGCCGTCGCACGTCCAGGACGCGGTCCCCGCGGCCCGGGAGGTCCGCCCGCAGGCACAGCCGGTCCCCGACGTGATCTGGGACGGCGTCGTCGTGAGCGCGCTCGACCCCATCGGCTATGTCCTGCGTCCGGACCGCGGCGCGTTGGTCGCCGTGCTGGCGGCCCACCCCGTGGGCGTGGAGGCCCGGGTGCGCGCGGCTACGCGAATGATCAACGGAAGGGAACACTCGATAGTCGTGGACGATGACGTGGATCAGGAGTTTGCCCCAGCGGAGGACCGCGCATGACCCGCCCGCTGGTCAGTCCTGACATCCTCGACGCCGTGGCGCGGCCGCTCTCGGTGGCGATCATCTTCGACTGGTCTTGGACGATGCGAGGTCACGAAGAGCAGATCGCCCAGGCGCTGCGGGACCTGCCGGAGGAGTTCGGGCGGCGTGCTGTCTTGCGCAACTCGGCGGAGATCGCGCTGATCACCATGGGAGTCCCGGAGACGGAGCCCGTCGGCCAGAACCAGGTGAGGCTTCGCACCGGACGCCCGGACGAACCGCCGTTCGGCTTTCGCCGGTTGGCGCAGTTCACCCCGCCGCCCGAGGTCGTGTGCGACGGCGTGACCGAGCTCAGCGTCGCGCTCGATCTCGCCGTCGACGTGGTGGAGCGCCGTTGCGCCCAAGTGTCCGAGGGCGGCCGCTCGTACTACCTGCCCTACGTGGCGATCATCTCCGACGGCATGGCGACCGACGGCAACGGAGCCCCGGACCCCGTCGCGTGGCGCGCCGCGGCGGCCCGCGCCGGCGCGTGCCTCGGAGGACGATTGGCGATCGAGGCGTTCGTGCCGGAGGACACCCCGCACGGCGTGCTACCCGACATCGTCACCGAGGGCAAACGCGTCCTCGACTTCACACCCCGGGACTTCGCGACCGTGCTCGAGGCGGTGTCGTTCTCCGCCGAGCAGACAGCCACGCACGACCCGGCGGCTATCGTCCGCGGGGACCTCCAGGAAGGCCAGATCTGATGGCCGAGCGAGCCTGGCGCACCTTCGCGGCTGCCGCCACCGGTCAGTCGCACGCCGCCGCGGGAGCCGGGTCGTCGGACGCGCACGCGATCGCCGCGTATCCCCCGGGCGGGGCCATCCTCATCGTCGCCGACGGCCTGGGCGCCGCCCGCGAAGGAGCGTTGGCGGCCCGCATGTCGGTCAGCTGCGCGTTGAGCGTGCTCGCCGACGTCGACTCCTCCTCCGGGCTGGGCGTCCTGCGAGAGCACGTCCTCGACGCCGTGGCGCACGCCCGTGCGGCGCTACTCGGCTACGCGGCCATGACAGGGCTTTCACGGCGCGCGCTCGGGACCACGCTTCTGGTGTGTGTGGCAACCGAGCAGGGCGTCGCGTTCGGCGGGGTCGGGGACGGCTTCCTCGTGATACGGGCGAACAGGGAGAGTGGCGCGCCTCGCTACCACCTGCTCACCCTCGACGATCCCTCGCCGATCGCGAACGAGACGCCGGTCCTCGCCGGGGCGGACGAGATCGAGGTGTACGTCATCGACGACGACGAGATCGACGGCCTCGCGCTCGCGACCGACGGCTTCGAGCCGGCCGCGGTGGACCGGCCGACCTCTGCGTTCCGGGGTGCGCGCGAAGGCGTCTTGGACGTCTTGATGTCCCATGTCGACACCGCGCGCGATTCGACGAGCCTGCACCACGACGTGATCGGCGCCGGCTGGGACGAGTCCTGCGCCGACGACCGCACAATCGTCATGGCGGTGGCGGGATGACGGCGTCGGACGGTGTGGAGATGTCGTCGCGCCGGGACGGTCGCCTGCTTCGAGACGTCACCGGTCGCACGTTGCAGCTCGGGGAGGAGATCGGCCGAGGCGGCGAAGGACGCATCTACCGGACGGTGTCGCAGGCTCACGACGGGCTAGTCGCCAAAGTCTGGGATCCCGGTCTGGATCGCGATCCGTCCGTCCTGACCGAGCTTCGCAGGCTGACGCGCAGCGGCTGGCTCGACCCGGCGGGCCACCCTCGCGTCGTCACGCTCCACGGAGGCTTCGAGGACGAGACCGGGACGCCGGCCGGGGTGCTCCTCGCGGCACTCCCCGCAGGGGCGTTCGAGCTCGGAGAGGTGCTGACCGACGCCGATCGGCACCACGCGCGGTTCTCGGTGTCCCTGCGGTGGCAGATGCGCATGCTGGCCCGTCTCAGCGACGTCGTGGCCAGAGCCCACACCGAGCGGTGGCTTATCGGAGACCTCGGACCGCGCAACTTCGCCGTCCTGCCGGATTCGGGCCGCGTCACCGCTTTCGACATCGATGCCTGGCAGCCGCTGCACGACGCCGCGCCGCGCCGCATCGCCGAGGATGTCCTGAGCCCCGAGGCGGCGGCGAGCGGCGACTACACGCCGACCATCGAAGGCGACCGCTGGTCGCTCGCCGTCACGGTCGCGGTCGTGCTCCTCAACGGCCGGCATCCCTTCGACGGCGTTCCTATCGACGAGAGCGAGGGTCAGGTACGTGCCAACGTCGCCGCCGGCCGCAACGTCCTCGTCGGAGGTGGTCTCCGCCCCACGCGGGATACGCCGAGCATCCAGCAGTTCTCGCCGCGGACCCGGATCCTGCTCGAACAACTGCTCGAACAGGGCGTCGCGTCCCCTGACGAGCGGCCGACCGCGCTGACGTGGACGGCCGCGCTGCGCGACGACGAGCGCGAGCTCAGGTGGTGCCCTACCGCCGAGGGCTCCGGGCTCGAGGAGCACCTCGCCCATCCCGACGCCAACTGCGGCATCTGCGCGCGGCAGCGGGCCCACCAGGGAGCCGACCGATGACCACGACCCTCCGCATCGGCCGGATCGAGCACGGCGTGACGGTTCTCGGGCCGGGAACGCGATCGGTCGTCTGGGTCGCCGGCTGTGACCTGGCGTGTCCCGAGTGCATCACCCCGGAGCTGTGGGACGCCGGGGCGGGGACCCTCGTGCCGATCGCCGAGGTCGTGGCCGAGCTCGGGGCGCACGCGACCGACGGGGTCACGTGGACCGGCGGAGAGCCCTTCGACCAGGCCTCGGCGATCGCCGCCGCGTGCCGTGCGTTGCGTGCACGGCGCTCCGACCTGTCGCTGATGTCCTACAGCGGCTACTCGCTCGAGCATCTGCGACGCCGAGCCGACGGCGCGCTCGAGTTGCTCGACCTCCTCGACGTGCTCGTCGACGGCCGCTACATCCGCCGCCGCCATGCGCCCTTGCGGTGGCGCGGGTCGTCGAACCAGCGCATCCACTTGCTGACCTCGCGCCATGAGCACGTCCTCGCCGAGCCCGACGAGCCGGCCGGGCTGCATCGACACGTCAGCAGCGCGGGCGCTGTGCGCTTCACCGGGGTTCCCCCGGTCCCCAACTTCCGCGCCCGCCTCGGGGCGCAGCTCGGCAGCGACCACGGAGGGCAAGCGCGATGAGCGGATCGGTGACGCAGGTGCAGGTGACGCCGAGCCCGGAGGAGCTCGCCCGCATCGAGTTGGAGCGACGGCGGCGCGCGGCGGTGCGGGACGCCGCGTCGCGGGCCACGGGCCTGCAGATCGTCAACCGTTCCGTTCCGGAGCGGGATTCAGCCCGCACCGAGCGCGCGTCGCGCGACGGCGCCAGGCGCCGGCAAGCGGCCGATGCCCGACGCGTCGGCGCAAACGACGTCCGGCGATCTTCCCGGACGCGTCGGCGGCATGTCGACCAGGCTGAACTCGTGAGCGACGCCTCGCGGTCCCAGGCTCTTGATCGATCGCTCGCCGGCAGAGCCGCGCTGCTCGCCGACGAGGCGCAGCAGCACGGCTATGACGAGCTCGCCGAGGACATGCTCACGGCTGCGGACGCCGCCGCTCTTGACGCGCTCGAGCAGGAGCTCGACGACGAGCTCGACGCCGCCGCCTTCCTGCGCGTGGTGGAAGAGCGGCTCGACCACGCGATGCGCGCGGTCGTCGGCACCGACTGGGTCGAGCAGGGCGAGACGGCGCTGCAGTCGCCCGCCGGCGACCGCTTGACGTGCGAAGTGACAGAGGCCGAGGACCGCGCCTCCGGCCGGCCCGCCGTCGTCGAGATCCGCGTCAGCCTGGATGCCCGCTCCGACCAGATCAACGGACGGCCCACGAGCAACTGCGACGGCGAGAACCGCGCCGTGCGCGAGATCCTGACCGCCGCCGTCTCCACGCCCGCGGTCAAGACCCTCTCGGAGCCCGAGATCGTGGGTCCCGGCGGCGCTGCGGCCCAAATCAGGCCGGGCGATGACGAGGACGAGGACGAGGACATCGCCCGGGGCGCCGCATGGCGGTAGGCGTCGCGAGTCGCGGACTCACCACGACGGCGATCCACCAAGCCGTCCACTCGACCCATTTCGGGCAGGTGCCGTTGGTGACCGGGCTCACGGACGACCTGGTGCTCGTCGACGGCGGGCTCGAGTCGGTCTCGACCGGCCTGGCCCTGGAGCTACGACGCCTCTACCACGACATCCTCGTCGTCACGTACGACCTGATCAGCGGTCTGCACGCTGAAGATCACTCACAGGCCGCCGACCTCCGGACGCTGTACAGCGACACCCGCGAGACCTGGCCCCAGGGCCTGCCGGGACAGCCGCCGGAGATTCCTGCCGGACACCACCTCGACGATCTGCCCGTCGGGCAGTCCGCCATGGCGATCGCGGGACTCGTGCGCCAGTCGCTGCGACCGGTCGCCGTCGTCATCGATCACGCCGACCTGATCCTGACGCGTGCGATGGCGCGAGAGGAGGGGCGCCAGGTCATCGGGGCGTTGCGAGGTGCCATCGCCCGCCGCGGCCGCACGGCGGCGACCGACGTTCAGAATCCGCTGCTCCTCGTCGCCGGCGACGCGACGACCTTGGACGGGGGGTTGACGACCCATCCGCTGGTCCAACGGGTCGTGATCGTCCCTCCGACCCTCGAAGAGCGTGCGGTCATCCTCGAGCGCCTCGAGCTGAGCCACGAGGTCGCCAACCTGGCCAGCGGCATCTCGCGCCGTCGCCTGCTGACGCTTAAGCCGATCAGTGAGGCGCTGGTCGACGCGACCGCGAGCCGGATCGTCCGGGTGGCGGTTAACGGCATGCCGCGGCGCCCTTGGTCGGCCCAGGACCGTCAGCGGATCCGCGACGACGTCGCGCCGGACGTGCGGCGCGCCCTGCCCGGCCAAGAGGCCGTCGTCGACCAGGTCTGCGCCGCGCTCGCGGTAGCCGGGCTACCGCGCATCCGCGCCGCGGGTCCGCGGGACGTCTTCTTGTTGGCGGGACCTCCCGCGGTGGGCAAGACCGAACTGACCCGCCAGCTCGCCACCGCGATGTTCGGCGACGTCGGCGCCATCCGCCGGTTCGACATGACCGAGTACATGGAGTCGCACTCCCGGGCCAAGCTCATCGGCGCGCCGCCAGGCTACGTGGGCTTCGAAGGAGGCGGGCAGCTGACCGACTGGGTGCGAGCCAACCCCGACTCGATCGTCTTGCTCGACGAATTGGAGAAGGCCCACGAGGACGTGCTGCTCCTCCTGCTCCAGATCCTCGAAGACGGCCGCCTCACCGACGGCCGCGGGCTTACCGTCGACTTCACGGGGATCGTCCTCTTCATGACGACGAACATGGGCAGCGCGACGGCCATCGAGGAGCTCACCGCCGAGGGCGCCGACCCGCACGCCGCGATGCTCGCCAAGCGCGTCACGGAGCTCATCCGGGACACCCTGAGAGCGCCCCGGCGACCGGACGGCAGCGGCGGGCTCGGTCGCCCGGAGCTGTGGAGCAGGCTGCAGGGCGCCGTGATGCCGTTCGATGTCGTGCGCCGGGCGAACATCGAACGTATCGTCGCTCGGCTCCTGGCCGACTTCACCGAGACCAACGCGGAAGCCGACTACCGTCTGGAATTCGATACCGCCGCGGTGGGCGCGCTCATCGCCGACCATCCCGAGCTGGCAGGGGCCGAGGGCACGTGGGACACGCGCACCATTCTCAAGCTGCTGCGTGAGCATGTCGAGTCACCCGTGCGTCACGAGTTGTCCCGCAGGGGCGAAGGCGCGACCCTCTCGGTCGGCGTCGACCGCGACGCCCGGAAGGTCGTCTTCGATCGAGGCAGCGCATGAGCGACACAGGCGACACGTCGCAGCCACGTCGGCTCCTCACCGAGGACCCTACCCTGCCGATCCTGGGCGGCACGGCCGAGGCGAGCACGGGCACCATCGCGTCCAAGCGCGGCGCGCTACGACCATGGCCCACCACCCTCTTGGGACGGATCCTGTTCTCCCGACGCCTCGTCCACGGGCGGCGCTCGGAGGCCGAGCTAGAGCACATCCAACGGCGCGCTTCCATCGCGGCGGCGCGCGACTTCGGTGAGAACACGCCGGCCCTGCTGCAGAGCAGCGACGGCATTCGCGTGGACCCTCCGCACCGCGGCGTCTCGCGCACGCGTCTGGCACGTGCGCTCGTGCCGCGGACGCGCACGCTCTCCCGAGCCATCGTGCTCTCGGCGCGGGCGAACGACGGGGTGGTGGTCGCCGAAGCCAAAGCCACCCGCGCCAGGGAAGAGCTCGAAGCCGCGCGGGAGAACCTGCCGCCGCGCCCGTCGACGAGGATCGTCGGCAACTTCGTGTGGGCGCTCGCGATCATCGCCTTCGCGGCCATCGAGGGCAGCGCGACCAGGACGCTCTGGGACGACGTGATCGGGGACACCCGCGCCGGTGTCGTCTTCGCCGTCTTCTCCGCGGTGGTGTTCGCTTTCGGCGTCCACGTCTTCGCGATCTGGCTCTGGCAGCTGGCGTCCGATCTGAACCGGGTACGGGCCGTCGTCGGGGGCCTGTTGCTGTTGATGGCCATCTCGGTCGCCGGGTTCTTGTTCGTGCTCGGCACCGAACGCGACGACCTCCTGGTCAGCAACCGGCTGGCCGAGATCGAACGCAAGCAGGCTTCCGCCGAGCAGCAGCGCTCCGGGCAGTCCGTGATCTCCTCCGCGCTGGGCGGCGGAGCATCGGCCTCCGGCTCAGGGCTCGCGGCTGCGCTCGGCGCAGGTTCGACGCCGGCCGGAGGAGCGACATCGGCGAACCCTGGCACGACCGCCCCCTCCTCGGCGGCGCCCGCCTCAACGACCTCGGGGACAGCGAGCCCTTCCGCGTCGACCCCAAGCACCACGGCGCCGACGGCGTCGTCGAGCGCCCCGGCGGCCTCTACCTCCGCTCCCGCGGCCGGGACGGCAGGGACCGGTCAGGCCGGCGGGGGACTGGCCAGCGCGCTTCCGGGCGCTCAGCAGTCCGCCGGCGGGACGGGCACCGCAGCGGCACCCGGAGGCACCGGCCTGGCCGCGGCGAGCACCGGCGTCGCCGATCGGTTCTCGAGGGGAGGCGAAAGCAGCGGCGGACTGGAGGACGTGTCGTACAAGTTCGTCGTCTGGTTGAACTTCTTGATGCTGTTCGCGCTGATCCTCTTCACCCGTCTTCGGGGCGTGGGCGATCCGTACCGTGAAGCGCGCAAGCATCTCAAGCGGTTGGAGAAGTACGATGCCGACGCGCGCGCCCAGTTGCAAGCCGCCGAAGTCGCGCGACAGGACGCACAGGCGCCCATCGACGAGGCTGCCCGCAGCCTTTTCCCTCTCGCCGACCGTTATGCCGCCGAAGAGGCCGAGCTGGATCGCCTGTTCCTTGACCAGGTGCGGCGGTCGGCGCTCCTGGCCGGGCACGGCCATGTCGACATCGAGACCGTAGCGAACCGCCCGACCTCACCGACATGGTCACGAGGATCATCGAGGCGGACATCGGCATCATGACGCCCGCGGCAGCGGACCGGGCTACGTGCCCCACGACCGCGACGCCGTCACCGAAGGCATCGCCGGGGCCGGTGACCGCGGCGACAGCCGTGACCCGCTCTCGTCGTTCGCCGGGTCGCGCACCGAGACCGAGACCGCCGAGATGACCCAGGATCGCGAGCAGCGCCGCCGGGCGCGCCGGGCGCGCCGCGAGCAGATGATGCGGTCCGCGTTGACGTTGCGCGACCGGGTCCTGGACCGAAACAGCCCTAGGCCCCAGCCCGAGACCGTCGCCTCCACGCCGAGCGACGCCGGCACTCGAACGAACAGCCACCCGCTCAGCCGCACCAGCGCGACAAGGACGCGGCGCCTGCCGGGGAGTCTCCGTCAGCGGCCACGGGTCTCGATCAGGATGGACGCGGCGAGGCGGGCTGGAGCCGGGACGCGGACCCGAAGCCCGACCTTCGGACGGGCCGGTTCGACCGGACGGAGCACGGCGCGCCGCTCGCGGAGGGCGAGCTGCTCATCGACGTCGTGCCCCGCCCCGCCCAGTGGCGACGGGACCAGGAAACGGCCGAGGAGGCCAGGATAGGTGATCGACGTCCGCTGCACCTCGCGGTGGTCGCGGCCCTCCTCGTGCTGTTCGCGACCGGGTGCGGGGAGAAGGCGAATCCTCGCTTCTGCGTGGTGGCCGAAGGTTCCGGTAGCACGCGCGACGCAGATATCCGCACCGCATACCTCACAGCGTTCGAACGGGACATCGCATGGTTCGCCGACCAGCCTGGCGATCAACCGATGTGCCTCGTTCTGGCCACCGGCGATCCGACGCTGAACACGATCGCCATCCAGCCGATCCATGCCGCCGATCCTCACAGCCCAGACGCCGACGGAGAAGTGGAGAGCAACGTGGCGACGGCGCGTGCAGGCTTCGCCCAAGTTCTCGGCTATGCCAGTGACAAGCAGCACACGCCGCTCGCCGAGGCGCTGTTCGCGTTGGCGCAACGAGCAGAGCTCAAGGCCGG